>NZ_LACC01000020.1 GCF_000967965.1 Pseudomonas fluorescens
TGGCGCACCAATAAAAAAGGCGCGTTCCTTGCGGAGCGCGCCTTTTCTTGTTTGGCGGTGTATCAGCTGCCAAGGGCCTTCGAGGCCAGCCAGAACAACCCGGCCGACAGGGCCACGGTGGCTGGCAGGGTCAATACCCAGGCCAGCAGGATGGTTCTGACGGTGCCGCTTTGCAGGCCGCTCTTGTTGGCGACCATGGTGCCCGCCACACCCGAGGACAGCACGTGGGTGGTGGAAACCGGCAGGCTGAAGATGTTCGCCATGCCGATCAGGCTGGCGGTGGTGATCTGCGCGGACATGCCTTGGGAGTAGGTCATGCCTTGCTTGCCGATCTTCTCGCCAATGGTCAGTACCACGCGTTTCCAGCCGACCATGGTGCCCAGGCCCAGGGCCAGTGCAACCGCCAGGATCACCCAGAACGGAGCGTATTCGGTGGTGGTGGTCAGGTCCTTGCGCAGCTTGTCCAGGTCAGCCTTTTCACGGGCCCCGAGAGTCGGCAACTTGCTGACTTTCTTCGCCGTGTCGTCCAGGCAGAGCAGGTAACGACGTACTTCGATGCGGCTTTCCGACGGCAGCGAGTGGTAGTCGGCTACACCCTTGAGGGTGCCGAGCAGGGCGGTGATGGTCGGTTCGGTCTGTTGCGGGTTGCAACGGAACTTCTCCGGCAGATCGCCTTCCACGCTCTTGCCCAGGGCCAGGAACTCGCCCAGGGTTTCAGCATTACGCTGGTAGAACTGGCTCAGGTGCAGCGTGGCGTCGCGAGTCCGCTCGATCTGATAGGTCGTGCTGTTCAGGTCGAGGACGAACTGCGCTGGCACGATACCGATCAGGACCAGCATGATCAGGCCGATACCTTTCTGGCCATCGTTGGAACCGTGCACGAAACTCACGGCCATGGCCGAGATCACCAGTACCAGGCGATTCCAGAACGGCGGGTGTTTCTTGTCGTCGATCTTGCGGCGCTGTTCCGGCGTCTTGTGCATCTTCGACAGCGGACGCCACCATTTAAGACCGATCAGGATCAGCGCTGCGATCAGGAAACCGGCCATTGGCGAGAACACCAGCGAGGCGCCGATATCGATCGCTTTCTGCCAGTTCACACCGTCAGCCAGCGGAATATCGTTGATCAGGGCGTTGGCCAGGCCGACACCGAGGATCGAACCGATCAACGTGTGGGAACTGGACGCGGGAATACCGAAGTACCAGGTGCCCAGGTTCCAGGTAATGGCGGCGGCGAGCAACGAGAACACCATGGCCAGTCCGTGACCGGTGTTCACATTGATCAGCAGTTCTACCGGCAGCAGGTGGACGATGGCATACGCCACGCCGACCCCGCCCAGCAGCACGCCGAGGAAGTTGAACACACCGGAGAAGAACACCGCCAGATGAGGCGGCATGGCTTTGGTGTAGATAACGGTCGCCACCGCGTTAGCGGTGTCATGAAAGCCATTGATGAACTCGAAGGCGAGGACAAAGGCCAGGGCGAGCAAGAGGCTTACAAGCACCCAAGCATTCAGTCCGCTGAATAAATCGATCATGAAGGTTTTCTGACCCGGTCATAAGGGGGCGCGATTATGCCAGAAAAGACTGCTAATCAATGCACTAGCTGCTCATCGGTAACATTCTTCAACGAATTTTTTTGCCGCCGCACCTGAAAACCCACGGTTTTGCTGCGTTTTTTAAGTCATTGATTTAATTGAAAAAATATACTGTCACAAAACCTTCACGGCCCGGTAAGAGGGGCTTGAACAGTTGTGAGAAAAATCTGAGAAATAGGTCAGATACCGGAAATCTACCGGATTCGACGACGGTGATGGCCGCTGCCCGCTCGTAGCGGGCGCGAAAGGCAGCATCAATACATCCCGCTTTTAACGGGTGCAGAGGCAGGCCCTTATAAGGATCAGGCCGAAGCAGTCATGGCTCTTCGGCTTTGAGTTCCTTTTCCATTTTTTGAATTTCCTGCTGGAAAACCTGATCCTGAACGGTGGCGCGTTTACGCCAGGGTTTGCGTTCCGGTTCGGGTTGAGCGGCGTAAGTGGTGACTTCTCCGCCGTAAACTTCCTTGTAACGTTGTTCCTGGCGCTCTAGTTCCGCGCGCAGTTCGTCTTTCGTCACAGTGCTACCTGATTGAGTTGGGATAAATTCTGGTGAAAACGCGCTGCATCAAATCGTTTGATCACGTTTGTCGAATGGGCAATGCCCGTCAAGGCATCGTTTTTGGCAACAACGTGATCAATACTTCCATGTCACAGGCGGCCACGGCACCAGAGATAAACAGCTGACGTAGCTTCAGTTTCCTGTTTCGGCAAGCGCATCGACAAGGCTGTGCAATGCGGATCTGGCGCTTGCAACGGGCAACGGCGATGGAACATCACATTGCCGGGCAACGGGTTCGGCAAGTAAAAAACCGAAGCGCTACTGAATTGTATTATAGCGGCCGATTCGAAGAACACTATCTCCAAAGAGTTAAAAGTTGTTCTTGGTGTGTGACCGTTTTGTTGCTCGCAACTTTACGATTAAGTGGAGCGTCGACTGATAGCAGATCGCTGCGATGTCTTTCTGATGCCATTAAGTCAGGCAAGTTGCGGTAATTGGATTGCCCCATTAAGTCCTGTGTCGAGTCGGCGTAAACATGGGGTCGTGAGTCGGCGAAAAAAACGGGCGTCGGCGGATCCGGTTATTCATATGGTGGATTGCGATTATCGGTCGAGCGTTCGATAATCGCACGGAGTTGACGGGTCGGGCTTGAGCGCCAGGCGCCAGCCCTTTGTAATAGTCGCTGATCCGAATGGGTAAAAGGACCTTGTATGAACGATCAAATGCGTAATTCCTTCGCTTCAGTGGCTCCTCCCATCGTTGCCTCACCAGCCAAACGGATCCAGGCACTGACCGGCGACCCGGATTTCATGACGTCCCTGGCCCGTGGCCTGGCCGTGGTGCAAGCGTTCCAGGAGCGCAAACGGCACCTGACCATCGCCCAGATCAGCCACCGCACGGAAATTCCCCGCGCCGCCGTGCGCCGTTGCCTGCACACCCTGATCAAACTCGGCTACGCCACCACCGACGGCCGCACCTATTCGCTGCTGCCCAAAGTGCTGACCCTCGGCCATGCCTATGTGTCATCGACGCCGCTGGCGGTTTCCGCCCAGCCGTACCTGGACCGCATGAGCGAGCAACTGCACGAGGCCTGCAACATGGCCACGCTGGAGGGTGATGACATTCTGTACATCGCCCGCTCCGCGACCACCCAGCGCCTGATTTCGGTGGACCTGTCGGTGGGCGGGCGCTTGCCGGCCTACTGCACGTCGATGGGGCGGATCCTGCTGGCCGCGCTGGACGACACCTCGCTTGGCGAATACCTCGACCACGCCGAATTGCAAGCCAAGACCAGCCGCACGATCCACACCCCCGAGGCGTTGCTCGAATGCCTGCAAGAAGTACGACTGCAAGGCTGGTGCATCGTCGACCAGGAACTCGAGCAAGGGCTGCGTTCGATTGCCGTCCCGGTGTACGACGCTTCCGGGCAGGTGGTTGCGGCCCTCAATGTCAGCACCCATGCGGGGCGGGTCAGCCGCAATGAACTGGAACAGCGTTTCCTGCCCGGTTTGTTGAGCGCCAGCCGCGACCTCAGCGCGCAGTTGTTTGCCTAAGCTGTTCGATAAACGCACAGAGATGTGTTTATCGAATTGACGCTGTTTCCTCCGGATCATTACTGTCGCGGCTTCGTCAGCATCTGCTGACACCGTTCGACTGCGATCCGTGGAATAAAAATAATGAACCAGCCTCAGTCTGCTGTAGGAAACTGCCTCGACGTGCAGTCCTTCATCAATGCCCAACCCATTTCGCGCTACCAGTGGCGCGTGGTGATCCTGTGTTTCCTGATTGTCTTCCTCGATGGCCTCGACACCGCGGCCATGGGATTCATCGCTCCGGCCCTGTCCCAGGACTGGGGTATCGACCGCGCCAGTCTCGGCCCGGTGATGAGTGCGGCGTTGATCGGCATGGTCTTCGGCGCTCTGGGATCGGGCCCGTTGGCTGACCGCTTCGGGCGAAAAGTCGTGCTGGTCGGTGCGGTGCTGTTGTTCGGCGCCTTCAGCCTGGCCTCGGCCTACAGCAGCAATGTCGATCAATTGCTGGTGTTGCGCTTCCTGACCGGCCTGGGTCTGGGTGCCGGCATGCCGAACGCCACGACCCTGCTGTCGGAGTACACACCGGAGCGCAAGAAATCCCTGCTGGTGACCAGCATGTTCTGCGGTTTCAACCTCGGCATGGCCGGCGGTGGATTCATCTCGGCCAAACTCATTCCGGCCTTTGGCTGGCACAGCCTGCTGCTGATCGGCGGGGTTCTGCCGCTGATCCTCGCCGTCGTTTTGCTGCTCTGGCTGCCGGAGTCGGCGCGTTACCTGGTGGTGCGCAACCGCGGTACGGACAAAGTGCGCAAGGCACTGGCGCCGATCGACCCGACGGTGGTGGCCCAGGCGTCCAGTTTCAGCGTGCCGGAACAGAAAACCGTGAAGGCGCGCAATGTGTTTGCAGTGATCTTCTCTGGCACCTACAGCACCGGCACCTTGCTGTTGTGGCTGACCTACTTCATGGGCCTGGTGATCGTTTACCTGCTGACCAGCTGGCTGCCGACCCTGATGCGTGACAGTGGCGCGAGCATGGAGCAGGCTGCCTTCATCGGCGCGCTGTTCCAGTTTGGTGGCGTGCTGAGTGCGGTGGGCGTGGGCTGGGCAATGGACCGGTTCAATCCGCACAAGGTCATCGGCACTTTCTACCTGTTGGCCGGGGTGTTTGCCTACGCGGTAGGGCAGAGCCTGGGCAACATCACAATCCTGGCGACCCTGGTGCTGGTGGCCGGGATGTGTGTCAACGGTGCGCAATCGGCAATGCCGTCACTGGCGGCGCGGTTCTATCCGACTCAAGGGCGGGCCACCGGCGTGTCGTGGATGCTCGGCATCGGCCGCTTCGGTGCCATCCTCGGTGCGTGGATGGGCGCAACGCTGCTGGGGCTGGGCTGGAACTTCGAGCAAGTGCTGACGGCGCTGGTGATTCCGGCGGCGCTGGCAACGACGGCGGTGGTGATCAAGGGCATGGTCAGTCATGCGGATGCGACCTGAGGCCTGTCCGATTCTTCATTGAGTGTGCAGACCTCTTCGCGAGCAGGCTCGCTCCCACAGGTGATCGCATTCCTCTGTGGGAGCGAGCCTGCTCGCGAAGCTTTTGGGGATCGGTAGCCAAGCAACAATATGTTCGATAATCGAACGCTTAGTCGATTATCGGATTGTTTGGCGTTTTGCACGGGCTTAATCTTCAGTCATTCCGGCGCTGCGCATCGGCGCCTTCTTCCACTGTCGGTTAACAATAAACGGGAGCCTGCCCCAATGGCTGAAATCCTTTCGCTGCACGACGCGGTGAAGCAATTCGTAAACGACGGCGATACGGTCGCGCTCGAAGGCTTTACCCACCTGATCCCGACGGCGGCGGGTCACGAAATCATTCGCCAGGGCAAGAAAGACCTGACCCTGGTGCGAATGACCCCTGACTTGATCTACGACCAGTTGATCGGTGCCGGTTGTGCCCGCAAGCTGATTTTCTCCTGGGGTGGTAACCCTGGCGTAGGTTCGCTGCACCGTCTGCGTGACGCCGTAGAGAAGCAGTGGCCCCACGCGCTGGAAATCGAAGAACACAGCCACGCCGACCTGGCCAATGCCTACGTCGCCGGCGCTTCCGGCCTGCCGTTCGCGGTACTGCGTGCCTACGCCGGTTCCGACCTGCCGAAGGTCAATCCGCTGATCAAATCCGTCACTTGCCCGTTCACCGGCGAAGTGTTGGCCGCCGTGCCTTCGGTGCGCCCGGACATTACCGTGATTCACGCGCAGAAAGCCGACCGCAAGGGCAACGTGCTGCTCTGGGGCATCCTTGGCGTGCAGAAAGAAGCCGCCCTGGCCGCCAAGCGCTGCATCGTCACCGTTGAGGAAATCGTCGACGACCTCAATGCACCGATGAACTCCTGTGTATTGCCAACCTGGGCCTTGAGCGCGGTTTGCCATGTACCTGGCGGTGCGCATCCGTCCTACGCCCATGGTTACAACGAGCGCGACAACCGCTTCTACCAGGCCTGGGACCCGATTGCCCGCGACCGTGAAACCTTCACCGCGTGGATCAACGAATACATCCACGGCAGCGCTGACTTCAGCGAGTTCCAGGCCAAACTGGCCGCCGCTTCGGAGGCGAAGTAATGACTTACACCACCAATGAAATGATGACCGTCGCCGCCGCTCGCCGTCTGAAGAACGGTTCGGTGTGCTTCGTCGGTATCGGCCTGCCGTCGAAAGCAGCCAACCTGGCGCGCCTGACTTCCTCGCCTGATGTCGTCCTGATCTACGAATCGGGTCCGATCGGTGCCAAGCCAAGCGTACTGCCACTGTCGATCGGTGACGGTGAACTGGCGGAAACCGCCGACACCGTAGTTCCTACCGGCGAGATTTTCCGCTACTGGCTGCAGGGCGGGCGCATTGACGTCGGCTTCCTCGGCGCGGCGCAGGTCGACCGTTTCGGCAACATCAACACCACTGTCGTGGGTGATTACCACGCGCCGAAAGTCCGTCTGCCGGGTGCAGGTGGCGCGCCGGAGATTGCCGGTTCCGCCAAGAGTGTGTTGATCATCCTCAAGCAGTCGTCGCGCTCCTTTGTCGACAAACTCGACTTCATTACCTCGGTCGGCCACGGCGAGGGCGGTGATTCGCGCAAGCGTCTCGGCCTGCCAGGCGCCGGTCCGGTGGGGATCATCACCGACCTGTGCATCATGGAGCCGGAAGAGGGCACCCACGAATTCGTGGTCACCGCACTGCACCCGGGCGTGACCCGCGAGCAAGTGGTTGCGGCCACCGGTTGGGCGATTCGCTTTGCCGACCATGTCGAGCAAACCGCCGAGCCGACTGAAGTCGAGCTGACCGCGCTGCGCGACCTCGAAGCTCGTACCGCCGCCGCACACGGCCAAGCCCCCGGAGAAGCGTGATGCGTGACGTTTATATCTGCGACGCGATTCGTACCCCCATCGGCCGTTTCGGCGGTGGCCTGTCGACGGTGCGTGCCGACGACCTGGCTGCCGTGCCAATCAAGGCCTTGATGGAGCGCAACCCGTCGGTGGACTGGAACGCCGTGGACGAGGTGTTCCTCGGCTGCGCCAACCAGGCCGGTGAAGACAACCGCAACGTCGCGCGTATGGCGCTGTTGCTGGCCGGCCTGCCGGAAACCATTCCCGGCGTGACCCTCAACCGCCTCTGCGCTTCGGGCATGGATGCCATCGGCACCGCGTTCCGCGCCATCGCCAGCGGCGAGATGGAGCTGGCGATCGCCGGTGGCGTCGAGTCGATGTCCCGCGCACCGTTCGTGATGGGCAAGGCCGATGCAGCGTTTTCGCGCAACATGAAGCTCGAAGACACCACCATCGGCTGGCGCTTCATCAACCCGTTGATGAAGGCCCAGTACGGCGTGAACGCGATGCCGCAGACCGCTGACAACGTGGCCGACGATTACAAGGTGTCCCGCGCCGATCAGGACGCGTTCGCCCTGCGCAGTCAACAACGCACGGCCGCCGCGCAAGCCGCCGGGTTCTTCGCCGAAGAAATCGTTGAAGTGCGCATCACCCACAAGAAAGGTGAAACCGTGGTCAGCCAGGACGAGCATCCTCGCGCCGACACCACGCTGGAAGCCCTGACCAAACTGAAACCGGTCAACGGCCCCGACAAGACTGTCACCGCCGGCAATGCCTCGGGTGTGAACGACGGTGCTGCCGCGTTGATCCTGGCTTCGGCCGAAGCGGTGAAGAAACACGGCCTGACTGCCCGCGCCAAAGTACTGGGCATGGCCAGCGCCGGTGTTGCCCCGCGAGTGATGGGCATCGGCCCGGTGCCAGCGGTGCGTAAACTGATCGAGCGCCTCGGTGTGGCGGTCAGTGAGTTTGACGTGATCGAACTCAACGAAGCCTTCGCCAGCCAGGGCTTGGCGGTGCTGCGTGAACTGGGGATCGCGGACGACGCGGCCCAGGTCAACCCGAACGGTGGCGCGATTGCCTTGGGTCACCCGTTGGGCATGAGCGGCGCGCGACTGGTGTTGACCGCGTTGCATCAGCTGGAAAAAACCGGTGGCAAGAAAGGTCTGGCGACCATGTGCGTCGGTGTCGGCCAAGGTCTGGCTTTGGCGATCGAGCGCGTCTGACGCGCTCTGAAGACTTATAAGAACTGAGGAATGTTTCATGACTGACAAGCCTGGTTACCGTCGTCCGCAGGAAGGCACTCAACCGCCGTACCTACATCCGACCTACCAATCAACCAACCTGCGCTCGCCGTCGAAACCGTTGGTGTTCCTGCCCCATTCGTTGTCGGAAATTACCGGTCCTACCATTGGCGCCGAGCGCGTCAATGAGAAGGACAATGACCTGACTGCCCAGCATGACGCGGAACCTCAGGGTGAACGCATCATCATCCACGGCCGCGTTCTGGACGAAAACGGTCTGCCAGTACCCGGGATTCTGGTGGAGATCTGGCAGGCCAACGCCGCCGGTCGCTACGCCCATGTCCGCGACCTGCACGACGCACCGCTGGACCCGAATTTCACCGGCACCGGCCGCACCGTGACCGACGCCGATGGCTGGTACCAGTTCCAGACCATCAAGCCTGGTGCGTATCCGTGGGGCAACCACCACAACGCCTGGCGCCCGGCGCACATCCATTTCTCGCTGTTCGGGCCGAGCATCCTGACGCGCCTGGTGACGCAGATGTATTTCCCGGGCGACCCGTTGCTGGCGTACGACCCGATCTACAACTGCGTGCCCGATACCAGCGCCAAAGAGCGCTTGATCGCCGCGTTCGATCTGGAAAAAACCATCCCTTCCTATGCCCTAGGTTATCGCTGGGACATCGTTTTGCGCGGCCGCGACGCCACGCCGATGGAGAAATAAGATGACGCTGACTGCGACCACGTCCCACACCGTCGGGCCGTATTACCACATCGGCCTGACCTGGCTGAACCGCGAAAACCTGACCGTCGAACAAACCCTGGGCGAGCGCGTGGCGATCACCGGGCAAGTGGTCGACGGCAATGGCGACATCGTCAACGACGCGATGCTGGAAGTCTGGCAGGCCAACGCCGCCGGCAAGTACGACCATCCGGAAGACGACCAGGACAAACCCCTGGACCCGAACTTCGAGGGCTTTGGCCGGGTGCCGGTGGATGCCGAAGGGCGTTTCCGTTTCACCACCATCAAGCCGGGTATGGTCGAGGGGCTCAAAGGCACGACCCAGGCACCGCACCTGGTGGTGCTGGTGTTTGCCCGTGGCCTGGTCAAGCACCTGCTGACGCGGATTTACTTTGATGGCGAGGCGGCGAACGTCAACGATCCGTTGCTGGAATGCGTGCCGGCTGAGCGTCGCAATACGCTGCTGGCCAAGCAGGATGCGTCGGGCGTGTACCAGTGGAACGTGATTCTGCAGGGCACCGATGCCGAGACGGTGTTCTTCGATTATTGAGTGAACACATAACTTGTGGCGAGGGAGCTTGCTCCCGCTGGCTTGCGAAGCGAGCCCAAACCCGGCTATCACGGTAAATCAGGCAGACCACATTGGCCGATTTTACGACTGCTTCGCAGCCGAGCGGGAGCAAGCTCCCTCGCCACAAGAGGTTGTGTTGGCTTCAGCTGTTGCATCTGCGGATCGGGATTGTTGCAAAGTGTGTCTAGACTCTCACTGTCCCCATTGAGTGAAAAAACAATGACAACACCCACAGCTCCTATAGCTCTTTATACGGGCGAAGAACGCAACAAGCGGATCTTCGCTATTGTCGGTGCCTCGTCCGGCAACCTGGTCGAATGGTTCGACTTCTACGTCTACGCCTTCTGTGCGATCTATTTCGCACCTGCCTTTTTCCCGTCCGATAACCCTACGGTGCAGTTGGTCAACACCGCTGGCGTGTTTGCCGCCGGGTTCCTGATGCGACCGATTGGTGGCTGGATTTTCGGGCGCTTGGCGGACAAGCACGGGCGCAAGAATTCGATGTTGATCTCGATTCTGATGATGTGCTTCGGCTCGCTGCTGATCGCTTGCCTGCCGACCTACAACAGCATCGGGGTCTGGGCACCTATCCTGCTGCTGTTCGCCCGTTTGCTGCAAGGCTTGTCGGTGGGCGGTGAGTACGGCACGACCGCGACCTACATGAGTGAAGTGGCGCTCAAGGGCCAACGCGGGTTCTTCGCCTCGTTCCAGTACGTGACCCTGATCGGCGGTCAGTTGCTCGCGGTGTCGCTGGTGGTGATCCTGCAACAGTTCCTCACCGAAGATGACCTGCGTGCCTACGGCTGGCGGATACCCTTCGTGGTGGGTGCCATGGCGGCGCTGGTTTCGCTGTATCTGCGTCGTTCGCTGAAAGAAACCACCAGCAAGGAAATGCGCGAAAACAAGGACGCCGGCAGCATCAGCGCGTTGTTTCGCGACCATAAAGCCGCGTTCATCACCGTGCTTGGTTACACCGCTGGTGGCTCGCTGATTTTCTACACCTTCACCACGTACATGCAGAAGTACCTGGTGAACACCGCCGGCATGCCGGCCAAGACCGCCAGCTACATCATGACCGGCGCGCTGTTCCTCTATATGTGCATGCAGCCGATTTTCGGCATGCTCGCCGACAGGATCGGCCGGCGTAACTCGATGCTCTGGTTCGGCGCCCTCGGCACGTTGTTCACCGTACCGATCCTGTTGAGCCTGAAAAGTGTCAGCAGTCCGTTCCTGGCCTTTGTGTTGATTACCCTGGCGCTGGTGATCGTCAGTTTCTACACCTCGATCAGCGGTTTGGTAAAAGCTGAAATGTTCCCGCCGGAAGTGCGTGCGCTAGGTGTCGGCCTGGCGTATGCGGTGGCGAATGCGATCTTCGGTGGTTCGGCGGAATATGTGGCCTTGAGCCTCAAGGCCGTGGGCATGGAAAACTCCTTCTACTGGTACGTCACGGTGATGATGGCGGTGGCATTCCTGTTCAGCCTGCGCCTGCCGAAACAGCCGAAGTATCTGCAGCAAGACCTTTGATCTTCACGCGCGGGTCGTAAAGGCCCGCGCCTTCAGGAACTGTTTATGAACCAGCGACCGGGCAATCAATTGTTCGATGCCTATTTCACTGCCCGCGATATGCGTGAGGTGTTCTGCGATCAGGGCCGTGTCCAGGCCATGCTCGATTTCGAAGCGGCACTTGCCCGGGCCGAAGCGCGGGTCGGGATGATTCCGTCGAGTGCTGTCGCGCCGATTGAAGCGGCTTGTCGTGCCGGGCTTTACGACTTTGCGGCGTTGGGCGAGGCGATTGCCACGGCCGGTAATTCGGCGATTCCGTTGGTCAAGGCGCTGGGTAAACAAATTGCGGCCACCGATGTCGAAGCCGAACGCTATGTGCATCTGGGCGCGACCAGCCAGGACGTGATGGACAGCGGCCTGGTGCTGCAACTACGCCGGGCGCTGGAACTGATCGAAGGAGACTTGGCACAACTGGGGCAGACCCTAGCGTCCCAGGCCCAGCGCTACGCGACCACGCCATTGGCCGGACGCACCTGGCTGCAGCATGCGACGCCGGTCACCCTCGGTATGAAGATCGCCGGCTGGCTGGGGGCGGTGACCCGCAGTCGCCAACGCTTGGCCGAACTCAAGCCGCGCCTGCTGGTGCTGCAATTCGGCGGTGCGTCCGGAACCCTTGCGGCCCTAGGCGACCAGGCCATGCCGATAGCCCGGTCGCTGGCCGAAGAGCTGCAACTGACCTTGCCCGATCAGCCGTGGCACACCCAGCGCGACCGCGTGGTGGAGTTCGGCGCCGTGCTCGGCCTGATCGCCGGCAGCCTCGGCAAACTCGGTCGCGACATCAGCCTGTTGATGCAAACCGAGGCCGCCGAAGTGTTCGAACCCTCGGCGCCGGGCAAGGGCGGTTCCTCGACCATGCCGCACAAACGCAATCCTGTGGGCGCGGCGGTGTTGATCGGCGCGGCGACGCGTGTGCCAGGTCTGCTGTCGACGCTGTTCAGCGCCATGCCCCAGGAACACGAACGCAGCCTCGGCCTGTGGCATGCCGAGTGGGAAACCTTGCCGGAGATTTGCTGCCTGGTGTCGGGCAGCCTGCAGCAAGCGCTGTTGATCGCCCAAGGGCTGGAAGTGGATGCCGAGCGCATGGCGCGCAACCTCGATTTGACCCGGGGCCTGGTGCTCGCCGAAGCGGTGAGCATCGTCCTCGCGCAGCGGGTTGGGCGCGATACCGCGCATCATCTGCTGGAACAATGCTGCAAACGCGCCGTGGCCGAACAACGTCACCTGCGCGCGGTCCTCGGCGACGAACCGCAAGTGACCGCCGAACTGTCGGCGGCTGAACTCGATCATCTGCTGGACCCCGCCCATTATCTCGGTCAGGCCAAAACCTGGGTCGAGCGGGCGGTGGCTGAACATTCTGCATTGACTGCCTGAAGGAGACTTGCTGTGGCTTTTGTACAACTCGCCGAGGGCGAACTGCATTACCAACTCGATGGACCGGTCGATGCGCCGGTGCTGGTGCTGTCCAACTCCCTGGGCACGGACCTGCACATGTGGGACGCGCAGATCCCGGCGTTCACCGAGCATTTTCGCGTGCTGCGTTTCGACACTCGTGGTCACGGCCAATCGCTGGTGACGCCGGGCCCGTACAGCATCGAGCAGCTGGGCCACGACGTGCTGGCGCTCCTGGACGCGTTGCACATTGAACGCGCGCATTTCTGCGGATTGTCTATGGGCGGGCTGATCGGCCAGTGGCTAGGTATCAACGCCGGTGAGCGCCTGAACAAACTGATCGTGTGCAATACCGCAGCGAAAATCGGCGATCCGTCAGTGTGGAACCCGCGCATCGAAACGGTGCTGCGTGATGGTCAGGCGGCCATGGTTGCCCTGCGCGATGCATCGATTGCCCGCTGGTTCACCCCGGACTTCTCCGAAGCCAACCCGGCGGCGGCCAAGCAGATTACCGACATGCTCGCGGCCACTTCCCCACAGGGCTATGCAGCCAACTGTGCAGCCGTGCGCGATGCCGATTTCCGCGATCAATTGTCGTCGATCAAGGCGCCGCTGCTGGTCATCGCTGGCACCGAAGACGCGGTGACGCCACCGTCCGGCGGACACTTCATTCAGGAACATGTGCCGGGCGCCGAGTACGCCGAGTTCTATGCCGCGCATTTGTCCAACGTCCAGGCCGGCAGCGCGTTCAGCGAGCGGGTACTGGCGTTTCTGTCGGCTGATTGAGGGTATTGCTGTGGATGAGAAACAACGTTACGACGCGGGGATGGAAGTCCGTCGCGCGGTCCTCGGCGACGCCCACGTCGACCGCAGCCTGACCACCCTGACCGAGTTCAACTCGGAGTTCCAGGAGATGATCACCCGCCACGCCTGGGGTGACATCTGGACTCGCCCGGGCCTGCCGCGCCACACCCGCAGCCTGATCACCATCGCCATGCTGATCGGCATGAACCGCGAGGGCGAACTCAAACTGCACCTGCGCGCCGCCGCCAACAACGGCGTCAGCCGTGGCGAGATCAAGGAAGTGATCATGCAGAGCGCAATCTACTGCGGGATTCCGGCGGCCAATGCGACGTTCCACCTGGCCGAGTCGGTGTGGGATGAGTTGGGGGTTGAGTCGCGGGAGTAAGCTATATAGCGGTGAACAACCTGTGGGAGCGAGCTTGCTCGCGATGGCGGTGTAACAGTCAATGTAGATGTTGAATGTTACGACCTCATCGCGAGCAAGCGCGCTCCCACATTTGTTTTGTGTTTACAGCAGGCTGATCGGATAGCTGATGATCACGCGGTTCTCATCGAACTCGTTGTTGCTGTAGTCGCGGCGGATGGTCGAGTTGCGCCATTTCACGTTCAGGTCCTTCAGCGCACCGCTTTGCACGGTGTAGCCCAGTTCACTTTCGCGTCCCCATTCCTTGCCGTCGGTGATGGTGCCGGTGTGCACATTGTCACCGCTGATGTAGCGGTTCATCAGGGTCAGGCCCGGTACGCCCACGGCGGCGAAGTTGTAGTCGTGACGTACTTGCCAGGATTTCTCCCGGGCATTGTCGTAGCTGGAGTTGTAGCTGTCGTTGGCCAGTGTCCCGCCGCTGGTGCCGTTGACCCGCATCCAGGCGTTGTCGCCAGTTAGTTTTTGCAGGCCGACGTAGAACGTGTTGCCGCCGTACTTGGCCGAAAACAGGCCATACATTGTCTTGTTGTCCAGCTCGCCGGCCCGGGCGCTGCCGTCATCCTTGCCGTAGAAGAAGCCCAGGTTGGCGCCCAGGGTCCAGTCGCCAAGCGGTTGGCTGTGGATCAGATTGATGAATTGCTGGCTGTAGATGTCCTTGAGCTCGGCATTCCACAGGCCGACCTGGGTGCGCTTGTCGTTGAACACGTACTCGCCGCCCTGGAAGTTGAAACGGTCGGAGGTGAACGCGGCTTTGCCGGTCATCGACATGTCGTTCATGCTGCTGTCGTCCCGTGGGCTGTTCTGGCGGAACTGGCCGCCGTAGAGCGTCAGGCCATTGATTTCCTTCGACGTGATCTGGCCGCCCCGGAAGGTTTGCGGCAGCGAACGACCGTCGTCCGAACGCAGGATTGGCAGCACCGGCATCCACTCGCCGACTTTGACTTCGGTCTGCGACAGCTTGGCCTTGAACGCCACGTTGGTGCGGCCAAAGTTGTCTGCCGGGCGACCGTCATGATCCAGCGGCAGCAGTTGCGTACCGCCTGTGCCTTTGCCGCCGTCGAGCTTCACCGAATACAAACCGAGCACATCCATGCCGAACCCGACGGTGCCTTGGGTGAAACCGGACTTGGCGTCGAGGATGAAACTCTGCGTCCATTCTTCTGCCTTGCCCTGGGCCTTGGTCGGGTTGGTGAAGTTGCGGTTGATGTAGAAGTTGCGCAGGTTCAGGTTGACCTTGGCCCCTTCGACAAAACCCGACTCCTCGGCGTAGGCGGGCAGGGCCGCGCTGGCCAGGGCCAAGGCGATCAGGCTGGGAACGAAGTACTGCGCGGTGGAAGACGTCATGAGCTCGGGTCTCTCTAATTCTTGGGGATGAAGCGAGGTGATGCCGCAACCCGGGGTTGCAGACGAGTATTCGAAATCAGCACAAAACGAAGCGGGTCAGCCGGAGAGGGCGGGGCGCGGGGGCATGGTGTCGAACCTGTTGTTATTGGTTTTGTGGTTCGGATGGTGCGGGGAATGTACTGGATGGTTCAATCGTAAAAAGCGGGTTTTGGGCGATTATCGAACGCAAGATTGGGCGGCGTTCAGGAGTGGCTATGCGGGCCTCTTCACGGATAGGCTCGTTCACGAACGTTATCGAGGAAAAATTCAGGAATAATAGTTTGAGTTGATATATAAATTTAATTCGTAAAAATACTCCACTTTAAAGTAACGCTTTTCCATTTGTAACTGGTATTTCTGACAGTTGAGTGCGCCTTTTTCAGGGAGTAGTGTTTCGTCTCGGATGGTTTGGTGAGTGTCCAGTAATAATTCATATTTTTTGGAGAAAATGACATGGCTGGTCAAGGTGCGGAAAAACGTTCATTCACTACTACTGGTGCTGCGCAATCACTGTATGAGAAACCAAGGATTGCTCAGGGCTTTGTCAAGCTTGAAGTTACAAGAGGTGATGGCGCCCCAGTATCGATGGAAACTAATTGGATTGGTTTCGGTATGGGAGAAACGAGTTTCTCACTCGAAGCTTATTTTGGCGAGGATACCGGCCATCTGGTGGAAACGGTTGGCTTGATGACCATCATTAAAGTTGCGAAGGGAAGTTATGAAATCAGAGATCCATTTGGAGACAAACCATATAAGGTGGCTGCTTTGTTTGGCAAAGGAAGGCCAGATGAAAATCTGCAAGGTGATAATTTTGGGCAAGGCAAGTTGATAGTGTTGGATGTTGTCGATGAGTCAGCGAGAAAATATATTAAAGGTAAATTTGAGTTTTCTTTTCTTGATCGCAATAAGGTAATGGTAAAGGTTGAGGCGAAGGAGTTTTCGGCTGAATATGGTAGTTGATGCTGCATTTGAGTTTGTGGTGAATGAGTTTAAGAATGTTTTGTAGTATAAAAAAAGCCCACCAATCGGTGGGCTTCGTGTTTTCACAGCGCTATCAGAAGTACTTCATCTTCGGCGCTTCTTCTTTCAACGGCTCGTTCTTCGCGGTCTGTTCGTTCCAACCACCACCCAGGGCCTTGTACAGGTTGACCTGGCTGACCAGTTGCGCCAGGCGGTCGGTGATCAGCACTTGCTGCGCACTGAACAGCTGACGCTGGGCATCGAGGAAGGTCAGGTTGCTGTCGACACCAATACGGTAACGACGCTCGGCCAGACGGTAGTACTCCTGGTTGGCACTGACGAAATCTTTCTGTGCCTGCAACTGCTGGACATAGGTCTGGCGGGCGGCCAGGCCGTCGGCGACTTCCTGGAAGGCCGTTTGAATGGACTTCTCGTAGTTCGCCACGCCGATGTCTTTCTGGATTTTCGAGTAATCCAGGCTGGCGCTCAAGGCGCCGGCGTTGAAGATCGGCAGGTTGATCTGCGGCTGGAACAGCCACGTGCCCGAACCACCCTTGAACAGACCGGACAGGTCCGGGCTCAAGGTCCCGGCATTGGCCGTGAGGCTGATGCTCGGGAAGAACGCGGCCCGCGCCGCGCCGATGTTGGCGTTGGCGGCCTTCAGGTTGTACTCGGCCTGAAGGATGTCCGGACGACGATGCAGCAGGTCCGACGGCAGGCCGGGCGGAACGTCGCTCAGCAGGTCGTCGTCAAGCGGTTTGGCCGCTTGCAGGTTGGCCGGGACGCCGGTGCCGAGCAGCAGCACCAGGATGTTCTCGTCCTGGGCGACCTGACGGGTGTACTTGGCCAGTTGCGCACGGGCGTTTTCCACCGAGGTGCGCGACTGTGCCAGGTCCAGGGCCGAGGCGACGCCGACTTCGTTGCTGCGGGCGGTGAGCTTGTAGCTCTCCTCGAAGGCGGCCAGGGTGTCCTGGGTCAGCTTGTACAGTTCCTTGTCGGCCTGCCAGGTCAGGTAGGCATTCGCCACACTGGCCACCAGGCTGATCTGCGTGCTGCGGCGGCCTTCTTCGGTGGCGAAGTACTTCTGCAGCGCCTCTTCGTTCAGGCTGCGAACCCGACCAAACAGGTCGAGTTCATAGGCGCTGACACCCACCGTTGCCGAGTAGGAACTGGTGATGCCGGCTTGACCGGTCTGCGAAGCGTCAGTCGGAACGCGCTGACGGCTGCCTGTGCCGTTGGCCGAGACGGCCGGGAACAGATCGGCACGGGAGATGCGGTATTGAGCCGCAAATGCGTCGATGTTCAGGGCCGCGACACGCAGGTCACGGTTGTTTTCCAGGGCCACCTGGATCAGCTGTTGCAGCGCCGGGTCATGGAAAAACTGCTTCCAGCCCTGCTCGGCAGCCGCTTGCGCCGGAGCCTGGGCCGGCGAGTACGCCAGGCCCTGCGGGTACTGGCCCGCCACCGGCGCTTCGGGCTGCTGATAATCAGGTATCAGCGAGCAGCCACCGAGCACGAAGGCGGCGACTGCCAGGGAGAGTAGCGACTTGCTCATTAGCCAGCCTCTTTAGGAGTTTCAGTAGCGTCATCCTGGTCGGCGATTTTGCGTTGGCCTATGGACGACACGGTAACGAAGAACAGCGGGACCCAGAAGATCGCCAGCACAGTCGCCGTGATCATACCGCCGATCACGCCGGTACCGATTGCATGCTGGCTACCGGAACCTGCGCCCGTGGATATCGCCAGTGGTACCACACCGAGGACGAAGGCGAGCGAGGTCATGATGATCGGTCGCAGACGCATGCGGCAGGCTTCAATTGCCGCATCGCGCAGGCTACGCCCTTGTTCGTGTAGTTCCTTGGCAAATTCGACAATCAGAATGGCGTTTTTCGCCGCCAGACCGATAGTCGTCAACAAACCTACCTGGAAGTACACGTCGTTGGACAAACCGCGAAGGCTGGTGGCCATCAGTGCACCGATGATCCCCAGCGGCACCACCAACATCACCGCGATCGGAATCGACCAGCTTTCATACAACGCCGCCAGACACAGGAACACCATCAGCAGCGACAGGGCGTACAGCGCCGGCGCTTGCGAACCGGACAGACGTTCCTCATACGACAGGCCGGTCCAGGAAATACCGACACCCGCCGGCAGTTTCTTGGCGATGGCTTCGACTTCGAGCATGGCTTCACCGGTGGAATAGCCTGGCGCCGGGGCACCGAGGATTTCCATCGCTTCCACGCCGTTGTAACGGGCCAGTTTCGGTGAACCGTAAATCCACTCGCCCTTGGCGAACGCCGAGAACGGAACCATGGTGCCGGTGGCGTTGCGCACGTACCACTTCTGCAGGTCTTCAGGGCCCATGCGAGCGCCTGGCTGGCCTTGCACGTATACCTTCTTCACCCGACCACGGTCGATGAAGTCGTTGACGTAGCTACTGCCCAGGGCAATCGACAGGGTGTTGTTGATGTCGGCGATGGTAATGCCCAGGGCACTGGCCTTCTCGTCATCGATTTCCAGCTGGTATTGCGGTTCGTCGTTCAGGCCGTTCGGACGCACCTGGGTCAGAATCTTGCTTTGTGCGGCCATGCCGAGGAACTGGTTGCGCGCTTGCATCAGTTTTTCGTGGCCGATACCGGCGCGGTCCTGCAGGAACACGTCGAAACCGGTGGCGTTACCCAGTTCCAGTACCGCCGGTGGTGCGAAAGCGAACACCATGGCATCGCGGAAGGTGAAGAAGTGCTGCTGGGCACGGGCCGCCACCTTGAACACGTTGTTGTCGGCGTTACGTTCGTCCCACGGACGCAGCATGATGAACGCCATACCCGAGCTCTGGCCACGGCCGGCGAAGTTGAAGCCGGTCACGGTAAACACCGAGTTCACCGCATCGCCTTCGCCGCCATCCTTGCCAGGGCGCAGCAGGAATTCACGCATTTCGTCGACGACCACCTGGGTGCGCTGGGCCGTGGAGCCGGCAGGCGTCTGCACCTGGGCGAACAGTACACCTTGGTCTTCTTCCGGCAGGAACGCCGTTGGAATGCGGGTGAATAGCCAGATCATACCGACGACGATGATCAGGTAGGCCAGCAGGTACGGGGCCTTGTGCGCGAGCATGTTGCCCACGCCGCGCTCGTAGCTGCGTACGCCGCGGTCGAAATTGCGGTTGAACCAGCCAAAGAAACCGCGTTTCGGGGTGCCGTGCTCGCCTTTCCGGATCGGCTTGAGCATGGTGGCGCAGAGCGCCGGGGTGAAGATCAGTGCAACCAGTACCGACAGGGCCATGGCCGAGACGATGGTGATCGAGAACTGCTTGTAGATCACACCGGTGGAACCGCTGAAGAACGCCATGGGCAGCAGCACCGCCGACAACACCAAGGCGATACCCACCAGTGCGCCCTGGATCTGGCCCATGGATTTCTTGGTGGCTTCCTTGGGTGACAGGCCTTCTTCGCTCATCACCCGTTCGACGTTTTCCACCACGACGATGGCATCGTCCACCAGCAAACCGATGGCCAGCACCATGCCGAACATGGTCAGGGTGTTGATGCTGAAACCGGCGGCCGCGAGGATGCCGAACGTACCGAGCAATACCACTGGCACGGTCATCGTGGTGATGATGGTGGCACGGAAGTTCTGCAGGAACAGGAACATCACCAGGAACACCAGCGCGACCGCTTCGACCAGGGTGTGAACCACGCCCCTGATCGACTCCGTTACTACCGGCGTGGTGTCGTACGGGAACACCACTTCCATACCTTGCGGGAAGAAGGGTTTGAGGCTGTCGATGGTGGTGCGCAGGGCCTTGGCGGTATCGAGCGCGTTGGCACCGGTGGCCAGTTTCACCGCCAGGCCGGAAGCCGGGGCGCCGTTGAACTGGGCGTTGATGCTGTAGTTCTCGCCACCCAGACCGACTTCGGCAACATCTTTCAGGCGAACCTGGGAACCGTCCTTGTTGACCTTGAGCAGGATCTTGTCGAATTGCTCCGCGGTCTGCAGGCGGGTCTTGCCGATGATGGTCGCGTTCAGCTGGGTGCCGGGCAGGGCAGGCAGGCCGCCGAGCTGGCCGGACGATATCTGGACGTTTTGCGCGGCGATAGCGGTCTTGACGTCGATCGGGGTCAGGCTGAAGTTGTTCAACTTGGCCGGGTCGAGCCAGATACGCATGGCGTACTGGGAACCGAACACCTGGAAGTCACCGACACCGGCGGTCCGCGAGATCGGGTCCTGCATGTTCGACACGATGTAGTTGGACAGGTCGTCCTTGGTCATGCTGCCGTCACGCGACACCACGCCGATCACCAACAGGAAGTTCTTCACCGCCTTGGTGACGCGGATACCCTGTTGCTGCACTTCTTGCGGCAGCAGCGGGGTGGCCAGGTTCAGCTTGTTCTGGACCTGAACCTGCGCGGTGTCGGAGTTGGTGCCTTGCTCAAAGGTCGCTGTAATGGTCATGGTGCCGTCGGAGTTACTTTCCGACGAGACATAACGCAGGTTGTCGATACCGTTGAGCTGTTGCTCGATCACCTGAACCACAGTGTCCTGGACCGTTTGTGCCGAAGCACCCGGGTAGGCCACGGAGATGGCGATCGCTGGAGGCGCAATGCTCGGGTACTGGTTGATCGGCAACCGGAGGATCGATAGTGCCCCGACCAACATGATCACCAGGGCAATTACCCAAGCGAAAATCGGACGGTCGATAAAAAATTTCGACATGGTTTACTCCCCTTTGCCGCCAGAGGCTTTATCAGCTGCCTGGGCGGGGGCCGGGTTCGTTACGGCTACGTTGGTCGCTTCACTGGCCTTGACTTCGACGCCAGGTTTGACGAATTGCAGACCTTCGGTGATCAGGCGATCGCCAGCCTTCAGGCCGTCTTCGATCAGCCATTGATTGCCGACGGTGCGGTTGGCCTTGAGTTGACGCAGTTCGACCTTGTTGTCCGGGCCGACAACCAGTGCGGTTGGCGTCCCCTTGAGGTCGCGGGTCACGCCTTGTTGCGGGGCCAGGATCGCCGCGCTGTTCACACCGGCCAGCAACTTGGCGTGCACGAACATGCCTGGCAGAAGGGTGTGGTCAGGGTTCGGGAAAATGGCACGCAGGGTGACGGAACCGGTGGTCTGGTCAACCGAGATTTCGGAGAATTCCAGCTTGCCGTCCAGCTTGTATTCGCTGCCGTCTTCGAGGGTCAGCTTGACCGAGGCGGCGTTATCGCCAGCCTTTTGCAGGCGACCGCTTTCCAGCTCACGGCGCAGTTGCAACAGCTCGACCGAGGACTGCGTCACGTCGACGTAGATCGGGTCGATTTGCTGGATTACCGCCATCGCGTCGACCTGAGCATTGCTCACCAGCGCGCCTTCGGTCACCGAGGAGCGGCCGATGCGGCCGGTCAGCGGGGCATAGACCTTGGTGTAGCGCACGTTGATCTGTGCGGTTTGCAGCGAGGCTTCCGATTGCAGGCGGTTGGCCACGGCGGTGTCGTATTCCTGACGGCTCACAGCCTGCTCATCGACCAGTTGCTTGTAGCGGTCGGAAATCGACTTGGTCGAACGCAGGTTGGCTTCGGCGCTGGCGAGCGTTGCTTCATAGATCGACGGGTCGATCTGATAGAGCTGTTGGCCGGCCTTGACGTCGCTGCCTTCCTTGAACAGGCGCTTGAGAATGATGCCGTTGACCTGCGGGCGGACTTCGGCAATGCGGAACGCACTGGTACGGCCGGGCAGATCGGATGTCAGGGTGAAAGCTTGCGGTTGCAGAGTCACGACGCCGACCTGAGGCGGTGGGGCGGCCGGTGCTGCCTCTTCCTTTTTGCATCCGCTGAGTAGCGATGCCAGGGCGACGGCGGCGACCAGAGCGGTAACAGCTGGCTTGAATTGCATGAAAATCCTCGGGTCAGGCGCGCAAGGTGCGCACTAGAAAGGTGGAAGGTTGAAAAATGTTTGCCGAGTAGATAAGTAGCTTACTAAGGAATATACTTACGTACATGGCTGTTTGTAAATACCCAGGCTGTGTACTCACGCCGTTACACAAGCCGTTGAAAGATTGGAATTGTAGGCCGGGGACGAACCCCCAGAACGTTCGCCCCACTTTTATTCAGCCGATGTTCAGGCATCGCTGAAGCACCCTGATTGAGGTTGTACTGCCATGGTCCGTCGTACCAAAGAGGAAGCTCAGGAAACCCGCGCGCAAATTCTCGTGGCGGCCGAAAAGGCCTTTTTCGAGCGAGGCGTGGCGCGCACGACCCTGGCGGACATCGCGACCCTGGCCGGCGTCACTCGAGGGGCCATCTACTGGCATTTCAGCAACAAGGCGGATCTGGTGCAGGCCATGCTCGACACCCTGCATGAGCCCCTGGAAGAAATGGCCAAGGCCAGCGAGAGCGAAGACGAACTCGATCCCCTGGGCTGCATGCGCAAGCTGTTGATTCATTTGTTTCATCAAATTGCGCTGGACCCGAAAACCCGACGCATCAATGAGATTCTTTTTCATAAGTGCGAATTCACCGATGAAATGTGCGACCTGCGCCAACAACGGGTATCAGCCAGCCTCGAATGCAATGTGCGGATCGGCCTGGCCCTGAGTAATGCCGTGAATCGTGGCCAGTTGCCGGAAAATCTCGACACTGCCCGCGCCGCGATCAGCCTGCATGCTTATATTGATGGCATCCTGTATCAGTGGTTGCTGGCCCCCGCCAGTTTTGAATTGCACACCGAAGCCGAGCGTTGGGTCGATACCGGGCTGGATCTGTTGCGCTTCAGCCCCAGCCTGCGCAAATAAAGCAAAATGCGTAATCGACGTCTTCTGTGTCAACCGTTGAAGCCGAAGATGAACAGTTCTTCACGCGCCCTTCGACAATGGGGTGCTTTTATATACTTACACTCGGCACGTTGACAGGTAGCAAGCTCAGTAATTTGTAGGGAATTTGTGTCGAGACTGTGAGCGAATGGTAGTCGCCCGTTTTTTTCACCGTGCGGACATCAGTTTGTGAACTGATACCGGGGTGGAGGGCGGTCGGAGGGCGTGGCGCAGAGGCCGGGACGTTCCCCTCCGATTTATTACGATGTCTATTTACTGATACTAAAGTTAACCGTGTAGCTGAAGGGTGGCCTTGTCATCTTTTTTGAGATTGTCGCGTTGCATTTGTACTGGCCATTTCCTGATGGTTCGACTGTTGCCTTCCAGTCAGGTTTGTAGTCAGGCTCTAAAACGCCGTAACCAACTGGAGCCGCCATCCGGGTTTTCAGTCGGCATCGATAACCGTGCACTTCATATACCAGGTCGAGACTGACAGGTTCAACTTTTTGCCTGCGAGGTTGCCAGCCTGTTTTGTCGAGTGTAAAAGGTCTGGAATAGGGTATGTCGAGGATTTCTTTGGTGCCTGGCCCGACATTAAACGTTATCAAGGGACCATTCAGCGGAACTTCCAAGCCCGAAATGCTCTTCAGTTTTAACGTGCCGAAAGTGTTGTTCGACAGTTTGAGGGTGATGACGGTGTCGGTCATGCTGTTTGCATTGATTGAGTAAAATAAAAGCATTGCAAGTATTGACAGCTTGTAAGTGTGCATTTTGGTTGCTCGTAGATGGGAGGTGCGGGGGGTTATTCCATGGTGAACTCAATGCTCATACTATTTGGGTAACTGTTTTGCACTTCGAGAATTTCAGTTGAACAGTCAGCCGCTTCAGTTCCCGTTGATTTGCCATTGCCCGACCAGTGGGGCACTCGTTCGGCGTCGTCTCCTTGTTTTTCCAGTCTGACTTCAATGGACGCCGTGTATAGGCATTCCTTGTTTCCCGAAACGTAGGCAAATGTTTCTGTCAGCTCGGTCGCTTTGCCGAAAGCAATAGAACTGAAGAAATTCGGAAAGTCAGCTGCATACTCATATCGGCCCTTGGCGGGGACATCGAACTCACTGATGGGGTAGGAGGAGTTGCTTTGTTTTTTTGTAGGCTTTGAAAGCTTCATTGTGCTGTTTGTGAGGTTTTTAAAGTGGTAGTGAATAGTCGTTGTGTCCGGGT
Organism: Pseudomonas fluorescens; assembly: GCF_000967965.1. GTDB lineage: Bacteria > Pseudomonadota > Gammaproteobacteria > Pseudomonadales > Pseudomonadaceae > Aquipseudomonas > Aquipseudomonas grandcourensis. The sequence continues at coordinate 24,092 of NZ_LACC01000020.1, forward strand.
CTTTGGATTGAATGAGTGGCTTTTGCTTTTCATTTGAAGCAAAGCTGGAGCTGCTTGTTATGAGGGCGAGTGTTAGCCCGGTTAGAGTAGGCTTTATGTGTTTTGCGAGTGAAGGCATTGGCTTAATTCCATTTAAGTAGTGCTTGGGTGTCAATGGGTTTAAGTCATTGTTGTTCGTGAGGGGCGGTTATTCAATAAGCGGACTGAAGTGAGTTGTTAACTTATCTTGCTTGATGTGGGCAGAGTGCTTGATGGAGGGGCGCGGTGGGGTGGGTTTTTTAGTAGAAATTGTATTGTTTGATTTTTACGGAAAAAAAAGGCCTCGGCGCAAGAGCGCGGAGGCCTTTGAAACAAGCAGGTGTTAATTACAGCGTCGGGTAGTCGATGTAACCGACCGGGCCCTTGGCGTAGAACAGTTCCGGACGCGCTTCGTTCAGCGGCGCGTCAGCCTGCAAACGTGCCGGCAGGTCAGGGTTGGCAATGAAAGGTACGCCGAAGGCGACTGCATCGGCCTTGCCACTGGCGAGCAACGCGTTGGCGCTGTCCTTGGTGAAGCGCTCGTTGGCAATGTAGGGGCCGCCGAAGGCTTCCTTGAGTTGTGGACCGAGGCTGTCGGCACCTTCTTTCTCGCGCGAGCAGATGAAGGCGATGCCACGCTTGCCCAGTTCGCGAGCGACGTAGGTGAAGGTTTCGGTCAGGTTGTCGTCACCCATGTCATGCAAGTCGGCGCGTGGCGACAGGTGCACGCCCACAAGGCCGGCACCCCAGATTTCGATGGCCGCGTCAGTCACTTCCAGCAGCAGGCGGGCACGGTTTTCCAGGGAGCCGCCGTAGTTGTCGGTGCGCTGGTTGGTGCTGCTTTGCAGGAACTGGTCGAGCAGGTAACCGTTGGCGGCATGGATTTCCACGCCGTTGAAACCGGCAGCCTTCGCGTTCTCGGCACCGACGCGGTAAGCGTCAACGATGTCGGCGATTTCAGCGGTTTCCAGGGCGCGCGGCACCGGGAAGTCGGCCAACGGACGCACCAGGCTGACGTGGCCCTTGGGCTGGATGGCGCTTGGGGCGACCGGGGCTTCATCGTTCAGGTACAAACCGTGGGAAATGCGACCCACATGCCACAGTTGCAGGAAGATCTTGCCGCCAGCGCCATGGATCGCCTTGGTCACATTGGACCAGCCACGCACTTGATCGTTGGACCAGATACCCGGGGTGTCCGGGTAGCCAACACCCATCGGCGTGACCGAAGTGGCCTCGCTGAGGATCAGCCCGGCGGAGGCGCGTTGCACGTAGTACTCGGCCATCAGCGCGTTGGGCACGCGACCTTCATCGGCGCGGCAGCGGGTCAGCGGCGCCATGATGATGCGGTTGGCCAACTCGAGGTCGCCCAGTTTGATCGGATCGAAAATAGTCGTCATTTAATGCAACCCTCGTGAGGTAATGGTTGATCAGTTGGTAGCAGGGGCCAGATCGGGATTGCCGCTCTGACGGAAAGTAATCAGGGTCACCAGCAGGGCGAGTACCGCCAGTACGGCTGCCGCGAGCGGCACGCTGGTCAGGCCGAAGCCGTGGGCGATCACACTGCCGCCGACCCAGGCACCCAAGGCGTTGCCGATGTTGAAAGCGCCGATGTTCAGGGTCGACACCAGGTTCGGTGCGGCCTTGCCGAAGGTCACCACGTTCACTTGCAACGCAGGCACGGCGGCGAAGCACGCGGTGGCCCAGAGGAACAGGGTGATTTCGGTCGGGATCAGCGCGACGCTGGTCCAGGTCAGCACGGTGGACACCACGGCCATGGTGATGAACACGCCGATCAGCGTCGCTGCCATGCCTTTGTCGGCCAGCTTGCCGCCGATGATGTTGCCGACGGTCAGGCCCAGGCCGATGAGCATCAATGTCCAGGTCACGCCACGGGGCGAGACGCCGGTGACTTCGCCGAGCAGCGGCGCGACGTAGGTGAACAGGGTGAACACCGAGGCGGCGAACAGCGCGGTCATGCTCAGGGACAGCCAGATGCCGCCGCCCTTGAGTGCGGCCAGTTCGGCGCGCATGTCGAGTTTTTCTTCATCGCGCTTGGCCGGCAGGAAGCGGATCAGACCGATCAGTGCGATCACACCGATCACGGTCACGGCCCAGAATGTCGAACGCCAGCCGGCCTCCTGGCCGAGGGCGGTGCCCAGCGGTACGCCGAGGACGTTGGCCAGGGTCAGGCCGGTGAACATCAGGGCCACGGCCGAAGCGCGTTTGTTCGCAGGCACCAGGCCGGCGGCTACCACTGAACCGATACCGAAGAAGGCGCCATGGCACAGGGCGGTGACCACACGGGCGAACATCAGCACGTTGTAGTCGCCGGCCACTGCGCAAAGCAGGTTGCCGACAATGAAAATGCCCATCAACGCCACCAGGGCTGCCTTGCGCGGCAGTTTGGCGGTGGCCAGCGCCATGAACGGCGCGCCGATGGCCACGCCCAGGGCGTAACCGGTCACCAGCCAGCCGGCACCGGGAATCGATACACCGAGGTCAGCTGCCACGTTGGGCAGCAGGCCCATGATGACGAACTCGGTGGTGCCGATGGCGAAGGCGCTCAAGGCCAGGATGAGTAGCGAGAGGGGCATTGTTTAATTCCTTGTCGGCTGGCTGACGTGGGGGGCGTTCTCATTTGGTTTTCCCGGCGCTGTGTGAAAACCAATTGAGAACGCCCCCACAGGGTCAGAGCTCTTTACTGAAGGTTTTGAGGAACTCCTGAATGGTTTCCTCGTTGCGTTTGAAAAAATGCCACTGGCCGACTTTGCGGCTGCTGATCAGGCCGGCGCGTTGCAGGGTCGCCAGGTGTGCGGACACCGTGGACTGCGACAGGCCGCAGCGTTGATCGATCTGCCCGGCGCAAACGCCGTGCTCGTTACTGTGGGACTGGTCGGGAAATTCGACGGTCGGGTCCTTGAGCCAGTGCAGGATTTCTCGTCGTACTGGGTGTGCCAGGGCTTTTATTATTTCGTCGAGATTGATGGTCATGATGTGGGCTCGTGATGTTTAAAACGCTATATCGCGATGAGGCGAACTTTAAATCGGTATTTCGCGATATACAAATATGATTTGGCTCTGACCAGCTCATATTTCGGTATATCGAGTTATAACGATATGGTGAGTGTAACAAAACAAGGGGGCAGTGCTAAGCTGCGCCCATGAACTATCTCGCACATCTTCACCTCGGTGGCCAGCGTCCCGGCCAGTTGCTCGGCAGTCTGTACGGCGATTTCGTCAAGGGACGGCTGCAAGGGCAGTTCGCTCCGGAAATCGAGAGGGCTATCCAGTTGCACCGCAGCATCGACGTGTTCACCGATCGCCATCCGCTGGTGGACGTCGCGCTGTCACGTTTCTCCCTGACCCGTCGTCGCTACGCGGGGATCGTGCTCGACGTGTTTTTCGACCATTGCCTGGCTCGTGACTGGACGCTGTACGCCGACCGGCCGCTGGAGTTGTTCACTTCAGACGTGTACCGCGTGCTGTCCAGCGAGCGACAACTGCCGGAGCGGCTGGCGAAGATTGCGCCGCACATGGTGGCCAATGACTGGTTGGGGTCGTATCAGGAATTCGAGGTGTTGGAGCAAGTGTTGCGCGGGATCTCGCGGCGCCTGAGCAGGCCGGAAGAGCTGGCGGCGGCGATGCAGGAGTTGCGGCGCTTGTATGAACCGTTGAGCGAGGACTTTCGGTTGTTCTATCCGCAGCTGCAGGATTTTGCCCGGAACTATCCAACACCATAAAACCTCTGTGGGAGCGAGCAAGCCCGCTCCCACAGGTTCGTCTTCAGTCTGAAATTGAATCAAGCCGCAATGGCAGGGCGCATCGGTGCGCGCTGAGGTTCAACAACAGTCCCGAACAACACCTTCTGCACCGCCTGCTGTGCCTCGAACGCCAGCGCCGCACGTTCCCGACCTTCGCACTCGATTGGCTTGAGCAGGTGAATCTCCACGCCGCCACGGTCATTGGCGAACAGACGCATCAAGTGCGAGAGCAGATCATCGTCGCCAATGAACGGCGCCAGCGCACAAGGCTGGCCGTCACGCAGATAACGAATCGCCACCGGCTGCATTGCCACTTCGGAATCGATGGCGGCGGACAGCAGGCGGCCGTGGAAGGTGCGCAGCGAGCGGCCATCGGTGGTGGTGCCTTCCGGGAACATCAGCAGAGGGTGTGCCTGTTCCAGGTGACGGGTCATCTGCTTGCGGATCAACTGGCTGTCACCCGAGCCACGGCGGATAAACAGGCTGCCGGCCTTGGCCGCCAACCAGCCGGCCACCGGCCAGGTGCGCACTTCGGCCTTGGACAAAAACGACAGCGGCGTGAGCATCCCCAGCAGCGGGATGTCGGTCCAGGACACGTGGTTGCTGACCCAGAGCATCGGGGTCTTCGGCAGCTCACCGTGGACGGTCACGTCGAAGGGCAGGGCGTTGCTCAGGCGGGCCATGAAAAACCGCGACCAGCGCTGACGACGCGCCATCGAATGGGCCATGCCCAGGCGCTCGAACACCCCGAACACGCTGGCCATGCCCAAGCCCAGCGTCACTACCAACAGCACTCGCGCGATTCGCGCGTACACCCGCAACCGGCTCATTACACAGCCGCCTTGAAGTGTTTGGCGTAGCGCGGGCAGAGTTCGTCGCGCTTGAGCAGGATGAACACGTCGGCAACCTGGAAGTCTTCGTCCCAGCATGGTTCGCCGCAGATCTTCGCGCCCAGACGCATGTAGGCCTTGAGCAGCGGTGGCATTTCGGCGATCACGTTCGACGGGATGGCCAGGCTCGGCAGCGGGTTTTTCGGCTCGGCGCGCAGGTGTTCGGTGCACAGGTAGCGTTCGCGCAGACGCTGCATGATCGCGTGGGCCTGCACGCCGCCATCCTGCATCGGAATGCTCGCGCAACCCATCAGGTAGCTGTAGCCACCCTGGTTCAGGACTTCGGCCAATTCGCCCCAGAGCACGGCGATGGTGCCGCCATTGCGGTAGGCCGGGTCGACGCAGGTGCGACCGATTTCCAGGATCGGGCCTTGCAGGTGCACAAGGCCGTGGAGGCTGAATTCTTCTTCGCTGTAGAATTTGCCCAGGCTGCTGGCAGCCGTGTGGTCGAGCAAACGGGTGGTCGCCACCAGACGGCCGGTATTCAAGTCACGCACGCCGATGTGGGCGCAGTGAACGTCGTAGTCATCCATGTCCAGACCCAGTTCCGCGCCTTTCAGCTTGGCGTTGAACTCACCGCTGAACACGTTGAAGCGCAAGGCCTGGGCCTCCTGCAATGCCTCGGCGCCCACCAGGCGTTCGGCTTGCAGGCGGCGTTCGTTGCCGGTATCGCTGATGCGGGCGATCTGAGTCATGGTGAATCTCCGTGCGGGCTGCTCACCCGTCTTTGGGCTACAGCGAATCGACTTTCTTTGTCTAGCCGTGTTGTGCAAAGTCAGGCTATGTAGCCCCGGTGTCATCGCCATTAAGCTTTGGTGATGCTTATATGACAGCCCTCGAGGAGCCTCTTATGCCCTGGCAAACCCTGTTGAACCGCCGTGATCGCTTGCCCGCCAATCCGGATCTGGCCGAAGGTTTCGCGACCTTGTTGCAGCAGTTGGGCACGGTCACGCCGTTTGAATTGGCGGTGCTTGGCGGGCGGTTGATGGCGACGCCGGGGCTGGCGTTTCTGGTGGGGTATCAGGCGGCCTTGCGCATGCTCTGGCCGAGCGCGCCCCTGAGTCTGGGCGCGCTGTGCGCCACCGAACAGCGCAGCCTGCGCCCGGCCGACATGCAAACCCGACTGAGCGGTTTGCGCTTGAGCGGACGCAAGGATTTCGTCACCGCCGGTAATGCCGCCGACTGGCTGCTGGTGGCTGCGCGCAGCGAGGAGCCCGGCGTCGATCCACGCTTGAGCCTGGCGGTGATCTATCGCGATGAACCGGGTGTGCAGGTGGAAAAGCTGGCGCCGATCCCGTTGATGCCGGACATCAGCCATGGCAGCTTGTTTCTGGATAACGCGCTGTGCGAGTTGCTCGCAGGGGATGGTTGGGATGCGTACGTCAAACCGTTCCGCACGCTGGAAGACATCTATGTGCTGAGTGCGATGACGGCGTGGTTGTATGGCGTCGGCCAGGAATGCGATTGGCCACAAGGCTTGCAATTGCGGTTGCTGGGGTTACTGGCGGGGTGCGCGGAAACCAGCCGCCAGCCACCGACCCATCCGGCCGGGCATGTGTTGCTTGGCGGGTTGTTTGCGCAGTTCGAAGGGCTCAAGGCTGAGGTGAATGAAGCACTCGCCGAGGGGCCATCGGAGTGGGCGGCGATGTGGCAGCGGGATCAGGTGGTGATGGATTTGGCGGCTGGGGCTCGGGGCAAGCGGTTGGCCAAGGCAATGGCGGAATCTTCGCTGCACTGACTGGCCTCTTCGCGAGCAGGCTCGCTCCCACAGGGATCTCGCTCACACCAAAGATCCATTGTGGGAGCGAGCTTGCTCGCGATGGCGGCCTGTTTGGCAACATGAACTTCTGAATTGTCATCAACCTCGACTAGGCTCAGCAGGTTCAATCTCCGAGCCCCCGTCATGCCCAAAGGCTTGTCCCTGATTTTCCTGTTGTTGCTCAGCCTCACGGCCCAGGCTGAAAACTGGCCCGCCGAGCAATGGCCAACCGCCCCGACGCCAACCGGCCCGGCGCTTCAAGCCCTGGAGGCCTACGCCTTCCCATCCCGCGATGACACTACTCGCCAGGGCATTCGCACCGACGCCTTGCTGGTGATCCGCGACGGCCAGTTGATCTACGAACGTTACGCCGGCCCGACGACGGCCGAGACGCCGCACCTGACCTGGTCGATCAGCAAGAGCCTGATGGCCACGGTCCTCGGTGTGGCTTACGGTGAAGGCTTGTTCAAGCTCGGCGAGCCTGTGGCAAAGCTTTATCCGCCCCTGCAAAAATACCCCGACATGACCATGGCTGACCTGCTGCACTGGGCCTCGGGCCTGGACTGGCAGGAAGACTACGAATACGCACCGCTGAAGTCTTCGGTGGTGGCCATGCTCTACACCCGAGGTCACCACGACATGGCCGCGTTCACCGCATCCCATGATTCATACGCGGCGCCGGGTCAGGCGTTTCGCTACTCCAGCGGTGACAGCAACCTGTTGTCCGCCGCATTGAAAACCATCGTCGGCCTCGGCCGCTATCCGGACTATCCGTGGACTGCACTGTTCGAACCGCTGGGCATTCGTCATGCCGTGTGGGAAACCGATGGCACAGGCACTTTCGTTGCTTCGTCCTATGCCTACCTCACGGCACGGGACCTGGCGCGAGTTGGTCTGTTGATGGCCCGCGAGGGGCGCTGGGCAGACAAGCAACTGCTACCCAAGGACTGGGTGGCGTTCAACCGCGAGCCGTTCGCTCACTATCACGCCCATCAAGACGATGCCGTCCCCGGCGGCCAGTGGTGGCTCAATCGAGCCGTTGAGGGCGCGGCACGACCCTGGCCCGATGCCCCCGCCGACACCTTCGCCGCGTTGGGCCATTGGGGCCAGGCAATGTACGTGATCCCCAGTGAGCAGCTGGTGATCGTCCGTTACGGCGATGACCGTGACGGCAGTTACCGGCACAACCAATTGCTCCAGTTCGCGCTCAAGGCCTTTGCCGGGAAGGTGCAGCCATGAGCGGTTTCATACGCCGTCGAGCGGTCAGTTCCCTGTTGCTGATCCTGCTGATTGCCTTGCTTGGCTGGATCTGGCACGAGCGGGTGGCGCTGTGGGCGTTCCCCGACATCATCAGCGCCTACACCGCCAAGGAATACTGTTCGTGCCGCTACGTGATGAACAACGACGCCGAGTACTGCCACGGTTATGTGAAACAGTGGCTGCCCGCCAGCGGCTTTGCCGATGACCCGGCCGGCAAACGTGTCACGGTCAGCGGCATGGGCCGCAGCAACAGCGCGGTGTGGATCGGCGAGCGCCAGGGCTGTCGCTTGCAGCCTTGAACACGAATAGATTCGTGGGTGAGGACAAGGCTTTTGTGGCGAGGGGGCTTGCCCCCGTTGGGTCGCGAAGCGGCCCCCCAAAACCATGCAACAGGTTCCATCAGGCAAACCGCAATGACAGGTTTTGCGACTGCTACGCAGTCGAACGGGGGCAAGCCCCCTCGCCACAAAGGCAGGTTTGGAGTAATAGACGGCTTGCAATGCGCTGAAGGCCAGTTAAGGTTCAGCACAGGTTTCTCTGCCTTACGAGTCTCTATGTTCAAGCGCTCCGCCCTCCGATTCCTCGTTTTTCTGCTGCTGACGGGTGCCGCATTGTCGGCCCGCGCCGACTGGTACCTCGACGGCGAGTCTTCGCGCCTGTCGTTTGTCAGCTCCAAGAATGCCAATGTCTGCGAAGTGCAACGCTTCCTGGTTCTGCACGGCAAGGTCGACCCCGAGGGGCTGGCGCAGGTGGAAATCGAGCTGGAGTCGATCAACAGCGGAATACCGTTGCGCGATGAGCGCATGCGCAAGGAACTGTTCCAGATCGACCGGTTTTCCGACGCCTTGATCACCACGAAAATCGATCTGCGCCCGATCAACGATCTCGCTCCCGGCGCACAGCTGGAGTTGCGCCTGCCGCTGACGGTCGACTTGCACGGCAAACAACACCAGTACCAGGCCGAACTGCTGGCGACCCGGCTCGATGACCGGCGCTTTCAGGTGGTGACCCTCGAACCGCTGGTGATCAATGCCGAGGATTTCGATTTGGCTCCAGGGTTGGAGGCGTTGCGCAAAATGGCCGGTCTGTCGGCGATCAGTCTTTCAGTACCGGTGAGTGCGGTACTGATATTCACGGCGCGCTGACATGGCCGGAGCGATTTTTCCCTGGCGTGAAGGCAACCATTACGAACTGCTGGTCGACGGTCCGCAGTTTTTCCCGCGCATGCTGGTGGCGATTGCCCGGGCTGAAGAACAGGTCGAACTGGAGCTGTATCTGGTGGAGGCGGGTGCCTGCGCCGAAGCCATGGTCCAGGCCTTGGTGCAGGCCGCCGAGCGCGGTGTGCGAGTGCGCTGCCTGTTCGATGATTACGGCAGCCTCGCTTTCACCCTGACCTTGCGTCAGCGGCTGATGTCCGCCGGCGTGGAACTGCGTTTTTACAATCGCCTGAGCTGGCGCCGTTGGGTCGGCAACTTCTACCGCGATCACCGCAAGCTGTTACTGGTGGACCAGAGCCTGGCCGTGGTCGGCGGCACCGGTGTCACTGATGAATTCTGGACCCCGGGGGAAGACGTCAGCGAATGGCACGAAGTGATGGTGGAAATCACCGGTCCGCTGGTGCTCGACTGGCAACTGCTGTTCGATCGTCAGTGGATTGCCAACCGCCATCGACGGGCCTGGCGACCGGCCTCGCATTTCGGTCTGCCGCGCCTGCCACGGGTGCCGTCGATAGGCGAGGGCATGGGCCGGGTGGCGTATGCCGACGCCCGTCAACACCGGGACATTCTGCAATCGCTGGTGCGTGCCCTGAACAGCGGTCAGCGACGGATCTGGCTGGCCACGCCGTACTTTCTGCCGACCTGGAAAGTCCGCCGTTCCCTGCGTCGGGCGGCTGCCCGGGGCGTCGATGTGCGGTTGCTGTTGACCGGGCCCCGTACCGATCACCCATCCGTGCGCTATGCCGGGCATCGCTATTACCCTCGACTGCTCAAAGCCGGGGTGAAAATTTTCGAGTACCAGCCGTGTTTCCTGCACCTGAAAATGGTCCTGGTCGATGACTGGGTGAGCATCGGCTCGTGCAATTTCGATCACTGGAACCTGCGCTTCAACCTGGAAGCCAACCTGGAAGCCCTGGACCCCGGATTGACCCGGTCGGTGGCGGCGAGTTTCGAACGGGACTTCGGGTTGAGTGAGCAAGTCAGTCTGGAGGAATGGCAGCGTCGACCGCTGTGGAAACGGGTCAAGCAACGGGTGTGGGGATGGGTGGATCGGGTGGTGGTGAATCTGCTGGATCGACGGGGTTGAGCCCAAGCTTTCAAACACCCTGAAACCACTGTAGGAGCGAGCCTGCTCGCGATGGCGGCCTGACAGTCAACAATGATGTTGAATGTTATGCCCTCATCGCGAGCAGGCTCGCTCCTACAGGTTATTGCGGTGTAACGGGATTACAGCAACTCAAAACTCTGCTGCGTCACGTCCTCTGAATCCAGGCCAATCTGCACGTTGAACTTGCCCGGTTCCGCCGCGTACTTGAGCTGGGTGTTGTAGAACTTCAGGTCGTCCTCGGTGATGGTGAAGTGCACGACTTTCTGCTCGCCAGCCTTGACCATTACTTTCTGGAAGTTCTTCAGTTCCTTGATCGGGCGGATCATCGAGCCGGCCACGTCCTGGATGTACATCTGCACCACGGTTTCGCCGTCGCGCTTGCCGGTGTTTTTCACCGTGACGCTGGCGTCGAGCTTGCCGGTCTTGTTCAGCGTGGTCGACGACAGGGCCATGTCGCTCAGGCTGAAGTCGGTGTAGCTCAGGCCGTAACCGAACGGGTACAAGGGACCGGTGGTGTCATCGAAGTACTGCGAGGTGTAGTTGCCCGGTTTGCCCGGGGTGAACGGCCGGCCAATGGTCAGGTGGTTGTAGTAGGTCGGAATCTGGCCTACCGAACGCGGGATGCTGATCGGCAGTTTGCCCGACGGGTTGTAGTCGCCGAACAGCACGTCGGCGATAGCGTTGCCGCCCTCGGTGCCGGTGAACCAGGTTTCCAGGATCGCGTCGGCCTGTTCCTTCTCTTCGAGGATCGTCAGTGGACGGCCGTTCATCAACACCAGTACCAGCGGTTTGCCGGTGGCTTTCAGGGCACGGATCAGCTCGCGCTGGTTTTCCGGGATGTTCAGATCGGTGCGGCTCGACGATTCGTGGGACATGCCACGGGATTCGCCGACGGCGGCAACCACCACATCAGCATCCTTGGCTGCTTTCACCGCTTCGTCGATCAGCACGTTCGCCGGGCGCGGGTCATCCACCACTTCCGGGGCGTCGAAGTTGAGGAAGTTCAGGTAGCCGAGGATTTTCGGGTCGCTGGTGATGTTGGCGCCACGGGCGTAGATCAGTGTCGATTTGTCGCCCAGGGCGTTGGTCATGCCTTCGAACAGGGTCACCGATTGCGCTGGCTTACCGGCGGCGGCCCAGCTGCCCATCATGTCGATGGGTGCCTTGGCCAGCGGACCGACCAGGGCGATTTTCGCGGTTTTCTTCAGGGGAAGGGTTTCGTTGCGGTTTTTCAGCAGCACCTGGCCGCGGCGTGCCACATCACGGGCCTCGGCGCGGTGCAGGCGGCTGTCGGCGTAGGTGTCGACCGGATCATCCTCGGCCTTGCCGATGCGCAGGTACGGGTCCTTGAACAGGCCCATGTCGTACTTGGCGCCCAGCACCGCACGCACGGCGTTGTCGATGTCGCTCTGCTGGATCTCGCCGGACTTCAGCAGCCCTGGCAGTTCTTTGCCGTACAGGGTGTCGTTCATGCTCATGTGGATGCCGGCCTTGATCGCCAGCTTCGCCGCTTCGCGACCGTCGGCGGCAACACCGTGCTTGATCAGTTCGAAAATCGCCCCGTGGTCGCTGACCGCCAGGCCCTTGAAGCCCCATTCCTTGCGCAACAGGTCGTTCATCAGCCAGGTGTTGGCGGTGGCCGGCACGCCGTTGATCGAGTTCAGCGCGACCATGACCCCGCCCGCGCCGGCATCGATGGCGGCCCGGTACGGCGGCAGGTAGTCCTGGTACATCTTGACGGGGCTCATGTCGACCACGTTGTAGTCGCGGCCACCCTCGACCGCGCCGTACAGGGCAAAGTGCTTGACGCTGGCCATGATGCTGTCGGCCGCGTTCGCGCCCGTGCCCTGGAACGCCTTGACCATCACGCCGGCAATGCGCGACACCAGGTAGGTGTCTTCGCCGAAGCCTTCGGAAGTACGGCCCCAGCGCGGATCGCGGGAGATGTCGACCATCGGCGCGAAGGTGATGTCGAGGCTGTCAGCCGCGGCTTCCTTGGCGGCAATGCGCCCGGACAGGCCGATGGCGTCCATGTCCCAGCTCGAGGCCAGGGCCAGCGGGATCGGGAAAATGGTGCGGTGGCCGTGGATCACGTCGTAGGCGAAGAACATCGGGATCTTCAGGCGGCTGCGCATCGCCGCGTCCTGCATCGGCCGGTTTTCCGGGCGGGTGATCGAGTTGAACGTACCGCCGATGTTGCCGGCCGCGATTTCCTTGCGGATCATTTCGCGTGGCATTTCCGGGCCGATGCTGATCAGGCGCAACTGGCCGATTTTTTCATCGAGGGTCATTTGCTTCATCAGGTTGCTGACGAAGGCTTCCTTGTTCTCCAGGGGTGCGGGTGTCGTGGCGGCCAATACGTTATGACTGGCCAGGCTGACGAACAGGCCCAGCAAACACAGCTTCTTCATGAATAGTTTTCTCAAGGGCCCAAACGGCGATGTACACGCCGGCCAGCCAAAATTTAGGGAGCGTCTATTGTTGTTCGGGTGCCGGCTCAAAAGACCAGAGCCAAAAAACCACAGCCAGATGGCGGATGCGTTTTCGCGCAGGGCCTCTTTTTAGCCCATCGGCCCGTTGCAATCCAGAGGCGCGGGCGATTATGCCCCAAGAGCCGGCCCAGAAGGTTTCACGGTCGGTTTTTTCATGAAATGTACAAGGGAGCGTTATCCTGATGAATGTAAGTCCAACCTACCGCTCGCGTTTGCAGGTCGTCACGCTGCTGATGCTGGCCACGTTGCTGACCGCCTGCGGCATCAACAACATCCCCACCCTCGACGAACAGGCCAAGGCCGCCTGGGGCCAGGTGCAGAACCAGTATCAGCGGCGCGCCGACCTGATTCCCAACCTGGTGGAAACCGTCAAGGGCTATGCCAAACATGAAGAAGAGACACTGACGGCGGTCATCGAGGCCCGGGCCAAGGCCACTTCGATCCAGGTGGATGCCTCGACCCTCGACAACCCGGAAAAGCTCAAACAGTACCAACAAGCCCAGGACCAGCTCAGCGGCGCCTTGAGCCGTTTGATGGTGGTCTCCGAGCGTTATCCGGACCTCAAGGCCAACCAGAACTTCCTCGCCTTGCAGTCGCAGCTTGAAGGCACCGAGAACCGCATCAGCGTGGCCCGGCGCGATTTCATCCTCGCGGTGCAGAAGTACAATACCGAGATCCGCACGTTCCCCGGTCGCCTGTGGCACACCGTGATGTACAGCGACCTTCCGATGCGCGAGACCTTCGAAGCCACGCCGGGTTCGGAAAAGGCTCCCGAGGTCAAATTCTGAACAGCGGTAATCGGTGTCACCACGCAAGAGGTTGCCCATGCGCGTCCTGAAAACAGGCCTGTTGCTGTTGTTGTGGGTGGTGGCGATCGCTGCCCGGGCCGAGCTGAGCTTCCCGGCGCTGACCGGGCGGGTGGTCGACAATGCGCAGATGATCGAGCCATCGGTGCGCCAGCAGCTCAGCCAACAACTTCAGGCCCATGAACAAGCCACGGGCGAGCAGCTTGTGGTCGTGACTTTGCCGGATTTGCAAGGCACCGACATCGCCGACTTCGGTTACCAACTCGGCCGCCATTGGGGCATCGGGCAGAAGGACAAGAACAATGGTGCCTTGCTGATCATCGCCCGGGACGAGCGCCGGCTGCGTATCGAAGTCGGTTACGGTCTGGAGGATCGCCTGACCGACGCCCAGAGTTCGGTGATCATCAACCAGGTCATCACCCCGTCATTCAAGACCGGCAATTTCAGTAAAGGCATCAGTGACGGCGTGGCGGCGATGCTGGTGGTGCTGGGCGGAAACCCCCTGGACGAACCCTCCACTGCGTATGAATCCAGAGGTGATCCGGGGGACGATTTCATCGCGCGACATCCCGGTTTGTTCGTGTTTTTGGTGATGTTGTTCATCCTGACTGTTTTTGTGTGCCAGATGCTCGGTATCCTTCCCGCTGGCCGGGGCGGCTCCGGTGGACCCGGGGGCGGCTTTGGCGGTGGTGGGTTTGGCGGCGGCGGTGGAGGGGGAGGCTTCAGCGGCGGCGGGGGCAGTTTCGGCGGGGGCGGTTCGTCCGGCGGCTGGTGATAATAAAAACGAGCAGGCACTTCACGACATGGCATTACTGACTGAACACGAACAACGCAAGGTGGCCGAGGCCATTGCCCGAGTCGAGCGCGAGACCGACGCGGAACTGGTGACCGTACTCGCGGCCCGCGCCGACGACTATGCATATATCCCGTTGCTGTGGGCCAGCCTGCTGGCGCTGCTGGTACCGGGCATCGTGCATTACTTCACCGGTTGGCTGACCCTGCACAGCCTGCTGCTGGTGCAATGGGCCATCTTCATCGTGCTGTGTCTGGTGTTCCGCCTGCCGAAAGTCACCACCCATCTGATCCCGCGCTCGGTGCGCCACTGGCGCGCCTCGAACCTGGCGCGCCGGCAGTTCCTGGAGCAGAACCTGCACCACACCGAGGGCAGCACCGGCGTGCTGATTTTCGTTTCCGAGGCTGAGCGTTATGTGGAGATCCTGGTGGATGAAGGGATTTCCAGCCGGCTGGATAACAAGAGCTGGGACGCGATCGTCGCGGCGTTCACCCAGCAGGTTAAACAGGGGCAGACGCTGCAGGGCTTTGTCAGTTGTGTCGAGGCCTGTGGAGAGTTGCTCAAGGTGCATGTGCCGGTGACCCATGTGCGCAATGAACTGCCGAATCGTCTGGTGGTGCTGGGTTAAGCCAGGGCTTCATCTGCTTTTGTAATGCGCCGCGACACAGTTCCGGAACGTTGTTCGCCGCGGAGCTTGTCTTCAACATCTCTCACATGATGCACGCCCTGCGATGGGCGTTCTATGTAGAGGGAGCTCTTATGAATACGCAACAATCGCTGGATACCTTGGTGGAGGATGCCCCCGGTAGCGCAATGTTCGCTCAGCCGGTGCAACTGACAACGAAAGAGACACAAGCCCTGGAGTGGTGCCTCAAAGGCAAAACGTCCTGGGAGATCGCCAGGATTCAGAGTTGCTCGGAATCCACCATCAACTTCCACTTCTCCAATATCCGCCGCAAGTTCGCCGTCAGATCTCGCAACGCTGCCGTGTTCAAGGCGCTGGAGTCGGGGGTCATCACTGTTGATCCATCGCAGTCGCGAGATACCCATGAGCCTGACTGATTCGACCTACAACAGTATCAGCGGGCTCATGGTGGGGTTGGGTATTGCGACGTTGCCGGTTATCGATGGAGAAGCCCTGTTCGGCGCGACGCTTGGTGCGTGGCTGGTCACGACCACTCGCGCCAACTTCAAGGCTTGGCAGCGCATCGGTTCCTGGTTGTTGTCGGCGGGTGTCGGTTACCTGTTTGCTCCGGTCGCCCAGCCACTGGCGCCTTTTCTGACCGCAGGTGTGACGGCTTTTCTGTGCGCGTTGCTGGTCATTCCCATCAGCATCAAGCTCATGCAGTGGATCGATGGCGCCGGCCTCGGTGACATCCTTCGTCATCTCCGAGGGCGAGGGCAATGACCTTTGAGATGGCAGTTCTGGTGTGGGTGACGGGGGTGGCTCACCTGATCAGTGCGTTCAGGCTGGCGTGTTACCGGCGCGACGAACAACGTTACAACTGGTGCGACAGGATATTGATCAGCTTGTGTGGCGCAGTGTTTTACCTTGCCGGCGTCGATGTATTGCTGGCATTCCTGCCGGTGAGCCCTTGGCATGCAGTGGTGAGTGTTTTTTCATGCGTAATGATTGTTCGCAGTAGTGGCAACATTATTGTTTTGTGGCATGCCTTCAAGCATTGAAACGTCGGACTTCAAGTCAGGTTTTGTTCGAGTGTCCAAGTGTTGCAAGTATGGCGGCCATCTCCGAAAGTTGTGTTTCAAGATCTCGCAGGCGTCGCTTTTCCTCCAATGCGCTTTGTATTGCGCAGCGGTCATCCTCATCAAGCAATCGCCACAGCGAAAGGATGGTGCTTTCCTGCGTTGTTGCAGTTTCCGCAACATTTGCAGGGGCGTTGAGATGCGTTTGCCGCAGCATCGGCCCCTCGCCCAGCAGCAACCAGTCAAGGGAGATGCCGCGAGTCTGTGCAATATCTACGCATAATGAGTATGGCGTGCTGTCGCGGCCTTTCCAGCTACTGAGTGTCTGCGGGCTGATCTGTAGCTCAGAAGACAGGGAAGCGTCAGTTTTTGTGCCCGTAATTTGCTTCAGACGGGCCAGGACAGCTTGTGATTTTTTGCTACGCAATTTGAGCCTCTTCCTTTTGACATATGCTTTTTGAGTGCTTAACGTATGCGTAATGAGTACTTTTTTTCTTGTAAGTAATCAATCATCAACTATGAATCAGAAGAATACGATGTCGAAACTTCCTAATGGTATCAGGGTGATTTCCTACGAGCTTGGCTCGTATCTATTACGTGTCCACCCGTTGCACTTCCTTTTGTCCGGAGGGCGTTATTTGCAGCACCTGTCATTCACGAATTGTGTTTCAAACAGTATTGCGTTTGATCAATTCGATTACCACCGGATGGCCCAAAGGAAGCATGTATGAGTACTTACAAGATGGTGTGCCCACACTGCTTGAGCCGGATGCGCATACGTACCAGCGAAGGACGGCATATTTTCCTGCGGGTGGCGTACCTGCAATGTACGTCGGAGGCCTGTGGCTGGTCGGTGCGGGCCGAGTTCGAAATGACCCATGAGCTTTCCCCCAGTGGCATGCCCAATCCGGCCGTGCACCTGCCGTGCGCCGGACCTGACTTGCGTCGCGCCGCGCGGCCTGTCGCCGAGATTGCTCCGGCGGCGCAAGCGCAACAGGAGTCTTGAGCATGAAGGAGGTTGATGAACAGGCCCATTTGAATGAGGAGCTGTTGACCATAGCGCAGGCGTTTCTGGCCCGTCATGAAGGCGAGGGTGTGATTGATGATCAAGTGCTGTTCTGCCGTGCGGTGAGGCATTTGCAGAGTCTGGATATGCCGATGCACCAGGCGGAGCGGCTGGTCAGCCACGCGTACGGATTACTCAAGTCCAGCAACGATCGCCGACGTCTGGATCTGTCTGCAAGTTCCGAAACTGTCGCCGTGGTCACTGATCCGGCCAACGGTCTGACGTGGGCAGTGCCGGTAGGGTTGATCGTCAAGTTCGTCATCAACTCGCCGACCAATCGCAAACTTCGACTGGTGGAGCCATGAGGTAGCGAAGGTTGGATTCAGGTCCCGATCGGCGGGAACGGGACCTGGTGTAAAATTACTCCGTGCCCAAAACCCTCGTCCCCCCTAAAATACCCGGCATCCCCAGATTCGTATTGCCGAGGCCGTTTTTCCATGTCCGTCACCGCCACTCCCGCCAGCCTCGCGCCGGATCATCACGCCCAGTTCATCGATTTGCTGCAATCCAGCCTCGAGCACAACGCGTTCATCAAACTGGTGCTGGCCAAGTACGTGGGCGATGAAACGGACCTGCAGCGGATCATCATCAAGCCGGTGACGGTCAAGGCGCAGCCTTGCCTGTCTTTTGTCTACCGCTACAAGACCCGCGATATCACCAAGAACCTGCCGTTGGTCGACGGTGTGGCGAACATTGCCGGGCTGCTGCCGGCGTCGTTCAAAAATGCGCATTTGTTGTCGCTGACCGACGAAGCCCAGCTCGAATACAGCAAAAAGGGCAAGTCATCGCTGTTCAAGAGCCAACCTCAGCAATTGCGCGAAGTGCCATCGGCCGAGCACAACCGTGAGAAAAACCGTTTTCTTGACCTGAGCCGGCCGTTTCTCGCCGACCTGGGTGTGACCAACAAACAACATGAACTGATCCCGGCGATGTCGCGCAAGTGGAAGCAGATCAACAAGTTCATCGAAGTGTTCAGCCATGCGCTGACGTCGTCACCCCTGGCGCTGGACAAGCCGGTGCGAGTGGCGGACTTCGGATCGGGCAAGGGCTACCTGACCTTCGCCATCCACGATTACCTGCGCAACACCTTGAAGGCCGAAGGCGAGGTGACCGGTGTCGAGCTGCGTGAAGACATGGTCACCCTGTGCAACACCGCCGCCGCCAGGCTTGAACACCCTGGCCTGGTGTTCAAGTGCGGTGACGTGCGCAGCGTGGCGCCGAGCGAGCTGGACGTGATGATCGCCCTGCATGCCTGCGATATCGCCACCGACTATGCGATCCACACCGGCATCCGTTCCGGTGCTTCGATCATCATGTGCTCGCCGTGCTGCCACAAACAGATCCGCCTGCAAATCCAGAGCCCGGCGCTGCTCAAGCCGATGCTGCAATACGGCTTGCACCTGGGCCAGCAGGCCGAGATGGTCACCGACAGTTTGCGCGCGTTGTTCCTTGAGGCTTGCGGCTACGAGACCAAAGTGTTCGAGTTCATCTCACTGGACCATACCAACAAGAACAAGATGATCCTGGCGGTCAAACGCGCCGAGCCGGTGGACCCGGCCCGGTTGCTGGCGAAGATTCAGGAGCTGAAGGATTTCTATCACATCAGCGAGCATTGCCTGGAAACCTTGCTGCGCGCTGACGGTTTCCTCGGTGCTAAGGCTTGAGCTGAACCCCTGTCGGTAACGTGCCCGGTTGTGCCGGGCGCACTGCTGTCTTGCGTCCCAGCATCACCGTCACGATCACCCCGCCAGCAAACAGCCAGGTAATCGGCTCCACATGTTCACCGAAGAACAGCGCGGAGAAGGCGATGGTGAAGAAGATCTGCAGCAACTGGATCTGACTGACCCGGGCAATCCCGCCCATGGCCAGCCCGGCGTACCAGGCGAAGAAGCCGATGAACTGCGAAAACAGCGAGACATAACCGAAGGCCCACCAGGTCTTGGCGGAAATCTCGCCCTGATGCTGCAGTGCCAGATACACCACCGGCCCGATCAGCAGCGGCGTCGACAGCACCAGCGCCCAGCAGATCACCTGCCAGCCGCCCATTTCCCTGGCCAGTCGGCCTCCTTCGGCGTAACCCAATCCGCCCACTGCAATGGCGCCAAGCATCAGCAAGTCGCCGGCCTGAATGCTGCCGGCACCGCTGATCAGCGCATAACCGAGCACCAACGCGCTGCCCAATGCGGCGCAGGCCCAGAAGGCTTTCGAAGGTCGCTCATGGGACAACCATGCGGCGTACAGCGCTACGCACAGCGGCTGCAAGCCATTGACCAGCGCACCGTGGGACGCCGGCAAGGTTTGCATGGCCCAGGCCGACAACACCGGGAAACCGAGGATCACCCCGGCCATCACCAGCGTCAGGCCTTTGACCTGTTTCCAGGTCGGCCATTTTTCCCGGTGCCACAGCAACAGCAACGCCGCTGGAACCGCCGCAAACAGTGCCCGGCCCAAGCCGTTGAGCAGCGGGTGCAGTTCCTGCACGACGATCCGCGTGAAGGGCAGGGTTAGGCTGAAGATCACAACGCCGAGCAGGCCCAGGGCCATGCCGGTGTTTTCGCGCGAGGACATGATGGCAACCAGAATCGTGGGTGATGGGAGATGTCTTTATCTAGCCATAAACCCGGGGCTTTGGCGCTTACAGCTGGCTACAGAAGTATCCGTACAGTTTTCGCCACACGGTAGTAGCTGGTTATTACCCACACCTGCGGAATGGGACTACCTTGAATACTCCTGCAAGCCCACTTCCAGAGGAGTCTTCCCCATGGCTGCGAAAAAAATTCTGATGTTGGTCGGTGATTACGTCGAAGACTATGAAGTGATGGTGCCGTTCCAGGCGCTGTTGATGGTCGGCCACACGGTGCACGCCGTTTGCCCGGACAAGGCTGCCGGCCAGACCGTGCGCACGGCGATCCATGACTTTGAAGGCGACCAGACCTACAGTGAAAAACCCGGTCACCTGTTTGCCCTGAACTTCGATTTCGCCAAGGTCAACGCCGCCGATTATGACGCGGTGTTGATTCCGGGCGGACGTGCGCCGGAGTACCTGCGCCTGAACGAAAAAGTCCTGGAGTTGGTGCGCGCATTCGACAAGGCCGGCAAGCCGATCGCTGCCGTGTGCCATGGTGCGCAGTTGCTGGCGGCAGCGGGTGTTCTTGAAGGTCGCGAATGCAGCGCTTATCCGGCTTGCGCTCCGGAAGTGCGGCTGGCGGGCGGTACGTATATCGATATTCCGGTGACGGACGGTCATGTCCAGGGCAATCTGGCCACGGCTCCGGCCTGGCCTGCGCACCCGAACTGGCTGGCCGGTTTCCTGCGGTTGCTGGGTACCAAAATCACGCTGTGACGAGGGACAAGTCCATGTGCGAGCTGTACGTCAAAGCCGACCCGATACTCTACGAATCGCGCTCTCGCTCGCTGCGCATCTGCGGGGTGGTCACCACCCTGCGGCTGGAGAATCAGTTCTGGGACATCCTCAGCGAAATCGCCGAGGTCGATGGCATGACCACCAATCAGTTGATCGCCAAGCTGTATGAAGAGGTGATGGACTATCGCGGCGAGGTGGTCAATTTCGCTTCGTTCCTGCGGGTGAGTTGTACGCGCTATCTGAGCCAGCGACGGACGTCGGCGCCGGAGTTGTCGGTGGTGCGGGCGGTGGTGAAATAGCTGCGACCGCATTGCCTCTTTCACGAGCAAGCCCGCTCCCACAGGGATCACATTGAACCTGTGGGAGCGGGCTTGCCCGCGAAGGGGCCGGTACAGGCGACAGAAACACCAGGCTGGTCTTTACTGTGAAGCGCGCAACCTCTCAATCGCCAAGGAGAAACAGCATGTCCGGATGGTATGAAGTGAGCAAAAGCAGCAATGGCCAGTTCAGGTTTGTCCTCAAGGCAGCCAACGCCGAGACCATTCTGACCAGCGAGCTGTACACCACCCACGCCGCCGCCGACAAAGGCATCGCCTCGGTCCAGGCCAACAGCCAGCTGGATGAGCGTTACGAAACGAAAACCACCAAGGATGGCCATCCGTATTTCAACCTCAAGGCGGGCAACCACGAGATCATCGGCAGCAGCGAGGCTTATTCCTCGCCGGCGGCCATGGAAAAAGGCATTGCCAGTGTGAAGGCCAATGGCTCGTCCAAGGTGGTCAAGGACAAGACGTTGCCGGTGCTTTGAGTACAGCTTTCAAATCCAGCACAAATCCCTGTGGGAGCGAGCTTGCTCCGGGCTGCGTTCCGACGATGAGGCCATAACATTAACATCCATGTTGTCTGATAGACCGCCATCGCGAGCAAGCTCGCTCCCACAGTGGTTTTATGTACGGCTGGAGGTCAGCGCAGGGCCTTCAACAGATCTTGCAACTGAGCACAACCGGCCTCACCCAACGGGAACACCGGCAGCCGCGGATCCCCCACATCCAGCCCCGTCGCCCGCAAGCCCGCCTTGATCGTCGCCGGCAAGCCACCCTTGAGGATGAAATCCAGCAGCGGCAACTGGCGATAGAACAACTCGCGTGCCTTGCGCAAATCGTTGGCCAGCACTGCTTCGTACAAATCCAGGTTGAGCTGCGGGATCAGGTTCGGCGCGGCGGTGCACCAGCCTTTTGCACCGGCGGCAAAGGCTTCCAGGGCCAGTGGGTTGCAGCCATTGTAGAACGGCACCTGGCCTTCGCCGAGGCGTTGCAGTTGGTGCATGCGCTGGATGTCGCCGGTGCTCTCCTTGACCATGGTCACGTTTTCCACGGCCTTTACGATGCGCAGGATCAGGTCCACCGACATGTCGGTGCCGCTGGTGGCCGGGTTGTTGTAGAGCATGATCGGCACGCCGATGCTGTCGCCGATGGCGCGGTAATGGGCAAGGATTTCCGCTTCGCTGAGTTTCCAGTAGGACGCTGGCAGCACCATCACCACGTCGGCGCCGTGGGCTTCGGCGAAACGCGCGCGACGCACCGCTTTAGCGGTGGTCAGGTCGGACACGCTGACGACGGTCGGCACGCGTTTGGCCACGTGCCTGATGCTGAATTCGCTGACCTGATCCCACTCCGCGTCGCTCAGGTAGGCACCTTCACCGGTGCTGCCCAGCGGTGCGATGGCGTGCACGCCGCCCTCGATCAGACGATCGATGGAGCGCCCGAGGGCGTCCAGGTCGATGCCTTCGCCATTGGCGGTAAAAGGCGTGATGGTGTAGCCGATGATGCCGTGAATGTTTGCGCTGGACATGGTGTCCCTCCGTTCAATCAATGGGTTCAGTTCAGGCAATCGGCGTGTTGCCGCAGGACCTGTCGGGTGTAGTAGTTGAAAGCGGCGGCGTGGCGTTTCGGCCGGGCAATCCAGTCATGGGCTTCGCGCCCCAGCTCGGGGATGATCGGCTTGATGGTCCCGGCGCTCATTGCCAGCAGTTGCAGCTTCGCGGCGCGTTCGATCAGTTGCGCGATGACACAGGCTTCCTCGATGCTGCTGCCGGTGGACAATTGGCCATGATGCGAAAGCAGGATCGCCCGTTTGTCGCCCAGTGCCCCGGCAATCAACTCGCCTTCTTCGTTACCCACCGGCACACCCGGCCAGCCTTCGAGAAACGCACAGTCGTCATAGAGCGGGCAGAGGTCCATGTGGGAAATCTGCAGCGGCACCTCCAGCATCGACAAGGCAGCAACGTGGGTCGGATGGGTGTGAATGATGCAGTTCACATCCGCTCGGGCGCGGTACACCCAACTGTGAAAACGATTGGCCGGGTTGGGCATGCCGTGGCCTTCGAGCACCTCCAGGTCTTCGTTGACCAGCAGCAGGTTGCCCGCGGTGATTTCGTCGAAACCCAGGCCCAGTTGCTGAGTGTAGTAAGTGCCGGGTTGCGGACCACGGGCGGTGATTTGCCCGGCAAGGCCGGAATCGTGGCCGTGCTCGAACAGGACGCGGCAGGTCAGGGCCAGCTTTTGTCGGGCGGTCCACGTATTATCCGCCAGGGTATTTTGCATTTGGCTCAGCGCGTGCTTGACCAGTTGCTCTTTGGGCAGTGCTAATGTCTTGGCCATATCGGTGTCCTTTGGGTGATTCAATGGACGTCGGGTTTGCCGCTCACCGGTTCCTCGCAAAGTCGTCGGTGAGCGTAAATGACACTAAAGAGGCTATATGACACCTTGTGTCATTGGCAAGGACAAATCGTTGCCTCCTTGATGGATTAATCGCTCTGCATGTCTATCCGTTTGAAATTACTAAGAAAAAAACTTGGCGTGACCTTGGAAGCCTTGGCCGAAAAATCCGGCATGACCAAGAGTTACCTGTCGAAAGTCGAACGCGGGTTGAACACGCCATCGATTGCGGCGGCGTTGAAACTGGCCAAGGCGCTGAATGTGAAGGTCGAAGAGTTGTTCTCTGAAGACAACGTCAGCCTCGACAGCTACAGCCTGGTGCGCAGCCACGAGCGGCAACCTTTGGGGGCCAGTGATAACAATCCCGGTTACGCAGTGCTGGCCCATCAGGTCAGTTCACGCAGCCTGCTGCCGTTCATCATTTACCCGCCGGCAGAATTCACCGACAAGACCTTCAAGGAGCATCTGGGCGAGGAGTTTTTATTCGTCCACGAAGGGCGGGTGGAAGTGGACTTCATGAACGAACGCGTGCTGCTCGATCGTGGCGATGCGTTGCATTTCAATGCGCAAAAGCCGCACCGGATTCGTTCGGTGGGCGAGGTGCAGGCGCAGTTGCTGGTGGTGGTGCATAGCACCGAAGAATGAGCTTGCCTGGTCTTTGTGGCGAGGGAGCTTGTCGGATCGCCGCACCGTCCCGTTCGGCTGCGCAGCAGACGTAAAACCTGCCAAGCATTTTTCATGGAAAAAATGCAGGGGGCCGCTTCGCAGCCCAGCGGGAGCAAGCTCCCTCGCCACTGGGCTCTTCGTTTGCCTCAAACCTCGACCGGAACCGTGAGCTTCGTGCCACCCAGCGCATGGCTCTTCGAATCAAAAAACCGCAACTCCACACCCGTCCCCTCAAACACATTCGCGTAATGCCGTTTCTGGTGCTGGATGAATGCCTTGCTGCGCGGGTAAATCGAGATCGCCAGTACCTGCGGTTTCGCCAGGCGCAGGGCATGGATGATGTGGCTGTCCTGTTCCCCCAGCGCCTGGCCGAAGATGCACAGCGCCTGGCCGTGACCAAGTAATTGCTCGTAGCAGAACGACAGATAGTCCGAACTGCGGATGGTCTTGAGCTTGTCCGCGCTCGGCCCTTCGTTGACGAACAGCGGCACGTCGTCGAGGGTCTTGATCGTGTTGTTGATGGCGAAATTGCCCAGCAAGGTGCCCTCGGTCGACATCAGCTTGCGCGCCGTACCGTCCTGGTTGCGCACCAGATGCAGACCGCCGTGCAGGTACAGCAAACGGGTTTTATCGGTGGCCGTGTCGCTCAGGTCGAAACCGGGCTCGGCGCCCTGGAACAGATCGGTGATTGCCTCAGGCTGGTGTTGCACCGCCCAGTAGTTGAGCAAGTCGTAGTTGGTGGTGAACACCGTGCGGTAACTGGCCAGTTCCTGATTGATGGCTGCCAGCGTCGAAGGCACCACTAGCCGCCACGGGATATGCACCGCATGCACGGTGTTGATCAGCGCTTCCTTGATCGCGTAGTAGCGATTGCGCGGGGCGGCGGAGCTGACAGCCAGGGCCTTGTTGACCCGGCTGGTGGTTTTCAAGGCGCTCAGTACCTGCTCGAAACTACGGGTCTGCATCGCATCGAACACGCTCAGCTCGGATTGGCTCAGGGGTTTTTCTTCAACGGTGCGGGCGTTTTCGAACAGTGACTCGTAGCCGAAATCGTCCCATACCGCGCGACTGGCCCCGTTGCCTACCAGCAAACCACTGAACGAAGTGGTGCTGCGCAAGGCGTTCCAGTCTTCAAGTTGAGCATCGACATCCTGGAAATCGGTCATTGCGGTCTTCGTCTCACGGCAAAAGGTCTGTGGGCGGCGACTTTATCACGACCGGTGCCCGGACCACGGCACGACGCGGGCGAAGAACGCTATGCTGCGACTTCGCCTGAGCCGACTTCGCCGAGTACCCGATGCTGCAAAAAAGCCTGATCCGCCGTCTCGACCTGATCACCCTGCAACTGTTCGTCGCCGTCCATGAAGAGGGCACGCTGACCCGAGCCGCCTCGCGCGAAGCGATTGCAGTTTCGGCGGCGAGCAAGCGCTTGATGGAGCTGGAGGAGGCGCTGGGCATCAGCCTGTTCGTGCGCCAGGCCAAGGGCATGTCCCTGACGCCGGCCGGTGAGACCCTGCTGCACCATGCGCGGCAGATGTTGTTCAACGTCGAGAAAATGGGGCTTGAACTGGGGGAGCACAGCCACGGTGTGCGCGGTTATGTGCGGATGCTCGCCAATCTGTCGGCGATCATTCAGTTTTTGCCCGAGGACCTGCGGGATTTTTCCGAGCGTCACCCACAGGTCAAGACCGACCTCGAAGAACGCCCCAGCGCCGGGGTGATTCAGGGCGTGCTCGACGGGGTGGCCGACCTCGGGATCTGTTCCATTGACAGTGACATCAAGGGCCTGCACAGCGTGCTGTATCGCCAGGACAAACTGGTGGTGCTGATGCCGCCGCATCATCCATTGGCGAGCCGGTCGAGCGTGGCGTTCGCCGATACGCTCGACAGTGATTACGTTGGATTGCATGCCGCCAGTTCGATCAACATGCGCACCCACGCGGCGGCGCGCCAGGCCGGCAAGGTGCTGCGGGTTCGTATTCATGTGCCGGGGTTCGATGCGATGTGTCGGATGATCCAGGCCAACATGGGCATCGGCATCCTTCCGCAGCGCGCCTTTGAATTGTTTGGCCGGGCGCTGGGGTTGCACGCGGTGCCGTTGACGGACGAATGGTCTGATCGGGCGCTGATTCTGGTGGTGCGTGATGAGGCGTTGCTGTCGCCGGTAAGCCGGATGTTGTTTGAGCATTTGCGGGGGCCAGCCTGATAGTTCTCGGCTGAATGGGCGGGCCTCATCGCGAGCAAGCTCGCTCCCACATTGGAATGCGTTCCCCTGTGGGAGCGAGCCTGCTCGCGAAGGCGGCCCCGAGGCCACGACAATCTTCCAGAGCGTTCGCATTTCGCGAACGCTCGTTGCCAACTGAAGGTTGGATTCCCGAGCCCCCTGTCCTCTAGCCTTGGCTCATATTCCAAGAACAAGAGGTACCCCGCGATGACTGCCCCCTTGAGTGCGATCAAAGTGATCGAGATCGGCACGCTGATCGCCGCGCCGTTTGCGGCGCGCATGCTGGCCGAGTTCGGCGCCGAAGTGATCAAGATCGAAGCCTTGGGCCAAGGCGATCCCCTGCGCAAATGGCGCAAGCTGCACGAAGGCACTTCGTTGTGGTGGTACCTGCAATCGCGCAACAAGAAGTCCCTGGCGCTGAACCTCAAATCCCCCGAAGGCATCGAACTGGTCAAGCAACTGGCGACCAGCGCCGACGTGCTGATCGAAAACCTGCGCCCCGGCGCCCTGGAGAAACTCGGCCTCGGTTGGGACGTGTTGCACGCGCTCAATCCCAACCTGACGCTGGTGCGGATTTCCGGTTACGGCCAGACCGGTCCGTACCGCGATCGTCCGGGGTTCGGTGCTATTGGCGAGGCCATGGGCGGGATTCGCTACACCACCGGCACCCCCGGTTCGCCGCCGGCGCGGGTCGGCGTCAGCCTTGGCGATTCCCTGGCATCGCTGCACGCGGTGATCGGTGCGCTGATGTCATTGTTGCGGGTCAAGACCGGGCAGGGTGGCGGGCAGATCGTCGATGTGTCCCTGGCCGAAAGCGTGTTCAATGTCATGGAAAGCCTGGTGCCGGAATACGACATGCTGGGCCATGTGCGCGAACGCAGCGGCGGTGCCTTGCCGGGGATTGCGCCGTCCAATACCTATCTGACGGCCGACGGCGCCTACGTGGTGATCGCCGGCAACAGCGATCCGATCTACAAGCGCCTGATGCAAACCATCGGCCGCGCCGATCTGGCCGAGGCGGCGGAATTCGCCCACAACGACGGGCGTGCAGCCAAGAGCAATCTGCTCGACGCCGCCATCACCCACTGGACCAGCAGCCTGCCGATCGATGAGGTACTGGCCGCCCTGGAAGCCGCCGAAGTCCCGGCCGGGCGCATCTACTCGGTGGCCGACATCGTCGCCGATCCGCACTATCAGGCGCGGGACATGCTGCTCAATGCCGAGCTGCCCGGTGGCGCCACGGTGAAGATGCCGGGCATCGTGCCGAAACTCTCCGAGACGCCCGGCGGCGTGAACTGGTCCGGCCCTGGTTTGGGCCAGCACACCGACGGCATCCTCGCGCAATTGGGCCTGACCCCAATGGACATCGAACGCCTGAAAGTCGAAGGAGTGGTGCAATGATCACCGATTATTCCGACAGCCTGATCGTGCAGGAAGTGTCCCCGCGCGACGGTCTGCAAATCGAGCCGACCTGGGTTGAAACCGACGACAAGATTGCCCTGATCGATCAACTGTCGCAGGCCGGATTCAGCCGCATCGAAGCCGGTTCGTTCGTGTCGCCCAAGGCCATTCCGGCGCTGCGCGATGGCGAACTGGTGTTCAAGGGCATCGCCCGGCAACCGGGGGTGATCTACGTCGCGCTGATCCCCAACCTCAAAGGCGCGCAACGGGCGCTGGCGTGCCGTGCCGATGAGCTGAACCTGGTGATGTCCGCCAGCCAGACCCACAACCTGGCGAACATGCGCATGCGCTGTGAAGATTCATTGGCTGCGTTCGGCGAGATTGTGCAGTTCGTTGGCGACAGTCCTGTGCGACTCAACGGCAGCATCGCCACCACCTTCGGCTGTCCGTTCGAAGGCAAGATCGATGAGGACCGGGTACTGCACATCGTCGATGCCTATCAGGAACTCGGCATTCAGGGCGTCACCCTGGCCGATACCACGGGCATGGCCAATCCGCGTCAGGTCGACCGGCTGGTGCGCCGGGTGCTGCAGCGGGTGTCCCCGACGGACCTGACCCTGCATTTTCACAACACCCGCGGCCTTGGCCTTTGCAACGTGCTGGCCGCCTACGAGGCCGGCGCCCGACGCTTCGACGCGGCTCTCGGCGGCCTCGGCGGCTGCCCGTTTGCGCCGGGGGCGTCGGGAAACATCTGCACCGAGGATCTGGTGAACCTGTGCGACGAAGTCGGCATTCATACCGGTATCGATCTGCCGCTGCTGTTGAAACTGTCCCGAGGACTGCCGGCGCTGCTCGGTCATGAAGTGCCCGGACAACTGGCCAAGGCCGGGCGCAATTGTGATTTGCACCCGACACCCTCCTGACCAAGCCCGCTCCCACAATAAAAAAGCACCTCAACCAGACAACAAAAACAATCGGACACCCAAGGGAAGTCCGCCTGGAGAAACGCAATGACCCTAAATGCACTGGAGGCCGGCGCGAGCCCGGCCGTTAGCCACGACGAAGAAAAAGCCCTGGTCAGCAAAGTCGCCTGGCGCCTGATGCCGCTGATCATGGTCTGCTACCTGTTCGCGTTTTTCGACCGCATCAACATCAGCTTCGCCAAGTTTCAGCTGCAGACCGACCTGAGCCTGAGCGACACCGCTTACGGCCTGGGTGCCGGGTTGTTCGTGGTCGGTTATGTGATTTTCGAAGTGCCCAGCAACATGATGCTGTACAAGGTCGGCGCCCGGCGCTGGATCGCCCGGATCATGATGTCCTGGGGCTTGGCCACGGCGGCCATGGTGTTCGTCAACAGCGAATGGCAGTTCTATGTGCTGCGCTTCGTGATCGGCGCGATGGAGGCGGGGTTTGCCCCGGGCGTGCTGTATTACCTGACCCTGTGGTTTCCGCAGCACTATCGCGGGCGCATTACCTCGATGCTGTTCCTGTCGTCGGCGTTCGCCGGCCTGGTGGGCGCGCCGTTCTCCGGCCTGGTGTTGCAACACCTCGATGGCGTGCTGCAAATGCGTGGCTGGCACTGGCTGTTCCTGCTCGGTGGCGTGCCCTGTATCGGCCTCGGTTTGCTGGTGCTGACCCTGCTCAAGGATCGCATCGAAGATGCCCATTGGCTGACGTCATCGGAGAAGACCCTGCTGGCCAGCCGCATCGCTCAGCATGAGCCGCACAAGAGTGGCGGTTCGCTGCTCGCCGCACTCAAGATTCCGGGTTTCCTGACCTTGGGCCTGATCTATTTCCTGATTCAGGTGGCGTCCTACGGCCTGAATTTCTGGGCGCCGCAACTGATCCGCAGCGCTGGCACCGAAAGTCCGGTGATGATCGGCTTGCTGACGGCCATCCCATATATCTGTGGTGCCATCAGCATGGTGGTGATCGGACGCCTGTCCGATGCTACTGGCGAGCGACGCAAGTTTGTCGCCGGTCTGGTGGCAGTCGGCGCGGTCGGGTTCTTCTGCGCCGGGATCTTCGCCAACCACACGACCTTCCTGATTGTCGCGTTGGGCCTGCTCGGTGCCGGGATCATCGCCTCCATCCCGAGCTTCTGGACCCTGCCGCCGAAACTGCTGGCCGGTGCCGGCGCGGGTGCTGCCGGCGGGATTGCGGTGATCAACACCCTGGGCCAGTTCGGTGGCATCGTCAGTCCGGTGATGGTCGGCCGGATCAAGGACCTGACCGGCAGCACCACACCGGCGCTGTATGTCATTGGTGTCTGTGCGCTGATTGCGGTGGCGCTGTTGCTGTGGGGGTTGCCGCAGAAGTTGCGCACACTCGATAAGTTTTAAAAGATCGCAGCCTTCGGCAGCGCCTGCTCGGACCACGCATCCCCGTAGGAGCTGCCGGCGGCTGCGATCTTTTGATCTTCAAGAAGTCGCTGTCATCGCTTTTTGCGCAGTGTCACTGAACTGAATCAACACCACCCCGGCCATCAACAGCACCACCCCAACCACCTTGGGCAAGGTGACCTGACGCTCCACCAATCCAAACCAGCCGTAGTGATCCAGCAACAACGACGCCACCACTTGCCCCGCCAGCGCCAATGCCATGAACCCCGCGGCACCCAGCTTGGGCAGCAGCACCAATGCCAGGGAAATGAAGATCACCCCAAAAGCGCCACCGGCCCACATCCAAAGCGGCGCCTTGCTGATGAATGCCAGTGACGGCAACGGCAAGCGCATCGCAACGATGATTGGCAACAGCACGATAACGCTCACCAGCAACGAGGCGAGCGTCGCCCACAACGGATGGCCCAACCCGCGCCCGAGGTTGACGTTGATCGCACTCTGAAACGGCACCACTGCCCCGGCGATCATCGCCAGCCCTATCAGACCGGCCCAATGCAACGTACTCATGATCGATCTCCAACAGGTTTTGCTGGACTCTAGGGTATTCGTCGCGCAGATTTAAATTCCGTTTTGTAATCCAGAACATGCAGCAGATGAATGATCTACGACGCATCGACCTCAACTTGCTGGTGATCCTCGACGCCTTGCTCAGCGAGCAACACGTGACCCGGGCGGCCGAGCGTCTGCACTTGAGCCAGCCGGCGGTCAGCCATGCGCTGGCGCGATTGCGTGACCTGCTCGGCGATCCGCTGCTGGTGCGCGCCGGTGCCGGCCTTGTATCGACTGCGCGAGCATTGGAACTGGTGGCACCGCTGGCCGAAGCCCTGGCCCAGGTGCAAGCGCTGCTGGCGCCGAACGCCTTCGATCCCGCGACCACCCGGCGTACCTTCCGCCTGGCGATGTCCGACTACGGCGCTGCCATTGTCTTGCCGGGACTGATCCGAACCTTGCGCCGCGAAGCGCCGGGCATCGACCTGCAAATCAGCCATGGCAGCCGCGAAAGCATGCTCGAAGGCGTGCTCAACGGTGACATTGACGTCGCCGCCGGTGTATTCCCGGAAATGCCCAACGAATTGCGCAGCACCCCGCTGTTCGAAGAGCACTACGCCTGCCTGGTGGACCGCAACAGCCTGCCTGCCGAGGGTGTCCTCGACCTGCCCACCTATCTGGCACGCCCCCACGTCCTGTTGGAAATGCGCGGCAGCGGCACCCCGGAGATCGAGCGTGCACTGACCGCCTTGCGCGAACGCCGGCGTGTCGCCATCAGCCTGCCGCACTGGAGCGTCGCCCCGCAGCTCATGAGCGGCACCGACCTGATCCTCACCGTCGCGTCGCGCGGCTTACGCGATACCGATGAGTCCTCGTTGGTCGTCGTGCCGCCGCCGTTTCATATTCCGTCGTTCACCTTTGTGCTGGCGTGGCATAAGCGGCGCGGTGGGGATCAGGCGTTGAACTGGTTGAATCGCAGGATTGAGGAGGGGATCGAACGCTAGAAGCTTTTCTAAAATGGCCTTTACCAACTGGAAGGTGGCAGGCGACGTGTATGAAAAATTCGTAGTACCTGAAGCCGACCTTGGCGAACCCGGTAGGGAATCAAATAGGGGCGATCAGGCATGACCCATTCCCGGGTGCCGGGTAAGCGTCCCTCACGACCCGTCGCTGGAAATCGGGCAAGGTGATCAACACTGGCGAGAATCGCCTGGACAAAATCTGCTGCAGCTTTTGGATTTTCGATGGCGATGTACGCGGCTTCGTCATCCAGATTCTTTAACGCCGTACGCAACCACTCAACGCGCATTCGCCGTCCACTTGTCGGCCATTGCGTTCACTTCGTCTTGTGTCGCGAAGTCACCTTCATCGGCTTCTTTCAAGGCTTTCTGAATTTCCTCGATTTGCCACGCTTCACGGGCCAGGTATTCACGCAGCGCATCCACCGCCAGAAATGATTTGCTGCGGCCCGTTGCTTTGGAAAGACTCGCGAGAGTATCGGCTATTTCGTCTGGTATGCGCAGGGACATAACTGACATGGTGATCTCGATGTAGTGGTTTGTAATACAACATACTACAGTGTCATGCAGGGGGGGAGGCCAGCCCCGTTTGTCAGTCGTAACAAATGTTCTTGCGGTAGTGCTGAATCCTTCCGTCTGCCGTGTGCGGATTTGGACGTTTTTCGTTGCCAATCTCATAGGTGAAACCTGCGTTGCACCTGAAAACCTCAAAGGTCTTAACCCCATGCTCACAGGCCTCAACCACATGACCTTCGCCGTCACCGACCTGAACCGCAGCGTGGCGTTCTACCAGAGTCTCCTGCAAATGCGCCTCGAAGCCACTTGGGATACCGGCGCCTACCTGTCGCTGCCGAGGTTGTGGTTGTGCCTCTCCCTCGACCCGCTACGCCATCCCGAGCCCGCCGCCGACTACACCCATTACGCTTTCAGTCTCGATGCGGCGGATTTTCCGCGTTTCGTCGAGCGCCTGCGATCCGTCCAGGTTCACGAATGGCGCGACAACTGCAGCGAGGGCGCATCGTTCTACTTCCTCGACCCGGATGGCCACAAGCTGGAAGCCCATGTTGGTGACCTGGCGTCGCGCCTTTCGGCCTGCCGGCAGCGGCCGTATGCGGGGATGAAGTTCTTCGACAATCTGTAAGTCGATGTTGCGGAGCCTGATATAGACTGGTGGCCATTCACCATGCCGTTCATAAGGACTTCCCATGACCCCATCGTTGCTAATGGCCGTGCTTGCCTCGGGTTTTATCTACGGCATCACCCCGGGGCCGGGTGTGCTGGCGGTGTTCGGCATTGGCGCGGCCCATGGGCGACGGGCCGGGGCGGGGTTTCTGTGCGGGCATTTGCTCGGCGATGTGGTGTGGTGCAGCACGGCGCTGATCGCGATTGTCGGTGCGCGGGAGATCGGCAGTACCGCGTTCGACGTGCTCGGTGTGCTCAGCGGCCTGTACCTGTTCTGGCTTGGCTGGCGTGCGGTGCGCGCCCGACGCAGCAGCGTTGATGCGCCGCAGGGCCCGGCGCGGCAGCCGTTCTGGCACGGCATTCTGTTTGGCTTGACCAATCCCAAGGCCTATCCGGTGGCGGTGGCGACGTTCACGGCGTTGCTGTCGAGCCGTGCGGAACTGCTCAACTGGTCGATGCTGCCGGCGCTGATCGCCCTGAGTTTCGTTGGCGGTTTGCTCGCCTACGCTATTCTCATTGGCATTGTCGGTGCGCGGCGGGTGCGCAGCTTGTACCAGCGTCATGAACTGGCCATCACCCGGTTGTGCGGGGTGATGTTCATCGGTTTCGCCATCAACGCACTGGTACATGCGTTGCCGGGGCTGATGCCGAACAAGGCTTGAACGTGATAACAAGGATGCAAGACTGACAGGGCAGGGATGGTTGATGAGCGCTGCATTATCGGGACACCCACGCTGAACCATGGAAAACCGGAATTCCGCGCCGCTGGCGAGCTATATCGATCTGTTGCTGGACGCCGTCTGTGCGGTGGATAAGCAGGGGCGCTTCGTTTTTGTCAGCGCGGCGTGCGAGCGCATTTTCGGCTACAGCGCCGATGAGATGATCGGCGAGACGATGATCGACATGGTGCATCCGGGCGACCGCCAGCGCACCCTTGACGCCGCCCGGGAAATCATGGGCGGCGAACCCAAGCTCAACTTCGAAAACCGCTACCTGCGCAAGGATGGCCGCGTGGTGCACATCCTCTGGTCGGCGCGTTGGTCCGAGGACGATCAGTTGCGCATCGCGGTGGCCCGCGACATCACCGAACGCAAGCAGGCCGAATCGCGGCAGGCAGCGTTGTATGCGATTTCCGAAGCGGCCCATGCGGCAGAGGATCTGCTGGCGTTGTTCAAGCGCATCCACATGATCATCGGCGAATGGCTGCCGGCACTGAATTTTTCCGTGGCGCTGTACGACGAGCACTGCGCGCAGCTGAATTTCCCTTATCACGTCGATGACCACGAGCCACGGCCCGAACAGCCCGGAACCATGACCGGGCGCTTGTGCACCGAGGTGATCCGTACGGGGCAGCCGATCCTGTTGACCCCGGACCAGTGCACACCTCCTGCCGGCTTCGAAGCGCTGTTGACCGAGCAGAACGCTCCGTGTTGGCTGGGTGTGCCGCTGAACTCGCAAAACGGCACCATCGGCGCGTTGATCGTCAAAAGCATACCGGGCGGCGAGCGCTACACCGAGCAAGACAAGGAACTGCTGCAATACGTCTGCGCCCAGGTCGCGACCGCCATCGAGCGCAAGCAACTGCATGCCCGCCTGCAATACATGGCCCAGTACGACCAACTGACCCAGTTACCCAACCGTGAACTGCTGCGCGACCGGCTCAAGGCATCACTGCAAGTGGCCCGGGAGGACCGCGGGCGCATGGCGCTGTTGTACGTCGACCTCGACCGTTTCAAGCACGTCAACGACACCCATGGCCACGCGGTCGGCGACATGCTGCTGCAGGCGGTGGCCAACCGGCTCAAGGGCTGCGTACGGGAAACCGACACCGTGGCCCGCATCGGCGGCGATGAGTTCGTGGTGTTGCTGCACAGCATTCGCGCCGCGGACGATACCGACATCGTGGTCGAGAAAATCCGCCAGGTCCTGGTCCAGCCCCTGCGCCTGGACGGGCACAGCGTGAACATCCAGCCAAGTATCGGCGTCGCCCGATACCCCGATCACGGCACCGAAGAGAAGCAATTGTTCCGGCATGCCGACGAGGCGATGTACTGCGCCAAACGCGAGCATCACCTGCGACTGGTCTGAAATCCAGGGCACCGTTCGTCGTGGCATCCACGTAATTTTCTAAACCTTTTGGGACGCGCAAATTCAGATTCTATGCGGGCCACAGCTCGCCGCGACTACCACCAAGAGGAAGAGAATCATGCCTAATTCAAGAAACTCGAACTCGGGGAACTTTGCCAACGATCGAACGAAGGCCTCTGAAGCCGGTCGCAAGGGTGGGAAAACCACCACTACGACCGTCGATAAAGACCCGGCGAAACCCGACATGGGTCGCAAGGGCGGTCAGAAATCCCGCTAAAGGATGCAGGTGGTTTTGATTGAGAGGCGGGGGCGAAAGCTCCCGTTTGAATTTGAAGAGGAGGGCGCGACCATGAACCGGATGGCCACCCGATTATGTAATACCAGTCTTGCCACGTTACTGGGCCTGTTTGCCAGCAGCGTCTTTGCCCAGTCGACTGCCGAATTCATCGACGAGGCCTCGGCAAAAGGTATTGCCGATATTGAAGCAAGTCGCCTGGCGCACCAGAAAGCCGAGTCCAAAGAGGTCAAGGACTACACCATTATCGTCATCAACGACCGCACCACGGCGAACCAGCATCTGGCGAAAATCGCCAGGCAACTGGATTTGCCTGTTGCCCCGCGCGAAGAAATTGTCGAAAAGGCCAAAGCCCTGATGCCACAAGTCATGGATGGGGCGACCTATGACGAGGCCTATACAGCCAGTCAGGTGAAGACCACGCAGGAAGCCATCGATCAGCTGCAGCAGGAAGCGCAGACCACCGACGTGCCGCAAATCAAGGCGTTCGCCGAAGAAACCCTGCCCAAATTGCAAAATCATCTGCAAATGGCCAAGGCGTTGCAGGCCAAAAGTTGAACGGAAGGATTGAACACAAACGGCGCGGGACTTCACTCACGCGCCGTTTTTCTTTTCAGCACTGACTCAGGCGCGGCTTGGGGTTGTGCGTTGGGCTCAGGCCATTGAGGTCGAACACTTCGTTTTCACCCACGGCGCGGTAATGCCTGCGCAGCGTCTCCAGGAACGTCCGGGGTTACCGGCCCAGAGGGCGAGTTTCTGCGCGTTTTTTGCGAATTTCATGACCGTGTTCTTTGTAGGGGATGAACCTGAAGTTCAGGCATCGGTGGCGAGATGAAAGTTCGGCTGGGTTTGCAACCCATTGAAGCACGACGGTGGGCAAGATCTTAATTCTTGGTGGGATTCTTCCTTTGTGTCGGTTTGTGTCTAGTATCAATGGCAGTCAATTTGCCAGCATGTGTTCACACGGATCGAAACCGGAAAAGAGGCTACTCATGGAATTCTTCGAAAAGTTAGCAAGTCTCGCTGCCAAAGTTCGTTTGCAGAGCGCTGCCATTCAAACGGAAGAAGCGACCAAGAATGCTTTTGTCATGCCCTTTATCAGCACGGTACTGGGCTACGATGTTTTTGATCCGACGGAAGTGACACCTGAATTCGTTTGCGATATTGGAACGAAGAAAGGGGAGAAAATTGACTACGCAATCATGAAGGCAGGCGAGGTTCAGATCCTCATCGAGTGCAAGAAAATAGGCGAGCCACTGCACATCAATCATGCCTCCCAACTGTTTCGCTATTTCCATGTCACCAGCGCTCGAATCTCCATTCTCACCAATGGCCAGGTCTATAAGTTTTTCACTGATCTGGATGCGCCGAACAAGATGGACGAGAAGCCATTCCTTGAACTCGATCTGCTGGATATCGACGAATATTCCGTCCCAGAGTTGGTGAAACTCACCAAATCTGCATTCGATGTGGATTCGATCATCAGCGCCGCAGGTGAGTTGAAGTACGTCAGCCAAATCAAAAAGGTGATTGCTTCTCAGGTCAGCAAGCCGGACGACGATTTTGTGAAAGTCTTCGCTTCACGTGTTTACGACGGGGTGATTACTCAAAAGGTCCGCGAGCAGTTCCATGAGCTCACGAGAAAGGCCGTGGTGCAGTTTCTCAACGAGCAAATCAATGACAGGCTCAAGTCGGCAATGAGTGGCGCCATCCAGCCTGCGCTCGCCTCTTTACCGGTCGCTACCGGTGACACTGAGCAACCCGATGTTCGAGATGAGTCAGAGGACAAGGTTCTGACGACATTGGAAGAGCTTGAGGGCTATCACATCGTCCGGGCCGTGGTTCGGTCGGTTGTTGATGCCAAGCGGATTGTTCAGCGCGATACACAGAGTTACTTCGGCATCCTGCTCGACGACAACAACCGCAAACCAATCTGCCGATTGCACTTCAACCGATCACAGAAATACATCGGCATATTTGACGAAGAGAAGAATGAAACTCGGCATGCAATCAACTCCGTTGATGACATTTACGAATACTCGGATCATTTGAAGAAGACCGTCGGGTACTACGATTAAGATTACTGTCAAACGACGAAAAAACTGGTTAATAGAGCCTAGGCCGATCAGTTAAGGTCAAAAACTGTGGGAGCGAGCTTGCTCGCGATAGCGCCATGTCAGTCGACGACGATGTTGACTGTGCAATCGCCATCGCGAGCAAGCTCGCTCCCACAGAAGTTTTCGCACCAAAGGTGGAATAGAGCAGAACCTATTGGCCGATGTATCGTAGCGAGCTGGTGGTCTGCCCAGATCACGACAACGTACCGACAGGAGAACGCAATGAGTTGGTCCGCCAAACAGTACGTCGCTTTTGAAGATGAACGCACCCGTCCCGCCCGTGACCTGCTGGCGGCCGTCCCCGCCGGGGATGTGCGCTCGGCCATCGATATCGGTTGTGGGCCCGGCAACTCCACCGAGTTACTGGTGGAGCGCTTTGCCGGCGCCACGGTGCGTGGGCTCGACAGTTCCAGCGACATGATCGACGCCGCTCGCAAGCGCTTGCCGCAGGTGCAGTTCGACATCGCCGACATCGACACCTGGAATGACAGTGGCCCGTTCGATGTGATTTTCGCCAACGCGGTGTTGCAGTGGGTGCCGGATCACGCCACGTTGCTACCTTCGCTGGTGAGCAAACTGGCGCCGGGTGGCAGCCTGGCTGTCCAGATGCCTGACAACCTGAATGAACACTCGCACCGCTTGATGCGTGAAGTCGCCGCTGATGGTCCATGGGTCAGCAAACTGGCAGGTGCCGCCGGGCAGAGGACCGAAATGGCCGATGCCAGTGGTTACTATTCGATATTGAAAGCCTGTTGCACCCGCGTCGATGTGTGGCGCACCACTTACCATCATCCGCTCGCGGGCGGTGCGTCTGGCGTGGTGGAGTGGTTCAAGGGCAGTGGCTTGCGGCCGTTTCTCGATCCGCTGGACGAGTCGGAACGGGCGCAGTATCTGAAGCAATATCAGACTGCTATCGAGCGGGCGTATCCGGCCTTGGCCGATGGTTCGGTGCTGTTGCCATTTCCGCGACTGTTTATCGTCGCGACCCGCTGATGCAAAACAGGGACAGTTGATGCGCGTCATCTGCCCCTTTTTACGGTTTGGAAAAATCACTGTGGCTTGTTCTTTTTTGAGCGCCGGGCACTCAAGTACTCAAAGGCAAGCGAGGCAAAGCCGAACAACCCGATCAATGAAATGATCATGATTCCCAACTCTGAATTGTGCATGTTGATCTCGAGGCGAAGGATGAGCCGGGAGAATAAGGGAACTGTTGCCGGGCTCAACTGATAGTCCAAGAGCCCTGATCCGACCTTCATTGCGTTAAATGCCCCATTACACGGTCTCCGCGTAGATCTGATCGTACTGGGCGTGGCTGTCAACGAACGTAGCAATTGCATCCGGTGTTATTTATCAACTGACCAAGCATGTAGCTTCTTTTTTCGCAGGTTCAGCCAACACTTTTGCTCCGCTAGCAATCACTCTTCACCGACTTCTATTTCTCTATCCTCAAACGCCGAACGTACGGCATCTACAACGCGCTCCGCCATGCCTTCATCTTCAAGCTGCGGGTATCCTTTCTTCAGCTTTCCGGAAACCATCCAGCCGTTTTCCTTAATGGAGCGGATGATGCGATTGGCATCCTGATCCGGCATCTCAAGCACTTCTTTGAGTTGTTCCTGCGCTCGCTGAAAGATCACCAGTACTCTGGCCTCATCTGCCATCTCCGTACGAATCGTATGTTCGACAACGCGTGCGGTGTAGAGAACGTGCTCGGTCAGGTCTGGGTACCGCCAGGCAAAGCTTGCGTCTACGTATTCATCGAAGTTGAAATTGCTAAGCGTTCCGTCCTCGTAGGTCACAAGTTCGCCAAACCGATAGGCTGCAGCGTAACGGCGCATGAACGGTCGTGAGAATACTTCAAGCGTACGATCGTAGCCGGCCCTGAAATCGATAGAGCTGGTGATCGTGGCTGACACGGGCAGAATCACTCCGTCGGGCACTGCCTTGTCCCGGATCAAGGTGTCGTTGATCAGGAAACGATGAATCCGGCCGTTGCCGTCACGCATGGGATGGATGTACACGAAGCCGAATGCAAGCACCGCGGCACGTGCCACTGACTCGGCACCACGCGTTGCGACCTCGAACTCGTTGAGGCCTTCCAGTAGCGGGGTAAGTTCCTCAAAGTGCGGGGCAATGTAATGCACGATGTCTTCGCGCATTGTGGCTTGTCCCACGAAGACAGGGGAGCGTCGCAAGCCTAGTCCGATGGCATCGTGGCCCAGGATGCCGGCTTGCAGGGATCGAAGGGTGTCGTTGCTCAATGGGGCATCTATATGGCCGCAGTGCTGGGCAATGACATGCGCAAACCGCTGGATGCGATCGGCCTGGTCGGCTTCCTTTTCGATGAGAAAGCTCGCGCGCGATTCCTTGAACGTCAGCCAACTGGCCGTTCGCATCAGGATGTCGGAACCAAAGGCTTGATCCAACTCATCCAATGCCGCACGCAGATCGAATTGCAAGGCCTCCCGCACTGGCTCGGTACGACGAACCAAGGGGCAGAATTCGGGTGTCCCCGGCAGATTGTTATTGATTCGCCAGCGCCGCGTTCGCAACGACTCACGACGAGTCAGGTAATTTTGTGGTGAAAGTACATCAACATAGGCGCCATTGGTCACATCAGGCACCTCCAGACGTTCCCCTGTCAGCCATTCGTAGAGGAATCCTGTGCGACGGGCATACTGGCCAAAAGGCTCCCGTCGACACCAGTCCTCAACAGGCTGCGGGCCTATGGCCGCAAACAGGCGAGCAAAGAACTCGAGATGAATCTCTTCGTATTTGAGACCGAACTCGAAATGCCCTGCGAAATCGTCTGCAGGGCGGTAGCGTGGCGGATACCTGTTCTCCACGTTCCCGGCGCTTTCACGGCTGACACGTACGGTGCCAATCATCGACTGTACGCGCAGAGGCTGCGCCAATGCGATGTTGTAACGGTTCGCGAGGGTCTGGAAACCGACTTGCATTGACGAAATCCTTTACGGGGACAGGAAAAACGTTAACAGAACTTCAATATTGTGGCGAAACGATAATTTCGTAGGTGGAAAAATACTAATGCTGGATGAAATTTGATACTGAATTCGTATTTTTGGAGAAAAACGCTAATAGCTTTCAGAGTAGTCGCCACAGCCGCGAAAGAAAGAATGTACTCATCGATCACCGGAAAGTGACCGACCAAGCTATCCACAAATCCAACGCCATCAAATCCCGCCCACAAAAAACCGGCCATCAAGGCCGGTTTTTTCTGTCTCTGCATCCCCCGTCAAAACCACCCTGACGTGAGATCAAAATTCGATTGGAGCGGGTGAAGGGAATCGAACCCTCGTTATCAGCTTGGGAAGCTGGAGTAATGCCATTATACGACACCCGCTCAGAGCGGTGACTTTGTACCAGATACGGCCGCGGATTTGAAGTTTTTCTTTACGTGGAGCGGGTTTAACGCAGATGTGACAAAAAAGCCTGGAGCGCATGACGGTCGATCGCGGGCAAGCCTCGCGCCTGCAGAATACGTTTAACGCAGCAGGGCGGGGCTTGCTCGCGATGACGCTACTTCAGCTTGCCAATGCATGGTGTTCCTGGACGTTGTGGTAACGCGGTCGGCTTTCGAGTTGCGCTGGTTTCAGGAAGCCCATCAGTGCGTTGCGGCTGTCTCGGCAGGCGGCTTTGTGCTCCATGTCGAGAAAGTGGCCGGTGGCCTGAAGGGTGCTGAACGTGCTGTGTTGCACGTGGCCGGCGAACAACCGGGCGTCGTCGGCGGCGGTGTATTCGTCCCATTCGCCGTTGAGGAACAGCACCGGCACGTCGATTTTCTTCGCCGCGTGCAGGTAGCACTGGCGGTCGCTGTGCAGCACGTCGCTGATGTGGAAGTGCATCTGCCCGTACTCATGTTCGGCCAGGGAGCTGACGTGGCGATAGTTGAAGCGCTTGA
Source organism: Pseudomonas fluorescens (assembly GCF_000967965.1). Lineage (GTDB taxonomy): Bacteria > Pseudomonadota > Gammaproteobacteria > Pseudomonadales > Pseudomonadaceae > Aquipseudomonas > Aquipseudomonas grandcourensis. Next base: position 64,852 of record NZ_LACC01000020.1, read on the forward strand.
ACAACGACGGCAGGTGTTTGCCGATGGTGTCGTTCACCAGGTGCCCGACCCGGTCGCGGTCCAGGTTGCCCAGGTGTTCGACGCCGCGCTCGAGGTAGTCGAGCATGTGCGCGTTGATCACCGGGGAGAACGAGCTGATCACGGCTTTTTCGATGCGCCGTGGCCGTTGCGACAACGCCATCATGGTCGCCGCACCGCCCCAGGAAAACGACAGCACGTGTTCGGCGGCGAAGTGGTCGATCAGCTCAAGAAGGATCTGCCCTTCGATTTCCTTGGTGAGCATCTTTTCATGCAGGTTGTGGGCTTTTGACCGGCCCGCGTAGGGCTGGTCGTAGCAGACGACGTTGAACTGCGGATGGAGGTTTTTCACGGTTTGTGCAAACGACGCAGTCGTGGCCATCGAGCCGTTGACCAAGATAATGGTCTTCTCTGCGGCGTCTGCGCGATAGAACTCCGTGTAAACCCGATACTGACCCTGTATATCCAGCACAGCGATTTCTGGCCTCATGTCATAAGACTCCTGGCAAGCGGGTATGCGCGCAATAGAGATTGCACGAGCTTTGTGACAGGTAGGCATACGCCTGGAATTTGAGAGGCCCATGTCGATCCATTGCAGTCCGGTCGACGGGTATTGTTATTGGCGGGCAGTCTGCCGGATGAGGCCGGAACCCATGGGTTCCTACCGGCAAAAAGTTTCTTAGAAGTATGTGGTGACTCGTCGGTCACATTTCGGCCGACGTCCTGATTCAAGCAGGGGTCACGTCATCGCGCAAGTGCCATTGGTAAATTGTTCGACAACTTCTGCTGAGCGGTCGCTGGCTTAGATCGATCCGATCTCTTCAGTGCTCAGTAGGCGGTATTCGCCCGGTTTCAACGCGTCGTCGAGCTCCAGCGGCCCCATGCGTTCGCGATGCAGGCGCATCACCTTGTTGTTGAAGTGGCCGAACATGCGCTTGACCTGGTGATAGCGGCCTTCGACGATGCTCAGGCGTGCGCATTTTGGCCCGAGCAGCTCTAGCCCGGCCGGTTGCGTGGTGAGGTCTTCGAAGGCGAAGTACAGCCCTTGGCTGAAGGTGATCGCGTATTCGGGGCCGATGTCCTGCTCGGTTTCGACGTAATAGACCTTGGGCAGTTTGGTCTGCGGTTGGGTCAGGCGCCGCGACCAGCTGCCGTCGTTGGTGATCAGCATCAGGCCGGTGGTATTGAAATCCAGGCGTCCGGCGATGTGCAATTCGTCCTTATCCGGTTCATGGATCAAATCGAGCACGGTCGGGTGCTGCGGATCCCGGGTGGCGCTGACGCAGCCGGCGGGCTTGTGCAGCATGAAGTGGCGCAGGGGTTTGCCGACTTGCAGCACCTCGTTGTCGACTTCGACGCGGCTGAATTCGCGGACTTCAGTGTGCGGGTCGCTGACGATTTTTCCGTCAACCCTGACGCGTTTTTCCACCAGCAACAGGCGCACCTGCTTGCGGTTGAAGCACGGCAGGTTGCTGAGGAAACGGTCGACACGCATGACTTAAGGATCGGTAAGGAAAGGGGCGCGCATCTTACTTGATCGACCCGGACGCTGCTTGCAACTGCGCCTCGACCTCGGCACAGCGCGGGCACAGGCATGAGGCGTCGCGCAGTTCCTCCGGCAGCGCCTGGAGCACGGCAGGGTCGATGCTGACGCCGTAGCACCAGCAGGCGCGGTCAGCGGTTCGCGGATCGGCCAGGGTGCAGTCGTTGGGGGCGCCGCAGGCGGGGCAGAGGTCAGGCTGGTTCATGAACGGAGTGAGACATTTCCACGCAGGTTCGGTTACGGCCACTTTGCTTGGCCCGGTACATCGCATGATCCGCCCGCGACAGCAGGCTGTGCAAGGTGTCATCGGGCTGTAGGGTGGTGAGGCCGATGCTCACCGTCAGTTGCAAGGCTTTGCCGTTGTAGGCATAGCGCTGTTGTTCCACGTGCTGACGAATTTTCTCGGCAATCATCAGACCGGTCTTACCGTCGGTGTCCTTGAGCAGCACGATGAACTCCTCACCGCCCCAGCGGCAGACGATGTCGGAGTGCCGCAGGCAACTTTCCAGATCCCTGGCGAAACCGATCAGTACCTGGTCGCCGGCCAGGTGGCCGTAGGTGTCGTTCAGTGCCTTGAAGTGGTCGAGGTCCAGCAGCAAGGCGGTCAGCGGCTTGGGCTCGCGCCGGGCTTCTTGCATGGCCTGTGCGGCCAGCAGGTCGAAGCCGCGACGGTTGGGCAGTTCGGTCAGGCTGTCGAGGATGGCCTGGGCCTGGATCTTGTCCTGATAGCGTTTGATCACCCGGTTGAGCAGGGCCAGCACGATCAAGGTGACCAGCAGGCAGATCAGCAGGTTGAGGTACAGCGACTGGCGGATTTCACCGAGGGCGCTGTCTTCGCGTTTGTCGACGAACAGGTACCAGTTCAGCTCCGGGATAAACCGCACGTTGAGGAAATGCCCCTGGCCCTGCACGGAGTATTCATAGCTGCCGCTGTGGGGTTTTGGCAGCCGGCTGAGCAGGTCTTTCATGCTGTCGAGTTCGCTGAGTTTCTGCCCGATGTGCGCACCCTGCGGACCCCCTTCGGCGCCGGTGAGCACCAGGCGTCCGAAGTTGTCGACGAAAAACACACTGCGTTGATAGCGCTGCTGGTACTTGTCGATCAGCTTGATCACTGCGTCGACGGTCAGGCCAACCCCGGCCGCGCCGATGAATCGGCTGTTGTAGTCGTAGACCTTGTAGTTGATGAAGAAGGTCAGGTTGTCTTTGTTGGCGAGGTCCGGGTCGACGTTGATCTCGTACGGATCCTTCATGTCCCGCACGCGGAAGTACCAGGCGTCGCGGGGTTCGGTGGTCTTGACCTGCTTGAGCACACCCTTGGCGTGGTAGTAGGTCAGGCTGGTGTTGGAGACGAAGAACGCGGTGTAGGCGCCGTAGTGGGTCATGACCTCGTTGAGGTAACGGGTCATCTGGTCGGAGTCTTTTTCACCGTTGACCACCCAGTCGCGCATGAAGGTGTCGCGGGCCATCATCGAGGAAATCAGGATCGGCCTGACGAGGTCTTTCTGGATTTCCGAGTAGACCGTGTCTGACGTCAGCGGCAGTTCGGTGTTGACGATGTTGTCGCGGATCGATGCCCGAGAGGCGAAGTAACTGAGAAAGGAGGTGGCGAGGAAACCTGCGCCCAGCAACGCGACCAGCGTGAGCACCAACGAACGTTGAGAGTACAGCGGCGAGCGAAGCGGCATGGCAGTTCCATTGGCAGTCATCCGATGGCATGCATTCTAAGGGTACAGCCGGGAAATAACTGCTCCATGTGCGCCGCGAATGGTCGTTCCTATGTTCCACGGAGGTTGCGCGTGGTCCTTGTGGGAGCGAGACGGTCTTTTGATGGTGCTCGTACGCTGTCCGCCGCTGATCAGAAGGCAGGTGCAACGTCGCACTTGGCAGGGGATTGCCAGTCAAAACAGGTATCAGTCGGTGTGTGCCGACTGCTGTCACAGGTCTTTACGGAGGCCGCCATGTTACGTCGATTGTTGTTTGGTGCAGTGCTCGGTCTCGGATTGTCTGGTTGCTACTACTACGACGGTCCTGCTGACCCCTACGGGGGATCTTATTACTACCCCGGCTACTACTCGCCCTATTACTACGGTTACTACGGTCCGCGTTATTACGGTGGTTATCGCTCCTATTACTACGGTGGGCACGGCTATCACGGTGGGGGGTATCACGGCGGTGGATATCATGGCGGTGGATATCGCGGTGGTCACCGTTAATCAGGGCATGAATGGATGAAAAACCTTTCATCGGTCAGATGTTTCTACTTGTTTCAAGGGCGCACCAGATTCCGAATTCGGTGTCTGATATTTCGACAGTCACCGAACATTTGACTGTCGCCTGCCAGCGTCGCTGGTGTGGCTTGCCCGCGGTCCAGGAGGCCGCCATGCTCTGTCAAAAAAAGCTGCGCCGAATTCTTTTGCTAGCGATGTTGGGATTGTCCCTTGGTGGGTGCGTGCCTTACTACGACGAAGGAGGCAGTTACTACAGTTCCGAGGTCTATACCTCGCCATCGCCAACCTATTACAGCGGGGGGAGTTCCTACTATTCCAATGGTTACTACACGCCGCAGCCTCGGTATTACATGCCACCAGCGCGGTATTACCAGCCGACACCGCGTTATTACTCGCAGCCGCGGATGTATCAACCGTCCCCACGCTATTACCAGCCATATCGGGGCGACTACCGGATGCATCAGGACCATGGCTGGGACGGCCGTAACCGCGGGGGCTGGAACAATGACAATCGAGGCCATGACTGGCGCGACCAGCGCGGCGATCACAACTGGCGGGGTAACCACCGCTAGTTTTACATAGAACACAGCACTAATGTGGGAGCGGCGGTGCGACGATTCGACTTGCTCGCGAAGGCGGAGTCTCAGTCAACATCAATGTTTCTGAGACGACGCCTTCGCGAGCATGCTCGCTCCCACATTTTTTATGCCCGGACTTCAGTATTCGGACAAATCCGCCAGCGGATGCCGACCTTCCCACGCCTTGTGAAAATGCGCCTCTACCACCGCGTCCGGCACGTTGTTGATGTCCGGCCAGTGCCAGTGCGGCTTCTGGTCCTTGTCGATCAACCGGGCACGTACGCCTTCGCTGAATTCCGGATGCCGACAGCAGTTGAGGCTCAGGGTGTATTCCATCTGGAAGACTTCGGCCAGCGACAGGTGCCGGGCACGGATGATCTGCTCCCACACCAGATGAGCGGTCAGCGGCGCGCCTTCGCTCAGGGTCCTGGCTGCGCGGCTCAGCAACAGGTCGGTGTGATCGCGCAAGGCGCTGATGGCCTTCCAGGCGCAACGCACGTCGCTGACATCCAGCAGCTCGTCGATCTGCTGGCGGCGCGGCAGCCACTGGGCTTCGGGCATCTGTGCCACGGCTTCCTGCTGCAAGGCCTTGAGCAGGCTGTTGAGCTGCATCGGTGTCTGTTCCTGCCAGTTCAATTGCAACAGGCCTTCGATCAATTCCGGCTGCTGCTCATCGAGCAGGAAACGATCGGCCAGGTCCAGGTCGATGGCATCGCGGCCGTTCATGTGCGCCCCGGTCAGGCCCAGGAACAACCCGAGCTTGCCGGGCAGGCGCGACAGAAACCAACTGGCGCCAACGTCCGGGTACAGGCCGATGCTGATCTCGGGCATGGCCAGGCGGCTGCTCGGCGTGACGATGCGGGTGCTTGCCCCTTGCAATAGACCCATGCCGCCGCCGAGCACATAGCCGTGGCCCCAGCAGATCAGCGGTTTCGGGTAGGTATGAAGTTTGAAGTCCAGGCGATATTCCGCGGCAAAAAACTGCGCAGCCAGTGGCGGTACCTCGCCCGGATGGACGCGACAGGCTTCCACCAGGCTGCGCACTTCGCCGCCGGCGCAAAAGGCCTTGGCGCCATTGCCGCGCAACAGGACGCAGACGATCTGCGGGTCCTTGGCCCAGGCCTCCAGGCGGTCGCGCAGGGCGTTGATCATCGGCAGGGACAGGGCGTTCAGGGATTTTTCGGCATCCAGGCTGGCGATGCCGATGCGTGCGCCGTCGGTGCCGGTGAGTTCTTCGAAGTGCAGATTCATCGTGACCTCGATCGGGAATTTGAGGGTTAAGTATGATCGCTGTGTGGGAAAGTGCCGGATCTGCATCAGATCAATTGACAAGCGTGATGCGCTTTCCTAGGGTTCGCCCCATTGTTTTTGCCGGATGTAACCATGACTGCTGACGACCGTATCAAACTCGAACCGGGCTGGAAGGAGGCACTGCGTGCCGAGTTCGACCAGCCCTACATGGCAGAGTTGCGAAACTTCCTGCAACAGGAGCGGGCGGCCGGCAAGGAGATCTATCCGCCGGGGCCGATGATCTTCAATGCGCTGAATTCAACGCCGCTGGACAAGGTCAAGGTGGTGATCCTCGGTCAGGACCCTTATCACGGCCCGGGCCAGGCCCATGGCTTGTGCTTCTCGGTGCAACCGGGCGTGCCGGCGCCGCCGTCGCTGGTGAACATTTACAAAGAACTCAAGCGCGACCTGAACATCGACATCCCCAACCATGGCTACCTGCAGAGCTGGGCCGATCAGGGCGTGTTGATGCTCAACACCACCATGACCGTCGAACGCGCCAACGCCAATGCGCACAAGGACAAGGGCTGGCAGTTTTTCACTGATCGAGTCATTGAAGTTGTCAGCCAACAGCAATCGCACCTGGTGTTCATGCTGTGGGGCGCCCATGCCCAGAGTAAGCAGAAGCTGATCGATGCCACCAAGCATCTGGTGCTGACCTCGGTGCACCCGTCACCGCTGTCGGCCTATCGCGGCTTCCTCGGTTGCGGGCACTTCAGCCGCACCAACAAGTTTCTGGAGCAGAATGGCGAGACGCCGATCGAGTGGCGGTTGCCGCCGGTTTGATGATTGACCGGACGGGTCTTTGTGGCGAGGGAGCTTGCTCCCGCTCGGCTGCGTAGCAGCCGTAAAGCTTGCATATGCGGTGCGCCTGAAGAAACTGGATGTGGAAAGAGGGGCTGCTTCGCAGCCCTGCGGGAGCAAGCTCCCTCGCCACAGATTTTTCAGACTGAATCCGGCTGCCGGTTCCAATACTTGAACAACGGCTCCGCCAGAAACAGCACAAACAACAAGCGCATCACCTGCATCGCCGTCACCAGCGGCACCGACAGTTGCAGGGTTTCCGCCGTCAGGCTCATCTCGGCAATACCGCCCGGCATCATGCCCAATGTCAGTGAACGCAGATCCAGATGGGTCAGCGCACTCAAACCCAATGCCGCCACCGTGGCGATCAACATGGTCAACACTGTGCCGATCAAGGTACGCCCCATGAACGATGGCGCACGCCGGAAAAACTGCCGGTTGAAGTGACAGCCCAGACCGCTACCGATCAACCATTGGCCAATCTGGCTACCGCCATTGGGCAAACCGATGTGCAGATCCCAGCCGATGCTGACTGCCGCGCTGACCAGCAACGGCCCGAACAGCCAGGGGTTGGGTTGACGCAGGCGTTCCCAGATCCAGGCAGCCAAAGCACCAGCGGGGAACAACACCGCCAGCCAGCGCCAATCGATGCTGCCGACGTGGGAAATCGGCGCACCGTCGCCCAACAAATACTTGAAGGCTGCCGGTACGCACAGCACGACCACCAACACCCGCAAACTCTGCCCCGCCGCCACACGGCTGAGCACCGCGCCATTGCGGGCGCCGAGGTTGACCATCTCCCCGGAACCGCCGGGCATGCTGGAAAAGAACGCCGTGGCGCGATCTTCACCGGTGCGGCGCATCAGCCACACGCCGACAACCGCCGACAGGCTGGTGACCAACGCACCGAAGAAGATCAGACCGAAATGACTGAGTACCTGCTCCATCACCACTGGAGTGAAATGCAGGCCGATACCGATACCGACGATCCACTGGCCGCACTTGCGACCGCCAGGGATTTCGGCCAATTGCCAGGGTGTCAGACAACGCACGAGGATGATCGCCAGCAACGAGCCGACCATCCACGGCAAAGGCCAGCCGACCTGGCTGGCGAGGAAACCGCCAAGCAGGCCGACCAGCGGGGTTCCCCACCAGAGTTTGAGGGGGGACCGATCAGACATCGGCGATAACGCGTTGCGCGGCCGAACGTTTGCGCCAGATGCGGATGAGCGGCATCAGCAGCATGATCGCCGTCAGCACCCAGCAACCGAAGGTGATCGGGCTCGACCAGAGGATTTCCAGCGCACCGTTGGAAATCGACAGGGCGCGGCGCAGGTTCTGTTCCATCAAGCCGCCGAGGATGAAACCCAGCAATACCGGCGACAGCGGGAAGTCCAGCTTGCGCAGGATATAACCGAAGATGCCGATGCCGATCATCAGGAACAGGTCGAACGTTGTCGCGTGCACCGCGTAGACACCAATCCCGGTAATGATCGCGATCACCGGCACCAGCGCCCAGTTCGGCACGGCGAGGATGCGGGTAAAGATGCGGATCATCGGGATGTTGAGGATCACCAGCATCACGTTGGCGATGAACAACGAAGCGATCAGGCCCCAGACGATGTCCGGTTGCTGTTGGAACAGCAGCGGACCCGGAGTGATGTTGTACAGCGACAGGGCGCCGATCATCACCGCCGTGGTGCCCGAACCTGGAACGCCGAGGGTCAGCATCGGCACCAGCGCACCGCAAGCTGCGCCACCGATGGCGGTTTCCGGCGCCGCGAGGCCGCGCATGTCACCCTGGCCGAATGTACCCTTTGCACCGGCGATGCGTTTTTCGGTCATGTAGGCCACGGCACTGGCCAGGGTCGCACCGGCACCCGGTAACACGCCCATGATGAAACCCAATACGCCGCAACGGATGTTCACCACGAACACCGACGCCGCTTCCTTGAAGTTGAACATCATGCGGCCCGTGGCTTTCACCGCTTCCTGGCCGTGGTGGGTTTTTTCCAGCAGCAGGAGGATTTCGCTGATGGAGAACAGGCCCAGCACCAGCACGACGAACTGGATGCCGTCAGTCAGGTGGATGTTGTCCCCGGTGAAGCGATACACACCGCTGTTGGCGTCGATGCCGACGGTCGACAGGAACAGACCGATCAGCGCCGCGATGAACGTCTTCAGTGGACGGTCACCGGCCATGCCGCCGAGGCAGACAATCGCAAACACCATCAGCACGAAATATTCCGCCGGGCCGAAGGCAATTGCCCATTTCGCCAGCAGCGGGGCGAACAGCACCATGCCGCAGGTCGCGATGAAGGCACCGATGAACGAGCTCCATGCCGACAGCGACAGTGCTACACCGGCCAGGCCTTTGCGGGCCATCGGGTAACCGTCGAGGGTGGTCATCACGGTGGACGCTTCGCCCGGGATGTTCAGCAGGATCGAGCTGATCCGGCCGCCGTATTCGCATCCCAGGTACACCGCCGCCAGCAGGATCAGTGCCGACTCCGGTGGCAGGCCGAGGGCGAATGCGATCGGGATCAACAGTGCCACGCCGTTGATCGGCCCCAGGCCCGGCAACAGGCCGACTACGGTGCCGATCAGGGTGCCGCAGAGTGCGGTCACCAGGTTGTACGGGCTCAGCGCGACGCCGAAACCCTGACCCAAATAGCCAAGAGTATCCATATCAGTTCTCCAGAACGTCGAGCACGCCAAGCGGCAGCGGCACGTCCATCAACTTGTCGAACAGCAGGTAGAGGCCGACGGCCATCAGGCTGATGATCACGATGCTTGGCACCCAGCGACCGCCATACAGGCGGGCCATGGGCACGCCGATCAGGATGCTGGCGACGATGAAACCCAGGGGTTCGAAGGTGCCGGCGAACACCAGCAACAGCACCACACAGATGCCGATCTTGGTCAGGGTTTCGCGATCCAGTGGCGGCTCGTCAGCGCTGTGCTTGATCGGTGCCGGACGGAACACCATGTACAACAGCGCCGAGCCCATCAGGCCGAGCATCAGCAATGGAAAGGCCCGAGGCCCCACCGGTTCGTAGGAAAAAGCCGCTTGGTACGGCCACGCCATCAGTGCCAGGCCGAGACAGACCAGCAACAGCACCGAAGCAAAAATGCGTTGTAAGAGCATGGGGAACTCCTGTGCTGCGGCTCCGCCAAACGGAGCCGCAGCCGCTAGACAGAGACGATCACTGGATCAGGCCGAACTCTTTGGCCAGCACTTTGTAGTCCGCAACCTGCTTCTTAACGTAGGTGTCCAGTTCCGGGCCGGTCATGGCGAACGGGAAGAGCTCGCGCTGATCGCGTAACTTGGCGAAGTCTTCGGAAGCCAGCAGTTTGTCGAAGGCCGCTTTCCACCAGGCATAGTCTTCGTCGCTGACTTTTGGCCCGAGGTAGAAGCCGCGCACTACCGGCCAGACGATGTCATAGCCTTGCTCGCGGGCTGTCGGAATGTCCTTCATTTCCGGCTCGTCCAGGCGCTTGTCGGCGAACACCGCCAGCAGGCGCATGTCGCCGCTCTGGATGTGCGGCATGGAGTCGGAAATGTCGGTGCTGCCGACCTGGATGTGGCCGCCGAGCAGGGCGGTGGCAATCTCGCCGCCACCTTCGAGGGCAACGTAACGCAGGTCACGGGGGTTGATCCCGGCAGCCTTCGCGATCAGCGCGGTTTGCATCCAGTCCTGGCTACCGACGGTGCCGCCGGAACCGATCACCACTTTGCTCGGATCTTTCTTCAGTGCCTGAACGAGGTCGTCGAGGGTCTTGTAGGGCGAATCGCTTTTCACCGCGATGGCGCCATAGCTGGTGCCAACGGCGGCCAGCCAGCGCACGTTGGTTTCATCGAACCGACCGAACTTGCCTTGGGCCAGGTTCAGCAAAGAACCACTGGACCAGGCCACCAGGGTGCCGGCATCGGCCGGACGCTGGGCGACTACCGCGTTGTACGCCACCGCGCCGACACCGCCAGGCATGTAGGTCACGCGCATCGGTTTGGTCAGCAGTTTTTCGTTGACCAGCGCGCTTTGCGCCAGTTTGCAGGTCAGGTCGAAACCACCGCCGGGCGAGGCCGGGGCGATGCATTCCGGGCGTTTGGGTTCGGCAAGCGCTTGGCCGGTGAACAGCAGGACGCTGGCGGCGAGGGCTAGTTTACGCATTGACAGGTTCATTCAAGTCTCCTTGGGAGTTGTTGTTATCGACGTACTGAATTACCAAAGGGCAACGCTGTAGCTCACCAGCAGACGCACTTCATCGGCATCGCGAGCGGAGTAGTTGGAACGGTAAGTGGCATTACGCAGGCGCACGGCGACATCCTTGAGCGCGCCGCTTTGTACAACATATTTAATCTCGGAGTTGCGTTCCCATTCTTTGCCTTCGTCACCGTTCTTGAGCTTGATGTTGTCACCGCTCACGTAACGGCTCATGAAGGTCAGGCCAGGGACGCCGAGGGTGACGAAGTCGAAGTCATAACGCGCTTGCCAGGAGCGTTCTTCGGCCCCGGCAAAGTCGTTGATCTGCACGAAGTTCACCAGGTACGGGTCGGCGCCATCCACATACGGAAACGCGCTGTCGCCGGACATGTGCTGGTAGCCCGCGCTGAGCTTGTGCCCGCTCAAGGCGTAACTCACCAGGCCGTTGAGGGATTTGTTGTCGATCTTGCCGCCACGGGCCTCGCCCTGGTCGTCACTGATGGCAAACCGCAGGTCGGTGCCAAAGGTGCCGGGGCCGAAGGGCTGTGAGGCGATCAACCCGAGAAAGTGCTGGTTGTAGACTTCACCGAGTTGCGCGAAGTGATAGCTGCCAGTGATCTTGTCGGTGAACTTGTAGTCCAGGCCGCCAAAGTCAAAGTGGTCACCCGCCACGGTGCCGGCGAAGCGGCTGTTCTTGTTGTTGAGGGCAATGTCCTCGAAGTCGGTGCTGTCGCGGTCCTTGGCTTTATCCAGACGCCCGCCGGTGAAGGTCAGGTTCTTGATCTCTTTGGAGGTCAGCATGCCGCCTTCAAAGGTCTGCGGCAGGATGCGCCCGTCGTTGGGCTTGAGGATCGGCAGTTCCGGAATCAGGGTGCCGATCTTCAGCTCGCTGGCGGAGATCTTCACTTTGCCGGTCAGGCCGAGCTTGGAGTATTCGTCGACGGCTCGTCCATCGTCGGTCGGCAGCAGGCCGGTACCGGTACGGTCCGGGCTCGAGTCGAGCTTGACCCCCAACATGCCCAGCGCATCGACACCGAACCCCACGGTACCGTCGGTGTAGCCTGATTTCAGGTTGAGCATAAAGCCTTGGGCCCACTCGTCACGCTTGGACTGTTGGGCACTGGTACCGTCACGAAAATCGCGATTGAAGTACATGTTGCGGGTTTCGAAAGTGGCCGAGCTGTCTTCGAAGAATGCGGCCTGGCTTAACGGTGAAAAACCGGCAAGGGCGGCAGCGCTGGCAAGCGCAGTGTGGCTGAAACGGGAGAGGCGGGCAGGCGCGATAGCCTGGGTCTGCAGGGACTGCATGGATGACTTACTCCGTTTATTGTTCTTATTTGTCGAAAACGCTTCGAGGCGTTTTTCGTATCGCTGTGTGGCTGCAGCGACGGCAGTCGAAACTGTCCGTGGCTGGACTGTAACGGGCTAACCTTTCGCTAACCTTTCAGCTGACTTTCACGGTTTTCGGGCTTCACAGCGGCGGTTGCGGCTGTAAACTTCGCGCCAGAGAATGGCGTCGACCATCCCGCAATGAGGTAAAGATCCATGCGTGTCCTGCTCGTCGAAGACCATTTGCAGCTCGCCGAAAGTGTTGCCCAGGCGCTCAAGAGCACCGGGCTGACCGTGGACGTTCTGCACGATGGCGTAGCAGCCGACCTGGCGCTGGGCAGCGAGGAATACGCCATGGCGATCCTCGATGTCGGATTGCCGCGCATGGATGGTTTCGAAGTGCTGGCGCGTTTGCGGGCGCGGGGCAAGAACCTGCCGGTGTTGATGTTGACCGCCCGCAGCGACGTCAAGGATCGGGTCCACGGCCTGAACCTCGGCGCCGACGACTACCTGGCCAAGCCGTTCGAACTGACCGAACTCGAAGCCCGGGTCAAAGCCTTGTTGCGCCGCAGTGTGCTGGGCGGTGAGCGCATTCAGCGTTGCGGTGTGCTGGCTTATGACCTGGAAACCCGGCGTTTCACCCTCGGCGAAGAATTGCTGACCCTGACCTCCCGTGAGCAGGCCGTACTCGAAGCCCTGATCGCGCGCCCCGGTCGGGTCATGAGCAAGGAGCAACTGGCATCGCAAGTGTTCGGTCTCGATGAAGAGGCCAGCCCCGATGCCATCGAAATCTACGTGCACCGCCTGCGCAAGAAACTCGACGGCCAGCCGGTCGCCATCGTGACCTTCCGCGGCCTCGGTTATTTGCTGGAAAGCCGCGATGCATAAGCCCAGCAGCCTGCGCTGGCGGTTGCTGTGGAACCTGGCGCTGCTGCTGGTGGTGTTGATGCTGGCCAGTGGGTTGAGCGCCTACTGGAACGGGCGCGAAGCTGCCGACACGGCCTATGACCGGACCCTGCTGGCCTCGGCGCGAACCATCGCCGCCGGCGTGTCCCAGCGCGACGGCACCCTGAGTGCCGACGTGCCCTACGTGGCCCTCGATACGTTTGCCTACGACAGTGCCGGGCGGATTTTCTACCTGGTCAACGACATCAATCAGAAGCTGATTTCCGGGTACGAAAACCTGCCGGCGCCACCGCCGGGAACGCCGCGCACCGATGACTATCCGGCGCTGGCACGTTTCTACAACGCCCAATACCGCGGGCAGAACGTGCGCGTGGTGAGCCTGCTCAAACCCGTGAGCGAGCCGAACATGAACGGCATGGCGGAAATTCGCGTGGCGGAAACCGATGAAGCGCGGGTGAGCATGGCCCGTAGCCTGGCGACAGATACTTTGCTGCGCCTGGGCATGCTGGCGGGTGGGGCCTTGATGTTGGTGTGGTTCGCAGTGAGTGCCGCGTTGCGCCCGCTGGAGCGCTTGCGCACGGCAGTGGAAGAGCGCCAGCCGGACGATCTGCGCCCCTTGCCGCTGGTGGAAGTGCAGCGCGAATTGTGGCCACTGGTGCGCGCGCTCAATCACTTTACCGAGCGCTTGCGCGGGCAGTTCGAGAAGCAGGCGCAATTCATCGCCGATGCCGCCCACGAACTGCGCACGCCGCTGGCGGCGCTCAAGGCGCGCCTGGAGTTGGGCATGCGCTCGGCCGAGCCCGAAACCTGGCGCAGCACGCTGGAAACCGCCGCCCAAGGCACTGATCGCTTGACCCACCTGGCCAATCAGTTGCTTTCCCTGGCACGGGTCGAAAATGGCGCCCGGGCGATTGCCGAGGGCGGCGCGCAGTTACTCGACCTGAGTCAATTGGCCCGGGAGCTGGGCATGGCCATGGCGCCGTTGGCCCACAAGCGTGGTATCGCGCTGGCGCTGGAGGCGGATGAATCGGTCTGGCTGCGGGGCGAGCCGACGTTGTTGAACGAACTGCTGAGCAATCTGGTGGATAACGCACTGGCCCACACGCCGCCGGGGGGCAACGTGATTCTGCGGGTCTCGGCGCCCGCCGTGCTGGAAGTCGAAGATGATGGCCCTGGTATTCCTCTTGAGGAGCGCGATCGGGTGTTCGAGCGTTTTTACCGACGCAATCAGCAAGTGGCCGGTTCCGGATTGGGTTTGGCGATTGTCGGTGAGATCTGCCGCGCACATCTGGCGCAGATCAGCCTGCATGACGGTGAGCGCGCAGGGTTGAAGGTGCGGGTGAGTTTTGTTGCGGGAGAATGAATATTCCCACTGTGGCGAGGGGGCTTGCCCCCGTTCGGCTGCGCAGCAGTCGTAAATCCTGACTATGCGGTGTGCCTGGCTTACACGGTCGCAGGTTTTGGGGCAGCTTCGCAGCCCAACGGGGGCAAGCCCCCTCGCCACATTGATCAGTAAAACATCGTGCGCGTTTCTTCCAGATCGGCGCACATCGCCTTGTCGTCAAAGTCGATTCCGAGTGCCTTGTAGGCCGGTACAATCAACGCGTCGGCACGGGCGAGCGGGTGATCGGTTTCCTGCAGGCAATACAGGCTGGCCACCTGCACCAGATCCACATAGTCGACCTGCGCGGACTGGCGCTTGAAGTTCAGGTATAACCGCGGCACTTGCACCAGCATGTCGGGAAAATCCCAGACCTTGAGCAGTTTTTCGCCGATCAGCGGATGAATCCGGTCGATCACATGGTTGAGGCTGACCGGGTCGGACAGCAGCTCATAGTGATCTTCGGCGTACGTCAGGATCGGCAGCACGCCGATCTGGTGCACCAGCCCGCCAAGTGCCGCCTGATCGGGCTTGAGTCGGGTGTAGCGGCGGCACAAGGCGTAGCTGACGCCGGCGATTTCCAGGCTTTTACGCCAGACATCGCGCATCTTCTGCTCCACCACGTCAGAGCGGGCATGGAAAATCTGCTCCATGACCAGGCCGATCGCCAGGTTACAGCTGTAGTTGATACCCAGGCGGGTGATCGCGGTATGCAGGTCGGTCACTTCCTGGGCCGCGCGCAACAGTGGGCTGTTGACCACTTTGATCAGACGTGCTGACAGCGCGGTATCACGGCCGATCACTTTGCTCAGGGTACTGACGCTGACTTCCGGGTTTTCCGCGGCTTTGCGAATCTGCAGGGCCACTTCCGGTAACGTTGGCAGAACCAGGTCATCGTTATTGATGGCCTCAACCAAATCCTGTTGGACCTTTTCCGCCAGCTTGCTCATTTAGTCTCTCTAGGTGTCGCGCCAAGTGCTGCCGTTATTGCTGGATTTCGCGGTCGCGGTCCAGTTCATAAGGCAGGTCGAGCAGCTGCAAGGACGGCCCTTCGAGGGCGCCCAGGTGGATGTCTCCACCTTCTGCTGCTTCGGCTTGCAACACAGCCAGGAGTTCAATGTTCTGTCCGGCGCGGGCAGCCAGCACCACTTCACCGATGGAGCTGCCGTGGGTCGGGGAAAACAGCGGGGTACCCGGTTCAGGCAATTCGCCAGCAGCCAGCTGCAGGCGATACAGGCGGCGCTTGAGTTTGCCCAGGTACTGCATCCGCGCAACGATTTCCTGCCCGGTGTAGCAACCTTTCTTGAAGCTCACGCCGCCGACCGCTTGCAGGTTGAGCATCTGCGGGATGAACAGCTCGCGGGTGCCGGGCAAGACCTGGCCGATCCCTGCGCGGACCTGGCCCAGCAGCCATTGATTCAGATCGCCCTCGCTCAGCACAGCCGATAGCTTGCCTTTGACCGCATCGGCTTGACCGGCGGCGACCCACAGTTCTGCGCGTTCAGGCGAGACACGGATGGCGATCAGCCCGTCGTTGCGCACGACGCTGTCGGTTTCTGCCGACAGGTCCAGGCCGAGGCTGACCAGTGCGGCGTCGCCATGGTCAACGCCGAAGCGGATCCAGGCGGCACTTTCGTCGGTCAGTTTCGACTTGGAAAACACCGCGTATTTTTTCAGGTCCGCCAGTTGCGGTTCGAGCAATTCGGTGGCCATGGCCAGGACCACGCCGTCACCCTCGAGCAGGATGCGGAAACTCGATTGCATCCGGCCTTTTTGCGTGCAACGCGCACCGAGGCTGGCCCGGGAATCGCTCAGGTAGTTGAGGTTGCAGGTCAATTGGCCTTGCAGGAATTTGCTGGCGTCCGCGCCGCGGACCGCGAGAACACCCTCATGAGAAAGGGTGCAGAAAAAAGCAGAATCGGCCATGGGTCATCGCAGGGTAAAAAGTCTGGTGGACATCATAAGGGGCCGCCTGCGAAATGGGTAGTTAACAAAGGCTCGCAATGCCCGACCAAAGCCGACTGTTCGACCGGGCGCGGGCCTGTATACTTGCGGCCTATTTGAGGAGCGCTCCATGGTCGAAGATGTTGAACTGAACCGCCTCTTTTGGCACAGCCGCCGTGGCATGCTTGAGCTTGACGTGTTGCTGGTACCGTTCACGAAAGAGGTTTACGCAACGCTCAACGAAGTGGATCGCGCGTTGTACGTCCGACTGCTGACGAGTGAGGACCAGGACATGTTCGGCTGGTTCATGGAACGCAGCGAATCGGAAGATCCCGAGCTGCAACGCATGGTTCGCATGATCCTGGATCGTGTCCAGCCCAAGTAACGGCTTCGAATGCCGCTGGCATGCCTCACGGCAGTTGCTGGCGGCGTATCTTCTGGCCCAGCTGTTCGCGTTGGGTTCTTTGTTTTTACTGTCGATTCCGGTCTGGGCCAGCGCGCTCGGCGTCCTGCTGTGCGTGGTTCATGGAGTCTGGCTGTTGCCCCGGCAAATCCTGCTGACCCACCCTCAGGCATTTTGCGGTTTGCGGCGTGATGCCGATGGCTGGCAGTTGTGGAGTCGGGCCAGGGGTTGGCAGCCCGTGCAACTGAGGCCGGACAGCCTGGCGCTGCCGTTGGTGGTGGTACTGCGTTTCCGACTGCGTGGCGAGCGCCGGGTCAGGGCCATTTGCGTGCCCCGGGATGCGCAGGCGGCGGATGTGCACCGACGCCTGCGGGTCCGGCTCAAATTCAGCCGACGTAGGTGGGCGGCACCAGAATAGTGTCCAGCGCGACCGGTAACATGTCCGGGTAATCGAGGGTGTAATGCAGGCCGCGGCTTTCCTTGCGCTCCATGGCTGACAGGATCATCAGCTCGGCCACTTGGGCCAGGTTGCGCAGCTCGATCAAATCCCGGCTGACCTTGTAGTTGCTGTAGAACTCGTCGATTTCATCCAGCAACAGTTGCACGCGGTGTTGTGCCCGTTGCAGACGCTTGTTGGTCCGCACGATGCCAACGTAGTCCCACATGAATCGCCGCAGTTCATCCCAGTTGTGCGCAATGATCACGTCTTCATCGGAATCGGTGACCTGGCTCGCATCCCAGACGGGAAGGGGGGCCGGCATCGGCACTCGGGGCAACTGTTCAAGGATGTCTGCCGCCGCCGAGCGTGCATAGACGAAACATTCCAGCAGCGAGTTGCTGGCCATGCGGTTGGCGCCGTGCAGGCCGGTGAAGCTGGTTTCGCCGATGGCATACAACCCCGGCACATCGGTACGACCCTGTTGATCGACCATCACGCCGCCGCAGGTATAGTGCGCCGCCGGGACCACCGGAATCGGTTGTTTGGTGATGTCGATGGAAAATTCCAGGCAGCGTTCGTACACCGTCGGGAAGTGCGTCTTGATGAAGGCTTCGGGCTTGTGGCTGATGTCCAGATAGACGCAATCGACACCCAGTCGCTTCATTTCATGGTCGATCGCCCGGGCGACGATGTCCCGTGGCGCCAGCTCGGCCCGTGGGTCGAAGCGCGGCATGAAGCGCTCGCCGTTGGGCAGCTTCAGGTGGGCACCTTCGCCTCGCAGGGCTTCGGTGACCAGGAAGCTCTTGGCTTGTGGGTGATACAGGCAAGTAGGGTGGAACTGGTTGAATTCCAGGTTCGCCACCCGGCAGCCCGAGCGCCAGGCCATGGCGATGCCATCGCCGCAGGCGCCGTCAGGGTTGCTGGTGTAGAGGTAAACCTTGGCTGCCCCACCGGAGGCGAGGATCACAAAACGGGCGCCATAGGTGTCGACTTCGCCGGTGCCGCGATTGAGCACATAAGCGCCGAGGCAGCGATCGCCTTCGAGTCCCAGGCGTTTTTCGGTAATCAGGTCAACCGCAACCCGCTGCTCCAGCAGTTCGATGTTCGGTCGTTTCCGGGCCTGGTCGAGCAGGGTGGTGAAAATGGCAGCGCCAGTGGCATCGGCGGCATGGATGATGCGCCGATGGCTGTGACCGCCCTCGCGGGTGAGGTGGAACTCGAACCCGCCGTCTTCGTTACTCGACTGTTCATCGCGGGTAAAGGGCACGCCCTGGTCGATCAGCCATTGAATCGCTTCCCTGCTGTGCTCGACGGTAAAACGCACGGCGTCCTCATGGCACAGGCCGCCGCCGGCATTGAGGGTGTCATCGACATGGGATTCAACGGTATCGGTGTCGTCCAGTACGGCCGCAACGCCGCCTTGGGCCCAGAAAGTCGAGCCATTGGCGAGGTTGCCCTTGCTCAGAACGGCAATGCGCAAATGACCGGGCAAGGTCAGCGCAAGGCTCAAGCCGGCAGCACCGCTGCCAATTACCAGAACATCGTGTTGAAACTGTTGGCTCATTTCAGGATTCCGCTCAAAGCGACCCGGGTCGGGGTTGGCGCAGCTGGACTGTCGAGTCGATGCAGCCGCACAGCCCACTAGTATATAGAGGGGGGGAGCGGCACAATACCCGAGCTAGCATGGCATTGTGAAACTACCGTGACCCAAAACATCGGTCACTTCGTCGGATGTTTTTCTGCCCGTTGGGCGCGAGAATGACTGTATCGCCGATTTAACAGTCTTTTTCCCTTCACGGTTGCACAATGTCGGGTTGGCACGGCTATAAATATTTGGAACTTTTGCCAAAGGGCCAAGATCAATAGAAGGTTGCCTGAAACAAGGGACAGTGTCGGTTTCAGTGCGGGATTGCAGTTCGATCCTTGCTGAAGAATCCGATGACAAGATTATCCGCGCAGCCGGGTCAACTCGTGCTGCGCTTTTCGTGCGTGCCAAATCAGAGCCCGCAGGAAACTTGCCTGGAGGGGGAGAACTTTTGCGAAAAGCACGAGTCTATGTTTGCAAGTCTGGTGGTTTACTTCTGCAAGCCTCCTCCGAGCTCATCGAGGAGTGTTCATGCTAACCCAGGAAGAGGATCAGCAACTGGTCGAACGCGTTCAGCGCGGCGACAAGCGTGCTTTCGATCTGCTAGTGCTGAAATACCAGCACAAAATTCTCGGGTTGATCGTGCGTTTTGTGCACGACACCCATGAAGCCCAGGATGTGGCACAAGAAGCCTTTATCAAGGCATACCGTGCACTTGGAAATTTTCGCGGAGACAGCGCGTTTTATACGTGGCTTTACCGCATCGCCATCAACACGGCGAAAAACTATCTGGTTTCACGCGGCCGTCGGCCGCCGGATAGCGATGTCAGTTCCGAGGATGCAGAGTTCTACGATGGCGATCATGGCCTCAAGGATCTCGAGTCGCCAGAGCGGGCCTTGCTGCGGGATGAGATCGAAGGCACCGTCCATCGAACCATTCAGCAACTGCCGGAAGATTTGCGTACGGCTTTAACTTTACGTGAGTTTGATGGTCTGAGTTACGAGGACATTGCGAGCGTCATGCAATGTCCGGTAGGCACCGTGCGCTCCCGGATCTTCCGCGCCCGGGAGGCCATCGACAAAGCCCTGCAGCCATTGTTGCAGGAAAACTAAAGACAGCGGCGACAGCCAAGAGAGGAACGCCATGAGTCGTGAAGCCCTGCAGGAATCGCTGTCCGCAGTGATGGATAACGAAGCGGACGAATTGGAATTGCGTCGGGTATTGAATGCCTGTGACGATGTTGAAACCCGTGATACCTGGGCTCGTTATCAGATCGCTCGGGCAGTGATGCACAAGGATCTGCTGCTTCCACGCCTGGACATCGCCGCAGCTGTTTCTGCTGCCCTGGCTGACGAAGCCGTACCGGCAAAAGCCTCCCGTGGTCCATGGCGCAGCCTGGGTCGTCTGGCGGTCGCAGCTTCCGTGACCCTGGCGGTGCTGGCCGGTGTACGTCTGTACAACCAGGATGAGATCGCCGGCGTCGAATTGGCCCAGCAATCCACTCAGCCCGGACTGGCCGTTCCTCAAGTAAAAGGCCCAGCCGTTCTGGCAGGCTACAATGAGAGTTCGGATGCTACTGGCCCAATGGCCAACGGCGTATTGCAAGGTCAGCCAGGCTGGCACGATCAGCGTTTGCCAGGTTACTTGCGCCAACACGCACAACAGGCTGCACTGAAAGGCACTGAGAGCGCTCTGCCGTACGCTCGTGCCGCAAGCCTGGAAAACCGTTAAGGAGGATCATGCGCGCCATACCTCTACTTTCGCTTCTGCTCTGCGGCTGGTTCATTGTTCCAGCCCAAGCCGATGAAGCCCAGGACTGGTTGACCCGCCTGGGCCAGGCAGAGCAACAGCAAAGCTTTCAGGGTACTTTCGTCTACGAGCGTAACGGTAGTTTTTCTACCCATAACATCTGGCACCGCGTCCAGGATGGAAAGGTCCGCGAGCGATTGATCCAGCTCGACGGTTCCGCTCAGGAAGTCGTTCGCATTGATGGGCAAACCCAATGCGTCAGCGGCACACTGATAGCAGGGCTTGGGGACTCCCCGAACTCCGCTGCCCGTGCACTCGATCCTCAAAAGCTCAAGAATTGGTATGACCTCGCCGTCATCGGCAAGTCGCGTGTCGCCGGGCGTCCGGCGGTGATCGTATCGCTGACACCCCGCGATCAGCATCGCTACGGTTTTGAACTGCATCTGGACAAAGAGACCGGCCTGCCTCTGAAGTCCTTGCTACTGGACGACAAGGGGCGGTTGTTGGAGCGCTTCCAGTTCACGCAACTGGATACCGCCGACGTTCCTTCCGAAAAAGACCTGCAGGCCAGTAATGATTGCAAGCCGGTCAACCTCGAGAGTGACAAGGCTTCTGCCGTCAAGTCTGCTCAGGTCTGGCGTTCCGACTGGTTGCCGCCCGGCTTCGAGCTGACCAGCAGCACCGCTCGCAAGGATCCGGAGACCAAGACCCAGGTCAACAGCCTGATGTATGACGATGGCCTGACGCGCTTTTCGGTATTCCTCGAACCGTTGAATGGTGCAACAGTCACCGACACCCGTACTCAGTTGGGCCCGACTGTTGCGGTTTCCAGGCGCCTGGCCACGACACAGGGCGACATGATGGTGACCGTCGTCGGCGAGATACCGGTCGGTACTGCTGAGCGGATAGCGCTTTCGATGCGCACTGATGCCGCTGCAACCAAGCAGTGAGCTGAATTCGAAATGTTTCGTGAGCATTTCAATTTGCAAAAATCCCGTAAATTTCTTATAGGTCAGAGCCCCTCGGCTCTGGCCTTGTTTGTTGTTCCCGGAACAAAAATACCGGCGTATTGTTCCCGGTGTTCCTTGCTCCATATCGCTTAACCATGCTCGTCGTAACGGGAGCCGTATGTCGATACCTCGCTTGAAGTCCTACTTTTCCATTTTTGCCACCGTGCTGGTGCTCGGTCAGGCGGTCACCGCCCAAGCGGTCGAACTGCCTGACTTTACGCAACTGGTCGAACAGGCCTCGCCTGCGGTCGTGAACATCAGTACCACGCAAAAGCTGCCGGATCGCAAAGTCAGCCAGCAAATGCCCGACCTCGAAGGCTTGCCGCCAATGCTGCGCGAATTCTTCGAGCGGGGCATGCCGCCACAATCGCGCTCACCGCGTGACCGTCAGCGCGAGGCAACCTCCCTGGGCTCAGGTTTCATCATCTCTACCGATGGCTATATCCTGACCAACAACCACGTGATCGCCGATGCTGACGAGATCCTCGTCCGCCTGGCTGATCGCAGCGAAATGAAAGCCAAGCTGATCGGTACCGATCCTCGTTCCGACGTGGCGCTGCTGAAAATCGAAGGCAAGGATCTGCCGGTGCTCAAGCTCGGTAAATCCCAGGACCTGAAAGCCGGCCAATGGGTTGTCGCGATCGGCTCGCCATTCGGCTTTGACCACACAGTGACCCAAGGCATCGTCAGCGCCGTCGGTCGCAGCCTGCCGAACGAAAACTATGTGCCGTTCATCCAGACCGACGTGCCGATCAACCCGGGTAACTCCGGTGGCCCGCTGTTCAACCTGAACGGTGAGGTGGTCGGGATCAACTCGCAGATCTATACCCGCTCCGGTGGCTTCATGGGCGTGTCGTTTGCAATCCCGATCGACGTGGCCATGGATGTTTCCAATCAGCTGAAATCCGGTGGCAAGGTCAGCCGTGGCTGGCTGGGTGTCGTGATTCAGGAAGTGAGCAAGGACCTGGCCGAGTCGTTCGGTCTGGAGAAGCCGGCCGGTGCGCTGGTTGCCCAAATCCAGGATGATGGTCCGGCTGCCAAGGGTGGCTTGCAAGTGGGCGACGTGATCCTGAGCATGAACGGTCAGCCAATCGTTATGTCGGCCGACTTGCCGCACCTCGTTGGCGCGTTGAAGGCTGGTGCAAAAGCCAATCTGGAAGTGATCCGTGACGGCAAGCGCAAGAATGTCGAACTGACCGTCGGTGCAATTCCGGAAGAAGGCAAGGAGATGGGTGCCGAGCCAAAATCCAGCATCGAGCGCAGCAGCAATCGTCTCGGTGTTTCCGTGGTCGAGCTGACTGACGACCAGAAGAAAACCTACGACCTCAAGGGTGGTGTGGTGATCAAGGAAGTGCAGGACGGTCCTGCCGCTCTGATCGGCTTGCAGCCGGGTGATGTGATCACCCACCTGAACAACCAGGCCATCGGTTCCACCAAGGAGTTCGCGGACATCGCCAAGGCGCTGCCAAAGAACCGCTCGGTGTCGATGCGGGTACTGCGTCAGGGTCGTGCGAGCTTCATCACCTTCAAGCTGGCTGAATAACCCGGTTGTTGGTTGAATAAAAAACCGCCTCGAAAGAGGCGGTTTTTTTGTGTCCGGACTTCTTGCCTCCAGGGCGTCAGCCCATCATGTCCTTGATCATGCGCTCCTGTTCCATCAGCTCGCGTTGCCGTGCATCGATCCGCGAAGACAGCGGGAAGTTGCTGCCAGCCTTGCGTTTGGCGAAGTCCAGTTGCTGAATGGCCTGTTTGTAGTCCCCGACCAGCGCAAAGTATTCGGCGCGAGCCTGATGCAGGCCGATGATATTGCCCGACAGGCCGCGCGTCTCGGCAACCTGATACCACACGTCCGGATCATCCGGGCGCGACTTGAGCAGGCCTTCGAGGGCTTTCTCCGCATCCGCAGTACGGTTCTGCTTCAGCAGCAGGTCGACGCGCACCTGGTTCAGCGGATAGTTGCCAGGATACTGGGCCATCAACCGGTCAACCCGGGACTGGGCGTCCGCCAGGCGATTGTTGGTGATGTCCAGGTCAACCTGAGCCAGGTTGTAGATGATTTCGTTGGGTGACTTGGCCAGCAACAGCTTGAGGTTTTCCCGTGCTTCGTTCAGTTGACCGCCCTTGATCTGGGCAATTGCCAGGCCGTAGCGCGCCACGTCGTTTTTCGGGTTTTCGTCGAGCAGGGCACGGAAGCGCTTGGCACCGAGCCCCGGGGTTTCTTCATAGATCAACTGGACGCGCGCGCGGATCAGTTGATAACGCATGCTGTCTTCGATACCGCCCTGTGGTGCCAGTTCGGCGCGGTTGCGGGTGTCGGCGATACGCGATTCGGTCACCGGGTGCGTCAGCAGGAATTCCGGTGGCTTGGCATCGTAGCGGTACTGCCGCCCCAGGCGCTCGAACATGGTGGGCATCGACCGGGGGTCATAACCGGCCTTTTCCAGATTGAGAATGCCGATGCGGTCGGCTTCCTGTTCGTTCTGGCGGGAGAACCGCCGTTGTTCCTGAATGGCCGCTGCCTGTGTACCGGCAATGGCAGCGATCCCGGCGTCACCGGCGCCCGCGGCTGCGATCACGATGCCGGCCAGCAATGCGGCCATCATGGGTACTTGCATGCGTTGTTGCGCTTCGATGCCCCGGGCAAAGTGGCGCTGCGACAAGTGAGCCAATTCGTGCGCCAGTACCGAAGCGTATTCGCCTTCGGTCTGGGCGTTGAGGAACAAACCTCCGTTCACCCCGACGATCCCGCCCGGCGCCGCAAAGGCGTTGAGCTGCGGGCTGTTGATCAGGATGAATTCCAGGCGCCGGTCAGTGACCTGGCTGGTCTCGACCAGTCGGTAAACGCTGGATTCCACATAATCCTTGAGCTGCGGATCGTTGAGCTGCGAAACCTGACTGCGCAACATGGCCAGCCAGGCGCGGCCGAGCTGGTATTCCTGTTGCGGTGAGACAATGGCAGAACTGGCGTCGCCGAGTGACGGCAGGTCGTCGGCGAAGCCCGGTGAGGCGAGCAGGCAAGCGAGCGTCAGCAGGGTAGGGCGCAAAAATGTCATGCACAAAGCCTTAGTCGACAAAGACCTTACTGTAGCCGGACACCGACGTTGCGACCAGATATTCTAGGCAACTCAACCACCTGACCCGGAGTGATGCAATGACCGACGCTTTAGAGCATGACGTTGAACTGGACGCCAGTGGCCTGAATTGCCCGTTGCCGTTGCTCAAGGCCAAGATGGAGCTCAACCGGCTGGCCAGTGGTGCGGTACTCAAGGTCATCGCCACCGATGCGGGTTCGCAGCGCGACTTTCGCACCTTTGCCCGATTGGCCGGTCATACCCTGCTTCGTGAAGAAGATGACGCGGGTGTTTACCGCTACTGGTTGAAAAAAGCCTGAAATCGGCTGTGTTTGCTCCTAAGGATTATTGATGTTCAAAGTGTTACGCGACTGGATCCAGCGCTATTTTTCCGATGAAGAAGCGGTGGTGCTGGCTGTCCTGCTGATTCTTGCGTTCACCGCCGTGCTGACCCTGGGCGGTATGCTGGCGCCGGTGCTCGCCGGCATGGTGCTGGCGTACCTGATGCAGGGGCTGGTGGTGACCCTCGAGCGCCTGCGGGTGCCAGGTGGGGTCGCGGTGGGGCTGGTCTTTGCGTTGTTCATGGGGCTGTTGCTGGTGTTTATCGTGGTGGTCGTGCCGTTGTTGTGGCATCAACTGATCACATTGTTCAACGAGTTGCCCGGCATGCTCGCCAAGTGGCAGTCACTGTTGCTGCTGCTGCCCGAGCGCTATCCGCACCTGGTATCCGACGAGCAGGTGCTGCGGGCCATCGAAGTGGCGCGGGGCGAAATCGGCAAGTTTGGTCAGTGGGCACTGACGTTCTCGCTGTCGAGCCTGCCGTTGCTGGTGAACATCATGATCTACCTGGTGCTGGTACCGATCCTGGTGTTCTTCTTTCTCAAGGACCGGGCCATGATCGGCCAGTGGGTGCGCGGTTACCTGCCCCGTGAGCGGGCGTTGATCACCCGGGTCGCCCATGAAATGAACCGGCAGATCGCCAACTACATTCGCGGCAAAGTTATCGAAATCTTCATTTGCGGTGGCGTGACCTATATCGCCTTCGTTGTTCTTGAACTCAACTACGCTGCGCTGCTGGCATTGCTGGTGGGGATTTCGGTGGTTGTGCCTTATGTCGGCGCCGTGGTGGTAACCGTGCCCGTGTTTCTGATTGCGCTGTTCCAGTGGGGCTGGAGCGATCAATTCATTTACTTGATGGCAGTCTACGGGGTCATTCAGACGCTGGATGGCAACGTGCTGGTGCCATTGCTGTTCTCGGAGGCGGTCAACCTGCACCCGGTGGCGATCATCTGCGCAGTGCTGTTGTTTGGTGGGTTGTGGGGATTCTGGGGGGTGTTCTTCGCGATTCCCCTGGCGACGCTGTTCAAGGCCGTGCTGGACGCTTGGCCGCGCAAAGAGCCGGAGGTATCACCGCTGCTATAAGTCGGTGGAGATAAAAAATCGCAGCTCATGGCTGCGATTTTTTTTGAGGTATTCAGGCCTTGTTCAGTGCCTGAGCAGCCGCCAAAACGGCATCAACATGCCCCGGCACCTTCACGCCGCGCCATTCCTGGCGCAGTACGCCGTTGGCGTCGATCAGGAACGTGCTGCGATCCACGCCCATGTATTCCTTGCCGTAGAGCTTTTTCAGCTTGATCACGTCGAACAGCTGGCAGATGGCTTCATCCTTGTCGCTGATCAGCTCAAAGGGGAATTCCTGTTTGCACTTGAAGTTCTCGTGGGATTTCAGGCTGTCGCGAGACACACCGAACACTTCGGTGTTGGCGGCCTTGAACGCAGCGTACTGATCACGAAAACCCTGTCCTTCGGTCGTGCAGCCAGGGGTGCTGTCCTTGGGGTAGAAGTAGATCACCACTTGCTTGCCCTTCAGGCCCGCGAGGTTGACGGTCTGCCCGCTGGTGGCGGGGGCTTCGAAATCGGCAACCGGTTGGTCGATGGCAACGGCCATGAAAGCTTCCTTACATTGGGTTCTGTGGGCGCCAGGGTTCGATCAGGGCATCGAGGTTCAGCGCGTCGGCAAAATCCAGGAACTGATCGCGCAGCCAGCTAATTTGCACGCCGGCCGGCAAGGTCACGGTAAACGTGGCGTTGAGCATGGTGCCGCCGGTCTGCGGAGCCTGATAGGTGTCGCAGGTCAGGTTTTCCAGCTCGACATTGTGGTCCATGAAGAACTGGCACAGTTCGTTGATGATGTCCGAGCGGTAGGCCGAGCTGACATAAGCGACGTACGGCAGGGCCTGGGGGCGGTTTTCCAGGGCCGCGCTGCGCACCACGTTGACCGTGAACGCATGCCGCTTGGCCAATACAGGCAGGCTGCCTTCCAGGCGTGCCAAGGCATCCCAGCTACCGGAGATTTCCAGCACCAGGGCACTGCATTCGCCGTGGCGGGTCAGGCGAGAGGTGACAACGGCGCAGCGGTTTTCATGGCTGGCGCGGCACAGGACGTTGGTCAGCTCCATGGGGTTGGCGCCGAGGGCACTGATAACAAGGAATTGTTCGCGAACTGTGGGGGTGGACATGCAGCATTCCTAAAGCGATGAGCGGTCGGTACGTCCAGAGGGCGTTTTGTCGGGAGCGAGCCTGCGGATGCGAATTCAGAAAACCCCAAACGACAGGTTGCGACGGTGCTCCGGCAGGGCGGGAGCGAGAGGCGGCAACGCTGGATCAGGGCTTGTGATGCCGAAAATGGAGGCTGAAACCCGACGCACGAGCTTGTCTGTACCGATCAAAGTCTGAAGGGTAGCGAAAACCGGCGCCAAGGGGAATGGCGGCAGCACAGTACTTCGCTTGTGCAAGCATCTTGGCGCCAGTACCATTACGGCTCTCTTTTTCCGGCAGGAGCGGTTTCATGATTGCGGGCAGTATGGTGGCACTGGTCACACCCATGGATGCACAGGGGCGTCTTGACTGGGACAGCCTCAGCAAACTCGTGGACTTCCACCTTGAAAACGGCACCCATGCCATTGTCGCCGTCGGTACCACCGGCGAATCGGCAACCCTCGACGTCAACGAGCATATCGAAGTCATCCGTGCCGTGGTCAAGCAGGTCAACGGTCGTATTCCGGTGATCGCCGGTACCGGCGCCAATTCGACCCGCGAAGCCGTCGAATTGACCCGAAATGCCAAGGAAGCCGGCGCCGATGCCTGCCTGCTGGTCGTGCCGTACTACAACAAGCCGACCCAGGAAGGCCTGTACCTGCACTTCAAGCACATCGCCGAATCGGTCGACATCCCGCAGATTCTCTATAACGTTCCCGGCCGCACCTCCTGCGACATGCAGGCCGAAACCGTGATCCGCCTGTCCACCGTGCCGAACATCATCGGTATCAAGGAAGCGACCGGCGACCTCAAGCGCGCCAAGGCCATCCTCGACGGTGTAAGCAAGGACTTCATCGTCCTTTCCGGCGATGATCCGACCGCGGTCGAGCTGATCCTGATGGGCGGCAAGGGCAACATCTCCGTGACCGCCAACGTCGCGCCGCGTGAAATGGCCGATCTGTGCGAGGCTGCCCTCAAGGGGGATGCCGAGACTGCACGGGCAATCAACGAAAAACTGATGCCGCTGCACAAGGACCTGTTCATCGAAGCCAACCCGATTCCGGTGAAGTGGGCTTTGGTTGAAATGGGACTGATGCACGAAGGCATTCGCCTGCCGTTGACCTGGCTGAGCACACCTTGTCACGAAACGCTGCGCACGGCCCTGCGCCAGTGCGGCGTCCTGGTTTAATTGAGGAAGTACAACGCATGAAGCGAATGGCCGGACTTTCCGCACTTGCCTTGATTATCTCCAGCACCAGTGGCTGTGGATGGGTCTGGGGCCCGGAAGGTTATTTCCGTGACCGTGGTAGCGATTACCTGGAAGCGCAACAGACTGCACCGATGCAAATACCGCAGGATGTCCGTACCGCCAAGCGTCTGGATCCGCTGTTGCCGATCCCGCGCAACGTGGCCGATGACACCGCCAAGGGCGAATACATCGTTCCTCGGCCGCAGCCGCTGACCGCGGGTGCCGACGCCAGTGCCTACTCCCTGCAGAAGAGCGGCGGCTCCAGCTCCATCCTGGCGCAGAATCCGCCGGCTGAAGTCTGGCCCGTGGCCGTTCAGTTCTTCCAGGACAACGGTTTCCGTCTGGATGAACAGCGTCCGCAAACCGGCGAATTCACCACGACCTGGCAGCATTCCGATGAACTGTCCGCGGCCATGGCCAAGCGCCTGAGCGCGGCCGGTGTCAGCACGGACAGCGAAACCCGCGTGCGGGTGCGCATTGAGCCGGGCGTGCAGCGCAACACCAGTGAAGTCTACGTGGTCAGCGCCGAGCGTCCTGCCGGCAGCACCGCCGACGTGGCCTTCACCAACCGTTCGGTCAATACTGGCCTGGACGCGGCACTGGTCGACGACATGCTCGCGAGCATGAGCCGTATCTCCGAGAAGGGCGGTTCGGTTTCCATGCTGGCTTCGCGTGATTTCGACGCGCCAAGTCGTGTCAGTCTGAGTGAGGACGGCAGCGGCAACCCTGTGCTGAACGTCGGCACCGACCTGGATCGCGCCTGGTCGAGCGTCGGTCGTGCGCTGGAGCAAGGCGAATGGCGTGTTGAAGACATCAACCGCAGCCTGGGCCTGTACTACATCAACCTGGCCGAAAAAGCCGAGAGCAAAGACGACAAGCCAGGCTTCTTCAGCAGCCTGTTCGGCAGTGCGCCGAGCAAGGAAGAGCTTGAGGCTCGCGCCGAGCGTTATCAGGTTCGCCTGAGCAAGGTTGGCGAGAACGTCCAGGTCACCGTCGAGAAAAACATCAACACCGTGGCGCCGGCAGATGTGGCGCGTAAAGTGTTGAGCAAGATTCAGGACAACCTGGGCTGATCCTATGCGTTTTGCCGTTCTCGGCAGCGGTAGTCAAGGGAACGGCACGCTGATAGCCAGTGCTGATACGTACGTATTGGTGGATTGTGGTTTTTCCCTGCGGGAAACCGAAAAACGCCTGCTGCGCCTGGGTGTGAACCCTGCGCAGCTGAGCGCGATACTCGTGACCCACGAACATGCCGACCACGTGCATGGCGTGGGTTTGCTGTCTCGGCGCTACAATCTGCCTGTCTACCTCAGTCGCGGGACCTTGCGCGGGATGCGCAAACCGATGGAACCCGCAGGCTTTCTGGCCGGCGGCGAGCAGCTGCAAATCGGCGACTTGAGCATCGGTGTCATTGCCGTGGCCCACGATGCACAAGAGCCGACGCAATATGTTTTCAGTGACGGTATACGGCGCTTCGGCCTGTTGACCGACCTGGGGTCGTATTGTGACAAGGTGCTGGACGGCTATCGGGACCTCGATGCGTTGATGATCGAGTCCAATCACTGTCGTGACATGCTGGCTCGCGGTCATTACCCGTACTTTCTCAAGCAGCGGGTGGGCGGTGAGCTGGGGCATTTGAATAACCACCAGGCGGCATTCCTGGTGGCTGAGCTGGGCTGGAAAGACCTGCAACACCTGGTCCTGGCCCATCTGAGCAGCAAGAACAACCTGCCGCGGCTGGCCCGGCAATGTTTTGTCGACACCCTCGGGTGCGACCCGGACTGGCTGCAACTGGCCGATCAAGATTCAGGGCTCGACTGGCGTCACATCGCCTAGCCCATCTACTTAGCAAGCGGAGCCCATCATGGAAAAACGTGAAGAACTCTACCGCGGCAAAGCGAAGTCGGTTTACAAGACCGACGACGCTAACCGTTTGATCCTGCTGTTTCGCAACGACACCTCGGCGTTCGATGGCAAGCGTATCGAACAGCTCGACCGCAAAGGCATGGTGAACAACAAGTTCAATGCCTTCATCATGCAGAAGCTCGAAGCTGCTGGCGTGCCGACCCAATTCGATAAATTGCTGGGCGACAATGAATGCCTGGTGAAGAAGCTCGACATGATCCCGGTCGAGTGCGTCGTGCGTAACTACGCCGCCGGCAGCCTGGTCAAGCGTCTGGGTGTCGAAGAGGGTATGAAGCTCAACCCTTACACCTTCGAGCTGTTCCTGAAGGACGACGCCAAGGGCGACCCGTTCATCAACGAATCCCACGTCGTTGCCTTTGGTTGGGGCACCGCCGAGCAACTGGTTCGCATGAAAGAGCTGTCGCTCAAGGTCAATGAAGTCCTGAGCAAGCTGTTCGACGACGCCGGCCTGCTGCTGGTCGACTTCAAGCTGGAATTCGGCGTGTTCCACGATGGCTCCATCGTGCTGGGCGACGAATTCAGCCCGGACGGCTGCCGTCTGTGGGACAAGGCCACCGGCAAGAAAATGGACAAGGACCGCTTCCGTCAGGGCCTCGGTGACGTCATCGAAGCCTATGAAGAAGTCGCCAATCGTCTGGGTGTACCGCTTTAACCGACGCAAGCATCTGAAAGCACAGAAATATTTCGCTTAGGGGGTTCGCTTCCTGCGAAAGTGTTGTTATGATGCGCGCCGTTGGAGAGATGCCAGAGTGGCCGAATGGGACGGATTCGAAATCCGTTGTACCTTCACCGGTACCTAGGGTTCGAATCCCTATCTCTCCGCCATTATTCGTAGAGCCCCACAGATCAAGGTCTGTGGGGCTTTCTCGTTTCTGGATTGTACTACTCGGTTGTACTACTCAAATCCCCTTGCCGCACACTAAATCCTTCGCTACGCACTCGATTTCCAATCAGCTGATAACCGACACGGCTTCAAGCTCCAGCAGTTAGTTCGCCTACTAATGCCGCGTGGCAATTGGAAAACAGCTCTGCAACCTGCTTCAGCGTACCGATGATCTCTTTGGCTCGTGTGTCGTCGTGTGAGAAGGTTTCAACCACGTTGTCATCTTGATCAAGCATAAGTAGCGTTTTGGTTGGCTTTTGGTGCTGCCCCATCCTTGAAAGCAGAGCATCGTAACTGTCTTCCCGGATGACGGATTTCTCTTTGTCTTTTGCCTTGTCCTTCGTAACTGGATAGCGGAAGAACGTACTTGATGAGTCCGTTGCCTCGATCTCACTGATCCATTGACCTAGATCGGCGGGGAAGCTCCAATCTGTGTTTGTATGATTGGAGAGGTATTCGGCGTGGTCTTCAAAAAGTGAGCAAAAGTGTCGATAGAGCGGCAGCAGACCGTGGACGTTATACATAGGCTTCCACTTTGCCCCGTCGAGGATTTGAGGTTCGCCGCTTGCTGGAATACCGCCGTATGGGATGTTGAGCTTCCGGTGAAAAATGATGATCGCTGACTTCAGGTAAAGCTCCACAGCGTGCCGGTATAGAAAGCTTACCGGCAGGTGGGCATTTAGGGTTGGGGTGTTCTCTCGAGAGTCTTCAAGTGCGTCAGCGGCATCCCTGAACGAGTCTGCGACTGCGCCAAATCCTGAATCAAAATGTCTATCGAGCGGTAGCATCATGTAAAGCATGACTGGTTTCCTTTATGGACTTGTGGGTCGCGACACAGATTGCTTCGCTCTATTCTTGAGTCGGCTGGTTATGAACTCCTGATTTCTGCCTTAAAAAATGCTTGCGTGGACCCGGACAAGCTTTCCGCGTCTACCAACATCGGTATCAGGCGAGAGGTTTTGTCGGTGTAATATTCGATTATGGGGGCGTATCCGCCACCTTGCTGCTGCGGATAGCGTTTAAGGAACTCGCACATGGTTGTAACCTGATCAGCCATTTCTCTTACTGCCATACCGATTAGGCTGTCCGAACTTTTCGATGCTTTCAAAAAGTCCATGTAAATGTCCACGGCAGCCAAGAACTTCGTGTGGGAGCCCCCTTCCTGTTTACATAGCCGATTTGCCTCCGCAACCATGTGTATAACAAGGACGTCATGTCCGGAATCTGCTCCAACAAGTGTTTGCAGTAGTTCAGTAAGACGAGCATCAATGTCTTTTACTACCTGAAGAATTTCGTCTGCCTTTTTATCCAGCTCAAGCTGCCTAATCTGCCTCATTTGCAGATCGAGTGACCAGAGTACGCCGAGGAATGCAAGGAGTGCGAAAACCGGGTTCAGGATGCCGCCGAAGTAGTCCCCGAAGGTACCCCAGACAGCTTGATCAGAGCGAATCCCTCCAAACATATTGATATACATGCCGACGATAGCGACGATTACGGCAATAGCTCCGGCAACAACAATTAGTAAAAATTTTCTGTTCATTCAGCCTGTCACCTATCCTTTGGGCTATCAGTGGTGATTCGGGCACAGGCACCATTCATTGAGAGCTATGCCTAGCCCGACGATTTCGTTGTGCATTTCGACCGTACCTTCTAACACCTCCTGTACCCAGTAGCCCTTGAACTTTCTTCCTTGGTGCTCGAAGGCCGCGACCTCAGCTCCGCCCCCTAGGTACTCGCCGGTTTCCTTTTTGTGCTTCTGTGATGGTTTGTGAGACACGAGTTGGCGGTGTTTGATGGTGTTGCTGAAACCTGAGAGATACCGAAACCAAGGTAGCTTGGTGATTCGTGTTATCTCCATTTTCAGAACTCCCTTAGGAAGCCCATCCCTCACCTTACTAATGGTGCAATGTTCAATGCCTAAGGGATTGGGGAGGGCGAGGGCATTCACAATTTGAGCAAAGATATCAAATGTATTACGGGTGATATTAATTGCAGCGATTAGGTTCGCTTCGCTGGCGAGCTTCGCATCCTCAAACTCATCTTCGGTTCCCAGCATCATTGCCCCAACAAACATTTTTATACCTTCAGGGTCGTGCTCAACGTGATAGGCGGCAAATGCATCACGAGCCAGACTCTTGTGATACTGATAGATAAGCAGTGAATGGCTCACGGAATCCACCGTGCTCAGCAGCCATTCCTTACTCGGCTGGATAGTGCGAATGTGTTCCTTCAGCTTCGCTAAATCCCATTTCCTTGACATGGTTGCTCCTTTGACTGTCGTAGTATCGTGACCGGGAATGCCGGTCTTCAGTCCTGTAATGATATCGGCGTACGTGATGGCTTTCTGCAATGGCGCCAGATACCCTCAGCTCATCACACAAGGATGGCGGTCATGAAGGCATCTATAGTAGCGGTTGCATTGGTTGGAATGATGGCAAGTGGCACAGCTTTGGCAGATGGGAACAAGCTTCTGGAGCAGTGTCAGCAAGCTGTCAGGGCAATGGATAACATTCCAAGTTCGTCTATTGACTTGCTCGGTGTTGGACGGTGCTTGGGGATAGTCGAGGGGGTGAGAAACACAATGGTGATCTACAAAAGCGCACTTCCAGACAATATGAAAGTGTGCTTCCCGAAACAAGGCATAGACAATGGGCAAGCAACACGGATTCTCGAAAAATTCCTGCACGACAACCCGGCTATGCTGGATCAGAACGAGACATTTTTGACAATCGTGGCGTTCAAGCAAGCGTACCCCTGTAAGTGATCAAGACCGTTTCCCACAGAGTTCCAAATCCCACTCTAGACGGGCTCATTCAACGTAGTGACACCACACACCAAGAGAATCATCATGAAGGTATCAGGGATAGTGGCAGCGGTTGGGCTGGCTGGGTTGCTGGTAAGTAGCGGGACGATGGCAGCAAGCGGGAACGAGCTTCTTGAGTGGTGCAAGAATGTCGACAATCCCAGCTATCAAGGCTCGTTCACAAATGGGTTTTGTTTAGGCACCATGCAAACTGTTCGCGAGCTGATGCTGGGGCTGAATGACGTACTCCCTGCGGGGGTGAGGCTCTGCGTACCAACACAGGTAACAAACGGGCAAGCTGCGAAGATTACTGTCAAGTACATGCAGGAGAATCCAGAAGTGTTACATCGGAGTGGCGTAACACTCACCTTAATGGCAATGCAGCACGCCTACCCTTGTAAGTGATCAAGGCCGTTTCTGCACGAAAACCCATCCCCCGCTTGGCCCCCCAAGGCTCCACCCTTTTCAACGTCTGATCGTTCTGTAATGATGATGGCGTTTTGCTTCACGGCATTTCGCCGGGGCAATCAAGGAGGGTAGCGATGGGTGCTGTGTCGAAGGTTTGTCCGTTCTGTGCAGAGACAATCAAAGCTGCTGCTATCAAGTGTATGCACTGCGGAGAGGCGCTTGATCGTGGCCGTAAGAAGCTTAAACCACGTGGTAGTGCGATTGGGGCATTGCTCTGGCTGATCATCTTCTTTCCCATTGGCATCATTTACATCCTTTCTCGTCGCTGGAGTTAAGGTGGCAGTGGAGAAGACCCTTTTTCTCCACGAAAACCAGCCCGCCCGCCGCCAGAAGTGACCAACTTTGATGTTGTCTTGATTTCTGGCTGGGAAATATAAGTTGGAGAGGGAATTGGAAAAGCAGGTTTTGTGTGGGAGGTGCTTGACGCTGTGCGACCATGCGAATCAGAAAGCTGGGCTTTTTCAAAGTAACCCTGAGCCCCCTTGAGAGCCCCTAGAGGCTCAGACAACCTTGTTCCAATGACGTTTGACTGTAGCAATACCGATCTTGAGGTCTGCTGCTACTTCGGCTTGTGTCATGTCCTTTGCCTTGAGGCGTTGCACATCGGCTGTTGTGTCGAGAGCTTCAGGACGCCCCAGCTTCTTACCCTCTGACTTGGCACGTGCCAGCCCAGCTTGGGTACGCTCGATCAGCAAATCTCGTTCAAACTCTGCTACAGCGCCCAATACTTGCATTGTCATCTTACCTGCTGCACTGGTGAGGTCTACGCCACCAAGGGCCAGGCAGTGAACACGGATACCGCTTGAGTCCAGATGCTCAACTGTAGCGCGTACATCCATGGCGTTACGTCCCAGCCGGTCAAGCTTGGTAACGATCAACACGTCTCCAGACTCCATACGATCAAGCAGTTTTTGAAAGCCGGGGCGTTCCTTGGCTGCAATGCTGCCTGAAATGGTTTCCTCCACTACGCGGCCCGCCTGTACATCGAATCCGGCAGATTTCACTTCCTGCAACTGGTTCTCTGTGAACTGGTTGCAGGTGGATACTCGTGCATAAAGGAAGGTGCGAGACATGGCGGGTGGCTCCAAAGCGTATCATTTAACGTGGTATCAGTGTATTGGCGTATCAATAATTAGACAAGGCTAATTTTATGATGCCTGATACCGCCTGTCTGGAGCGTATCGTTTAACGACCGTTTGATGACTCGCTGTTATCATCGTCATGAAAAGGCATTGGCGTACAGGGAGTAGGGAATGGGCATTGGTCTTGAAACGCTTCGACCAACTGGCAAGTGGATGATCATTGACTGTGTTCAGAGTGCAGGGATAGACGTTAATGAATGGAGCTTCAGGAAGACGGATGGCCGACCAGTAACCCTGCCTCAATCAAATGGTGGCTACTGTTATGAATGGTCTTTTCGAAGCGCCGACAGAAACATCCTGCTGTTGTGTGTTTGGTGGGAAGGATTGCATGTCGACAGTGAAGGGCGTATTTGCTTTTCAGAAAATCTGAGAGCATATGCCGATACCTTGATCCAGCAGCTTGAAAAAGACCCCAAGAATCGAAATCGAACGATCAAAGACCCACGGATCAATCGTGCGCAGCATTTCAGCACGACAGTCCAGCTAGCCTACATGAACACCACTCCTGTTCGGGTAGTAATCGTGACAGGACCTGTTCGTGAGCGTGAGACGGAAGATGAACGAGCAAAGCATGATCGAGCGACTGGGCGCCAACTGGATGATCAGCCGTGGTTCGTAGAGTCGTTCGAAGAGGAGACAGGGGCGTTCTCGCTGGTTCGTGGTAATTCTGCTCCACTGGGTGTTGTTGCTGAAACGGCTGGAGTTGATGAAGCTCCCATGCAGTTGGAAGATGTAGTGGTGAAAGATGCTTCGGTAGTAGATCAATTCACTACTGATGAGCGGCCTGCTACGTATACCTATAATGGTGTGCAACGGTATCGCGATCCAAGCGTTCGTCGTCGGGTGTTGGAGCGTTCAGGAGGTGTCTGCGAGCTAACAGGGGTTCCCGGCTTCTCTATGAGCAACGGCGGAATCTATCTTGAAACGCATCACATCATTCCTCTTTCAGAGGGTGGCCTTGATACGGTTGAGAATGTCATCGCTCTAACTGCGGATGCTCATCGTCAAGCCCATTTCGGTGTTGGTTGGGTCGAGCTACGAGTGCGCTGCTTAGAGATCGTTGCCGCTCGAAGCCCTGCGACTAGCACTCACAAGCTGCTGTAGAATATGGCAATATGACATTGGAAGCTGGGAGGCAAGGGGTAGGGATGAAGCATTTGATCATTAAGGTTGTAAGCTTTTTTGCTTGGATAGGTATTCTCTTCAGTGTCATTGGAGGTGCCATCGTAGGCTCTGGAACAGGCCACCAAGTCATCGGTGCAATACTGGGTTTTCTCGTTGGCTGCTTCGGTTCGGGCATTTGGTTCCTACTGGTGTCTATGCACGACAAGCTCACGATCATTGCAGACGCAGCCAGTGGTCATCACTCTTCTGTTCGAAAAGCACCAAATCTCGCACCAGAAGAAAAGACTCCGGGGTGGCTGGATGTGATTTCTGGTAACAAGCCATAAAGACCCAATACCATCCGAGCTCCAATGGGTCGTTCGCATCGAAAGCGGTAAGCTTTCAGTAGTTCATGGTGTAAGGGCGCATCACCGCTGACCTGACGGTCGAACAGAGCACCAATAACAAATCATCACAAATCCAGCTTTTGCCTTTGATCTTGACTATTGGTGCAAAGAGGTTAGCGACAGCTAACGTGGTGTTCCGTGCAAGCGTCGCTTGGCTCTGATTGCACCACAAAAAGGTGGCCAGCCTTGAGAATTTTGGGATGATATTGTATATCATTCATCCCCTTTCGTTTCAGTGGAGTCAATCTGTAAGCGACGCTTACACGAAGTACCAGCCATGCTCCGCATCATCAAGGTCAAAAGCTGTAAGTTGCGCATGCTGTACGGCAGTACAGATTGATACCCAGATCAACAGAAACTAATAGAACCAATCCAGATGAGCTTGCCGCTCTTGTTGGTTCGGTGCAGAGAGAATCAACGGAGTTGAAGGGATGGCTCCGTGTCGCATCGACACAGGGTGATTCCTTTCATTTTCTGGGGATTGATTTTCATCAATTATATTCCCCAGTAACCCTTGGAGGTCAGTGGCTTTGACCTACGGTCGAGGCGTATCAAGCTTAGACCTGTCGGTCTGAGAGTGACCTTTGAGAGTGCGATCACCCTACCTAATATCCTGCGGTAATTCAGGAGGTGGCGTGAGCCAGCTCCTAATCTATATCCTGCGGTAATTCAAGCAGCGTCCCCTTCCTCTCCTTCCTCCCAGTACGAATCGTCCCAGTCAGTTAGTAAGCTGCTAACGAAGCTGCTATCCAAGGCGAAATCCCAGTCTCTATGGTCACATTCGCCATGGTCACGTTGTTGCGTGTCCCACTGAGCCTGTAGACGAGTTTTCAAGAGTGGGTGTTGGTGAAAGTAACGTTCGATACCACCAAGGGCAACCCGCGCTCCCGCTGCCAAATATTGGGCTGTACGCTCTGAGATGGGCTCAGCATTACTGCTCAAGAATCGAGGCAGAATTTCAGCCGTAGAAATGATGTCCAGACAAATCACCTCTCGAAGATGGCGTGGACGTACGTTCAACTTCCCGTTGCTGTCACCTACCGCGATGTAAAGGCCGGCCATCACCGCGTCATCGACGAAGGACATATTGTCGGCAACTGCCATACGGATCAAAGGAGCAAGGGAATTGCACGTCACCTTTGGCTTGGGGCCACGCTTGGCCTTGGCCTGAGTGGCAAGTAGTGCGAGGGTATCGGATGTATCGGGGGTTAATTGCGAGACGAGCGTCTTCATGGGGAATTCTCCTGTGTGGTTAGTTCATTTCAGTAGGCAAGCCCTCGGGTTGGCCATTTAGTTATTCGACGCCCACAAAAAAGCCTCATCTAAAACCCTGTCGTAACAGTGTTCGTGTGAGGCTATTCGAGTTGTCGGTCTGTCAGTCGAGACAGGCGAGCATAATGCACTTTTATACTGTTTCTGTCAAGTCGGCTGTTGACGTGGTGCGAAACTATTGATCTATAAATTGTTGTTTGAGTACTTCTGTGCATTCCACCTTTTATGTGAGAGCAACGCTGTTAAAACTGGTTTCCGGTGGGAGGGAAAGCGCCCCGCTTAGTCCAGACAGCCATGTAAGCCCCTAAACACTGGGCTGAACGACTGTTGTTCCTCAGAACATGACGAATTCAGTGCAGGTTATGCTTGGGTTTATCAATGGTTTCTAACGAGTTTTCGGTGTCGCCAATAGCCCCAACAACACAGTCACTGCCCCCGCAAACGAACAATTCCCGAAGCATCTCCGCGATGGTCTCAACGGGCACTCCTGAACCGTAGACATCAAAAGTTATAGTGCCCGACGAACGATAGACCTTGCTTAGGTGAGGTTTTTGTCTCCGGGGGGGGGATATGGGCACTCGTCACGCTCAAATAGTTGTGTTCCCTGGATGCGCCGCTCTGGTTGGCTTTCAGACGAACGACTCAGTTAACATCCGCGACATTGGGCAGGTACAGGTACAGGTACAGGTGAAGAGATGGATACGGACAATGCAAAGCAGGGCTCAGGATTGAAGAAAATTGTAGGGTGGACGGTCGCAACTATCGCGGCTGTGCCTGTGACAAAGATGGTCGAGAGCTACTTCGACGTTTCGTTTTTTACCTCAATGTTCGCGGCGGCGGTGGCATGGCTGGGCCAGACGATTCCGATTCACCTGTGGTTGTTTTGGGTTGCGGGGATCGGTTCAATACTGGCGATCGTGTTCGGGGTATGGGCGCTTTCGGAAAAGCGTCTCGGAGAGGGTTTTGCGAAGGCCGAGCTGGAGAAGGCATTTGCGAAAGCGAGAGAGGCTATGGCGAAGTTGAATGCTGTAGATGCCACGCTAAACGCGACCACGAAGGAACTGAAAACTGCGAAGCTGGCGCTAGAAGCCGTTAAGTCGGAGTTGAAGACTGCCCACACGAAAATTGCTGACCTAGAGACTCCCAAGATACAACCGCTAAACGAGCATCAACGTAGAGTCCTTGCTGCTATCGCGTATTACGACAATTCCGACGAGGAGTGCTATTTGAAAAAACTCAGCCAACGGATCAAGTTCACGATGGTTCAGACTGAGGGTGCAGTTGATGTATTGGTGAAACGTAAGCTTGTCGACGAGTTCTATACCAATGGTGGCAGGGGTGTTTCTTTGTCTCCAAACGGTCGTGAATACGTTCTACATCCTGAATTCGACATGTCGTTTTTGCCATAACAGCTGTGTCCTACTGGTAGTGCTGATTCAGTTGTTCAAGCGGTGAGGGAAGGGAGCTTGGAGATTGCTGCCAGCTTCTGTGCCGTACTCGCACCTTGTGAGTAAACATCGAAGGTCACGGTTCCAGTTTCATGACCTACCAGTTCAGCAATCAGTGGCCCTTGCACGCCAGCCCTGTGAAGTAGAGTGATAACCGTCTTGCGGATCGAATGGAACACGTGTTGGGCGCCGTAACCATGCGCTTCTTTGAGTCTGCCAAATGCCTTTGAGAGCGCGTCAGACCGTATGCCGTACTTGTTCTTGCTGTCAGATGGGATCAGGTAGCCATCCTTGGAGTCGTTCTTCAGGCGCTCGACAATTCGGGTGAGGGCGGGGTGTACAGGCACGACCCGGATACCCGCTGCGGTTTTCGAATCAACAATATCGAAGCTTTCAATGCCGTCCGGCTTAATCACGTGCTCGACTCTCAATTGGCAAAGCTCTTCGATGCGAGCGCCTGAATAAGCTCCCAAGAGGATCAAATCAGCCAGTGTCGTGTGGTCAGCAGCTAGGGCAGCAGCATGAAGCTCCGTAATTTCTCTCGGCTGGAAGTCCTTTCGCTGACGGTCTGCACGTTCCTTACCACGGGTTTGCGGTAGCTCATGGTTCTCAAACGGGTTGGCCTTGTCCTTGAAATCTTCACGCCAGCGAGTGTCGTGCTTTATCGCCCATTTCCAGAAGACATTACCTGCTAACAGGTATTGGGTGAGGGTCTTGCTTGCTAGCTTGAGGGAGTCGAGCCACGCTGAAACAGCATCGAAGTCGAGCGGCTTACCTTCTTTAGTCAGGTACGCGGAAAGCTTCTCTAGCTTCGACTGCTGCTGATCTATCGTTTTGGTGGCGACATTCCGCGTTTCACGATACTGGCGGAACGTAGCGATACGCTGCTTGGTGATCGGTGACTTGACCTTATAGGCAGAAGGGTCCTTCAGGATGACTTGCATCTCTTCGGCTTCTGTTGCCGAAAAGTCGTTTTGTTGGGCAATCAACCCGCCCCACATTTCGAGCACCATTTTATGGACGAAGTCGTGGGCAGCGAGTTCACCATCCTTCCCCTGCATGGCGTACACGGCTTCTGCTTCTGCTTGGCGACGTTGTCCACTTTCGGTATCGCCGAAAACGGCTTGCCGAAACTCTTCTAGGTCTGCTGGATCAATGTCGAGCAACGAAGGTTTTGATTCGCCAAGGGCTGTGTCGATCTTGAGTTGGCGGATGATCTGACTGAAGTCGTGAGCATCCCCCGCAATACGTTCCTTCCATCCATCACCACGGTTGCTTCGCTTGTCACGTGCAGCCTTGATTTGGGTTTTCCATCCAGCAAGAACAGAGAGTCGTCGGTCCATTGCTTCGGATCGAAGACCGGTTTTCAGAGACTGGATAAACGCGGCCTTTCCGCCGAAGGCTTGTCGGACGTCAGAAGGGATTGCCAGCTTCACATACCATGTGGATTCACCTTTCTTCTGAATGAGGTTGTGTGCCATTGGAGCGCCGTGTGGAGGGTAGGGGTACAGCGGATTGTACTACTCATTTGTACTACTATACACGCTGATAGCCCATTATTGCTGGGCTTGTTGGTCGAAAATATTCTTTATGGTGAGTCCATATCTCTCCGCCATTATTGAATAAGACTAAGCCCCTGAAATGGTTAAACATTTCAGGGGCTTTTTCGTTTCTGTCGTATCGATCGGGGCATTTGGTGTCCTGCATGCCGCGCTAGTCCGTTCCAGTTCTCCGGCGTTTTCCGCGAGATACCCGTCATGCTCTCGGGATTCCTGGGTATCCATATGCCGTAGTGTTTTCTCGCCGTCGTTGTGCCTGCATGTCCAGGCGGTGTGATTTGGGTTCTGCGCTGTCCCGATGCTTTATATAGGTGCTGGAGGTTTTCATGGTGGCAACCCGGGCGCTTTGGTAAGGAAGAAGAATTTTCAGGTGGGGGGGTTGACCACGTATTTTAATACTGTACTATTCGCCTCCCGCTAACGAGCAGTTTGAAGTTGCTCTTGGTTTAAGTAGTTGATTTTGTTGAAAAATCAGAAACTTTTAAGGTTGCAAATTGAAAAGATGCGCTGTAAGATGCGCACCTCGGTTGAGACGAAAGATCTTAACCAACCGCTCTTTAACAACTGAATCAAGCAATTCGTGTGGGTACTTGTGGGGTCAGACTGCTAGTCAACAGA
>NZ_LACC01000021.1 GCF_000967965.1 Pseudomonas fluorescens
AATGACGATCTTGCCGCTGTCGGTGAACTTCACCGCGTTACTCAACAGGTTATTCAGCACTTGCTGCAGACGATTGCGATCACCGAGCAGCAGAGGTAGATCCGGTTGCGGACAACAGTAGAGTTCCACGCCTTTTTTTCGCGCCAGCGATACAAAACTTCTGGCCACGTCTTGTGCCAGTTCAATCAGGTTGAATTGCCCTGACTCCAATGCGAGCTGACTTGCCTCAATCTTGGAGAAATCCAGAATGTCATCGATGATGTGCAACAGGTTACTGGAGGAGTGCTCGATGGTGTTCAGATAGCCCCGCTGAGGCGGTAGCAACGTAGTGTTTGCCAGCAGCTCCAGCGTGCCCAGTACGCCGTACAGCGGGGTGCGAATTTCATGACTCATCATCGCCAGGAACGTGGATTTGGCCGCATTTGCCTCGTCGGCGGCTTCTTTCGCAGAGGCCAGCATTAACTCTGCATTCCTGCGCTCGCTGTCATCGACAAACGAACAAAACAGAACAGGCTGCTCGTTATATTGCAACTCCGCCAACGAAACATGAATGTACCGAGGTGTATTTTCATTGGTGGTGAAGGTGGTCACTCCCGTACGGTAGGGAACTTCACCGTCTGTAAACTGTATGCTCATGAAGAAGTCGCGCAGGGTTGCACGGCACCCACCCATTTCAACATACGATGCAAGCATGGCCTTGGCTTTTTCACTCTGAACCAATAATTCCCCACTTTTCCGACTGAACACACAAATACCCACCGGGGCCAACTTCAGCATCGTACGATTAAATTCTTCTCTCTCCAGGAGTTGCACTGCCTGCTCTTGCGCAGGAAGAAAAACCGCACGTCTCACATACCGCATGATAATATAGGCCGACACGACCGAGGCTAAAAAAACCAAACAACCAAACACCACCGAATAACGCATCCGCCATAACACATCATCATAGCTTGCATAATAAACAATCCAGCGCTGACCGCCGCCCAATTCTTTCTTCAGGGACAGTTTAAATACAGGGGCACCATAACTCTCAAACCCATCACCCTTACTACTCAGCGCATTCAAAAAATCACTACTACCACGCTTGCCCGGATCCGGTTCTGGAACACCACTCACGACTCGCCCGCCTTTATCCAGAATAAGGTATTTGACACCCAACTCCGGCGCCGCGGTCATTTCGCTCATTATTGATTCCTGAACTCGCGCATGAGGGATCTCTAATCCAAGCCAGGCATTGGGCATCAATCGAGGCGAAAACGATTCAAATATATATGATTTTTTCTCGCTGCCAGTCCCTAACTGAAAGACCTGCAACCCACTGCCCACATTCTTGGCCCAGTCAACACCCTGCAACTGTTCAAACACTTCCTTTAACTTATTGCCCCTGTTTGTGCCAGAGTTTAATACATAACGTGCCACACCCGCTGCCCTGTCCATATAAATGATATTGACATTCGACTCACGAAGTTCCTGACGCATCTGCGCAGACAGGTTCAAAATGCCCTTGCGACCATCAAGCGCTGAAAG
This sequence comes from Pseudomonas fluorescens, assembly GCF_000967965.1. Lineage (GTDB taxonomy): Bacteria > Pseudomonadota > Gammaproteobacteria > Pseudomonadales > Pseudomonadaceae > Aquipseudomonas > Aquipseudomonas grandcourensis. The sequence goes on from NZ_LACC01000021.1 coordinate 1,528, forward strand.
GGACTCCAAATAGAAACTCTTTCTTTCCGAGGCTGAAGCGGGAGCAGCCGAACCGGGTACAAAATCGACTCCCTTAATCATTCCTGCAAGCAGCATCTCGTTTTTTTCAAAGAAGTCTCGGCTTTGGGTGTAACCATTGTTAAAATTCTTACGATACTCTGATGTTTCGGACATCACGGATGCATAAAAGTACATCGCGACAGCACCCAGCACACCGAGTACAAATGCAATAGACAAGCAACCAATCAGTTTATAAGCAAATTCTGGATCTAGAATCCAATTATTCGAAAGACATTGAGTATGCGTATGCTTGGTCATGACGAAATACTATCCGTCACACCAATCGCCTTATATGAGAGGATTCTTATAATCGGCCAAATAACAAACAGCCTGCTTTCGACACAGCCTCACCCAAGCAATAGCTGCTCCAATGCAGACTCCGCCATGGGTTTGCTGAATAGGTAGCCTTGCACGGTACTGCAACCCAGTTTTTTAAGTAACGTCAAGTCCCGAGCATCTTCCACGCCCTCTGCAACCACTTTTATATTTAGCTGCTTGGCCAGGGAAATGCTACTTTCAAGCGCGACCTGAGCCACAGGGCTTTTATGTGCACCATGAACAAAAACACGATCGATCTTGATTTCATCGAAGGGAACCGACATCAAATTCAACAACGACGAATAACCTGTCCCGTAATCGTCAATGGATAATTTGAAACCCTTTAACTTGAGCCGTGCAGCCCCCGCCAGGTAATCACTGTAGTCGTCGGTCTCGGTCGTCTCGGTCAACTCCAGCATCAGTGTCCCCGGGTCGCCTCCACAGCGCTCGACAATAGCCAGCAAACGCTCAGGAAGCGACTCCTCTGAAAGGAGTGAAACCGGAATGTTAAACGACAAGGTCAGCGGCCACCCCATCTTGCGCCACGCAGCCTGGGCCCTCAGTGCTTTCTCCAACAGCATCGAGTTCAGGTGATTGATCCAGCCCGACGAGATGATCGTGCTCAAAAATACCGAAGGCAACAAAATGCCTCTCGAAGGATGATTCCAGCGCGCAAGCACCTCGACTCCAACGATCCTGGAAGTCTCAATATCATGTTGCGGCTGATACCACGCGGTGAACTGCTTGCCGATCAACCCTTCCAGCACATCGACAGCGTCAGCGGACATTGGTGATGACGCACTGTCATGCGAAACCACTTCCAACGGGCTACGCGTGCTATCGAAACGACGCATGGCCGCACTGAGCTCGCCCGTATTGAGCGGTTTGCTCAACGCACTCAATTGCCGGAAGCCCAATGAGGTCGCCAGACGCTCTACCAACTGAATAAGCGAAGCCGGTTGCGACGAAAGCACGACGAGGTCAGGCTTTTCGTTCAGTTCCGCCAGGCGTTTGATAAACACAATCCCGTCCATGTCGGGCATGGCCAGATCGCAGATAACCAGGTCGTAGCGCTTGACCCTCAACATCTCCAATGCCTGAATACCATTCGAAGCACACTCCACCTCAACACCGATGTCTGTGCGCAGTTGTTGCGCCACGTACTCACGCTGGAAAACATGATCTTCGACCAAAAGCACGGAGGTCGACTCTGCCCTATGCAAGATGTTTGTTACATTGTCCTGACTCATTCATTGCACCTTCTGGGTACCCGTTACTGGTTAAGAATTCCCGCATGTGCCGTATCAGTGTCATGCATGCAAGATCAACATTCCCCCCAGCCTAAGCTGTGGTCTGACGGGTAAAAATGAGACAGTTCGCAATCTGGGTGGCGCCACCACCCAAGGCAGGCCCGAGCCTGCACCCTCTATTGATACTGGATGGTGAATTCGATCAGTGAATTGGCACTTCCCGCAGTGACACTGGCCTGTGTCTGGTAGTAGGCCGCGTCCAGCCCGATCTGATAATTGCCAGCCATACCGGTATAACCGGCAAAGCGTGTGTTCACGTCAAACCCCACCACCGTCCCCGTTCCCGTCGTCGTGATTTGCAACCCGATGCCAGTGGCCACACCCGTCCCCGGGGTCAACTGTGCGACACCATTCGTGCTCGCCCCGACGCTGCCACTGACCGGGTGCAATGAGAACATGATCGCGCCCATGCCCGCCGGACAACCGGTCAACGGGAGGGTGAAGCTGTGTTTTCCGGTAATGCTGCCGATTCCCTTAAACTCCGACGCTGCATGAATGCCCATGTTCACGGGCACGCTGGTCGTGGGTGTACAACCGAGTACTGGAAACGTGGATTTGAGTTGAGTCAATACAATGTTGTTAGTACCGAATACGGCCCCGTTGTATTGGATCGTAGCGGTGCCAATGGTCACACCACCTTGCGCCACGAGGGTGCTTCCCGCAGCGATGGTGCCGATCTTGACGTAGCGCGCACTGATGGCAATACCGATATCCGTTGGTTGATACGCCAGGGAGAAGTTCCAGGCCGGCGCCGAATTGTTATACGCGTTGGTCAATGGCACATCGGTGACCGGCTCATAGACCGTACCGGTGTAGTTGCCCGAGGTATCTGCAGTCCCGTAGATCGGGTGCCACTGAAACACGATACCGAGCCCGGCAACCCCGGTCTTGAAGACACTGTAAGTGACACCATCAAGTGTCAGTGATGACGGCGAAGCCAGTTGCCCGGTGCCCATGAGCTGCGGTCGCAGCACATCGCCCGTGGAGGCATAGCACCACCAGTTTCGGTAAGTTTTGCTGTACGCGGACCAATCGCCGATCCAGCCGTTGACAGGCACATCCGCAGACGTGGTGATGACGCCGCCGCCCGCGGTAATGGGAATGTTAGGGTCCAGCGCATAGCCGCCCCCGCACTGATAAGCCTGTGCGACGCCACAACTGAGGATCAACAATACCGCGAGGATCCAGCGTTGAAGATGAGTGCGAATAGCCAGTGCCTGTTTCGGCAATCTGTCAGCGGTCTGATTCATATCGGTGGTCTGCATAAGCATGATCTACCCCTTCACTGGTTCGGTTGAGTAGCCAACGCAACGTCGGCCTCTGCTGCGATGGGCTCGCACATCGCGCTGATGGCGACAGCGCTCGGCTCGTCGCTCTTGACCACTGCCGGCAATTGATAATCCACTCGACAGGCGTGCGGACTCGCGTCGCTCCACTTGACGTTCAACACGCCCTTGTCGGCTTTCAGGCCTCTCGCGAGGAGGCGACCGCCCTGGGCAACCGTACCGACGGCGCTGCCATCTGCCGCGAACACTTGCGCACCGAATGGCAGCGACTTGCCTTGCGGTGTGGTCAAGCGCAGGAACACCGCGCGACCGCTGTTGGCGGTTTCAAACTTGAGCTTGACCACCGCCCCTGCGGTCGGCGCCACTTGCTCCATGGTTGACTTCATCTCTACGTTGACGGATAAGCCTTTCGGATCGATCTCCACCTGATTGCGCGCAAAAGGCGTCAGGCTCGACACCACCGCATGGCCCCATGGGTCTACGCGCAAACCGCTGGCGTTGGTGATGCGTGCACCGACCGCATCGTCGGCCTCCACGATGGCACTGGTCTCTCCCAGGCTCGGCGTAAACACCACGCCGCCCTCGTAGGCGACGATCCCGCCAGATACGTTGGCCCCCACCTGGTTGTAGTTGTTGCTTTGGCTGACGCTGCCACTGACCCGAGCCATCGATGAGGTGTAGCTGGCATTGCCGCCCACATTGGTACTGCTCGAAGCACCATCACTGCTGCTGCGGTTGGCGTTCACCCCGTAGCTGAAATTGTTGTCCTTGCCCAAGGTGCCGCTGACCCCTTCCTGGATGCTGCTACTGCCGGTGGAGCTCTTCTGTACGGAGGTTGTCGAGTACGGCTGGTGCTCACCGGACCCGAGTGCAAAACCGACCGTCAACATCAGGGTGTTGTCCCATTTGGCATTGGTGACATCCAGCTGCCGCGAGGCCGAAACGCTGTAACTGACCTGCTTGTAATTGTTGCTGTAGCCGAATTGGTACTGCACATCACGACCGCTACGGTCCCAGTAGTCCTGGCTGCTACCTGAGGCATAGAAGCTTCCGTAGCCCTCTGGCAGACTCTGATTGACCGTGACTTGCATCTGCCCTCGACGACGCATCAGCGTGTCCCAGGTCTGGGCTGTACCCTTGCCTTCGGCATCGTTCATCATCACCGCGTCCTGCAAACCGAGATAACCACTGCTTGAATAGCGGTAGGCGGCGACGGCAATGTTGGTATTGGTAGGTGCCAGGAGTTTGCTGTAGCTCAAGCGCACGCTTCTGCCGGCCTGGTCAGGCTGATTGTTCAGTTGAGCCGCGGCATGTGTGATGTCCACGCCGAACGCGCCCAGACTGGTATTGAGCGCCATGCCACCCAGAACCGCCGAGTAACCGTCTGCCGCCTGCACACCGCCATACCCCGTGAGCATGTTGGTAAAGCCGTGCTGGAGCGTGCCTTGCATCAGCCAGGGCGCTTCGTCAACGCCCGGGTTGTCGTACTTGCCACTGGTGACGCTGTAGCGTGTGACGCCCTCGCGAACCGAGTTGACCGGTGCGGCATAAGGCACTTTGGATATGTGCACGCTGCCATCCGCTTCGGTCACCACAACCTCAAGGTCGCCACCGTAGCCAGTGGGATAAAGATCGTTGATTTCAAAAGCGCCGGGGGCAACATTGGTTTCGTAGATGAGATTGCCATTCTGGCGGATCTGTACCACGGCGTTGCTGCGGGCAATACCGTGGATGATCGGAGCGTACCCGCGCTGGGAATCGGGACGCATGCGATCGTCGGTCGCCAGTTGCACACCACGGAAACCGACGCTATCGAACATGGAACCATCGGTGTATGCCTGCCCGATCACCAACTGGCTATCGAGCGGCGCAACCGAGCGCTGTAGATTGGTCTGGATACTTTGATACTTGCCACCCAGATAAGGGCTCTTGCTATAGCTGCCATTATGGCGAAGCCGCCAGGCACCCACGTTCACGCCACCATTCAAACCCACATAGCTTTGTGTCGATGACTTGCCTGCTGAATCACTGCGATACAGGTTCGCGTTGTAACCAAGACGCGCCGCCGTCACGCCCTCATCCCAGAACTGTGGGTCGACATAACCGCGCGCACTGCGACTCATGGCGACCTGAGGCACGCTGACATCCAGCCTTTGCTCACCGAAGTCAAAGACCGCCGTCGCGTCCTGGATCAACGCCGGCAACGCCACGCATGCAGTTCCTTGGGCCAGGAGCGCGTTGGCTTGCGGGCTGAGTTTGCCGAGGTCTACGTGGATACGGTCAAGCAAATCACGGTCGAAACACGGCTGCACATCGCTCTTGTCCTCGCCCACCGCACGCAGGGTAATGTCGACCTTCGCCAGCCAGCTCTTGTTGATGTACAAATCAACCCGGTACTGCCCCGGCGGTGCGACGTTGCCCTTGGTAAAACGGCTGGTGTCGATCGCCTGCTTCCCGGTACGCAGAAAGTCATCGCTGAACTGGACTTCCTTCGCCGTGTTTGCAGGCTCGGCGGCCATTACCAGGCCACTGGTGCAAAGGGACAGCGTCAGAAGGCTGATCGAGCCTTGGCGAACGAACAAACGAGGACTCACACGGATGTGCATCGCAGTACTACCGAAATGGCAGGAACAGCAAAGCCGTCACAGCGCAACACGCTGCTAGCGTTCAGCAATTCCTTGGGTGCTTGGGAAGGCTCAGTCAGCAGCCAGTGGCTGCACGACGTCCATTGTCACTTGGCCGGGTTGGCCGCGCTGCTCAGGGTTGCATCACCCTCGGTGATACCGCCGTAATCATTGATCGCGCGGTAATGAACCTTGGCATCGACCCCCGGGGTGATCTGCCCTTTCAACGGGAAACTGCGAGTCTCGCCGGGCGCGACCATGCCACCGTCTTCAAACGTGGCCGTCTTGCCTCCACTGGAGACATCAACACTGGCGAACGATGCGTGGAAAACGGTTGGGTTGCGCACTTCAAGGGCTGCGCCACCGGCATCCCGAATCAATCGCCACGTGATGCTGGTCAGCGTGTCCCCGACATTGCCTTTGAGACCGACAGGACGGAAAAACAGTTTGATCCGCGAACGGATTGCAAGCTGAAGGAAGTTTTTATCCTCTTTATCTGCCGCAGGCTTGGGCGGAACCTCCAGAACGTTGAGCCAGAAGACCGACTCTTTATCCTTGGGCAGTGCTTCACCCGTGTAGAAAATACGCAACGTCTGGTTCCTCTGAGAGTCGAGGCGGGCCAACGGTGGAGTCACCGTAAAAGGCACGTCGATTTCGGAAGGGTCCGCATTGGCCTCTCCTTTGTCCACCCACGCCTGAATGAGTGCCGGTTCCTTGCCTTTATTGCTGATTTTCAGCGTGGTTTCGTGCTCTTGTGCGTTGTAAATAACCCGGGTTCCAGCAATCACCACCGACGCGTTTGCAGCAGTACCTGCCACCAGACCCAGCACCAACAAGCTGGCACCCAGAACGACGTGAAATTTGCTTTTGATATTCATGACCTGTCACTGATATTGCCTGAGAAGGCTGGATGAACGCGGCGACAAAAACCGCGATCATCCGGATCGATACAACGTTGGCCAGTTGCGGGCCTTAGTTGTAAACAATCTCGTACATCACGCTGGAGTTCACCGAACCTGCACCAGTGGCGCCGCTTGCGAAGTAGCGAGCGGTGTAGCTCAGCGTGGCAGCACCCGTTGCATTGGTGGTTTTCAGCGTATCGCCCTGGGCGGTGGCATTTGCACCATTGAGTGCAATCGGCGCGCTCGCGCTGTTGAGCAACTGCACCTCTACGTTAGTGGCCAGGCCGGTATTTTTCAGTCGACCGGTGGCGCCATCAATGCCGCTGCTTGCCGAACTGAAGAATGCGCGCACAGGAACCGAAGGCGAGCAACCGGTCAGCTCTATGCTGAAAGGCGTGTCGCCAGCGGTTGCTCCAGCCGCCACCAAGCTGGAGGTATGAGTCGATGGCAGGGTCACGCTAAAGTCGTTGCTACCACCGCCGTTGACGATGCAGGTATCGGCAATGAGCGCACCATTGAATGTGATCGTGCCGGTCGTTGGCGTGGCCGACGCGAACTGGGAGGCCATGGCGCTGACGGCAAAGATCGACGCGGTGAGGATTTTTGAGTTTTTCATGATGAGTTCCGCTAGAAAGAAATCGTGTCCTCGTGGACAACGAAGCCAATTTAGTCGGAGCGCTCCGATGAAAGTATCAGAGGAATCTCAAAAATGCTCATGCGAAGAAGATCATTCACCATCGACGAAATCAAAGCCATTCGCCCTGAGGGACAGGGGTGAGTCAAATGAAGGCTGGCTGTATTTGGCCGTGGTGCTCGATCTGATTTCACGCCAAGTCGTTGGCTGGTCAATGAAGTCACAAATGACTAGCGACTTGGCCATTGATGCACTGCTGATAGCAGTGTGAAGGCGTAAGCCGAAGCAGGAGGTAATGGTTCACTCTGATCAGGGCAGCCAGTACAGCAGCTCTGATTGGCGCAGCTTTTTAAAGGCCAACAACCTGGTCGCCAGCATGAGCCGTCGAGGTAACTGCCACGACAACGCCGTAGCTGAGAGTTTTTCCAGCTGCTGAAACGGGAACGAATCAAGAGAAAAATCTACACCACGCGGCAAGATGCTCGTAGTGATGTATTCGATTACATCGAGATGTTTTACAATCCAAAACGACGTCATAGTTTCAACAATCAGCTGTCACCGGTAGAGTTTGAAAAGCGTTACACAGCGAGCTTGGATCGTGTCTAGAAAACCCGGGGCGATTCAGAGTGACAAAACTCACTGTAAAAAAAACGTAAAAATTTTTACGGCCGTCCTCATGAAGCGTCTGCCAAATAAGGCATGAACTCCTACGAATACAGTGAGGATTCCACTGAAAGCCAGTCTTTTTGTAGGGGTAAAAACGCCTAAAAATAAAAAGGGGTCGCGAGATAAAATCTCGCAACCCCTTGAATTATATGGTCGGGACGGAGTGATTCGAACACTCGACCCCTAGCACCCCATGCTAGTGCGCTACCGGACTGCGCTACGCCCCGACTAGGCGTGAAACTCATCCCTCATCTCGAGGAACGCTCAAGAATATATCGCAAGCTTTTGAAAACTGGAAGTATTTAAAAGCGAGATTTTATTTCTTGAGTACCACCAGAACATCTTCGAGCTCGGCGATCATCTGGCGGATCATTTGTTTGTATTGGGTGGTGTCGTCTTTGGCTTCATCACCGGACAAGCGCAGGCGCGCTCCGCCGATGGTGAACCCCTGATCGTAAAGAAGCGCGCGGATCTGCCGGATCATCAGCACGTCCTGGCGCTGATAATACCGGCGGTTTCCGCGGCGTTTGACAGGGTTGAGTTGAGGAAACTCCTGCTCCCAGTAGCGCAGCACGTGTGGTTTGACCGCACACAGCTCGCTGACTTCACCAATGGTGAAGTAGCGTTTGCCCGGGATGACGGGGAGCTCGTCGTTATGACTTGGTTCCAGCATAAGCCTCAACTCGGGCCTTCAACTTCTGCCCTGGACGAAAGGTGACCACACGGCGAGCCGTGATCGGGATTTCTTCCCCCGTTTTCGGATTGCGGCCAGGCCGCTGGCGTTTGTCCCGAAGGTCGAAATTGCCGAAACCGGACAATTTGACTTGTTCGTTGTCTTCAAGAGCGTGCCTGATTTCTTCAAAAAACAGTTCGACCAATTCCTTGGCCTCCCGTTTATTCAGGCCCAGCTCTTCATACAGACGTTCCGCCATCTCAGCTTTCGTCAGAGCCCCCATACGTCACTTCCTTAACGTGGCGTTCAACCTTTGTTCGAGCGAGGTGAGGATGTTTTGCGTTGCGGTATTCACCTCATCGTCATTAAGAGTGCGCGATGGATGCTGCCAGGTCAAGCCGACTGCAAGGCTTTTTCTATCAGGATCAATGCCTTTACCCTGATACACGTCAAATAGCCTGAGGTCTGTCAGCCATTCGCCTGCATTTTCACGGATTACGTCCAGTACAGCCGTGGCTGCAACGTCTTTGTGAGCAATCAGTGCAAGGTCACGACGCACTTCAGGAAAGCGCGATAACTCGTGGAATTTTGGCATTTTGCCCGACGCTACTTCCGCCAGAACCAACTCGAAGACGAAGACCGAACGGTCGAGGCCGAGGGTTTTCGACAATTCAGGGTGGATCGCGCCAATGAAGCCGACCAGACGACCGTCACGTTCGATGCGCGCGGTTTGACCCGGGTGCAGCGCTGGGTGCTTGCCCGGCACGAAAGTGAACGCATCCAGGGCACCGGCGAAGCCCAGCACCGCTTCCACGTCAGCCTTGACGTCGAAGAAGTCGACGGTATCGCGCCCCTGCGCCCAGCCTTCCGGCAGGCGACTGCCGCAAACAACACCCGCCAACATCGGCTCTTGCTTAAGACCTTCGAGCTGACCAACGAAACGAAGGCCGCTTTCGAACAGACGCACGCGGTCCTGCTGACGATTCAGGTTGTGCTGAAGCGCCTTGACCAGACCCGGCCACAGCGACGAACGCATGGCAGCCATGTCATTGGAGATCGGATTGGCCAGCAGCAACGGCTCGACACCCGGATTAAACAGTTCGAACTGTTTCGGATCGATGAAGCTGTAGGTAATTGCTTCCTGATAACCACGGGCAACCAGCAGGCGGCGCAGTTCAGGCAGATCGCTACGGGCTTCTGCCTTGGCTTGCGGCGCCAGACGCGCTTGCGGGTAACGAACCGGCAAACGGTTGTAGCCGTACAGGCGTGCCAGTTCTTCGATCAGGTCGACTTCCAGGCTGATATCGAAGCGATGGCTTGGCACTTCTACACGCCACTGCCCTGCCCCGTCGGCAGTAATGGTCAGGCCCAAGGCATTGAGCAGACGCTCCACTTCGGCCGAATCCATCTCCATACCCAGCATCTGGGTAATGCGCTGGGCACGCAGGGTGATAGGAGCAATTTTCGGCAGGTGCTGTTCGCTGACGGTCTCGATGATCGGACCCGCTTCACCACCCGTGATGTCCAGCAGCAAGCCAGTCGCGCGCTCCATGGCCTCGCGGGCCAGTTGCCAGTCCACACCGCGCTCATAGCGATGGGATGCATCGGTGTGCAGGCCATAGGAACGGGCCTTGCCCGCTACGGCGATCTGGTCGAAGAAAGCGCTTTCCAGGAACACATCGCGCGTGGTCGCGGAAACACCGCTGTGCTCGCCACCCATGACGCCGGCGATTGCCAGAGCGCGGGAGTGGTCGGCAATCACCAGCGTATCGCTACGCAGGCTGACTTCCTGGCCGTCGAGAAGCACCAGCTTCTCGCCGTCTTCAGCCATGCGCACACGGATGCCACCGTTGATTTCAGCGAGATCGAAGGCGTGCAGCGGCTGACCCAGTTCCAGCATCACGTAGTTGGTGATGTCGACGGCAGCGTCGATGCTGCGCACGTCTGCACGACGCAGGCGCTCAACCATCCACAGTGGCGTAGGCCTGGACAGGTCGACGTTACGAATCACACGACCGAGGTAGCGCGGGCACGCGGCGGGCGCCAGCACTTCTACCGAACGCACTTCGTCGTGCGCGGCAGTAACCGAAGCCACTACCGGACGGACCACCGCAGCGGCGTACAGGGCACCGACTTCACGGGCCAGACCGGCCAGGGACAGGCAGTCACCACGGTTCGGGGTCAGATCGACCTCGATGCTGGCGTCTTCCAGGTCCAGATAAACGCGGAAATCCTCGCCCACCGGCGCATCGGCCGGCAGTTCCATCAGGCCGTCATTGCCTTCACCGACCTGCAGCTCGGATTGCGAGCACAGCATGCCGTTGGACTCAACGCCACGCAGCTTGGCCTTCTTGATCTTGAAATCGCCTGGCAGCTCGGCACCGATCATGGCGAAAGGAATCTTCAGGCCCGGGCGCACGTTTGGCGCACCGCAAACTACCTGGAAGGTTTCCGAACCGTTGCTGACCTGGCACACGCGCAGTTTGTCGGCGTCCGGGTGCTGCTCGGTGCTCAGCACCTCACCAACGACCACGCCACTGAAAACACCGGCGGCCGGCGTAACGCTATCGACCTCAAGACCGGCCATCGACAGACGAGCAACCAGCTCGTCGCGACTTACCTGCGGGCTAACCCAGCCACGCAGCCATTGTTCACTGAATTTCATCCTGCTCTCCTAAGAATTCGTTACGACTAGCGAAATTGCGCAAGGAACCGCAAGTCGTTGTCGAAGAACAGACGCAAGTCGTTCACGCCGTAACGCAGCATGGCCAGACGCTCTACGCCCATGCCGAAGGCAAAGCCCGAGAACTCTTCCGGGTCGATACCGGACATGCGCAGCACGTTCGGGTGAACCATGCCGCAGCCCATCACTTCCAGCCAGCCGGTCTGCTTGCAGACGCGGCAGCCTTTACCGCTGCACATCACGCATTCCATGTCGACTTCAGCGGATGGCTCGGTGAACGGGAAGTACGAAGGACGGAAACGCACCGCCAGTTCCTTTTCGAAGAACACCCGCAGGAACTCTTCGATGGTGCCTTTGAGGTCGGCGAAATTGATGTCGCGATCGATCAGCAGGCCTTCGACCTGGTGGAACATCGGCGAGTGGGTGATATCGGAGTCGCTGCGGTATACACGGCCTGGGCAGACGATGCGGATCGGCGGTTGTTTCGACTCCATGGTGCGGACCTGTACCGGCGAGGTATGGGTGCGCAACAGCATGTTCGCATTGAAATAGAAGGTGTCGTGCATCGACCGGGCCGGGTGGTGGCCTGGGATGTTGAGCGCTTCGAAGTTGTGATAATCGTCTTCGACCTCAGGGCCTTCGGCGATGCCGTAGCCAATACGGGTGAAGAACTGTTCGACGCGTTCCAGAGTGCGGGTGACCGGATGCAGTCCACCGGAGGTCTGACCACGGCCAGGCAGGGTCACGTCAATGGACTCGGCAGAGAGTTTGGCAGCCAGATCGGCTTCTTCAAACAATGCCTTGCGCGCATTAAGGACCTCTGTGACACGTTCCTTGGCAACGTTGATCAGCGCACCGACCTGCGGGCGCTCTTCTGCCGGCAAATTCCCCAGGGTCTTCATCACCTGAGTCAATTCACCCTTCTTGCCAAGGTAGTGAACCCGGATTTGCTCCAGGGCATTGATATCTTCAGCGCTTTGCACAGCCTCTAGGGCTTGAGAGACGAGCGCATCCAGGTTTTCCATGTACAGACTCCAGATACAAAATAGGGGAAGAGCTTGAAGGCTCTTCCCCTATTTATGACGTTTAACACCTGGCCCCACAGATGCGAGGCCGGGTAACTGTCGGGGGTACTTAAGCCAAGGTGGCTTTAGCTTTCTCGACAATCGCAGCAAACGCCGCTTTTTCGTTCACTGCCAGATCAGCCAGAACCTTACGGTCGATCTCGATGGACGCTTTTTTCAGGCCGGCGATGAAACGGCTGTAGGACAGACCGTTGATACGAGCACCAGCGTTGATACGAGCGATCCACAGAGCGCGGAACTGACGTTTTTTCTGACGACGGTCACGGTAGGCGTATTGGCCTGCCTTGATTACCGCTTGCTTGGCAACACGGAATACGCGGGAGCGTGCGCCGTAGTAGCCTTTAGCAAGTTTCAGAATTTTTTTGTGACGCTTACGGGCAATGACGCCACGCTTTACACGAGCCATGAGTTACTTCCTCTATTCTTGACTAAAATTAACGAAGGCGCAGCATGCGCTCGACTTTTGCCACGTCAGACGGATGCAGCAAGCTGCTACCGCGCAGTTGACGCTTACGCTTGGTCGACATTTTGGTCAGGATGTGGCTCTTGAAAGCGTGCTTGTGCTTGATACCGTTAGCAGTTTTCAGAAACCGCTTAGCAGCACCACTTTTGGTCTTCATTTTTGGCATGTTCGGATACTCCGCATTCAGTTGATAAACATAATCAGAAGGCCTGCCGTGCCCTGTTGATTACTTCTTCTTTTTCGGGGCGATGACCATGATCAGCTGGCGTCCTTCCATCTTAGGATGCTGTTCGACCGAACCGTACTCGAGCAAGTCACCTTCAACTCGCTTGAGGAGTTCCATCCCCAGCTCCTGGTGGGCCATCTCACGGCCGCGGAATCGCAAGGATACCTTGGCCCTGTCCCCATCACTCAGGAAACGTACCAGGTTGCGCAGTTTTACCTGGTAATCCCCTTCCTCCGTCCCTGGACGAAACTTGATTTCTTTAACCTGAATCTGTTTCTGGTTTTTCTTGGCCGCAGCAACCTGCTTCTTCTTTTCGAAGATCGACTTGCCGTAGTCCATCAGTTTGCAAACAGGGGGTACTGCATCGGCGGAAATCTCCACCAGATCCAGCTTGGCCTCTTCAGCCTTAAGAAGCGCGTCTTCAATTGACACAATCCCAAGCTGTTCACCTTCAGCCCCAATTAACCGAACCTCGCGTGCCGAGATATTCTCGTTGATCGGGGCTTTCGGTGCAGCTCGTTTATCTTGTCTCATTTCACGCTTAATAATAATTACTCCGAATCTGGGCGACCACGCCGGGAAACCGCTTGCGCGAGAAACTCAGCGAACTGGGCGACGGGCATCGAGCCCAGGTCAGCACCTTCACGAGTACGCACAGCGACAGTCTGCATCTCGACTTCCCGATCTCCGATAACCAAGAGATAAGGAACCTTGAGCAAAGTATGCTCGCGGATTTTAAAGCCGATCTTTTCATTTCTCAAGTCAGACTTGGCACGAAATCCGCTTTCGTTGAGGGTTTTTTCAACTTCAGCGGCAAAATCGGCCTGTTTATCAGTGATATTCATCACCACTGCCTGGGTCGGCGCCAGCCACGCAGGGAATGCACCCTCGTAGTGCTCGATCAGAATTCCGACGAAACGTTCGAAGGACCCCAGGATCGCCCGGTGCAACATGACCGGGTGCTTGCGGCTGTTGTCTTCGGAGACGTATTCGGCTCCCAGACGGACAGGCAGGTTAAAATCGAGCTGCAGGGTACCACATTGCCAGACGCGACCGAGGCAATCTTTCAGCGAGAACTCGATCTTCGGACCGTAGAACGCACCCTCGCCCGGCTGCAGATCGTACGGCAGGCCCGCGCTATCAAGGGCTGCGGCCAGCGCAGCTTCGGCGCGATCCCAAAGCTCGTCGGAACCGACGCGTTTTTCCGGACGAGTGGACAGCTTCATTTCGACATCTTTAAAGCCGAAATCGGCGTAGACGTCCATGGTCAGCTTGATAAACGCGGCGGACTCGGCCTGCATCTGCTCTTCGGTGCAGAAGATGTGGGCGTCGTCCTGAGTGAACGCGCGCACGCGCATGATGCCGTGCAAGGCACCCGATGGCTCGTTACGGTGGCATGCACCGAACTCGGCCAGGCGCATCGGCAGCTCGCGGTAGCTTTTCAGGCCCTGGTTGAACACCTGCACGTGGCACGGGCAGTTCATTGGCTTGATCGCGTAGTCGCGGTTTTCCGACTGGGTGGTGAACATGTTGTCGGCGTAGTTGGCCCAGTGCCCGGATTTCTCCCACAGGCTGCGGTCAACGACTTGCGGCGTCTTGATCTCCAGGTAGCCGTTGTCGCGCTGAACCTTGCGCATGTACTGCTCGAGCACCTGGTACAAAGTCCAGCCGTTCGGGTGCCAGAACACCATGCCCGGCGACTCTTCCTGGGTGTGGAACAGGCCCAGGCGCTTGCCGATCTTGCGGTGGTCGCGCTTTTCGGCTTCTTCAATGCGCTGGATGTAAGCCGCCAGTTGCTTCTTGTCCGCCCATGCGGTGCCGTAGACGCGCTGCAATTGCTCGTTCTTGGCATCGCCGCGCCAGTAGGCGCCGGACAGCTTGGTCAGTTTGAAGGATTTCAGGAAGCGGGTGTTCGGCACGTGCGGACCGCGGCACATGTCGACGTATTCTTCGTGATAGTACAGACCCATGGCCTGCTCGTTCGGCATGTCTTCGACCAGGCGCAACTTGTAGTCTTCGCCACGGGCCTTGAACACTTCAATCACTTCGGCGCGCGGAGTGACTTTCTTGATCACGTCGTAATCTTTCTCGATCAGCTGCTGCATGCGCTGTTCGATGGCCGCCAGGTCGTCCGGAGTGAAAGGACGCTCGAAGGCGATGTCGTAATAGAAACCTTCATCGATGACCGGACCGATGACCATCTTGGCAGTCGGGTACAGCTGCTTGACCGCGTGGCCAACCAGGTGGGCGCAAGAGTGGCGAATGATCTCCAGCCCCTCTTCATCCTTTGGCGTGATGATTTGCAGCGACGCGTCGCTGTCGATGATGTCGCTGGCGTCGACCAGCTTGCCATCGACCTTGCCGGCAACGGTGGCCTTGGCCAGGCCTGCACCGATGGATGCGGCGACCTCGGCTACGGAAACCGGGTGATCGAATGAACGTTGACTGCCGTCGGGAAGAGTAATAGTTGGCATGGCGCCTCCTCTCCTAGTGGTGACCCCTACCAAAGGTCACGTGGGTTGGGATGAGCCAGTACAAGATCCGGTCCAGGCCATTCAATGACGAACGCCTGCCTTACAGCGGCAGGAGCCTTGCGGCCAACCGGAAAACCGAACCAGAGTGACTGGGATTCAAATCAGGGTTAATCGTGCATCTGCCGCCACCGGGACTGAAGGTCCGTCGGAGCCTGCAAACGCCCGAGCGGGGCATGCTAGCACAGATGAACGGTTGTCGACTTGCACGCATTCAGGCCGTGAAGATTTCCTCACTTTTCAGGCGCCGAGTGAACTTGAGATATACGAGCCGCCTCAAATTGACTGAGAATCGCCACAGATATCGACCCCAAGGAGTTCCTGTCATGCGCCTTACCCGTCTTTTTGCCATTGCCGCCCCGCTTGCCCTGCTGCTGCCACTGAGCGCCCACGCTGCCTGGCCAGCGGGCCTGAAAGCCAAATACATGACAGATTGCTCGGCGGCTGCCAGCAAAAGCATCAACCCGTCCGAAGCACAAAAGCACTGCGCGTGCGGCGCCGACGTCCTGGACAAGAAATTCACCACGCAAGAGATCGCGCAACTGATGGACCCGAAAACACCGCCATCAAACGAATTGGCGCAGCGTGCACTGACCGAAATCTCCGTGTGCAAAGCCAAGAAATAACGCGTTCAAGTAGAGGTTTTGAAGGTTTCGAAGGCCAAAATCAGCCCAAAAACCGCTGATTCACATAATTTATGCAGCTTTTATGGCTTTTTTTAATCGCCCCTTTTCAGGCGCAAAGCCGCTTAAACCGGGGCCTTCAGCCATTCAGCGCAACGAAAAGTGTGCGATAGCAGAGCAAACAGCTCGCCCGGGGGGCTCCCAAAGCGAACATTTCGACTATGATACCCGGGTGTGCCCAGTTGGCCTGAGCAGCACAGTACTACTGAAAATATATGTTTCTTGGAGATACACCATGTCTAATCGCCAAACCGGCACCGTTAAATGGTTCAACGATGAAAAAGGCTTCGGCTTCATCACTCCTCAAGGTGGCGGTGACGACCTGTTCGTACACTTCAAAGCTATCGAAAGCGACGGTTTCAAAAGCCTGAAAGAAGGCCAGACTGTTTCCTTCGTGGCTGAGAAAGGCCAAAAGGGTATGCAAGCTGCTCAAGTTCGCCCAGAGTAATTTCCAGGCGCACTAAAAAAACCCCGTCCATGTGACGGGGTTTTTTATGGGTGAAACAAAAGCCGAACGATCAGCCGCAGTTGACGCGGGTCACTACCCGGCTGGCATCGGTGTTCAGGTTCAGGCGATCGGAACGGTACTCCAGCGTCACCATATCGGTTGGCAGCAGGAACCGTGCACTTTGCGCCCCTGCCCGGGTACGCGCCTGCTCAAGCAGTTGCGGCGATGCCTGTTTGCCGATGGTGAACTCGGCAGCCTTTGCCTCACAACGACTGTGACCCGTGTCAGTCGTAGCAACATCCGGTGTTGCCGACTCCGTAGAGGGAGTGCTGCAACCGGCCAGTGTGGCAACGGCCAACAAAGTACCCAATGACGCGAGCTTCCAAGGCATGAAGCCTCCTTATTCAATGATTAAGCTGAGATCGTGCGACAACCAGACTCGCGTTTGGTTTCACAGGGAGCACTAGGGGGCGTTCTCAATTAGTTTCCCTACCGCGCCGGGTCTGCTGTTGTGCAGGGCAAGGCGTGAGAAGTGCAGTTTGGTCATTCCAAATCAGCTTCGAGCAACACAGCCCTGCACAACAGCAGGCCCGGCCCTTCGGGCTGTGCCTTAAAGCTGGCCATGCTGCGTTGCAGGCCTTGGAAAGGGAACAACCATTCCCAGCGGCCTACGCCTTGCCTGGCCAGCTTTAAGGCGACAACGCGGTGGGGAAACTAATTGAGAACGCCCCCTAGCACCCTGCCCATGATCCGGACGAGCCGCGATTCTGCCTGAGCGTCGCCCTGCCCTTAACCACTGAATCGTGACTGAATATGAACGACGCTCAATAGACGTCGATGTAGTCGTAAGGAGGATTGGGCCAGTTCTCTTTCAAGGCATTGAAGATTTGCATGACCCAGACTTCATCGCTGGCCGCGACCCGCCCGACATAACCGGAGCCCTTGGCCCAGGTTTCGAGCCGGAACAACAACCCGTCGATATCGGTGCCACCCACGACACCCGAGG
The DNA here is from genome assembly GCF_000967965.1 of Pseudomonas fluorescens. Classification (GTDB taxonomy): domain Bacteria; phylum Pseudomonadota; class Gammaproteobacteria; order Pseudomonadales; family Pseudomonadaceae; genus Aquipseudomonas; species Aquipseudomonas grandcourensis. The sequence continues at coordinate 19,126 of NZ_LACC01000021.1, forward strand.
AAATGTAGGCAATGCCGCCTTTGGTGACTCGCAACTGGGTGTGCTCATCGTCACTGGCGCCGGCCAGCAACTGACGCACCGCCTCAAGAGTCAGGCCATCCGGGGAGTTCAAATCGATCTGCACAGCGTGTTCCTTGAATATTCGTCAGAGACCAAGTGTCGCACAGCCCTCCTTTACTGCCTAAGTCGACGTGTCAAAAGCCCCGCAAAATGGTTAACTCGGCACTCAGACTTCCCCGACCTCACGAGCGCCATCATGACCACCGTAAGCATCGACGCTGACATCAAGGCCAAGTGGCAAGACGGCCACAGCTCCTACAGCCCCAGCAGCACGGAAGAGCTCGCCATTATCGGTATCGACCTTCTGGTCAGGGACCTTGGAACCGAAGCCGCCCAATCGTTCATCGAGCAGATTTTCGAGAAACATCTATCGGACCAGAAGACCTAAGCGGTTAGCGCGAGGGAGTGAAGCCCGCAGGCAAGCACCTGCGGGAGGTGATGCTTACTTCAGACGGGCCAGGCGCTCGGTCAGCAGATCGAAGAAGCCCTGGGCGTCGCCGCTTTCTACCCAAAAGGCGTTCTTTGGCGCATTCAAGCCGTCGTACCAGTCGACGATGGTTTGTCCAAAGGTCGGTCCTTCGCGGCTGTCGACCACCACGTTGACCGAACGGCCGCTGAACAATTGCGGCTTGAGCAGGTAAGCGACAACCGTGGCGTCATGCACCGGACCGCCTGGAATGCCGTAGTGCTCCATGTCGCCCTTGATGTACTCATTGAGAATGTCGCTCACCAATCGGCTGGCATTGTTATTCAGCGCGGCAATCTGTTGTAGGCGCGCTTCGCTGGTAAGGATCTTGTGGGTCACATCCAGCGGCAGGTAGGTCAGCTTCACACCGCTCTTGAGCACCACTTCGGCCGCTTGCGGGTCGGCGAACAGGTTGAACTCGGCCACTGGCGTGATGTTGCCGCCGTTGAAGTGCGCACCGCCCATGACCACCACTTCCTTGATGCCCTGAACGATACCCGGCTCCTGGATCAGCGCCAGGGCCAGGTTGGTCTGCGGGCCAAGCATGGCGATGGTAATGCTGTGGGGCTCGGCAGATTTCAGGGTATCGATCAGATAGGTGATAGCGCTGCCCTTGGCCAGACCCTTCTTGGGCTCATGCACGGCAATGCCCGACAACCCTTCCTTGCCATGAATGTCCTCGGCGTAGATGGGTGTGCGCATCAGGGGCCTGGGCGCCCCCGCATAGACCGGAACCTCTTCGCGCCCCGCCCACTCCCGTGCCAGTCGCGCATTACGCGAGGTCTTGTCCAGGCGAACGTTGCCGGCAACGGTGGTCAATGCCCGAACATTCAGTTCGTCTGGCGATGCCAGGGCGAACAACAGGGCAACAACGTCGTCAGCCCCCGGATCGGTGTCGATGATCAGGTTGATCTTTGGTGCCGCGTGGGCGCTGGTTGCGGTCATCAGGGTCAAAAGCAGCAGGCTCCGGAGCAGTGGGTGCAGTTTCTGAGCATAGCGATACATGGCGCACTCCTTGTGCATGGGACATCAAAACGCGGACAGCCAGTCAAAACGTAACGCCGGCGACCAGCACAATGTTGCAGTACGGCTGGCATTCGCCTGTACGAACAATCGCCTTCGCTTGTCGGCTCAAGACCTTGAATTGTTCATGGGTGAGCAACTCACGACGACCCAACACGCCTTCGCCGTTCAGCTCTTCCAGCGCGACCAGGGCTGACGGCTTTTTATCGAAAATTTCCTGAGCCAGCACGTGGCTTTCGACCTGCATCTCACTGAGCACGACCTTCAAGGTGCTGACAAAGTCCGGAATGCCATGGGTCAAGGCCAGGTCGATCAATTCAACGCCCGTTGGAACCGGCAGGCCCGCATCCCCGATGACGACCAAGTCGCCATGCCCCAATGAAGCGATCAGCCGCGACAGCGCAATGTTGAGCAGAGGTGTCTTTTTCATGGAGTTTTAAACGCCTGTACATCGCTCAAGGCGGGAATCGAAGGTTGCGCGCCGGCACGGGTGACCGACAGTGCCGCAGCCACTTGCCCGAAGCGGATCGCCTGTGCCTCATCGTTACCCGCCGCCAGTGCCGCAGCGAAACCGCCGACGAATGTATCGCCAGCCGCCGTGGTATCGACAGCCTTTACCACGGGCGCGGGAAAATGCTCGAAGCGTTGGCCATCGGTAAACAGCGAACCTTGCGCACCGAGGGTGATGATCACCTTGCCGGCGCCCAAGGCAATCAGGCGGGTCGCCGCGGCTTGCGCGGTGTCCAGGGAGTCCACCGACAGACCGCTCAGGGCCGATGCCTCGCTCTCGTTGGGAATCAGGTAATCAATAGACGCGTACCAGTCCGGTGGCAGCGGGCGGCTGACCGGTGCCGGATTGAGGATGACCGTCTTGCCCAGTTCGCGGCCGCGCTTGAGCGCATGACCAACAGAAGCATCAGGTACTTCCAGCTGGCAGATGAGCACGTCCGCCGCGCGTATCACCGAATCAAAACGGTCAATGGCTTCAGCGGTCAACGCCCCGTTGGCACCGGGGACGATCACGATGGTGTTCTGACTGCTGTCGTCGACCACAATCAACGCCACGCCGCTGGAGCCGTCAATGGTGCTCACCGCCTGGCAATCGATCTGTTCGGCCAACAGCGCCCCGCGCAACGCCTCACCATAAGCGTCATTGCCCACGCAGCCGATCATCGACACCTGGGCCCCCAGCCGCGCCGCAGCCACGGCCTGGTTGGCACCCTTGCCGCCGGAGACGGTGGTAAACGACTGACCGATCAGCGTTTCACCGCCCTTGGGCAAGCGTGGTGCCCGGGTCACCAGGTCCATGTTCAAACTGCCTATTACCACTACTTTTGCTGGCATACATTGCTACTCATCGATTCTGTTTCGGCGGCGCTGTTGATTCAGCGGCTTTCTGTTTTCAACGGCTCTCTGCTTTCAACGGCTTTCTGTTTTCAACGGAAGTAGGCAAACACGCCGGCCAGCGGCGCCGTCGATTCACGTATGACAATACTCGGCGTCACGATCCGCTGATCGGTCGCCAGGCCCGGCGTGGCGATTCGCCGCAAAAGCACTTCGGCGGCCATTTCGCCGAGCTGCAGGATCGATTGCCCGACCGTGGTCAACGACGGGTAGACATAGCGACTCATCTGGATATCGTCGAAGCCGATCACCGACAACTCGCTCGGCACGCGAATGTTGCGCTCGGCGGCGGCCCGTAGCACGCCGATGCCGATCATGTCGTTGGCGGCAAAAATAGCGGTAGGCGGATTGCTTGCCAGCAGAATCGCGGCGGCGCTGTAACCGCCGGTGCTGGTGAAATCGCTTTCCAGCGTGCGCTCGGGAGAGACTTCGACGCCCGCCTCCTTCAAGGCCCGGCGATAACCCGCCAGACGCATCTGCGCCACACTGGTGTTTTCCGGCCCGCTGATGGTGGCGATATCCCGGTGCCCCAACTCCAGCAGGTGCCGGGTCGCCAGGTACGCGCCGTATTCATGGTCGATGCGCACCAGGTCCGCATCGACACCGTCCAGTCCTCGGTCGACGATCACCATGGGCGTACGGACGCCTTTCAGACCTTGTACCAGGCCACGGTCGCCACCGGCCGAGGCGACGATCAGGCCGTCGATGCGTTTTTCCAGCAGCACACGCAGGTAACTGCGCTGTTTGTCCGGATTGTCGTCGGAGTTGCACAGGATGACGCAGTAACCGTTTCGCTCGCAGTAATCCTCGATACCCCGGGCCAATTCGGCGAAATACGGGTTGAGGCTATTGGGCACCAACAGGCCGATGGTCGCCGTGGTCTTGGCCTTGAGCGAACGGGCCACGGCACTGGGGACGTAGTCGAGGGTCTGGATTGCCGCCTCGACCTTGATCCGGACTTCTTCACTGACCGGGCGGGTCTTGTTCACCACATGGGAAACCGTGGTGTAGGAAATGCCGGCAAGGGCTGCCACATCTTTGATGGTCGCCATGACTCAGGTCCGCCGGCTTGCGCGTTGACTGCGATAAGTGTCCAGCACCACCGCCACCACGATCACCGCGCCGGTAATGATGCGTTTGGTCGGCTCGGTTGCCCCGATCTGCGCCAGCCCCGCGGCCAGCACGGAAATGATCAGGACGCCAAAAAAAGTGCTGATCACCGAACCGCGCCCGCCCATCAGGCTGGTCCCGCCGATCACAACGGCGGCGATCACTTGCAACTCAAGACCGGAGCCAGCATTCGGGTCGGCGGCTTCCAGGCGAGAAATCTGGAACAACGCGGCAATACCGGCCAGCAACCCCATCAGGCTGAAGACCAGGATCTTGTATGGCTTCGGATTGATCCCCGCCAATCGCACGGCCTCTTCGTTGGTGCCGATACCGATCAGGTAGCGACCGAACACCGTGCGGGTCAACACGGCCTGGGCGACGAAAATGATCAGCAAGGCGATGATGAACGACGGCGAAATGCCAAAGGCAATCGGATTGGACAACCAGGCGAACGCATCGCCGATGTAAGCCGTACGCGAACCGGTCATCTGGTACGCCACCCCACGGGCCATTTCCAGCACGCCCAGGGACACGATAAACGACGGAATCCGCCAGGCCACAGTGATCGAACCGGTGATGGTACCGGCGAGCGCCGCGACGGCCATGCCCAGCAGCGCCGCCGGCAGCACGCCCCAGCCCCAGCCAAGAATCGCCACGCTCACGGTCGAGGCCGCCAAAGCCAGCACCGAACCTACCGACAGGTCGATACCACCGATGATCAGCACAAAGGTCATGCCGACCGCCAGCACCATCAGGTCCGGAATCTGGTTGGCCAGGGTGCTGAACGTATCGTAGGACAGGAAATGACTGCTCAGCACCGAGAACAGCACGATCATCGCCAACAAGGCCCCCGCCAGGCCCAGATAGGTGCCCAGACCGTAGAAGTTGCCACTGCGTTTGCCGGCGAAAGAAGCGGTATTCATGGAAGATCCCTAGGCGCGGCTTCAAAGAGCTGCGCATCACGTTTTTGGTAGCCGGCGAAAGCAGCGGCGAGCAACTCATCCTGGGTCCAGTTGTCGCGATCGAATGTATCGATCAGCCTCCCCGCCGAAAGCACGCCGATCCGGTCGCAGATCAACATCAGCTCGCGCAAGTCGCTGGAGACCACCACCAGCGCCTTGCCCTGGCGGGTCAATTCACCGAGCAGGTTGTAGATATCGAACTTGGCGCCGACGTCGATGCCGCGGGTCGGCTCGTCGAACAGCAACACCGAGCAATCGCGCTCCAGCCAACGGCCGATGACGACTTTCTGCTGATTGCCGCCGGACAGCTCGGACACCAACTGTGCCGGACCGGAGCTGCGAATGCGCATGGCGTCGATCTGACGCTGGGCCAAAGCGTTTTCGCCATCGTTGTCGACAAAGCCCGCGCTGGAGATGCCAGGCATGTTGCCCAAGGCGATATTGGCGCCGATCGATTGGGTCAACAAAAGGCCTTCGCCCTTGCGGTCTTCGGTGATCAAGGCAATGCCATGACCGACCGCGTCCACTGGTGAACGGATACTGACGACCTGCTCCGGCGAACCCAAGGCAATCGTGCCACTGTCGGCGATATCGGCACCGAAGATCAGACGCAGCAACTCGGTGCGCCCCGCGCCGATCAAACCGGAAATCCCGAAAATCTCTCCAGCACGGACTTCGAACGACACGTCGCGAACCTTGTCGGCACGACTCAGGCCCTTGACCGTCAACACCGGAGCGCCAATCTTGCGCGCCCCCATATCGATGTGTTCGCCGAGCTCGCGACCGACCATCAGCGTGACCAGTTGCTCGCTGTTGTAGTTGGCCATCGGCTCGACACAGACCAGGTTGCCGTCGCGCAGCACGGCAATGCGCTGCGCGACCCGCGCCAGTTCTTCGAGGCGATGGGAGATGTAGATGATCGATACGCCGCGCGCCTGCAGGCGGGTGATCTGCTCGAACAGCATTTCGACTTCGCGGGCAGTGAGCATCGCGGTCGGCTCGTCGAGAATCAGCACATGACAATCGCCAATCAGGTTGCGGGCGATCTCGACCATTTGCTGGTGGCCGATGCCCAGTTCGCCGACCAGTGTATCCGGGTCAATGGCGTCGAGCCCGACATGAGCCATGGCCTCGATGGCAGCCTTGCGCAACTGCTTGCGACTGATCCACCCGCCCTTGCTGGGCAGGTTGTCGAGAAACAGGTTTTCCGCCACCGACAGGGTCGGCAGCAGATTGAGCTCCTGCATGACCATGCGGATACCCAGCGCTTCAGCCTGAGCCCGGCTACCCGGACGATAGTCCTGCCCCTGAAACTGCATCTGGCCGGTGGTCGACGTGACCAGCCCGCCAATAATTTTCGATAGCGTGCTTTTGCCCGCACCGTTCTCGCCGGTCAACGCCAGCACTTCCCCGCGCATGAGCGTCAGGTCGATGCCGGCCAGGACCGGTTGGGCGTAGGTCTTGCCGATACCGCTGACCGAGAGGACAGCGTTCGGAGCGCAAACTGACATAAAAACTCTCCATGCGCTCGTCCGGCTGGACGAGCGCCGTTACGTCGCCAGAAGGCTACTTGGTGACCAGCTCTACCGGCGTTTCGATCACGCCATTGGCGCCGCCGTCGACCTTCTCGCCCTTGAGAATCTTCAATGCAGTCTCGATGCCGAACACCGCCTGTTTGGCCGCAAACTGGTCCGCGGTGGCCAGCACGCGACCATCCTTGAGCATCGGCTGGATGGCATTGATGTTGTCGTAGCCGACCACTTGCACCTTGCCGGCCTTGCCCGCGGCGCGCACCGCAGACACCGCGCCGACCGCCATGCTGTCGTTGCCGGCCAACAGGGCCTTGGTTTGCGGGTATTCGCTGAGAATCGACGCGGCGACCTTGTTGCCCTTGTCGATCTCCCAGTCACCGGATTGCAGGGACACGACCTTGATCTGCGCCGCCTCCATCGCATCCTTGAAACCTGCGGTTCGCTGCTGGGCATTGGTGGTGGTGGACACACCTTCGATGATGCCGACTTCGTCACCGGCCTTCAGCTGTTTGGCCAGGTAATCCCCCACCAGCCGTGCGCCCTTGCGGTTGTCCGGGCCTACGAACGGAACACTGATGTTTTTGCTTTTGACGACGGCTGGGTCCAGCTGGTTGTCGATGTTGATCACGGTGATGCCGGCATCGATGGCCTTCTTGATCACCGGGACCATGGCCTTGGAGTCTGCCGGTGCAATCACCAGTGCATTGACCTTGGCCAGGATCATCTGCTCGACGATGCGCGTCTGGCCTGCGGTGTCGGTTTCATCCTTGATGCCGTTGGAGATGAGCTCGAACTCGCCGGAGTGATCTTTCTGGTAGGCCTTGGCGCCGTCCTCCATGGTCAGGAAGAACTCGTTGGCCAGGGATTTCATGACCAATGCGACTTTCGGCTTTTCAGCGGTTTCAGCAAAAGCCGAAGAGACAGGCAATGCAGCGGATGCGGCAGCCAGCATAGCGACAGCGAGAAGACGTCCAGCGAATGGCAGCTTCATGGGTTCACTCCGTTCTTATGATTATTGTGAGCAACGCTTGCGCTGGCGTAAGCTTCACGGCCCACCACGATGAAAAGCCATCATTGGAGCCGCGCAAACGTTTGCGTGAACCAAACTATGCGAACCCTGCCGATATTTGTCAACGACCTGAAAAGCGCTTTCACAGATGCGTGGCGAAAAAACGGCATTCAAATCATGCCGTGGTGTTGAGCACCGATCCCGTGCCGGAACCCTTGGCCAGCTCCTTGACCAGGCTCGCACTCACTTGCAGGATGGCGCCGTTGGTGTCGGCCACCTGCCCCTGAATGGCCGCTACCGCGGTGGTCTTGGCTTCCGGCGTCGGATAGGACGCCGCCTGGGCTTGCGCCAGTTGCTGCTGTTGCTCGCGCAATTGCTGCTGCAACTCCTTCAGACGCTTGAGCAAGACCTTCACCGCAACGCTGGTGTTATCGCTGGTTTCCGATTCGGCCTGTAAGCCGGCACTCTCCCCCAGACCGACCGGGCCCGTCTTGTCCTGGGTGCCGTCGCTTTTATTTGCACCCAGCGCTTGAGCAGCCGCATCAGCTGCTGCGTCGCTCAAGGCACGAAGGGTAGTGGCCGATTTGCCACCGATGGTGATGCCGGCGGCATTGGGAATGCCAACGGATAACGACATGTGAACTCCTGAAGTAAAAGATCCCTTGAGGGAGCATCGACCGGCGCGGGCGTTTCTTTAGTCGTTAGGGATGATTTGACCCGTTGAAATCTTAAACAAGATCGCGATCCGTTTCGGAGAGCCGAACGCGAAAGCTAAACATGTTCGGCATTCCGGACGCCCCGCCCCCGAAACCGCCCTGGACACAAACAGCAATACCGTTACAAATCATTAAGTTAAGTGTGTTTTTCGATTCAGAGTATTACTGGTACAGATCCTGCTCTTCCCCTCGCACCCCCGGCGTTCAGATTCGCCCGGGGCGTATCTAGATGAACCTGCATCTGCACCGTCTCACAACTAGAAGAGAAAAATAATGACATCTGCACTTAAGACCTTTGTTCCGGGCGCCTTGGCCCTCCTGCTGCTTCTGCCTACTGCCCTTCAGGCCAAAGAAGCCGAAACACAACAGAAACTGGCCAACGTGGTGATCCTCGCCACCGGTGGCACCATTGCCGGCGCAGGGGCCAGCGCCGCCAACAGCGCAACCTATCAAGCGGCGAAAGTCGGCATTGAACAGTTGATCGCCGGCGTTCCTGAACTGAGCCAATTGGCTAACGTTCGCGGCGAACAGGTCATGCAAATCGCCTCCGAAAGCATCACCAACGAAAACCTGCTGCAACTGGGTCGCCGCGTAGCCGAACTGGCCGACAGCAAAGACGTCGATGGCATCGTGATCACCCACGGCACCGACACCCTGGAAGAAACGGCGTACTTCCTGAACTTGGTGGAAAAAACCGAGAAGCCAATCATCGTCGTGGGCTCCATGCGCCCAGGCACCGCGATGTCCGCCGATGGCATGCTGAACCTGTACAACGCAGTGGCCGTGGCCAGCAGCAAAGACGCGCGGGGCAAAGGCGTGCTGGTGACCATGAACGATGAAATCCAGTCGGGTCGCGACGTCAGCAAAATGATCAACATCAAGACCGAAGCGTTTAAAAGCGCCTGGGGTCCGCTGGGCATGGTGGTAGAAGGCAAATCCTACTGGTTCCGCCTGCCAGCCAAGCGCCACACCATGGATTCCGAGTTCGACATCAAGACCATCAAGAGCCTGCCTGACGTCGAGATCGCCTACTCCTACGGCAACGTCAGCGATACCGCCTACAAGGCCCTGGCTCAATCGGGCGCCAAAGCCATCATCCACGCAGGCACCGGCAATGGCTCGGTATCGTCGCGGGTAGTTCCTACCCTGCAAGCCCTGCGCAAGGACGGCGTGCAGATCATTCGCTCCTCCCATGTCAACGCAGGTGGCTTTGTATTGCGCAACGCCGAACAGCCTGACGATAAATACGACTGGGTCGTGGCCCACGACCTGAACCCGCAAAAGGCGCGGATCCTGGCGATGGTCGCGTTGACCAAAACCAATGACAGCAAAGAACTGCAACGGATGTTCTGGGAGTACTGATTCGCCCTCGCCCGACCGGATCCGGTCGGGCACCCCGTGCGCCATTCGCCAGCCTTGGCGAGTGGCTGCCGCTGGAACTTACATAAAAACTCCCTTCGCCTTACGCCAAACGGAACAAATCGCTGTCAGAGGATTTTCTTGATTTTTAAGCAGTTGCGAAATGGCCTACAGTTAAATACTGTATGCACGTACAGCTTAATAAGGATAATTCCGTGGACACCACCTCTGCCTCTCCTGACACCTATGTACGCATGGGCCTGCGCGTTCAGAAAATCATCAACTCTCCCACCGCACAAAAGGCCAGGGCAGCGCTGATCTTCCGCCTGCCTGACGAACCGGTGGATGAATGGGAACGCTTGCTGGAAGAAATCGACGAAAACGACAACGTCACCCTCGCCTATCGCGACGATGGCGGCGTGCAGATTTTCTGGGTTGTGCCGAAGGAAGATTGAGTCGATGAGTGTCCGCTGGTTTGCTTTGCTGTTTCTGTTTTTTGTCGTGGGTGCGCAAGCCGACGCGCCGCGCACCTTCACCGAAGCGAAAAAGGTGGCCTGGAAGCTCTACGCGCCCCAATCCACCGAGTTTTACTGTGGCTGCAAATACACCGGCAACCGGGTGAACCTTGCCGCCTGCGGTTATGTGCCCCGTAAAAATGCCAAACGCGCAGCCCGCATCGAGTGGGAGCATATTGTTCCCGCATGGCAAATCGGTCATCAACGCCAGTGCTGGCAAGCGGGCGGTCGCAAGAACTGCACCCGCTACGACCCGGTTTACCAGAAGGCCGAGGCTGATTTGCACAACCTGGTGCCCAGCATTGGCGAGGTCAATGGCGATCGCAGTAACTTCAGCTTTGGCTGGTTGCCCGAGCAGTCGGGGCAATATGGTTCCTGCCTGACCCAGGTCGACTTCAAGGCCAAGAAAGTCATGCCCCGCCCTTCCATTCGCGGCATGATCGCCCGGACCTACTTCTACATGAGCAAGCAGTATGGCTTGCGCCTGTCGAAACAGGATCGGCAACTCTACGAAGCCTGGGACAAGACCTATCCGGTACAGGCCTGGGAGCGCCAACGCAATCAGAGCGTGGGTTGCGTCATGGGGCGCGGCAACGAGTTCGTCGGCCCGGTAGACATGAAGGCCTGCAGCTGAATCCAGAACAGGACACCTGAAACGACAAAGGCCTCGGGGCTAAACACCCGAGGCCTTTGTCGTTTCTTCAACGTCTGCGCTACGTTATTGAGCGACTGGACGCTCAAGCACCAGCAATTCGATGTTCTGTTTCTTCGAGCGAGTGAGCGCCGCGCGGACTTCATCCTGTTTGGCTTCGGCCTCGGTTTTCGAGTTGAACGGCCCCATCAGGATTCGGGTATTGCCATTCTCCTTGACGACGCTGGACATGAAACTGTGCTCGATCAGCCAGCCACTCAGATCGCTGACCGCCTGAGGGGTTTCACCTCGCACTTCAAGATCCCATTGCGGACCGGACACTGGAGCGGGTACAGCAGCCATGGCCGGCTTGGGCTTCGGCGCATCCACACTGCTGCCCTCACCACACCCTGCCAGTGCCAATATCGCGATGACCAAAACCATTTTGCGCACGACGCTTCCCTCTAAATGCATAAAGCGGCGATTTTAACACCCATGAATACTTCAAGAGTGCCGTAAAATGGGCTCAAAACAACGAGAATGATGGTTACGGCCTCTGTATAGTTACGCCTTGGGAATTAATGCCGCATCTGCGCGTCAGAAAGAGGCACCCAAACCGCGAGACTTCGCACTAATCTATACATAACACCGACCTCTGCACTGTCCGAATCAGGTGCCCCACAAAGCAATCAAGGAGAAGACCATGCTGATACTCACCCGCAAAGTCGGTGAAAGCATAAACATAGGTGATGACATTACGATCACCATCCTGGGCGTAAGCGGCCAGCAAGTCAGGATCGGTATCAACGCCCCGAAGGACGTTGCAGTGCATCGTGAAGAAATTTACCAGCGCATTCAGGCCGGCCTGACCGCCCCGGAAAAGCCGCAATCCTGAATCCTGTTGCAGTCAGTAGCCAGCCCGTTCAGTCCGGAATCACGGCTGGCTAAAGATTCAGCATCCCATCGCCCTGCGCATTTACCCCCCCGCACCCCCTAGGGGCCGATACTAGCGGCAAGCTTTACCCTATTGCTGTCAGACTTTTCTGGTTTACCCCAGGGAAGGATGCGTTCGCTCCGTGGTTAACCAAGCATTACGCCCCGTGCCATGCCCGTCGCCGCTACTACCATCAGCAGTACCAACAGCGCCTCGATATGACTGATCCGTGCAAACAGCTTCGCACGGCCAGTATCGATCGTCACTTTACGGGCAAGCGCTATCCGCCATTTGATCAGCGTCACCATGAGTGCGATTTCCAGCAGCAAGATCAGGACAAACAGCGTCATCTTCAGATGAAACAGCGGTTGATGCAGGTAATAGTCCGTACCCTTCTCGTACCCGCCAAACGCTCGCATCCCCCCACTGATCAATAGAACGACAGCTGAAATTCCCCAGATATTGTCCGCCATCAGAACACTGCGCACCTCTGCGGCCCCGTCGGCCAAACGCCGAAAAGCCGTGCCCCGAACCAACACCGCCCAGAATCCCAAGGCAAATGCCAGAAGATGAACCGCCGCCAGAAACCAGTGAGTCAGCATCGAGAAACTCCTGCCAGGTCGAAGTTGTATGAGCCAGTCAGTAGTAGTCCATGAAATGGCTGTGTGCACGGTGTCCGTCGACAATGCTCGAAACACAATATGACAGACCAACTAGACTCCACTGCGCCGGTATTGAGCGTCCGCGGCAGTGCCCGCCCCAACAGCAACTCACTCCCACCGCATTGAACTGAGTAAACAAAATCATGTGTGAATCATGTGATTCAAGCTCTGCTTCAAACACAACAGGCCGTCGTCGTTTTCTTCAACTTGCCGGATTGAGCGCAGGCGCCCTGCTGCTGACCGGCACACTGCCCGGCAAGATCATCCAGGCAGCCGAAAAAGCGTCAGCCCCACCCAAACCACAAAACGTAATCAGTTCCGACATGGCGTTGAAAAGACTGATGGAGGGCAATGCACGATATGTAGGCGGTACTTCCACAACGCACGATTTCAAGGCAGAGCGAGAGGCCCTGGTGTCCGGCCAGAATCCGTTCGTGGCCGTGCTGAGCTGCTCCGACTCGAGGATCGCCCCGGAATATGCGTTCGACACCGCGCGCGGCGATCTTTTCTCAATCCGCGTCGCGGGCAACTTCGTTACGCCGGAAGGCCTGGCCAGTCTTGAATACGGAGTTGCCGTACTGGGCGCCCCACTGATTCTCGTACTAGGGCATGAGAGCTGCGGCGCCATCGAGGCCGGCATCAAGGCCGTCAAGGATCAGACGATTTTCCCCGGCCACATCCCAAAACTGACTGACGCACTCAAGTCGGCAGTCGAGGCAGTACTCAAGCAGCCCGGGAACTTGATGGAAAACGCCACCGTGCAAAACGTCAAAAACTCGGTCAACAGCCTGAAACAGGCCTCGCCATTGCTGACCGATGCGCAGAGCAAAGGCATGCTTAAGATCGTGGGCGGTATCTATCGCCTGGCGAGCGGCAAGGTAGAGTTGATCGTTTGATCCGCAACGCGCACGCCCCCCAGCATCGGTGCATGACCTCGCATGCAAAGAGCCCAGCGCGACGGCTGGGCTCTGGTTATCTTCGGTTTTGCATCATTTTATCCGCTAGGGTTCTGGCCCTCTCGATCAACAGGTTCTGCCTGTCCTCGTGGGTAGCTCCACCCACAATCGGAGCAGTCAGATTGCTTTCGGCAATCAATGCAGCGCAGAAATATCGATCCCAGACAGCCGAGTCCACAGGTGCCTGCTTGCTCACTTGATCGGTGTTCATAGGCGGCTCCTTTTGATGAGGTCGCTTCGCTAGTTTACGCCTGAATGACAAAAAATCCGGGCCAACACTCACAGTGGCTCGCCATTCGTCGCCTGCCAGAACACCACGATGAATTCGCCCGTATCCGTGGCTTGAGGCTTGCTAAGATCGCGCGTAGCAGCGCCGGAATGACAGGATTCTGACGCCGCAGCCATTCAATCAATGCTTAAGGACTCCAGCGATACGCTTGGTCAGTCACCGGGAGATGTAACGTGTCAACGCTCAACGAAATCGCAATGAACCACGCGAGAATGGCCAAGGAAAAAGCAGGAAAGTCGACCGAACTGAGCGAGCGCCACCTCCAGATCGTAGGGAGCTTCGAAGTACCGTCCATTGAAGAACAGCAGAACATCCCGCTGCACCTGATCGCTGGAGCACAGGAAAGCCACCATGGCCTCGCAGCGACCTTTGCCCTCTGACGTCTACTGAAGCTGGCGACGACCTGAACGATTTACTCGGTAATCATCCGGTATCCGTTCAGCAATCGTCGCGCCTAGATAACCCGACACTGCTTTTCTGATCCGGGCATCTCATCTTTCAAATACAGCGAAGTGATTGCCAGCTGGATGCAAGGTTCAGCAAATAACACGCAATGACTTGTTGATTGAAAATCCATGAACTAGACATAACTCCACAGTCAGCTTCCCTGAAAATCGATAATGATTCTTGGTACTAACAAGGGTTTTATGCTCCTTGCCATACGAGCAAAAAAACGAAGTCCTTCAGCGCATCGAAATTGTTAAGCCTGGCACTACAGCAGGCGCTGTCTGTAGCAGTGAGCATCCTTGGATAAAACAAAGTGCGTTATGCGAGCTCATGCCTTGAGCAAACACTAGCGCCTGATTCGCAGTTAGTTGATCCACTCACTTATCCGGCTTGACGAATGGAGATGCATGTTCATGAAAAACCCACTACCGAGAGCCCTTGGCGGTACGGTGATATTGCTGGCGTCATTCATATCCACTTTCACACACGCAGCAGATATCACTCCCGCTGAAATGAAGGCTATCGCCACGGAAGGCTACATCTACGGCCTGCCCATCGTGATGAACTATGCGATCATGTACGACTACGCCGTAGACAAAAACTCCGGACAGTTCAAGGCGCCGTTCAACCAGATTCATAGCCTGCACCATGTCGCGACTTACAAGGACACAGCTGTTATTTCACCAAACAGCGACACGCCCTATTCGATGATATTCATGGACCTGCGCAGCGAGCCGATGGTGTTATCGGTACCGGCGGTAGAGAAACCACGGTACTACTCGGTACAACTCATCGACGGCAGCACCTACAACTACGGTTACATCGGCAGCCGCGCCACCGGCAACGAAGCCGGCGACTACATGGTAGTCGGACCCGAATGGAAGGGCGCGACCCCACCGGGCATCAAGAAGGTGTTTCGTTCCGGCACGCAATTCCCCTTCGCGCTCTTTCGCACCCAACTCTTCAACCCGGATGACCTGCCGAACGTGGTAAAGGTCCAGTCAGGCTACAAGGCACAGCCGCTATCAGCCTTTCTCAAGCAACCTGCGCCGCCTGCCGCGCCGGCGATCGACTTCCCGAAGATCAACACGGACCTCGCAAAGACCGGCTTCTTCAAGTATCTCGACTTTGCCTTGCAGTACGCCCCGGCCGCACTGGATGAAGTGGCGATCCGGGCGAAACTTGCCCGGATCGGCATTGGCGCCGGCAAGGACTTCAACTTCCAGGATCTGTCCGCCGAGCAAAAGGCCGCAGTGGTTCAGGGCATGCAGGCCGGGCACGCGCAGGTCGAGGAAGGGATCAAGAATCTCGGCACGAAGATCAATGGCTGGAACATTGTCGGTGCCGGCGGCGACAGCGCCTTCTACAACGGCGACTGGCTGAAGCGTGCTGCCGTCGCGCAAGCAGGCATTTATGCCAACGATGCCGAGGAAGCCACGTATCCGCTGTCCAAGACCCTGACCAATGGCGAGCCGCTTGACGGCAGCAAGCACAGCTACACCATCACCCTTCCCGCCGGACAATTCCCGCCGGTCAACGCCTTCTGGTCAGTGACCATGTACGACGGCAAGACGCAACTGCTCACCAAGAACCCGATCAATCGCTACCTCATCAACTCGCCCATGCTGCCCGAGATGAAGAAGAATGCGGACGGCTCGTTGACGCTGTATATCCAGAAGGATTCGCCCGGCGCAGACAAGGAAAGCAACTGGCTGCCTGCACCGAATGATCTGATCTACCTGGTGATGCGGCTGTATTGGCCGAAGACAGAAGCGCCGTCCATCCTGCCGCCTGGCAAGGGAACCTGGAGTCCGCCCGAGATCGTCAAAGCCAATTGACCGGACGCAGGGTCATACGTCAATCATGACCCTGTCTAGCCCTGAAACAGGTGCAAACCTTATTCAGGACGGGACAACGTTCTGAAGAAATCCAAGACAACAAAAAAAGGCCCACCTTTCGGTGAGCCTTTCTAGACCGCCCAGCAGAGCGGATTTTGTTTGGTAGGCGCGATTGGACTCGAACCAACGACCCCCACCATGTCAAGGTGGTGCTCTAACCAACTGAGCTACGTGCCTGCTGTGAGGCGGCATTCTACGGAATTCCGGAGGGGTGTCAACACCTTTTTTCGAGCTAACCCTATGAATATGCAAAATATTTAATTTTGCCGGTACAAAGAAGATTTTCCGGGTGGCTGGCGGGCGATTTTCAACTCGGGTAGGATCAACGCACTCGTAAAATATATTAAACAGAGGCTGCAGGATGGCTAACACTCCCTACCCAGAATCCTACTACGCCGCATCGGCCAATGCGGTTCCACCGCGCCCGGCGTTGCAGGATGACGTGGAGACCGATGTCTGTGTGATTGGCGCCGGTTATACGGGGCTGTCCTCTGCCCTGTTTCTGCTGGAGAACGGCTTCAAGGTCACGGTGCTCGAAGCCGCCGGGGTGGGTTTCGGGGCGTCCGGGCGTAATGGCGGCCAGATCGTTAACAGCTATAGCCGCGATATCGATGTCATCGAGCGCACGATCGGTCCCAAGCAGGCCCAATTGCTGGGGCAGATGGCGTTCGAGGGTGGGCGAATCATTCGTGAGCGGGTCGCCAGGTACAACATTCAGTGCGACTTGAAGGACGGAGGCGTGTTCGCCGCGATGACCGCCAAGCAGATGGGGCATCTCGAATCCCAGAAGCGCCTGTGGGAGCGTTTCGGGCACACCCAGCTTGAGTTGATGGATCAACGCCGCATCCGCGAGGTGGTTGCTTGCGATCAGTACGTCGGCGGGATGCTCGACATGAGTGGCGGCCACATCCATCCGCTTAACCTGGCACTGGGTGAAGCGGCGGCGGTCGAGTCCCTGGGTGGCACGATTTACGAGCAGTCGCCCGCTGTGCGCATCGTGCGCGGCGCGAATCCGGTGGTGCACACGCCGCAGGGTAAGGTCCGGGCCAAGTTCATCATCGTCGCCGGCAACGCTTACCTGGGCAATCTGGTGCCGGAACTGGCCGCCAAGTCGATGCCTTGTGGCACACAGGTGATAACCACCGAGCCACTGGGTGAAGAACTGGCGAAGACCCTGCTGCCTCAGGATTACTGTGTCGAAGACTGCAATTACTTGCTCGACTACTACCGCCTCAGCGGCGACAAGCGCCTGATTTTCGGTGGTGGCGTGGTGTATGGCGCGCGGGATCCGGCGAACATCGAAGCAATCATTCGACCGAAGATGCTCAAGGCATTCCCGCAGCTCAAGGACGTGAAGATCGATTTCGCGTGGACGGGCAATTTCCTGCTGACCCTGTCGCGCCTGCCCCAGGTCGGACGCCTGGGCGACAACATCTACTATTCCCAGGGTTGTAGCGGCCACGGCGTGACCTACACGCATCTGGCGGGCAAGGTCCTGGCCGAAGCGCTACGCGGCCAGGCCGAGCGTTTTGATGCGTTTGCCGACCTGCCACACTACCCGTTCCCTGGCGGACAAATGCTGCGTACCCCGTTCGCGGCACTAGGCGCCTGGTATTACGGATTGCGGGACAGGTTCGGGTACTAAGCGGCACGCAATACATTGTGGGAGCGAGCCTGCTCGCGATATCGGTCTAGCAGCCAACGAACATGTTGGATGTTACGACCTCATCGCGAGCAGGCACGCTCCCACAAGTTTTGGGGGGTTAGAGACGATCCCGCGCGATACCGCTGCGAATCCGCAGGATGTCCGCCAGCACCGCCAGGGCGATCTCTGCTGGCGTCTTGCTGCCCAGGTTCAGCCCGATCGGCGCGTGAATCCGCCCCAACTCGACCTCCCCCAGACCACCAATGCGCCGCAGGCGCTCGAAGCGCTTTTGCGAGGTCTGCATGGAGCCCATCACACCGATGTAAAACGCCTCGGTGCGAACAGCCTCCATCATCGCCAGGTCATCGATACGTGGATCATGGGTCAACGCCACCACCGCCGTATCGCTGTGACAGCCGCCGTCGGCGATGAACACCGACGGCAGTTGGCGACGAATCTCCACGTTTTCCAGCACGACACCTTCCAGCACTTCGTCCCGCGGGTCACACAAAATCACCTCGAACCCAAGCCCCACGGCAAACTCCGCACAGGCCTGGGCGACACTGGAATACCCCGCCAGCAGCAAGCGCTGTGCCGCGCCGACGCGCACGCGCACCCGGTCGATTTCACGCTCGATACGCACACCCTGCTCACGGTCATCGAACAGGCTACGCGCACCGCTTTGCAGGTCGACTTCGCGGATCAACCGACGTCGGCCCAGCAGCGCCGACTCCAGTTCCCGCAGATGCGCTTGCACTTCGCAATCGCCATCAAGCTTCTCGACCAGCACGTCCAGCACCCCGCCGCATGGCAGGCTGACGCGCGAGCGTGGGTCGTCGCCTTCGCCGTAACGAACAACGTTGACCGGATCCAGAAACGCGCCTTCGGCGACTCGCTCGAGAAAGTCTTCCTCGACACAGCCACCGGACAACGAGCCAATCCAGTGCCCCTGCGTGTTCACCGCCAGCAGCGAACCCGGTGCGCGCGGTGCCGAGCCGTAAGTGGCCAGCACCGTACACAGCCAGATGCGCTGTCCGGCCGCCGACCACTCCAGCGCCCGGCGTATCACTTGCAGATCGAGATGCTGCATGTCAGTGGGCCTTGTGCTCGAGCGGCGGCGCATCGGCCCGCAACTTTTGCACGTCGTTCACTGCCAGGTCGCTCGGCTGACCGCCCCACCCCTGACGCAGGTAGTTCAGTAGATCCGTGAGTTGCTCGTCGCTCAATTTCGCGGCGAACCCTGGCATCGGTTGCATGTGTTCGAAACCGGAGAACTTCTGCTCACCGATACCGTCGTCGATCACCCGTACCAGGTTGCGCGGATCTTCCAGGCGCAGCGTGGTGTTGCCGCGCATGGCCACCGCGATGTGCGGCTTGCCCTCACCGCCCGGCGCATGGCAACCGGCGCAGACATTCAAATATTCCTGACGGCCGCGCTGCGCGCTCGGGCTCAGCTTGTCCAGCGGCACTTCGGTGAGCACTTTCGCCGCAGGCGGCTGATCGCCGAGCAGGAAAGTCGCCATCGCCGCCAGATCCGGATCGCTGAGGCCCTGGGTGCTGTTGTGGAACACCGGGAACATCTCGTTGAACATCGTGCCCTGGGCGCTCATGCCGTGCTTGAGGAACGAGCTCAGGTCCTGATGATTCCAGCCACGGGCCGCCAGGTCAGTGGCCAGCAGGCTCGGTGCCAGATAGCCATTGAGAATGCCACCGGTCATGCGCTTGTCCTGTTGCATCGCGCCAGGCAAGCCGCGTGGGGTGTGGCACTCGCCACAGTGACCCAGCACGTCGACCATGTATTGGCCGCGCTTCCAGGCTTCGCTCTTGCCTTCGGCAGGCTCCAGCTTCACGTCCTTGCCGTACATCATGTTCCAGGCCATCAGGCCCAGGCGCACGTTGAACGGGAAGCTCAGACTGGTGACCGGCGCAGCGCGCTCGATCGGCTCGACGGTTTTCAGGTAGGCATGAATCGCGTCGGAATCTGCTCGCGGCATCAGGTGATACGAGGTGTAGGGCATCGCCGGATACAGGTTCGCGCCATCGCGGCGCTTGCCTTCGGTCAGCGCGACAAAGAACTCGTCATCGCTGTACAGGCCGATGCCGTGCTCTTTGCTCGGGGTGATGTTGGTGCCGTAGATCGTGCCGAACGGCGACACGATCGGCAGGCCGCCCGCGTACGGCGCACCACCCGGTGCGGTATGACACGCCATGCAGTCGGCGGCGCGGGCGAGGTACTCGCCTTGCTTGGCCTGTGCATCATCCGCGTGAGCCGCCACCACAGGCGCAGCCAGACCAACCGCCAACGCCAGGCGGCTAAGTAGAAGCTTCATGCTTAACCCTCCTTGACCAGGCCGAGATCGGTCAGCACGTTGCGGGTGGCGCTGTAGTAGCGCACGTACCCGGTGCAACGGCAGATGTGATGACCCAGGCTGTCCTCGATGACTTTTTCCAGCTGGCTTTTGACGATGGGCTGACGCTGCAGTTTTTCCACCAGCACGGTTGCGGCATTGACGAAGCCCGGAGCGCAGTAGCTGCACTGGAAGGCGAATTCATCGACGAAACGCTGCTGGATCGGGTTCAGCTCGGTGACCTTGCCCTGCTCGTCGCGGGTCGCATGGCCTTCGATAGTCCGAACCTTCTTGCCTTCGAAATAGTGCGCGCCGGTGATGCAGGTGCGCACTTCTTCGCTGGTGCCGTCCGGGTTGTCGACGATCACCACGCAGGCGTGGCAGATGCCCTGGCCGCAGCCCAGGCGCGAGCCGGTGAGGTTCTTGTACTCGTGCAGGTAGTCGATCATCGGCAGGTCATCAGGGATGTCCACCGGGCCGACGGATTGACCGTTGAGGGTCAGTTGAAGCGGACGGTTAGCCATTGAGGGCCTCCTTGATGCGTGCAGAAGTGATAGGCAGGTCGCGGACACGTTTACCGATGGCATGGGCCACGGCGTTGCCGATGGCACCGACCACCGGGATCATCACCACCTCGGCGATACCCTTGGATGGGTCGCTTGGCGACAGTGGCGGCAGGATGTCCGCCGTCTGTTTCCACACTGCGACGTGACGCGCCATCGGCAGGCGGTAACGGTTGAAGTTCCAGTCACCCTCCCCCGGCCCGCCTTCGTACAGCGGCATCTCTTCCATCAGCGCATGGCCGATGCCCATGGCGATACCGCCTTCGAGCTGGCCCCTGACCAGTTCTTCCACCAGCACCCGACCGCACTCGACCCACGAGTGATGGTTGAGCACCGACACTTCGTTCGAACCCTTGTTGACCTTCACTTCCACCAGCGTCGCGACCGGGCTGTAGTAAGTCACCGCCGCGTTGTTCAGCTGGGTCGCCGGGTAGGCGATGCCCTGCCGATCCAGCAGATGGAAACCGGCGCTATTCATCTGCGCCTTCTTCGCCTTCGGTGCACCGTCGCCGTACTTCACCGCCAGGCCGTCGAGCGGCAAGCGCTCACGCACGCCGTCGATGCTGAACTCGGCCTCGGCCCAGCTCCAGCGGTTGAAACCGTGCACGGTGGCGCCACTCACCAGGCCACGCTCGTGAACGCGCTTGGCCAGCATGGCGAATGGCAGTGGCTCCATCCCGTTGGCCGTGAGCTTGCCGTCGACCCAATGGGCGTCTTCGCGGCGCACTACGTAAGGGTTGGCCTGACCTCCGTAAGGGCCTTGTCGCCAGATCTCCAGCGCCGCCGGCCACAGGCCGTGGTTGAACAGCACGCGCGCCGCTTCACGGGTGGCGTGGCTGAAGTAGTACGCCGAGTTGGTGGCCGACGAAGCCGAAGCGACCTTGCCGACCCAGCGTGGGTTGCGCAGGAAATTGTCCTGCTCGGCCTGGCTCATGATGTACGGGTTACCGCCACTGACCAGCTGCAACTCTTTCCATTCGGTTTCGCCGGTCTTCACTTCGTGCGCTGGAATACCAAGGAAGTCGGCCACGACCATGGCTTGCGAGGTGGACATGCCGGTGCCGATTTCGATACCGATGTGGCGCAGGCTGATGCGACCTTCGGCAGTGAATTCAATGCTGGCCATCGGCGCTTCGGAACCGGTGCCGAAGTCTTTCTGGCAGATGGCGAACCCCACCCCGTACCAGTTGTCCGGGTCGGCGGCTTCGCGTTGCTTCTTGATCGCCTCGCGGTTTTTCCAGGTGTCGTGGACGGCCGCCTTGTCGAGAATCTCGTGCAGGCGCAAGGCACCGGCCGGGATCGCACCCTGGGTGTTTTTCATGCCCGAGCGCAGTGCGTTTTTGCGGCGCAGTTCAATGGCATCGACACCCAGGCGACCGGCGATTTCATCGACCATCATCTCGGTCGCTGCCATGCTTTGCAGGGTGCCGTAGCCACGCATCGACCCGGCTTCAACGGCGCGGGAGTGATAGGCCGTGACCTGCAGATCGTTCTGCGGCATGTAGTAGATCGACTGTGCCGCCGTGGCGCCCACCGCTGCCACCGACGGGCTGTAGTTGATTCGCCCGCCACCGTCGACGCTCATCTCGGAGCGGAAAATCTTGAAGCTGTGGTCGTTCTTGTCCACCGCCAACTGGTAGCGGATGTCGAACGGGTGACGCTTGATGCCGCTCTGGAACTGCTCGTAGCGGTCGTTGGCCAGGCGCACCGGCACACCGGCGCCGTACAACGCGGCCAACGCTGCGTAGTAGACGAAAATGTTGTGGTCCTTGGAGCCGTAACCGACGGTGTAACCCGGGTGCATGTTCAGGTTGGCCAGGCCGAAACGCGACGGCGCGATCATCTTCGCGGTTTCGGTTGCCGCTTCCAGCGGACACTGGGTGGCGACGACGAAATGCAGGGTCTTGGTGGCCGGGTCGTACCAGCCGTTGCCGTTGTCCGGCTCCATGGCGGCCGGCTCGATCGACGGCGTCTTGTAGCGCTCATCGAACACCAGCCAGTTGTCCGGCGGCGCATCGATCTGCTGCTTCATGCGGTCGGCGTAGAACAACCCACGCTCGGTCAGGTTACCGTGCAGGTTGGGCTGGGAGTTCCACACCGGACGACGGTTTTTCAGCATCGGGAACAGGATCGAATCCTTGAGGCTGGCGAATTCGTCTTCATCTGCCGAGGTCGCGCCGCCAACACGCACGTAGCGGAAGCTGCCGTAAGGATCGCCTTCATAAAACGGCGCTTTATCGCCGTAGCGGATTGCCTTGTCATTGAATTTGAGTTGGCTCTTGGCCTGACGGAAGCGCTCGAAATCGTTCCAGATCAGGATCGCCACCGGGTGGCCGATGAACATCGGCACCTTGCCGGCCGGCAACAGCGGATCCGGGGCGTGCTCCTCAGGGAACACGATACCGTCCTTGACCAGGTCTTCGGCGGTGACGATGCGGTCCGGTTGCAACTCGACACCGAGCCACGACAGGTCGATGCCTGCAAAGATGTGGTCGGCCTTGATGGTTTTCAGCAGCATGGCGTGGCCTTGCTGCTGCGGCCAGCCCGGCATGTCCTTGGCGCGGATGTCGCGGGCAAAGACTTTGCTGCCGCAGACCTTGGACAAGGCATCGTTACGGGCGCGCGCCTTGCCATTGTTGCCGAGCCACTGCTCGGACGGCACGGTCACGCTGTTTTCCATCAAGGCGGCCAGCGCCTGGCTGCTCAATGGCGTGAGCGTCACGCTCACGCCCGCTACCAGCCCGCCCTGAAGGAACGAGCGCCGGGATATATCACGGTTGGACATGGATCATCCTCTGGGCGGTTATGGGGTCCGCCCTTCTGATTATGTACTGGAAAATCTCGAGTCTTGCAGAAGCCCCTTTTGACGATACAAAGGGCTGTTGTTGACAGTGCAAAGCTGACCGAAAGGTTAAGTTTATAGGCTTATGGCCTTACGGAAAACTAAAAACTGACCAGCAAATCAAAAAAACGCGACGATTCGACGCAGCACAGTAATAGTAGCCGTGAATCTCGGTAGCGCGAGGTCAGAGGTGCCGCTGAACGACGGCGTCGTCAGCACCCAATCGGCCAGTCCTGCAAAGAGGTGCGCAGAAAGGTCCGACTGGAAAAAGGCGAGAGGAGAAAAAACTGAATTCCAGATCGAGTAGGAGGCGGATTTACATCCGCCGTCCTCTCACACCACCGTACGTACGG
>NZ_LACC01000022.1:0-263246 GCF_000967965.1 Pseudomonas fluorescens
CAGTTGGGGTTTTGTTTTTGTCCGCAGGAAAGCCACGGCTGCTGGATTTCTATGCAATCGCTCGATGCGTGGCTATCATGCGGGCCTCATTGTGAGGCGAGACCTGCATGCTGACGTTGTTAAAGCTTCTTAAAGATGGCCGATTCCATTCGGGTCAAGCATTGGGCGCCGCCCTGGGCGTCAGTCGTAGTGCTGTGTGGAAGCAGCTTCAGCATTTGGAAGCTGAGCTGGGTTTGTCTATTCATAAAGTTCGTGGGCGCGGCTATCAATTGTCCGCGCCATTAGCGCTGCTCGATCCTGCCGAGATAAGCGCTCAGGCGCATTCTTGCGCCTGGCCCGTCCAGGTTTACGACTCAATCGACTCCACGAATGCCGAGGCACTGCGCGCTATCGAGCGGGGGCAGGCGGCACCGTTTGTGGTGCTTTCGGAGCGGCAGACAGCCGGACGCGGGCGACGTGGTCGCAAGTGGGTGAGTCCATTCGCAGAAAACGTCTATTACAGCCTGGTGCTACGCATTGATGGCGGGATGCGTCAGCTGGAGGGTTTGAGTCTCGTCGTTGGACTCGCTGTCTTGCAGACGTTGCGCGAGCTCGGTATTGCAGCCGCTGGATTGAAATGGCCTAACGATGTTCTTGTAGGTCAGAAAAAGATCGCGGGAATACTGCTCGAGTTGGTTGGTGATCCTGCTGACGTGTGCCACGTGGTCCTGGGGGTGGGGATCAATGTGAACATGCAGTCCGCTGATGAGGTGGACCAGCAGTGGACATCCCTGCGGCTCGAGTCGGGCAAATTGTTTGATCGCAACCAATTGGTCGCGATGCTGGGGGAGATGCTGCAGCGATACCTGGCTCGTCACCAGGCGGGTGGTTTTTTGGCCATCCAGTCAGAGTGGGAGCAAAATCACCTGTGGCAGGGGCGAAGCGTGTCGTTGATTGCCGGCGTCAATCAGATTGATGGTGAAGTGCTTGGTATTGATGGCCAGGGCGCTTTGCGCCTGAAGGTGGATGGTGTGGAGAAAGTCTTCAGTGGTGGTGAGTTGAGCCTGAGGTTGCGTGATGATTCTTGAGCTCGATTGTGGGAATAGTTTCATCAAGTGGCGTGTGCTTGCCGCTAATGCCGGGCAGGTGCTGGGTGAAGGGGTCGTCGATTCCAATCTCGCGTTGCTGGAGGGGGTGGGGGCGCTCAAAGGGCTTGCCCTCACGTTTTGCCGGTTGGTGAGCGTCAGGACCGCAGAGGAAACCGCTGCGCTGACGTCTTTGCTCGGCGATACCTTTGATTTGCCGGTTGTATGCGCAACGCCTGCGCGAGAAATGTCAGGCGTGCGCAATGGGTATGAAGAGTTTGAGCGGCTGGGTCTGGATCGGTGGCTTGCAATGCTCGGAGGCTTTCATCTGGCTTCAGGTGCGTGCCTGGTACTCGATTTCGGTACGGCCGTGACCGCTGACTTTATCGCGGCGGATGGAGAGCACCTGGGTGGTTTCATCTGTCCGGGGATGCCGTTGATGCGCAACCAGTTGCGCACCCACACCCGCAAAATTCGTTATGGGGATCTGGCGGCCGAGCAGGCTCAGGAAAGTCTTGTTCCTGGTCGCGCGACTGTCGAGGCAGTAGAGCGTGGTTGTCTGTTGATGTTGCGCGGCTTCGTGCTGACCCAGCTCGAATTGGCGCGCAGTTACTGGGGTGAGGACTTTGTCGTGTTCCTCACCGGGGGGGATGCGAGCCTGGTTGCTGAGGTCGTGCCTCAGGCCAGGGTTGTTCCGGACTTGGTGTTTGTCGGATTGGCCATGGCCTGTCCCTTGTCCTGAGGTTTTTATGCGTTGGTTGTTTCTGCTGCTGCTTGTCCTCAATGGCTTCTACTACATCTGGAATCAACAAGAGGCTCCTTTGCGCGCGAAGGATGTCACGCCTTTGAGTCTGTATCGCGGATCTCAACAAGATATTCGCTTGTTGAGCGAAGCAAGTGACGTATCCAAGGATAAGGGGAAAGCTGTCTCGACAGACAATGGCTGCCTTTATCTGGGCGGCTATACGCGCCAGGAGGCCGCGCAGGCGGTTGAGCGTCGTTTGAGCGGGATGGAGGTCAAGTTTCAGTCTCTGCCGAAAGCTGCGGCTGAAGGGGCAGGGTATTGGGTGCGTATCGCACCGGAAAGCCGGCGTTGGCTGGACGATTTGCAGCTGCAAAACCTTTCTAAAGAATTCAATGAGTTAAAACATAAAATAATGCCGTGCGAGGGGGTTGCACCCACCGAATAGTTTGCATAGAATGGCGCCCGCTCCACAGCGAACACCGGAAACGGTTAACGGTGTGAGGCGAGGTCAACGCAGCTAAGCTCAGGTTTTTAATGAGAAAAATGCTTGACAGAAGGCTGGCATGATGTAGAATGCCGGCTCGCTTAGGAGGGGTTCCCGAGCGGCCAAAGGGATCAGACTGTAAATCTGACGTCTACGACTTCGAAGGTTCGAATCCTTCCCCCTCCACCATTTTTAGCGAGAGCTGTAAGCCTCGCGGGTATAGTTTAGTGGTAGAACCTCAGCCTTCCAAGCTGATGATGCGGGTTCGATTCCCGCTACCCGCTCCAAGTTTACAGGTTTTGCACAGTGTTACGCTCTTGTAGCTCAGTTGGTAGAGCACACCCTTGGTAAGGGTGAGGTCAGCGGTTCAAATCCGCTCAAGAGCTCCATATAACAAGGCAGATATGAAAATATCTGCCTTTGTTTTAGGTGGTAGTGGTTGCGCCTGATTGTGTTTCTGAAGGTTGCCGGTGTCGTGAATGCCGGTGTTGCAGCCAGGGTTGCCTAGTAAGTGTTGTAAAGTCTTTTTCGGGTCGGCATAATGGTCGGC
The DNA here is from genome assembly GCF_000967965.1 of Pseudomonas fluorescens. Taxonomy (GTDB): domain Bacteria; phylum Pseudomonadota; class Gammaproteobacteria; order Pseudomonadales; family Pseudomonadaceae; genus Aquipseudomonas; species Aquipseudomonas grandcourensis. The sequence continues at coordinate 2,844 of NZ_LACC01000022.1, forward strand.
CTGATTTTGTTTTAGGTCAGTAGCTCAATTGGCAGAGCGACGGTCTCCAAAACCGTAGGTTGGGGGTTCGATTCCCTCCTGACCTGCCAGATTCACTCGGTGTGTCTGGCTTTCTTTTCACAGGATCTTCATAGATGACTCCTAAAGCTGAAGCTCAAGGCTCTCGTTTCGACCTCCTCAAGTGGCTTGTAGTAGTTGTTCTGGTGGTTGTTGGCGTTGTTGGCAATCAGTACTTTTCTGCTTCGCCGATCCTGTACCGTGTACTCGCATTGCTTGCTATTGCTGCCGTAGCTGCCTTTGTAGGCCTGCAGACGGTCAAGGGCAAGTCTTTCTTTGTACTGGTTAAGGAGGCGCGTACCGAAATTCGTAAAGTCGTTTGGCCAACTCGCCAAGAAACCACGCAGACCACGTTGATCGTTGTGGCTGTTGTCCTGGTTATGGCGTTGCTGTTGTGGGGGCTTGATTCCCTGCTCGGCTGGCTTGTTTCCTTGATCGTCGGCTAAGGGTGTCCCGTGGCTAAGCGTTGGTATGTTGTGCATGCTTACTCCGGTTACGAGAAGCATGTAATGCGCTCGCTGGTCGAGCGCGTAAAGCTGGCCGGTATGGAAGATGGCTTCGGCGAGATTCTGGTTCCCACTGAAGAAGTGGTTGAAATGCGCAATGGCCAGAAGCGCAAGAGCGAACGCAAATTCTTCCCTGGCTATGTGCTGGTGCAGATGGATATGAACGAGGGTACTTGGCACTTGGTCAAGGACACTCCTCGGGTGATGGGTTTCATTGGCGGTACTGCCGATAAGCCTGCGCCAATCACCGATAAAGAAGCAGAAGCGATTCTGCGCCGCGTTGCCGATGGTAGCGACAAGCCGAAGCCGAAGACGTTGTTCGAGCCGGGTGAGTCGGTGCGCGTCAATGATGGTCCGTTCGCAGACTTTACCGGTGTTGTTGAAGAAGTTAACTACGAAAAGAGCCGGATTCAGGTCGCAGTGCTCATTTTCGGTCGCTCTACTCCGGTGGAGCTCGAGTTCAGCCAGGTCGAAAAGGTCTAGTTGAGCAAAAATCCCAACCCCGCAGCCGTAGGCTGTGGGGTTTTGTCGTCACTGGGATAAACGCGCAAGTAACCGGGGAGCCTCTCGAGGCGTTCGAACCCGTAATTGGAGTGCCTCATGGCCAAGAAGATTACCGCTTACATCAAGCTGCAAGTGAAGGCCGCTCAGGCTAACCCAAGCCCACCTGTTGGTCCTGCTCTGGGTCAGCACGGCGTGAACATCATGGAATTCTGCAAGGCTTTCAACGCCCGTACTCAGGGTCTTGAGCCAGGTCTGCCGACTCCAGTGATCATCACTGTCTACAGCGACCGTAGCTTCACTTTCGAAACCAAATCCACCCCTGCTTCGGTTCTGCTGAAGAAGGCGGCCGGTCTGACCAGCGGTTCCGCTCGTCCGAACACCGTTAAGGTTGGCACCGTGACTCGTGCACAGCTGGAAGAAATCGCGAAAACCAAAAACGCGGATCTGACTGCAGCTGATATGGAAGCAGCCGTGCGTACTATCGCCGGTTCTGCTCGTAGCATGGGCCTTAACGTGGAGGGTGTGTAATGGCTAAGCTGACCAAGCGTCAAAAGGCTATCGCCGGCAAAATCGAAGCAGGCAAGGCCTACAACTTTGTAGACGCTGCTGCCCTGCTGGCTGAGCTGTCGACTGTCAAGTTCAGCGAGTCGTTCGACGTAGCTGTAAACCTGGGTGTTGACCCGCGTAAATCCGACCAGGTCGTTCGTAGCGCTACTGTGCTGCCACACGGCACTGGCAAGACCGTTCGCGTTGCTGTGTTCACCCAGGGTCCAGCTGCTGAAGCCGCTTTGGCTGCCGGCGCTGACCGTGTAGGCATGGACGACCTGGCCGCCGAAATGAAAGGCGGCGACCTGAACTATGACGTAGTGATCGCATCCCCGGATGCAATGCGCGTTGTAGGTCAGTTGGGTCAGATCCTCGGTCCACGTGGCCTGATGCCTAACCCTAAAGTCGGCACCGTAACTCCAGACGTAGCTACCGCGGTTAAAAACGCCAAGGCTGGTCAGGTTCGTTATCGCACCGACAAAAACGGCATCATCCACACTTCCGTTGGCAAGATCGGCTTCGACGCCGTCAAGCTGAAGGAAAACGTTGAAGCCCTGATCGCTGATCTGAAGCGTATCAAGCCAGCTGCCTCGAAAGGCATTTACGTCAAGCGCGTTACCCTGAGCACCACTATGGGCCCAGGTCTGGTCATCGACCAAAGCTCGCTCGACGCGTAAGACACAGATTGGCGCAAGCGATTGCGCCAATTGAAAAATTGGGGTCCCTGCCTGGCGGGGGCTATCCAAGACCGTAGGCGACGCAAGTCTTAAACCTCAAGCCTACGCAGATGGTGCTCCCGGTTCCTTACCGAATCAGACACCAAAACGACATCCGGTTTCGACCAGATGAAACGGTAACAAGCAGGAGTTAAACCCGTGGCAATTAAACTCGAAGACAAGAAGGCCATCGTCGCTGAAGTCAACGAGGCTGCCAAAGTCGCTCTGTCCGCTGTCGTGGCTGATGCCCGTGGCGTAACAGTAGGCGCGATGACCGGACTCCGTAAAGAGGCTCGTGAAGCTGGCGTTTACGTACGTGTTGTACGTAACACCCTGCTCAAGCGCGCTGTTGCTGACACTGAATTCAGTGTCCTCAACGACGTGTTCACTGGCCCTACCCTGATTGCGTTCTCCAAAGAACATCCAGGCGCTGCTGCCCGGATCTTCAAGGAATTCGCAAAGGGTCAGGACAAGTTCGAGATCAAGGCAGCTGCGTTCGAGGGCAAGTTCCTCGCAGCTAACCAAATCGACGTACTGGCAACTCTGCCGACCCGTGACGAAGCAATTTCTCAGCTGATGAGCGTGATTCAAGGCGCTACCAGCAAGTTGGCTCGTACTCTGGCGGCAATTCGCGACCAGAAAGAAGCTGCTGCAGCCTAAGGCTCGTCAACTTCTCGCGTTTTTTGTTTTTTTCGATGGTCGCGTAGGCCGTCCCCAATATCAGGAATTAGATTCATGTCTATCTCTCAGAACGATATCCTTGAAGCAGTTGGCAGCATGTCCGTAATGGAAGTTGTTGAGCTGATCAAAGCTTTCGAAGAAAAATTCGGTGTTACCGCTGCTGCTGCATCGGCAGGTCCTGCCGCTGCTGCCGCTGTTGTTGAAGAGCAAACTGAATTCAACGTCATGCTGCTGGAAGCTGGCGAGAAGAAAGTTAACGTGATCAAGGCAGTACGTGAACTGACCGGTCTGGGCCTGAAAGAAGCCAAGGCTGTAGTTGACGGCGCTCCTGCCATGGTTCTGGAAGCAGTGACCAAAGATGCAGGCGACAAAGCCAAAGCAACTCTGGAAGAAGCAGGCGCTAAAGTCGAGCTGAAGTAAGCATCGACTTTGCGTCTCCAGCCCGAGCGTTAAGCGACAGGCTGATGGCTGGTGGCTCTTGCCACCGGCCTTTTTCCGTTATTGGCAGCCGACTGGGTCGGTGCCGATAACGTGCTGTAACCACCCGATGCGGTGGCGCAAACCATGGGGTTTGCACGATTTTCTGGCTGCTCCCGTCGGGAGGGGCCAAACAAGCAGGTGACCAAGCTGGGGAACGCTGATGGCTTACTCATATACTGAGAAAAAACGTATCCGCAAGGACTTTAGCAAGTTGCCGGACGTCATGGATGTGCCGTACCTCCTGGCCATCCAGCTGGATTCGTATCGTGAATTCTTGCAAGCGGGAGCGACTAAAGATCAGTTCCGCGACGTGGGCCTGCATGCGGCCTTCAAATCCGTTTTCCCGATCATCAGCTACTCCGGCAATGCTGCGCTGGAGTACGTCGGATATCGTCTGGGCGAACCGGCATTTGATGTCAAAGAATGCGTATTGCGCGGTGTAACTTACGCCGTACCTTTGCGGGTAAAAGTGCGCCTGATCATTTTCGACAAAGAATCGTCGAACAAAGCGATCAAGGACATCAAAGAGCAAGAAGTCTACATGGGTGAAATCCCCCTGATGACTGAAAACGGTACCTTCGTAATCAACGGTACCGAGCGTGTAATCGTTTCCCAGCTGCACCGTTCCCCGGGCGTGTTCTTCGACCACGACCGTGGCAAGACGCACAGCTCCGGTAAACTGCTGTACTCCGCGCGCATCATTCCTTACCGCGGTTCGTGGCTGGACTTCGAGTTCGACCCGAAAGACTGCGTATTCGTGCGTATCGACCGTCGTCGCAAGCTGCCTGCATCGGTACTGCTGCGCGCGCTGGGCTATACCACTGAAGAAGTGCTGGACGCGTTCTATACCACCAACGTATTCCACGTGAAGGGCGAGACCCTGAGCCTGGAGCTGGTGCCTCAGCGCCTGCGCGGTGAAATCGCTGTCCTCGATATTCTGGATGACAAAGGCAAGGTTATTGTCGAGCAGGGTCGTCGTATCACCGCTCGCCACGTCAACCAGCTGGAAAAAGCCGGGATCAAAGAGCTGGATGTGCCTCTGGACTACGTCCTGGGTCGCACAACCGCCAAGGTCATCGTGCACCCGGCAACCGGCGAAATCCTGGCAGAGTGCAACACCGAGCTGAACACCGAGATCCTGGCCAAAATCGCCAAGGCTCAGGTTGTTCGCATCGAAACTCTGTACACCAACGATATCGACTGCGGTCCGTTCGTCTCCGACACCCTGAAGATCGACTCCACCAGCAACCAACTGGAAGCGCTGGTCGAGATCTATCGCATGATGCGTCCTGGCGAGCCGCCAACCAAAGACGCTGCCGAGACCCTGTTCAACAACCTGTTCTTCAGCCCTGAGCGCTATGACCTGTCTGCGGTCGGCCGGATGAAGTTCAACCGTCGTATCGGTCGTACCGAGATCGAAGGTTCGGGCGTGCTGTGCAAGGAAGACATCGTCGCGGTACTGAAGACCCTGGTCGACATCCGTAACGGTAAAGGCATCGTCGATGACATCGACCACCTGGGTAACCGTCGTGTTCGCTGCGTAGGCGAAATGGCCGAGAACCAGTTCCGCGTTGGCCTGGTACGTGTTGAGCGTGCGGTCAAAGAGCGTCTGTCGATGGCTGAAAGCGAAGGCCTGATGCCGCAAGACCTGATCAACGCCAAGCCAGTGGCTGCGGCGGTGAAAGAGTTCTTCGGTTCCAGCCAGCTGTCCCAGTTCATGGACCAGAACAACCCGCTGTCCGAGATCACCCACAAGCGTCGTGTCTCTGCACTCGGCCCTGGCGGTTTGACTCGTGAGCGCGCCGGCTTCGAAGTTCGTGACGTACACCCGACTCACTACGGTCGTGTATGCCCGATTGAAACGCCGGAAGGTCCGAACATCGGTCTGATCAACTCCCTGGCCGCTTATGCGCGCACCAACCAGTACGGCTTCCTGGAAAGCCCGTACCGTGTGGTGAAAGACGCTCTGGTCACCGACGAGATCGTGTTCCTGTCCGCCATCGAAGAAGCCGATCACGTGATCGCTCAGGCTTCGGCCACGATGAACGACAAGAAAATGCTGATCGACGAGCTGGTAGCTGTTCGTCACTTGAACGAGTTCACCGTCAAGGCGCCGGAAGACGTCACCTTGATGGACGTTTCTCCGAAGCAGGTAGTTTCCGTTGCAGCGTCGCTGATCCCGTTCCTCGAGCACGATGACGCCAACCGTGCGTTGATGGGTTCGAACATGCAGCGTCAAGCTGTACCAACCCTGCGCGCTGACAAGCCGCTGGTCGGTACTGGCATGGAGCGTAACGTAGCTCGTGACTCCGGCGTTTGCGTCGTGGCTCGTCGTGGTGGCGTTATCGATTCCGTCGACGCCAGCCGTATCGTGGTTCGTGTTGCTGATGATGAAGTTGAAACCGGTGAAGCTGGTGTCGACATCTACAACCTGACCAAATACACCCGCTCCAACCAGAACACCTGCATCAACCAGCGTCCGCTGGTGCGTAAAGGTGATCGGGTTCAGCGTAGCGACATCATGGCTGACGGCCCGTCCACCGACATGGGTGAACTGGCGCTGGGTCAGAATATGCGCATCGCGTTCATGGCCTGGAACGGTTACAACTTCGAAGACTCCATCTGCCTGTCGGAACGAGTTGTTCAAGAAGACCGCTTTACCACGATCCACATTCAGGAACTGACCTGTGTGGCACGTGACACCAAGCTTGGGCCAGAGGAAATCACTGCAGACATCCCGAACGTGGGTGAAGCTGCACTGAACAAGTTGGACGAAGCCGGTATCGTTTACGTAGGTGCTGAAGTTGGCGCAGGCGACATCCTGGTCGGTAAGGTCACTCCGAAAGGCGAGACCCAGCTGACTCCGGAAGAAAAACTGCTGCGTGCGATCTTCGGTGAAAAAGCCAGCGACGTTAAAGACACCTCCCTGCGTGTACCTACCGGTACCAAAGGTACTGTCATCGACGTACAGGTCTTCACCCGCGACGGCGTTGAGCGTGATGCTCGTGCACTGTCGATCGAGAAGTCCCAGCTGGACGAGATCCGCAAGGACCTGAACGAAGAGTTCCGTATCGTTGAAGGTGCTACTTTCGAACGTCTGCGTTCCGCTCTGGTCGGCCACAAAGCCGAAGGCGGCGCCGGTCTGAAGAAAGGCCAGGACATCACCGACGAAGTTCTCGACGGTCTTGAGCACGGCCAGTGGTTCAAACTGCGCATGGCTGAAGATGCTCTGAACGAGCAGCTCGAGAAGGCTCAGGCTTACATCGTTGATCGTCGCCGTCTGCTGGACGACAAGTTCGAAGACAAGAAGCGCAAACTGCAGCAGGGCGATGACCTGGCTCCAGGCGTGCTGAAAATCGTCAAGGTCTACCTGGCAATCCGTCGTCGCATCCAGCCGGGCGACAAGATGGCCGGTCGTCACGGTAACAAAGGTGTGGTCTCCGTGATCATGCCGGTTGAAGACATGCCGCACGATGCCAATGGCACCCCGGTCGACGTCGTCCTCAACCCGTTGGGCGTACCTTCGCGTATGAACGTCGGTCAGATCCTTGAAACCCACCTGGGCCTCGCGGCCAAGGGTCTGGGCGAGAAGATCAATCGCATGATTGAAGAGCAGCGCAAAGTTGCCGAGCTGCGCAAGTTCCTGCACGAGATCTATAACGAGATCGGCGGTCGTCAGGAAAGCCTCGATGACTTCTCGGACCAGGAAATCCTGGATCTGGCTCAAAACCTGCGTGGCGGCGTTCCAATGGCCACTCCAGTGTTCGACGGCGCCAAGGAAAGCGAAATCAAGGCCATGCTGAAACTGGCGGACCTGCCAGAAAGCGGCCAGATGCAGCTGACCGACGGCCGTACCGGCAATAAGTTCGAGCGCCCGGTTACCGTTGGCTACATGTACATGCTGAAGCTGAACCACTTGGTAGACGACAAGATGCACGCTCGTTCTACCGGTTCGTACAGCCTGGTTACCCAGCAGCCGCTGGGTGGTAAGGCGCAGTTCGGTGGTCAGCGTTTCGGGGAGATGGAGGTCTGGGCACTGGAAGCATACGGTGCCGCTTACACTCTGCAAGAAATGCTCACAGTGAAGTCGGACGATGTGAACGGCCGTACCAAGATGTACAAAAACATCGTGGATGGCGATCACCGTATGGAGCCGGGCATGCCCGAGTCCTTCAACGTGTTGATCAAGGAAATTCGTTCCCTCGGCATCGATATCGATCTGGAAACCGAATAACACGTGACGCGAATCGAGAGCGGGGCAGGATTGCCCGCTCTCTGCTCCGCCAGGAGGAAAGGCCTTGAAAGACCTACTGAATTTGCTGAAAAACCAGGGTCAAGTCGAAGAGTTCGACGCCATCCGTATCGGATTGGCATCGCCTGAGATGATCCGTTCGTGGTCGTTCGGTGAAGTTAAAAAGCCGGAAACCATTAACTACCGTACGTTCAAACCTGAGCGTGACGGCCTGTTCTGCGCCAAGATCTTTGGCCCGGTAAAGGATTACGAGTGCCTGTGCGGTAAGTACAAGCGCTTGAAGCACCGTGGTGTGATCTGCGAGAAGTGCGGCGTTGAAGTCGCGCTGGCAAAAGTTCGTCGTGAGCGCATGGCGCACATCGAACTGGCCTCGCCAGTTGCCCACATCTGGTTCCTGAAATCACTGCCGTCCCGTATCGGCTTGCTGATGGACATGACCCTGCGTGATATCGAACGCGTTCTCTACTTCGAGAGCTACGTCGTTATCGATCCAGGCATGACCACCCTTGAAAAAGGTCAGCTGCTGAACGATGAGCAGTACTTCGAAGCGCTTGAAGAGTTCGGCGACGATTTCGATGCCCGCATGGGTGCCGAAGCTGTCCGCGAACTGCTGCACGCTATCGACCTGGAGCACGAGATTGGTCGCCTGCGTGAAGAGATTCCGCAAACCAACTCCGAAACCAAGATCAAGAAGCTGTCCAAGCGTCTGAAGTTGATGGAAGCCTTCCAGGGTTCCGGCAACCTGCCAGAGTGGATGGTGCTGACCGTTCTGCCGGTTCTGCCGCCAGATCTGCGTCCACTGGTCCCGCTCGATGGCGGTCGCTTCGCGACTTCCGACCTCAACGATCTGTATCGTCGAGTGATCAACCGTAACAACCGTTTGAAGCGCCTGCTGGATCTGTCCGCTCCGGACATCATCGTGCGCAACGAAAAGCGTATGTTGCAGGAAGCTGTCGACGCACTGCTCGACAACGGTCGCCGTGGCCGCGCTATCACCGGTTCGAACAAGCGTCCTCTGAAATCCCTGGCTGACATGATCAAGGGTAAGCAGGGTCGTTTCCGTCAGAACTTGCTCGGTAAGCGTGTTGACTACTCCGGCCGTTCGGTAATTACCGTAGGTCCGACCCTGCGTCTGCACCAGTGCGGTCTGCCGAAGAAAATGGCTCTCGAGCTGTTCAAGCCGTTCATTTTCGGCAAGCTGGAAATGCGTGGTCTTGCTACCACCATCAAGGCTGCCAAGAAGATGGTCGAGCGCGAGCTGCCAGAGGTCTGGGACGTTCTCGCTGAAGTGATTCGCGAACACCCGGTACTTCTCAACCGTGCACCGACCCTTCACCGTCTGGGTATCCAGGCGTTTGAACCGGTACTGATCGAAGGTAAGGCTATCCAGCTGCACCCTCTGGTCTGCGCCGCGTACAACGCCGACTTCGACGGCGACCAAATGGCCGTGCACGTACCGCTGACGCTGGAAGCCCAGCTCGAAGCGCGTGCGTTGATGATGTCGACCAACAACATTCTGTCGCCAGCCAACGGTGAGCCAATCATCGTTCCGTCGCAGGACGTTGTATTGGGTCTGTACTACATGACTCGTGAAGCGATCAACGCCAAGGGCGAAGGTCGTGTGTTCGCGGATCTGCAGGAAGTTGACCGTGTATTCCGTGCCGGCGAAGCCGCACTGCACGCCAAGGTTAAAGTCCGGATCAACGAAACCGTCAACGACCGTGATGGCGGCAGCGTGAGCAACACCCGTATCGTCGACACCACTGTCGGCCGTGCTCTGTTGTTCCAGGTTGTGCCAAAGGGTCTGTCGTACGACGTCGTCAACCTGCCGATGAAGAAAAAGGCGATCTCCAAGCTGATCAACCAGTGCTATCGCGTGGTTGGTTTGAAAGAGACTGTGATCTTCGCTGACCAGTTGATGTACACCGGTTTTGCTTATTCGACCATTTCCGGCGTTTCCATCGGTGTTAACGACTTCGTTATCCCGGATGAAAAAGCCCGCATCATCAATGCTGCTACTGATGAAGTGAAAGAGATCGAAAGCCAGTACGCCTCCGGCCTGGTAACCCAGGGCGAGAAGTACAACAAAGTGATCGACCTTTGGTCCAAGGCGAACGACGAAGTTTCCAAGGCGATGATGGCCAACCTCTCGAAAGAGAAAGTCATCGACCGTCATGGCGTCGAAGTCGACCAGGAATCCTTCAACTCGATGTACATGATGGCCGACTCGGGTGCGCGGGGTTCCGCAGCACAGATTCGTCAGCTGGCCGGTATGCGTGGCCTGATGGCCAAGCCGGACGGTTCCATCATTGAAACGCCGATTACTGCGAACTTCCGTGAAGGTTTGAGCGTACTTCAGTACTTCATCTCCACTCACGGTGCTCGTAAGGGTCTTGCGGATACCGCGTTGAAAACGGCTAACTCCGGTTATCTGACTCGTCGTCTGGTAGACGTTGCACAAGATCTGGTTGTAACCGAGATCGATTGCGGCACCGAACACGGTCTACTGATGACTCCGCACATTGAAGGCGGTGACGTTGTAGAGCCGCTGGGTGAGCGCGTATTGGGTCGTGTTATCGCCCGTGACGTATTCAAGCCAGGTACCGAGGACGTCATCGTTCCTGCCGGCACCCTGGTAGACGAAAAGTGGGTCGAGTTCATCGAGCTCAACAGCATCGACGAAGTGATCGTGCGTTCGCCGATCAGCTGCGAAACCCGCTTCGGTATTTGCGCCAAGTGCTACGGCCGCGATCTGGCTCGTGGTCACCAGGTGAACATCGGTGAAGCGGTCGGCGTTATCGCTGCCCAGTCCATCGGTGAACCGGGTACCCAGCTGACGATGCGTACGTTCCACATCGGTGGTGCGGCAAGCCGGACCTCCGCAGCCGACAGCGTTCAGGTGAAGAATGGCGGTACCGTCCGTCTGCATAACCTGAAGCACGTTGAGCGAGTGGATGGTTGCCTGGTTGCTGTGTCCCGTTCCGGTGAGCTGGCCATCGCTGATGACTTCGGTCGTGAGCGTGAGCGTTACAAGCTGCCGTATGGTGCCGTGATTTCGGTTAAAGAAGGTGACAAGGTCGAAGCTGGCGCCATCGTGGCCAAGTGGGATCCGCACACTCACCCGATCGTTACCGAAATGAAAGGTACCGTGACCTACGTGGGCATGGAAGAAGGCATCACGATCAAGCGTCAGACTGACGAATTGACCGGTATGACCAACATTGAAGTACTCGACGCCAAGGATCGTCCAGCTGCCGGTAAGGACATCCGTCCTGCCGTGAAGATGGTCGACGACAACGGCAAGGATCTGTTGCTGCCAGGCACTGACGTTATCGCTCAGTACTTCCTGCCAGCCAACGCCCTGGTCGGTGTAGCGGATGGTGCGAAGATCGCGATCGGTGATGTTATCGCTCGTATCCCGCAAGAGACTTCGAAAACTCGCGACATCACCGGTGGTCTGCCGCGTGTTGCCGACTTGTTCGAAGCCCGTCGTCCGAAAGAAGCATCGATTCTGGCTGAAGTCAGCGGCACCATCGCGTTCGGTAAAGAGACCAAGGGCAAGCGCCGTCTGGTTATCACCCCGAACGACGGTACCGATCCGTACGAAGAGCTGATTCCGAAGTGGCGTCACCTGAACGTGTTCGAAGGCGAGCAGGTAAACCGCGGCGAAGTTATCTCCGACGGTCCAAGCGATCCACACGACATCCTGCGTCTGCTGGGTGTGAGTGCGCTGGCCAAGTACATCGTCAACGAGATCCAGGACGTTTACCGTCTGCAAGGCGTGAAGATCAACGACAAGCACATCGAGACCATCCTGCGTCAGATGCTGCGTAAAGTTGAGATCGCTGAATCCGGCGATTCCAGTTTCATCAAGGGCGACCAGATGGAATTGACTCACGTACTGGTAGAGAACGAGCGTCTGAGCGGCGAAGACAAGTTTGTCTCCAAGTTCACTCGCGTTCTGCTGGGTATCACCAAGGCATCGTTGTCCACCGAATCGTTCATCTCGGCGGCTTCCTTCCAGGAAACCACTCGCGTACTGACCGAAGCGGCGGTAACCGGCAAGCGCGATTACCTGCGCGGCCTGAAGGAAAACGTGGTCGTGGGTCGTCTGATCCCGGCTGGTACCGGCCTGGCTTATCACAGCGAGCGTAAGCGCCGCCGTGAAGCAGACAAGCCGTTGCGCGTAAGCGCCAGTGAAGTGGAAGCTGCACTGACCGAAGCGCTGAACTCGAGCGGTAACTGAGTTCTGCGGTAAATGAGTGTGAGGCCCTGGTCACTCCGTTCATCGAATCGAGACAATTTGTCGAGATTGGATGAGCGGGGAGGGCGGGGCCTTGCCTTGACTGGGGACAAGATCCTCTTTAGACTCTTGTACCCCTAAATTTGGCGGGAACTCGTTCCTGCCATTTTGCTTTTCTTGCAAGACAATAGCGTCGCAAGACAACAGTGGAGCTAGTAGATGGCAACTATCAACCAGCTGGTACGTCAGCCGCGTAAGCGTATCGTCGAGAAATCCGACGTGCCTGCGCTGCAGAACTGCCCGCAACGCCGTGGCGTGTGCACCCGTGTGTACACCACCACGCCGAAAAAACCTAACTCGGCACTGCGTAAAGTATGCCGTGTGCGTCTGACCAACGGTTTCGAGGTTTCCTCGTACATCGGCGGTGAAGGCCACAACCTGCAAGAGCACAGCGTGGTACTGATCCGCGGCGGTCGTGTAAAAGACTTGCCAGGTGTTCGTTACCACACCGTTCGCGGTTCGTTGGATACTTCCGGTGTTAAAGGTCGTAACCAGGGTCGTTCGAAGTACGGTACCAAGCGTCCGAAGTAATCGGCCGTTTTGCAGTTTTTCATTTTATTGAGTCGATAAGAGTAAGGTCGGGCACGCATCCATAGGAGCTGTCCCGGGCTAACCTGAAGACCGTTTGAGGGCTTATCAATGCCAAGACGTCGCGTAGCAGCCAAGCGTGAGATTCTGGACGATCCGAAATACGGAAGCCAAATCCTCGCCAAATTCATGAACCACGTAATGGAAAGCGGCAAGAAAGCCGTTGCCGAACGTATCGTTTATGGTGCCCTGGATACCGTGAAGGCTCGTAAGGCCGGCACCGATCCCCTGGAACTCTTCGAAAAAGCACTCGACGCCATCGCTCCGCTGGTCGAAGTGAAGTCGCGCCGCGTTGGTGGTGCTACTTACCAGGTTCCGGTCGAAGTTCGTCCTTCCCGTCGTAACGCTCTGGCAATGCGCTGGTTGGTAGACTACGCCCGCAAGCGCGGCGAGAAGTCTATGGCTCTGCGTTTGGCTGGCGAACTGTTGGACGCTGCCGAAGGCAAAGGTGCTGCAGTTAAGAAGCGTGAAGACGTTCACCGTATGGCTGAAGCCAACAAGGCTTTCTCGCACTACCGCTTCTAATTTTAGCGTCACTAATTTTGCGAGGGCTTTATGGCTCGTACAACACCGATTAATCGCTACCGTAACATTGGTATCGTTGCACACGTGGATGCTGGTAAAACCACCACCACTGAGCGCGTCCTTTTTTACACTGGCAAAAGTCACAAGATGGGCGAGGTGCATGACGGCGCCGCGACCACAGACTGGATGGTGCAGGAGCAGGAGCGTGGTATTACCATTACTTCTGCTGCCATTACCGCCTTCTGGCAGGGTTCCGCCAAGCAGCACAAAGACCAGTACCGTTTCAACGTCATCGATACCCCGGGCCACGTAGACTTCACTATTGAAGTTGAGCGTTCCCTGCGTGTACTCGACGGCGCGGTCGTTGTGTTCTGCGGTACTTCCGGCGTTGAGCCTCAGTCCGAAACCGTATGGCGTCAAGCCAACAAGTACGGTGTTCCACGTATCGTTTACGTGAACAAGATGGACCGTGCCGGTGCTAACTTCCTGCGCGTGATCGCTCAGATCAAGCAGCGTCTGGGTCACACTCCGGTGCCTATCCAGTTGGCTATCGGTTCCGAAGACAACTTCCAGGGTCAGATCGATCTGATGACCATGGAAGCGGTTTACTGGAACGATGCCGACAAGGGTATGACTCCTCGTCGTGAAGCCATCCCTGCTGAACTGCAGGAACTGGCTGAAGAGTGGCGCAACAACATGGTTGAGGCTGCGGCCGAAGCCAGCGAAGAGCTGATGAACAAGTACCTTGAAGGTGAAGAGCTCACCATCGAGGAAATCAAGGGTGCTCTGCGTCAGCGTACTATCGCTGGTGAGATCGTCCTGGCTGTTTGCGGTTCTTCCTTCAAGAACAAGGGTGTTCCCCTGGTTCTCGACGCCGTTATCGACTACCTGCCGGCTCCAAGCGACATTCCTGCCATCAAGGGTACTGACCCGGATGACGAGGAAAAGCAAATGGAGCGTCATGCAGACGACAACGAGCCGTTCTCGGCTCTGGCGTTCAAGATCGCTACCGACCCATTCGTGGGTACCTTGACTTTCGTCCGTGTTTACTCGGGCGTGTTGGCCTCCGGCGACGGCGTGATCAACTCGGTCAAAGGCAAGAAAGAGCGCGTGGGTCGTATGGTGCAAATGCACGCAAACGCCCGTGAAGAGATCAAGGAAGTACGCGCTGGTGACATCGCGGCCCTGATCGGCATGAAGGACGTCACCACTGGTGAAACCTTGTGCAACGCTGACAAGCCAATCATCCTGGTTCGCATGGACTTCCCGGAGCCGGTTATTTCGGTTGCCGTTGAGCCTAAGACCAAGGATGACCAGGAAAAAATGGGTATCGCTCTGGGCAAACTTGCTCAGGAAGACCCGTCTTTCCGCGTCAAGACTGATGAAGAGACTGGTCAAACGATCATCTCTGGCATGGGCGAGTTGCACCTGGACATCCTGGTTGACCGGATGCGCCGTGAGTTCAACGTCGAAGCCAACATCGGTAAGCCTCAGGTTTCGTATCGTGAGCGCATCACGAAGAATTGCGAAATCGAAGGCAAGTTCGTTCGTCAGTCCGGCGGTCGTGGCCAGTTCGGCCACTGCTGGATCCGTTTTGCTCCTGCTGACGAAGGTCAGGAAGGTCTGCAATTCGTGAACGAAGTAGTGGGTGGTGTGGTTCCTAAGGAATACATCCCGGCTATCCAGAAGGGTATCGAAGAGCAGATGAAGAACGGCGTAGTTGCCGGCTATCCGCTGATCGGCCTGAAGGCTACCGTGTTTGATGGTTCTTACCACGACGTCGACTCGAACGAGATGGCGTTTAAGGTGGCTGCTTCCATGGCGACCAAGCAACTGGCCCAGAAGGGCGGTGGTGAGTTGCTCGAGCCAATCATGGCGGTAGAGGTTGTTACGCCTGAAGACTATATGGGTGACGTGATGGGCGACCTTAACCGTCGTCGCGGCATGATTCTGGGTATGGAAGACACGGTCTCCGGTAAGGTGATCCGTGCTGAAGTTCCGTTGGGCGAGATGTTCGGTTATGCGACCGACGTTCGTTCGATGTCTCAGGGTCGCGCAAGCTACTCTATGGAATTCAAAAAATACAATACAGCTCCGTCGCACATCGTCGAAACTGTAACCAAAAAACAAGGCTGATTCAGTCCTTTAGGCAAGGAGTTAATTGTCGTGGCTAAAGAAAAATTTGATCGTTCCCTACCGCACGTCAACGTTGGCACTATCGGTCACGTTGACCACGGTAAAACCACTCTGACCGCAGCTCTGACTCGCGTTTGCTCCGAAGTTTTCGGTTCCGCAATCGTTGATTTCGATAAAATCGACAGCGCTCCAGAAGAAAAAGCTCGTGGTATCACCATCAACACCGCGCACGTCGAGTACAACTCGAAGATCCGTCACTACGCTCACGTTGACTGCCCAGGTCACGCTGACTATGTGAAGAACATGATCACTGGTGCTGCCCAGATGGACGGCGCGATCCTGGTTTGCTCGGCCGCTGATGGTCCGATGCCGCAAACCCGTGAGCACATCCTGCTGTCCCGTCAGGTAGGCGTTCCGTACATCGTGGTTTTCCTGAACAAGGCTGACCTGGTAGACGACGCTGAGCTGCTGGAACTGGTCGAGATGGAAGTTCGCGACCTGCTGTCCACCTACGACTTCCCGGGCGATGACACTCCAATCATCATCGGTTCGGCTCGTATGGCGCTGGAAGGCAAAGACGACAACGAAATGGGCACCACTGCCGTTCGTAAACTGGTTGAAACTCTGGACAGCTACATCCCAGAACCAGAGCGCGCTATCGACAAGCCATTCCTGATGCCAATCGAAGACGTATTCTCGATCTCGGGTCGTGGTACTGTTGTGACTGGTCGTATCGAGCGCGGTATCGTTCGCGTTCAAGATGCACTGGAAATCGTTGGTCTGCGTGACACCACCACCACCACCTGCACCGGTGTTGAAATGTTCCGCAAGCTGCTCGACGAAGGTCGTGCTGGCGAGAACTGCGGCGTTCTGCTGCGTGGTACCAAGCGTGACGACGTTGAGCGTGGCCAGGTTCTGGTTAAGCCAGGTTCGGTTAAGCCGCACACCAAGTTCACCGCAGAAGTTTACGTTCTGAGCAAGGAAGAAGGCGGTCGTCACACTCCGTTCTTCAAAGGCTACCGTCCACAGTTCTACTTCCGTACTACTGACGTGACTGGTAACTGCCAGCTGCCAGAAGGCGTTGAAATGGTAATGCCAGGTGATAACATCCAAATGGAAGTTACCCTGATCAAGACCATCGCAATGGAAGACGGCCTGCGTTTCGCTATCCGTGAAGGCGGTCGTACCGTCGGCGCTGGCGTCGTAGCCAAAATCATCGAGTAAGCATCTCTTTTGAGATAGCTTCGATGCTTTGAAAGGCCCCCGCTCAGCGGGGGCTTTTTTATTGGGTTGACACCCATCTGGGGCGTCTATAGAATTGCGCCTCCTTTTAACGGGCGTATTGCGCCCGGTGGGAATAGCAGCCGGAGTCTGAAATCCAATGCAAAATCAGCAAATCCGTATCAGGTTGAAGGCTTTCGACCATCGCCTGATCGACCAATCAACCCAGGAAATCGTGGAAACCGCGAAACGTACTGGTGCTCAAGTGCGTGGTCCAATTCCACTGCCTACCCGTAAAGAGCGGTTCACCGTTCTGGTCTCCCCGCACGTCAACAAAGACGCGCGTGACCAGTACGAGATCCGTACTCATAAGCGCGTTCTGGACATCGTCCAGCCAACGGATAAAACCGTTGATGCTCTTATGAAGCTTGATCTTGCGGCCGGTGTGGAAGTGCAGATCAGCCTCGGCTAAGACTCGGTCTTAGTCGTGTAACGCTCTGAAATGGGCGGCCATAGCGGGTGAAAGCCCCGTACACTCATGAGGTTTACAACATGACTATTGGTGTAGTCGGTCGTAAATGCGGTATGACCCGTATTTTCACCGAAGAAGGTGTCTCCATTCCGGTCACGGTCATTGAGATCGAACCGAATCGCGTCACCCAGTTCAAAACTGAAGAGACCGATGGCTATCGTGCAGTGCAAGTCACTGTCGGCGAGCGTCGTGCTTCGCGTGTAACAGCAGCTCAGGCTGGCCACTTCGCTAAAGCGAACGTTGCCGCTGGTCGTACCGTAATGGAATTCCGCCTTGAAGAAGGCGAGTACCAGGCCGGCGATCTGATCAACGCTGAAATCTTCGCCGCTGGTCAACTGGTTGATGTAACCGGTCAGTCCAAGGGTAAAGGCTTCCAGGGTACGATCAAGCGTTGGAATTTCCGCGGGCAAGATAACACCCACGGTAACTCCGTATCCCACCGCGTTCCAGGCTCTATCGGCCAGTGCCAGACTCCTGGTCGTGTATTCAAGGGCAAAAAAATGTCCGGTCATATGGGCGCTGAGCGCGTGACCGTGCAGTCCCTCGAAGTAGTGCGCGTGGACGCTGAACGCAATCTGTTGTTGGTCAAGGGCGCTGTTCCTGGCGCTACTGGCGGCAACTTGGTTGTACGTCCAGCAGCCAAGGCTCGCGGTTAAGGGGAAGCTGACATGCAATTAAATGTAAATGACGCTCAAGCGATCGAAGTTTCCGAACTGACATTTGGCGGCGAATTCAACGAGACGCTGGTTCACCAAGCAGTCGTGGCCTACATGGCCGGCGGCCGTCAGGGTTCCAAGCAGCAAAAGACCCGTTCCGACGTTCGTGGTGGCGGCAAGCGCCCATGGCGTCAGAAAGGTACTGGCCGTGCTCGTGCCGGTACTATCCGTAGCCCAATCTGGCGTGGCGGCGGTACCACTTTCGCAGCTCGTCCTCAGGATCACTCCCAGAAGCTGAACAAGAAGATGTATCGCGCAGCAATGCGTTCCATCCTTGCTGAGCTGGTGCGTACTGATCGTCTGGTCGTGGTTCAGGATTTCGCCGTTGAAACGCCGAAAACCAAAGACCTGCTGGGCAAACTGAACAACATGAGCCTGACCGACGTTCTGATCGTGTCCGACGCTGTTGATCAGAACCTGTACCTGGCTGCTCGTAACCTGCCACACGTAGATGTACGTGACGTGCAAGGTTCCGATCCAGTTAGTCTGATCGCATACGACAAGGTGTTGATCACCGTGTCGGCCGTGAAGAAATTCGAGGAGCTGCTGGGATGAACCAGGAACGCGTATTTAAAGTTCTGCTTGGCCCGCACGTTTCCGAGAAGGCTACGGTTCTGGCAGACAAGAAAGGCCAGTTCGTTTTCAAGGTTGCTACCGACGCAACCAAGCTGGAAATCAAGAAGGCCGTCGAAAGCCTGTTCAGCGTGAAAGTAGAGCGTGTTACTACCCTGAATGTTCTGGGTAAGAGCAAGCGCACTGCTCGCGGTCTGGGCAAGCGTAATGACTGGAAGAAGGCAGTTATCTCCCTTCAGCCAGGCCAAGATCTCGATTTCAGCAGCAGTGCTGAGTAAGGAAGGGGTGCATCATGGCAATCGTTAAATGCAAACCGACTTCCCCTGGCCGCCGTTTTGTGGTCAAGGTGGTCAACCAGGAGCTGCATAAAGGCGCTCCTCACGCACCGCTGCTCGAGAAGAAATCGAAGACTGGTGGTCGTAACAACAATGGCCGTATTACCACTCGTCACATCGGTGGTGGTCATAAGCAGCATTATCGTCTGGTCGACTTCCGTCGCAACGACAAAGATGGCATCTCTGCCACTGTCGAGCGTATCGAATACGATCCAAACCGTACTGCTCACATCGCTTTGCTGCTGTACGCAGATGGCGAGCGTCGCTACATCATCGCCCCTAAAGGCGTGAGCGCTGGCGACCAGCTGATCGCAGGTGCCCTGGCACCGATCAAGCCGGGCAACGCTCTGCAACTGCGCAACATTCCAGTTGGTAGCACCGTACACGGCATCGAATTGAAGCCAGGTAAAGGCGCTCAGATCGCTCGTTCCGCTGGTGCTTCGGCTCAGCTGATCGCTCGTGAAGGCGTGTACGTTACCCTGCGTCTGCGTTCCGGTGAAATGCGTAAAGTCCTGGCTGAATGCCGTGCGACCCTGGGCGAAGTCTCGAACTCCGAGCACAGCCTGCGTTCGCTGGGTAAAGCTGGTGCCAAACGCTGGCGTGGCGTTCGCCCAACCGTTCGTGGTGTTGCCATGAACCCGGTTGACCACCCACATGGTGGTGGTGAAGGTCGTACCTCTGGTGGTCGTCATCCGGTATCGCCATGGGGCTTCCCGACTAAGGGCGCGAAGACTCGTGGTAATAAGCGTACCGACAAAATGATCGTCCGTCGTCGCAAGTAAATAGAGGGATACGACAGTGCCACGTTCTCTGAAAAAAGGTCCTTTTATCGATCTTCACCTACTGAAGAAGATCGAAGTGGCGGCGGAAAAGAACGATCGCAAACCGGTGAAAACCTGGTCGCGTCGTTCGATGATCCTGCCACAAATGGTCGGTTTGACCATCGCAGTACACAACGGTCGTCAGCACGTCCCAGTTCTCGTGAACGAAGACATGGTCGGCCACAAACTGGGCGAGTTCGCCGGTACCCGCACTTATCGCGGGCACGTGGCAGACAAGAAAGCCAAGCGTTAAGGGGTTAGGAAATGGAAGTAGCCGCTAAGTTGTCGGGCGCTCGAATCTCCGCCCAGAAAGCCCGCTTGGTCGCCGACCAGATCCGCGGGAAGAAGGTGGGCGAAGCGCTCAACCTGTTGGCTTTCAGCAGTAAGAAAGCCGCCGAGATCATGAAGAAAGTGCTGGAGTCGGCCGTAGCCAACGCCGAGCATAACGAAGGCGCGGACGTTGATGACCTGAAGGTCAGCACCGTTTTCGTCAACGAAGGGCGTTCGCTGAAGCGCATCATGCCACGTGCCAAAGGCCGTGCTGATCGCATCGTCAAGCGGTCTTGCCATATCACTGTCAAGGTTGCTGACAAGTAACGGAGTCGAAGAGATGGGTCAGAAAGTACATCCCATTGGCATTCGCCTGGGAATCGTCAAGGAGCACACCTCCGTCTGGTACGCAGACGGTCGGACTTATGCGGACTATTTGCTCGCAGATCTGAAGGTGCGTGAGTATCTCCAAGACAAACTAAAAAGCGCGTCCGTAAGCCGTATCGATATCCATCGTCCGGCCCAAACTGCACGTATCACCATCCACACCGCTCGTCCAGGTATCGTTATCGGGAAGAAAGGTGAAGATGTTGAGAAACTGCGTCAGGACCTGACCAAGCAAATGGGTGTGCCTGTGCACATCAATATCGAAGAGATCCGCAAGCCGGAGCTCGACGGTATGCTGGTTGCGCAGAGCGTAGCTCAGCAGCTGGAGCGTCGTGTAATGTTCCGTCGCGCTATGAAGCGCGCCGTACAGAACGCCATGCGCATTGGTGCCAAAGGCATCAAAATCCAAGTGAGCGGTCGTCTCGGCGGTGCTGAAATCGCACGTACTGAATGGTATCGCGAAGGTCGTGTGCCATTGCACACCCTGCGTGCCGACATCGACTATGCCAACTACGAAGCTCACACCACTTACGGTGTGATCGGTGTAAAGGTTTGGATCTTCAAAGGCGAAGTAATTGGTGGTCGCCAAGAAGAACTGAAACCACAAGCACCAGCGCCTCGTAAAAAAGCTGCTAAGTAAGGGGTACGCCAAATGTTGCAACCAAAGCGTACGAAGTTCCGCAAGCAGATGACAGGCCACAACCGTGGTCTGGCACAGCGCGGTAGCAAAGTCAGCTTCGGCGAGTTCGCGCTGAAGTCTGTAGCTCGTGGTCGTCTCACCGCTCGTCAGATCGAGTCAGCGCGTCGTGCTCTGACCCGTCACGTTAAACGTGGCGGCAAGATCTGGATCCGTGTATTCCCGGACAAGCCTATTTCCAAAAAACCACTCGAAGTTCGGATGGGTAAAGGTAAGGGTAGTGTGGAGTACTGGGTTGCCCAGATTCAGCCAGGCAAAGTCCTGTATGAAATCGAGGGTGTTACTGAAGAGCTGGCGCGTGAGGCTTTTGCCCTGGCTGCTGCAAAGCTGCCGCTCGCCACCGCCTTTGTTAAACGGACGGTGATGTGATGAAAGCGAATGAACTTCGTGAAAAATCCGCACAGCAGCTGAACGAGCAACTGCTCGGCCTGCTGCGCGACCAGTTCAATCTGCGTATGCAGAAAGCAACTGGCCAGTTGGGGCAGTCTCATCTGCTCTCGCAAGTTAAACGTGACATCGCTCGCGTGAAGACTGTGCTTAACCAGCAGGCAGGTAAGTAATCATGGCTGAAGCCGAAAAAACTGTCCGTACGCTGACTGGCCGTGTTGTCAGCGACAAGATGGACAAAACCATCACCGTTCTGATCGAGCGTCGCGTTAAGCACCCGATCTACGGTAAATACGTTAAGCGTTCGACTAAGCTGCACGCACACGACGAAACCAATCAGTGCCACATCGGCGACAAAGTCACTATTCGTGAAACTCGTCCGCTGGCCAAGACCAAGTCTTGGGCATTGGTTGATGTTCTCGAACGCGCTGTGGAAGTCTAAGGACTAGGGGTCGGAGAAATTATATGATTCAGACTCAATCCATGCTCGATGTGGCCGATAACAGCGGCGCTCGCCGTGTTATGTGCATCAAGGTGCTGGGTGGCTCCCATCGTCGTTACGCTGGTATCGGTGACATCATCAAAGTTACCGTGAAGGAAGCAATTCCTCGCGGTAAAGTGAAAAAAGGCCAAGTGATGACTGCTGTTGTAGTCCGCACTCGTCACGGCGTACGTCGTGCTGATGGCTCCATTATCCGCTTTGATGGCAACGCTGCTGTTCTTCTGAACAACAAGCAAGAGCCGATCGGCACCCGTATCTTTGGGCCAGTGACCCGTGAACTTCGTACTGAGAAGTTCATGAAGATCGTCTCGCTCGCCCCAGAAGTGCTGTAAGGAGATCCGACATGCAAAAGATTCGTCGTGACGACGAGATCATCGTGATCGCCGGCAAAGACAAAGGTAAGCGCGGTAAGGTGCTTAAGGTTCTCGCTAACAACCGTTTGGTTATTGGTGGTCTGAACCTGGTCAAGCGTCATACCAAGCCTAACCCGATGTCGGGCGTGCAGGGCGGTATCGTCGAAAAAGAAGCTCCACTGGATGCTTCTAACGTCGCCATTTTCAACGGCGAAACCAACAAGGCTGACCGCGTTGGTTTCAAAGTAGAAGACGGCAAGAAAATTCGTGTCTTCAAGTCGACCCAAAAAGCGGTTGATGCTTGAACACTGCTAGGTAGATGAGACCATGGCACGACTAAAAGAGATTTACTGGAAGGAAATCGCACCGAAGCTTAAGGAAGAACTTAAGCTTTCGAACGTGATGGAAGTTCCACGCGTTACCAAAATCACCCTGAACATGGGTCTGGGCGAAGCGGTCGGTGACAAAAAAGTCATCGAGCACGCTGTTGCTGACCTGGAAAAGATCACCGGCCAGAAAGTCGTTGTGACCTACGCTCGCAAATCCATCGCTGGCTTTAAAGTCCGTGAAGGTTGGCCGATCGGCGTCAAAGTGACCCTGCGCCGTGAGCGTATGTACGAATTCCTGGATCGTCTGCTGTCGATCTCCCTGCCTCGGGTCCGCGACTTCCGCGGCCTGAATGCCAAGTCCTTCGATGGTCGTGGTAACTACAGCATGGGCGTTAAAGAGCAGATCATCTTCCCGGAAATCGACTACGACAAGATCGATGCTCTCCGCGGTCTGGACATTACCCTGACCACCACTGCCAAGAACGATGATGAAGGTCGCGCGCTGCTGCGTGCTTTCAAATTCCCGTTCCGCAACTGATTGGAGTAGGAAAATGGCCAAGATGAGCATGAAAAACCGCGAGCTGAAGCGTCAGCTCACGGTTGCCAAGTACGCCAAGAAGCGTGCAGCACTGAAAGCTATCATCGTTGATCTGAACGCAAGTCCAGAAGCACGTTGGGAAGCTACAGTAGCTCTGCAGAAGCAGCCACGTGACGCAAGCGCTTCGCGCATGCGTAACCGCTGCCGCCTGACCGGTCGTCCACACGGCGTTTACCGCAAGTTCGGCCTCGGCCGTAACAAGCTGCGTGAAGCTGCAATGCGTGGTGACGTACCTGGTCTGGTTAAAGCCAGCTGGTAAGCACTGTCAAAGTCTCGGTGGTCCGGATCGCAAGATCCTGACCACCGGTGACCTTGAACTTGAATCAAGCCCCTTTTGGGGCTTGATTCATTTGTGGGGTGTGTCTAGAATACCCGGCTCGCCTGAGCCCGTGCTTTTTCCGCATGGATGAGCTCGGCGACAAGTAGTAGCCGCAAGGCTAATTTTTTTGTATTAGGAGCGTCTAGCCCATGAGTATGCAGGACCCGTTAGCGGACATGCTAACTCGAATCCGTAATGCCCAGATGGCTGAAAAGTCCGTCGTAAGCATGCCATCTTCTACTTTGAAGGTAGCTGTTGCCAAAGTCCTGAAGGACGAAGGTTACATTGCGGGTTATCAGATCAGCAGCGAAATCAAACCACTGCTGTCCATCGAGCTGAAGTACTTCGAAGGCCGTCCGGTCATCGAAGAAGTGAAGCGCGTTAGCCGTCCAGGCCTGCGTCAGTACAAGTCCGTCGATGATCTGCCAAAAGTTCGTGGCGGTCTCGGTGTGTCTATCGTCTCCACCAACAAAGGTGTGATGACGGATCGTGCTGCGCGCGCTGCCGGTGTCGGCGGCGAAGTTCTTTGCACTGTGTTCTAAGGGGGGATAAGCATGTCACGCGTCGCTAAGAACCCCGTTAAGCTGCCAGCCGGTGTCGAAGTAAAATTCGCAGGCCAACAGCTTTCGGTGAAGGGTGCCAAGGGCACTCTCGAACTGAACATCCATTCGTCCGTTGAGATCGTTGAAGAAGCTGGTGAGCTGCGTTTCGCTGCTCGCAATGGCGATCAACAAACTCGCGCAATGGCTGGTACCACTCGTGCGTTGGTAAACAACATGGTCCAAGGCGTAAGCCAAGGCTTCGAGCGCAAGCTCCAGCTGGTCGGTGTTGGTTACAAAGCGCAAGCAAAAGGCACAGTGCTGAACCTGGCTCTTGGCTTCTCGCACCCAGTGGATTATGAACTGCCGGAAGGCATCACCGCTGAGACTCCTAGCCAGACCGATATCCTGATCAAGGGCATCGATAAGCAGCTGGTAGGTCAAGTGGCCGCCGAGATCCGCGACTTCCGTCCACCAGAGCCGTACAAAGGCAAAGGTGTGCGCTACGCGGACGAAGTCGTCCGTCGTAAAGAAGCCAAGAAGAAGTAGGGCATAGCAAATGACCGACAAAAAAGTTACTCGACTGCGTCGCGCTCGCAAAGCACGCCTGAAAATGCACGAACTCGAAGTCGTGCGTCTCTGCGTGTTCCGCTCGTCGCAGCACATCTACGCCCAGGTCATTTCGGCCGACGGCAACAAAGTCCTGGCATCTGCCTCGACTTTGGATAAAGAACTGCGTGATGGCGCCACTGGCAACATCGACGCGGCCACTAAGGTTGGCCAGCTGGTCGCTACGCGTGCTAAAGCCGCTGGCGTCTCGCAGGTGGCTTTCGACCGCTCTGGCTTCAAGTATCACGGCCGCGTCAAGGCGCTGGCTGATGCTGCTCGTGAAGCTGGGCTGGAGTTCTAAGTTATGTCAAATAACGACCAAAAGCGCGACGAAGGCTACATCGAGAAGCTGGTTCAAGTTAACCGCGTAGCCAAAACCGTTAAAGGCGGCCGTATCTTCACTTTCACCGCGTTGACCGTGGTGGGTGATGGTAAAGGGCGTGTTGGCTTCGGCCGTGGCAAGTCGCGTGAAGTGCCTGCTGCGATCCAGAAGGCAATGGAAGCTGCTCGCCGCAACATGATCCAAGTTGATCTGAACGGCACCACTCTGCAGTACGCAATGAAGTCCGGTCACGGCGCTTCGAAGGTGTACATGCAGCCTGCTTCTGAAGGTACCGGTATCATCGCTGGCGGCGCTATGCGTGCTGTCCTCGAAGTTGCTGGTGTTCAGAACGTTCTGGCCAAGTGCTACGGCTCGACTAACCCGGTAAACGTGGTTCACGCCACTTTCAAAGGTTTGAAAGCTATGCAGTCTCCTGAATCCATTGCCGCCAAGCGTGGCAAAAGCGTCAAGGAGATCTTCTGATCATGGCTACCGTAAAAGTTACGCTGATCAAAAGCATGACCGGCCGCATCCCTAACCACAAATTGTGCGTTAAGGGTCTGGGTCTGCGTCGCATCGGTCACACTGTAGAAGTACTTGATACTCCCGAGAATCGCGGGATGATCAACAAGGCTTACTACATGCTGCGTGTCGAGGGTTAATCGATGAAACTCAATGATCTGAGTCCAGCGCCGGGTTCCCGTCGCGAAAAGCATCGTCCGGGCCGTGGTATCGGTAGTGGTTTGGGCAAGACCGGTGGCCGTGGCCACAAAGGTCAGTCCTCCCGCTCCGGTGGCACCATTGCTCCAGGCTTTGAAGGCGGTCAACAGCCGCTGCATCGTCGCCTGCCGAAGTTCGGTTTCGTTTCCCTGAAGGCCATGGACCGCGCAGAAGTGCGTCTGTCCGAGCTGGCTAAAGTGGAAGGCGACATCGTCACCGTGCAGTCCCTGAAAGATGCCAACGTGATCAACGTCAACGTACAGCGTGTGAAAATCATGCTGTCCGGTGAAGTGACTCGCGCTGTCACTATCGGCAAGGGAATCGGCGCCACCAAAGGTGCGCGTGCGGCTATCGAAGCAGCTGGCGGCAAGTTCGAGGAATAAATGGCTAAGCAAGGTGCTCTCTCTGCGCTCGGCAAAGGCGGTATGTCTGAACTCTGGGCTCGTCTGCGTTTTCTGTTCCTGGCGATTATCGTCTACCGAATAGGCGCACACATCCCGGTTCCAGGTATCAACCCGGACCGACTCGCGGACCTGTTTCGACAGAATGAGGGGACCATTCTTAGCTTGTTCAACATGTTTTCCGGCGGCGCGCTGGAGCGGATGAGCATCTTTGCACTGGGGATCATGCCGTACATCTCGGCATCGATCATCATGCAACTGATGACAGCCGTCAGCCCGCAGCTGGAGCAGTTGAAGAAGGAAGGTGAAGCTGGCCGTCGCAAGATCAGCCAGTACACCCGCTACGGCACTGTCGTCCTCGCTCTCGTCCAGGCCATTGGCATGTCCATTGGTCTGGCGGGGCAGGGCGTTGCGTTCACTGGTGACTTTGGCTTCCATTTCGTCGCGGTATCCACTTTTGTGGCTGGTGCGATGTTCATGATGTGGCTGGGTGAGCAGATTACTGAGCGTGGTGTTGGCAACGGTATCTCGATGTTGATTTTTTCGGGTATCGTCGCCGGTCTTCCGAGAGCGATCGGGCAGTCTTTCGAGTCTGCACGTCAGGGTGATATCAACATCTTCGCCCTGGTTGCCATCGGTTTGCTGGCAGTAGCGATTATCGGTTTCGTGGTGTTCATTGAGCGTGGTCAGCGTCGTATTGCTGTTCACTACGCCAAGCGTCAGCAGGGCCGCAAGGTCTTCGCTGCGCAGACTAGCCACTTGCCGCTGAAGGTGAACATGGCCGGTGTTATTCCGGCTATTTTCGCGAGCAGCATTTTGCTGTTCCCGGCTTCGTTGGGTGCCTGGTTCGGTCAGTCTGAAGGTATGGGCTGGTTGCAGGACATCTCGCAGTCGATCGCTCCTGGTCAGCCGTTGAATATTCTGCTGTTTAGTGCAGGGATTATTTTCTTCTGCTTCTTCTATACGGCGTTGATGTTCAATCCGAAAGACGTAGCGGAAAACCTGAAGAAGTCCGGTGCCTTTATTCCGGGCATCCGTCCAGGTGAGCAGTCTGCGCGCTACATTGATGGCGTTCTGACTCGCTTGACCATGTTCGGTGCTCTTTACATGACGGCCGTCTGCCTGTTGCCCCAGTTCCTGGTGGTTGCAGCCAACGTACCGTTCTACCTTGGCGGGACCTCGTTGCTGATCGTCGTCGTGGTTGTGATGGACTTCATGTCCCAAGTACAATCGCACCTCGTTTCGCACCAGTACGAATCCCTGATGAAGAAAGCCAACCTGAAGGGTTACGGCAGCGGCATGCTGCGCTGACCCATAAGGTTCGAGGAGTTGGTGATGAAAGTTCGTGCATCGGTGAAAAAGCTGTGCCGTAACTGCAAGATTATTCGCCGCGAAGGTGTTGTTCGAGTAATTTGCAGCGCGGAACCGCGTCACAAACAGCGCCAAGGCTGAGTGTGATTGTGCTTCAAGCCCGGCAGCTAGTGCGCTGCCGGGTTGATTATTTGTTATTACAGCGATATTATCTCGCGCCCTATTTCTTGGCTTCCGGGGCGTAGGTAGCTGTCAATTGGAGTCCCACTGAATGGCCCGTATTGCAGGCGTTAACATTCCAGATAACAAGCATACTGTTATCTCGCTGACCTACATCTATGGTGTTGGTCGCACTACTGCACAGAAAATTTGTGCAGAGACTGGGGTAAACCCAGCAGCAAAGATCAAAGATCTGAGCGACGAGCAAATTGAACAGCTGCGTGGCGAAGTGGCGAAGTTCACCACTGAAGGTGACCTGCGTCGCGAAATCAACATGAAAATCAAGCGCTTGATGGACCTCGGTTGCTATCGCGGTCTGCGTCATCGTCGCGGTCTTCCAGTGCGCGGTCAGCGTACCAAGACCAACGCGCGTACCCGTAAAGGTCCGCGTAAGCCGATCCGCAAGTAATCGCCCCAGCGAATCGACAGGAAATTAATCATGGCAAAACCTGCTGCTCGTCCTCGTAAAAAAGTTAAAAAGACAGTGGTTGATGGCATCGCCCACATCCATGCATCTTTTAACAACACCATCGTGACCATCACCGACCGTCAAGGTAACGCTCTTTCCTGGGCTACCTCCGGTGGTTCGGGTTTCCGCGGTTCCCGCAAGTCCACCCCGTTTGCTGCTCAAGTAGCTGCTGAACGTGCTGGTCAAGCTGCGCTGGAATACGGCCTGAAAAACCTCGACGTCAATGTCAAAGGTCCAGGTCCAGGTCGTGAATCCGCAGTCCGCGCTTTGAACGGCTGTGGCTACAAGATCGCCAGCATCACCGACGTGACGCCAATCCCGCACAACGGGTGCCGTCCGCCGAAGAAGCGCCGCGTGTAATCCAGGAGATTGTAAAGAATGGCTCGTTACATTGGTCCAAAATGCAAACTCGCTCGTCGCGAAGGCACCGATCTCTTCCTGAAGAGCGGCGTGCGCGCGATCGAATCGAAGTGCAACATTGAAGCAGCACCTGGTATCCACGGCCAACGCCGCGGTCGCCAGTCCGATTACGGCACCCAACTGCGTGAAAAGCAGAAGGTCCGTCGTATCTACGGCGTTCTCGAGCGTCAATTCAGCGGCTACTACAAAGAAGCTGCTGGCAAGAAAGGTGCAACCGGTGAAAACCTGCTGCAACTGCTCGAATGCCGTCTGGACAACGTTGTATACCGTATGGGCTTTGGTTCGACTCGTGCCGAATCCCGTCAGCTGGTATCGCACAAGTCGATCAGCGTAAACGGTCAGACCGTTAACGTTCCGTCCTACCAGGTTCGTGCTGGTGACGTGGTCGCTGTTCGCGAGAAAGCAAAAAATCAACTTCGCATTGTCCAAGCTCTCGATCTGTGTGCCCAACGTGGCCGCGTAGAATGGGTAGAAGTAGACACTGAGAAGAAGTCGGGCGTTTTCAAGAACGTTCCAGCTCGCAGTGATCTGTCCGCCGACATCAACGAAAGCCTGATTGTCGAGCTCTACTCCAAGTAAGGGCTAGAAAATAGGTGCATCCATGCAGATTTCGGTAAATGAGTTCCTGACACCCCGCCACATTGATGTGCAGGTTGTCAGTCCAACCCGCGCCAAGATCACTCTCGAGCCTCTCGAGCGTGGCTTTGGCCATACCCTGGGCAACGCGCTGCGCCGCATCCTGTTGTCCTCAATGCCCGGCTGTGCAGTAGTCGAGGCCGAGATTGACGGTGTGCTCCACGAGTACAGCGCCATCGAAGGTGTACAGGAAGACGTAATTGAAATCCTGTTGAACCTTAAAGGTCTGGCTATCAAGCTGCACGGTCGTGACGAAGTTACGCTGACCTTGTCGAAGAAGGGTTCGGGGGTGGTTACCGCTGCCGATATTCAGCTGGATCATGATGTCGAGATCGTTAATCCCGATCACGTAATCGCTAACCTGGCGTCTAACGGCGCCCTGAACATGAAGCTCGTAGTAGCTCGTGGTCGTGGTTATGAACCGGCAGATTCGCGTCAGAGCGATGAAGACGAAAGCCGCAGCATCGGTCGCTTGCAGCTTGACTCTTCGTTCAGCCCGGTTCGCCGTATCGCATACGTGGTGGAAAACGCCCGTGTCGAGCAGCGTACTAACCTGGACAAGCTGGTTATTGATCTGGAAACCAACGGTACTCTGGATCCTGAAGAGGCAATTCGCCGCGCTGCAACCATCCTGCAACAGCAGTTGGCTGCGTTCGTCGACCTCAAGGGTGACAGTGAGCCAGTGGTTGTCGAGCAGGAAGACGAGATCGATCCGATCCTGCTTCGCCCGGTTGACGATCTGGAACTGACTGTACGTTCGGCTAACTGC
Organism: Pseudomonas fluorescens; assembly: GCF_000967965.1. Lineage (GTDB taxonomy): Bacteria > Pseudomonadota > Gammaproteobacteria > Pseudomonadales > Pseudomonadaceae > Aquipseudomonas > Aquipseudomonas grandcourensis. Next base: position 32,593 of record NZ_LACC01000022.1, read on the forward strand.
CTTAAGGCGGAAAACATCTACTACATCGGTGACCTGATTCAGCGTACCGAAGTAGAGCTGTTGAAGACTCCGAACCTGGGCAAGAAATCCTTGACTGAAATCAAGGACGTTCTGGCCTCCCGCGGTCTGTCCCTCGGCATGCGCCTCGACAACTGGCCGCCTGCAAGTCTTAAGAAGGACGACAAGGCGACTGCCTGATCGTCGTAATCACCGAACGTAGTGTTTGGTAAGGAATGAACCATGCGTCATCGTAAAAGTGGTCGTCACCTGAGCCGCACCAGCTCGCACCGCAAGGCCATGTTCCAAAACATGGCGGTGTCGCTGTTCGAGCACGAGCTGATCAAAACTACTCTGCCAAAAGCTAAAGAACTGCGCCGCGTTGCCGAGCCGCTGATCACTTTGGCCAAGATAGATAGCGTTGCTAACCGCCGTCTGGCTTTCGACCGTACTCGTTCGAAAGCTATCGTTGGTAAGCTCTTCAACGACCTGGGCAAGCGTTACGCTACCCGTGAGGGTGGCTACCTGCGCATCCTCAAGTGCGGTTTCCGCGCTGGCGACAACGCGCCTATGGCGTACGTCGAGTTGGTTGATCGTGCTACTGCTGGCGAAGCTGTATCTGCCGAGTAAGACGTCAGTCTGAAACAAAGAACCGGGCCTAGTGCCCGGTTTTTTGTGCCTGTAAGAAACGCGTCGTTTGTACAAGCGTCTCCTTCGTCCACGCCGGCATTATGTGTTGGGGATGATCATTATCTTTCTCTATCGATGACTGCAAGTTAATGAATTTGTAGCTGTCATATTGATGATCAATACTCCTTCTCAGCCGATAGCCGGCAGTTCAAGACCGACAGAGGAAGGAAGATCGCATGAGCCAAAACAAAACGCTTACCACCGCCAGTGGCGCTCCTGTTGCCGATAACCAGAATTCCCGTTCCGCCGGCCCTCGTGGCCCGCTGCTGCTCGACGACTTTCACTTGATCGAGAAGCTTGCCCACTTCAACCGTGAAAACATCCCTGAGCGCCGTGTGCACGCCAAAGGCTCGGGTGCCTACGGTACGTTCACCGTGACGCGCGATATCACTCAATACACCAGCGCGAAGCTGTTTGAGGCAGTCGGTAAGCAAACCCCGACTTTCCTGCGGTTTTCCACCGTGGGTGGTGAGCGTGGTTCGGCCGATACCGAGCGTGATCCGCGCGGGTTCGCCTTGAAGTTCTACACCGAGGAAGGCAACTGGGACATCGTTGGCAACAACACCCCCGTGTTCTTCATTCGTGATCCACTGAAGTTTCCGGACTTTATCCACACCCAGAAGCGTTTGCCGCAAAGCAACCTGAAGAGTGCCCAGGCGATGTGGGACTTCTGGTCGCATTCGCCCGAGGCGCTGCACCAAGTCACCATCCTGTTCTCCGACCGGGGTATCCCTGATGGATACCGCCACATGCACGGCTTTGGCAGCCACACCTACAGCCTCATCAACGCTCAAGGTGAGCGTCATTGGGTGAAGTGGCACTACAAGACCAAACAGGGGATCAAGAACCTTGCTCCTGCCGAGGCTGCGCGCCTGGCGGGTACTGATCCGGATTACGCCCAGCGCGATCTGTTCAATGCCATCGAGCAGGGTGATTTCCCGAAATGGCGCGTGTGCATTCAGATCATGAGCGAGGCTCAGGCCGCGGCGCACTACGAGAACCCGTTTGATGTCACCAAAACCTGGTCGCAGAAAGAGTTTCCACTGATTGAGGTCGGAGAACTTGAGCTCAATCGAAATCCGCAGAACTACTTCGCGGAAGTCGAGCAAGCGGCGTTCGGTCCCAGCAACATGGTCCCGGGTGTTGGTCTGTCGCCCGATCGTATGCTGCAAGGGCGGGTCTTCGCCTACGCGGACGCTCATCGCTACCGTGTCGGCACCAATCACCAGCAGTTGCCCGTCAACGCTCCACGGAGTCCGGTCAACACTTACCAGCGCGATGGTTCGATGGCTTTTGGCAGCAATGGCGGAGCGGCGCCGAACTACGAGCCGAACAGCTACGTTGAGTCGCCGAAGCAGGCGCCTCGTTACGCTGAGCCCGCGTTGGCCCTCAGTGGTGCCGCCGATCGTTACGATCACCGTGAGGACACGGATTACTACAGTCACGCCGGCGCATTGTTCCGCTTGATGACTGAAGAGCAGAAATCACTGCTGATCAGCAACATCGCCGGTGCGATCTCGGGTGTGTCGAGTGATGTGGTTGATCGCCAGCTGCAACATTTCTACAAGGCTGACCCGGCGTATGGAGAAGCAATCGCAAAACTGCTCAACGTACAGCTTAACGAAGTCTAAATGAGAAGCAGAACCGCCCTTGTTTGGGCGGTTTTTGCGTTATTTCAGCCGATTTTCTCAGAATATCTTCGCTTTTATTGCGTCTTGCGAGTGACGGTATGGGCATGTTGGTTCAAACTACAACTTTCAAGCAGGGAGATGTAGGGCAATGCAAGGCCACCCAGATGTGATCGATTACCTCAACACGTTGCTGACCGGCGAACTGGCCGCGCGTGATCAATATTTCGTCCACTCGCGGATGTATGAGGACTGGGGTTTCACCAAGCTCTACGAACGAATCAACCACGAGATGGAAGAGGAAGCAGGGCACGCTGATGCCTTGATGCGCCGGATTCTCATGCTCGAAGGCACACCGCGCATGCGTCCGGACGATCTCGATGTCGGCACCACGGTGACCGAGATGCTCGAAGCGGACTTGCGCCTGGAGTACAAGGTGCGGGCTGCGCTGTGCAAGGGCATCAAGCTCTGCGAGCAGCACAAGGACTATGTCAGCCGCGAAATGCTGCGGGTTCAATTGCATGACACCGAAGAAGATCACACCTACTGGCTCGAGAAACAGTTGGGTCTGATCAAGTTGATCGGGCTTGAAAACTACCTGCAATCCCACACCTGATTGCTGCGAATACAAAAAAGCCCCTGTCACTGATGAAGTGACAGGGGCTTTTTCATGGGGGCCGGTTAAGCCCGATCGCGCTCCAGCAGCGGCTTGAGGTAGTAACCAGTGTGGGATTGCTTCATCTCTGACACTTCCTCCGGTGTGCCGACGGCAATGATCTGCCCGCCCTTGGAACCACCCTCCGGACCCAGGTCCACCAGCCAGTCAGCGGTTTTGATCACGTCCAGGTTGTGTTCGATCACTACCACTGTGTTGCCGTGGTCGCGCAGGCGATGCAACACATCCAGCAGTTGCTGGATATCCGCGAAGTGCAGCCCGGTGGTGGGTTCGTCGAGGATGTACAGGGTCTTGCCGGTATCGCGTTTGGACAGTTCACGGGACAGTTTCACCCGCTGGGCTTCACCGCCGGACAGCGTGGTCGCCGATTGCCCCAGCTTGATGTACGACAGGCCGACGTCCATCAACGTTTGCAGCTTGCGCGCCAAGGCCGGTACGGCATCGAAGAACACTCGCGCTTCCTCGATGGTCATTTCGAGGGTTTCGTGGATGCTCTTGCCCTTGTACTTGATCTCCAGGGTCTCGCGGTTGTAACGCTTGCTCTTGCACACGTCGCAGGGCACGTAGATGTCCGGCAGGAAGTGCATCTCGACCTTGATCAGGCCGTCGCCCTGGCAGGCTTCGCAGCGGCCGCCCTTGACGTTGAAGGAGAAGCGCCCCGGCCCGTAGCCCCGGGAGCGGGACTCCGGTACGCCGGCGAACAACTCGCGGATCGGTGTGAACAATCCGGTGTAGGTCGCCGGGTTGGAGCGCGGTGTACGGCCGATCGGGCTCTGGTCGATGTCGACGACCTTGTCCAGGTGCTCCATGCCCTTGATGCTGTCGTGGGCGGCCGCCTCAAGCGTCGTTGCGCCGTTCAGCGCCGTGGCGCTCAGCGGGAACAGGGTGTTGTTGATCAGTGTCGACTTGCCGGAGCCGGACACGCCGGTCACGCAAGTCAGCAGGCCGATCGGAATCTCCAGGTCGACACTGCGCAGGTTGTTGCCACGCGCGCCCTTGAGTGAAAGCGTCAGCTTCTTGTTGCGCGGCGTACGCTTGGCCGGGACTTCGATCTTCACCCGGCCCGACAGGTATTTGCCCGTCAGCGAATCCGGATGCGCCATGACCTCGGCCGGTGTGCCTTCGGCGACGATATGACCGCCATGCACACCAGCGCCCGGGCCGATGTCCACCACGTAGTCGGCCAGGCGGATCGCGTCTTCGTCGTGCTCGACCACGATCACCGTGTTACCGATGTCGCGCAGGTGCTTGAGGGTGCCCAGCAGCCGGTCGTTATCGCGCTGGTGCAGGCCGATGGATGGTTCGTCGAGGATGTACAGGACGCCCACCAGGCCGGCGCCAATCTGGCTGGCCAGGCGAATACGCTGGGCCTCGCCACCGGACAAGGTGTCCGCGCTGCGATCCAGCGACAGATAGTCGAGGCCGACGTTAACCAGGAACTGCAGGCGCTCGCGGATTTCCTTGAGGATCTTGTCGGCGATTTCGCCGCGACGTCCGGTGAGCTTGAGCCCGCCAAAATAATCGGAGGCATCGCCGATCGGCAGGTTGGTCACTGCCGGCAGGGTTTTCTCGCCGACCCACACGTGCCGCGCTTCACGCCGCAGACGGGTGCCACGGCAATCCGGGCACGACTGGGTGCTGAGGAACTTGGCCAGTTCTTCGCGCACCGATGCCGATTCGGTTTCGCGGTAACGGCGCTCCAGGTTCGGCACGATGCCTTCGAACGGGTGCGAGCGTTTGACGATATCGCCACGGTCGTTCAGGTATTTGAAGTCGACGTTTTGCGAACCGCTGCCGTGCAGGATGAATTTCTGCTGATCGGCTGGCAGTTCGTTGAACGGAACTTCGAGGCTGAACTTGTAGTGCGAGGCCAGCGAGCCGAGCATCTGGAAGTAATAGACGTTGCGCCGATCCCAGCCACGAATCGCCCCTTCGGCCAGGGTCAGTTCGCCATTGACCAGGCGCTTGATGTCGAAGAACTGCTTCACCCCCAAGCCATCACAGGTCGGGCAAGCGCCGGCCGGGTTGTTGAAGGAGAACAGCTTGGGCTCCAGTTCGCTGATCGCGTGGCCGCAGATCGGGCAGGCGAAGCGTGCGGAGAAGATCATCTCTTCACCCGGCTCGTCGTCCATCGGCGCCACAAGGGCGATGCCGTCCGCCAGTTTCAGCGCGGTCTCGAAGGATTCGGCCAGGCGCTGTTGCAGGTCGGCGCGAACCTTGAAGCGGTCGACCACCACATCGATGGTGTGTTTTTTCTGCTTGTCGAGCTTGGGCGCTTCGTCCAGCTCATAGAGCTTGCCGTTGATTCGGGCGCGGACGAAGCCCTGTGCGCGCAGCTCTTCGAAAACCGACAGGTGCTCGCCTTTGCGCTCGCGAATGACCGGCGCCAACAGCATCAGCTTGCTGCCCTCCGGTTCGGCGAGGACCAGGTCGACCATCTGGCTGACGGTCTGCGCTTCCAGCGGGATGTCGTGATCCGGGCAACGGGGAATACCCACGCGTGCATAAAGCAGGCGCAGGTAGTCGTAGATTTCGGTGATGGTGCCGACCGTCGAGCGCGGGTTGTGCGAGGTCGACTTCTGTTCGATGGAGATCGCCGGCGACAAGCCTTCGATGGTGTCGACGTCGGGCTTTTCCATCATCGACAGGAACTGCCGGGCGTAGGCCGACAGCGATTCGACGTAGCGACGCTGACCTTCGGCGTACAGGGTGTCGAAAGCCAGGGACGACTTGCCGGAGCCGGACAGGCCGGTGATGACGATCAGCTTGTCCCGTGGCAGGGTCAGGTCGATGTTCTTCAGGTTGTGGGTTCGAGCCCCACGAATCAGGATCTTGTCCAAAGTGGCCTCGCTTGGCGGGCGTCGAAAACGTAGGAGTATACGGCCAAATACTGGATGGATGCACACTATCGAACGAGTGGGCTACTGTCTTACATGAAGAGTGTGTCAGCAATGCGCGTCAAAGCGTCGCGATATACCCTGCCAATCGATGGGACTGGTAGAATCGCCGCCGGTTCACATGAGGTTTTTCCATGCACGATCCCCACAGCGAGCGCATGAGTGGCAGCGAGACCCGCGCAGCAAGCGGTCTGGCCCTGGTGTTCGCCTTCCGTATGCTTGGCATGTTCATGGTGTTGCCGGTACTGGCGACCTATGGGATGGATCTGGCCGGAGCCACGCCGGCCCTGATCGGTCTGGCGATTGGCGCTTATGGCCTGACCCAGGCAGTGTTCCAGATTCCTTTCGGTTTCATTTCCGACCGCATCGGTCGCCGCCCGGTGATTTACCTGGGCCTGATCGTCTTTGCGCTCGGCAGTCTGCTGGCAGCCAATGCCGACTCGATCTGGGGCGTGATCGCCGGCCGGGTCCTGCAGGGCGCGGGGGCGATTTCCGCGGCGGTCATGGCGCTGTTGTCCGACCTGACCCGCGAGCAGCACCGGACCAAGGCCATGGCCATGATCGGCATGACCATTGGCCTGTCGTTTGCGGTGGCCATGGTGGTCGGCCCGCTGCTGACCCGCGCCTTCGGACTGTCCGGATTGTTTCTTGCTACCGGAGGCATGGCGCTGTTCGGCATCGTGATCGTGATGTTCATGGTGCCGCGCTCCACCGGCCCGTTGCAGCACCGTGAGTCCCGTGTCGCGCGCCAGGCGCTGATCCCGACCCTCAAGCATCCGGACCTGCTGCGCCTGGACCTGGGCATTTTTGTGTTGCACGCGATGTTGATGTCCAGTTTCGTCGCCTTGCCGCTGGCGCTGGTCGAGAAAGCCGGGCTGCCCAAAGAGCAGCACTGGTGGGTGTACCTGACCGCGCTGCTGATTTCTTTCTTCGCCATGATCCCGTTCATTATCTACGGCGAGAAGAAACGCAAAATGAAACGAGTTTTACTCGGCTCCGTCGTGACGCTGATGCTCACTGAGCTATTCTTCTGGCAGTTCGGCGACAGCTTGCGGGCTCTGGTGATCGGTACGGTGGTGTTCTTCACCGCGTTCAATCTGCTGGAAGCTTCGTTGCCGTCGTTGATCAGCAAGGTTTCACCGGCCGGAGGCAAGGGTACGGCGATGGGGGTTTACTCCACCAGCCAGTTCCTCGGCTCGGCACTGGGGGGAATCCTCGGTGGCTGGCTGTTCCAGCATGGCGGTCTGTCGGTTGTGTTCCTCGGATGCGCCGGTCTGGCTGCCCTCTGGCTGGCCTTTGCTGTTACCATGCGCGAACCTCCCTACGTCACGAGCCTGCGCTTGCCGTTGTCGCCTGAGGCGATCCGCGAAGCGGGTCTGGTCGAGCGCCTGAAGGCGGTCGTAGGGGTAACAGATGCAGTCATCGTCGCGGAAGAGGCGGCGATTTACATCAAACTGGACACCGAACTATTGGATCGCACCACCCTTGAGTGCCTGGTGAACAACCCGGCCGGGGCAGCGTGCGTAGCCTAGGAGAACGTTATGGCCCGTGGGGTTAACAAAGTCATATTGGTCGGCACTTGCGGCCAGGATCCCGAAGTTCGCTACTTGCCTAACGGTAACGCCGTGACCAACCTGAGTCTGGCGACCAGCGAACAGTGGACCGACAAGCAAACCGGTCAGAAAGTCGAAAAGACCGAATGGCACCGTGTGTCGATGTTCGGCAAGGTTGCAGAAATCGCTGGCGAATACCTGCGTAAAGGTTCGCAGGTCTACATCGAAGGCAAGCTGCAGACCCGCGAGTGGGAAAAAGACGGTATCAAGCGTTACACCACCGAAATCGTGGTCGACATGCAAGGCACCATGCAACTGCTGGGCGGCCGTCCACAGGGCGACCAGCAGGGCCAGGGCGGCGGTAACAACTACCAGCAGTCCGCGCCACGCCAGCAGGCTCCGCGTCCACAGCAGTCGGCGCCGCAACAGTCGCGCCCGGCTCCACAGCAGGCTGCACCTCAGCCGGCTCCGGATTTCGACAGCTTTGATGACGATATTCCGTTCTAAAGCAGCTGCCAGCCTCAAGCTACAAGCGGCAAGCTGAAATACAAAACCCGCACTTCGGTCTGAAGTGCGGGTTTTTTATGGGCGGTGGAATTTGGTTGCAGACTCAGGCCGCGAGGAACTCGTTGGTCGACACCACGCTGGCATAGGCAAACGCCAAGGACGCCATGAACGCCGCATGAACCTGCGCCGCCGGAACCGCTACGCCATTGAACTCCAGGTCACGGGTGGCGCAGGCGTCGTGGATCACGGTGACCGTATAGCCAAAATCCGCCGCCGCACGGGTGATGCCGTCGACGCACATGTGGCTCATGCTGCCCACGACCACCAGTTCCTTGATGCCTTGCTCGTCGAGGATCGATTTCAGCTCGGTTTCGCGGAACGAGTTGACGAAGTGCTTGAGTACCACCGGTTCGTCGGCGTGGTTGAGCACTTTCGGGTGCAACTTCGCCCCCTCGGAGTTCGGAGTGAAAAACGGCGCTTCTTCGGAGGTGAATTCGTGGCGGATGTGTACCACTGAATCCCCCGCGTCGCGGAAGGCCTTGATCAGGCGGACGGCGTTGTCTGCGGCGGCGTCGGCACCGACCAGCGGCCACTTGCCTTGGGGGAAGTAGTCGTTCTGGATATCGACTACGATGAGCGCTTGCTTGGCCATGACTGTTTCCTCGAAGTGTGTGTTGGTGTGGAATGAAGTATTGGCTCTGGCAGGTGATCCGGGGATTGGCCGCACCGACAATAGAAGGGGGAAAACTGACAATGGACGCAGAAAGGGCAATCGCTGAACTCGGCGTGCTGATCTATCCCGGTGCGCAGATGGCGGCGGTGCATGGCTTGACGGACTTGTTCGGGGTGGCCAATCGGATCGCTGCCGAGCATCAGTCTGCGCAGTTGCCACTGTTGCGGGTCAGCCATTGGCAGGTCGAAGGCGATCAGCCGCCGGTTCGGGTCTTCGACAGCCATCCAGGCCCGGAGCCCGCCTTGGTGGCCGTGTTGATTCCGCCTTCGATCGGCGGTTTTTCCGAGGGCCAGGCGCCACAGGGATTGATCCGCTGGTTACGTGAACAACATGCCAGCGGCGCGACGCTGGGCGGTGTTTGCGTGGGTTCTATCCTGTTGGCCGAAAGCGGTCTGCTCGATGGTCGCAGCGCCACCACTCACTGGACCTCGGCCAAAGCCTTCGCCGAACGTTATCCGGCGATCAGGCTCAAGGCCGATACGCCGATTGTCGATGACGGCGATCTGATTACCACTGCCGGGCTGATGGCCTGGTCGGAACTGGGTCTGCGCCTGGTCAACCGGCTGCTGGGGCCGAGCATCGCCACCAACACCGCACGTTTTCTGGTGGTGGAACACAGCGACAGCGCCAGTGAGTGCGGCAGCAACTTTGCGCCGATCCTCAGCCACGGCGATGCGGCGATACTCAAGGTGCAGCACTGGCTGCAAAGCACCGGGGCGACCGATGTGTCGCTGGCGGCAATGGCCGAAAAGGCAGGGCTGGAAGAACGCACCTTCCTGCGCCGTTTCCGCGCGGCCACCGGGCTCAAACCCACGGAATACTGCCAGCATCTGCGAGTCGGCAAGGCCCGGGAAATGCTTGAGTTCACCAACGGCACCATCGACCACATCGCCTGGACCGTGGGTTATCAGGACCCCGGGGCGTTTCGTGCGACGTTCAGGAAAATCACTGGGTTGGCGCCGAGTGATTATCGGACGCGGTTTGGAGTGACGCCGGCTGCTGCGGCACGGTAGGCCATTAACAACAAATCCCACATTGGTTCTGTGCCAGTATTGAATCGTGCAAAATGCCGGAATATCAAAGGGCGTCGTGCAGAATAAAACAGGCCACATGCCATCACTTCCTGTGCAACGAGCTGATTTAAACCCCCTTTTCCCTCAACAGGCCTTGGCCTGATCTCTGCACCCCTTCATCTACATTCATCAAGCGTCGATTGAAGGGGGATGCATGACCCCAACAAACCGCAGGAAACTGGTGGTCGCCCATTCGGTGCTCGCCGACGCCCCACTGCACGAAGTTGAAACCAACCGTGCACTGGCCCGCTGGCTGGCGCAGATTTTGGGGCTCAAGTACGGCGGCAGCTATGACCCGCAGTTGCATGACGGGCGAGACCTCTACCTTTTGCCGACCCAGACCCTGGTGGGCGCGGCGGCTGCCCGGCAACTGGGGGTCAAAGGGCCGGAGGACTTGTGGGGCGGTTATGTCGACCACGACTTCATCTGCACCAAGGCCATCAGCCACGGGTTGCTCAACCACCACGCCCACGCGCCGCCAGGCTGGGCGCCGTTGTTTTCCGAGCGGGTGCGCAGCGTGGTGCTCGACGGTTTCAGCGTGTTCTCCCTGAAGGATGCGCGCCCGGCGGCGGAGCATCTGTTGTCCACCGGGCCGATCCGTCTGAAGCCGATTCATGCCTGCGCCGGGCGTGGTCAGGAAGTGATCAAAAGCCTCGACGAGTTCGATGAAGTGCTGGCCAGGCCAGAGGCTGAGGCCACGTTCTGCGAAGGCGTGGTGCTCGAACAGGATCTGAACCAGGTGATCACCCACAGCGTCGGCCAGAGTTTTATCAGCGGCAAGGTACTCAGTTACTGCGGTGATCAATACTTGACCGAGGACGCTCAGGGTGAGCAGGTGTATGGCGGGTCCAACCTGTCGGTGGTGCCGGGTGACTATGACCAATTGCTGAAGCTGGATCTGCCGGAAGACGTGCAACTGGCGATCCATCAGGCACAGGTGTTCGACAACGCGGCGGATGAAGCCTATCCGGGGTTCTATGCCTCGCGGCGCAATTACGACATCGCCCAGGGTCTGGGCAGCAACGGCCAGCCGCGCAGTGGCGTGCTCGAACAGTCCTGGCGCATGGGCGGAGCCAGCAGTGCTGAGGTGGCGGCCTTGCAGAGTTTCATCAACGATCCGGGGATGCGCGCGATTCGTGTGTCTTCGGTGGAAACCTACATCGATCAGCCGCTGCCGGCGGACGCCATCGAGGTGTACCGCGGGCCGGCCCAGACCAGTGACTTTCTCCTCAAGTACGTGACGGTTAAATCCTATGACGGCTAGAAGCGAATCCATTCAGATCGACATCGACGACGAACAGATGAGCGGGACCTTCCTGAGCCCCAAATCGAAAGTCCCCGGCGTGCTCTTCGTGCACGGTTGGGGCGGCAGTCAGGAGCGGGATCTGGAGCGCGCCAAAGGTATCGCCGGGTTGGGGTGCGTGTGCCTGACCTTCGACCTGCGCGGGCACACCGGTGGTACCGGTATCCCATTGACCCGGGTAACCCGGGAAGACAATTTGCGTGACCTGCTGGCGGCCTATGACCGCTTGCTCGCGCATCCGGCCCTCGATACCTCGGCAATTGCCGTAGTCGGCACCAGTTACGGGGGGTATCTGGCCTCGATCCTGACCTCGCTCAGGCCGGTGCGTTGGCTGGCGCTGCGAGTGCCAGCGCTGTATCGCGACGAGCAATGGCACGCGCCGAAACGCGACCTGGACAAGCTGGATCTGCGTGATTACCGAAGCACCCTGGTGCGTGCCGACAGCAACCGGGCGTTGCATGCCTGCTCGCAATTCACCGGGGATGTCCTGCTGGTGCAGTCGGAGACCGACGACTACGTGCCCCATTCGACGATCATGAGTTACCGCGCGGCGTGCCAGCAGACTCACTCGTTGACCCATCGCATCATCGATGGCGCCGACCACGCGCTGAGCGATCCGGTTTCGCAGCAGGCCTACACCTCGATCCTCGTCGGGTGGATTACCGAGATGGTGGTGGGGGAGCGGTTGAGCATTATTCAATCATCCTGAGATTTGCGCTGGTCCTGCTCGCGATGGCGTCCTCACAACCACCCCATCACTTTGGTTTTTTCTCGATCCGCAACGCCTTGGCCTTGGCCTCCACCAGCAAATACATCACCAGGGCAATCAACAGCGGCAGGATGAAATAAATCGCCCGATAGGCCAGCAGCCCCGCCACCAGGCTGCCTCGCGAAACCTCGTGTTGCAGCAACGCCACGAACACAGCTTCCAGCACGCCGAGCCCGGCCGGGATGTGAGTGATGACTCCGGAGATGGCACTGATCAGCAACACACCCAGCACCAGTGGATAATCCAGTTTGCTCGGCAGCAAGGTGAAAATCACCGCCGCCATCAGCGACCAGTTCAGGGCACCGAGGGCCAGTTGCAGCACCGCCATGTGCAGCGAAGGCAGGTCAATCTCGATGCCTCGAATCGCCCACTCCCGACGCTTGGCAAACCGGCACGCCGCCAGGTACCCGGCGCTCAGCAGCAACAGTAAAACCCCCACGCCTTGCAGCGCGCTACTGCTGAGCTTCCAGCCCGGCGGCATGCGCACCAGCCCGCTGCTGAACACGGCACCGGCAATCACCATGTACCCAAACCAGTTGGTTGCCAGGCTCAGGCCGAGGATTTTCGCGATGTTGCTCTTGCTGACCCCGAGCCGCGAATACAGCCGGTAACGCATGGCAATGCCGCCGACCCAGGCGCTCAGGTTCAGGTTGAAGGCGTAGCTGATGATCCCCACCGGCAGGATCTGCTTCCAGGTCAGGTTCTGACGGATGTAGGTGCGGCCGATCAGGTCGAAGCAGGCGTACACCAGAAAACTCACCAGGGTCAGCCCCGACGCAATGATCAGCGTGCGCACCTTGAAATCCGCCAGGTTATCGAACACCTCGTTCCATTCGAGGCGCTGGGCAAGCATCGTGAACAGCACGATCAGCATCAGGAAAAACAGCATCGTCAGCGGTCGTTTCCAGCGGCTCCAGTGCGGCTTGCCAGGGCTTTTGGCGTGAGTTGTCGTGTGGGGTTCAGCGCGGTTCATGGTCAGCGCTCCCGGTCGGAACAGGGAAGGGTTTAAGGCGAGGTTTGTGCGCCGGCAACCAACCGGCCCACGCCGGGAAATGCCGCAGGAAGTGAAACACCAGAAAACCGATGGTCATGTGCCAGACACGCCCGCGTGGCGCGATGTCGTGAGACATGGCCTTGCAATGGTTGTCGCTGAGGTCTTCCAGGCGATCGAACAGAACTCGATTGAAGCAACGGTCGCGGATCAGCACGTTGGCTTCCAGATTCATCGACAGGCTCAAGGGGTCGAGGTTGCTCGAGCCTACGGTGCTCCAGTCTTCATCCACCAGCGCGACCTTGCCGTGCAGCGGGCGGTCGCAATATTCGTAGATCTTCACTCCGGACTTGAGCAAGTACTCGTAGGTCATGCGCGCCGCAAGCCTGGCCACCCGCATGTCTGGCTGGCCCTGCAGGATCAGCCGCACATCCACGCCACGGCGGGCCGCGTTGCGGATCTCGCGCAGCAAGCGGAAACCGGGAAAGAAGTAGGCGTTGGCGATCACCACCCGGCGCTGCGCCTGGCACAATACCTGGCGGTAAACCTCCTCGATGTCGGTCTGGTGCTCTCCGTTGTCGCGGTACACCAGCCGCACCTGGCCATCGTGATCACTGAAGGCCAGTTCCGAACGCCGCTGCCGACGGCGTTGCCACCAGTATTTGGCGTGCACCGGGCGACCGCATTGCAGCAGGGCAAAGTGATGGATATCGGCCACGGCCGGGCCTTGCACTTCTACGGAATAATCCTGTTTGGCCTCGGGGCCGAAGTCGGCCAGATGATCGGCGGAAAAGTTGATCCCGCCGACGAACGCGACGGTGCCATCGACCACCACAATCTTGCGGTGCAGACGCCGGAACCAGTTGGTGCGGATGCCCAGGCGTTTCGGCGCCGGGTCGAACATTTGCAGGTGCACGCCGGCGGCGGTCAGGGCGGTGAGGAACCCGGTACTCAGTTCGCCGCAGCCAAAGCCGTCGAGGCTGACGGTAGTGCGCACGCCACGTTGAGCGGCTTCGATCAGGATCTGCTGCAGCTCATTGCCGACCTTGTCCTCGAACAGAATGAAGGTTTCCAGCAGGATTTCATTTTGCGCCCGGCGCAGGGCTTCAAACACCCGGGGAAAATACGCCTCGCCGTTTTCCAGCAATTCGACCCGATTGCTGCCTTGCCAGCCGTATTCGACATCGACTGCTGTCGGCTCGCGGGTCGGCGGAGCAGGGATATGTTCCAGGGTGGTTTTTTCCATCGACTGGCTGCTCATAGCTCGATCTCCACCGACAGCGGGACGTGGTCGGAAAGGTGCGACCAGGGCCGGGAGGTCAGCACTTGCGGATGGCTGGCCTTGAGGTTGCGCACGTAGATGCGGTCCAGGCGCAATGCCGGCAAGCGCGCAGGGAAACTGCGCGCCGGTTTGCCATGGTGCGCGGCGAAGACTTCGCGCAAGCCGCTGGGTTTGAGCAATGCATCGGCGCGCTGGCGCCAATCGTTGAAGTCCCCGGCGACAATCACCGGGGCGTCTCCGGGCAGGGCGTCCAGGCGCTGGGCGAGCAGCTTCAGTTGCGCGGTGCGATGGGTTTCGCGCAGCCCCAGGTGCACGCAAATGGCATGCACTTCCTGGCCGTCGCCGGGCAAGCGCAACACACAATGCAAGAGCCCGCGGTTCTCGTGGCCGCTGATGGACACGTCGAGGTTGTCGTGGCGGATGATCTGGAACTTCGACAACAGCGCATTACCGTGATCGCCCGCCGGATATACCGCATTGCGGCCATAGGCGAACTGCGGCCACAGACTGTCGGCAAGGAATTCGTATTGCGGCATCGCCGGCCAGTTGGTATAGCGCCTGGGATGCTGCTCGTGGGTACCGTGGACTTCCTGCAAAAACACCACATCGGCAGACACACTGCGCACCGCTTCACGCAGTTCCGGCAGGATGAAACGTCGGTTGAGCGCGGTGAAACCTTTATGGGTGTTGACCGTCAGCACCGTGAAACGACAAGTGACGGACGAATCTTTTACCCGCATGTCGGTTGCGTTTGAGTGTGCGGGAACATCGGTGTGATTCGCTGCCATGTCGCCTCCCGCCTGACGGCTCCTGTCATTGGATGACTCTGGGGCGACGGCGAAAGTTTCGATGGGGCTACGGACGGTACACAGTTAACACATCACAACAGACTCAATGTGGGAGCGAGTCTGCTCGCTCCCACAGGGTTTATCAGTGGCCCGTGATAATGCGGGTAGAGCCCTCAGCCGGTTCGGCATACACCGGGCCGAGGCGATCAAGGCGTCCACTCCACGCGGTCAACGCCAGCGCCACCAACACCACCAGACCACCGATCCACGCGGTGTGAATCAAGCCCATGTGGGCCACGATCAAGCCACCGCCCCAGGCGCCACCGGCAATGCCGAGGTTGAACGCTGCGATGTTCAGGCCGGACGCCACGTCCACCGCCTGCGGGGTGTGATGCTCGGCCTGACGCACCACATACACCTGCAACCCCGGCACGTTGCCGAACGCCACAGCGCCCCAGACCAGCACGGTGGCCAGCGCGAGCCACGGATTGCCGGCGGTGAAGGTCAGCATGAACAACACGGCGGCGAGCAGGGCAAAGATGATTTTCAGGGCGCTGATCGGGCCGCGCTTGTCCGCCAGTTTGCCACCCCAGATGTTGCCGACCGCCACGGAGATGCCGTAGACCAGCAACACCAGGCTGACGGTGCTGGCGCTGAAGCCGGAGAGGTCCTGAAGAATCGGCGCGAGGAAGGTAAAGGCAATGAACGAGCCGCCGTAGCCGACGGCCGTCATGGCATACACCAGCAGCAGGCGCGGTTGCTTGAGTACCTGCAATTGCTGCAACAGCGATGCGGGTTTGCTGTGGGCGATATTTTTCGGCACGTAGATCAGGCTGCCGATGAAGGCGATCACGCCCAGGGCCGAAACGGCGAGGAAGGTTTCACGCCAGCCGAAATGCTGGCCGATGAATGTCCCCAGCGGCACGCCGGTGACCAGCGCAACGGTCAGGCCGGTGAACATGATGGCAATCGCGCTGGCGGCTTTTTCCTTCGGCACTAGACTGGTGGCGATAGTCGAGCCGATCGAGAAAAACACCCCGTGGGCCAGGCCGGTGACGATCCGTGCGAGGATCAACGACTCGTAGCTCGGTGCTTGCCACGCCAGCAAATTGCCGAGGGTGAACAGCACCATCAGCGACAGCAGCAGCAATTTGCGCGGAACCTTGCCGGTGAGGGCGGTCAGCACCGGGGCGCCGACGGCAACGCCAAGGGCATACAGGCTGACCAGCAGGCCGGCGGACGGCAGGCTGACGCCGAGGTCGGCGCCGATGGTGGGTAACAGGCCAACGATGACGAACTCGGTCGTCCCGATGGCAAAGGCGCTGAGGGTCAGCGCGAGCAAGGCAATGGGCATGGCTGCAACTCCGGAGGTTGATTCGATGGAGCGCAGTGTCGGGATTTGGCTCGTTCAGAAAAATACAGGGATGGACATTTGATATTTGCCTTGAGCGCAAAGATCGCGAGCGCGGATGTTAGTCTGTGGCGAGGGAGCTTGCTCCCGCTCGGCTGCGTAGCAGTCGCAAGCTCGTCGAACGCGGTGAATCTGATGAATTTGACTGAAAGGTCTTGGGGGCGCTTCGCACCCCAGCGGGAGCAAGCTCCCTCGCCACATGGGCAATCGCCATCCGGCTATCCAGAGGCAATATCCGAACTTGCCCGGCATTTCTCAATCAGTTCCTTACCGACACAGCCAAAGGAGCGGGTGTTTTGATCAGGCTCAAGACCGCGATACTGCTGGGAGCGTTGCTGTTTGTGGGCAGCGAGCAACTGGAAGCCGCCGCGATACCGGGGCTGCCGGCCACCGCGACCGCCGCGACGCCGCCGGTCCACCCCGAACCGCTGGTGCAAGGCGGATTACTGGGGGCCATCAGTTCAAGCATCGACGAGGTCCAGACCAAACTCGATCTCAACGAAAACCTCGTCGACGTCTGGCGCCTGCGTGCCGACCGCGCGGCCGATGAAGTGGATCAGTTGGTCAATCAGCCTTCGGCCCGTTCGCCCTGGAGCGTCGCCGGCGATTTCCTGCTGCTGACCTGCGTGTGGGCGGCCGTGTTTGCCTGTCTTTGGCTGCTTGGGCGGATGGCCGCCAGGCGTCTGTGCGAGCATCGTCTGCTGCTCAGTCGTGAGCGGGGCCAGGCGTTGCTCGGCTACGTGCTGCCCTACACCCTTCCAGCGGTGGTCAGCCTGCCCCTGACGATTTATGCCAGTCAGTTTTTGCCGATATCGGCGGGACGGGCGCTGGCGCTGTGTCTGGCTTATGCCACTAGCGCGGGGATATTTTCCGCGTCATTGGTGCTGTCGCTGGTGGTGGTGTTCAATGCCGGGCACAAGCGGCGGGCGGTGCAGATCATCCGCGAGAGCAGTCCCCGACCGTTGTTCGTTATCGGCTTTCTGGTGGCATTGAGCGACGCCCTGACCAGCCCGCAGATCGCCCATCAATTGGGCAACAATCTCACCAGCAGCATCGCCGTGTTCACCGGGTTGGCAGCGTCGATTTCCTTTGGCTTGCTGGTGATCCGCATGCGTCGCCCGGTCGCCCATGTGATCCGTATCTTGCCGCTGGCCCAGCGCCTCAAGCAGCCGGCGTTGCGTGAAACCCTGCGGATATTTTCCGGGCTCTGGTATTGGCCGATTCTGTTGATGGTACTGGTTTCGATCATCAATCTGATCGGTGCCGGGGCCGACAACCAGAGAGTGCTGCGCAGCGCCTTGTTCACCACGGTGTTGCTGATTGCGACGGTGTTTCTCAGTACCACGCTACATCATCTGTTCAAGGCGCGCAGCGAGGCGGACCTGCGCCGCAGCAGCGCCTACAAGGAGCGCTTTCTCAATCTGTCCCACGCCTTGCTACGCATCGGCATGGCCATCGTGTTCATCGATATCCTCGGGCGGATCTGGGGCGTGTCGCTGTTCGAATTCGCAGTGACCAACGCCGTGGGCCGGGCGATCAGTGATTCCCTTAGCCACATCGGTTTCATTCTGCTGGTGACCTGGATGGTGTGGGTGGTGCTCGACACGGCGATTCAGGAAGCCCTGAAACCACCGACCAACAAGCGCTCGGCGCACCAGCCGAGTACGCGGGTGAAAACCATCCTGCCGCTGTTGCGCAACGCGATCAAAATCATCCTGGTGGTGATTTGCGCGATCACCACCATGGCCAACCTGGGGATCAACGTCGCACCGTTCCTGGCCGGTGCCGGGGTCATCGGCCTGGCGATCGGTTTCGGTTCCCAGCAACTGGTGCAGGACGTGATCACCGGGCTGTTCATCATCATCGAAGACACCTTGTCCATCGGTGACTGGGTGGTGCTCGATTCCGGTCACGCAGGCACCGTCGAAGGCCTGACCATCCGTACCTTGCGCCTGCGCGACGGCAAGGGCTTCGTGCACTCGGTGCCGTTCGGGCAGATCAAGGCCGTGACCAACCAATCGCGGCAATTCGCCTATGCGTTTTTCTCGGTTCAATTCACCTACGACACCGATGTCGACAAGGCAATCGAATTGATCCGCGAGGCCGGGCATTCCATCAGCAACGACCCGTTCCTGCGCTACAACCTGCAAGGACCGCTGGATGTGTTTGGCGTCGACAAGATGGACCTCAACGGAGTGGTGCTGACCGCGCAATTCCGCACGGTGTCCGGTGGTCAATACGCGGTGAGCCGGGCTTTCAACCAGCGTTTGAAAAAGCTTGTGGATAACTGCCCGTGGGTGAACTTCGCGCAGACTTATCCACAGCAGGCGCTGGTGCCGAGGCATCCGGTCGAGCCGCCAGCCGAGGCAGGGCATGAGCCGGATCATTCGGCGGTGCTGATGCCGGATCGGCCGCGGTCTCAATAGTTTTTTTGGCCGTGCTGGCGCCTTCGCGAGCCTGCTCGCGAAGGCGCCAGACCAGACACCGTCAATGCCGGATCAATTTGCCGCGCACCTCGGCACTGACTTGCTGATCCAGCTCCCCCCAGAACTGCTGCTTGCCGGCAATCTCGGCAGCAACCGGCAAGCCGTCGCGATAGACCAGCCGATTGCTCGCCAGCGCCGGAACTTTCGCGCCGGGCAATAGCGTGCCGGCGAGGTTCAGCGGATCGACCCCGCACACTGCGACCAGGCTGCCGTCATGGGGCCGACGCCGCACCTCCCGCAACAAGGGAATCGCCTCGGGCAGGGCGAATTGCTCGCCCGCCAGGCCGCTGACAAACCGCCCGCCGCGAATCTCGCCGCGTGCCTCCAGGCGATGGAAAGTGCGCAGCAGTTCGCGCCAGCTCGGCAGCCAGTCCGCCTCACGTTCCAGCAAGCGCCAGAACACCACGCCGTAACGGCGCAGCAAGGTCATGGCGATGTGTTCAAGGGTTTCGGCAGGCGTCCGCTGGTTTTGCACCACCGGCGCGGCAGGCGCGCGTCGCAACAGGGTCCAGCGCCCGGCGTCGTCCATGCCACCGATGAATGCCCCGCGTCCACGCCGACTGTTGCGAGGCTGGCGCTTGCTGGCCGGGGTGATCAGTGCGCGCAATCCGGCGAAGCTGTCGGCATTCACCAGTCCGGCGCCCACCAGTTCCTGCAGGGCGATTTCCAGCTCTGAACGCAGCAGGTGGGCCTCATGGATCAGCTCGTCGAAAAACAGCGCGCCATGCTGGCTGAGGGCGGCGTGGACCTTTTGCGTTTTCGGCGACAGTTCGCTGACCGGCGTCTGTTCGGTCAAGCCGCTCCAGAGGCCGACCCGGTTGCGCGGCAGCAACACAATCGGCGTGCTGCGCAGCGCGGTGCTGGCGCTTTTGTTGTGTGCAGTCAGGCGCGTCCACACCAGTCTGCCACTGCGGCACAACTCATCCAGCCAGGTCGCCGAGTAGTCCTTGATCCGTGCAGGCAGGATGTCGCTGTCCCAGGCTGACGCGGCGGCAGGGTAGCCTTCGAATTGCGCGACGACGACAGTCAGTACCGCCGCACCCTGACCCTGGCTTGCGCTCGACACATGCTGCCAATCGAACAGGAATCGCATGAAATCCTGCAACGCCACTGGTTCGATTTCCCGGCGCAGGCGCTTGACCGTATAGCGGTGAATCCGCGCCAGCAAATGCCGCTCGCACCATTCTTCCTGGGCGGTGCCCGGGGTGAAGCGACCGCGCAGCACGTAGCCTTCGCGTTCCAGTTGCGCCAGGGCCTGGTTGACCTGCGCAGCGGGCAATCCGAGTGGTTCGGCAATACGATCGAGCGCCAGCGGCCCGAAGGCGCTGAGCCGTGCGCGGATCAGTTCTAGGATGGCGTCGTCGGGTTCCCAGGCCTCGTCGAAGTCCGGCAGCGCTTGCAGCGATGGCGTCAATTCGGCCTGTGGATAAATCGCCCGCAGGCAGGTCAGGCGTTCCAGTGCCAGCCACAGCGATTGCCTGGCGTTGATCTGCAAACGGCTCGCGCGTCCGCTGTCGGCCAGGGTCGTGAGCCAGTCGAGCCACTGCGGATTGGCTCCGGCTTCGGCGTCGGTGATGCACGCCAGGCTCATCAAGGCCTCGTGCATTTCATCGACAGCGGAGGGCGTCGGCCAGGCCTCGTCGCGCACGGCGGCAATCGCCTCTGCGTCCAGGGCACCGAGATCGTCGGTGGATTGCGGGTCGCTCCAGCGGCGGTTGAGCACCGCTTGAGTGCGGCGTTCCTCCAGCGGTGCATCGTCGAGAAAGGTATAGGGCCGGGCACTGAGAATCTCCGCCGCCAGCGGCGAAGGCGCCGGCAAGTCGCGGCTGATCAGGCAAATGTCGCCGCGTTCCATGCGCCGCAACAAGGCCAGCCAGCCCTCGCTGTCCATGGCGTCGTGCAGGCAATCGTCGAGGGTCTGTTCCACCAGCGGATGGTCGGGAATCTCCCGTTCGCCGGCGAGGTTTTCCACGCAGGCGATCTGATCGGGAAACACGCTGGCGATCAGGTCTTCGCTTTTCATCCGCTGGATCTGCGGCGGCACTTTGCGCCCGCCGCTGTAGCGCGGCAGGGCCAGGGCTACACCGGCATTCCAGCGCCAGCGCACGCCGAACAGCGGCGCGTCGAGCACGGCTTGAATCAAGATGTGCTCGGCGCTGTTGCTGTGCAGGTAGCGCCAGACGTCGTCCAGTTCAAAACTGTGGCTGGTGGACAGCGACAGCACGATGGCGTCTTCGCTGGCAGCGGCCTGCAATTCGAAGTTGAAGGTGCGACAGAAACGCTTGCGCAGGGCCAGGCCCCAGGCGCGGTTGATGCGGCTGCCGAATGGCGTGTGAATGACCAGTTGGGTGCCGCCGGACTCGTCGAAAAAACGTTCCATCAGCAGCGTGTCTTGGGATGGCAGGGCTCCCAGCGCTTGTCGCGCGCGGGCCAGATAGTCCACCAATTGTTCTGCGCTGGCGAGGTTCAGTCCCAGGGTCTCGGTCAGCCAGTCGAGCGCTGGTTGCAAGTTGCCTGGCGCAGTACCCAGCAGGTCGTCGAGTTGCGCCTGCAAGCGCGCCACCGCCGAGGACAACTCGGCGCTGCGCCCCGGCGCTTCACCGAGCCAGAACGGAATGGTCGGCGGCTGGCCCTGGGCATCCTCGACCCGGACTTTGCCGGTTTCCACCCGCAGGATCCGATAGGACGTATTGCCCAACTGGAAGACATCCCCAGCAATGCTTTCCACCGCAAAGTCTTCGTTGATGGTGCCGATGTTCAGCCCTTGAGGCTCCAGCAGCACGCTGTAGTCGGCGTTGTCAGGAATGGTCCCGCCACTGGTCACAGCCGTCAGTTTCGCGCCCCGGCGGCCGCGCAGGGTGCGGCTCACGGCATCGCGATGCAGGTAGGCGCTACGGATGCCCTGACGGCCGTTGTAACCCTCGGCGAGCATGTGCAGCAGCGCCTGATAGTGTTTGTCGTCGAGTGCGGCGTAGGGCGAGGCGCGGCGCAGCATCTCCAGCAGCGCTTGCTCCGACCACTCCTGACAACTGACCTCGGCGATGATCTGCTGCGCCAGCACGTCAAGCGGCGCTTGCGGGATCAGCAAGGTATCGAGTTCGCCCTGGCGTACGCAGTCGAGCAGCGCGGCGCATTCGATAAGGTCGTCACGGGTGGTGGCGAACAATCGGCCTTTGGGAGTGCCGCCGACCTGGTGCCCGGAGCGGCCGACCCGTTGCAGAAACCCGGCAATCGAACGCGGCGAGGCGATCTGGCACACCAGGTCGACGTCGCCGATGTCGATCCCCAGTTCCAGCGATGCCGTGGCGATCAGCACTTGCAGGTCGCCGCGCTTGAGTCGCTGCTCGGCATCGAGGCGAAATTCCTTGGCCAGGCTGCCGTGGTGGGCCGCCACGGCAGCCTTGCCCAGGCGCTCGCTCAGGTGCCGGCTCAAACGTTCGGCCAATCGCCGGGTGTTGACGAAAATCAACGTGGTCCGGTGCTCCCGGGCGAGGGCGGCGAGGCGGTCGTAGACCAGTTCCCAGACATCGTTGGCCATCACGGCCGACAGCGGCACGGGCGGCACTTCGATATCCAGGTCGCGGGGGCGGGCGTGGCCGATGTCGACGATCTCGCACGGACGGTCGCGACCGACCAGGAAGCGCGAAACGGCTTCGATGGGCTTTTGCGTGGCCGACAGACCGATGCGCAGCAGCGGCTCCGGGCAGAGTGCTTGCAGGCGTTCAAGGCTCAGTGCCAGGTGGCTGCCGCGTTTGCTGGCGGCCATGGCGTGGATCTCGTCGACGATCACCGTTCGTGCCGTGCCGAGCATCTGCCGGCCGGAATCGGAACCGAGCAGCACATACAGGGATTCCGGCGTGGTCACCAGAATGTGCGGCGCCGTTTTGCGCATCGCCGAACGGTCTTTTTGCGGTGTATCGCCGGTGCGCACGGCGGTGGTGATCAGCAATTGCGGCAGGCCCATCACGCGCAATTGCTCGGTAATGCCGGCCAGCGGGTTTTGCAGGTTGATCTGGATGTCGTTGGACAGCGCCTTGAGGGGCGAGACGTAGACCACCAGGGTGGCGTCGGGCAAGCCTTCGGGGCTTTCCAGGCCGCGGTGCACCAGGTCGTCGATGACGGCGAGAAAGGCGGTGAGGGTCTTGCCGGAACCGGTGGGCGCGGCGACCAGGGTCGAGCGGCGCTGGCGGATCAACGGCCACGCCCGGGCCTGGGCGGCGGTGACCGCCGGGAATGTGTGGCTGAACCAGGCGCTGACGGCAGGGTGGAAGCCGCTCAGGGCACTGTCTGCGGGGATGGGCAGGTTCATGCAGCAATTTATGCGGGTGGGGGGCTCAAGATGCAAGTACCACTGGTTGATCGGTAAACCTGTGGCGAGGGGGCTTGCCCCCGTTGGGTCGCGAAGCGGCCCCAAAATCCGCAAACGCGGTGTAACAGGCAAACCGCCTTCAACAATTTTGCGACTGCTGCGCAGCCGTACGGGGGCAAGCCCCCTCGCCACAGGGGCCAGTGGCAGCACTGCAAAACTCAGGCATCTACACTTTACGGGTGACGGTTGCGCACTAAACCCGCAAAATGCAACGATTCCGGCAATTATCAACGACATCGCCAGGGCGCGGTGTCGATAACGCCATTGTTTCAATCAGACTGGGCCTGCTGACTCTATGCGAATGCGCCTTATGTTACTGGGCGGCGGAAATGCCCTTGGGCAGGCGCTGATTCGCCTCGGTGCGGAGGAAGACATCGGTTTCCTCGCCCCCCGCCCGCCGCAAGACGGCTGGGATGCCGCGAGCCTGACACAATTGCTCGACGACACTCGTCCCGATGCATTGATCAACCTTGCCTACTACTTCGACTGGTTTCAGGCCGAGGCAGTGAGCGAATCGCGCCTGGCCGGCCAGGAGCGCGCGATCGAGCGTCTGGCGGAACTGTGCCAGCACCACAACATCGTCCTGCTGCAACCTTCCAGCTATCGCGTGTTCGACGGCTCCCGTGCCACGGCCTACAGCGAAAAAGACGAACCGGTGCCCCTGGGCCTGCGGGGTCAGGCCTTGTGGCGGATCGAGCAAAGCGTGCGCGCCACCTGCCCGCAACACGTGCTGCTGCGTTTCGGCTGGCTGCTGGACGACAGCCCGGACGGCGCCCTTGGCCGCTTCCTCGCCCGTGCCGAACAACCCGAAGAACTGCTGATGGCCGACGACCGGCGCGGCAATCCGACGCCGGTCGACGATGCTGCCCGCGTGATCATTTCAGTGCTCAAGCAACTCGATTGCGCCGCACCGCTGTGGGGCACCTACCACTACGCCGGGCATGAGGCGACCACGCCGCTGGCGCTGGGGCAGGCGATTCTGACCGAAGCCCGCAGCCTGCATCCGCTGGCCATCGAAGCCCCGACCGCCCAGGCCCACGCCGCGCGTCCGGATGCTGCCGAAGAGCCGCAACACGCGGTATTGGCCTGCAAGAAAATTCTGCACACCTTCGGGATCAAACCACGCGCCTGGCGTGCGGCGCTTCCCGGTCTACTGGACAGGTTCTATCGCCATGGCTGACGGCCCCGTTTTTATCACCGGTGGTGCCGGTTTCATTGGTTCACACCTGACTGACGCGCTGCTTGCCAAGGGCCATGCGGTGCGGATTCTCGATGACCTGTCCACCGGCAAGCGCAGCAATCTGCCGCTGGACAATCCCAGGGTCGAACTGATCGTCGGCGACGTGGCCGATGCGGCTTTGGTTGCCCAAGCGATGGCCGGTTGCAGCGCCGTGGCGCATCTCGCGGCCGTGGCTTCGGTGCAGGCTTCGGTGGACGATCCGGTGCGTACGCACCAGAGCAACTTCATCGGCACGCTGAACGTCTGCGAAGCCATGCGCCAGGCCGGGGTCAAACGCGTGCTGTTTGCCTCCAGCGCAGCGGTGTATGGCAACAATGGCGAAGGTGAGTCGATCGACGAAGAGACGCCCAAGGCGCCTCTGACGCCTTACGCGGTGGACAAACTGGCCAGCGAGCAATACTTCGACTTCTACCGCCGCCAGCATGCGCTGGAACCGGTGATTTTCCGCTTCTTCAACATCTTCGGTCCGCGCCAGGATCCGTCCTCGCCGTACTCCGGGGTGATCAGCATATTCAGCGAGCGTGCACTGAAGGGCTTGCCGATCACGGTGTTCGGCGACGGTGAGCAGACTCGGGATTTTGTCTACGTCGAAGACCTGGTCGACTTGCTGGTGCAGGCCATCGAGAAGCCCCGGGTCGAAGACGGTGCGGTCAACGTTGGCTGGAACCAGGCGACGACCCTCAAGCAAATGCTCGAAGCGCTCGAAGCCGTGGTCGGCAAGTTGCCACCGGTGAGCTACGGCCCGGCGCGCTCCGGTGACATTCGTCATTCCCGGGCGAACAACCGGCGTCTGTTGGAACGTTTCACTACCACGGAGCAGACACCGATGCGTGTCGGGCTGGCGCGGTTGCTGGGGCGCTGAGGGTTTTACAAACCTGAATCGCGAACATGAAAAAGGCGCCCTTTGACAGGCGCCTTTTTCACGGCCGGAATTTACGTTACAGCTTGTGCAATTCCTGTGGCGAGGGAGCTTGTCGGAGCGCCGCATCGTCCCGCTCGACTGCGCAGCAGTCGTAAATCCAGTCAATGCGGTTTGTTTGAATCACCGCTTTTGCCGGTTTTAGGGTCGCTTCGCAACCCAGCGGGAGCAAGCTCCCTCGCCACAACAGCCAGGTTCACCACCACGTGAACATTCTTCCAGCGATGTCGCTTAGAACTTGTAGCCCAGGCCGACCATGTACACAAACGGATCGACGTCTACGTTGACCTTGGCGCGGGTGCCCGGTGCAATCGAGTTGTTCTCGACGGTGGCGCGGGTATCGATGTCGATGTAGCGCACCTGGGCGTTGAGCATGACATGTTCGGTCAGCATGTAGTCGGCACCGACCTGCCAGGCCAGACCCCAGGAGTTCTTCGCGTTGAAGTTGCTGAAGCCGGCGGACTTGGCTTCGCTGCTGAGGCTTTCGTCGTAGATCCAGGTGTAGTTGATGCCACCACCGACGTACGGCTGAAAGGCCGACTTCGAATCCAGCGGGTAGTACACCACGCTCAGGGTCGGCGGCAGGTGTTTCAGGGAGCCGAGTTTGCCATTGGCGGCAGGCAGGGCGGTGCCTTTGAGTTTCACGTCATGCTCGAACGGAGTGGCGGCGAGCAGTTCGATCCCCCAATTGTTGGTGAGCATGTAGGCGAAGTTCAGGCCCAGCTGTGTGTCGCTGTCCATGGTCGCCTTGCCGCCCAGGTTGGTACCGGCCAGCGGACCTTGGTCGACCTTTACGCTGGAGCTGTCGGCTTTCGGGTTAACGGTGATGGCGCCCGCACGAAGGATGATGTCGCCGGCCTCGTAGGCGTGGGCGAGCGGGGCTGCGAGCGCGAGGGCAACCAGCGAAGCGCTGAGCATGGACTTGTTCATGGGGGGCTCCAGAGGACGTTAAAAATTTGCGATGTCCAATGGTAAGCCGGCTAACTATTCGGTCTTTTGATGCAGCTCAATGAAAGTGGGAAGGGGTTGGATTTTATGGTGTTTTTGCTGGCCTCATCGCGAGCAGGCTCGCTCCAACAGGTGGAACGCATTCCAAATGTGGGAGCGAGCCTGCTCGCGAAGAGGGACTGACAGACAGCACAAAACCACCGGGCTCACTCCGGCAATTCATACAGATAAATCTTGTCCGCCGCCATCTGATACCCGGCATCCGCCAACTCGCTGGTGGACGCCTTGACCTGCAACGCGCCTTCGATCCAGTAAGGCTGATACAACTCGTCGAGCTTCACGCCGACTTCGCTCTTGACGTGCACGATCTGGTTCGACGGCGGTGGCGGCACATGGATGCAGGCGCCGAAATACGGTACCAGCAGAAACTCCGTGGTGCGGCCTTCCTCGCTCACTTCCAGCGGCACGATGTAGCCCGGCAGGCGAATGTTCTGGCCGTCGAGGGCCTTGACCACCGGTGCGTTGGGCATGTCCTGTTTGGCTGCTGGTGCCGACTCTGCCGAGAGCGTGCTGCTCATCTGCGACAGATCGTGCAGCGGCGTCATGTTCGGGACTTCTTTCGGCGCGTCGGGCGGGATCATCTCCGACCAGGTCAGGTCTTTTGGCTGTGCCGCCCACAGGGGCAGGGCGATCAGCATCAACAGCGCAAGTACAGCGCGGGGCATTTTCAACGTCCTCATAAACGGATCGACAGGCCATCGGCCAGGGATTGGCGATAGGCGCGCCAGGCCGGCACGCTGCCCATCAGCAGCGCGGCGATCAGGATGCCACCGAGCAGCGTCCATTCATACTCGCTCGGCCACGAGAGCGGCAGGAACAGGCCGTAGTTGGCTTGCACATAACCCTGGGCCGCCGTGATGCACACATACAGCAACGCCACGCCGGCGATCACGCCCGACAGCGCCAGCGCAAAGGCTTCGAGCACCAACAGCGTCGCGATGTGCCAGGGGCGTGCGCCCACCGAGCGCAGGATCGCCATTTCCCGGCGGCGTTCATTGAGGCTGGTGAGAATGGCGGTGAGCATGCCGATCAACCCGGTCAGCACCACAAACAGCGAGACCACGAACAAGGCTTTTTCCGCGGTGCCCATCAGACTCCACAGCTCTTGCAACGCCACACCCGGCAGGATCGCCAGCATCGGCTCACCACGGAATTCGTTGATTTCCCGCTGCAGGGCAAAGGTCGAAATCTTGTTGTTGAGGCCGAGCATGAACGCGGTGATCGCTTGCGGCGTCAGGTCCATGTTGCGCGCCTGATCGGCGGTGATGCGCCCCTCGCCCCGGGCCGGCACGCCGTTGTGCCAGTCGATGTGAATCGCTTCCATCCCACCGAGGCTGATGTGCAGCGTGCGGTCCACCGGGGTGCCGGTGCGCTTGAGAATGCCGACCACGGTGAACGGTTTGTCGTCGTGCTTGACCAGGCTGATTGCCGCCACGCCGTGGGCCAGCACCAGTTTGTCGCCGAGATTGTAGTGCAGTGCATCGGCCACTTCGGCGCCGAGAACCACTTCGAACGGGTCAGTGGCAAAGGCCCGGCCATCGGCCAGTTCCAGGTGTTGTTGGCGTCCGTATTGATAATGCTCGAAGTAGGCTTCGGTGGTGCCCATCACCCGGTAGCCGCGATGGGAGTCGCCGAGAGACATCGGAATCGCCCACTTCACTTTCGGGTTGCTGGCGAAGTGTTCGAAGCTGTCCCAGCGGATGTTGTTGGTGGCGTTGCCGATGCGGAACACCGAGTACAGCAACAGGTTCACCGAGCCGGAGCGGGCGCCGACGATCAGGTCGGTGCCGCTGATGGTGCTGGCGAAACTGGCCTTGGCTTCGGTGCGCACGCGCTCCACTGCCAGCAACAGGCACACCGACAAGGCAATGGCGAACGCCGTGAGGATCGCGGTGAAGCGACGGTTAGCCAGGCTGGCCATGGCTAGACGAAACAGATACATCTCAGACCTCGGACGGGGTAGCGGCGCGATTGAGTTCGGCCAGCGAAAGGTTGTGGTCGAACAGCGGCGCCAGGCTCTGGTCGTGGCTGACGAACAACAGGCTCGACCCGGCTTCGCGGCACTCGGCGAACAGCAGGCGAATGAAGTTCTCGCGGGCGTCGTAATCGAGGGCCGAGGTCGGCTCGTCGGCGATAACCAGTTCCGGTTGCCCGATTAGCGCGCGGGCGGCGGCGACTCGTTGCTGCTGGCCGATGGAAAGCGAGTCGGCGCGGCGACCGAGGATGTTTTCATCCTTTAAACCCAGGTGGGCGAGCAGCGTGGCGGCGGCTTTGTCGACACTGCCGTGGCGTTGTTTCGCCCGTTCCGCGCGCAGTTTCGAGAAGTGGCAGGGCAGTTCGACGTTTTCACGCACCGACAGAAACGGCAGCAGGTTGAACTGCTGAAAGATGTAGCCGGTGTGATCGACGCGGAAGTGGTCGCGGGCGCCGGCCGAAAGTTGCGTCAGTTCCTGGCCGAGCAGGCGGATGCTGCCGCGATCAGGCTTCTGCACGCCGCCGAGCAAGCCGAGCAGGGTGGTCTTGCCGCTGCCGCTGGGGCCTTTGAGGAACAGGGTCTCGCCGCGCTCCAGGCGAAACGCCGGGATGTCCAGCAGCGGCGGGTGACCGGGCCAGCTGAAGCTCAGGTCGGACAGTTCGATGAGTGCTTGGGTCATGTGAAACCGGTCTGGTTGGTGGTGAGTGAATTCAGAACTTCAGGGCCGCAGCCTTGGCCGTCACATCAACCCCTTGCTGCCCGCTCGGACCGATCAGTTGTACCTGAATTTTTTGGGTGGCTGGGAAGCTGGTGAAAATATTCGCCAGGTCCAGCGACTTCAGTGCCGCAGGCGTGGCGCAGGTGAACTGATAGCGAGCGTGGATTTCGCTGTGATCGTGATGATGTTCGTGGCCGTCTTCGTCCTTGGCGTCTTCATCGTGATCATCGTCGGCATCGGGCTTGTCGCCGAACAACGGGCTTTCCAGTTCCTGGTTCTCTACCACGCAACCGGCGGCTTTTGGCAGGTTGAACAGGGCCAGTGGTTGCTCAAGTTGTGCGCGGGTGGCGGTGACTTTGGCTTTGTCTGCGTCGCTGGTGGCGACGTGCTCGAAACCCACCAGGTTCATGGCCGGGCTTTCCAGCTCCAGCTCCAGGGTCTTGCCATCCAGCACCGCGTTCAGGCGTCCCACGCCATGTTCGTGGGCACCCAGGCTGCCATGCTCATGATCGTGTTCGTCGGCGGCATGGGCGATAGCCAGCGGCAACATGGCAAACGGCAGGGCGAGAAGCAGACGACGCATGACGAGTCTCCGAAAAGTAAAATGAAGAAATTGTTATGTAATCTTATAACGTAAGTGCGGAGAGTTTGACTGCCCGCTTGGCGTTGCACAAGTCCCATGGGAGCATGCCGGGAAGAAATGTGCGGGAGCAGACCTATGTTGCGAATTCGCGGAAGCATCGGCGACTGGCCGGTGGATTTGACCCTGGAGATGGACGACGCGGACTGGGCGCGGCTAGGGGCGCAGTTGCAGGTGGAAAAATCCCCTGTCAGCGCGCCAGCGGCGAAACCGCTGAATCCGGATGATGCGCTGTGGCAGATCGCCAGGGATTTGCTGCGCAAGACCGGGCAGTTGAGCGGGCCGGACTTGCTCGATCAACTCGAAGGCCTGACCGGGAGCGCGGCGGCGGGCAAGCGCCTGCTGGTGCGTTTGCGCCATAGTTCGGATGTGAAGGTAGTGAGCGGCGGGGATACGCCGCTCTACAGCTGGATCGAGACGGCTTAGTACAGCGCGGCAAACAACTTGCGGCGGTAGGTACTCACCAACGGATGATCATTGCCCAGCAACTCGAACACCTGCAGCAAGGTCTTGTGTGGCAAGCCTTCGTTGTAGCTGCGATTGCGGATGAACAGCTTCAGCAAGGCATCCAGCGCGGCATCGTACTGCTGACGGGCCAGTTGCTGGATCGCCAGTTGATAGACCGCCTCATCGTCCAGCGGGTCTTTTGCCAGCCGGGCCTTCAGGTCGGCGGCATCCGGCAAGTCCTTGGCCAAACCGAGAAACTTGATCTGTGCCTTGGCGCCAGCCAGCGCGGCCTTGTGCTCGTCGCTCTTGACCGCATCCAGCACGGCTTGCGCTTCGCCCAGTTCACCGCGCTCGGTCAGGCAGCGGGCGTAGAGGATCAGTGCCTTGGCGTTGGTGTTGTCTTCACCCAGGATCACTTTGAGCAGCGCTTCGGCATCGGCAAAGCGGCTGTCATCGAACAGCGCCTGGGCTTGTTCGAACGGATCGGCAGCGGCCGGTGGCGGCATCTGCACATGGGGTTCGAGCAGGGCGCGCACGGCGGATTCCGGCTGGGCACCGGCAAAGCCGTCTACCGGCTGACCGTCCTTGAACAGCACCACGGTCGGCAGGCTGCGGATGCCGAAGCGGGCGACGATGTCTTGTTCGAGGTCGCAGTTGACCTTGGCCAGCAGCAACTCACCCTGATAGCTCTCGGCAATGCTCTGCAACATCGGCATCAGCACTTTGCAGGGCGCGCACCATTCGGCCCAGAAATCCACCAGCACCGGCTTGTGGAAAGAGTTCTCGATCACCGACTGGTCGAAATCGGCAGTCGTGGCGTCGAAGATGTACGGCGTTTCCTGACTCATGGGCAATCTCGTAAAAGCGTGAATGGGGCAACTATACGGTCAGGCGCGGGCGGCGTGGTAGAGGCTCACATGCCGAAACTCGTGGGGCTCGGCCAGATCCGGTAGGGTCATCGCCTCCAGCATCTCTATGCGCCGGTATAACGGATGGCGGAAGTCCCGCACTCGGGAATCCGCCACCAGCGCCTCTCGGCCGCGGCTGAGGAACTGGTCGAGCAGCGGCAGGTTGGCCCGGTCGTACAGCACATCCGCCACCAGGATCAGATCGAAGCGATCAGCCTCGGCGAAAAAATCCGTCGAGTAGTTGAGCTCTACGTCATTGAGCTCGGCATTGGCCCGACACGCGGCAATCGCCAGCGGGTCGAGGTCGCAGGCCAGCACTTCCAGCGCCCCGGCCTTGGCAGCGGCAATCCCCGCCACGCCAGACCCGGCGCCAAAATCCAGCACACGCTTGCCTTCGACCCAATGCGGGTTGTCAGCGAGGTAACGGGCCACGGCCAACCCGCTGGCCCAGCAAAAGCTCCAGTACGGTGGCTCATGCAGGATGCGCCGGGTTTCTTCCGGGCTGAAGGCGCGGTCCATGTTGTCGCCGTCGATCAGCCACAACTTCAGGTCGGTCCCTGGTAACTCACAGGCGACCAATTGCGCATCACCGAGTAGTTCACCCAACGCCTTTTGCAGGTCGAGCGGTGCATTCATGGGGCTTTGACGAATTGCAGTTGGCCCAGGGCCTGGGTGGTCGGCTGGGTAATCAGCTGCGACGGCAGGTGCAGGATCAACTGTCCGGACTGGCTGGCGCGGCCTCGCAGTTCAACGCGGGCCCCGGCCGGGAAGGATTCCGGGTTGAAACGCAGGTGAAACGCCAGCACCTGGTTGTTGCCGATCAGGCTGGAACTGGCGAGCAATTGCTGCGGGCGGTTCTTTTCGTCGATCACCAGCAATGCCAGTTCGACTTCAGCGCCGGCTGGAACGCCTTGTAGGGTACCGCTCAGTTCACGCTGATAGGCAGGCAGGGGGCCGAGGTTGGCGGCCTCCCGGGCCTTCTTCTGCGCTTGCTGCGGCGCCGGGCCAGGCGTTGGCGGCTGGGGCTTGGGTGCATCGCTGCCGCAAGCCACCAGCAGGCTGAAAACACTGAGCAAAATGAGCGGACGTAACGACATTGGTG
Organism: Pseudomonas fluorescens; assembly: GCF_000967965.1. Lineage (GTDB taxonomy): Bacteria > Pseudomonadota > Gammaproteobacteria > Pseudomonadales > Pseudomonadaceae > Aquipseudomonas > Aquipseudomonas grandcourensis. Next base: position 64,703 of record NZ_LACC01000022.1, read on the forward strand.
GCTCCATAAAGCTGAATTCCATGGATCAAGTGATCATCCCGTCTGTATACCGCAAACCCTATGGCTTGTCTTGCCACCGGGATGCGCTACCATGGCCCTCCCTTTTTTTGTTGCCTGCCACCATGCACTGTCCCTTCTGCGGTGCCAACGACACCAAGGTCATCGACTCGCGTCTGGTCGCCGAGGGCGAACAGGTGCGCCGCCGGCGTGAATGCCTGGCCTGCGGCGAGCGCTTCACGACGTTCGAGACGGCTGAACTGGTGTTGCCGCGCCTGATCAAAACCGACGGCAGTCGCCAGCCGTTCGACGAAGAAAAACTCCGCGCCGGCATGCAGCGCGCGCTGGAAAAGCGCCCGGTGAGTGTCGAGCGCCTCGAATCGTCGCTGGTGCACATCAAACACAAACTGCGCGCCACCGGCGAGCGCGAGGTCAAATCCCTTGTGGTCGGCGAACTGGTGATGGCCGAGCTGCAGAAGCTCGATGAAGTCGCCTACATCCGCTTCGCTTCGGTATATCGCCGCTTCCAGGACCTCAACGAGTTCCGCGAAGAGATCGATCGCCTGGCCCGTGAACCGGTGAAAGAATGACCACGCCCGCAGAACAAGCCATCCTCGATGCTCATTTCATGGCCCGTGCCCTGGAGCTGGCGCGCAAGGGGCATTACACGACGCACCCCAATCCGCGGGTCGGTTGCGTGATTGTGCAGGGCGGGCAGATTGTCGGCGAAGGCTGGCACGAGCGCGCCGGCGAGCCCCACGCTGAAGTCCACGCCTTGCGCGCGGCCGGTGAGCAGGCTCGTGGCGCCACCGCTTACGTGACCCTTGAACCTTGCAGCCACCACGGCCGCACACCGCCTTGCGCCGATGCACTGGTCAATGCCGGTGTGGCCAGGGTGGTCGCGGCGATGCAGGACCCGAACCCGGAAGTCGCCGGTCGTGGTCTACAACGCCTGGAACAGGCCGGTATCGCCACCGAAAGCGGCGTACTGGAAAGCGAGGCGCGAAAGCTTAACCAAGGTTTCCTGAAACGCATGGAACACGGCTTGCCGTTCGTGCGGGTCAAGTTGGCCATGAGCCTGGACGGGCGCACGGCGATGGAAAGCGGCGAAAGCCAGTGGATCACCGGTCCGGCCGCACGTTCTGCGGTGCAACGCCTTCGTGCCCAGGCCAGCGTGGTACTGACCGGCGCCGACACGGTTCTGGCGGACAACGCGCGGCTGACCGTGCGAGCCGATGAGCTGGGGCTGGATGCCGAGCAAACCGCACTGGCCATGAGCCGCCTGCCGCTGCGGGTGCTGGTCGACGGTCGTCTGCGGGTGCCACTGGATGCACCGTTCTTCAAGGCCGGCCCGGCGCTGGTTGCCACCTGCGTGGCGGTGGAAGAGCAATACGCCAATGGTCCGGAATGCCTGATCGTGCCGGGTTACGACGGCCAGGTCGATCTGCGTCAGCTATTGGTTGAACTCGCAGCCCGTGGCGTCAACGAGGTGCTGGTTGAGGCCGGTCCGCGCCTGGCAGGTGCCTTTGCCCAACTCGGTCTGGTGGACGAGTTCCAGATTTTCATTGCCGGCAAGTTCCTGGGCTCTTCGGCGCGGCCGCTGCTGGACTGGCCGCTCGCGCAAATGAAGGATGCGCCCGAGCTTAAAATCATTGAAATTCGCGCAGTGGGCGATGACTGGCGAGTCATTGCCATTCCTACGTCAACCGCGAGCGTATAATTTCCGGTCAACGCTACAGCGCTGGCTTTGTTCTCGAGGAGAACCTCATGTTTACCGGCATCATCGAATCCATCGGCAGTATTCGTGCATTGACCCCAAAGGGCGGTGATGTGCGGGTTCACGTCGAAACCGGCAAGCTCGACCTGAGCGACGTCAAACTGGGCGACAGCATCGCGGTCAACGGCGTGTGCCTGACTGCCGTTGAACTGCCGGGCAATGGCTTTGCGGCGGACGTCAGTCGCGAAACCCTCGACTGCACCGCCATGAACGACCTGAAAAGCGGCAGCCCGGTCAATCTGGAAAAAGCCCTGACCCCGACCACTCGCCTCGGCGGGCATCTGGTCAGCGGTCACGTCGACGGCGTGGGCGAAGTGGTTGCCCGTACCGAGAACGCGCGCGCCGTGGAATTCCGCATCCGCGCGCCAAAGGACCTGGCCAAGTACATCGCCCATAAAGGCTCGATCACCGTCGACGGCACCAGCCTCACCGTGAACGCAGTCGATGGCGCCGAGTTCCTGCTGACCATCATTCCGCACACCCTGAGCGAAACCATCATGGCGTCGTACCAGCCTGGCCGCCGGGTGAATCTGGAAGTGGATTTGCTGGCCCGTTACCTGGAGCGTCTGCTTTTGGGCGACAAGGCCGCAGAGCCAGGCTCTTCGCAAAAGCCTGGCAGCACCATTACCGAAAGCTTTCTGGCCCAAAACGGCTACCTCAAATCCTGACTCAAGGGGGTGCCTTGTGGCGCTCAATAGCATCGAAGAACTGGTTGAAGACATCCGCCAAGGCAAGATGGTCATCCTCATGGATGACGAAGACCGCGAGAACGAAGGCGACCTGATCATGGCCGCCGAGTGCTGCAAGCCCGAGCACATCAACTTCATGGCCAAGCACGCCCGTGGCCTGATCTGCATGCCGATGAGCCGCGAGCGCTGCGAACTGCTCAAGCTGCCGTTGATGGCCCCGCGCAACGGTTCCGGTTTCGGTACCAAGTTCACCGTATCGATCGAAGCGGCCACCGGTGTGACCACCGGTATTTCCGCCGCCGACCGTGCGCGCACTGTGCAGGCTGCCGCCGCCCGTGATGCCAAGGCTGAAGATATCGTCAGCCCGGGCCACATCTTCCCGCTGATGGCCCAGGCCGGCGGTACCCTGGCCCGTGCCGGCCACACCGAAGCGGCGTGCGACCTGGCGCGCATGGCCGGTTTCGAGCCGAGCGGCGTGATCTGCGAAGTGATGAACGACGACGGCACCATGTCCCGTCGCGCCGAGCTGGAAGCATTTGCCGCCGAGCACGACATCAAGATCGGCACCATCGCCGACCTGATTCACTACCGGATGATCCACGAACGTACCGTTCAGCGGATTGCCGAGCAGCCACTGGACAGCGAACTGGGCCAATTCAACCTGGTGACCTATCGTGATTCCGTGGAAGGCGACGTGCACATGGCGCTGACCCTGGGCAACGTGTGTGCCGAAGAACCGACCCTGGTTCGGGTGCATAACATGGACCCGCTGCGCGACCTGCTGATGGTCAAGCAACCGGGCCGCTGGAGCCTGCGCGCCGCCATGGCCACGGTTGCCGAGGCCGGCAGCGGTGTTGTGCTGTTGCTCGGTCACCCGCTCGATGGCGACGTGTTGCTCGCGCACATCCGCGAAACCGCCGATCACGCCGCGGTGAAAAAACCGACCACCTACAGCACTGTCGGTGCCGGTTCGCAGATCCTGCGTGACCTCGGCGTGCGCAAAATGCGCCTGATGTCGGCACCCATGAAATTTAATGCGATATCCGGTTTCGATCTGGAAGTTGTAGAATACGTGCCCTCCGAATAATGACCGGTTGTTTCCGGCCTTGAATTCGCGGTTCAAATATCACCGAGGGGCGCGTACGAGACGCGTCCCGGCTCTTTAAGAGATCTATCGAATGACCCTGAAGACCATCGAAGGTACCTTCATCGCCCCTAAAGGCCGCTACGCTCTGGTAGTGGGCCGTTTCAACAGCTTCGTCGTTGAAAGCCTGGTCAGCGGTGCAGTTGATGCCCTGGTTCGCCACGGCGTGAGCGAAAGCGACATCACCATCATCCGCGCGCCTGGCGCCTTCGAAATTCCGCTGGTTGCGCAGAAAGTCGCCCAGAAAGGCGAATTCGCGGCAATCATCGCCCTGGGCGCGGTCATTCGTGGCGGCACTCCGCACTTCGAATACGTGGCTGGCGAGTGCACCAAGGGCCTGGCCCAGGTGTCCATGGAGTTCGGCGTTCCGGTCGCTTTCGGCGTCCTGACCGTTGATTCCATCGAGCAAGCCATTGAACGTTCCGGCACCAAGGCCGGGAACAAAGGTGCTGAAGCTGCCCTGTCCGCTCTGGAAATGGTCAGCCTGCTGGCGCAGTTGGAGGCCAAGTGATTAGCGACGAAAGCGATCGTTTCAACCCGCGCGATCCAAAGCCTGCGGATGCCGGCAAGCCATCGAAAAGCGTCAAGCGTCGCGAAGCCCGTCAGCTCGCAACCCAGGCGCTGTACCAATGGCACATGGCCAAGCAGTCGCTGAACGAGATCGAAGCGCAGTTCCGGGTCGATAACGATTTCAGCGATGTCGACGGCGCGTACTTCCGCGAGATCCTGCACGGGGTTCCGCAGTTCAAGACCGAAATCGACACCGCGCTCACGCCATGCCTGGACCTGACCATCGAAGAGCTGGACCCGGTTGAACTGGCCGTTCTGCGCCTGTCCACCTGGGAGCTGCTCAAGCGCGTCGACGTGCCGTACCGCGTTGTGATCAACGAGGGTATCGAACTGGCCAAGGTCTTCGGTTCCACCGACGGCCACAAGTTCGTCAACGGTGTGCTCGACAAGCTGGCCCCGCGTCTGCGTGAAGCTGAAGTCAAGGCGTTCAAGCGCTGATTAGCGCTTGGATCTAGTGTCCTGTCTCGCCGATACGTTCGTTTTTTAGCGAGTGACTGGTGTTGTCAGACAAGGCGCCGCGACGAGTCATAGCGTGCTATGGCGAGGAGCGGCAACGCAGTATGGCGACACCAGACGCCGCTAAAAAATGAACAGTATTGGTGAGACAGGATACCCAATGGGTGAGTTTGAGCTGATCCGCAATTTCTTCGCCGCCGCGCCTTGTGCGCAGGGCGGCGAAGGCGTTGCCCTCGGGATTGGCGATGACTGCGCCTTGCTGGCTGTTCCCTCCGGGGAACAGATGGCGATCTCTACCGATACGTTGGTGGCCGGCGTGCATTTCGCCGATCCCTGCGATCCGTTTCTGCTCGGTCAGCGCTCGCTGGCCGTTGCGGTCAGCGACCTGGCCGCCATGGGCGCTACCCCGATTGCCTTTACCCTTGCCCTGACCTTGCCGACGGTGACCGCCGATTGGCTGCAAGCCTATGCCCGAGGTTTGAACCAGATGGCGCGAAGCTGTGGCGTGGCGCTGGTGGGCGGTGACACGACCCGCGGGCCGTTGAGCCTGACCATGACCGTGTTCGGGCGCGTGCCGGCCGGTCTGGCGCTGACCCGCAGCGGTGCGCAACCGGGCGACCTGCTGTGTGTCGGCGGCAACCTGGGCAATGCCGCCGGTGCCTTGCCCTTGGTGCTCGGCCAGCGCACAGCCGAAGCGAGCATTGCCGAGCCGTTGTTGGCGCATTACTGGTCGCCGCAACCGCAGCTCGGCTTGGGTCAGGCGCTACGGGGCAAGGCCACTTCGGCAATGGATATCTCTGACGGACTGCTCGCGGATTGCGGGCATATCGCGCTGGCGTCGAAGGTCGGTATCGAGGTCGAGCGGGATCGTTTGCCGCTGTCGCAGAGCCTGGTCGACTTTCTCGGCCAATCGGATGCACAGGTTGCGGCCTTGAGCGGCGGCGACGATTACGTCCTGGCCTTCACCTTACCGTCCGTCGAGTTGCCGCTATTGCTGGCCGATGGCTGGCCGATCCATGTGATTGGGCGCGTCGTGAATGGGCAAGGTGTGACACTGCTGGATGCCAACGGACAAGACATCACCCCGCAAGCCCGGGGTTATCAACATTTTCGGGAGTCACCGTGACAGATCATCCCAAACAGGTTCCGGCGGAATTCGTACCGCCGTCGGTCTGGCGTAATCCATGGCATTTCCTGGCGTTCGGCTTCGGCTCCGGCACCTTGCCAAAGGCGCCTGGCACTTGGGGGTCGCTGGTTGCGCTACCCTTTATTCCGTTGTGGCAAATGCTGCCCGACTGGGGTTACTGGCTGATGCTGGGCATCACCATGCTGTTCGGCTTCTGGCTGTGCGGCAAAGTGGCCGACGATTTGCGGGTACACGACCATGAAGGCATCGTTTGGGACGAAATGGTCGGGATGTGGATCACCCTGTGGCTGGTGCCGGAAGGTTGGCAGTGGTTGCTGGCGGGTTTCTTGATGTTCCGCTTCTTCGACATTCTCAAGCCATGGCCGATACGCTGGATTGACCGGCACGTACATGGCGGCGTGGGCATCATGCTCGATGATGTCCTGGCCGGGGTGTTCGCCTGGTTGGCGATGCAGGGACTGGTGTGGTTTTTCGCCTGACCGGGGATTTCCAGGCGTTGATCATGAGAGCTGTTTATCGGGGGAAGCGGGGGATGGCTGTACGCGGATTGATGGTGATGGCGTTCGCGATGTTTTGCTCTTTTGTCCAGGCGGGGGGAGGGAGTGCTGCGCCGCCGTCGGTGATTCATCTGGCCAGCGAAGACTGGGAAGACTACACCGCCGCTGACGGTCATGGACTGGGTTGGGACGTACTACGGCAAGTGTTCGAGCCGGCGGGCGTCAAGGTCGACATCCGCACCGAACCCTACTTGCGTTCGCTGGGCCTGGCCGAACGTGGCGAAGTCGATGCCTGCGTCGGATCCTATCGTGACGAGTCCGAGGGTGTGCTCTATCCCCATTGGAGCTTCGACACCGATCACATCTATGCCCTGGGCCTGGCCAGCAGTCCGGTACCCACCCCGCAAACCCTGGGCAATTATCGACTGGCCTGGGTCCGCGGCTACGACTACCAGGATTACTTGCCCAATGTGCGCCACTTCGACGAAGTGCAGCGGCGTACCGGCATCGTGTCGATGCTGATCCACAATCGTGCCGACTTCTACATCGATGCCCTGACCGAAGTCGATTATGTCATCAACCGCGCCAAGGATCCGTCCCAGCTGCGGCGCACCCATATCGCCGAGTTGCCGCTGTATCTGTGCTTCGCCAAGACCCCGAAGGCGCGTACGTTAATGGCCCTGTTCGACCAGCGCATGGAGCAACTGGTGAAACGCGGCGAGCTGAAACCGATTTTTGAACGCTGGAAACAGCCGTATCCGTTTGATTCGAATGCTTCCCAGAGCCGATGACCGACACAGAACCCTGTGGGAGCGAGCTTGCTCGCGATGGCAGACTTTCCGTTGACGAATACGCTGCTGATACACCGCAATCGCGAGCAAGCTCGCTCCCACAGGGTATGTGCCGGGGCGTATATCAAACATTTTGATAGTTATCGCCGATAATTCAGCCTAAGCGTCCTCCGGAACCTGCTGTTACAATGCCGGCTCTGCGAATCTTCAGACTTTTAGATCAGGAGCACACCGGTGCCTGTCGCTTTTGTCGCCGCTTGCAAGCTGCCAACACCTTTTGCGCAATTCACCATGCATGGCTTTCTCGATGAAGCCACCGGCCGCGAGCACGTTGTGCTGAGCCTGGGTGAGTTCGATGACGGTGCCCCGGTACTCGGCCGGTTGCACTCCGAATGCCTGACGGGCGATGCCCTGTTTAGCCAACGTTGCGACTGCGGCTCGCAACTGGAAGCTGCCTTGCAGGCCATCGCCCGTGAAGGTCGTGGCGTGTTGCTCTACTTGCGTCAGGAAGGCCGTGGCATTGGCCTGCTGAACAAGATCCGCGCCTATGAGCTGCAAGATGGCGGCGCCGATACCGTTGAAGCCAACGAACGTCTGGGCTTTGCCGCCGACCAGCGTGACTACGCCATGTGCCTGCCGATGCTGGAGCACATGGGCGTGAAGTCCCTGCGCCTGATGACCAACAACCCGCGCAAGGTCAAAGCCTTGACCGACATGGGGATCGTGGTCGCCGAGCGCGTGCCGCTGCACACCGGCCACAACCCGCATAACCGACTCTACCTGGCAACCAAGGCAAGCAAGCTCGACCACATGATGGGCAATGAGCATCAGGGCGAGGTTGACCGGGCGTGACCCGCGGTCAGGTGCGGCGGCGACTGTCCGTCAACTGGTGGCAATACCTGGCACTGGCCTTGTTGCCGCTGTTTGTGATCAATGCGCTGTTCGGCCAGGGCGAAGCCATTCTGCCGGTGCTGGCGATGCCGTTGTTCATCGCCGGAGTCGCCTCGATGTTTGTCAGCCTGAAGTTTTTCGGCGCCTACAAACACGCGCTGATCGCCACCCAGAAAGCCCTCGATACCCCTGACGAACCTGCCGCCTGGATCAGTCTGGCGGCCAAGCGGCGCACCGCATTCCTGGCCGCCGGGCTGCCGGCCTGGATCGGTGCCCTGGCGGTGTTCGTCGGTCTCGAAGCCGTGCCGCTGATGTTGCTGGCACTGTCGACCGCCGTGCTGTTCTACCTCTACCGTATTCCGCGTCAACTCGGTTGATGCGCGCGCTCTGGCTGGCGGTGTTGCTGCTGGCCGCCAGTGGCCCGGCCATCGCGGTCGAACGGGTTGTCAGCCTCGCACCGTCGCTCTCTGAAATCGTCGTTGAATTGGGTTCCGCCGACCTCTTGGTGGGTGTGCTGGACGCTGGTGAACGACCTGCCGAACTCAAGGGCCTGCCTTCCGTTGGCCGCTATGGCCAGCTGGATATGGAGCGCTTGCTCAGCCTGAAACCCGATCTGTTGCTGCTATGGCCTGGTAGCGTCGGCCCGGCCCAGCGTGACCAGCTCAAGCGACTGAATATTCCCACCTACGTCGCCGAACCCCACAGCCTGGACCAGCTTGCCGCACAGATTCAGACCATAGCCGCTCAGCTCGGTCGACCTGAGCGCGGAATTTCATTGGCCAGCGATTTACGCCAGCGGCTGGATGAGTTGCGTCAGCGCTATCGCCGGGACAAGCCGTTACGAGTGTTCTATCAAGTCTGGGATCGGCCGCTGTACACGGTTGGTGGTGAACAGATCATCAGCGATGCGCTGGAGGTCTGCGGTGCGCAAAACGTGTTTGCCGACCTGAAACTGCCGGCACCGCAAGTCAGTGTGGAAGCGGTGTTGCAGCGCAATCCCGAGGTGATTCTGGCCAGCGAACAGGCGCAGCTCGATGCGTGGAAAGCCTGGCCGCAGGTGGCGGCCGTGGCACAGGGACAGTTGCGCCTGGTGACGGACAAGGGCCTGGAGCGGCCGAGTGGGCAGATGATTGAGGCAACTGCCAAACTCTGCCAGTTGATTGCACCGAATTTGTAACTGTGGCGAGGGAGCTTGCTCCCGCTGGGCTGCGAAGCAGCCCAAAAACTAACACTGCAATTTGTCTGATTGCCCCGGTCAGCGTTGATTGCGACTGCTACGCAGTCGAACGGGAGCAAGCTCCCTCGCCACAATGATTCGCGCCAGCCTCAGCTCTCCGGCGTCCAGGTCACCCCGAACATCCACGCCCGACCTTCCTCGCGATACCCGTACTGGCTACCTTGGAAGCTGTACAGCGCCCGGCTGTAACCCTTGTCCAGCAGGTTATCGACCTTCAGCTCCAGTTGGACTTCACGATTGAGCTCCCAACTGCTGCGCAGCCCCAACAAGGCATAACCATCCAACGGTTGTTGATTGTTCAAGTCGTCATAGCTGCTGCTGACCGCTTGCCAACTGGCGCCGAGGCCCAGGCGATCGAACTGACGGTCCAGATCCCAGCTCAAGGTGCGCCGCGCGCGACGGGCCAGGGTGTGGCCCGTGTCACGATCTCGTGGGTCGATGATCGCCACGCCCAGATTGCTCTGCCAGCCGAACAGTTCCTGCTTCAGCGCGGCTTCGAAGCCGTTGATCCGCGCCGAGGCGACGTTTTCAGGGCGTGAGTTGCTGCCGAAAATGATCGCGTCTTCAAGGTCGGTGCGATACAGCGACGCCTCCAGGCGACTGTTCTCGGTCAATTGGCTGCGCCATTGCAGCTCATAGCTTTTCGAGGTTTCAGGCTTCAGGTCGGGGTTGCTGAAGTCCGGGTAGTACAGGTCGTTGAACGTCGGCGCGCGGAAGCCTTCGCTGTAGGTCAGCAGCACTTCGTTGTCCGGGTTCAGCGGCAGGGTGAAGGTGCCACTCCAGGTGTTCTGGCTGCCGAACTGCTGGTTATCGTCGTGACGCAGGCCCAACTCCGTGGAGAAACTGTCTGCCTGAAAGCGATGCTGGATAAACGCGGCTCGGTTCCAGCGGCTGTCTTCGTCGAACGCCGTGGTGCTGTTGATCCGGTCTTCGTACCAGTCACCACCGAGCATCAGGCTGTTGCGCTCGTTGAGCGTCAGGTCGTTCTGCCAGGTCACCGAGTCGCGATAGGTGTTGAATACGGTGCGTTCATCGCTGAGCTTGTCGAGGGTCTTCTCGCGGTTTTCACTGTGGCCGACATCAACGCGGGTTTTCCAGAGATCGTTGATCCGTGCATCGACATAGCTGCTGACACTGCTCACATCGAAGTCGCTGTAGGGCTGTTGCTGGACCGACTCGAACGTATTCATGTCGAAGCGGCCGAACGGGTTGTCGAACTCGCTCTTGCCACGGTTATCCAGCAGGTTGGCGCCGACTTCGATGTCTTCCGTCAGGGCGTGACTCAGGCTCAGGCTGAGCGACTTGTTACGATATTCGTCATGGTCGCCATCACTGGGATACGACTCATGGGTGCGATTGATGCCGGCGGTTTCATCGAGGCTGGCGCCGAGGTTGAAGCGGGTTTGCTCATCACCGCCGGACAAACCGAGACTGCGCTCCCATGTCTGGTTGCTGCCAAATCCCATGTGCAATCGAGGTTGCAGGCCTTGCTCACCACCACGGCGGGTGAAGATCTGGATCACCCCGCCAATCGCATCGCTGCCATAAATCACCGAGCGGGAGCCGCGCAGCACTTCCACGCGCTCGACCTGCTCGATATTGATGTGTTGCAGGTTGCTGTCGCCGGAGGTCGAACTGCCGATGCGTTGGCCATCCACCAGCACCAGGCTCTGGGCCGACTGGGTGCCACGGATGTAGACACCCGGAATGCTGCCGCGCCCGCCGGACTGCGAGACTTGCACACCCGGTACCCGCCGCAACAGGTCAGTGACGCTATCGGGTTGCAGGCGATCGATGTCTTCGCGGGTGAATACGGTGTTGGCGGCGCTACTGTCGTTACGCGCTTCGACCTGGCGGTTGGCGCTGATCAACACGTCGGGCAGCTTCAGGGCCTGGTCGCGTTCGAAGGTGTCGGCCAGCAATTGACCGGCCGGCAGCAGGGTCAGCGTCAGGGCGAAGGGGGAGAGTTTCATGGGGAGTCCGTTGGTGCTTTGAGGCGAATACAGTTTTGATAGACGCTGAAAACCACTGTGGGAGCGAGCTTGCTCGCGATAGCGGTGTATCAGTCAGCATTTGAGTCGACTGACAGGCCGCCATCGCGAGCAAGCTCGCTCCCACAGGGTTTTGCGTTTAGATGTTGAGCAGTTGCAGGCGCTCACGAATGGACGCTTCGATTCCCGCCTCATCCAGACCGCACTCAGCCAGCATTTGCGCAGGCTTGGCGTGTTCGACGTAAATGTCCGGCAAGCCCAGGTGCAGCACCGACTTGAGGATGTTTTCGCGGGCGAGGAATTCGCTGACCGCGCCACCGGCGCCGCCCATGATCGCGTTTTCTTCGACGGTCACCAGTAGCTCGTGGCTGCCGGCGATTTCGCGAACCAGCGCTTCATCCAGCGGCTTGACGAAACGCATGTCGACCACGGTCGCGTCCAGCGTCTCGGCGACTTTCAGGGCTTCGGCCAGTTGCACGCCGAACACCAGCAGGGCGACTTTGCTGCCCTGGCGGCGGACTACGCCTTTGCCGATCTCGATAGGCTCGAGGTCTTTCTCGATGGTCGCGTTCGGGCCGTTGCCCCGTGGATAACGCACCGCCGCCGGGCCTTCGTACAGATGGCCGGTGGTGAGCATCTTGCGCAGCTCGTTTTCATCGCTCGGGGTCATCACCAGCATGCCGGGGATGCAGCGCAGGTACGAAAGATCGAAGCTGCCGGCGTGAGTCGGGCCGTCTTCGCCCACCAGACCGGCGCGGTCGATGGCGAACAGCACGTCGAGATTCTGCACGGCGACGTCATGCACCAATTGGTCGTAACCGCGTTGCAGGAACGTCGAGTAGATTGCCACCACCGGTTTCGCGCCTTCGCAGGCCATGCCGGCGGCAAACGTCACCGCGTGCTGCTCGGCAATGGCCACGTCGAAGTAGCGCAGCGGGAAGCGTTCGCTGAAAGCGACCAGGTCCGAGCCTTCCTTCATCGCCGGGGTAATCCCGACCAGGCGTGGATCGGCAGCCGCCATGTCGCACAGCCATTCGCCGAACACACCGGAGTACTTCGGCCCGCTGGCCTTTTTCGGCGCGGCGGCCGGGGCGTCCAGGGGTTCAAGTTTGGTGATGGCGTGGTAACCGATCGGGTCGACTTCCGCTGGGGCGAAGCCTTTGCCTTTCTTGGTGACGACGTGCAGGAACTGCGGGCCTTTCAGATCGCGCATGTTGCGCAGGGTGGCGATCAGGGTCGGCAGGTCGTGGCCATCGATCGGGCCGATGTAGTTCCAGCCCAGCTCTTCGAACAGCGTGCCGGGAACCAGCATGCCTTTGGCATATTCTTCGGTCCGACGGGCGATTTCCCAGGCACCGGGCAGGCGCGACAGCACTTTCTTGCTGCCTTCGCGCATGCTCGCGTAGGTGCGGCTGGAAAGGATCTTCGCCAGGTAGTTCGACAAGCCACCGACGTTGCGCGAGATCGACATGTCGTTATCGTTGAGGATCACCAGCATGTTGGCGTCCACTTCCGGCGCATGGTTCAGCGCCTCGAACGCCATGCCCGCGGTCAACGCGCCGTCGCCGATCACCGCGATCGCCTTGCGCTCGCTGTTTTGCAGGCGGGCGGCAATCGCCATGCCCAGCGCGGCACTGATCGAGGTGCTGGAGTGGCCGACGCCAAAGGTGTCGTACTCGCTCTCGGAGCGGCGCGGGAACGCAGCGACGCCGTCCTTCTGGCGCAGGGTGCCCATGCGCTCGCGGCGACCGGTGAGGATCTTGTGTGGATAAGCCTGATGACCCACGTCCCACACCAACCGGTCGTCCGGGGTGTCGAAGACGTAATGCAGCGCGATGGTCAGCTCGATCACGCCCAGGCCGGCACCGAAATGCCCACCGGTCTGGCCGACCGTGTAGAGCAATTCCAGGCGCAACTCATCGGCCAGGGTTTCCAGCTCGGCTTCGCCTAACCGGCGCAGGCCGTCCGGCGTGTTCGCGCGGTCGAGCAGGGGCGTGGTCGGGCGCTTGCGGGGAATCTCATGAAACGTCGTGGGCATCAGGCGAATCGTTATAGGTATAAAAGATGCGGCAGTTTACCTGATGCTTCGCCCCCTGCCCACGCGTTGGTCTTTTTTGGCGCAATCGCCGTCAGCTGCGGCGATCGACGATATACCGGGCCAGATCGCGCAACGGCTCGGCCGCCGCGTCAAACGGTCGCAGCGCGTGCAGGGCCTGATCGCGCAGTTCCAGGGCATAGGCCTTTGCGGCGTCGAGGCCGAGCAGGGCCGGGTAGGTCGGCTTGTCCCGGGCAATGTCGGCGCCCTGGCGTTTGCCGAGGGTTTCGGTATCGCTTTCGACGTCGAGAATGTCGTCCTGAACCTGGAATGCCAGGCCGATGGCCTGTGCATAAGTCTGCAGGGACTTGAGTTCGTCTTTCTCGGCACGGCCGCTGGCCAGGGCACCGAGCTTGACGCTGACCTCGATCAACGCACCGGTCTTGTGCCGGTGCATGTACTCCAGGGCTTGCTGGTCGAGCTTCAGACCGACCGAGCCGAGGTCGATGGCCTGACCGCCGACCATGCCCGCCGGGCCTGCGGCCAGTGCCAAGGCGCTGACCATTTGCAGGTGGACCTCGGCGTCCAATGTGCTCAGGCGCGGGTCGAGCAGGGCGCTGAAGGCCAGGCTCTGCAAGCCGTCGCCGGCGAGGATCGCGCAGGCTTCATCGAATTTCTTGTGGGTGGTGGGCTGGCCGCGACGCAGATCGTCATCGTCCATCGCCGGCAAATCGTCATGCACCAGCGAATAGGCGTGGATCAGCTCCACGGCACAGGCCGCGCCGTTGGCTTGCTCGGCTTTGCCGCCCAACGCTTCGCACGCGGCGTAGGCCAACAGTGGACGCACCCGTTTGCCGCCATTCATCACGCTGTAGCGCATGGCTTCATACAGACGCGCCAACTCGGGGCCCGGTGCAGTGAACAGGGTTTCCAGAGCCGCATTGACGCGGGCCTGGCTGGTTGCCGAGTACGCTGCAATCATTCTGGTTGGTCCGCGTCGAAGGGTTCCTCGGCCAGCTCGCCATCACGCTCGAGCAGCACCTGAACCTTTTGCTCTGCCTGGGCCAGCGCCGCCTGGCAATCGCGGGTCAGACCGATGCCTTGCTCGAAAGCGGCCAGCGAGTCCTCCAGCGACAATTCGCCATTCTCCAGACGCTCCACCAGCGTTTGCAGGTCGGCGAGGGACTGTTCGAAATCCAGTGCAGCTTTTTTGCGGGCCATGGCGGCGATTTCCGGTTGACGTTAAACCGGCGCGACACTAGCAGATAGGGGGGGTATGGGCAAATGAGCGGGGGGATTTGCTGTCGCAATTTCTGGATGAACAAACACTGTGGAGAGGGAACAAGCTTCCTGTCTACAGGCATCAGGTGTCCGTCGTATCGGGGTATTTGATCTGGTACCGGGTACTGCGCCCACCACCGGGCAGGCGTTGCAGGCAGTCTTTGTTCAGCAGTTCGCTCAGATGACGGGTCGCGGTCGCTTTGGATACTTTGGCGACGGCCTGGTACTGAGCCGCACTGATGCCGTGCTCGAAGCCTCTTTCGCCGCCATCGAGCAAGCGATTAAGTACCTTTGTTTGCTCGGCCGACAGCTCGGATCTCTGGTGTGCCTGCCAGAATCGCGCCTTACCCAGCACACTGTCGATCCGCGTCATGGCTTGTTGCAGGCTGCGCAGAAGAGTTTGCAGGAACCACTCCAGCCACTCAGTGACATCTGTCGTAGCCTTTTGACTGGTTTCCAGCACCCGGTAGTAACCGGTGCGATCCTCAAGAATGCTTGCCGACATTGCGTAAAAACGAATCGCCTGAGCCTCGCCCTGTGCCAATGCCAGATCGGTGATGGTGCGTGTGAGGCGACCATTGCCGTCGTCAAAAGGGTGGAGTGTGACAAACCAGAAGTGTGCGATGCCAGCACGCAGCAATGGGTCGAGTCCGGCCTGGTTTCGGCCGCTCTCAAACCAGTCGAGGAAGATTTCGAGTTGACGCTCAAGGCCCAGTCGAGGCGGCGCTTCGAAGTGCACGGTCGGCTTGTCGAGACGACCGGAGACGACCTGCATCGGTTCGTCGCCTCGCAATGCACCGACACGTATCGCCCGGGCGGCGAGGTCGCCGTCCTGCTCTGGAAACAACCATTCATGCCAGTGCAGCAAGCGATCCAGCGTCAGCGGCTCGGCAAAATGCTGCGTAGCATCGAGCATCAATTGCGCAAGACCTTCACTGCGTTGGCTGACTCTATCGCCATCAAGTAGATCCAGGCCCAAGCGTCGAGCCAGCGACGAACGAACGGAGCCGACGTTCAGTTGTTCTCCTTCAATGGCCGATGAGGTGACGATGTTTTGCAACAACGCATCCAGCTCACTTTGCACGCTCAGCGAACTGCCCACGGAACTGGCCATGCCCATTAGCCGACCTTGAGCTTGAACGCACTCGCGTAACAAGGGCGCCAGGCGTTCGGCATTCCAGGTGAACCCCGGCCAATCAGGCTGCTGCCATATCCATTGAGGTGTCATGAACTTGATGCTCTAAGTGGGAGGTGAGCCGATTGGAAAGGTTATTCGGCTCACATAATGAGCCGAATATGGCGCGTATTCGGCTCACCGTCCACCCGTTATCGTGATTCCCACCGCAATTTCGGAGCTATCCGATTGTTAAAAAACATCCGAATGGCTAATCTTTGCGCCATCTACGACCCAATAGTCACGGGTCTTTCAGACGAAACGCAGTATTCACATCTGTGACGCGCCCAGGATCAGGCGCAAGGTTTCGTCCTGCATGGCAGGAGGCGTCGCATGCGCTCATTTCTTTTGCTGCTGATCGGGCTGGTTTTCGCGCCCGGGATTCTGGCTGCGCCGAATGCCGAGTTGTCGGAGCCGGTGGGCGGCTGGCGTTACAACGGTCTGCTGGACCGTAGCGAAAACCCGCAAGTCGCCTATCCCACGCCGCCGATTGATCGGGGCGTACAGCGCAATCGCACGATGATCGAAGGCCAACTGAAGGCCCTCGGCACCCAGCGCGGGCCGCACACCTTGGCGGTCAACGGCAATCCGCTGAATCTCTATACCGACGAGCAAGGGCGTTTTGCCCGGCCCTATGCGTTTGGCGCCGGCTCCAACAGCGTCGAAGTGCGCAGCGCCGAAGGCCAGTCCCTCAAGCGTGTTCAATTCTATGAAGCCAACAACCTGCGCACCCCGGCGCGGATTCGCGTGGTGCTGGGTTGGGATGATCCGAAAGCCGAACTCGACCTGCATATTGTCACGCCCGATGGCCAGCATGCCTTCTGGGCGCACCCGGCCTTGACCAATGGCGGCGGCCTCGACCCTGACGGCGTCGATGGCCCGGGTCCGGAAATGTTCACCATGACCGCACCGCTACGTGGCACCTATCTTGTTTACGTGAACTATTGGGGCAACTTCGGCAGCGGCGGCTATAACTTCGATGAGTCCGGCAATCAGAACGAGGTCATTACCTCGCAAATCAATCTGGTGCTCAACGAAAACACCGTCGATGAAAAACGCGAGACGTTCATCGTGCCCCTGCGCGCAATCGGCGACCTGCTGCTGGTCAAGACTTTCAACTACTAAGCATCCCCGCTCCACGGATGAACATCGGGTTTTGTGAACATGAGTGATAGCACTGTTACTCCGGCCGCTGGCGCACCAGCGGCCAAATCTTCCCTGCATTGGCCGACGCTGCTGATCGGGATATGCCTGGTCGTTGGCGTGGCTGCTGGGTTGGGGTGGTTCATGCACAAACCCAAGGCCCCAGCGCCTGTGTTGGCCAGTGACAAACTGGGCATGAGCCGCCCGGATGGCCTGCTGGAAACCCATTCCCTGAGCCAGTTGCCCAAGGACCTGCTGGCGGTGCCGTTCCTCAAGGAAACCCTGACCGAAGACTTCGTCTTCTATTACGAAACCCATGCCGACCGCCTGGGGTTGATCGGCAGCTTGCGGCGAATCATCTACGAACATGACCTGAAACTGCAGGACACCTTGATCGAGCAACTGTTCGATCAACCGGCGGACGTAGCGTTGTGGCGCGGGGCGGATGGGCGGCTCAAGGATTTCCTGCTGGTGATGGATCGCGGCGGGCTGGCCAAGGTGCTGGAGCCGCTGGCCAAAGTGGCGCTGGACGACTCGCAGTTGAGCAAAGTCGCTGACGTGAAGGTCGGCACCGACGACGTGGGGCTCTATCAACTCAGTTACAACGCGAGCAAGGCGCTGCTGTTCGCGTCCCATGGCGACAAATTGGTGGTGCTGTCCAATCCGGCGAAACTCTACGATCCGCAAAGTGGCGCAACGGAAGAATCGGGCAGCGTGTCGACCACGGCCATTGCCGCGTTGCTCAATGGCGACAAACTGTTCCCCGAAGCCTTCGGCCTGCCGCCTCGTACGCCGGAGGTGAAACAACGCCTGTCGGTGAATGCCAGCGTGCTGGCCATGGGTTATCAGCGCTTCATTCCGAATTTCGCCGGTTTGCGTTTCGACATGGACGACAAGGGCTGGCACAGCTTCCTGGCCATGGATGAACTGGAGAATCAGCCGGACTTCGATTTCAAACCGATCTGGCAAGCCATGCCCATGGGCGCCAGCGCTTGCGTGGCGTTGCCGCTGGCTGCCGAGCAACAGAAACCGCTGCTGGTGAAACTCGGTGCCGAGGAGAAGGTGGCTCAGGCGCTGACCGAACACATGGCCGGCGCGGCGGGCCTGTGCTGGTATGCCGATTCGCGGTTGTATACGCCCTTGCTGGTGGCAAGCCTCAACGATGACGACAGCGGCAAACTCGATGGGGATTTGGGCAGCCTGTTCGGCTCGATGGTCGGCGCCTACGAGAGCAATGTCGAAGAAGGGGCCTTCCCGGTGGCGGAAAAACAGGAAGGCCAGAGCCACCAGTGGCAACGTCAGGTCAGCTCCAGTTTCGGTCCCTATGCGGTCAAGGACGCTCAAGACCCCGACGCCATCACCGGCAAGGCGTTCATGAAAGTCAGTCTGGCGCGGCATGGTTCGACGCTGCTGTTTTCCCTCGACGACAAGCTTGTGGACAAGGCCCTCGGCACCCTCGACAAACGCTTCCCGCCGATGGCCGATGTGGTGCCCAAGGACCTGCTGATGCCGGTCTATTTCGGCCCGGATTCCATGGCGCAACTGATGCAGCAGGAAACCCTCGACAGCCTGCCCCAGGACATGGAGCCGGTGTTCTACAACGCCGCGCAAACCTACCTGATCCCAAAACTGCGCAAGCTCGGCGGCTACGGTAAATACGCCCTGACCTTGCCCGAAGGCAGCGAGCCGGACGGCCACTGGCAGTGGCTGCCGCTGGAGTGGAAAGCCCTGTGACGGCATTGATCCGAAGTCTCGGCCTGCTGGCCTTGTTGATGAGCGCGGGTGCCCGGGCTATCGAGGCACCATCGCTCGACCCTCAGCAGTCCCAGGTCTTCCGTGCCTGGTTCGTGCGCATCGCCCAGGAGCAACTGAGCCAGGGGCCGAGCCCCCGTTGGTATCAGCAAGACTGCGCCGGGCTGGTGCGCTTCGCCGCCAATGAAGCGCTGAAAGTCCATGACGACAAATGGCTGCGCAGCAATGGCCTGTCCAATCGTTACCTGCCGCCGGAGCTGCAACTGAGCGACGCCCAGCGCGGTCTTGCCCAGCAATGGCAGCAGGGCGGCGGCAAGGTCGGGCCATACGTCAATGCAATCAAATTGATTCAGTTCAACAGCCATCTGGTCAGCCGCGATGTGTCTCAAGCACGCCCTGGCGACCTGATGTTTTTCGATCAGGGCGACGACCAGCACCTGATGATCTGGATGGGCCGTTACATCGCCTATCACACCGGCACCAGCACACCCACCGACAACGGCATGCGTTCGGCAAGCCTGCAGCAACTCATGACATGGAAGGACACCCGATGGATACCCGACGCAGCCAACCCCAACTTCATCGGCGTCTATCGACTGAATTTTGTTTCCCAATGACCGGTGCCCGCATGCTGCGTTTTCTGTCTCTGATGTTGGTATTGGTGCTGCCGTTCTCGGCGGTTGATGCCGACGACTCGGTCCCGTCCAGCGGCTATGCGCCGGTGGCCGGCGAGAGTTTTTTCCTGCTGGCCGACAGCAGTTTTGCCAGCGATGAACAGGCGATGGTGCGTCTCGAAGCGCCGGGCCGCGACTATCGCCGGTTTCGCATGGAGCCCTACGGCGGCGCCGACATTCGGGTGTATCGCATCGACAGACCGCTGGATTTTCTCAAGCGCCAGAAGAACCTGCATCGAGTGGTCAGCGATGGCCAGTTCAAGGGTGAAGGTCTGTCGAACACCCTCGCTTACCTGTGGGATAACTGGTATCGCAAATCCCGTCGGGTGATGCAGCGGGCGTTTTCCTACGAGTCGCGTAAACAAGTCACCGAGGAAGTGCCGGAACTGAAGATGGGCAATGCGATGGCCGCGCCAACGCCCTACGATGCGCAGCCGCAATTCGCGCTGATACCGGGTTTGCCGGTGGTCAGCCAGTTCCGTTATCCGTTGTGGCAGGCCAAGCCGATCCAGCCACCTGCGGGGGTGAACCTGGCCGGTTCTTCCAGCGAGTTCGTCAGCGTCGCGCCGGGCAACGTGTACATCCCGTTGGGCAATCTCAAACCAGGTCTTTATCTGGTGGAAGCGCTGATCGGCAAGTACCGCGCGACCACTATGGTGTTCGTCTCCAACACCGTGGCGGTGAGCAAGATCGCCGGCGACGAATTGCTGGTGTGGGCCGCGCGCAAACACGAAGGCAGCTCGGTGCCGAAGGTCAATGTGCTGTGGACTGACGGCCTCGGTGTGATGAGCAGCGGCGCCACGGATGCCGATGGTTTGCTACGCCTGAAACACGTCAGCCCCGAGCGTTCGTTCGTGATCGGCGAGGACGAAGAGGGCGGGGTGTTCGTCTCCGAGAACTTCTACTACGACAGCGAAATCTACGACACCAAACTCTATGCCTTCACCGACCGGCCGCTGTATCGGCCGGGGGATTGGGTGTCGCTGAAAATCGTCGGCCGTGAATTCAAGAACGCGCGGGACTCGGTGCAGCCAAGCGCGGCCGACGTCAATGTGACCGTGCTGGATGCGACCGGCACGGCGCTGCAATCCCTCGATCTGAAGCTCGATTCCAAGGCTGGCACCCAGGGCCGATTCCAGTTGCCGGACAACGCCGTGGCCGGTGGATATGAACTGCGTTTCAACTACAAGGATCAGGCCTACAGCAGCGCCTTTCGCGTCGCTGAATACATCAAGCCGCACTTCGAGATATCGCTCAATCTGGCCAAGCAGGATTACCGTACTGGCGAGCCGGTCAAGGGCAACCTGGTGCTGCTGTACCCGGACGGCAAACCGGTGGCCAATGCGAAATTGAGCCTGAGCCTGCGCGCCCAACAGCTGTCGATGGTCGACAACGAACTGCAATACCTCGGGCAGTTTCCGGTGGAGCTGACAAGCACCGAATTGACCACCGACGCCAAGGGCAATGCGTCCCTCGACCTGCCGGCAGCCGACAAACCGAGTCGCTACATGCTCACGGTGTTTGCCAGCGACGGTGCGGCGTATCGGGTCAAGACCACCAAGGAAATCCTGATCGACCGTGGCGCGGCGAATTTCCGCTTGAGCGCGCCTCGGCGTTTCAGCGCGGTGGGTGACAAGGTTGCGTTCAGCTACACCCGCGAAGGCGAGCAGGCCGATGCCGTTACGCCAGGCAGCTACGGCTGGGTACGACTGGAAGACCAGAGCACCGGCGAAGGAAAACTCGCGGCAACCGACAAGGGTTTCACCCTGGCCTTTGACCGGCCGGGCACCTACAACCTGACGCTCAAGGATGATCATGGCCGGGTGGTCGGCGCCACCGGCCATTCGGTTACCGGCGAAGGTGTCAAAGCCGTACCCGGCACCGTGGAAATCGTCCTCGACAAGCCCGAGTACATCGCAGGCGATGAAGCGCTGGCACTGATCACTTTCCCCGAGCCAGTGAGCGATGCGCTGCTGTCTCTGGAACGCGACAAGGTCGAAGCGACCGCGTTGCTGTCCAAGGGCGGCGACTGGCTGAAGATGGAAAAACTCAGCGATACCCAATACCGCGCACGCATCCCGGTGAAGGACGGTTTCGCGCCGAACCTGACCTTCTCGGTGCTGTACACCAAGGGCGGCCAGTACAGTTTCCAGAACGCCGGCATCAAGGTGGTCACGCCTCAGATCGACGTGGCCATCACCACGGATAAGGAAACCTATCAGCCGGGTGAAATCGTCTCGGTGGACCTGACCACCCAGTTCGCCGGCAAAGCGATTCCCGCGCACCTGACGGTCAGCGTGGTCGATGAAATGGTCTACGCCCTGCAACCTGAAGTCGCGCCGAGCATCGACCAGTTCTTCTATCACCCACGCCGCAACAACGTGCGTACCAGCGCCAGTTTGTCGTTCATCAGTTATGACGTCGCCTTGCCGGGCAGCCCCGGTGCACCGGGCAAAGCCAATCGCAGTGAGCGGGGCGTGAAGGTGTTGGAGCGACCCCGTCGTGAGGATGTCGACACCGCTGCGTGGCAACCTGAATTGCTGACCGATGCCAACGGCAAAACCCGCTTCACCTTCAAGATGCCCGACTCCCTGACCCGCTGGCGCATCACTGCCAGGGCCATTGCCGATGGCGGTCAGGTCGGGCAGAAGAAGCAATTCGTGCGCTCGGAAAAACCGCTGTACCTGAAGTGGAGCGGCCCGACTCGATTCCGCGCTGGCGACAAACCGGAGCTCGGTGTGTTTGCTTTCAGCCAGGCCGAGAAACCGGTCAAGGCCGAACTGGTCACCCATTTCGCCGGCAATGAACAGCGCGTGCCTGTGACCCTGAACAGCGGCATCAACTACATCCCGTTGCCGACCTTTGAACTGGCCAATGGCGAGTGGAGCGCCGAACTGGTGCAGGATGGCAAAACCGCTGATGCCCTGGCGGTACACTTGAGCGCGACCGGTGAAGGTTGGCAGGTGACTCAAACCCAGAGCCTTGATGCGGGTGAGGGCGATACGCCGTTGACGTTGCCGGCAGACGCCAGTGATATCCGCCTGCGTCTGGACGACAGCCCGCAAGCGTTGTTCCGTTCTGCACTCGACGATCTGCTGAGCTACCCCTACGGTGGCGTCGAGCAGACCGCCAGCCGCCTGTTGCCGTTGAGCATTGCCTACCCGACGCTGGCGGCGAATGCGCAGATCCGCGATCGCCTGCGCCTGATCATGCAAACCAGTCGCTTGCGCCTGGTACAAATGGCCGGCCCTTCGGCGAGCTTCACCTGGTGGGGCATGGACGGCGAGCCGGATGCCTTCCTCACCGCCTACGCCTATTACGCCGACTGGCACGCCAGCCAGGTGCTGGAACTGAGCCTGCCGCCGGAGCATTGGCAGCGGGTGCTGGAGGTCTACGCCAAGCAGGCGAAGAACACGCCGCTGTTGCAGCGGGCGCTGATCCTGTCGTTCGCCAAACAAATGCAGTTGCCGGTCAATACCTTGCTCAGTGGCTTGATGGATGACCTGGCGAAAGCGGGCGAGGGCACTGCCGCGAACCTGATGGAAGACGGCGAAGACAGCCTCGTCATGAGCGATCCGGATTCAGCCTTGGGGCTGGCGGGCGCACGAGTGCTGACGGCATCGCTGGCCAGGCAGGCGAAGGTCGCATTGCCGGATGCGTTCAACCGTCAACTGGCCGACGCACAGCAACGTCTGGCGGTCAGTTCCCAGCCGTTTGCCGAAGCGCTGAACCTGTCGCTGCAACCCTTCGATCAGTCTCACGCCCAGGCCTTGCTGCAACGCCTGTTGCCGCAGCAATCGACCCTGGAACGTGCATTGGCACTCACCTGGCTGCAACGCAGCATCGAGCAGGCATCGCCCACCATTGCATTGGCGCCTGGTGACGGCTGGAAGAAGCAGTACGGGGTTTCTGGTGAGATGTATTGGACGTGGCAGGGGCCTGCGCCAGTGCCGACGGTATTGACGCTGACTGGCGCGCAAGAGCGTCCGCTGCGCGCTGCATTGAGCTACCGCAGCCAACAGCCGGCGGTCGATCCGATGGCCGTGACCATCACCCGTCGCCTGTCGCGACTGGTGCCGGGGGATGAAGCCTTCACCTTCAAACTCGAAGCGGTCGGCAACGCGTCGTTGTCCAGCGACAACCTCTATCTCGATGAAGTGATCGTCACCAGCAAAGCCGCCAGGCCGTTGCGCTATGGCCTGCTGGAGGTGCCGCTGCCACCGGGTGCCGATGTCGAACGCACGACCTGGGGCATCAAGCTCATGGGCAAGGCTGGCACCGAACCGACATCGCTGGAGAAGGCGCGATTCGAACCGGGGCAAATGGCTTATGCCGTTCCGGTCGATGCCTTGAGTGGCGAATTGCGCCTGCGGCACTTGGTGCGTTTCTCGCAGAAGGGGCAGTTCAACTTGCCGCCGGTGCGTTTCACTCAAGTTTATGCGCCGCAGCATCAGGCGCTTGAACAAAAAGCCGCCCTTGGCCAGGTCACGGTTCACTGACGTGCACAGGCTGCTGATAGGTTGGTTGCTGTGTTTGATCCCTGTGCTGGCAACGGCGCAGGACGAACCTTTGCGCCTGGCCTTCAAGGGCGATTTGTTGTCGCTGAGCCGAACGCAGGTGATCACCCGCGAGCCATTGCCGCCGACCTTGCAGACGCCACTGGGCAGTGTGTGGAAGTTGTTCGTCTACGCCTGGCTGGTGGACACCGGCGCGCGCGAGCCGGCTTACGAATGCCGCGGGCAGTCGAAAGAAGAGGTTTATTGCTGCACGGCGGGCGGCAGGATCGAGCGTGATCAGGCGTTGGTGAAGTCATGCGGTCTGTATTTCGAACCCGCGCGGCTGGGCATTCGTGATGCCGACTGGCGAGCCTATTGGCAGGCGCGGCAGGCGCCGCAATGGTTGCTGGATTTGCCTTCGTTGCAACCAGCTACCCGGGTTTCGGTGGCGGAACTGTTGAAGGTGTTGGCCGTGCTGCCGGCGCAGGATCAAGCCCGGCGAGTTTTGCTCGATGTGCTGCTCAATGCCGCTGATGGTCATGTCGTCGGCGAACTCGGCAGCCGCCTGCGGGTGAAGACCTGGAGCTGGCTGGCGGATCAGGATGCAACATCGCGTCAGGGCGGGTTTGCCGGTTGGACGGCGGACGGTACCCCGGTCTGGGCCGGTGGACGCGGTACCAGTCAACGGGTACTTCGAGATTACGCGCAGGCACTGTCTACGGTGATTCCTGTTGCATGGCCTACGGATGCAGGGCAGTGCGTAGAGGTCGACCTGTTCTCCCGCTACCCACTTCGGCGCGTGCTGTCAGGGAACGGTGTGGTGTCCTCCGGGGCGTTGCAGGGTGATTACCGCGTCGAATTCGCCAACGGCAATGGGCTGGATATCCACAGCGACGGCGAACTGTTTCTGCTGAACCACAAGCTCGTGGCTCGTCTGGATCGCGAAGAGTACGTCGCCCGCGTTCTCCAGCGCGAAGCCAGTGCCGAACCGGTCGAGGCCGCCAAAGCCCTGACCGTGGCCATTCGCACATACTTGCTGCAAAACGCCACGCGCAGCGGTGACTGCCTGAGCATCGACGATAGCAGCAGCCGTCAGCGGGTCGCACCGAGTCCGGCGTCGTCCGAGTCTCGCGATATCGCGGCGTGGACCAGCGACCTGGTGCTGGCCGGCAGCACCGTCACCTACCATTCCGATCAACCCGGACCGGACAAATTGTCCTGGCAGCAAGCCGTCGAACAGGCCCGTGCCGGCCAGCGCTACGACGCCATCCTGCTGCACGCCTACCCACGCGCCAGTCTCAGTCGCTGGGACAACCCGGTCGCGTCCTGCGAAGCGTTGCCCGCCGCACAAGAATGGCTGCAGAAACAACGGCGCGGCTGGCGCCAGAAACTTGAAAGCGAAACCGGCTACAGCGAAGTCAGCACCTTCGCCGTATGCCGCCTGGCCTTCGGCCGCCCCTATGTCGACCGCGAACGTCTGCGCATCTACGTGCGTGGCGCGCAGACACTGCAAGACCGCCTCGACCTGACCCATGAATACCTGCACCTGGCCTTCGAAGCACATCCCAATGGCCAGGATGAAACCTACATCGAAGGGCTCGCCCGCCACCTCTTGCTGGAATAGTCCATGAAGCTCCGTTATCCACAGGTCTTGCTGTTGCTCTGTTCGCTGGTGGCGTTGCCATCGGTGATGGCGGCTGACAGCGTCAAACTCGACACCCCCGCAGGTGGCTGGCGCACCGGCGCGCCTGAGGGCGAAGGGGAAAACTTCCGACAGACCGTCAACTACCCGGCCTCGTCGGTGAATACCCCGGCAGGGCAGGCCAACACCGCTCGCATCAGCGGGCAGATCAAGGCCACAGCCAAATCCACAGACCCCGGCCGGCTGATCGTCAACGGGGTGAGCATGCCGCTGAAAATCGACCCGGCCGGCCGCTTCGATCGCCCGTTCTCATTCCCCAACGGCAGCAACAGCGTCGAGGTTCGCAGCCCTGATGGCCAACAACGTCAGCGCACGCAATTTCTCAACAGCAGCGGCGGTGCGACTCCGGCCAAATTGCGCGTTTTGTTGTCCTGGGACAGCGACAGCACCGACCTCGACCTGCACCTGATCACCCCCGACGGAGCGCACATCTGGTACGGCGACCGGGTCGCCCCCAACGGCGCCGCGCTCGACGTCGACGTCACCACCGGCTACGGCCCGGAAATCTTCGCCATGCCCGCGCCGATCAAAGGGCAATATCTGGTCTACGTGAACTACTTTGGCGGCGGCTACAGCAGTGATGAAGAGGGGCAGGAAGACGCGGTCCAACCGCTGACCACGGCGCAGGTGACGGTGATTACCGAGGAAGGCACGCCGAGCGAGAAGATGGAAACGTTCCTGGTGCCGATGCGCGCGGTGGGGGAGCTGACGTTGGTGAAGTCGTTCAGCTATCCGTGAGGTTGAGGTACAACTTGCGCAGGGTTTGCACACGATTGCGCCCGTGATCCTTGGCGCCATACAGGGCTTCATCCGCCTGTGAAAGCAGGCTCGAAAGCTCGTAGCCCGACTCGCCGGTGGTGACGACGCCGATACTGACACTGAGTATCCCCGGCTCCAGCAGCGACAGCCGGGAAAACGCCTGACGGATGCGTTCAGCCACCTGAACCGCCTCCTGCTCATCCGCCCCTTTGAGCAGGCAGGCAAACTCTTCTCCCCCGATACGACCGAACACATCGTGATTGAGCAGGTTGCCTGTCAGAATCCGGCTGAACGCGATCAGTGCCTGATCCCCCATCGGATGGCCAAAGCTATCGTTCAGGCGCTTGAAGTGATCCAGGTCGCACAGCAGCAACGCAACGGGTTCTGCCCGGCGCTTGCAGTTGGTCAGCAATTGTTCACCGTGCGACATGAAGGCGCGACGGTTGCCGATCCCTGTCAGCGGATCACAGAACGCGGCAGCTTTGAACTTCAGCTCCGCGCGCTCCTTGACCATGGCCAGCGTCACATAAGCGATCCCGATGACATACAGCATGGATTCGAACAGCATGAAGGAGAAAAAACGTACGCCATCGCCGATGCCTGACAGCGCTTGATCCAGAGGCAGGCTCTTATCGATCACGCTGCGAACGATATAGAAAGCCGTGTGCAGCAGCGTCAGAACCAGCGCCGGCATGTACGCGACTTCAAGCTTTTTCCGGCTGCGCCAGAACTCCGATGCCGTCAGCACGCCATAACCGGCCGTCAGCAGTGAATACACCACGACTCGCACGGGCATGGCGTCATAGAACGCCGGGATAAGGCACAGGATCAGCCAGATGCCGGCGCCCGCGAAAACTCCCGGCAGCGAAGGCGCGCGCCCGACAAATACGCGCATGGCGGTCCAGTTCATCGCTGCGCTCAGCAACAGAGCCATGTTGCCGAAAATCAGCGGGATAACATCGACCCCACGACCCCGCCAACTGACCAGCACCACGCCAAGGGCAGCCAGCAGCATCATTGCACCCAGATAAGCCAGAGGCCGCTCACGGGTTTCACGCCACCAGGCATGACAGGTCAACAAACCCATCAGAATGAAAACGAAGACCGAGACTACCAGCAGGGTCGGGATGTGCAGATCCATTGCGAAGGTTCCCGTTGAGCTTGAAAGCGAAGTCCGACCGGCAGAGCTTCTCCGGGGTAAGGGTAGCGGTCTTTGGACTGGGTGGATTTAGCATCGGCCATTTTGGCTTGGCAAGTGTTCTCTGGGTGGGATGGAGGCTTATTAGCGTTGTTTCATGCAGAAATACATTGTGAATGTTTCTGCGTCGGTATCAGGAGTAATTGAAAGGGCCCTCCAACCGACATGGAAATGCCCTGACGTGAATGATCTTCGTAGCGATACCTCTCTCGATTCTGCTTTCAACGAAATCACCCAACTGATTGTGACCGCGCGACAACGCGCCATGCAGGCGGTCAACACCGAACTGATTGAGTTGCACTGGCAGGTGGGGGCCTACATCAGTCGCAAAATTGAAGCGGCGGAGTGGGGTGATGGGGTGGTGGCACAACTGGCTCAGCACCTGGCCTATACGCAGGCTGGATTGCGGGGGTTCACCCGTGCGAATCTTTTTCGCATGCGCAAGTTTTACGAGGCTTATAGGCATGACGCAAAAGTCGCAGCACTGCTGCGACAATTGCCCTGGACCCAGAATCTGATCATCCTCAATCAGAGCAAACGCCCGGAAGAGCGTGAGTTTTACCTGCGCATGGCAATCCAGGAAAAGTGGTCGAGCCGCGAACTGGAGCGTCAGTTCAAGGCGGCTCTGTTTGAGCGTTCAGTGGTCAGCCCGGCAAAAGTCTCAGCACCGCTGCGACAAATTCATCCCCAGGCCCTGGACGTGTTCAAGGATGCCTACGTGGTCGAGTTTCTGGCTCTGGAGCGTGGTCATGCAGAGACAGACTTGCATGGAGGCCTGCTGCACAAGCTCAGGGATTTTCTGATCGAACTGGGCAGGGACTTCTGCTTTGTGGGTTCGCAATATCCGTTGCAGGTAGGTGGACGGGACTTTGCGCTGGATCTGTTGTTTTTCCACCGTGGGCTGAACTGCCTGGTGGCGATCGAACTCAAGGTCGGGCGCTTTGAGCCGGAATACTTGGGGAAGATGGATTTTTATCTTGAAGCGTTGGACCGTAATGTCCGCAAGCCACACGAAAACCCGGCGCTCGGTGTATTGCTGTGCGCGAGCAAAGAGGACGAAATCGTCGAATACGCCCTGAACCGCTCACTGTCGCCTGCCTTGATCGCGGAGTACCACACCCAATTGCCAGACAAGAAACTGTTGCAAGCCAAGCTGCAGGAGTTTTATGCACTGAATACTGAAGGGGTTGAGTGAGTTTTGTTGTGAATCACTTTCGTTCAGGCATTAAAAAGCCGGCTTGTGGCCGGCTTCTCGGGGACTGGCTTGGATCATTTTTGGTAAACCGCGCCAGCCTTCAAAACGTACACCCGGATCTTGCGTCCGGCTGTGGGACCTGGTGAGAAAGTCATCTGTCAGGCCAGAGCATCTGAGCCGCAGGGCGGATCGATGCGCAAATGTGGGGCGCAGCATACGCAGGTTTGATGGAAATTCCCAGCGGGAAGTGCCGGGCAGAGCCGTTTGGCCACCCGGGTGGGCGGCCGATGGGCGTTCTGGAGTGCTTAAAGAAACGGCACCGTCGGCCGTCGTTTGTTCAGGGTCGACCACCAGAATACCCAGCCCAGTACCCTGATGTTCTGCTCTTCGATTTGTGCGGTCCTGAATATTTCATCCGGGTATTCGGCGCGGTTGTGGCTGCGCAGTCGCAGGGAGTTGCCCGGTAGTCGGTGCAGGTACTTGATGCGCAGCATGCCGTCATGTTCGATGGCGTAGATCTCGCCATCGACAATCTGGGTCAGGCCACGGTCAATCGCCAGGGTTGAACCGTCTTCGATTTTCTCACCCATGCTGTTGCCGCTCATCAGGGCGCAGATGGCGTCGGCGTGGTTGATTTCCAGGGAGTCGAGGTGGCTGCGGGGCAGACGGATGGATTTCTCGGAGTCTTCTATGACGTGGGTTTTGTTGGAGCCCGGGGCGGTGACAGCTTCCTTGAGGAATGGCAGTTCGACGTCGACAGGCTCGATGACCGTGTAGACACCACGGATGGTCTGGGCATCGAAGGTGTTGCCGGTTTCGTCGAGCAGGCGCAGATGTTGGGCATCTTTCGAGCCTTCACCGGTTTTCAGCCAGTCGCTGCTGACGGAGAGTTTTCGAGCGACTTCCTCCATGCAATGGGCAGGCACACCGCGGGTGTACCAGTTATGTACATTTTGCGGAGCCGTATCCAGGAATTCGGCAAATCCGGTGGTCGTGATGTTCGCTGCTTCGAGGAGCGCTTTGAAGCGTGGGCCGCTAGTGTTCTTTTTCATGAACGCGAGTCTACTGGCGGCTAACAAGGGTTTGAATAAACGCCTCGTTCAAATTTCGCGGGAAATTTACGACTGGATGTAAGACGCTCTTGGGGAATTTTAAACAAGCAAAAACCATTGGAGGGTCTATTTAAACGGGGTGTTTGGCGTGCTTATCAAGCGCCCACAAAAAACCCCGGATTACCCGGGGTTTTTCTTGCCGCTTACAGCTAAAAGCCAGCAGCCGAGCTTAGCCTTTGTAGGCAGCAACCGACTTGGTGATCGCGTCGCGGGCGGCGTCTGCGCCGGCCCAGCCTTCGATCTTCACCCATTTGCCTTTTTCGAGATCTTTGTAGTTCGCGAAGAAGTGCTCGATCTGCTGGATCAGCAGCGCTGGCAGGTCGGTGTATTCCTTCACATCGACGTACAGCTGGGACAGCTTGTCGTGTGGGACTGCGATGACTTTGGCATCACCGCCGCCGTCGTCGGTCATGTTCAGGATGCCGACCGGACGGGCGCGGATCACTGAACCTGGAGCAACCGGGTAAGGGGTTACGACCAGCACGTCGAGGGGATCACCGTCGTCAGCCAGGGTGTTCGGGATGTAACCGTAGTTGGCCGGGTAGAACATTGGGGTGGCCATGAAACGGTCAACGAACAGGCAATCGCTGTCTTTGTCGATTTCGTATTTGATCGGCGCGTGGTTGGCCGGAATCTCGATCGCGACGTAGATGTCGTTCGGCAGGTCTTTGCCAGCCGGAATCTTGCTGTAGCTCATTGGGCGTTGCCCCCGTTAGTTGACCAAAAACACTTGGCCGGATTGACCAAAAAGTGGCGGCGATTATAGGCATATTCCCGTGTCGACGCCATGGACCAGAAGTCGTATGGCGCTCACTGGTGTGCCTGATAGACAGGGTCATGCGCCTGAAGTTGCTTCAACCTCGCCAACGGGTCCTGGCGATAGAACAGCTTCAACTGCTGGTACACCTGTGGATAAGCCTCGTGGAGCAAATCCGGGGCGCTGAAGAAGTATTCGCTGGTGACGGCGAAGAACTCGGCAGGGTTCTCGGCGGCATACGGGTCGATGGCTGTTTCGGCATCGGGATTGCGTTCCAGTTGCCGGTCGAGGTCGTCGTAGGCCTCTTGCATGACGCTGGCCCAGTCGCTGACGCGCATGTCGGGATGCAGTGGCGGCAGGCCGTTGGCGACGCCGTTGAGCATGTCGAGCTTGTGTGCCAGTTCGTGGATCACCAGGTTGTAGCCTTCCCAGCCACCACTGGCCATTACGCCGGGCCAGGCGAGGATGATCGGGCCTTGCTGCCAGGCTTCACCGCTGTGCTCACCGTCCCATTCGTGCTCGACGCCGCTGGCATCGCGATGGCGCTGGGGGCTGAGGAAGTCGTCGGGGTAGAGGATGATTTCGTGGAAGCCCTGATACCAGTTCAGGTCGCCGAGGTGCAGCAGCGGCAATTGCGCCTGGGCCGCAAGCAGCAAGCGTTGTTCCTGATGCAGTTCGACACCGGGCAGGGCGCTCAAGTGCTTGTCTTCGAGGAACAGCACGCAGGCTTCGCGCAGCCATTGGTCTTCGGCGGCGCTGATGCCATCGAGAAAGCTCAGGTGATGGCGCACCCGTTGCCACATGTCATCGGCAATCGGGTGCTTCGCCAGAGTGCGCCGGCGACGCCAGGCGCTCAGGGACCACATCGTGTCAGCGCGATTCGGCTTTGGAACTCGAGCCGGCGAGGCGGTTACGCACCATGCCAATGATCATCGGCACCAGCGAGAGCAGGATGATGCCGACTACCAGCAGCGACAGGTTCTTCTTGATGAACGGTACGTTGCCGAAGAAGTAACCGAGCGTCACCAGCCCGCCGACCCACAGAACGGTGCCAAAGACGCTGAAGGCGAAGAACCGCGGATAAGGCATTTTCCCAACACCGGCGACGAACGGTGCAAAGGTGCGGATGATCGGCAGGAAGCGCGCCAGGGTCACGGTTTTGCCGCCATGCTTGTCGTAGAAGTCGTGGGTTTGTTGCAGGTAGTCGCGACGGAAGATCTTCGAATTCGGATTGCTGAACAGTTTTTCACCCGCCGTTCGTCCGATGATGTAGTTGGTGCTGTCGCCCAGAATCGCCGCCAGCATCAGCAGGCCGCCGAGCAGTACCGGGTCCATGCCGCCACCGGCTGCCACGGCACCGGCGATGAACAGCAGGGAGTCGCCCGGCAGGAAGGGCATGACCACAAGGCCCGTTTCACAGAAGATCACCATAAACAGAATGGCGTAGATCCATGCCCCGTAGTTGGTTACAAGCATGTCGAGGTAGACGTCGAGATGCAGGACAATGTCGATCGGGTTGAAATCCATGGATAGCACCTGTGGTGACGGCCCGACTCAGCAGGCCTGTGCGGATGACTTCGCGTAAGACTACGGATAGGGGTAGTTTTTCTTACAAGCCGGGAATATCGGGATTATACGAGGCGAGAGGTGAAAATCGCGTCGAGATTGTAGCGGGGAATTTCATCGCAGGGCTGATGTTTGATAACGAACAGGTGGGAGCAAGCCTGCTCGCGATGCCGGCGCATCGTTGGGCCAGTCTAGTCCGGTCGATGCCATCGCGAGCAGGGTGCAGGTGATTCAGAGTTCGTCGCTGATCGGCAGCACGTAGTTCTTGAATTCGGTGTCTTCCTTGAATCCGATGGACTCGTAGGTTTTCTGCGCGACTTTGTTGTTGCTGCTGGTGGAAACACGCATGCGCACGGCATTGGTTTCCTTGGCCATTTTTTTTGCGGTGCGGATCAGGTTGTCGGCCACCAACTGGCGGCGGGCGTCCTCGGCGACATAAATATCGTTGAGGATCCACACACGTTTGAGCGAAAGCGAAGAGAAGCTCGGGTAAAGCTGACAGAAACCCATCAGTTTGTTGCTGTCGTCATCGGACAGGGCCAGGTAGATCACCGACTCCTTGCGACGCAGGCGTTTTTCGAGGAACGCCCGGGACGAGTCCGGATACGGCAGGGAACCATAAAACTCGCGATATTTGACGAACAACGGGGTCAGCAGGTCCAGGTGTTCGAGGGTCGCTTGAATAATCCGCATGGTAGGTCTCGTCTTCAAGTGGCTGTCTTACGTCTCTGACGGCGATGGGAAACCCTTGGCGGCCGCGCAACGATCCTGCCTGAAACTGGTACGAATGTGCAATGCGGAGGTGGTTCAGGCATTCGGGGGGCCGAGCAGGAAATTACCTTTCATGTCGCCTCCTGTGTCCGACTCCAGTGTCTGAACCTGCGCTTCGTCCTTCAGATTGACCCCTGACAACTGCCGCCGGCAGGCTTCACGCATCAAATACAGCAAACGGTGTGCCGCCATGCCGTAGCTCAGCCCTTCAAGCCGGACATTGGAGATGCAATTACGGTAGGCATCGGTAAGGCCGACCTTGGGATTGTAGGTGAAATATAAACCCAGGCTGTCCGGGGAGCTGAGGCCAGGGCGTTCGCCGATGAGAATCACGGTCATTTTTGCGCCAAGTAACTCACCGATCTCATCGGCGACGGCTACCCGGCCCTGTTCCACGAGTATGACTGGCGCAACAGTCCAGCTGTCGCCTGCCATTTGCTCTTCGAGGCGTGTCAAAAACGGCAGGGTATGGCGATGAACGGCCAATGCCGACAGGCCGTCGGCGACCACAATCACCAGATCCACGCCTCCCGGATGGGCCGTCGCGTAATCACGCAGGGTCTGCGCCGATGCATCACTGAGTTTTCGCCCCAGATCGGGGCGTTGCAGGTACGTGTTGCGATCCGTCGCAGCAC
The DNA here is from genome assembly GCF_000967965.1 of Pseudomonas fluorescens. Lineage (GTDB taxonomy): Bacteria > Pseudomonadota > Gammaproteobacteria > Pseudomonadales > Pseudomonadaceae > Aquipseudomonas > Aquipseudomonas grandcourensis. The sequence continues at coordinate 98,140 of NZ_LACC01000022.1, forward strand.
TGTGCAGCAAAAGACACTCGCGATCACGTTCGGCCAATTGCGCGCCGAGGGAGGCATGGTCAAACGGCAAGTGCACCGCATCCCGCGCCTGAGCGTGGGCATATTGGAAGTCCAGTTGCGCGTGGGTGGGAATGCTGGTGCCGGTGCGGCCCAGAGCGATTCGCGCTGGCGTCAGGCGCCGCAGTTCCAACCAGGGGTTGTGTGGATCGAAGGGTAGTTTATCCATATCAATGCTCATCCCAGTTGCGCCAAGGCCTGCCGGAAGGCTGGCGGCAGGCTGTCGCCGAAGAGAACCCGGCCATCGGCTTGAGTGAAAATGCCCATTTTCGCCAGCCACTGTTCGAATTCCGGAGCGGGCTTCAACCCCAGGGTCTGTCGGGCGTAGAGCGCATCGTGGAACGAGGTGGTCTGGTAATTGAGCATGATGTCGTCGGAGCCGGGGATGCCCATGATGAAGTTGATCCCGGCGACGCCCAGGAGGGTCAGCAGGGTGTCCATGTCGTCCTGGTCGGCTTCGGCGTGGTTGGTGTAGCAGATGTCGCAACCCATGGGCACACCGAGCAATTTGCCGCAGAAGTGGTCTTCCAGGCCGGCGCGGATGATCTGTTTGCCGTTGTACAGGTATTCCGGGCCAATGAAGCCTACGACTGTGTTGACCAGGAACGGTTTGAAATGCCGCGCCACGGCATAGGCCCGGGTTTCGCAGGTTTGCTGATCGACGCCATGGTGGGCGTTGGCCGACAGGGCGCTGCCCTGGCCGGTTTCGAAGTACATCAGGTTCTGGCCCAGCGTGCCGCGATTGAGGCTCAATCCTGCGTCGTAACCTTCCTGCAATATATTGAGGTTGATGCCGAAACTGGCGTTGGCCGCTTCGGTGCCGGCGATCGACTGGAACACCAGGTCCAGCGGTACACCGCGATTTACCGCTTCGATCGACGTGGTGACATGGGTCAGCACGCAAGCCTGGGTCGGGATTTCGTAGCGCTGGATGATTGCGTCGAGCATCTCCAGCATGGCGCAGATCGAGGCGATGCTGTCGGTGGCCGGGTTGATGCCGATCATGGCATCGCCGTTGCCGTGCAGCAGGCCGTCGAGAATGCTCGCGGCGATGCCGGCCGGTTCGTCGGTGGGGTGATTCGGTTGCAAGCGCGTGGACAGGCGACCGCGCAGGCCCAGGGTGCCGCGAAACTGCGTGACCACGCGGATTTTCTGCGCCACCAGCACCAGATCCTGCACACGCATGATCTTCGACACGGCGGCGGCCATTTCCGGAGTCAGGCCGGGGGCGAGGGCGCGCAGGACCGGCTCGTCGGCGGCATCGCTGAGCAGCCAGTCGCGAAAGCCGCCGACGGTAAGGTGGCTGACGACCGCGAAGGCTTGTTTGTCGTGGGTGTCGATGATCAGTCGGGTGACTTCATCGGACTCATAGGGAATCAACACTTCCTGCAGGAAGTGGGATAGCGGGATGTCGGCCAAAGTCATCTGTGCCGCGACGCGCTCGCCGTCATTGAGGGCCGCGACACCGGCCAGAAAATCCCCGGAACGCGCCGGACTGGCCTTGGCCATCACATCCTTGAGGCTGTCGAAGCGATAGGTCTGGGCGCCGACGGAATGGGCATATACGGCCATGGGGCGGGGCCTCCTGATCAATTCAAAAATTCGATCCGCTTTTCTGTGGGGAATTGCATGCACTTCAATAATGCAGGCGCCAGGCTCGGGGCCCGGCGCCGGTGCATTCATATACCTTCGAGCATAGCGTCTGCCGGTGCCTCGGAACGTTGCTTGGCGGTCAACTGGAAGTACAGGTAACCGGCAACCATGAAGCCGAGGAAAACCAGGCCGATCAGGGTGTTGAACCAGGCCATCGCCACCAGGCACACCACCGCCAGGAACAACGCGATCCCCGGCACGATCGGATAGCCCGGCGCGCGGAAGGTGCGCTCCAGGTTCGGTTCCGTCTTACGCAGCTTGAACAGGCTCAGCATACTGATGATGTACATCACGATGGCGCCGAATACCGACATGGTGATCATCGCCGCCGTCAGGGTCATGCCTTGCAGGTTGACCAGGCCGTCGCTGTAGATCGCCGCGATGCCGATCACGCCACCGGCCAGAATCGCCCGATGCGGCGTCTGGAAGCGCGAGAGTTTGGCCAGGCCTTTGGGCAAGTAACCGGCGCGAGCCAGGGCGAAGAACTGCCGGGAATAGCCAAGAATGATCCCGTGGAAGCTCGCCACCAGGCCGAACAGACCGATCCATACCAGCATGTGCATCCAGGTCGAATTATTGCCGACCACGGCTTTCATCGCCTGGGGCAACGGATCGTTGATGTTCGACAATTGACGCCAGTCGCCGACGCCGCCGGCCATCACCATCACGCCGATGGCCAGGAACACCAGGGTCAGAATGCCGCTGACGTAGGCCTTGGGGATCGTGCGTTTCGGGTCCTTGGCTTCCTCGGCGGCCATGGCCGCGCCTTCGATGGCGAGGAAGAACCAGATCGCGAAGGGAATGGCGGCGAAAATACCGGGAATCGAGCCCATCGTGAACTCGTTCGAACCGGACCAGCCATTGAGTACGAAGTTACTGAAGCTGAAGCCCGGGGCGACCACGCCCATGAACACCAGCAATTCGGCGACCGCCAGCACAGTGACCACCAACTCGAAGGTGGCCGCGATGCTGACGCCGAGGATGTTCAGGCCCATGAACACGAAATAGGCGCCAACAGCGGCGATTTTCGGGTCAAGTTCCGGGTATTGCACGTTGAGGTAGGCGCCGATGGCCATGGCGATGGCCGGTGGCGCAAAGACGAATTCGATCAGGGTGGCGATGCCGGCGATCAACCCGCCTTTCTCACCAAAGGCCCGGCGGCTGTAGGCAAACGGTCCGCCAGCGTGGGGAATCGCCGTCGTCAGTTCGGTGAAGCTGAAGATGAAGCAGGTGTACATCGTCGCCACCATCAACGCGGTGACGAGAAAACCCAGCGTGCCTGCGGTGCCCCAGCCGTAACTCCAGCCGAAGTACTCGCCGGAAATCACCAGGCCGACGGCAATACCCCATAAATGCAGGGTGCCGAGTGTGGGTTTGAGCTGTGTGGAAGAAGTAGTCATAAGTCCTCTCTAATTTTTATTGTTCGATCTTTTGGACTTTCGGGTACGACGGGTTGGGTGCAAATCCTGAATGATGGGTAGGCAAGGCCCGTGCCAGAGCGGCCAGGCCTTGAGTGTTGAGTCATTTAGGATGCCATCGCGAGCAAGCTCGCTCCCACAGGGTTCTGTGTCAGGTCTCAAAAGGTGGATTCACCACAAAAACCTGTGGGAGCGGGCTTGCTCGCGAAGGCGGTAGAAAGGGCGACACAGAAACACCTGTGTCGCCCCCGGTTTTTAGAAGAAGCCCAGCGGATTGATGTCGTAGCTCACCAGCAGGTTTTTGGTCTGCTGATAGTGGTCGAGCATCATCTTGTGGGTTTCACGACCGACGCCGGACTTCTTGTAACCACCGAACGCGGCGTGCGCCGGGTACAGGTGGTAGCAGTTGGTCCACACCCGGCCGGCCTTGATGGCACGGCCCATGCGGTAGGCGCGGTTGATATCGCGGGTCCAGAGGCCGGCACCCAGGCCGAACTCGGTGTCGTTGGCGATGGCCAGGGCTTCAGCTTCGTCCTTGAAGGTGGTGATGCTCACCACCGGGCCAAAGATTTCTTCCTGGAACACGCGCATTTTGTTGGTGCCCTTGAGCAGGGTCGGCTGGATGTAATACCCGCTTGCCAGGCTACCCTCGAGTTTTTCCACCTTGCCGCCAGTCAGCAGCTCGGCGCCTTCGCCCTTGGCGATTTCCAGGTACGAAAGGATTTTGTCGAATTGCTGCTCGGACGCCTGGGCGCCGACCATGGTGTCGGTATCCAGCGGGTCGCCACGCTTGATTTGCAGGACCTTCTTCATCACCACTTGCATGAATTCGTCGTAGATCGACTCTTGCACCAGGGCGCGGGATGGGCAGGTGCAGACTTCGCCCTGGTTGAAGAACGCCAGCACCAGGCCTTCGGCGGCCTTCTCGATGAAGGACGGTTCGGCCTTCATGATGTCTTCGAAGAAGATGTTTGGCGACTTGCCACCCAGTTCAACAGTGGACGGAATGATGTTTTCCGCCGCGCATTTCATGATGTGCGAGCCGACCGGGGTCGAGCCGGTGAAAGCGATCTTGGCGATGCGCTTGCTGGTGGCCAGCGCTTCGCCGGCTTCGCGACCGAAACCCTGGACGATGTTCAGCACGCCGGGTGGCAGCAGGTCGCCGATCAGTTCGAGCAGCACGGTGATGCCCAGCGGGGTTTGCTCGGCGGGTTTGAGTACCACGCAGTTGCCAGCGGCGAGAGCCGGGGCGAGTTTCCAGGCGGCCATCAGGATCGGGAAGTTCCACGGGATGATCTGCCCGACCACGCCCAGGGGTTCATGGATGTGATAGGCCACTGTGTTGCCGTCGATTTCAGCAGCACTGCCTTCCTGAGCGCGAATGCAGCCGGCGAAGTAGCGGAAGTGGTCGGCGGCCAGCGGGATGTCGGCGTTGAGGGTTTCACGCACGGCTTTGCCGTTGTCCCAGGACTCGGTGATCGCCAGCAGCTCCAGGTTCTGTTCGATGCGGTCGGCGATTTTCAGCAGCACCAGCGAGCGCGCCTGGGCGGACGTGGCGCCCCAGGCATCGGCAGCGGCGTGGGCAGCGTCCAGGGCCTTGTCGATGTCTTCGGCCGTGGAACGGGGGAATTCGGCAATCGGTTGGCCATTCACTGGCGAGGTATTGGTGAAGTACTGACCTTTGACAGGCGCGACGAACTCGCCGCCGATGTAGTTACCGTATTTGGCTTTGAACGAAACGATAGCGCCTTCAGTACCGGGGTGAGCGTAACGCATGGTGGTCTCTCCTTGCTTTTGTGCTTATAGGGAGTCGCGCATGTGCGCTTGCTTTAAGCGTAGAGCAAGGGCCGGGCCAGTGCCTTGCATGTCAGGTAAATCAAGGCCTTGCGAGGTTTTTGTCGGACGGGCGGGCAGCGCCTGTGACGCTTTCGGTACAGCCATGGTGACACTTTGTACCCTTTGTGGCACAGCTCGTGACCAACCGGTCTTGCAGGCATTGCAATGCGGGCCGGGCTGGAGGATGCTCGGCATCACCTCATGCACGGGACGCCGAGCCCCGGGGAGAATAATAAGAAATGCACGACAATCATTTGAGTCGCCATGCCCAGCAAGTATTGACGGTGACTCAGGGCAAGACCCACCTCCACGGTCCTGGCAGTGATCCGTCCATCGCCCGTTCCTGGCTGCGCTGCCTTGAGGACTATCACCTCGATCCGGCCCTGAGCATCGCGCCGACGGTGCTGGAACACGGCCGTGTCCTGGAAAGCCGCGAACGCTTGCAGCAAGTGCTGCACATCGCCGGCAATGAAATGACCAGCCTGCATCAACAACTCTCCGGCGCCGGCCATGCTGTGCTGCTGACCGACGCCCGCGGCGTGATCCTCAACTGCGTCACCGCGCCCTCCGAGCGGCAGATTTTCGAGCGTGCCGGCCTCTGGCTTGGTGCCGACTGGAGCGAGGCCTGCGAAGGCACCAATGGTATCGGCACCTGCCTGGTGGAACGTCAGTCGCTGACCATCCATCAGGACGAACACTTTCGCGGCCGCCACACCGGCCTGACCTGCTCGGCGAGCCCGGTCTTCGATCCCCATGGCGAATTGCTGGCGGTGCTCGACGTGTCGTCGGCGCGGCGTGATGTGTCGCGGCAAAGCCAGTTCCACACCATGGCGCTGGTCAATCTGTCGGCGAAGATGATCGAGAGTTGCTACTTCCTGCGCTGCTTCGACAATCAATGGTTGCTGCGTTTTCACTTGCAGGCCGAGTCCGTCGGTTTGTTCAGCGAAGGGTTGCTGGCGTTCGACGGGGAAGGGCGCATTTGCGCGGTCAATCAGAGTGCGCTGAACCTGTTGGGACATATTCGTGGCGGGTTGCTGGGTAAGCCGGTTGAGGCGTTTTTCGATTGCTCGCTCGATGAGTTGCTCGGACGCGCGAGCACCAATGCCGCCGCCAGTTGGCCGTTGCGCACCCGTGATGGTCGCAAGCTGTTCGCGGTATTGCGCGGTGAGGCACGGCGACCGCTGCCGATTCCGATGGTGCCAGCGGCCAAGGTTGCACAAGCGCCGCGCCTGTCGGGCATTTGCCTGGATGACGCGACGTTGCAGGCGGACTTCCGCAAGGCCTTGCGCGTCTATGAGCGCGACGTGCCGCTGCTGATCAACGGCGAAACCGGGTCCGGCAAGGAGGCCTTTGCCAAAGCGGTGCACCACGCCAGCCAGCGGGCGGAGAAAGCCTTTGTCGCCCTCAATTGCGCGGCCATTCCCGAAAGCCTGATCGAAAGCGAGCTGTTCGGATATCGCGGCGGCAGCTTTACCGGTGCGCGCAAAGAAGGCATGCGCGGCAAGTTGCAACAGGCCGACGGCGGGACGTTGTTCCTCGATGAAATCGGTGACATGCCACTGGCCTTGCAGACGCGCTTGCTGAGGGTGCTGGAAGACCGGCAAGTGGTGCCGATCGGTGGCGAACCGGAAGCGGTGAATGTGCGGATTATCAGCGCCACTCACCGCAACTTGCTGGATCGTGTGCAGGGCGGCAGCTTCCGTGAGGATTTGTATTACCGCCTCAACGGGCTGGAAGTCGCGTTGCCGGCCTTGCGTGATCGCAGCGACAAATCTCGGTTGCTCGATTTTTTGCTGGCCGAGGAAGCGGGCGGAGAAACGGTGTTGATCGACGGGCCGGCGCGGGAGGCCTTATTGGGGTTTGCCTGGCCGGGCAACGTGCGGCAGTTGCGAAATGTGCTGCGTACGTTGTCGGCGTTGTGTGAGGGCGGGCGGATCGGGCTGGAGGATTTGCCGGCGATGATTCGTTCGGCCAGGCCGGCGGTGGCACAGGCTATCGAGGAGCCATCGGAGCATCCACTGGAAGATGCCGAACGGCTGGCGTTGCTCACGGCGCTGGGGCAGACGCGCTGGCATATGACTCACACGGCTGAGCAGTTGGGGGTCAGTCGAAACACCCTCTATCGGAAGCTGCGTAAACACGGGATTGCCCGGTAGACCGTGTCGCGCCCTTCGCGAGCAGGTTCGCTCTCACAGGGTCTGCGCAGGCCTTGTGGGAGCGAGCCTGCTCGCGAAGGCGTCTTCATATACTGAAACACAAGGTGCGATTTTCCCCTCCCTAAGCTAACCTGCGGCCATGTTTTACGAGGTCGACTATGCACATTCATATTCTTGGTATCTGCGGCACTTTCATGGGGTCAATGGCGGTTCTGGCCAAGGAGTTGGGCCATCACGTGACGGGCTCCGATGCCAACGTCTATCCGCCGATGAGCACTCAGCTGCAAGCCCAGGGCATTGAATTGACCCAAGGCTATGACCCGGCGCAACTCGATCCGGCCCCTGATCTGGTGGTGATCGGCAACGCCATGTCCCGGGGCAACCCGGCTGTGGAGTACGTGCTGAACAAAGGCCTGCCTTACGTCTCCGGCCCGCAATGGCTGGCCGATCACGTGCTGCAAGGTCGCTGGGTGCTGGCGGTTGCCGGTACGCACGGCAAGACCACCACCAGCAGCATGCTGGCCTGGGTGCTGGAGCACGCGGGCATGGCCCCGGGCTTCCTGATTGGCGGCGTGCCGCAAAACTTCTCGGTGTCGGCGCGCCTGGGCGATACGCCGTTCTTCGTCATTGAAGCCGACGAGTACGACAGTGCGTTCTTCGACAAGCGCTCCAAGTTCGTGCACTACCGCCCGCGCACGGCAATCCTGAACAACCTTGAATTTGATCACGCGGACATCTTCCCGGACCTGCCGGCCATCGAGCGGCAGTTCCATCACTTGGTGCGGACCATCCCGAGCGAAGGCTTGGTGATTCATCCGACCACTGAGCCGGCCTTGCAGCGCGTGATCGAGATGGGTTGCTGGACGCCGGTGCAAACCACCGGTGCCGGCGGTCAGTGGCAGGTCAAGCTGCTCAGTGAAGATGGCTCGAAGTTCGAAGTGATGTTCGAAGGTGTCGCCCAGGGCGTGGTCGAGTGGGACATGACTGGCCAGCACAACGTCGCCAACGCCCTGGCGACCCTGGCTGCTGCACGCCACGTCGGTGTGGTGCCGTCCATGGGCATCGCCGCGTTGAGCGCTTTCAAAAGCGTGAAGCGCCGGATGGAAAAAGTCGCGGAAGTCGGTGGCATCACCATTTATGACGACTTCGCTCACCACCCGACTGCCATCGCCACCACGCTGGATGGCCTGCGCAAGCGCATCGGCGATGCACCGTTGATTGCGATCATCGAGCCGCGTTCCAACTCCATGAAGCTTGGCGCACACCGAGACGGATTGCCGGAAAGCGTGGTCGATGCCGATCAGGTGATCTGGTACGCACCGGCCAACCTCGGCTGGGATCTGGCGGGCACCGCGGCGCTGTGCACCGTGCCGTCGATTGTCAGCGACTCCCTGGAAGGCATCATCGAGCGCGTGAAAAGCCAGGCCCGGCCCGGCACCCACGTGGTGATCATGAGCAACGGCGGCTTCGGCGGCCTGCACGGCAAACTGGCCGAGGCGCTTAAATGAACAACGGCCCGGACCGCATCACCCTGGCGATGACCGGCGCTTCAGGCGCCCAGTACGGTTTGCGCCTGCTCGACTGTCTGGTGCGGGAAGATCGTGAAGTGCACTTCATGATTTCCAAGGCCGCGCAGTTGGTGATGGCCACCGAAACCGACGTCACGCTGCCGGCCAAGCCGCAGATGATGCAGGCGTTCCTCACCGAATACACGGGGGCTGCCGCCGGGCAGATTCGGGTGTACGGCAAGGAAGACTGGATGTCGCCGGTGGCTTCGGGCTCCGGCGCGCCAGCGGCAATGGTGGTGGTGCCGTGTTCCACGGGCACGTTGTCGGCCATCGCTACCGGCGCCTGCAACAACCTGATCGAACGGGCCGCCGATGTGACGCTCAAAGAGCGTCGGCAGTTGATCCTGGTGCCCCGTGAAGCGCCGTATTCGAGCATTCACCTGGAGCACATGCTCAAGTTGTCGAACATGGGCGTGACAATCCTGCCGGCATCACCGGGCTTCTATCATCAGCCGCAAACCATCGACGACCTGATCGATTTCGTCGTGGCACGGATCCTTAACCTGCTGAATATTCCTCAGGACATGTTGCCGCGCTGGGGCGAGCATCATCTGACCAGCGATGAATAAGTTGCTGGTGATGGTGCTGGCGCTGCAATTGGCCGGGTGCGCCACGGCGCGCACCCTCGATGCGGCCAAGCCGGGGGCGCCGGTGGTGTACTCGGGAACTCGTCTGGATTTGTACGCGATGAACGGTGGGTGCTGCGCCATGGACCGTTTCGGCGCGGAAGCGCCGAGCTACCCGGGCGTTGATCTGCCGGCGAGTGCGTTGCTCGACACGCTGCTGTTGCCGCTGTCATTACTGACGGTGATAGGGGTGAGTTTTCAGGCGACGGGTGGTTTGTAGGTATAGCGCTTTTGTGGCGAGGGGGCTTGTCGGAACGCCGCACCGCCACGTTCGGCTGCGCAGCAGTCGTAATCCGGTGCGACTCAGTGTTACTGAACAAACGAAGAGGGCCGCTTCGCGACCCAACGGGGGCAAGCCCCCTCGCCACAGGTCCGCGGATCACTTGCCGAGTTTGCGCAGCTCATCCGACTCGACAACCCTGACCCCGTCCTGCTCTTCCAGCGCCAGACGCCACATCGCGCGAGCCAGTTGGCATGCCTCGATACCATGGTATTTGCCAGGGATCAGCCGAGACAACGGACCGGCGAACTTCTCGCCCAGTCGCGGTTCAGTGCGATCACCCAGCAACAGCGAAGGGCGGCAGATTGTCAGCTGCGGCCAGTCCTGCGCGCGCAATGCGTACTCCATCTCGCCTTTGACCCGGTTGTAGAAAATCGAGGATCTGCGATCGGCTCCCAGAGCACTGATCACGATCAGGTGCCGTGCGCCCATCTCCCGTGCGCGTTTGGCAAAGGCCACGACCATGTCCAGGTCCACCGCGCGGAACGCCTGTTCCGAGCCCGCCTGTTTGATGGTGGTGCCCAGGCAGCAGTAGGCGATGTCGACACGGCCGTTCAACTGCGGCAGAAACTCCGCCGGATTGCCGACGGGGTTTTCAAGGTGCGGGTGCTTGGCCAGCGGCCGGCGTGAGGGGGCCAATACCCGGGTAATCGTTGGCTCGTTAAGCAGGCGATCAAGCAGATGCTCACCGGTCAGCCCGGTGGCTCCGGCAAGCAATACGTGCTGAGGCGTCAAGTACATAGTGTTTCTCCCTTGATACTATTCAGCTTAGTTGCTGTTTGCATCCTTGCTTTCGATGGACGCACTTTGCAGGGCTTTTCGTGCCTGCTGTTTGCGCAGTAACTGCCAATGCGAGAGCACGGTTTTCGGTGCCCAGATCTGTGGTTCGGACGCTTCGAATCCGTCTGCCAGCTCACGTTCGGCGACAGTGGCCTTGGCCAGTTTGAAGGCTTGTTCCAGGTCATCGGTCTGGTTCAGGGCCTGGGCGAACAGGGCGTCGCCGAAGTAAGTGAAGTTGGCTTCCTCCGAGCAACCGAAGGACACTCGGTCGGCTCGCGAGGCCGTCATGATCAGGGTCCGTTCATCCTTGAGGGCGGGAATGAAACCGCCGGAGTAGCAGGACGAAATCACGATGATCTTGTCGCGGTTTTTCAGGGGGGCGAGAACAGCGGCCAATTCGTCGGCCGGCAGATCGGCCAATTCCATGCGTGGCTGGTCCAGCACCAGTTCGTGTTCGCTGGTGCCGTGGCTGGTCAGGTAGATGAAAATCAGGTCTTCCGGACCGCTGCGTTCGGCCAGCGTCAGGGCAGCCCGGCGCAGGTTTTCCCGGGTGGCCATCGGGCGGTCGGCGAGGTGGTCACGATGGTTCACCAGACGGATCTGGCCAAGGGTGCCAAAACGGGTGCTGAGCATGTTGGCGACGTAGTCGGATTCGCGCAGAAACACGCTTTGCTTGCCGTCGCCACCCAGGGTCAACGAATACAGCTCCACCGCCGGGGTCGAGGGTGGAACGTTGGCCAGCGCTGCGTCGAGCAGGCGCCCCTGGGCCAGCAGGCCGAGCTCCAGGGTGTCGGGCAATAATTTGCCCTCGGCGTCGCGTACACGCTGGCCGTTGATCCAGGTGCCGCTGAGCACGGTGCCATCGGTCAACACCAATGTGCCGCGCCCCTGGTAACTGTCGTTGTCGAACTGGCCGGTGTAAAAGCTGCCGTCGGACAGGTTCAGCCGGCCCTGGCCGGAAAAGCGCCAGTCATTGAACTGGCCGATGTAGTGGCTGCCGTCAGTGCCGATCAACTCACCCTTGCCGTTCAGCGAGCCTTCCTTGAACTGGCCCAGCCAGACATCGCCGTCGGCGTTTTCGTAGCGGCCCTTGCCGTGCAGTTGATTGTTCTTGAAGCCGCCGACATACATGTCGCCGTCGGCGCTGTTGAAAGTCCCGTTGCCTTCCAGTTGGCCGTCGACGAAGTGCCCGGTGAACTGATTGCCGTTGCCGTCGCCGCGTTGTCCTTCGCCATTGGGTTTGCCGTGGGCGAACTGGCCCTGATAGGAGCTGCCGTCTTCGAGTTCGAGGCGACCCAGGCCGGCGTATTGATCGGCCTTGAACTCTCCGCGATAGCTCATGCCGTTTTCTTTGAGGGTACCTTCGCCGTTGCGCCGGCCGGCCTTGAAGCCGCCGCTGTAGCTGCTGGCGTTGGTGGTCAGTGCCCCCTGGCCGTCGAACAGTCCCTGATTGAACTGCCCGCGATAGACTTCGCCATTGCTGCCATGCCATTCGCCCTGGCCTTGCCACTGGCCCTTGTCGAATTCGCCGGCGTACCAGCTGCCGTTCGGGTAGTCGATACGCCCCTTGCCTTGCAGCAAGCCATTGACCAGGTCACCGCGATAGCGTCCGCCGTCGGGTAGGCGTGCGTCAGGAGGCAATGGCGATTCGCCGTTGCCGCAAGCGGTGAGCATCAGGGTCAAGGCGAGGAGTGCAAGTGGGCGCATAGCGGATTCCGGGCAATTAGGCGAGGGAGTATGCCGCAGCTATGTGCCCTTATACAGGGCGAGGTACCGGCAGAGGGCGCGAAACAGCGTGAGCTGCTTCGCATCCAGGACGGTTTATACGAAGCACAGGGACAGGGGTTCGGCGATGTACGCCGGTTTGTCCGAACCTTCGATTTCCAGGGTGGTGGTGGCCTTGAGCAGCCATTGGCCGGGTTTCTTCTCGATGACTTCGGTCAGGTCGACCTTCAGACGCACTTTCGAATTGACCTTGACCGGCTGGATGAAGCGCACGCTGTCGAGGCCGTAGTTGACCACCATCTTCAAGCCTTCGGGCATGACGAGGATGTCTTCCATCAGTTTCGGGATCAGTGATAACGACAGGAAACCATGAGCGATGGTGCTGCCAAATGGCGTTTGCGCGGCCTTGACCGGGTCGACGTGGATGAACTGAAAATCCCCTGTGGCTTCAGCGAACAGGTTGATGCGGTCCTGATCGATGGTGAGCCATTCGGAACGTCCAAGTTCCTTGCCGACATAATCTTTGAGCTCTGCAACTGGAACATAGGGCATTGAGACTCTCCTTGGGTTCATCGGTTTTATGGTTTTGGCTTGCGGGGATCTGACCTCCCGGCTTACCACTTTAGATCAACATGGCCAAACGCTCCGGTCAACTGACCATGCTTTTGGCGAATGCCGGTCTATAGCGCGAGCATGCTTATAATGCCTGGCCAATGCGGGTGACGGATTTTGCGGGAGATCTTTGATGTTGTTACGGGGCCTGACGTGGCTGGTGCTGTTCCAATTGCTCGGTACTGCGATCAATCATTTGTTCTTGCCGGTGCTGCCGGGACCGATTGTGGGGTTGCTGCTATTGCTGGTGTACCTCATCTGTCGCGGACAGGTCGGCGAGCCGCTGAACCTGGCGGCCAGCAGCCTGCTGCGCTACCTGCCGCTGTTGCTGGTGCCGCCGGCCGTGGGCGTGATGGTCTACGCCGCTGACATCGCGGCGGACTTCTGGGCCATTGTCGGTGCGCTGGTGTTGTCGCTGCTGCTTTCCATGGCCTTCGCCGGGGTGCTGATGCAACGCATGGTCAAGGGTCATGCTCACTCCGAGGACAGCCAATGATCTTCGACTGGCACGGCGCCTGGACGTCGGTGATTCATCATCCCTTGTTTGGTATCGGCATTACCCTTGGCGCCTATCAACTCGTCCTGGCGGCATTCGAGAAAACCCGCTGGATCTTTTTGCAGCCGGTGTTGGTCTCCATGTTGCTGGTGATCGGCGTGCTGGTGGGCTGCGGCCTGACTTACGCCGAGTACCGCAAGAGCACCGAGATTCTCAGCATCCTGCTCGGCCCTGCCACTGTCGCCCTGGCGGTGCCGCTTTATCTCAACCTGCGACGGATTCGGCAGTTGTTCTGGCCGATATTTACTACGCTGGTGATAGGTGGGGTGGTGGCCACGGGGATGGGCGTGTTGCTGGGCTGGTCGTTCGGTGCCGAACATATGATCCTGATGACCATGGCGCCGAAATCGGTGACCTCGCCTATCGCTATGTTGGTGGCCGAGCAGATCGGTGGTGTCGCGGCGTTGGCAGCGGTGTTCGTCTTGATTACTGGCGTGATCGGGGCGATTTTCGGTCCAGCCCTGTTAACCAGGCTGGGCGTGCATAGCCCGGAAGCCAGGGGTATGGCGCTGGGCATGACGGCCCACGCGGTCGGCACGGCGGTGGCGATGCAGGAAAGTGAAGAGTGCGGCGCCTTCGCGGCGCTGGCGATGAGTTTGATGGGCGTGGCCACGGCGGTGTTCCTGCCGTTGGCGGTGTCGATGGTGGTGTAAGGAAATGTCTATGAGTCTGCCGCTTTTTCCGCTCAATACAGTGCTGTTTCCAGGCTGCATCCTCGATTTGCAGATTTTCGAGGCGCGCTATCTGGACATGATCGGCCGCTGCATGAAGCAGGGCGGTGGTTTCGGCGTGGTATGCATCCTCGAGGGTGAAGAGGTCGGGATCGCTCCGGCCGGCTACGCGCTGGTGGGCTGTGAAGCGCTGATTACCGATTTCAAACAGCAGGACAACGGTCTGCTGGGGATTCGGGTTCAGGGTGGACGGCGATTCCATGTATTGCGAACGGAAGTCCAGCGCGATCAGTTGACCGTCGCCGAGGTCGAGTGGCTGGAAGACGAACCGGAGCAGCCACTGCAGGATGAGGACGCCGATCTGGTGGCATTGCTCAAGGCCCTGGCGGAACACCCAATGGTTGAAGCCTTGAACATGGGCACCGAAGCGACCGGCCAGCAGTCGCTGGCCAATCAGTTGGCGTACCTGTTGCCTTTCGCTGAACTGGACAAGATCGACCTGCTGCAACTCGATGATCCGCAGCAACGACTGGATGCGATTCAGGCGTTGCTGGATGAGTTGCAGGGGGAGTTGTTTGCCTGACAGGCGCTTTTGCTAATACGCATACCGCAGCATCGTATGCGGCAAATGCCGCAACACGAAGAAGCCGAACAATGCCAGCAACGCCGGCAACACCAGCCACCAGACCTTGGGGGGCAAGGCGTTGAGCGGCTCCTTGCGCTGGATGAGCCACAGGCTCGCCGCGCAGACACACGCCGCCAGCATTGCGCCAGCCAATACATCTGTCGGCCAATGCGCTCCGAGGTAAACCCGCGAAAGCGCAATTGCCGTTGCGGGCAGGCAGCCCACCAATAACCAGGTCAGACGCATCCGAGGCGGTTGTCCGCGTCCCGCCAGGACGGCGAGGGCGAGGAACAGCGCGAAAGACCCTGAAGCATGGCCGCTGGGCATGCTGTAGCTGGTGAGCGGATCGCTCAACACTTCGGGGCGCATTCGGGCAAAGAGGTATTTGGTCGCGGTGTTCGCCAATGCCGTGCAGAGCAGGGTGCTTGCGGTGAAGATCGCCGGGCGCCATTGGCGCATCAGCAGCAGCAAACCTGTCAGCAGCACGCTGAACAACAGCATGTTGCGGAATTCGCCGATCAGCGTGAAGACCACCGCCACCTCATCAAGCATCGAGTTGCGATGCTCCTGCACCAGGGTCATCAACCCTTGATCGAGGGCGCCAAGGTGCGGATAGCCGATGAACAACCCCGTCAGAATGAGAAAGCTCATGCCAGCGATCAACGCTGTAGACCTGCGATGCTGGCGCAAGCTGCTGGTGGCGCTCAACCCCACCATCACCGCAATGCTGCCGGCAACGATCCCGGCCTGGGTCCAGAAACCTTCAGGCAATGGCAATCGAATGGCCGCCCCGGTAGCCCAGCCTGGCAGCAGATAAGCCACCGACCAGCCTGCACCGGCCAGCAGACTGACGGCAATGAAACGTGGGAAGGGCATGTCGCACATGCCGGCGACCATGGGCAGCATCGGCCGCAATGGTCCGATAAAACGCCCGACCAGCAGGCTGGCGGTGCCATAGCGCTGGAAATAGGCCTCGGCCCCGGCGATCCACTCCGGATGATGGCGCAAGCCTGGTAGGCGCCGGATGTTCTGATGAAAATGCCGTCCAAGGAAATACGAAACCACGTCACCCAACACACCGGCGAGGAAGCCCAGCAACAAGGTTTCACTCAGCGGCAACGCACCGCTGCCGGCCAGCACCGCAACGGTGAACAGTAAAACCGTGCCGGGGACGATCAGCCCGGCAATCGCCAGGCATTCCACAAAGGCCACCAGGAATATTGCCGCCGCCAGCCATTGCGGGTTGACCGTCAACCAACCGGTCACGCTATCGAGCCATAGGCCCATAAAAACCACTCCATCAAATGTTCAATTGCTTCCAGGGGATAAGTGCAACTTTGAATGCGCCACTGACCCCTGTGGGAGCGGGCTTGCCCGCGAATAGGCCCTTTCAGTCGATATCGACGTCGCCTGACACTCCGCCTTCGCGGGCAAGCCCGCTCCCACAGGGGATTCCTTCAGTTTCAAAATCCGGGTCAGTCTCAGGACAGCACAAAATAATCGCGACCTTCGACCTGGCCCCGTCGTAGCGGGTTGCGCGTGCAATAAGCCGCGTAGGCAGCGTCGACAAAACGGTACATCAGGTGTTCGTCGCGTCCGTGGGGAATGCCCAGGCGCGTGCTCTGGATGATGTGGGCAGGGGTCTGGCCGACGTGTTCTACCAGCAGCACCTCATGATCGAAGCGCTTGGCGTCCCATGCCGGCACTTTCAGGCCCAGTGCCTTGCACAGCAGGGTTTGCCCGGCGCAGAGTTTTTGTGACGGGCGAGGGCGGCCCTGGGCATCGGGATTGTTCAATAGCATCTGTGCCAGGCTGCCCGGCCCGCTCAATTGATCGACCCACGGGTAGGCGGATTTGATCAACACGGCGTTACCCGGCCCTTGGGCGCTGAAATTCAGCGAATCACCACCCCGGGCGTAATACATATAAATGTGGCCGCCATCCAGAAACAAAGCTTTACGCTTTTCTGTATAGCCGAGGGACGCGTGGCTACCCTTTTCTGCGCAGTAATAGGCTTCGGTTTCGATGATCCGGGCACTGAGCCACAGGTCACCAACCCGATGGCGAATGACTTTGCCCAGTAAGTCCCGGGCCAGAATTTGCGCGTCACGGTCGAAAAACGCGTCCGGGAGGCCCGTGGGCAGGCTCACGGCGGACGCTCGAACAGTCAGGTTGGACATGATGACCGGCATTTGTCAGGGCTGAATGAGTCGTGATGATAACAATTTGCAGCTTAATCCCGGCTGAACATCGGCAAATTGCCCTCCATTTCGACCATCCGCCCGTCACCGCTGTTAGTCAGTGGGCGCGACAGCTATAATCTGTCGCTTTACTCTTTACCAAGACCTAATCAAAGACCACGCCAGACCATGACTGAGTCCGTTCTTGACTACATGACCCGCCTGGGTCGCGCTGCCCGCGAAGCTTCCCGCGTGATCGGCCGTGCCAGTACCGCGCAGAAAAACCGCGCCCTGCAGGCCGCCGCCAATGCGCTGGACGCTGCCCGCGCCGAGCTGACGGCGGCCAATGAACAGGATTTGGCCGCTGGTCGCGCCAATGGTCTTGAGCCGGCCCTGCTTGAGCGCCTGGCACTGACCCCGGCGCGTATCGACGGCATGATCGTCGGCCTGCGTCAGGTAGCAGCGCTGCCGGACCCGGTCGGCGCGATCCGCGACATGAGCTTCCGTCCGTCCGGTATTCAGGTCGGCAAGATGCGCGTGCCATTGGGCGTGATCGGAATCATCTACGAGTCGCGGCCGAACGTGACCATCGATGCCGCGAGCCTGTGCCTGAAGTCTGGTAACGCGACCATCCTGCGTGGCGGTTCCGAGGCCATTCATTCCAATCGCGCCATCGCCGCCTGCATTCAGCGTGGCCTGGCCGAGGCCGATTTGCCGGCTGCCGTAGTGCAAGTGGTCGAAACCACCGATCGTGCTGCCGTCGGCGCGCTGATCACCATGCCCGAATACGTCGATGTCATCGTGCCGCGCGGCGGCCGTGGTCTGATCGAGCGTGTCAGCCGTGACGCCCGTGTACCGGTGATCAAGCATCTGGACGGCATCTGCCATGTTTATGTGAGTGAGCGCGCCGACCTGGCCAAGGCCCAGCGCATTGCGTTCAACGCCAAGACTTACCGTTATGGCATCTGCGGTGCCATGGAAACGTTGCTGGTGGATCAAACCGTCGCCAAGGATTTCCTGCCGGCGATGGCGGCCCAGTTCCGCGAAAAAGGCGTCGAACTGCGCGGTTGCGAGCGCACCCGGGCGATCATCGATGCCGTGCCGGCCACCGAGGAAGACTGGAGCACCGAGTACCTGGCGGCGATTCTGTCGATCCGCGTAGTCGACGGATTGGACCAAGCCATCGAGCACATCAATCATTACGGTTCCCATCACACCGATTCGATTGTCAGCGAACATCAGGGCGACACCCGGCGTTTCGTGGCTGAAGTCGACTCCTCGTCGGTGATGATCAATACCCCGACATGCTTCGCCGATGGCTTCGAATACGGATTGGGTGCCGAGATCGGCATTTCTACTGATAAGCTGCACGCCCGCGGCCCGGTGGGCCTCGAAGGACTGACCTGCGAGAAGTACATCGTGGTCGGTGACGGGCAGTTGCGCGGACAGGAGCCGGTCTGACTTGGGCGACTTCGACCCGTCAGCCCCGGTCACCGTCAGCGAGCCAGCCCCTCGCCGCATTGGCGTGCTGGGCGGAACGTTCGACCCGGTGCACATCGGCCATTTGCGCGGTGCACTGGAAGTCGCCGAAACACTGGCGCTCGATGAACTGCGCCTGACACCCAGTGCCCGGCCGCCCCATCGGGACAAGCCGCAGGTGTCGGCAAAAGACCGTCTGGCGATGGTCGAGTGCGCGGTGGCCGGTGTGGCACCGTTGGTGGTGGACGCCCGCGAATTGCAGCGGGACAAACCGTCCTACACCATTGATACCCTGGAACTGATGCGCGCCGAACTGGCCGCGGATGACCAGGTTTTTCTGCTTTTGGGCTGGGACGCTTTTTGCGGCCTGCCCACTTGGCACCGCTGGGAAGAGTTGCTCCAGCATTGCCATATCCTGGTGTTGCAACGCCCGGATGCCGACAGCGAACCGCCGGATGCCTTGCGCAACCTGCTGGCAGCGCGCTCGGTGAGCGACCCGTTGGCCCTCAAAGGGCCGAGCGGACAGATTGCATTCGTCTGGCAGACACCGCTCGCGGTATCCGCCACCCAGATCCGTCAACTGCTGGCCAGCGGTAAGTCGGTACGTTTCCTGGTGCCCGACGCGGTCCTGGCCTACATCGATGCGCACGGACTCTACCGTGCGTCGAACTGAATAGGAGTGCCTCAGGCACGTGGCAACAACGTGTATTGAAGCGCCCGAACAAACGAGCAAAACGAGTTTTATATGACGAGCAACGACGTAAGCAAAGTAAAACGCAAAGGCACATTCAAGAGTGCCCCACTGCCGGAAAAGGTCCTCGCCGCCGAGCCGCCTAAAGGCGACGAGCTGGTCAAGATCGCCGTAGCCGCCCTGGAAGACGTCAAGGCCCAGGACGTGCTGGTGATTGATGTTCGCGACAAGCAGAGCATCACTGACTACATGATCATCGCCACCGGTACCTCCAACCGCCAGATCGGCGCGATGCTGGACAAGGTTCGCGAGGCCGTCAAAGCCCTGGGTATCAAGCCGCTGGGTGAAGAAGGCAAGGGCGACAGCGACTGGGTGCTGTTGGACATGGACGACGTGATCGTCCACATGATGACCTCCAACGCCCGCCAGTTCTACGACCTGGAGCGCCTGTGGAAAGGTGCCGAGCAGAGCCGTGCGGCCGATGGCAAGCACCACAGCCCTGAAGTTGGTCACGAGCATTTCAACAAGCTCAACAAAGACCAGGAATAAGGGACCGCTGTGCGACTGCGACTGATCGCCGTCGGTTCACGCATGCCCAAGTGGGTGGAAGAAGGCTGGCATGAATATGCCAAGCGTCTTCCGTCCGAGCTGGCGCTGGAACTGGTGGAAATACCGCTCAATACCCGTGGCAAGAACGCCGACGTGGCCCGTTTCATCCGCCAGGAAGGCGAAGCCATGCTGGCCAAGGTCGGGCCGAACGAGCGGATTGTCACTCTCGAAGTCCATGGCAAGCCCTGGAGCACCGAGCAACTGGCGGTCGAGCTCGATCGCTGGCGGCTGGACTCGCGCACGGTCAACTTCATGGTCGGTGGCCCCGAGGGGTTGGCGCCGGAAGTCTGTGCCCGGGCTGACCAGCGTTGGTCGTTGTCGCCGCTGACCTTGCCGCACCCGCTGGTGCGGATCCTGATCGGCGAACAGATGTACCGTGCCTGGACCGTGCTGTCCGGTCACCCTTACCACAAGTAGTTCTGCCCTCATGTCCCAGCCGATCCGCATCAAGGACCACGAAAAAGACGCCCGTCTGGTGCGTGGCCGCGTCGTGTTCGGGGCAATTGCGGTGGTCACGCTGATTGGCGTACTGATCGCGCGCCTGTATTTCCTGCAGGTGATCCAGTACGAGTACCACTCGACCCTGTCGGAAAACAACCGCGTCCATGTACAGCCGATTCCACCCACTCGTGGATTGATTTTCGACCGCAATGGCGTGGTGATTGCCGACAACCGGCCCAGCTTCAGCTTGAGCATGACCCGCGAGCGTTCTGGCGATTGGCAGCAAGTGCTCGACGTGATCGTCGAAGTGCTGGAGCTGACGCCCGAGGACCGGGTGATCTTCGAGAAGCGCATGCGTCAGGGGCGTCGACCGTTCGAACCGGTGCCGATCCTGTTCGAGCTGACCGAAGAGCAGATCGCCCGCATCGCCGTGAACCAGTTCCGCCTGCCGGGGGTGGAAGTGGTCGCCCAACTGGTTCGTCACTATCCCCAGGGCGCGCATTTTGCGCACTCGGTGGGCTACATGGGGCGGATCAACGAGAAAGAGCTCAAGTCTCTGGACCCGGTCAGTTATAGCGGCACCCATCAGATCGGCAAAACCGGCATCGAGCGTTTCTATGAGCCGGAGCTGCATGGTCAGGTGGGTTACGAGGAGGTCGAGACCAACGCTCGGGGCCGTGTATTGCGGGTGCTCAAGCGCACCGAACCGGTTTCCGGCAAAGACATCGTCCTGAGCCTGGACATCAAATTGCAGGAAGCCGCCGAAACCGCGCTCGGCGGTCGTCGTGGTGCGGTGGTGGCCCTGAACCCGAAAACCGGCGAGGTGCTGGCGATGGTCAGTCAGCCGAGCTTCGATCCGAACCTGTTCGTCACCGGCATCAGCTCCAAGGCCTATTCCGAACTGCGCGACTCCATCGACCGGCCGCTATTCAATCGCGTGCTGCGCGGTCTGTACCCGCCGGGTTCGACCATCAAGCCTGCCGTGGCGATTGCCGGCCTGGATTCGGGTGTGGTGACTGCCTCGACCCGGGTGTTCGACCCCGGCTACTACATGCTGCCCAACTACGATCACAAGTACCGCAACTGGAACCGCACCGGTGATGGTTTTGTCGACCTCGACACGGCGATCATGCGTTCCAACGACACCTACTTCTATGACCTGGCCCACAAGCTGGGGATCGATCGGCTGTCGTCGTATCTGTCCAAGTTCGGTATCGGTCAGAAGGTTTCCCTGGACATGTTCGAGGAATCGCCGGGTCTGATGCCGACCCGCGAATGGAAGCGCGCGACCCGTCGCCAGGCATGGTTCCCGGGCGAAACGCTGATTCTCGGGATCGGTCAGGGCTACATGCAGTCGACCCCGTTGCAGCTGGCCCAGGCCACGGCGCTGGTGGCCAACAAAGGCATCTGGAACCGTCCTCACCTGGCCAAGACCATCGAAGGCGAGAAACCGGTGGATCAGAACCCGATGCCGGACATTATCCTGCGCGATCCATCTGACTGGACCAAGGTCAACCACGGCATGCAGCAGGTGATGCACGGCGCCCGCGGTACGGCACGCAAGGCTTCGATCGGTGCGCAGTACCGCATCGCCGGCAAGAGTGGTACGGCCCAGGTGGTCGCGATCAAGCAGGGTGAGAAGTACGACCGCTCCAAGGTTCAGGAGCGCCATCGCGACCACGCCTTGTTCGTGGGCTTCGCCCCGGCGGACGATCCGCAGATCGTGGTGTCGGTGATGGTCGAGAACGGTGAGTCCGGCTCCGGCGTCGCCGCGCCAGTGGTGCGTCAGATCATGGACGCCTGGTTGCTCGACCAGAACGGGCACCTCAAAGCCGAATACGCCAGCCCTAATAGCGCGGAGGCCACGGCCCGTGATGAATAATTTTGATCGCATGCTCTCCAGTGAGGATGTGATGCGTCGTCGCGCGACGCTGCTGCAACGCATGCACATCGATGGCGTGTTGCTGATTTTGCTGTTGACCCTGGCCGCCGGCAGTCTGTTCGTGCTGTATTCGGCCAGTGGCAAGAGCTGGGACCTGCTGGCCAAGCAGGCTACTTCGTTCGGCATCGGTCTGGTCTCGATGATCGTCATCGCGCAGTTCGAGCCGCGCTTCATGGCCCGTTGGGTGCCGGTCGGGTATGTGATCGGTGTGCTGTTGCTGGTGGTGGTGGATGTCATGGGCCACAACGCCATGGGCGCCACGCGCTGGATCAATATCCCTGGTGTCGTGCGCTTCCAGCCCTCGGAGTTCATGAAAATCCTGATGCCGGCAACCATCGCCTGGTATCTGTCCAAGCGCACATTGCCGCCGCAACTCAAGCATGTGGGTATCAGCCTGATGTTGATCGGGGTGCCGTTCATTCTGATCGTGCGTCAGCCGGACCTCGGTACGTCGCTGCTGATCCTGGCCGGCGGCGCTTTCGTGCTGTTCATGGGTGGCCTGCGCTGGCGCTGGATCCTCAGCGTGCTGGCCGCCGCTGTTCCCGTGGCGATTGCCATGTGGTTTTTCATCATGCACGACTACCAGAAGCAGCGAATCCTGACGTTCCTCGACCCGGAGAGTGATCCGCTCGGTACGGGCTGGAACATCATCCAGTCCAAGGCCGCCATCGGCTCCGGTGGTGTGTTTGGCAAGGGCTGGTTGCTGGGCACCCAGTCGCACCTGGACTTCCTGCCGGAAAGCCACACCGACTTCATCATTGCCGTATTGGGTGAAGAGTTCGGCCTGGTGGGGATCTGCGCGCTGTTACTGATCTACCTGCTATTGATCGGCCGTGGCCTGGTGATTACCGCCCAAGCGCAGACATTGTTCGGCAAGTTGCTCGCGGGCAGCCTGACCATGACGTTTTTTGTTTATGTTTTCGTCAACATCGGTATGGTCAGTGGCCTGTTGCCGGTGGTGGGGGTGCCGTTGCCGTTCATTAGCTACGGAGGAACTTCGCTGGTGACGCTACTGTCAGCGTTTGGGGTTTTGATGTCGATCCATACCCATCGCAAGTGGATCGCGCAGGTTTGAATAAGGTGAAATTTTCAATGCAAGTAATGCGTGGCTGGGCGACTCGATACGCGCCATGGGTCGGCCTGGTAAGCATCCTTGGCACCATGCAGGAAGCGTTGGCCGGCGACTACGAAGGCTCACCCCAAGTGGCCGAGTTCGTCGGTGAAATGACCCGCGACTACGGTTTCGCAGGTGAACAATTGATGGGCGTGTTCCGCGAAGCCGAGCGCAAGCAGTCGATTCTGGACGCCATCTCGAAGCCCGCCGAACGGGTCAAGCAGTGGAGCGAATATCGCCCGATGTTCATCACCGATGCGCGCATCGCCCGGGGTGTGGATTTCTGGCGTCAGCACGAAGCGGTGTTGGCCCGTGCCGAGCAGGAATACGGCGTGCCGGCCCAGGTGATTGTCTCGATCATCGGCGTTGAAACCTTTTTCGGCCGTAATACAGGAAATTTCCGGGTGATCGATGCCTTGTCGACCCTGGGTTTCGACTATCCTCCCCGTGCCGAGTTTTTCCGCAAGGAATTGCGTGAGTTCCTGCTGTTGGCCCGCGAAGAGCAGGTCGATCCGTTGACGCTCAAAGGCTCCTACGCCGGCGCAATGGGATTGCCGCAATTCATGCCAAGCAGTTTTCGCGCCTATGCGGTGGATTTTGACGGGGATGGCCATATCAATATCTGGACCAACCCGGACGATGCCATCGGCAGTGTCGCCAGCTACTTCAAGCGTCATGGCTGGGTCGCCGGCGAACCGGTGGTCAGCCGCGCCGATGTCCGTGGCGATCAGGTCGACGAAGGTTTGACCGCAGGTATCGAACCGACGAAAACCGTCGGGGAGTTGCGAGCCCTGGGGTGGTCAAGTCATGATGCGCTGCGCGATGATATGCCGGTTACTGCGTTCCGCCTGGAAGGCGACAATGGCCCCGAGTACTGGATGGGCCTGAAGAATTTTTACGCGATCACGCGATATAACCGCAGCGTGATGTACGCCATGGCCGTACATCAACTGTCTGAACAGCTGGTCCAAGCACGGGGCGTCAAGTAATGCGGGCATTGCCTATCAATAAACCCCTGAAGCTGATGGCATTCGCCGCGCTGGCAGTGCTGGTCGCCAGTTGTTCGACCAGCCGCGCGCCGGCCCAGAAAACCAGCAGCACCGCGGTGCGCTCGACGCCGGGGCTGGACATCAACCGTGCCCACAAGGATGGCGCGCCATGGTGGGATGTCGATGTTTCGCGTATCCCGGACGCCACGCCGACCCTGCACACCGGCCCGTACAAGGCCAACCCGTACACCGTGCTGGGCAAGACCTACTTCCCGCTGCAAGAGTCCAAGACCTACGTGCAGTCGGGTACGGCGTCCTGGTACGGCACCAAGTTCCACGGTCAGAACACCGCCAACGGCGAAGTGTATGACCTGTACGGCATGAGTGCCGCGCACAAGACATTGCCACTGCCAAGTTACGTCCGGGTGACCAACCTGGACAACAACAAGAGCGTGATCCTGCGAGTAAACGACCGCGGACCGTTCTACTCGGACCGGATCATCGACTTGTCCTACGCTGCCGCCAAGAAACTCGGTTACGCCGAAACCGGCACCGCGCGGGTCAAGGTCGAAGGTATCGACCCGCAGCAATGGTGGGCCGCCAAGGGCCGTCCGGCACCATTAATGCTCAACGAACCTAAAGTCGCGCAGAATAGCGCCCCGGTGATCACGGCTTCGGCCGGCACCGTCGAACAATGGACGCCTCCGCCGCAGCAACACGCCGCCGCGATGGTGCCAGTGCAGCTTGATGCAAAAAAAAACGCTTCTGTACCAGCCTCTGGCCAGTATCTGCAGGTGGGCGCGTTCGCCAACCCGGACGCTGCAGAACTCCTGAGATCGAAGCTCAGCGGGATGGTGAGCGCTCCGGTGTTCATCAGCTCGATCGTGCGCAATCAGCAGACCCTGCATCGGGTTCGCCTGGGCCCGATCGGATCGCCGGGTGAAATTCAGCAGGTGCAGAACAGTGTGCGCCTGGCCAATCTCGGTTCACCGAGTGTTGTGACCGAGTAAGCCACGAAGTAATACGTAGAGCTTGATTGACGGTTCGTCTGCGGTATTGGGGGGCGAACCAGGTTGTTGACTCGTTGAAGAACAAAAGCCCGGCAAGGGTGACTGAGTGAACAGCTGAACACGCGATGACTCGTAGGGTTTGTTCGAAAACTCGCCGAGCGGTGATCAGGCAAGGCAAAAACAGGCGAGGAAGCGGAGTGTAGGGGCCTACATGAGCATTCCGAGCCTGTTTTTAACGCAGCATGATCGTCGCGCAGGCAGTTTTCGGGCAAAGCCTGAAGGTTATTTGATTAGTTTTGCCCTTGGGCAGTTTCCATTAGCGATTTCGAGAGACGGATGAACATCACCACCTTTGCCAAACGCCTGTTCCTGCTAGTCCCGCTGCTTCTCTCACCTGCCGCATTCGCGGTCGAGATGATGCCTTCGCCACCACAACTGGCCGCCAAGGCCTATGTGCTCATGGATGCCAGCAGCGGCAACGTGCTGGTCGAGAACAACGGTGACCAGCGTCTGCCACCGGCCAGCCTGACCAAGCTGATGACCGCGTACATCGCGACCCTGGAAATCCGTCGTGGCCAGATCGGCGAAAACGATCCGGTGACCGTCAGCGAAAACGCCTGGCGTACCGGTGGTTCGCGGATGTTCATCAAGGTCGGCTCGCAGGTCACCGTCAGCGACCTGCTGCACGGCATCATCATCCAGTCGGGCAACGACGCCAGCGTCGCGCTCTCCGAGCACATCGCCGGTAGCGAAGACGCCTTCGCCGACCTGATGAACAAGACCGTCGCCGACCTGGGCATGACCAACACCCACTTCATGAACCCGACCGGCCTGCCGAACCCTGAGCACTATTCGTCGGCTCACGATATGGCTGTGCTGGCTCGCGCGATCATCCACGAAGACCCTGCTCACTACGCGATCTACTCGCAGAAAGAGTTCTTCTGGAACGGCATCAAGCAACCGAACCGTAACCTGCTGCTGTGGCGCGACAAGACCGTCGATGGTCTGAAAACCGGCCACACCGACGAAGCCGGCTACTGCATGGTGTCCTCGGCCGTACGTGATGGCATGCGCCTGATCGCCGTGGTATTCGGCACCAACAGCGAAGTGGCCCGTGCCGCCGAAACCCAGAAGCTGCTGACCTACGGTTTCCGTTTCTTCGAAACCCAGACCTTCTACCAGAAGGGCACCGAGCTGGCTCAGGCTCCGGTCTGGAAAGGCTCCACCAACCAGGTCAAAGCCGGTCTGGCTGAAGACCTGACCATGACCCTGCCAAAAGGCCAGCTGAAAAAGCTCGCTGCCAGCATGACCATGAACCCGCAACTGGTCGCGCCAATCGCCAAAGGCGACGTGATCGGTAAAGTCGAAGTGAAACTGGACGACAAGGTGGTGCACAGCGCCGATCTGATCGCTCTGGACGCTGTCGAGGAAGGTGGTATCTTCCGCCGCATGTGGGATAGCATCCGTCTATTCTTCTACGGCTTGTTCAACTGAATTTAGTGTGCACCTGCATGGCTCCGCGCTGATCTGGCGCGCAGCCATGCCCGTCGCCACGGCTTACGCTTACGAGGCCGTTACGCCATGACCGATACCGAAGTAAAGGCGCCAAAGATCGAGTTCCCTGCCAATGATTACCCGGTTAAGGTGATCAGCGACACCGGCGCGGGCAACAAGGACAGAATCATCGACATCGTCCGCAAATATGCAACGATCAACGATGAGCGTGTTGACGAGCGCCAGAGCAGCAACGGCAAATACACCACCATTCAGTTGCACATCGTCGCGACCGACCAGGACCAGCTGTACAACATCAACAGCGAACTGCGGGCAACCGGTTTCGTGCACATGGTGCTGTGATGTCCGGTGTGCTGGGTTTTCGCGAGCTCGGCCAGATGGCTTACGAGCCGGTCTGGCATGCCATGCAGCGCTTCACCAACGAACGCGGCAACGATGCCGCCGACGAGATCTGGCTGGTGGAACACCCTGCGGTGTTCACCCAAGGCCAGGCTGGCAAGGCCGAGCACCTGCTGCTTCCCGGTGATATTCCGGTGGTGCAGGTCGACCGTGGTGGTCAGGTGACCTACCACGGCCCCGGCCAGCTGGTGGCTTACCTGCTGCTTGACGTGCGCAAGCTCGGGTTTGGCGTGCGCGATCTGGTCAGCCGGATGGAGCAATGCCTGATCGAGCTGCTGGCCAGTTACGGTGTCACCGCCGTGGCCAAGCCCGATGCACCGGGTGTCTACGTCGATGGGGCGAAAATCGCCTCCCTGGGTCTACGGATCCGCCACGGCTGTTCCTTTCATGGCCTGGCCTTGAACGTGGACATGAACCTGGAACCGTTTCGACGGATTAATCCCTGCGGCTATGCCGGGCTGGCGATGACCCAGCTGAGCGATCACGCAGGATCGATTGAATTTGCCGAGGTAAGTGCCCGGCTGCGCGCGCAGCTCGTCAAACACCTCGACTATGCTGAGCAGACGACCCTGACGGGCGGAATCGACTGATATGACTACTGATGCAGTGCAAACCATGATCCCGACGCTCGATGTTTCCGAGCGCCCGGCCCCGCGTCCCAAGGTTGAAGCCGGCGTCAAGCTGCGCGGCGCCGAAAAGGTTGCACGCATCCCGGTGAAGATCATTCCGACCACCGAACTGCCGAAGAAACCGGACTGGATTCGTGTACGCATCCCGGTTTCGCCGGAAGTCGACCGCATCAAGGCCCTGCTGCGCAAACACAAGCTGCACAGCGTGTGCGAAGAGGCATCCTGCCCGAACCTGGGCGAGTGCTTCTCCGGTGGCACCGCGACCTTCATGATCATGGGTGACATCTGCACCCGTCGTTGCCCGTTCTGCGACGTCGGCCACGGCCGTCCGAAGCCACTGGACGTCAACGAGCCGGAAAGCCTGGCCATTGCCATCGCCGACCTGCGCCTGAAGTACGTGGTGATCACCTCGGTAGACCGCGACGACCTGCGTGACGGCGGTGCCCAGCACTTTGCCGACTGCATCCGTGAAATCCGCAAGCTGTCGCCGAACGTGCAGCTCGAGACCCTGGTCCCGGACTACCGTGGCCGCATGGACATCGCGCTGGAAATCACCGCCGCTGAGCCACCGGATGTGTTCAACCACAACCTGGAAACCGTGCCGCGCCTGTACAAGGCTGCACGTCCGGGTTCGGACTACCAGTGGTCGCTGACCCTGCTGCAACGCTTCAAGCAGATGATGCCGCACATTCCAACCAAGTCCGGCCTGATGCTGGGCCTGGGCGAGACCGACGAAGAAGTCATCGAAGTCATGAAGCGCATGCGCGAGCACGACATCGACATGCTGACCCTCGGCCAGTACCTGCAACCGTCCCGCAGCCACTTGCCGGTACAGCGTTTCGTGCACCCGGACACCTTCGCCTGGTTCGCCGAGGAAGGCTACAAGATGGGCTTCAAGAACGTTGCCTCGGGTCCGTTGGTACGCTCCTCGTATCACGCCGACGAGCAGGCCAAGCTGGTCAAGGCCGAGCTGATGTCGTCCTGATCGACGCAATGAAATGAAAAACGCCCGCACGGCATCCAGCCTCGCGGGCGTTTTTTTGCCTGGCCCATGGCAATGGCTGTTTTTTCTGCAACCTGCGGGGCAACGGTACCTCTTCTGTTTGTTCCCGTTCCTGACTACTGTGTGCTGAAGATTTCACGCAGGGAGATTCACGGATGACCGCTCGACCGACCCACACCCTTTGCCCTCATGCTCCCGTCCCGGCACTGCCGTCGGAAGGCATGATCGGCGTTATCGCACCCGCCGGTCCCGCGCCGCTGGACACCGACAAGGCGGTGCAATGGATGCGTGCCCGGGGTTATTCACTGAAAGTGTTTCCCGGGGTCTACGAAAAAAACGGCTACCTGGCCGGTAGCGACGAAGTGCGACTTGGCGATCTGCACGCAGCGTTCGCCGACAGCGAGGTGGATGCGATTATCTGCCTGCGCGGTGGTTACGGCACACCCCGGCTGCTCGACCGCATCGATTTTGATTTGCTGCGTGACAACGCCAAGCCGTTCGTCGGCTACAGCGACATCACCGCGCTGCATCTGGCGATCAGTCGTTATGCCGGCTTCGTGACCTTTCATGGTCCGTTGCTCAATGCCGACCTGCTGGGTGACAAGCAAATACCTACCGAGTCTTCGTTCTTCAACATGCTGCGCGGGCAGGTGAGGGCGGGCACGGTGCTGGCTCATCCGGTGGCTTACCCGCTGACCACGATCGAGCCGGGTGTGGCACATGGGCGCTTGCTCGGAGGCAATCTGGCCATGATCGCCGCGACCATGGGCACGCCCTACGAGATGGACGCCGAGGGCGTCATTCTGTTGATCGAGGACATCAACGAGCCGCTGTATCGCATTGACCGGTTGCTGACCCAACTGCGGCTGGCTGGCACGTTGCACAAGCTGCGCGGCGTGTTGGTCGGGGATGTGGCGGGGGTTGAGGTAGCAGCGCTGGACAGGTTGCTCAAGCAGACCTTCGAGCCATTGAAGATTCCGGTGCTGTCCGGGTGGCGCAGTGGGCATTGCGACCCGAACCTGACGCTGCCCATGGGGGCGTTGGTCAGGCTGGATGCTGGGAACAAGGAGTTGGTGTTGGAGCAGGATGTGGTGGTCGGGCGTTAGATTTTTATCGCCTGTCAGTCAGTCTTCGTCGGAACGCCGCCCGGAGCAAGCCCGCTCCCACAGTGTTCGCGTCGTACACAAATCATGTGAACGCCCCTGAACCTGTGGGAGCGGGCTTGCCCGCGAAGCTTTTAGCGGTTCCGCAACCCTTCCAGCAACTTGTGCGTCGGATACCCATCCGCCGGCCAGCCAAACGACTGCTGGGCGCTACGGATCGCCTTGCGGGTGTTGGCGCCGATGATCCCGTCGGCGGTGCCGGCGTCATAGTTTTGCCCGCTCAGCAGGTTCTGCAGCTCGATCCGCTCGGTACGACTCAGAGGCAGGTCATCCTTTGGCCACGTACCGCTGATCAAGCCAGCGCCATTGAAGCGTTCGGACAACAGGCTCACCCCCAGGGCGTAGGACGACGAGTTGTTGTACTTGAGAATCGCGCGGAAGTTGTCGAGCACCAGGAAGGCCGGGCCGCGGTAGCCAGCCGGCAATAGCAGTGCCGCAGACAGTTGTTCCGAGCCTGCCGGGACCTGGCCACCGTTGGGCAGCGTAACGCCCAGTTGGCGCCACTCGGCGACACTCTTGCGAATCGTGCCATCGGCCAGTACGTAGTTGAAACCGCTCGGTAGCTGGACTTCAAAGCCCCACGGCTGACCTCTCTGCCAGCCGGAGCTTTGCAGGTAATGCGCGGTCGAGGCCAGGGCATCAGCCGAACTGCCCCAGATATCGCGACGGCCGTCGCCGTCGAAATCGACGGCGTGGGTATTGTAGGTGGTCGGGATGAACTGGGTCTGGCCCATGGCGCCGGCCCAGGAACCCAGCATCTTCTCGGGTTCGATGTCGCCTTGTTGCAGGATTTGCAAGGCCGCGATCAATTGCGCGTGGGCGAAGCCGGGACGGCGGCCTTCGTAAGCCAAGGTCGCCAGGGAGTTGATCACCGACTTGCTGCCCTGGAACTGTCCGAAGTTACTCTCCATGCCCCACACCGCCACCAGTGCCTGGCGGTCGACGCCGTAGCGCTGCTCGATGTTTTGCAGGATGTCGGCGTACTGGATGATCAGCGACTGGCCTTTGCGTACCCGCAGCGGCGACAAGGCGCCGTCGAGGTATTCCCAAACCGGTTTTGCGAACTCCGGTTGGCTGCGATCGGCATTAATCACACTGGGGTCGAAGCTGACATTGGCGAAAGCGCGATCAAACAGATCGGCGCGGATGCCGGCGGCCAGGGCATCTTTGCGGAAACCCGCCTGCCATTCGGCGAAGGTCTGGGTTGGCTGGATGTCAAGGTTCTCACCGGTCGGAACCACAGGCGGAACAACCGCCGGGGCGGTAGCGACAGGAAGTGTCTGAAGCGGCTGAGCGTCGGCTGCGGTCGGTTTTTCCGCACAGGCGACAAGCAAAACAAGGCTGGAGGCAGCGATCAATTGGCGTAAGTGCCAACGACGGGGAAGACAAAAGGGCATGCACGGGTCCAGGGAATACGAATCAGGTACAGACCTTACCATGTCAAAGGGGTGTTCTGCTTTACGCAGCCAGAAAGTAAGAAGCCTCCCAGCTGTCAGACTGGAAGGCTTCGCGGCGGTAACTGCCTTTGCCCTTGGCCGGGCGTACCTGGCGGCTACGGAACAATGGCTGGGCGATGATGGATTTGGCCTTGTTGGGGCCATGCGTTGATGGCTTTTTGCTCATGATGAAGCCTCGCAAGTGAGTGGTTTTTGCGGGGCAAATCATCGGCCGAAGTTGGGGGGATGTCTAGTCCCTTGTGGCGAGGGGGCTTGCCCCCGTTCGGCTGCGGAGCAGCCGTAGAACCGGAGTGTGCGGTGTGCCTGGAAGAACTCAGTAACGAATGGGGGCCGCTTCGCGCCCCAGCGGGGGCAAGCCCCCTCGCCACAGAAAGCCTTACTCGGCAGGTAACGACAATCTTTGCCCGGCCATCAACAACGTCAACCGGCTCAAACTCATCCACGGCGAACCAGCTGCCTGGCCCTTGATCTGGGCATCGATGCGCTGCGCTTCGAGCAGCAGCTGCGCCCAGCGTTGGGCCGAGTAGCGCTGCAGGGCTTTGCTCACCAACGGTTTACGTTTGTCCCAGACCGGAGGTTTGGCCTGGCTGAAGGCCTTGTCCAGTGGCGTGCCCTGGCTGTATTGCAGGGAGATATTGGCCAGCAGGCGCAACTCCCGGGCCAGGGCCCAGAGAATCACCGGCGGCTCGACGCCTTCACCGCGCAACCCTTCGAGCATGCGCAAGGCGTGGGCTGCTTCACCATTGAGCACCGCATCGGTCAGGCCGAAGACGTCGAAGCGCGCACTGTCGGCCACCGCAGCCTGCACGGTTTCAACGGTGATCTGGCCGCCTTCGGCCATCAGTTTGAGCTTTTCGATTTCCTGGGCGGCGGCCAGCAGATTGCCCTCGACCCGTGCCGCGATCAGCTCAACGGCGTCCTGGCTGGCGGAAAGCCCGGCCTGGGACAAACGTTGGCGGATCCAGCTTGGCAACTGGGCGACATCGACCGGCCAGATCTGCACGAACTGGGTCTGCTGTCCTTCGACCAACGCCTTGCCCCACTTGGTTTTCTGCGCGCTGCCATCGAGTTTCGGCAAGCTGATCAGCAGTACGGTGTCGTCGGCCGGGCGCGAGCAGTACTCGATCAGCGCGGCGGCACCCTTGTCGCCGGGTTTGCCGGAAGGCAGGCGCAGTTCCAGCAGGCGCTTTTCGGCGAACAGCGACATGCTGGCACCGGCTTGCAGCAGCGTCCCCCAGTCGAAACTGGCGTCGGCGGCAAACACCTGGCGTTCATCGAATCCCTGCTGGCGGACGGCAGCGCGAACAGCGTCGGCCGCCTCCTGGCACAACAACGGGTCGTCGCCGCTGATGATATAGACCGGCGCAAGGGTGCCTTGCAGGTGTTTGGCGAGTTGGGCGGGGGCGAGCTTCATAAGAGGGGGGCGAACGGGGCGCCCGAGCGCCCCGTAAGTCTTACTGCTGCGGCAGTTCGATAGGCGACTGACGCGGGGTTTCCGCTTCAGCCTTCTTTGCCGCTTCCAGTGCCGCGGCATCCGCCTTGGCCTTGGCTTCGGCAGTCTGCTGCAACTGGTCCAGTTGGGCCGGGCTCAGTTGTTCCAGGCGCAGCATCATGCGCTGGACCATCTCCCGGCGGCCTTCTGTGCGGGCCGTTTCAGCTTCCTGGTCAGAGCCCACCAGGTTGTTGCCGTCGTGCATGTAGATTTTCTGCACTTCAATCTTGTCGCTCATCAGTGGCAGATCGCCGCGACCACGGATGTCGTAGTTCAGCACGGTGGTGATCTGGTACTCGCCGGCACGACCGGCACCTGCGTAGCTGAGGATGCGCTGGTTTTCCTGTTCATTGGTCAGCACCAGCTTGTAAGGAGCGCCGGTATAGACCTTGACGCCGCTGCCAATCAGTATTTGACGCAACTGGGTAACGGTTGGGCCATAAGCGTTACGGGCGCTCAGGTCGAGTTCCTTGATCGCCAGTTCATTGGTGCCGGTGCCGCGCAGCTGGAAACCGCAGGCGCTCAGCAGAACCGCGAGGCCCATCACCAGCAGATTGCGTTTGATCATCTTGTTGCTCCCCTTGAAACCATGTGGGCCGATCAAGCGGCCCGAAAGGTTTTACTCGGCGCCAGGCTCACCTGGCGCCTGATCCAATTAGCTGGCGACGATATTGACCAGTTTCCCGGGCACTACGATCACTTTACGAATGGTCAGACCGTCGACGAAGCGCAGCACGTTCTCGTTGGCACGGGCGGCGGCTTCGACTTCTTCACGGGTGGCGCTGGCCGGCATTTCGATGTGGCCACGCAGCTTGCCGTTGACCTGAATCACCAGTTGCAGGCTGTCCTGAACCAAAGCGCTGTCATCCACCACCGGCCAGCCGGCGTCGATCACAGGTTCAGCGTGACCCAGTCGATTCCACAGCTCGTGGCTGATGTGCGGCGTGATCGGAGCCAGCAGCAGCGTCACGGTTTCCAGGCCTTCGTGAATCAGTGCGCAGTCCTGTTCGGTGCCTTGCGCGGCTTTTTCCAGCACGTTCATCAGCGTCATCACCTGAGCGATGGCGGTGTTGAATTTGTGGTTCTGGCCGACGTCCTGGCTGGCCTGCTTGATGGCCAGGTGGATCGAGCGACGAACGGCTTTCTGCTCGTCATTCAGGCCGGCGACGTCCAGTTTGCCCGGCAGGCCCTGAGTGACGTGGGCTTGAGCCAGGCGCCAGACGCGCTTGAGGAAACGGTGCGAACCCTCTACGCCGGAGTCGGACCACTCCGCGCTCATGTCAGGTGGCGAGGCGAACATCATGAACAGGCGGCAGGTGTCTGCACCGAACTGGTCGATCATCGACTGTGGGTCGACGCCGTTGTTCTTCGACTTGGCCATCTTCTCGGTGCCGCCGATTTCCACCGGCAGGCCGTCAGATTTCAATTTGGCGCTGATAACCTTGGCTTTGCTGTCACGCTCAAGCTCGACGTCCGCCGGGTTGAACCAGGTGTAAGCGCCATTGGCTTCGCGGCGATAGTAAGTCTCGGCGATCACCATGCCCTGGGTCAGCAGGTTCTTGAACGGCTCGTTGGAGCTCACCAGGCCTTCGTCGCGCATCAGTTTGTGGAAGAAGCGCGCGTAGAGCAGGTGAAGAATCGCGTGTTCGATACCGCCGATGTACTGATCCACCGGCAGCCAGTGGTCGGCCGCCGATTTTTCCACCAGGCCGCCTTCAAAGTGAGGCGAGGCGTAACGGGCGTAGTACCACGAGGACTCGACGAAGGTGTCCATGGTGTCGGTTTCACGCTTGGCAGGCTGGCCGCATTTAGGGCAGCTGCACTCGTAGAACTCGGGCATGCGCGCCAGTGGCGAACCGGCGCCGTCGGGTACGACGTCTTCCGGCAGCACGACAGGCAGTTGATCTTCCGGTACCGGCACGTCACCGCAAGTGTTGCAGTGGATGATCGGGATCGGGCAGCCCCAGTAACGCTGGCGGCTGATGCCCCAGTCGCGCAGGCGGAACTGGGTGCGCGAGGCGCCCAGCTCTTTCTTGATCAGCGCGACTTCGATGGCGTCGAAGGCGCCCGCGAAGTCGAGGCCGTCGAACTCACCGGAATTGATCAGCGTGCCGTGCTCGCCGTAGGCGTCTTGCCATGGCGCCGGGTTGCTGTCACCGGAACTGGTGCGCACTACCGATTTGACCGGCAGGTTGTACTTGTGGGCGAATTCGAAATCGCGCTCGTCGTGGGCCGGAACCGCCATCACCGCGCCGTCGCCGTAGTGCATCAGCACATAGTTGGCGACCCAGACCGGCAGCTTTTCGCCAGTCAGCGGGTGCTCGACGAACAGGCCGGTCGGCAGGC
This sequence comes from Pseudomonas fluorescens, assembly GCF_000967965.1. GTDB lineage: Bacteria > Pseudomonadota > Gammaproteobacteria > Pseudomonadales > Pseudomonadaceae > Aquipseudomonas > Aquipseudomonas grandcourensis. The sequence continues at coordinate 133,162 of NZ_LACC01000022.1, forward strand.
CTTTTTTCTCCTGGGTGGCGACGTCGGCTTCGGCCACGCTGCCGCCCTTGCATTCAGCGATGAACGCTTGCAGCTCAGGATTGTTCTGTGCGGCCAGGGTGGCCAAGTGGTGTTCGGCGGCGACGGCGACGTAGGTCGCGCCCATCAGGGTGTCCGGACGGGTGGTGAAGACTTTCAGCGCGCCGGTTTCGCCGATGGAATCGACGTTGTACGGGAACTGCACTTCCATGCCGCGGGATTTGCCGATCCAGTTGCGCTGCATGGTCTTGACCTGTTCAGGCCAGCCAGTCAGTTCGTCGAGGCTCTCCAGCAGCTCATCCGCGTAGGCGGTGATCTTGAAGTAGTACATCGGGATTTCGCGCTTTTCGATCAGCGCGCCGGAACGCCAGCCGCGACCGTCGATCACTTGTTCGTTGGCCAGGACGGTCTGGTCGACCGGGTCCCAGTTCACGGTGCCGCTTTTCTTGTAAATCACGCCTTTTTCGAACAGGCGGGTGAACAGCCATTGTTCCCAGCGGTAGTAATCGGGCTTGCAGGTGGTCACTTCGCGCGACCAGTCCACCGCCAGGCCCAGGCTGCGCAGCTGGGATTTCATGTAGGCGATGTTTTCGTAGGTCCACTTGGCGGGCGCTACGTTGTTCTTCATCGCGGCGTTTTCCGCCGGCATGCCGAAGGCGTCCCAACCCATGGGTTGCAGAACGTTCTTGCCTTGCATGCGCTGGTAGCGGGAGATCACGTCGCCGATGGTGTAGTTGCGCACGTGCCCCATGTGTAGCTTGCCGCTGGGGTAAGGGAACATCGACAGGCAATAGTAAGTCTCCTTGCCTGGCTGTTCACTGACTTCAAAGGACTTTTGCTCATCCCAGAACGACTGGGCGGCGGCTTCGATTTCACGGGGCTGATATTGTTCGTGCATGGCTACTTTTGAACTGAATAGGGGTGGCCTAATCCTCTTCAATGCAACGCTGGACGCTGATCACGCCGCATTGGCGTTTTCGATGTCCAGCCGAGCTGGAAGTGGAGTTACAGGAAGCGCCGTAGCATACATGACCGCGCTCTACCGAGGGAAACCCTGATTGCTGCCGCGCGTCTCGCAAAAACCGCTGCGAGGGCCGTTGGTCGCGGCGTTCAGCCGGTTTGTTCATGGAAGCTAAGCTCTAACTGGGGAGTAAGTCTTATCTTCCAATGAGGTGAGGGATGGTTGAGTCACAGCAAAAAGCTACAAAACCGGAGCTGTACGAAAGGCTGATCGATCGTTTGGCCCTGGCCCTGGAAGCGGCAAGAACTGCTGACCGGTTGCGCGACGTACGCCCTCTGGAACTGGAACTGCGTGGCCTGAGCCCCGCAGAGTTTGCACTGGTCAAGGCGTATCTGGATCGCAGTGAGCGTGAGACACACGGATGCTTGTCAGAGGCGGTAAAGCAACTCGATGCACCACGTTCGGCCAAGATCATCTGGCTCAAGGACAAAGTTCCCGGCAGAGACGCGGTAAAGGTCCGGTCTTTGCAGTTCAAATAAGACGCAGAGCGGTGCTCCATGGTTTTTTTGAAGCATAGTCCTCCTGTATTGATTGTCGCATTGCGCTAACCCACTTAGGCTTCGGGCATCTCCGGGAGATGCTTGATGCCTTTTCGTTACTTTTTAAAACAACTTCTTTTGCCCCCCGGCATTCTATTGCTGCTGCTTTTGCTTGCCTGGTGGTTGCGCCGCTCAAGGCCAAGGCTTGCCGGTGTGTGCTTTGTACTGGGGCTGGGAGGCCTTTGGCTGATGAGCCTGCCGATTGTGGTGCAGTGGAGTGCCGGCCTGCTCGAGCGTGAGCCACCGCTGGCCCGCGAGGAATGGGCGGGGCTGGGGCAGCGCGCGGACGCCATCGTTGTCCTTGGTTCCGGTCGCGAGCGTGGTGACGTGGCCTGGGGTGCCGACCAGCCCACGGGCATCGGCCTGGAACGCCAGCGCTTTGCCGCGCGGCTGGCCAAGGCGTCCGGCCTGCCGGTACTGACCAGCGGCGGCTTGCATTACGGCACTCCGCCAAGCGAAGCGCAGATGATGGCTGACTCCTTGCGCGACGATTTTGGTGTGACCGTGCGCTGGCAGGAAGGGAGCAGCCGTACGACCTGGGAAAATGCGCAGTTCAGTGCCCTGGTGTTGCTGCCACAGGGCATCAAGCGTGTAGTGCTCGTGACTCATGCCGGGCATATGCCACGAGCGGTCTGGAGTTTCCGCAAGGCCGGGTTTGAGGTGGTGCCGGCGCCGGTAGGGTTTCTGGGTGGCGACAATGCGCGGCCACTGGGTGGCTGGATGCCGGAGTTCAAGGCGATCTGGCAGAACGGGCAGTTGATGAACGAGGCGGTGGGGCAGATCGGTTATTCGTTGTTCTATCGCTGAGAGCTAAACCTTGTGGCGAGGGAGCAAGCTCCCTCGCCACAAATGATTTCAGACAGTCTTGGCCATCCGGCTCGCAATCAACGCCCAGCCAAACAACAACACGCAGAGAATGAGCAATGGCCATGAACGCCATTCCAGATACGGCGTGAGGTTGTGCATCGGCACCACTTCGCCATACAGGATGCCGCGTTCGAACTGCGGGATCTGATCGGTAATCTGACCGAACGGGTTGATCAGGCCGGATACGCCGTTGTTGGTGGCGCGGATCATCCAGCGGCCGGCCTCCAGCGCACGCATCTGCGCCATCTGCAGGTGTTGCAGCGGGCCGATGGAGGTGCCGAACCAGGTGTCGTTGCTGATGGTCAGCAACAGGTCGCTGCGGGCGGCAAGGCTGGCGGCGAATTCCGGGTAAACCACTTCATAACAGATGAACGGCGCGATCTGATAACCCTTGGCTTGCAGCAGCGGCTGGTCGGCCGGTCCGCGGGCAAAGTCCGACATCGGCAGGTCGAAGAAGGCGATCAGTCCGCGCAGCACATCCTCCAGCGGAACATATTCACCAAACGGCACCAGTTTTTGCTTGAGGTAATTGCCGTCGCCTTCGCCGACAACGGTGATGCCGTTGAAGAAGCGCTTCTCGTGGCGGACCTCCATGCGGACCGGGACGCCGGTAATCAGCGCCGATTTACGCTCGGCCGCGAAGCTGCCCATCATGTTCAGGTAGCCCTCGGCGGACTCCTTGAGCACCGGGATCGCCGTTTCCGGCCAGATGAGAAGGTCGGCTCGCCTGGAGCTGAAACTCATGTCGCGGTACAACGCCAGTTGCGCGTTGAGCTGCGCCGGGTCCCACTTCATGCTTTGTTCGATGTTGCCCTGAATGGCCGCGACGCTCAGTGGCGGGCCCGACGGGCTGGTCCAGGCATGATGTTTGAGGGCCATGCCGAGCAGCCATGGACCGACCAGCAGCAATGCACCGGCAGCGATGAAGCCTTTGTGCCCCGTGCGAACCAGGCGCAAGCCGTTGTAGATCAACGCAGCTGTCAGGGCCAGGGTGAAGGAAATCAGCCACATCCCGCCGATGGGGGCGAGCCCGGCCAGCGGGCCGTCGAGCTGGCTGTACCCGGAATACAGCCATGGGAAACCTGTCAGGAACCAGCCGCGGAAGGCTTCCTGGCCGACCCACAGCGCCGCGAAGGCCAAGGCGTCGGCCAGCGGCGCCTCATTTCGGCGCAGCCAGCGCGCCCAGATCCAGGCGGGCAGGGCAAAGAACCAGGCAATCGCCGCCGTGAAGAGCAGCATCAGGAAACCGGCCAGCAATACCGAAGCGCCACCGAAATGGTGAATGCTGTAGTAGATCCAGCTGGTGCCGGCACCGAACAGGCCGAAACCGAAACACCAGCCGCGACCCAGTGCCTGACGTGGGCTCAGCTCGCGCAGGCCGGCATAGAACAGGCCGACGGCGAGCAGTGCCAGTGGCCAGATATCGAACGGCGCCAGGGCCAGTGTGGTGATTGCACCGGCCGCCACGGCCAGCAGGTTACCGGGCCAGCCGGGGCGGGTTGTCCAGCGCATTTCAATCCTTAGCGAGCAATGGGCGTCAGGCGAAGCAAGTGAATCCGACGGCTGTCGGCGTTCAGGATGCGGAAACGGTACGGGCCGATTTCGGTGATTTCGTTACGTTTTGGCAAATGCCCGAACGCGCTCATCACCAGGCCGCCAACGGTGTCGAATTCATCGTCGGAGAATTCGCTGTCGAAAAACTCGTTGAAGTTCTCGATCGGCGTCAGGGCCTTGATCAGGAAGTCACCGCTGGGTAGCGGCTTGATGTAGCTATCCTCTTCGACGTCGTGTTCGTCTTCAATGTCGCCGACGATCTGTTCCAGCACGTCTTCGATGGTCACCAAACCGGCCACGCCGCCGTACTCGTCGATGACGATGGCCATGTGGTTGTGGTTGGCGCGAAACTCGCGCAGCAGCACGTTAAGGCGCTTGGACTCCGGCACGAAGGTGGCCGGGCGCAGCAGGTCCTTGATGTTGAAGCTGTCGCCGTTCTCCTTGAGGATCAACGGCAGCAGGTCCTTGGCCAGCAACACGCCCATCACGTCATCGTGGCTTTCGCCGATCACCGGGTAGCGGGAGTGGGCCGAGTCGACCACGGCAGGCAGGAACTCGCGGGGTGTCTGGGTCGCCTTGATGCTGACCATCTGCGAGCGCGGGACCATGATGTCCCGGACCTGCAAGTCAGCCACCTGGATGGCGCCTTCGACGATGGCCAGCGCTTCGCTGTCCAGCAGTTTGTTCTGGTGTGCATCGCGCAGCAGCTCAAGCAGCTCCTGGCGGTTTTTCGGCTCGTGGGCAAAAGCCTGGGTGAGCTTACCCAGCCATGACTTCTGCCCGTTGCTCGATCGATCTTCGCTCATAGCGATTACTCTGAATCCTTTGTTGTTTCGGTAGGGGATGCATCTGCTTCGTCGTCCGCGTACGGATCGGGAAAGCCCAGCTCTGCAAGCAACGTTCGTTCCAGTGCTTCCATTTCTTCGGCTTCCTCGTCATCAATATGGTCGTAACCAAGCAGATGCAAGCAGCCGTGAATCACCAGGTGTGCCCAATGGGCCTTGAGTTCCTTGCCCTGTTCAGCGGCTTCGCGCTCGACCACGGCCACGCAGATCACCAGATCGCCCAGCAGCGGGATGTCGAGAAACTCATCCGGCACATCGGCCGGGAATGACAAGACGTTAGTTGCGTAATCCTTTTGCCGCCAGGTGTGGTTCAGCTCGCGTCCTTCGGCTTCGTCGACCAGACGAATGGTCATCTCCGAATCGGCGGTACGCTGGCGCAAAGCCAGTTCGCACCACTGGCGGAACTCGGCTTCGCTGGGGGCGTTGGCTTCGGTGGCGATTTGCAGGTCAAGCTCAAGCATCGCGGCGGCTATCCTTGGCGGCGGCATCATCGGCCGCTTTGTTTTCGAAGCGCTCGTAGGCTTCGACGATGCGCTGCACCAGCGGATGGCGCACGACGTCCTTGGGCTGGAAGTGGGTGAAGCTGATCCCCGGCACATCCTTGAGCACTTCAATTACGTGGTGCAGGCCGGACTTGGTGCCACGCGGCAGGTCGACCTGGGTGATGTCCCCGGTGATGACGGCCGTGGAGCCGAAGCCGATCCGGGTCAGGAACATCTTCATTTGCTCGACCGTGGTGTTCTGGCTTTCGTCGAGAATGATGAAGCTGTTGTTCAGCGTGCGGCCGCGCATGTAGGCCAGTGGCGCGACTTCGATCACCTGGCGCTCGATCAGCTTGGCGACGTATTCGAAGCCGAGCATTTCGTAGAGCGCGTCGTAGAGTGGGCGCAGGTACGGGTCGATTTTTTGCGAAAGGTCGCCGGGCAGGAAGCCGAGTTTTTCACCCGCTTCGACCGCCGGACGAACCAGCAGGATGCGGCGAATCTGCTCGCGCTCCAGTGCATCCACCGCGCAGGCCACGGCCAGGTAGGTCTTGCCGGTACCGGCCGGGCCGATGCCGAAGTTGATATCGTTACCGAGGATTTCCTTCACGTAGCGCAGTTGATTCAAGCCACGGGGGCGAATCATGCCTTTCTTGGTGCGCAGGGCCACGGACGGTTCGGCGGGGGAGTGGTTGTCCAGCTGCTCGACGGCCGATTCCTGCAGGAACAGGTGCACCATGTCCGGCGACAGCTCCGTACCCTTGGTTTCCCGGTACAGGCGGCGCAGGAGGTTTTCCGCGGAGGTGGTGTGTTTGGGTTCGCCGATCAGCTCGAACTGGTTTCCGCGATTGCGGATCTCGATGGTCAGGCGCTGTTCGATCAAGCGCAGATGCTCGTCGAATTGCCCGCACAGATTGGCGAAGCGACGAGCTTCAAAAGGCTCGAGGATGAAACGATGTGGTTCTATGGGTGCGTTCAAGGTCGTATTTAGCCGCCCTGGGGCAATAGTGATGAATCAAGGATAGCGCCAGTGGGCTGGGTGCGAAAGCTCTTAAATATTGCAATCCGATCCCTGTGTCCGGCGTGGCCCCTGTGGGAGCGAGCTTGCTCGCGATGACGGCCTTACATTCAACAAGTGAGTTGTCTGGCCTGACGCTATCGCGAGCAAGCTCGCTCCCACAGGGATCTTCGGTGTTACTGAATTAGCGAACCCCGCAGCGAGTGCGGTTGTGCTGCATCGATGTGCACATCCGCGAACTGGCCGATCAGGGTCGGATTGTCGCAGCGGAAGTTGACGATACGATTATTCTCGGTCCGGCCCTGCAGCTCGCCCGGGTCCTTTTTCGAGTAATCGGTCACCAGGATCCGCTGGATCGAGCCGACCATTTGTCGGCTGATCTCGAAACCTTGCTGGTTCAAGCGATGTTGCAGCGCGTTCAGGCGTTCTTTTTTCAACTCTTCCGGGGTGTCATCGGCCAAGTCGGCGGCCGGTGTGCCCGGGCGCTGGCTGTAGACGAACGAGTAGGAAAAGTCGAAACCCACGTCTGCAATCAGCTTCATGGTTTGTTCGAAATCTTTCTCGGTCTCGCCCGGGAAACCGACAATAAAGTCCGAACTGATGCAGATTCCGGGCACGGCGGCGCGCAGTTTGCGTAGCTTGGATTTGTATTCCAGCGCTGTGTGGTTGCGTTTCATCGCCGCGAGGATGCGGTCCGAGCCCGATTGCACCGGCAAGTGCAGGTGCTTGACCAGTTCCGGCACATCGGCGTGGGCCTGGATCAGGCTGTCGGAAAATTCCAACGGGTGCGACGTGGTGTAGCGGATGCGGTCGATGCCGTCGACCGCGGCGACTACGCGGATAAGCTCGGCCAGGTCGGCCAGGCGCCCATCATGAGTAGTCCCACGATAGCCGTTGACGTTCTGCCCCAACAGCGTCACTTCGCGTACGCCGTTTTCGGCCAAGTGAATGATCTCGGCAAGCACGTCGTCGAACGGCCGGCTGACCTCTTCGCCGCGGGTGTAGGGCACCACGCAGAACGTGCAGTACTTGCTGCAACCTTCCATCACCGACACGTAAGCGCTAGGGCCGTCGATGCGGGGCTCGGGCAAATGGTCGAACTTTTCGATTTCCGGGAACGAGACGTCGACTTGCGGCAGCTTGCTGATGCGTGCGGCGTCAATCATTTCCGGCAGGCGGTGCAGGGTCTGCGGGCCGAAGACCACGTCGACATAGGGGGCGCGATCACGGATGGCTGCGCCCTCCTGGCTGGCCACGCAACCGCCGACGGCGATCACCATGTCCGGGTTGGCCAGTTTCAGTTCGCGCCAGCGACCGAGCTGGGAGTAGACGCGATCCTGTGCACGTTCGCGGATCGAGCAGGTATTGAGCAGGATCACGTCGGCGTCTTCAGCGCGGGCGGTGACTTCCAGGGCCTGATGTTCGCCCAGCAGATCGACCATGCGCGAGCTGTCGTACTCGTTCATCTGGCAACCGTGGGTTTCGATGTAAAGCTTCTTGGCCATGGAATAGAGTCATCACGTGATTCAAAGAACCGCGCATTATAGGGAACATGCACCCAGGTTCCTACCGCTGCGCGTCCGATGGCTATGCTATAGTTCGCGCCCTCATTTTTATCCCCCGATGTGTTGCTCGCCTGCCATGACCAAACGTGAAGCTCCAATCTACAAGGTGATTTTCCTCAACCAGGGCCAGGTGTTCGAAATGTACGCCAAGCAGATCTATCAAAGTGATCTGTGGGGCTTTCTGGAAGTGGAAGAGTTCGTCTTTGGCGAGCGCACGCAAGTGGTCGTCGATCCGAGCGAAGAAAAGCTCAAGGCTCAGTTCGAAGGCGTGGTGCGCAGTTTTGTGCCGATGCATTCGATCGTGCGCATCGACGAAGTCGAGCGTATGGGAACACCGAAAATCAGCGAAGCCCGTGGCGCGGTCGGCAATGTCATGCCGTTTCCGATGCCGATGCCTGAGAAGTAAGCAGCTAGGGCTAGAGAGGCTTGTTGTGGCGAGGGAGCTTGCTCCCGCTCGGCTGCGAAGCAGTCGCAAGACCGAAATGCGCGGTGTGCCAGGCAGAGTGTGATTGCAGGATTTAGGGCCGCTTCGCGCCCCAGCGGGAGCAAGCTCCCTCGCCACAACAAGCCACCCCGCAGTCAGAAGTGCTCAGGGCAGTGGTGCGAAAGGCGTACGCCCGTCAGCGCTCTGCAATTCCATCAAATATTTACGGAAGATTTGCCCGAGCACCTGGGTAGCAAGCTCCAGTTCTTCGCGAGGCATCTTTTCGGTGACTTCGTCGGCGGTGTCCAGTGCGTCTTCGGCGCCATTGACCGCCGCCATCTTCAGCAGGATGTACGCCTGAACGTTATTGGCCGGCACGCCTTCGCCGTGGAAGAACATGGTGCCGAGTTTGAATTGCGCCTGGGCGTGGCCTTGCAGCGAGGCTTTTTCGAAATAGCTCAGGGCTTGGTTGAGGTCGCGCGGGGCGTTTTTGCCTTCGTAGTAGAACTCACCCAACTCGTATTGCGCTTGCGCATCCCCTTCTTCCGACGCTTTCTGGCAGGCGGCGAGCGCCTGTTCCAGGTCTTGCGGCTGGGTATTGAGGGTGCAGCGACCCATCGCTGGGATTAACAACGAGTTGCCGCCTGCTTGTGCGTGCGCGAGCAGGGGCTGAAGAAGCAACAGGCAGCCCAGTGCAAGGGTGCGGCCGGTGCGGTTCATGGGAATCGACTTACCTCTGAAGGGCGCGCGGACCCATCGAGGGGATCCAATAAGCGCGCATTATGAAATAAGCAGGGCCAACCTTACAAAGTCTTTACTCGTTTTTCTGCTGCGCGGGAAATTTATCGCCCACTTTGCGGGGGATTATCAGCAGATGAGCAGGAAAAAACCTGGGAATGCAGGCGAAAGCTGACGCTGGCAAGGGCCAGCGTCAGCATTTGAGCGTTACTTCAAGGCCGCGAAGGCGCGCTCGGCGGCGTCCAGGGTCAGCTTCAGTTCAGCTTCGCCGTGGGCGATCGAAGTGAAACCGGCTTCGAATGCGCTCGGTGCCAGGTACACGCCACCTTCGAGCATCAGGTGGAAGAAGCGGCCGAACAGGGCTGCGTCGCTGGCCATGACGTCATCGAAGGTGACGATGTTGTCGGCACCGCTGAAGTACAGGCCGAACATGCCGCCGGCCTGGGTGGTCACGAACGGAATGCCGGCCGCATCGGCGCGCTGTTGCAGGCCGTCGAGCAGGCGAGTGGTGTAGTCGGTCAGCTCGGCGTGGAAGCCCGGACGGCTGATCAGGCGCAGGGTGGTCAGGCCAGCGGCCATCGCCAGCGGGTTACCGGACAGCGTACCTGCCTGGTAGACCGGACCCAGCGGGGCGATGCGCTGCATGATTTCACGCTTGCCGCCGAAGCAGCCGACCGGCATGCCGCCACCGATGATCTTGCCGAAGGTGGTCAGGTCCGGCGTCACGCCGTAGTACGCCTGGGCGCCGCCGAGGGCGACACGGAAACCGGTCATCACTTCGTCGAAAATCAGCACCACGCCGTGCTTGTCGCACAGGGTCCGCAGGCCTTCGAGGAAGCCTGGTGCCGGCGGCACGCAGTTCATATTGCCGGCCACTGGCTCGACGATGATGCAGGCCACGTCCTGGCCGACTTCGGCGAGCATGGTTTCTACCGCGTCGATGTCGTTGAACGGCAGGGTCAGGGTGTGTTTGGCGAATGCTGCCGGTACACCGGCCGAGCTCGGTACGCCCTGGGTCAGTGCGCCGGAACCGGCCTTGACCAGCAGGCTGTCGGAGTGACCGTGGTAGCAGCCTTCGAACTTGATGATGCTGTCGCGACCGGTGAAGCCGCGGGCCAGGCGAATGGCGCTCATGGTCGCTTCGGTGCCGGAGCTGACCATGCGCACCATTTCCATCGACGGTACGAGGGAGCAGACCAGGTCGGCCATCTGGGTTTCCATCTCGGTCGGGGCACCGTAGGACAGGCCGTGCTCAAGCTGCTTGCGCACCGCGTCCAGTACGTCCGGGTGGCTGTGGCCGAGAATCATCGGACCCCAGGAACCGACGTAATCCACATAGCGCTTGTCATCTTCGTCGGTGACGTAGGCGCCTTCGGCGTGTTTGAAGAACAGCGGCGTGCCGCCGACGCTCTTGAACGCGCGAACCGGCGAGTTCACGCCACCGGGAATGTGTTTCTGGGCATTGGCAAACAGCGTTTCGGAACGAGACATGATCGGGCTCTCAAATCAGATTTAAAGCTTAAATAGAAAACAATTCGTTGAAGGCGCGGGCGCGGCGGGTCACCTCAGCCGTGCTCTCGGCACCGAACAGGCCATGCACCACCGCCAGCAGATCGACGCCATGGGCCACCAACGGGGCGGCGTTATCCAGGGTGATGCCGCCAATCGCGCAGATCGGCAAGTGCAACTGCTTGCGGGCCTGGTCGAGCAGGTCGAGGCTGCAGGTCGGGGCGCCGGGTTTGGTGTTCGAATTGAAGAAGCGGCCGAAGGCGACGTAGCTGGCGCCTTCCCTGGCGGCCTGTTCGGCCAGTTCGAGCTGGGCGTGGCAGGTCGAGCCGATGATCGCCTGGCGCCCGAGCAGTGCACGGGCCGGAGTCAGTGGGCCGTCGGTCTGGCCCAGGTGCACGCCTACATTCAGGCGCGCCGCCAACTCGGCGTCATCGTTGATGATCAGATGCGTCTTGTAGCGTTCGCACAGCTCGCGCAAGGCTTCGGCCTCACGCAGGCGGCGGGCCTCGTCGCTGCTTTTGTCGCGGTATTGCAGCAAGGTGACGCCGCCTTCCAGCGCCGCCTCCACGTACTTGAGCAACTTACCGTCCAGCAAATGGCTGTCGGTAATGGCGTACAGGCCACGTAGTTTCATCGGACAAGCCTCACCGCATACAAATAGAAGTTACGAACAGAAATCCAGCGGCAAGCGGCGCGGCACGAACTGGCCTTTGCCCAGTTGCTCGGCATCACGCAGTGTGCGCCACGTGTAGTTAAGCGCGGTCTGCACGGCGCTGGCGAGGTTTTCGCCATGGGCCAGACGACCGGCCAGGGCACTGGCCAGGGTGCAACCGGAACCGTGATAACTGCCCGGCAAACGCTGGCAAGTATAGGTTTCGCGCAGACCATCGCGGCTGTACAGGCGATTGTGGATTTCGGTTTCGTCGCCATGGCCGCCGGTGATCAGCAGGTGTTTGACGAACGGCAAGAGTTTTTCAGCGCACTCGTCCGCGGTGCCTTCGGGCAGTTCGGCGAGGATGCGGGCTTCGGGAAGGTTGGGGGTCGCAATGATCGATAGGGGCAGCAGGCGTTCGCGCATGGCGTAGCCGACCTCGTCCTTGCCCAGGCGTCCGCCGCCGCCGGCGCGCAGTACCGGGTCGCAGACCACCGGCAAGTGCGGGTGCGCCGAAAGCAGTTCGACCACGGTGTCGACCATTTCCAGAGAACCGAGCATGCCCAGTTTGACCGCCGCGACTTCGGAGTCGTTGAGCACGGCATTGGCTTGGGCCAGTACCCACTCACGGTCGAGGACGCGGAAGTCCGTGACATTGACGGTGTCTTGCACGGTCAGGGCGGTGACGGCCGGAGCCGCATGGCAACCCTGAGCGAGCAGGGCTTCGATATCTGCCTGCAAGCCGGCGCCACCACTTGGGTCGTGGCCGGAGAGACAGAGGACAACGGGGCGAGAGCTGTAGATATTCATGGTGCGCGAGCTTACCACCAAACATTCTTTTTCGGGTGCAGCGACACTCCATTGTGGCGAGGGAGCTTGCTCCCGCTGGGTCGCGAAGCGGCCCCAAAAAACCTTCACGTTCATTGCGTCGACTGGTTTTACGACTGCTTCGCAGCTGAACGGGGGCAAGCCCCCTTGCCACAGTGATTTTCCTGCCATTGATAATCGTTCAGAGGTATCGCTGAAACGCCCGTCCTAGAGCCTTTTCTGGAAAAATTTCAATGGTGTTTAATGGCCATCAACGGCTATGCTAGAGTGGATCCAAACCAATAACAGGTGATGCCGGTTTTACGTCTGCTCAAAAGGAATGGGGGGCTTCCTGACAGAACCGGACAGGCCACGCTGGGGCTTCAATGCGCTATTTGCTGATGTTGCTGTTATGTTTGCCCCTCCTGGCAAACGCCGTCGAGTTCGATGAGTTCACTCAAAGCCTCCCTTTGGGCCGTACCCTGCAGGTCTATGAGGACGCAGGTGGTCAGGCGACCATCGAGGATATCCGTGCGCAAGCGGCGGCCGGCAACTTCAAACCGCACCACAAGGACACGCTCAACGCCGGGTACTCGCGTTCGGTGTTCTGGCTGAAAATCGACCTGCATTACCGTCCGGCCAATCCGGCGGCGCAAAGGACCTGGCTGCTGGAACTGGCCTATCCACCCCTTGATCATCTCGATCTCTATTTGCCCGATGCGGCCGGCAACTATCAGTTGGTCAGGCAGACCGGCGATGCCTTGCCCTTCGCTAGCCGCGAGATTCGTCAGAACAACTATCTGTTCGACCTGACGTTCAAGCCGGATCAGGCCGAAACCGTATTCATGCGCTTGCAAAGCGAAGGTTCGATCCAGGCGCCGGTCACCTTGTGGTCTAGCACCGCCTACCTCGAAGAACAGCCCGTGCGCCTCTACGTATTGGGGCTGATCTATGGCGTGCTGCTGGGGATGCTGGTCTATAACCTGTTCATCTACCTCAGCGTGCGCGACACCAGTTACCTCTACTACATCTTCTATATCGCCTCGTTCGGCTTGTATCAGCTGTCGGTAAATGGTGCGGCCGTGCAGTATTTCTGGCCGGACAATCCATGGTGGGCCAACGCCGCGACGCCGTTTTTCATCGGTTGTGCGGGGCTGTTCGGCAGTCAGTTCGCCCGCAGTTTCCTGCAAATGGCTACCCACAGTCGCTGGCTCGACCGCCTGTTGCTGGTGCTGGTTGGCTTCGGTGCGCTGGTGGTCGGCCTGTCGTTGATGACCAGCTATGCCCTGGCCTTGCGCCTGGCCACGGCCCTGGCGCTGACATTCACCGTGGTGATTTTTGCCTCCGGGATCTTTGCCTGGCTGCGGGGCCTGCGGGTGGCGCGGTATTTCATCATTGCCTGGTCGGCGTTTTTGCTCGGTGGCATCGTCAATACGCTGATGGTGCTGGGATACCTGCCGAATGTGTTCCTGACCATGTACTCCAGCCAGATCGGCTCGGCCATCGAAGTGGCGTTGCTGTCCCTGGCACTGGCCGACCGCATCAACGCCATGCGCGAGCAACAGGCTCAAACCCTGTTCGACGCCAGCCAGAAGCTTGAAGTCCTCAACCAGCAACTGGCCCGCAGTAACAAGCTCAAGGACGAGTTCCTTGCCACTCTGACCCACGAATTGCGCACGCCCATGAACGGTGTGATCGGTTCGCTGGAGCTGATGCAGACGGTCGATATGGACCCGGAGCTCGAGCAGTACCAGCAGACGGCTTCGGGGTCGGCGCGGGACATGATGCGCATGGTCAACGGCATCCTCACCCTCACCGAATTGCAGGCCGGCAAACTCAAGGCCTCGGCCGACACCTTCAGCTTGCGTGGCGTGGTCGAGGCACTGCGCACGCAGTTCGAGGGCAACGCATCGAGCAAGTCGCTGGACTTCAAGGTCGATGTCGCGCCAGGTGTGCCGGATCGTTTGCACGGCGACAACGTCAAGATCGCGCAGTGCCTGGAATGCCTGCTGGATAACGCCATCAAGTTCACCAAGGTCGGCGGCCTGGCCCTGCGAGTGACCGGCAAGACCATCGAGCCCGACCGGCTGGCCTTGAACTTTGCGGTGATCGACACGGGCATTGGTTTCACCGATTTGGGGGAGGCCACGATGTATCAACGGTTCTTCCAGCTCGATGGCTCAATGACTCGTGAATACGGTGGCCTGGGGGTTGGCCTGGCGATTTGCCGACAGTTGGTCGAATTGCTCGGTGGACGCCTGACTCATCGCTCCGAGCCAGGACGCGGCAGCCGATTTCAGCTGGATGTGGAAGTCGGGTTGCCGGTGGTAGAGCGTCCGGTGGTGCCATTGATGACCCGGGACTTTCCGCGCCTGCGCTTGCCTCAGGATTGTGCCGTGCTGTTGGTGGATGACAACGGCATCAGCCAGTTGGTGATGCGCGGCATGTTGCTCAAGCTGGGCTTTCGCGTACGTACGGCCGACAGCGTCGATGCCGCGCTCGATCTCTTGCAGCACGAAGTGTTTGACGCGGTGCTGGTCGATTGTCAGTTGCCGCTGCTGGACGGTGAGTCGGTGTGCTGCCAAATCCGCGCGTTACCCGGTTATGCCGAACTGCCATTGTTCTTGATCGCCCTGGGCGGTGACCGTGAGCGCTGCCCGACCGGCGCGGTGATTGATCATTTGAACAAACCGGTGAAATTCGAAGACTTGCAGGCCGCGCTCTATCGCCGCGTGCTTTGTTCACAGCAGGGCGAAAGCGCCGGCAGTTAGGCGGATATGACACTTTGATCGGCCGAGGGGCGGTGCTTAACTGAAGTTCCTTGGCCGACCAAAGGAGCCCTGTCATGAACCTGCATCAGTTCGCCGAAACCCACGAAGTCACCAACCAGCCACCGTCACTGGACGGCGCCAACCTGTACCGCATCGACTTGCCGTTGCAGGAGTGGTCGCGGCGGTTCGGGGCCGGTTGGGCCGAATCGCGGATCGACGCCTATGGCGCGCTGGCCGGTGGCCCGTTGATGGAAGCGGGGTTCCTGGCCAATCAGAACAAGCCGGTGTTCAACAGCCATGACCGGTTTGGTCATCGCATCGACCTGGTGGAATTTCATCCGGCCTATCACCAATTGATGCGCACCGCGGTCGAGCACGGCCTGACCTCGCTGCCCTGGGCGCACCCGCAGGACGGCGCCCATGTCGCCCGCGCTAGCATGTCGTACCTGCACAGCCAGGCCGAAGCCGGCAGTGGCTGCCCGCTGACCATGACTTTCGCCAGCGTTCCGGCCATGCGCCTGCAACCGGACCTGGCGGAAAAGTGGCTGCCGAAAATCCTCGCCACCGAATACGACCCGCACAACGTCGGTATGGCCCACAAGGCCGGGGTTACCATCGGCATGGCCATGACCGAGAAGCAGGGCGGCACCGATGTGCGGGCCAATACCACCAAGGCCTATCCGGTCGGTGCCAGCGGTCCGGGCCAGGCCTATGAACTGGTCGGGCACAAGTGGTTTTGCTCGGCGCCGATGTGCGACGCCTTCCTGACCTTGGCGCAGACCGACAAGGGCCTGACCTGTTTCCTGTTGCCGCGCCATCGTCCGGACGACACGCGCAATCAGTTCTATATCCAGCGCCTGAAGAACAAGCTCGGCAATTGCTCCAACGCTTCCAGCGAAGTGGAGTTCCGTGGCGCACTGGCGTGGATGGTCGGTGAGGAGGGCCGTGGCGTTCCGACGATCATCGAGATGGTCGCCATGACCCGCTTCGATTGCATGGTCGGTTCCAGTTCGCTGATGCGCCAGGCGCTGACCCAGGCCAGCCATCACTGCGCTCACCGTTCCGTTGGCGGCAAGCTGCTCAGCGAGCAGCCGTTGATGCAGAACGTGCTGGCGGATCTGGCCCTGGAAAGCGAAGCCGCCCTGGCCTTGAGCTTGCGAATGGGCCGGGCGCTGGATCATCTGGACGATTCGCAGGAAGCCAAATTCGCCCGGCTGGTGACGGCGGTGGGCAAGTACTGGATCTGCAAGCGGGCGCCGGCCATGATCAACGAAGCGGCCGAATGCATGGGTGGTGCGGGTTATGTCGAAGACAGCATCCTGCCGCGGCTTTACCGTGAGGCGCCGGTGAATTCTACGTGGGAAGGTTCCGGTAACGTGCAGTGCCTCGATGTGCTGCGTGCCCTGTCGAAAGAGCCGGGTGTGCTCGATGCGCTGTTCAGCGAGTTGGGCGATGGCCATGGCGACAAGCGTCTGGCGGCGCACATCAGCCAGTTACAGGCGGCCTTCAAGGACACCAGCGATATTCAGTATCGCGCGCGGCAATTGACCGAAGACATTGCCCTGGGGTTGCAGGCGAAGTTGTTGCTGGAAGCCGGGAATGCGGTGGTCAGTGATGCGTTTATTGCCAGTCGTCTGGATGGCTGCGGCCGAGTGTACGGCGCATTGCCACGCGGCCTGGATGTGGAAGCGATTGTCGCCCGCTCGACTCCACAAGGCTTCTGATCACGAGTGACCCGGCACCGCAAACCCCTGTGGGAGCGAGCTTGCTCGCGATGACGGATTAACATTCAACAGTGATGTTGACTGATACGCCGCTATCGCGAGCAAGCTCGCTCCCACAGTTGTTCTCTGTACATAGTCAAAGCCACTGTTCCCGTGAAGCGACGATGCAGGCAAGATGAAGGTCTGCAAGTCAGAACACAGGATGCTGATCGTGACCGAAGCTTTTATTGTCGTTCAAACCGCCGAGCAAGCCGTGGATCGGCTTGCACTCTTGCACAATCGTGCAACCACCGCGCTGAGCCAGGCGCTCAAGCGTTACCTCAAGGATCGCGTCGAGCCCGATGCCGAACAGCGCGCGATGTTCCGCTATCCCGAATTGCGCCTGACCTACCGCTGCCAGGGCGAAGTCCCGCAGACCACTCGCGCTTACGCCAAGGTTCAGTTGCCGGGCACCTACAGTGTCACCGTTACCCATCCGTCGGCTTTCCGTAAATACCTGCTGGAACAGCTCGTTCCGTTGATGCACGACTTCACCGTGACCGTGGAAGTCGGTGTCAGCCAGCAGAACATCCCGTACCCGTATGTGGTCGAGCAGGGAGATGAGCTGGCGGGTTCCGGCGTCACCGCCGCGGTGCTGGCGCGGGTGTTCCCGAGCACTGACCTGTCGGCGGCGACCGACGGCATTGCCGACGGTTTGTACGATTGGGAAAACACCGATCCGCTGCCACTGGCGCTGTTCGATGCTGCCCGGGTGGATTTCTCCCTGCGCCGACTGGTGCATTACACCGGCAGCGACTGGCGACATGTGCAGCCGTGGATTCTGCTGACCAACTATCACCGCTACGTCGACCAGTTCATCGTCCATGGCCTGGAACAACTGCGCAAAGACCCGCGTTTCGTGCGCATGGTGCTGCCGGGCAATGTGATCATCGACAAGAGCATGGACCACGGCGAAGCCTCGGCGATTGCTGCCGGTGTGGTCTGGCACCGCTACCAGATGCCGGCCTATCACCTGATCGCCAGTGACGGCCACGGCGTGACTCTGGTCAACATCGGTGTCGGCCCGTCCAACGCCAAGAACATCACCGACCACTTGGCCGTGCTGCGTCCGCACTGCTGGCTGATGATCGGTCACTGCGGTGGCCTGCGTCAGTCGCAGACCATTGGCGATTACGTGCTGGCCCACGCCTACATGCGTCGCGACGGGATTCTCGACCGGGTGGTGCCGCCGAACATTCCGATTCCGGCGTTGGCCGAAGTGCAACTCGCGCTTCAGCAAGCGGCGGCCAACGTCACCGGCGAGAAGGGCGACGAACTGAAGAAACGCCTGCGTACCGGCACCGTGCTGACCTACGACGACCGTAACTGGGAGCTGCGTTGGGCGCAGGAACGGCCACTGATCAACCTGTCCCGTGCCGTGGCTGTGGACATGGAAAGCGGCACCATCGCCGCCCAGGGGTATCGCTTGCGGGTGCCGTACGGCACGTTGCTGTGCGTCTCGGACAAGCCGCTGCACAGCGAAATCAAGCTGCCGGGCTCGGCCAACGCTTTCTATGAGCGCGCGGTCAGCCAGCACCTGAAGATCGGTATCGAGGCGGTGGACCTATTGCGCACCGAACTCAACTCGTTGCACTCGCGCAAACTGCGCAGTTTCGACGAGCCGCCGTTCCGCTAACAGTTGTCATGGTCATTTGGCGGTCAGGGCACTAGCATTAGCAGCCCTGATCGCTAGATGCTCACGTCGCCATGTCCCGTCCTCAACGCCCCGTTTCCCGCCGCCCTGGCGCGAAACCCTCTCCTGCAGCCCCGCGTCGTGTCGCCAAGGCACCGCCGTCCGAGCCGAAACTGATCCTGTTCAACAAACCTTTCGATGTGCTGACGCAATTCAGCGACGGGGAAGGGCGTGCAACGCTCAAGGATTACATCGATGTACCGGGAATCTATCCGGCCGGACGGCTGGACCGCGACAGCGAAGGCTTGTTGCTGCTGACCAACGACGGTCAGCTTCAGGCGCGGATCGCCGACCCGAAACACAAGCTGGCCAAGACCTATTGGGTACAGGTCGAGGGCGAGCCGGACGCCGAGCAGTTGCAGCGCTTGCGTGATGGCGTCGAGTTGAATGACGGCATGACCTTGCCCGCCGAGGCGCGGCAACTGGACGAGCCCGAACTGTGGCCGCGCAATCCGCCGGTGCGCTTTCGCAAAAGCGTGCCGACCAGCTGGCTGGAGTTGGTGATTCGCGAAGGGCGCAACCGGCAGGTGCGACGCATGACCGCGGCGGTCGGGTTGCCGACCTTGCGTCTGGTGCGAGTCAGGATCGGTGACTGGACGATCGAAGGGCTCGATCAGGGCCAGTGGAAGGAAGTGCCGGCGCGCTTATAACGTGCCGGATTCGATCAGGCCGATCACCACGCTCTTGATCACGAACGCCGCCACGCCAAGGCCCAGCACGAAGAACAGAATGAATGAGCCAAAGCGCCCGGCCTTGGACTTCTTCGCCAGATCCCAGACGATGAAACCCATGAAAATGATCAGGATGCTGACCAGACCGGTCATCATCCACTCTTCGAAAACGGCAGGATCCATCGAACATCTCCAGCGCGGGCTTGGCTAAAAGGGCGCGGGGAGTATACGCCTGCGCGGGTTCGCGCTGTATTGACCTGCGTCGGTGTGTCGCACCTGTGGCGAGGGGGCTTGCCCCCGTTCGGCTGCGAAGCAGTCGCAAACGCAGAAAATACGGTGTGTCAGATACAACCTGCATGCTGATTTCAGGGCTGCTTCGCACCCCAACGGGGGCAAGCCCCCTCGCCACAAAAACAGTTGGTGCCCCGCAATCTCGATCAGCTACGCAGATGAGTCAACGGCAACTCAGTGCTGTTGAGCACCTGATTCAGCACAAAACTCGACCGTACGCTGGTCACGCCTTCAATCCGCGTCAGATGCCCCAGCAGCAGTTTCTGGTAGTGGTCCATGTCCGGCACCACGACCTTGAGTTGATAGTCGGCATCCATCCCGGTCACCAGGCTGCATTCGAGCACTTGGGGCAGGGTGCGGATGGCCGCTTCGAAATTCTCGAAACGCTCCGGCGTGTGGCGGTCCATGCCGATCAGCACGTAAGCGGTCAGGCTCAGGCCGAGCATCTTGCGGTCGAGCAGGGCGACTTGGCGGGAAATGTAGCCGTCGTCTTCCAGTTGCTTCACCCGCCGCGAGCACGGCGAAGGCGACAGGCCGATGCGCTCGGCCAGCTCCTGGTTGGAGATGCGTGCGTCGCGCTGCAGTTCCGCCAGAATACTCAGGTCGTAACGGTCGAGTTTGCTCATCAAACGGTCCTTTGTCGTAACTATTGCGAAGGATTATGTATCCGGGGTTAAAAATTGCGCAAGTGATGTTTAATTCGGCAATCTTCGCAATCCTCTGCCGGCGCTCCCGGCCTATTCTTATCACCAGAATCACTGCTCGGACAAACAGTCCAGTGCGGCTCGCCGAATCAGGCCCGCCGCGGTCGCCACCCCCACCGGGGATGTGCCGACCCCCGAGCTACACACTGTCCAGAAGACGGCGTGAGGTGAGCCGACGCCACAAGTGTCGAGCCAGGACGAAGTTCTCTAAGGGGAGGCCGACGGGTCTCCCCTTTTTCTTGTGCGGAATTTGCCCCCCGACCCTCAATAAATAAGTTGCGTGACTGATAACCTGTCGCAGAACCGGCCACTGCTTTCTCAGTCTTACGTACAGGCCCTTATCCGTAATGAGGAAAAGCATGAAATCGCGCATCTGGCGTTTGGCCGGTGTTGGTTTGCTGTGTGTCAGTGTCACTGCGCAAACGATGGCCGATGAGCCGCAAAACCGTGGTCATGATGGCGAGCAACACGGCCAGGGTGGGCATCAGGGCGATAACCAGGGCCATGGTGGCAGCAATCAGCCGCATCCGCAAAACGGCCAGCAGCAGAATCAGCCCCGGGCGCAGAGCAACGACAATCGCCAGTACGATCACAACGGCCAGAATCAGCATCAGGACAATGGCCAGTGGCAGAACCGTCCAGCGCCGGATTTCAACAGCCGGGTGCGCTCGCCGCCACCGCCGCCGCAGATGCCGGCCACTGACATGCCAATCCAGCCCCGGCCCGACACCGTGCGCCAGACCCAGCAGCCGCAGCGTGGCTACTATCAGGATCAGCCGCGTCGCAACGATTACAACCAGCACTGGAATGGCTACATAGGCGCACCGTCCTATGACAATCATGGGCAGGGGCGCCCGAATGGCCATGGTAGCGGCTGGGGGCCAGGCCCCAGGTATCGCCCCGGCCAGGTGATCGACCGCTTCCCCGAGCGCAACTTCCGCGTGCCTTACCGTGGCATGGATTACTACTATTCCGGTGGCTACTGGTATCGCCCGCTGGGCCCCCGTTATGAGGTGGTAGAGCCACCGCGCGGGATTCGCGTCAGATACCTGCCCGATTACGCCCAGCAAGTGTGGATCGGCGGGGCATTGCTGTTCCTCGCTGCCGGTTCGTATTACGCCTATCAGGAAAACACTCAGGACTACGTTGTGGTCGAGCCGCCGGTTGGCCAGTCGCAACCGCAACCACCCGCCGGCAGCAATGGTTATGACGTGGAGGCCTATCCAGCCAACGGTCAGTCGCCGGAGCAGGTCAGTCGGGACGGTTACGAGTGTTATCAATACGCGGTGCAGCAGAGTGGTTTCGATCCACGAACCGCCACCTACCAGCCAGACCCGTCGGTGGTGCAAGCCTACCGACAGGCCCAGGGCAACTGCCTGAGCAGTCGCGGTTATCAGGTTCAGTAGCAGCTACAAGCTACAAGCTACAAGCTACAAGCGGCAAGCTTCAAACTTGCAGCTTAAAGCTTGGAGCTTGAAGCTGCTTTTACAGGATCGGCGTGCACCAGCACTTCGGCTCGCGGGTAGGCGGTGTGAATGGCTGCTGCGGCCTGATCGCTGATGCCATGGGCAACGGATAACGTCAGCTCCCCCGGCAGCTCCAGATGCAACTGCACAAACCACTGGTTGCCGGAGATCCGCGTGCGCAGGTCATGGGCACCCAGCACGCCGGGGACGCTGCACGCCAATTCCAGCATGTGCTGGCTGACCTCCGGCGGCAGTTCTTCATCCATCAACACCGCAAAGCTCTCACGGGCGATCTGCACTGCGCTCCACAGAATGTAGGCGGCGATTCCCAGACCAAACCAGGCGTCGACCTGAAACCAGCCAAACCCGGCCAGTACCAGCGCCAGCAGAATGCTGCCGTTGAGCAGCAGGTCCGAACGGTAGTGCAGCGAGTCGGCACGCACGGCGTTGGAACCCGTGGCCTTGATCACCCGATGTTGCAGCGACAGCAAGGCCAAGGTCAGGACGAGGGAGAAGACAATCACGCCGATACTGATCCACGGCGCGCCGATCGGTTCGGGATGTTTGAGCCGTTCAAAGGCCTGCAACGCGATCAGTACCGCACTGCCGCCAATGAACAGCGCCTGGGCCATGCCCGCCAATGACTCGGCCTTGCCGTGCCCGTAGCGATGATCATTGTCGGCGGGGCGCAGGGCGTAATGCACCGCCAGCAGGTTGAGCAATGACGTGACGCCGTCGAGTGTCGAGTCGGTGAGCCCGGCGAGCATGCTCACCGAGCCGCTCAGCCACCAGGCGATGGCTTTGGCGACGATCAGGATGCACGCCACCGCCACCGAGGCACGGGTCGCCAGCCGCAGCAGGCGGGCGTGTTCGGAGCTGGAGGTCATGGAGGCCATCGTTCCTTGAAGAGTCCTTTAGCGCGCAGGGATTATGCGGCGGGTTGCAGGCCGAACATCGCCAGTTGCTGGGCACTGCCTTTGCTTTGGATCAGGCGTGGATCATCCAGCGGGAAGCTGCGGCCCAGTTCACTTTCCAGAATAGTCTGCAACTTGTGGTTATCGACCTTGCCGTCGGGACCGATGGCGTCCTTGAGTTTTTGCGGGTCGACCTGGGCGGTCTTGCCCGGCTCGAAGTAAATCGCGCCGGTGGCGAAGTCCACGGCAAACGCAATCAGGCCGGGGATGATGTAGAACAGCAGGCCCACGGCGTCGAGCGCGGCGATGGCCGGGTCGATCTTGCCTTCGATCTGGCCACGGCGATCCGGGTAGAAGATCGAACCGCAGGCGGTCACTTGAGTCAGCAAGGTTGCGACCAGAACACCGCCAATCAGGCGAAAGGGAACATGCATATGAAATCTCCTGGGTAATCTCGAAACGAAACGTCGTCGGTATGAATTAGGACCGTGATTAACGCCACGCAGTTCGCCGTTATACTCGCCGCTCTGTTTTGGAGCCAGCATGATTTCTTTGCCGATCGATGAAGTTTTACCCGCCCTGCGTGAAGCCCTCGCTACACGCCACGAAGCCGTGCTCGAAGCGCCGCCCGGCGCGGGTAAAACCACCCGGGTGCCTTTGGCCTTGCTCAACGAGCCGTGGCTGGCCGGGCAGACCATCCTGATGCTCGAACCCCGCCGGTTGGCCGCACGCGCAGCAGCGGAACGGCTGGCCAGTGAGCTGGGGGAGAAGGTGGGCGAAACCGTGGGCTATCGCATTCGGCTCGACAGCAAGGTCGGTCCCAACACCCGCATCGAAGTGGTCACCGAAGGCATCCTCACCCGGCGTTTGCAGGGTGACCCTGCGCTCGAGGGCGTGGGCCTGCTGATCTTCGATGAATTTCACGAGCGCAGCCTCGACGCTGATCTGGCCTTGGCCCTGAGCCTTAATGGCAGGGAGCTGTTCCGGGACGATCAGCCGCTGAAAATCCTCTTGATGTCCGCCACGCTGGAAGGCGAACGCTTGGCCGGGCTGCTCGACGACGCGCCGATCCTGCGCAGCGAAGGGCGCATGTTCCCGGTGGCGATGCGCTGGGGCCGGCCGTTCCAGGCCGGAGAATTCATCGAGCCGCGTCTGGTGCAGACCATCCTCGAAGCCTTGAACGACGAGACCGGCAGCGTGCTGGTGTTCCTGCCGGGGCAGGCAGAAATCCGCCGCGTGCATCAGCAACTGGCCGAAGCCTTGGGCGAAAGCACTCAGGTTCTACTGTGCCCGTTGCACGGTGAACTGGACCTGGCCGCGCAACGTGCGGCCATCGATCCGGCTCCTGCGGGCAAACGCAAAGTGGTGCTGGCCACCAACATCGCCGAAACCAGTTTGACCATCAACGGAGTGCGGGTGGTGATCGATGCCGGGCTGGCGCGGGTACCGCGTTTCGACCCCGGCAGCGGCATGACCCGCCTCGACACCCAACGCATCTCCAAGGCCAGCGCCACCCAGCGCACGGGCCGGGCCGGGCGACTGGAACCGGGCGTGTGTTATCGCTTGTGGTCCCAGGACCAACACGAGCAACTGGCGGCCTATGGCAGTGCGGAAATCCTCTCGGCGGACCTCGCCGGGCTGGCCTTGCAGCTGGGACGTTGGGGCGTGACGCCCGGACAACTGGTGTGGCTCGACGTGCCGCCGGCCGCCGCTTATGCACAGGCTCAGGACCTGCTCGAACGCCTGGGGGCCATGGAGGGTGAGGCACTGACCCGTCACGGCCAGGCCATGGCCGAACTGCCGGCGCATCCGCGCATCGCGCATTTGCTGTTGCGCGGCCAGGCGCTGGGTCTGGCGGACATGGCCTGTGATGTCGCGGCACTGCTCGGCGAGCGCGATATCTTGCGCGGCGCCGGGGCGGATCTGCACAGCCGACTAGTGCTGCTGTCTGGCGAAGAGCGCGCCGCACGCGGTGCCCAGGGCGGTGTGCAGCGCGCACGGCAACTGGCGCGGCAGTATCGTGGATACCTGCGCGGCAAAGCCTCGGAGCCGGTCAGCGATCCGGATCACCCGCGCTGGCTCGGTGCGTTGCTGGCACTGGCCTATCCCGACCGCGTCGCCCAGCAACGGCGGGCCGGTGGTGCGGAGTATCGCCTGGCCAACGGACGTGCCGCACTGTTTGCCGAGGCCGACAGCCTCATGAAGCAAGCGTGGCTGGTGATCGCTGATCTGGGCAGTCGCCAGGGCCAGCGTGAGGAGCGGATTTATCTGGCGACGGACTTCGATCCGGCGCTCTTCGACTCCGTGCTGGCCGAGCAGGTGCGCTGCGTCGACCAACTGGATTGGGATGAACGTGAAGGCGTGCTGCGGGCCGAGCGTCAGCGCAAGGTTGGTGAACTGATCCTCAGCCGCGAGCCACTGACCGGTCTCGACGAAACCGCCCGCAGCCAGGCGCTGGCGAACCTGGTGCGGCGCAAAGGCCTGGAACTGTTGCCGTGGACTCCGGAGCTGCGTCAGTGGCAGGCGCGGGTCGCCTTGTTGCGGCTACTGGATCTCGCCGGCAAGGGCGAGAGTGAGTGGCCGGATGTCAGCGACACGGCATTGCTCAAGAGTCTGGAGCACTGGCTGATGCCGTATCTGGGCAAGGTTTCGCGGCTCAGTCACTTTGCCAACCTGGACCTGTCGAACATCGTCCACAATCTGCTGCCGTGGCCGCTGCCACAACGCCTGGACGAGCTGGCACCGCATCATTTGAGCGTGCCGTCGGGCTCGTCGATTCGTCTGGACTACAGCGAACAGCCGCCGATTCTGGCGGTGCGATTGCAGGAGTTGTTCGGTCTGGCCGAGACTCCGCGCATTGCCGGGGGCCGGCAGGTGGTCAAGCTGCATCTGTTGTCCCCGGCGCGCCGGCCGGTGCAGGTAACTCAGGACCTGGCCAACTTCTGGCGCAGCACCTATGCCGAGGTGAAGAAGGATTTGAAGGGGCGTTATCCGAAGCATTACTGGCCGGATGATCCGCTGGTGGCGGAGGCGACTGCGCGGATCAAACCCCGTAAATAACGGCTGAACGCTGGACATTGTGGCGAGGGGGCTTGCCCCCGTTGGGTCGCGCAGCGGCCCCAACTCTTCACCTGAAAAGCAGGGCCTGCTGCGCAGTCCAACGGGGGCAAGCCCCCTCACCACAGGGGATTACTGTGGATTTTCGGATTTGGCGGTCAGTTGTTCGCGGCAGTAATCAGCAAACAACTGCGCCGGTTTGGTCAGTTGCCCACGCTTGAGCCATGCCGCCACCAGCCCGG
Source organism: Pseudomonas fluorescens (assembly GCF_000967965.1). Taxonomy (GTDB): domain Bacteria; phylum Pseudomonadota; class Gammaproteobacteria; order Pseudomonadales; family Pseudomonadaceae; genus Aquipseudomonas; species Aquipseudomonas grandcourensis. The sequence goes on from NZ_LACC01000022.1 coordinate 158,773, forward strand.
AACCGGTGACGTCCTCGGCGATGTCCACGCACACCACTTTCTGCCCGTCGTAGGTGCACTCCGAATGCGGCTTGGTCACCAGGATAGAGAACCCGAAGCCCTGGCCAACCATGCCGCGCACCATCTCGATGGATGGCGAGCTGAAGGCGATGCGTGGGGTCAGGCCCAGCTCCTCGAACAGGCTGACGAAGTAGGTGCGGCTCGGCTGCACGTCCAGAAGAATCATCGGTTCCAGGCACAAATCCCGTAGCGACACCTGCGCCTGCTGGGCAAAGCGGTGATCCGCCGGCAGCAGCGCGTAAGGTCGTTGCGCCGGCATCAGCGGTTCGGTTTCGATGGTGCCGTCCAGATCGTGCTCGTAAAGGATCGCCAGATCGAAAGCGCCGGAGGTCAGGCCCTGCACCAGCTCTTGTTGCTCGCCGTCGCGGATGCGGATTTCCACTCCCGGGTACAGCGCCGAAAAACCGGCAATCAATTGCGGCAGGTACAGCGGCGCGACGGTTTCGAAACAGCCGATATCGATCTGCCCGGACACCACATCGTTGTCGGCCAGGGCGTTCTGTTCGAACTCCTTGGCCATGCGCAGCAGTTCCTGGGCCTTGCGGTAGAAGCGTGCACCGCTGGGGGTCAATGACACGCCCTGTGCATGGTGACGAATCAGCAGTTGCACGCCGAAACTGTCTTCCAGCCCTTTGATGGCCGTGGAGATCGAAGGCTGGGCGATGTATAGCTTGCGCGAGGCCTCGGCAACGCTGCCGCACTCGACGGTGGTGATGAAGTATTTCAGTTGACGCAGATTGTAGGCAGCCACAGCAAACCTCGGGGGAGAACGGATCAGGCATCCTGGCAATTTGCGCGCCACCCCTATCCGCTCGGGTAGCGATTTGTTGTGTTTGAACAATAACCACATGCTGCGCCAGAAGGGAGATTGGCTACGTAGTTTTTTCTTGGCCTGCGAACACATTTTTACTGGTTTTCCACCGCTCGGGCCTGAGCGACTATCCAATACACAAGAATGTCCTCTGGAGCATCTGAACGTGTTCGAGCTTGAGTATTGGCAACGCAAGGCCGCTTCCCTGCGGTTTCCCGACCAGGCCGTGATCGACGGCCAGCGCCGCGCGGCGCAATCGGGGCAGACTTTCGCCGCGATCAACCCTGCCACCGGGCAATGCCTGGCCAACGTTGCCGCCTGCGGCGAAGAAGATGTGAACGCGGCGGTGCACAATGCGCGGCAGGTCTTCGAGGCTGGCACCTGGGCTGCACGCTCGCCGAGCGAACGCAAGCAAGTACTGTTGCGCCTGGCCGACTTGATCCTGGAAAACCGTGAAGAGCTGGCGCTGCTCGATTCGCTGAACATGGGCAAGCCCGTCACCGATGCCTACAACATCGACGTGCCGGGTGCCGCTGGCGTGTTCCGCTGGTACGCCGAAAGCCTCGACAAACTCTACGATCAGGTCGCGCCGAGTGCGCAGAACGTGCTGGCAACCATTACTCGCGAAGCCTTGGGCGTAGTGGCTGCCGTGGTGCCGTGGAATTTCCCTCTGGACATGGCTGCGTGGAAACTCGCCCCGGCCCTGGCCGCCGGTAACTCGGTAATCCTCAAACCGGCCGAGCAGTCGCCGTTTTCTGCCCTGCGACTGGCTGAGCTGGCGCTGGAGGCGGGGATTCCGCCAGGCGTACTCAACGTACTGCCGGGCCTCGGCGAGCAGACCGGCAAGGCACTCGGCCTGCACCCGGACGTCGATTGCCTGGTGTTCACCGGCTCCACCGAAGTCGGCAAATATTTCATGCAGTACTCGGCCCAGTCGAACCTCAAGCAGGTGTGGCTGGAGTGCGGCGGCAAGAGCGCCAACCTGGTGTTTGCCGATTGTCAGGATCTGGATCTGGCGGCCGAGAAAGCCGCATTCGGCATCTTCTTCAATCAGGGCGAAGTTTGCTCGGCGAATTCGCGGTTACTGGTGCAGCGCTCGATTCATGACGAGTTCGTCGAACGCCTCAAGGTCCAGGCCGAACGCTGGTTGCCGGGCGATCCGCTGGACCCGTCGAGCGCCGCCGGGGCCATCGTCGACAGCCGTCAGACCGCGCGCATCATGAAGTTCATCCAGCAGGCCGAACTGCAAGGTGCGACCAAGGTTTGTGGCGGTCGGCAGTCGATCTTCAACGGCTCGGACAACTTCATCCAGCCGACGATTTTCACCGGCGTGACGCCGGACATGCCGCTGTTTCGCGATGAAGTGTTCGGCCCGGTGTTGGCGATCACGCCATTCGACGACGAGGCCCACGCCTTGCAGTTGGCCAACGACAGTGTCTACGGTCTGGCGGCTTCGCTGTGGACCGACGACCTCAACCGCGCCCACCGTGTGGCGCGACAATTGCGGGCCGGTACGGTGTCGGTCAACAGCGTCGATGCGCTGGACGTGACCGTGCCTTTTGGCGGTGGCAAGCAGTCGGGTTTCGGCCGCGACCTGTCCCTGCATTCATTCGATAAATACACCCAGTTGAAGACCACCTGGTTTCAATTGCGCTGATAACAAAACGGAGAACTGGCGATGACCACATCACGTGACACCCGCGACTACCAGGCCGCCGACGCTGCGCACCACATCCATGCGTTCGTCGATCAGAAAGCCCTCAACGAAGAGGGGCCACGGGTGATGGTCCGTGGCGAACGCCTGCACCTGTGGGACAACGATGGCCGGCGCTACCTCGACGGCATGTCCGGGTTGTGGTGCACCAACCTCGGTTACGGGCGCAAGGACCTGGCCTTTGCTGCGAGCCAGCAACTGGAACAGCTGCCGTACTACAACATGTTTTTCCACACCACCCACCCGCAGGTGATCGAGCTGTCCGAGCTGCTGTTCAGCCTGCTGCCGGCTCACTACAGCCACGCGATCTACACCAACTCAGGCTCCGAAGCCAACGAGGTATTGATCCGTACGGTGCGTCGCTACTGGCAGGTGCTCGGCAAGCCCGAGAAGAAAATCATGATCGGCCGCTGGAACGGTTACCACGGTTCGACCCTGGCCGCGACGGCGCTGGGCGGCATGAAATTCATGCACGAAATGGGCGGCATGATTCCGGACATCGAGCACATCGACGAGCCGTACTTCTTCGCCCACGAAGGCAACCTGACCCCGGCTGAATTCGGTCTGCGCGCGGCCCAGCAACTGGAAGCGAAGATTCTCGAGCTGGGTGCGGACAAGGTCGCGGGCTTTATCGCCGAACCGTTCCAGGGCGCCGGCGGCATGATCTTCCCGCCAGAAAGCTACTGGCCGGAAATCCAGCGCATCTGCCGCAAGTACGATGTGCTGCTGTGTGCCGATGAAGTGATCGGCGGCTTCGGTCGTACCGGCGAATGGTTCGCCCACGAGTACTTCGGATTCGAGCCGGACACCCTGTCCATCGCCAAGGGCCTGACCTCAGGTTATATCCCCATGGGTGGCTTGATCCTGTCGAAGAAAATGGCTTCGGTGCTGGTGGAGCAGGGCGGCGTGTTCGCCCACGGCCTGACCTACTCCGGGCACCCGGTGGCGGCGGCGGTGGCGATTGCCAACCTCAAGGCCCTGCGTGATGAAGGCGTGGTGACGCGGGTCAAGGACGACATCGGTCCGTACCTGCAACAGTGCCTGCGCGAAGTGTTCGGCAAGCACCCGCTGGTGGGTGATATCCAGGGCACCGGCATGGTCGCGGCGCTACAACTGGCCGAAGACAAATCCACTCGCAAGCGTTTTGCCAACGAGAACGACATCGCCTGGCGCTGCCGTACGATTGGTTTCGAGGAGGGGGTGATCATTCGCTCGACCTTGGGCCGGATGATCATGGCGCCGGCGTTGATTGCCAGCCGTGAAGAGATTGATGAGCTGATCAGCAAGACCCTGAAAGCGATGGATCGTACGGCGCAGGAATACGGCCGGCTCTGATCTTGCTGGAAGGTCCTGCGGACCTTATCGCGAGCAGGCTCGCTCCTACATTGGATTTGTGTCGATCATCGGAAACGAGGGCGACATAGACCCCCTGTAGGAGCGAGCCTGCTCGCGATTGCTTTTGTCGAATCAAACTACTTCTCAAGTCTTGCACCCACCTCGGGCATCCCTGCCCGTAGCGCCCTTTCACAGTGCGCGCTAACCAGTTTTTTCATCGTTCGCATCCACATATTTCCTCATTTTCCTAATCCCGCCCTTGGGCCAACATCGATCTCGTCAGCCCGCCGAATGCTGCCCGCCGAAGGGTCCCCGAGAGATCACAGGTTGCAGCCGATTCAGGGCTCGCCGTACTGCCCATGACAAAACTAAATCAACAGCTTTGGGAGTGCTCCATGATCAAGTCCTTGCTTACCCGCGTTGCCCATCCACTGGCGGTCACCGCCATCGCCGCGACGGTCGCCACCAGCGCCCAGGCCGGCACCCTGTCCATCGGTCATACCACCTGGGTCGGCTACGGCACCCTGTACCTGGCCCAGGACCTTGGCTACTTCAAGGAAAACGGTTTGACCGTCGAGTTGCCGGTGGTCGAAGAAGCGGCGATGTACATGGCCGCCCAAGCGTCCGGCGAGTTGTCCGGCTCGGCGTCGACCATCGACGAGGTGCTCAAGTACCGTCCGCAATTCTGCTTCAAGGCCGTGGCCGCGCTGGACGACAGCCATGGTGGCGACGGCGTGCTGGTAGGCAAGGACGTCAAGAGCCTGCAAGAGCTCAAAGGCCAGGCCGTGGCGGTGAATGAAGGTTCGACCTCGCAGTTCTGGTTGTCGTATCTGCTGAAAAAGAACGGCATGAAAATGAGCGACATCACCGTGCAGAACATGACGGCCGACGACGCCGCCACCGCATTCATCGCCGGTCGCGTACCGGCTGCCGTGACCTGGGAGCCGCACCTGTCGATGGTTCGCGACAAGAAGCAAGGCAAGGTGCTGGTCGACAGCAGCAGCACGCCGGGGGTGATCGTCGATGTGGTCGCACTGAACTGCACCGTGATCGAAAAGCAGCCGGAGGACGTCAAGGCGCTGGTGGCCGGTTTGTACAAAGCCGTGCAGTACACCAAGGATCATCCACAGGAAGCCTACAAAATCATGGCCAAGGGTGTCGGCGGTTACCTGGCCGATCCGAAGGAACTGGAAGCCGCAGCGCAAGGCGTGCGTTTCTACGATCAGGCCATGAGCGAAAAACTCCTGGGCGCGCCGGGTAAACCGGGTGACAGCGCACCGCTGATCAAACTGGCCAACGAGACCGCCAGTGAGCTGCAAGGCAAGCCCTACAACGTCAGCAATGACGACCTGATCGACAACCGCTTCGTCACCCCGCTCTAGGAGGCTGCATGTTCAAGCGCAATTCATGGCTGAGCCGCTGCATCACGCCCAAGACCGGTTTGCCAGTCTCGGTGATCTGGAGCGCGAGCGGCCTGGCCTGGGTGCTGTTGGTCGGCCTATGGGCCGGCTTGTCCTACGGTGGCGTGGTGCCGGGCATGTTCCTGCCGACGCCGGGCGCGGTGGTCGAGGCCGCCGTGCGCCTGGGGCGCGATGGCACACTCGGCCAGCATGTATGGGCCAGCGTCGAAGTGGTGATGGTCGGTTTCATCGTGTCGTCCCTGGTGGCGGTGCCGCTGGGACTGCTGATGGGCAGCTTCCGCATCGTCCAGGCGTTCCTTGAGCCACTGGTGAATTTCATTCGCTACCTGCCGGTGACCTCGTTCGTGCCGCTGTTCATCCTGTGGATCGGCATCGGTCTGGAGCAGCGGGTGTCGGTGATCATCTTCGGCGTGTTCTTCCAGCAACTGGTGATGATCGCGGACGTGTCCAAAGGCATCTCCAAGGACCTGATCAACGCCTCTTACACCTTAGGTTCGAACCGCCGCGATGCGGTGCTGCATGTGATCGCTCCGGCTTCCCTGCCAGGTGTGCTCGACACCCTGCGCGTGACCATGGGCTGGGCCTGGACTTACCTGGTGGTGGCTGAACTGGTCGCCGCTTCCAGTGGCCTGGGTTACCTGAGCCTCAAGGCAATGCGTGGCTTCCAGGTGGATGTGATTTTCCTCGCCATCGCGATCATCGGCCTGCTGGGCCTGGTCACCGATCAACTGTTCCGTTTCCTACGTCTGAGGATCACCGCATGGGCTCAGTAACCGCCGCCACTCATCGTTTTACCGCCCCTCATGCTGCCCCGGTGAACGCGCCTCGGCTGAAGGTGGACAAGGTCAGCCTGAGTTACAAGAAACCCGATGGCGGTACCTTTACCGCGTTGGAGGAAGTGTCGTTCGAGGTGCCGGACCAGCAATTCGCCGTACTGGTCGGACCTTCGGGTTGCGGCAAGTCGAGCCTGCTGTACCTCACCGCCGGCCTGGCCGAACCGACCTCTGGCGAGATCTACGTCGGCGGCCAGCAGGTGGAAGGCCCCGGTGCGGATCGCGGCATGGTGTTCCAGAGCTACACGCTCTTCCCGTGGCTGACGGTGCGGCAGAACGTCGAATTCGGCCTCAAGCGGCGCGGTATGCCGGCGGCGCAACGCAAGGACATCGTCGATTACTACGTCAACGAAGTGGGCCTGAGCGGATTTGCCGACAACTACGCCAAGCAGTTGTCCGGCGGCATGATGCAGCGCGTCGCCATCGCTAGGGCACTGGCCAATGACCCGCAGATCCTGTTGATGGACGAACCCTTCGGCGCCCTCGACAGCCAGACGCGCCTGCAAATGCAGCAGTTGTTGCTGCGGGTGTGGGGCAACAGCAAGAAGACGGTGTTGTTCGTGACTCACGACATCGACGAGGCGATCCTGCTCGGCGACCGGGTCTACGTCATGGGTGCCAGACCGGGGCGAATCAAGCAGATTCTGGATGTGCCGATCGAACGTCCACGCAACCTGGACATGGTCATGGAGCGCTCGTTCATCGAGATGAAACGCGAGATCTTCGGGCTGCTGCATGATGATCTGGAGGAGGTGCATTAAGTCAGGTTTGCACAGACCCTGTGGGAGCGGGCTTGAGTGAGGTGCTACGGCGCAGCCGGCAACAGGAACCGCGCAATCACCGGCAGGTGATCGGAGATACGCAACGTATCATCCTGCCGCACCATGGCCTCGACCCCTTTGATCCGCGGACTGTAGAACAGGTAGTCGACGGTCCGGTCCGGGCCTTTCAGCCCGGGATCGTTCGGGTAGTGGGTCAGCCAGCGCTCGCGGTCGATACCACTGGCTTCGTTGTTGCTCGGGATCATCGGGTACTTGTCCCACAGCAGGTGCAACGGGCTGTCGGCGGAGTAGGGCGCGCGTTGCGCATCGGACAGGCGTCGATACTGGCCCAGCGGCAACAGGTTGAAATCCCCACCGATCAGCCACGGCGTGCCACGGCTTTCAAATTTATCGAGGGCCTTGGCCACGGCGTTCACCTGGTTCTGCAAGGTGTTGTCGGCTCGATTGGCGCGGTCCAGATGGGTATTGAGCACCGCTATTTGCCCACCGTCACTCAATGGCAAATAACTCACCAGCAAGGCGTCTTTGGGTTTGAATTGGCGGCTGAGCGGATTGCCCGAGGTGATGGGCAGTTGCAGCCGTTCGGCATGTTCGATCTGGTAACGGCTCAGGGTCGCCAGTTGCCGGCCGACACTGCCGAAGATGTGCGGGTTCGGCACGAAGTCTGCTTTCCAGTCGAACGCGCTGATGCCACACGGATACAAGTCGGCGAGCCGTTCTTGCAGCAGTTTGAACTGGTGCTGGTAATCGCTGGCCTTGGCGCCGTCGTCCAGTTCCTGCAACAGCACGATGTCCGGCTGTTCGTCGCGAATCACCCGCGCCACTTCGTCGAGGCTGAAAGCCATGTCTTCCGCTGTGGGGCGTTCGTCGGTGCCGGCGGCCAGGTCATTCCAGAATACGTAGCGTTTGCCGGCCAGGTACTGGACGTTCCAGGTCATCACCTTCAACGCCTGCCCGGGGACCAGGGAGGGGGCCTGGGCACTGCAACTGACAGGCAACACTTCTTTGGCATCGGGGTGCCAGGTCAGGCTGTAGATCATCGCGGTGATCAGGCCGATCACGATCAGCAGGCCCAGCAGGGTGTAGCGCAGTAGACGGGTCATGGCTCGGCTTATTAGCGTTACAAAATTGTTCCCGAGCATACCCGAGAGCGATGGTCGCGCCCAAGGTCAGAGCAGTGAGTCATTTTTCTCAGGCAACGGGTTGATCAGCATGAACAGACGGAACAGCACCACGCTGGTAAACAGCTGCAGGAAGCTGTGGGCGCTGTCGATCAGCACTGAAACCACCGGGTTCTGAGGTTCCGGGTACACCGCCAGGGTGGCCCCTTTGAGCAGCCACAGTGGCCCCATCACACACAGAATGCACAGCAGGATGCGCAGGAAGTGACCTTTAGTCATGCGCAGGCTTTCCTTCATGGCCGCCAGCGGCGCCAGGCCGCGCAACACCAGCAGGTATTCGCCAAACGCCAGGGTCACCATCAGGTAGATACCCGGCAGGAAATACAGCGACAGGCCCAGCAGAATCAACACGGTATTGAGCGCCGTCAGCAAGGCGAAGCGCGGCCAAAGGCTCGCCGCCATCGCCAGCAGGTCGCGGTTGCGCGGCGACTCGCCCCGGCTGCGGGCGTCGAGAAACAGGATCAGCGCGGCGGTATACAACGGGTACACCAGCAAACCTACAATCACGCTGATGCCGGGGAAACTGTCCGGCTCCGTGGAGTGGTCGACCACTTGTTGCAACAGTGCCTCAAGCATTATCAGCGGCAGGCACAGCTGCGCGATCTGGCCCAGATTGCGCTTGAAGAAATACAGGGAGTCACGCAGAACATCTAACGGATTCATCAGTTGGTATCGCAGGTTGGAAGCAGTGGCTCACTTTAACCGATCAAGCGCTCGGGAACGCAAACGTAAACGTTCGGTAAAGGACATTGAAACATCTTGTTTCAGCCTCCATTAAGGTTGAGCACCTTATTCTCATTGGATAAAGGCAACGATTTTCCCGGCAATCTACGAGGTCGCCATGAACAGCGAAGAACAAACCCTGATCGATGGACTGTTTTCCCGGCTGCAACAGGCCGAAACGGACTCAGCCCCGCGCGACGCCCAGGCAGAGGCGCGGATCAAGGAGCACCTGACGCACCAGCCCGCGGCAGGTTATTTCATGACCCAGGCGATTCTGGTGCAAGAGGCGGCGATCAAGAGCCTCGATGAACAGAACAGGCAATTGACCCAGCAAGTCCAGCAGTTGCAGGCCGAACTGCAACAGGCCAAGGCCCAGGCGACCCCGGCTCCTGCGCCGGGTAGTGGTGGCTTTTTGTCGAGCATCTTTGGCGGCAGCTCTCGTGAGCCGCAGCCCGCGCCAACCCAGAGCGCACCGCCATCGAGCGGTGGCTGGCGTGAGCCGGGACGCTCGTCGTTCGGTGCGCAACCGCCACAGCAGAACTTCGGCGCGCCGCCGCAGAACTTTCCACAGCAGGGCTATGCACCCCAGCAACAGGCTCCGGCAGCGGCCGGCAGCAGTTTCCTCGGTGGTGCACTGAAAACCGCCGCCGGCGTGGCGGGTGGCGTAATGCTGGCACAAGGCATCAGCAGCCTGTTCCATCACAATCAGCAACCGGAAGTCGTCGAAGTCATCAAGGAAGAGCCCGTCCAGGTCAACGACCAGGGCAACAATGGCTGGGGCGATGACCAGCGCATGGCTGGTAACGACTCCTACAGCAACGATCAGGGCGGGTTCAGCGACGCTGATTACAGCGATGACAACTCATCGTTCTTCGGCGGCGACGACGATTCCTTCGTCTGACACGTCAGTGGCAAGGGAGCTTGCTCCCTTGCCACATAGCTGATTATTCGCGGAACAATCCTTCGGGCTGGCATACTGGGCAACTTTTCGGGCCTGGTGCCTGATTCAGCCTTGAGGAAAGCCGGTGAAAAAAATCGCAGTGTTCGCCGATGTCCAGAACCTCTACTACACCGTGCGTCAGGCCTATGGTTGCCACTTCAACTACGCCGCACTGTGGGCTGACATCAGCAAACAGGGCGAGATCGTCGAAGCCTACGCCTACGCCATCGACCGTGGCGACAGCAAACAGCAGCAGTTCCAGCAGATCCTGCGCAACCTCGGTTTCACCGTGAAGCTCAAGCCGTACATCCAGCGCAGCGATGGTTCGGCCAAGGGCGACTGGGACGTGGGCATTACCCTCGACATCATGGATGCCGCCGACCATGTCGATGAAATCGTCCTGGCCTCCGGCGACGGTGATTTCGACATGCTGCTGGAACGCATCATCAGCAAGCACGGGGTGCAAGCGGTGGCCTACGGCGTGCCGGGCCTGACCGCCAACTCGCTGATCCGCGCCGCCAGCCGTTACGTGCCGATCGAAGGCGCGTTGCTGCTCAAGAATTGATTTTTACGGAGTTGAACCAGGTTTGGAACGCATAGCAGTCATCGACTTTGAAACCACCGGGATCTCCCCGAGCAGCAGCTGCCGGGCCACGGAAATCGCCGTGGTGATCCTTGAACAGGGGCGCATCGTCGAGCGTTACCAAAGCCTGATGAACGCCGGCGTGCGCGTCCCGGCCTTCATCGAGCAACTCACCGGCATCAGCAACGCCATGCTGCGCACCGCGCCGTCGGCGGAGCAGGTGATGAACGAAGTGAATGAATTCGTCGGCTGCACCCCGTTGCTCGCGCACAACGCCGCGTTCGACCAGAAGTTCTGGGACTTCGAACTCGGGCGAATCAAACGCACCCGCTTGCAGAACTTTGCCTGCTCGCTGCTGCTGGCCCGCCGCCTGATGCCCGCCGCGCCGAACCACAAACTCGGCACCCTCACAACCTTCGCCAACCTGCCCCACACCGGCAAGGCCCACCGGGCCATGGCCGATGCCGAGATGGCGGCCAACCTGACCGCGCACCTGGCTGAAGAGTTGCGCCAGAAGCATGGCTTGCGCGAGCTGTCCCATGACTTGCTGTGCAAGTTGCAGAAGGTCCCGGCGGCGAAAGTGGGCGAACACCTCAAACGCTATCGCTGATCCCGCAAACACCGCAAATCCCTGTAGGAGCGAGCCTGCTCGCGATGGCGGAGTGTCAGTCAACACGCCTGTGAATTCTAATCCGCTATCGCGAGCAGGCTCGCTCCTACAGGGGGGCTGCTGTGTCCTTGGGTTACTTGCCATTCCCCTCGATATGCCCCAACGGCACCCGCTTCTCTATCGCACTCGACAACACAATCGACGTCTTGCTGAATCCGAACGTGGCGATCCGGTTGATCAGGTCCTCCAGCTCCGGCATCGAGCCCACCGCCGCTTGCATGATCACGCACGGGTCACCGGTCACCCGATGGCACTCGGTCAATTGCGGGATTTTGATCAGGTCGTCGTAGGCTTTCTGGTTGCCGTGCTGGTTCAGGCGCAGTTCGATCACGCACTGGATCGGCAGGCCGAGCTTGGCCATGTCGACTTTCGCCTGATAGCCGGTGATCACGCCGCTGGCTTCGAGCTTGGCCACGCGCTCGGCTACGGCCGGGGCAGACAGGTTGACCTTGCGCGCCAGGTCCGCGTAGGACGCGCGACCGTTTTCCAGCAGGGCGCTGAGCAGCATGCGGTCGTACTTATCCATCGGGGAAACTCCTGAAAATGGCCGACTTTCGAAAACACGGTTTATAGCGCTGAACTCCGTGTTTTGAAAAGTGTACCGGCGCTTTAAACAGGTTTTGTAACTTATTTTCCGGCGCTGGCCTTTCTAGAATAGCCGTTCACTTGTCCTTGCCTGTGAGCTGCCCCATGTCCGGCCTTCGTCGCTTTCCCTTACCCTTGATCGCTGCCTTCTTCGCCTTGTATGTGATTTGGGGCTCGACCTACCTGGTGATACGCATCGGCGTGGAATATTGGCCGCCACTGCTGCTCGCCGGCATCCGCTTCGTCATCGCCGGGACCTTGATGTACGCCTTCCTGCGCTGGCGCGGGGCGCCAGCGCCGACCTGGACGCAATGGAAAGCAGCCGGAATCATCGGGATTTTGCTGCTGGCGTGCGGCAACGGCGCGGTGAGCGTGGCCGAGCATACGGGCGTGGCCTCCGGGGTGGCGGCTTTGGCGGTGGCGACTGTGCCGCTGTTTACCTTGCTGTGCGGATATTTCTGGGGCGCGCGCAATACCCGTCTCGAATGGGCCGGGATTGTGCTCGGCTTGATCGGCATCGCCATGCTCAACCTGGGTTCCAACCTGCAATCGAGCCCGTTGGGCGCGGCGTTGCTGATATTCGCGGCGGCGACCTGGGCCTTTGGTTCGGTATGGAGCAAGCACCTGCCATTGCCTCAGGGCGCAATGGCCAGCGCTGTGGAAATGCTGGTGGGCGGTGTGGTGTTGCTGATTGCCAGCGCAGTCAGCGGTGAGCACCTCGAAAAGGTACCGCCGATTGAAGGCTGGGCCGCTTTGGCGTACCTGACCGTGTTCGGTTCGATCATCGCCTTCAACGCCTACATGTACCTGTTGAAGCACGTGCGTCCGGCCGCGGCCACCAGTTATGCCTACGTCAACCCGGCGGTGGCGGTGTTGCTGGGGATCGTGTTCGTCGGCGAAACCATTGGTATCGAAGAAGCCCTGGCGATGGCGGTGATCATCAGCGCCGTGGTGCTGATTGGCCTGCCGCAGTGGCGTCGCACGCCAGAGCGGCCAGTGGTGGCGACGGCAGTACCGACAGAATCCCGTGTGAATTAGGGTAAACTGCGCGCCATTGCATCTTGTTTTGCACACTTGTTTTGAAAAACCCGCGCTGAATTTTCCTACGGTACTCCCATGACTTTCGCCACCCTTGGCCTGATCGAACCCTTGCTGCGCTCCCTCGAGACGCTCGGCTACCAGACTCCGACGCCGGTTCAGGCGCAAGCCATTCCGGCGGTGCTGGCCGGTCGCGACCTGATGGCCGCCGCCCAGACCGGCACCGGCAAGACCGCCGGTTTCGCTCTGCCGCTGTTGCAACTGCTGGCCATGGAAGGGCCGAAAGTCACCGCCAACTCGGTCCGTGCGCTGATCCTGGTGCCGACCCGCGAACTGGCCGAGCAGGTTCACGAAGCCGTGCGCCAGTACGCCGAAAACCTGCCGCTGCGCACCTACGCGGTATACGGCGGCGTCAGCATCAACCCGCAGATGATGAAGCTGCGCAGCGGTGTCGACCTGTTGGTGGCGACCCCGGGCCGTTTGCTCGACCTGTTCCGCCAGAACGCGCTGAAGTTCAACCAGCTGCAAACCCTGGTGCTGGACGAAGCCGACCGCATGCTCGACCTGGGCTTTTCCGAGGAGCTGGCGAACATTTACCGCGCGCTGCCGAAGAAACGTCAGACGTTGCTGTTCTCCGCGACCTTCTCCGACGACATCCGCCTGCTGGCCGGGCAGATGCTCAACGACCCGCTGAGCATTGAAGTCAGCCCGCGCAACGTTGCGGCCAATACGGTCAAGCAATGGATCGTGACGGTGGACAAGAAGCGCAAGCCGGAGCTGTTCGTGCACCTGATGCGCAAGGGCAAGTGGAAGCAGGTACTGGTGTTCGCCAAGACCCGCAACGGCGTGGATGCGCTGGTGGATAAACTCCAGGGCCTGGGCATCAATGCCGACGGCATCCACGGCGACAAACCCCAGGCGACTCGTCAGCGCGCACTGGACCGCTTCAAGGCGAGCGAAGTGCAGATTCTGGTCGCTACCGATGTGGCGGCCCGTGGCCTGGATATCGAAGACTTGCCGTTGGTGGTCAACTTCGACTTGCCGATCGTCGCTGAAGACTACATCCACCGCATCGGTCGTACCGGCCGCGCAGGTTCGACCGGTGAGGCGATTTCCCTGGTGTGTGCTGATGAAGTGAATCTGCTGTCGGCCATCGAGATGCTGACCCGCCAGACCTTGAAGCGGCAGAACGAGCCTGACTTTGAGCCTGAGCACCGCGTACCGGACACCGATGCCAGCGGCCAGGTCGTCAAGAAACCGAAAAAACCGAAGAAGCCCAAGGCTTCCGGTGGCGGTGGTGGTAAACGCAATCTGGGTCGGTGGGTTGATAGCGGAGAGGTTGCGCCGGCGGAGCCTTCGATCAAGCCTGTGCGCAAGGTGCCGGTGTTCAACACCGGGCCGCGTAAGCGTAAGCCTTGATTAACTGCGGCGTCTGTTAAGCCGCCATCGCGAGCAGGCTCGCTCCTACAGGGGATTTGTGAACAACGCAGACCCCCTGTAGGAGCGAGCCTGCTCGCGATGGCGGCACCTCGGTTTTCAGCCCTTACGCTGCAACCACTCAATCATTCCAAGTCCGGCCGCCCGCCCACTGGCGAAACACGCGGTCAGCAGATAGCCGCCGGTCGGCGCTTCCCAATCGAGCATTTCCCCGGCGCAGAACACGCCGGGTAGTTGCTTGAGCATCAATCGCTCATCCATCGCCTCGAACAACACACCGCCAGCGCTGCTGATGGCCTCGTCCAGTGGGCGGGTTTTCACCAGCGTCAGTGGCAATGCCTTGATCGCGTTGGCCAGCAAGGCCATGTCGGCAAAGCAGTCGGCGCTGGTCAGTTCACGCAATAGCGCCGCTTTGACCCCATCGATACCCAACTGACTGTGCAGGTGCTTGGCCATGGAGCGCGATCCCCGGGGTTTGCTCAACGCCGCCATAACTTTATCCACAGGCCGGCCCGGTAACAGGTCCAGATGAATCGTTGCCGAACCGTGCCGGTTGATCGCTTCGCGGATCGCTGCCGACAGGGCGTAGATCAAACTGCCCTCGATCCCGGTGGCGGTAATCACGCATTCGCCGAGCCGCGGAACGTCATCGTTAAGGCCGATGGCGATGTTTTTCAGCGGCGCGCCGGCGAATTTGCTGACCATCAACTCGCTCCAGGCCTGCACCTCGAAGCCGCAATTACTGGGTTGCAACGGCGCCAGTCCTACGCCGTGTTGCTCCAGTGCCAGCATCCACGCGCCGTCCGAGCCCAACCGCGACCAACTGCCGCCACCGAGGGCGAGCAGGGTGGCATCGGCTTGCACGGTTGTTTCGCCTTCCGGGCTGTCGATGCGCAATCCGCCACGCTGGTCCCAGCCGAGCCAGCGGTGGCGGGTGTGGATAACTACGCCGCTGTCGCGCAGGCGCTTGAGCCAGGCGCGCAGCAGCGGTGCGGCCTTCATGTCGGTGGGGAATACCCGGCCGGAGCTGCCGACGAAGGTGTCGATGCCCAGGTCATGAATCCACTGGCACAACGCTTCGGCGCCGAAGCCGCGCAGCAGCGGGGCGATCTGCGGGGCGCGTTCGGCGTAGCGCGAGAGAAACGCCGGGTAGGCTTCGGAGTGCGTGATGTTCATGCCGCCGACGCCGGCCAGGAGGAATTTTCGCCCGACCGAGGGCATGCCGTCGTACAGGTCGACCTTGATCCCGGCCTGGCTCAACACTTCGGCCGCCATCAGACCGGCGGGGCCGCCGCCGATGATGGCGACGTGAGGGGGGAGGGCTGACGAGGATTGGGTCATGGGATGCGCTGCGGTCTGACGGGATAAGCCGGGCATTCTATCAGCCCCGCCCCCTGTAGGAGCGAGCCTGCTCGCGATGGCGACGGTACATTCAACATCTGTGGGCCTGACAGACCGCTATCGCGAGCAGGCTCACTCCTACAGGGTTTAGAGGTGTCTTTGAAGGGTGGTTAAAAAACGACCACATCACTGTAGCCTATACACCGTGTGGGCTGCAGGCCCTTTCACTCAGGTTATCCACAGGCAGTTCCACAGGCATTGTGGGTAAAGCATCCACAGCTCAATGACAACCTGATGACTGCCAGACCCGCTGCGCGCTGTGATGGAGGATGCCGTGACGGCGGGCCAGGGCCTGGCGGTCCTTGCTGTAGCCGCCGCCGATCACCCCGACCAGCGGAATGTCACGGCCCAGGCAATGGCGCATCACGCTTTCATCGCGGGCGGCGACGCCTTCGTCTGTCAGCTTCAGATAACCCAGGGCGTCGTCCTTATGCACATCGACCCCGGCGTCATACAGCACCAGGTCCGGTTGGTAGAGCGGCAGTAGGTAGTTGAGTGCACCGTCCACCACCTTCAGGTAGTCGGCATCGCCCATGCCGTTGGGCAGCGGAATGTCCCAATCACTTTCGGCCTTGCGTGCGGGAAAGTTCTTCTCGCAGTGCAAGGAAACGGTTACCGCCTCCGGAGTGTTGTGCAGTATTCGTGCGGTCCCGTCGCCCTGATGCACGTCGCAATCGAAGATCAGCACCCGATTCACCCGACCACTTTCCAGCAGGTAATGACTGATCACCGCCAGGTCATTGAAGATGCAGAACCCGGCCGGGTAGTCGTAGTGCGCATGGTGGGTGCCGCCCGCCAGGTGGCAGGCCAGACCATGCTCCAGTGCCTGCTCGGCCGCCAGCAACGAACCGCCGACCGCCCGCACCGTACGCCGGGCCAGGGCTTCGTTCCAGGGCAGGCCGAGGCGGCGCTGGTCTTCGCGGGATAATTCGCCACTCATGTAGCGTTCGATATACGAAGGGTCATGGGCGAGGGCGAGAATATCTGCCGGACACAGTTCCGGGCGCAACAGGTCGGCGTCGCGGGTCAGGCCGCTGTCCACTAGGTGATCGCGCAACAGGCGGAACTTGTCCATGGGGAAGCGGTGGTCCGCCGGAAACTCGGGACTGTAGTCTTCGTGATAAATCAGCGGCAGTGGCATGGTCATTTCATGTAGGAATGAGAGAAGGATCCTACCAGCGTTGTAGACTGGCGACATTGAAATGGAGGGGCGGGGCACGATGGAGCCAATACTGGAACTTGAAAGCGCTCGGCTGCTGTTGCGCCAGTGGCGCGACGAAGATTTAGCGGACTTTGCGGCGATGTGTGCCGATCCGCAGGTGATGCGCTATTTCCCGGCAACCTTGAGCCGGCTGGAAAGCGCATCATTGATCGGGCGAATCCGTGGTCATTTCGCCGAGCACGGTTATGGTCTCTGGGCCTTGCAGCGAAAGGACTCTGGCCAGTTCATCGGGTTTACCGGGCTCAACGTGGTCGGATTCGACGCGCCTTTTACCCCCGCCACGGAAATCGGCTGGCGCCTGGCCCGCGAGCACTGGGGCCTCGGTTACGCCAGTGAAGCGGCGTGGACCGCTCTGCGCTGCGGGTTCGACCGCTTGCCGCTGAAAGAGGTCGTGGCCTTCACGACGCAAACCAATCTGCCGTCAGAGAAAGTCATGCAGGCCATCGGCATGCACCATGATCCGGAAAATGACTTCGATCACCCGCGACTCGAAGCCGATCATCCGTTGCGGCGGCATGTGCTGTATCGCATCAGCCGCGAGCAATGGCTGCAAACCTTGCATGGATAACCTGACACGGACGTTTACAATGGCCCTCGTGGGCAGAGTCCAGAAACTGAATCGAGCGTTGCAGCCAAGGCTGCGCGACAATGTTTTGCGTGAGGAGCATCTGAATGAGCCAAGTGTTGGATGATCTGGTCGACCTGCTGACCCTGGAGCCGATCGAAGAAAACCTGTTCCGTGGCCGTAGCCAGGACCTGGGTTTTCGTCAGTTGTTCGGTGGTCAGGTGCTCGGTCAGTCGCTGTCGGCGGCCAGTCAGACGGTTGAAGAGGCGCGCCATGTGCATTCGATGCACGGCTATTTCCTGCGTCCGGGCGATGCCGGGTTGCCGGTGGTGTATCAGGTTGACCGGGTGCGTGACGGTGGCAGTTTCAGCACGCGTCGGGTGACGGCGATCCAGAAGGGCCACCCGATCTTCACATGCAGTGCGTCGTTCCAGTACGACGAAGAAGGCTTCCAGCACCAGACCGAAATGCCGCAAGTGGTCGGCCCGGAAAACCTGCCATCGGAGCTGGAGATCACTCAGCAGCGCGCACACCTGATCCCCGAAAAAATGCGCGAAAAACTGCTGTGCCCGAAGCCGATCGAATTTCGCCCGGTGACCGAGAAAGATCCCTACAACCCGCTGCCCTCCGACCCGGTCAAGTACGTCTGGTTCCGCGCCGATGGGGCTTTGGCCGATTCGCCGGCGCTGCATAAATACCTGCTGGCCTATGCATCGGACTTCGGTCTGCTGGTCACCTCGATGCAACCCCACGGCAAATCGGTCTGGCACAAGGACATGCAGGTCGCCAGCCTTGATCACGCGTTGTGGTTCCATCAGGATCTGCGCGCCGATGACTGGTTGCTCTACGCGATGGACAGTCCGTGGGCCGGCAACTCCCGTGGATTCTCCCGTGGCAGCGTGTTCAACCGCGCCGGACAACTGGTGGCCTCGGTCACCCAGGAAGGCTTGATCCGTCACCGCAAGGATTGGGCATGAGCCTGGCCGACGTGCGTCACTGGGTGTTCGACATGGACGGTACCCTGACGGTGGCCGTGCACGACTTCGCGGCGATTCGCGTGGCGTTGGCGATCCCTGCCGAACACGACATCCTGACCCACCTCGCCGCACTGCCGGCCGAGGAGGCTGCGGCCAAACATGCGTGGCTGCTGGAGCATGAGCGGGACCTGGCCCTCGGTTCGCAACCGGCACCGGGCGCGGTGGAGCTGGTGCGCGAACTGGCCGGGCGCGGTTATCGCCTGGGCATTCTCACGCGCAATGCCCGGGAGCTGGCACATGTCACACTGGAGGCCATTGGCCTGGCCGACTGCTTTGCGCTGGAGGATGTGTTGGGTCGTGATGATGCGCCGCCCAAGCCGCATCCGGGCGGGCTATTGAAACTGGCCGAAGCGTGGAAGGTGCCGGCGAGCGAGATGGTGATGGTGGGTGACTACCGCTTCGATCTCGATTGCGGGCGAGCGGCGGGTGCACGCACGGTGCTGGTGAATCTGCCGGATAATCCATGGCCGGAATTGACCGATTGGCATGCGGCGGATTGTGTTGAGTTGCGGCAGATGCTGTTGGCTTGAAGAATAGGCTGTCTGATCCGACGCCTTCGCGAGCAAGCCCGCTCCCACAATAGGTCTGTGTGGACTCGATATCGAATATCACTAGAGAACCACTGTGAGAGCGAGCTTGCTCGCGATGGCGTCAGATCAGGCACTGCATAACCTACTGCCCAAACAACGCCTTCTGCCCCTCCGGCGATGTAAACATCCCATCCCCGTCATGCCCGACCCCGGGTACTTCAATCAGTTGCTGCTTCAACCCTTGCGGTTGCAGCCGCTTCAGATAATCAAAGTAGTAACGCCCGCGGGCCAATCGATACGGCCCTTGCGCCCTGGCCTCACAGCTCTTGTCCAGCGCCGGATGATTCGGATCGATGTCCTGCTGCCCCAGCAGATAAACAACTTCACGCTTGAGGTAACTTTCCTGCAACTGCGCGGCGGTTTGTCCTTCGGCGTAGGCCGGTAAATCCGTCAGCCCGTACTTCCAGCGATTGAAATTCGGGCAACCGGCGTGGCTGAACGCCACGGGCCGACGCTCATCGAAATAAGCATAGGAGGACGGATTGGCGATTACGTAGCGCACCTGCACGCCGGCCGCATCGAGCTCGGATTGCGCGTGACCGAGCAACGCATAGCGCTGAACCACCTGCGCGCCGCCGGAGTGCCCGGCGATGACGATTTTCTTCACATCCGGAAACTGCTGGCGGTCACCAAGGCGGGCGATGATTTCGTCGAGCGCCGCGTAGGAACTCAGCCGAAACGGTGCCGTGGATTCGCCGCCGGCCATCCATTCATTGCCTTGCCAGCGCAAAACGGAGTCGGCCACCGGATGGACAGCAACATCGGTTTCATTGAGGAATTGCGGGGCGATCACCAGGGTCGTAGCGCTTTGCCCGGCCAGTTCGGCCGCGTGCTCACCGCTCTGCAGATAGGTTTGCGCGTTGCGCAAGCGACCGTGGAGGATGATCAGCACCCGTTCGATTTTTGCCGGGGCGGGGCTGATGCCCACCGCGATTTCACCTGATTTCAACAACAGGCGCCCTGAGCTGAGGTCTTTGACCCCATGCTCGGCGGCCTGGGACGTTGCGCAAGTAAACAGAACAACCAACAACCACTTCTTCATTTACAGATTTTTCGCCGCAAAGGTATCGCACTGGCCAACCTGGCCTTGGGCGAAACCGGTTTTGAACCAGCGCACCCGTTGCGCCGACGTACCGTGGGTGAACGAGTCCGGGACTACACGGCCCTGTCCCCGCTGTTGCAAACGATCGTCACCGATGGCGTTCGCTGCGTTCAGTGCTTCTTCGATGTCGCCCGGTTCCAGCCAGTTCAGGCGCTTCTGCGCATTGTTGGCCCAGACGCCGGCCAGGCAATCGGCCTGCAGTTCCTGGCGAACCAGCAAACCGCCGTCGCCCTCCATTTGCCGGCCTTGTTGGCGCGCTGCCTGAATTTTCGCGGAAACCCCGAGCAAGGTCTGCACGTGGTGTCCGACTTCGTGAGCGATCACGTAGGCCTGGGCGAAGTCGCCCGCGGCGGAAAAGCGTTGGGACATTTCCTGGAAGAACGCC
Source organism: Pseudomonas fluorescens (assembly GCF_000967965.1). Taxonomy (GTDB): domain Bacteria; phylum Pseudomonadota; class Gammaproteobacteria; order Pseudomonadales; family Pseudomonadaceae; genus Aquipseudomonas; species Aquipseudomonas grandcourensis. The sequence continues at coordinate 179,188 of NZ_LACC01000022.1, forward strand.
ATGTCCAGGTAGACCTTCTGGTCGGCCGGGCAATAGAAGGGGCCGGTCGCCGAGGTGGCCAGACCGCAGGCCGAATTCACGCGGTTGCTGAACAACACCAGGGTCGGGTCCTTATATTGACGGCCGGCCTGCTGGAATATCGCGCCCCAGGTGTCTTCGGTGTCGCCGAGGATCGAACGCACAAATTCCGCGCTCTGATCGTTGGCCGGCGGTGCCTGGCGACTCTGGTTGGTGGCGGGCGCCGATTGCTGCTCCATTTGCCCGGTCAGTTGTCCGAGGATCTGCAGCGGATCCTGGCCGGTGATCCAGCCGATGCCGACAATCAGGAGGATCGCCGTCAGGCTCAAGCCCTTGCCACCGCCAAAACGCATGCCGCCGCCACCGCCGCCGACATCATCGCCACGGGCGTCGACCACGTTGTCGCTGCGTCGGCCTTTTTTCCATAGCATGTGGGAATCCTCTTCTGTTCCGGGTAAAGCTCCGTGCGATGAGTGTTGCTGCCAAGTGGGAGCGGCGCCAGTCCGGTCGTCCGTCTTTTTCTTGCGCACAGGCTGATTCCCGGCACCCCGCGAGGGGCTGCCGAGAAGGTTTCAGGCTTGTATTGAACACAGATAACCCATCGAATTCCGTCGGGCGATGGGTTTTTATTGTGAGGGCGATCGCCGGTCCTGCGGATTATTCGTCGAATGCATCCCATACCGGCGCAAAGTCAGGGCTGACCTGACGCTCGCGTTTGGACAGGTTGGCGATCAAGGCACGGTCTTCATCATCCAGTCGCACATCCAGCGCCGCGAGGTTGGCCAATTGATTGGACTCGCTGCTGGCCTTCGGGATCGCGGCCACGTTGGGTTGATCGAGCAGCCATTTGAGCGCGACCTGGGTCGGTAGTACGCCGTGTTTCGCGGCGATTTGCTGGATGGCCGGAATCTGCGACACCTTGTTGCGCGCCAGTGGCGTGTAGGCTGTCAGCGCAAGATCTTGTTGACGGGCGTAGTTGAGCAGGGCGTTTTGTCCGAGCAGCACGTGGTACTCGACCTGGATCGCCGACAGCGGCGCCCCCAGCTCTTCGACGACTTTGCGTAGCAAGGGCAGTGGAAAATTCGCCACGCCAATGTTGCGCGCCAGGCCTTGCTCCCTGAACGATACCAGGGTTTCTATGGTGCGCGGCAAGTCCCAATCGGTGGTTGGCCAATGGAGCATGAACAGGTCGACGTATTCGCTGCGCAGGGCTTTGAGGCTACGGTCCATGGAGTGGCGCATGGCGTCGGGTTGCAGTTGGTCCCACCAGACTTTGGTCGTGACATGGATCTGCTCGCGGGGTGTCGGACTGTTCGCCAGCGCCTGTCCGACAGCGTCTTCGTTGTTGTAGGCCGAAGCCGTGTCGATGTGCCGGTAACCCAGGGCCAGAGCCTGCTCCACGGCACGGGTGCATTCTTCGCCGAGCATTGGCCAGGTGCCGAGGCCGAGTTTCGGCATGTTCAAACCCTGTGGGTTAACGATGTGCTGCATGGTCGATCTCCTTTTCATACGCAGTGACGCCTGCGATATGGCGCGCAGCGATGTAGCCGAAGGTCAGCGCCGGGCCGAGGTTGATGCCGCCAGCGGGGTAGTGGCCGCCCATGATGCTGGCCATGTCGCCGCCCGCCGCGTACAGGCCGGCGATGGGTTGCGCCGCGTCATCCAGGACCTGGGAGTGTTGGTTCACCTTGAGTCCGGCGAAGGTGCCGAAGCAGCCCGGCTGGACTTTCACGGCATAGAAGGGGCCTTGTTCGATCGGCGCGACGCATGGGTTGGGTTGTTGCCGTGCGTCACCCTGCTTGCGGTTGTAGGGCGTGGAGCCACGACCGAACTGCGGGTCCTCGCCGTTGCGCGCGTGGCGGTTGTAGTTCGACACGGTGGTGCGCAAGCCAACCGGGTCGATGCCGCAGGCGGCAGCCAATTCCTCAAGGGTGTTGCCGGTTTTCAGATAGCCGCTGCGGATGAAGGATGACAGCGGCACCGGAAATGGCCGAGAGATGCCCAGGCCATATCGACGCTGAAAGCCATGGGTGCAGATCAGCCACGACGCCACTTCTTCACCCGGCGGGGCGGCGGCGACCATGGCCGTGACGTAGTCGTAGTAGCCGTTGGCTTCATTGACAAAACGCTGGCCGTTGCTCAGCACACCGATGATGCCGGGTTTGCCCCGCTCGATGATGTGCGGGAAGTGTCCCGTGCTGCCGTCGCTGTGCGGCACCTGCGACACCGGCGCCCAGGCGACGGCGGACGCCATGTCGCTATTGACCCGGGCACCGGCACTTTCCCCCAGGCGCAGGCCATCGCCGCAAACGCCGAGGGGCGGCAAGGCCAAATGCTCATGCCCGGTCGGTGTGCGGGGGAACAGTGCCTTGCGGCGTTCTATGTCATTGGCGAAACCACCCGCGGCGAGCACCACGGCCTTGCGTGCATGGATGCGCACCGAGCCTTTGGTGGTGATGACCACGGCACCTCGTACCTGATCATTCTCGCGCAGCAATCGGCTCACCGGCGCGGATTCCCAGAGCAACACGCCGAGGTCTTCGGCGGATTTCGCCAGGCGTGCCACCAAGGCCACGCCGTTGACCAGTTGCATCGCCCGGCCATGCATGGCGAGGTCAAACAGGTGACGGCTGAAACGCCGCGTAACATGCCAGGCCGCCGACAGCGAACGGGTCAGGTTGAGGAATGCCGTGAGGTCCGCTCCCGCCATGATCGGCATGCCCATGAACGATGTTTCCCGCATGGTTTTGCGCAGGCGCTTGAGCAGTGTGCCGACTTTTCGTGCGTCGTAAGGGGCAGCGATCACCGAGCGTCCACCGGTACCGGCCCCGGGCGTGTCGCCATGAATGTCGGCAATGGCGTTGCCATCGGAAAACTGCAGCGAGGTGTGCTGCTCGAAGAACGACACCATCCGCGGGCCGGCCTCCAGGAAAGCGTCGATCAACGCCGGGTCAAAACGCTCGCCCAGTTCGTGTTTCAGGTAAGTGCGCGGCAGTTCAACGTCTTCGACGATGCCCGCGCGCCGGGCCAGCGGGTTGCAGGGCACCCAGGCCCAGCCACCGGACCAGGCCGTGGCACCGCCGAACACGGGGTCCTTTTCCACCACTATGACTTTCAGCCCGTGCCACGCGGCGGTCACGGCCGCCGACAGTCCCGCCGCACCGGAGCCAACGATCAGCACATCGCAGTCGATGTCGGGAAGAAAGTGCGCTTCGGCAGGCATTGTTTGAACTCCGGTGTTTTATTGTTTTGGAATCTGGTTCCAAAAAATATAAGAATCAGGTGAGAGCGAACAAGTCTGGAGGGCGTAAAGCGGGCGGTTATCGAACGGTCAGTTCCAGATTTCGCATTCGTGCGGTTGTCTTTTAGAATCGAGCAAATTTTGCGTGGAAGCGACCATGGCCGGCAGTCAGATCGAACGTGTTTTCAGTGTGCTCGAAAGCCTCACCAGCGATCCCCGTGGTCTGCCGATGCAGACCCTGGCGGAGCAACTGGACATCCCCAAGAGCGCGACCCATCGCCTGCTGGCCGAGCTGATCCGCCTCGGTTATGTGCGGCAGAATCCGGATAATTTGCGTTATCACCTCTCGACCAAACTGGTGGCGATGGGCTTCCGTTACCTGTCGAGCAGCGGTGCCGACATCGTGCAGCCGGTGCTTGACCGCCTGGCGCAGGAAACCGGCGAACTGGTACGTCTCGGGGTGATCGACGGTGAGCGTCAGACCTGGATTGCCAAGTCCCAGGGCGCGCGTTCCGGTCTGCGTTACGACCCGGATATGGGCCGCGATGCGCCGTTGTTCTACACAGCCTCGGGGCATGCGTGGCTGGCGTGCATGAGCGATGCCGAGGCCTTGTCGCTGGTGGAACGGCAGGGCGCGCAGGTGCCGGAACATGTGGGACCGAACGCGCCGCGCTCGAACATCGAATTGCTCGAACGCCTGCGTCTGGCGCGGGAGCAGGGTTACGCCTGGGTCGAGGAGAGCTCGGCGGTCGGCACTTCGGCGATTGCGGCAGTGGTGCGCCATCTCGCCGATGGACGGGTGATCGGCGTGCTCAGCATCGCCGGACCGAGTGCACGGATGCCGGGGGCGCGGCTGCATGAGCTGGCGCCGTTGTTGCTGGCATATACCGAGGAGTTGTCGGCGGCAAGTTTGGCGTCGGAGTTGTTTGCTTAAGACCCTCGCAAAAAAACCTCTGTAGGAGCGAGCTCTATGTACAGCTTGAGAAGCTGTGCGCTGTTCGAACACTTTCAGGACAGGTCTGTGTAAGAATCTGGAACCAGGTTCTAAATTATTGGAATTCATCGCTCCAATAACACTCACAAGAGGACCGTATCTTGAATTCGCCACTTCGCATCGCCCTGATCGGTGCTGGCAACATGGGCCAGCAGCACTACCAACATCTGCAATCCCTGACTGAAGCGACGTTGTGCGCCGTGGCCGATCCCGGACCGCAGGCGGCCAGTCTTGCGGCGCAATGGGGCGTAGCCTGTTTCGCCGATCATCGTCAGATGCTGGAGCAGGCGAAGCCAGACGCTGTCATCGTCGCCAACCCGAACACGCAGCACGTCAGCACGGCCCTCGATTGCCTCGCGGCCGGCGTGCCGGTACTGCTGGAAAAACCGGTTGGCGTGCACCTGGATGAAGCCAGGGAGCTGGTGGCTGCCTCGAAGGCCAGTGGCGTTCCGGTACTGGTCGGACATCACCGTCGGCACAACCCGCTGATCGCCCGCGCCCACGAACTTGTCCACAGCGGCGCACTGGGTCGGTTGACCACGGTCACAGCGCTCTGGCAGTTGCGCAAGCCCGACAGCTATTTCGAAACACCCTGGCGCCGCGAGGCCGGTGCGGGGATGTTGTTGACCAACCTGATCCACGACCTCGATCTGCTGCGGCACTTATGCGGTGAAGTGCGTCAGGTGCAGGCCATCACCAGCAATGCCATTCGCGGGTTTGCCAATGAGGATTGCGCGGCGGTGTTGCTGCAATTCGACAACGGCACACTGGGCAGCCTGACCGGCTCCGATGCGGTGGCCGCGCCCTGGAGCTGGGAGCTGGATTCGGGGGAGAACCCGGTGTATCCGCGCCATCCTGATCAACCGTGTTACTTGCTGGCCGGAACGGGTGGGGCGCTGAGCATTCCGCAGCTTAAACGCTGGCACTACAACGAAGTCGATGGCGGCTGGCATCAACCGTTGCTGGCAACCCAGGAAAGCTTCAGTGCCGATGAAGCCCTGCGTTTGCAGTTGCAGCACTTCGTGCGCGTTGCGCGCCGGGAGGTCGAGCCGCTGGTGAGTGCCGCCGATGCCGCGCGTACGTTAGCGCTGATCGAAGCCATCCGCGAAGCTACCGAAACCGGGCGTGCCTGCGCGCCATCCTTGATCGAGGGTTGAGCATGAGCGAGCGTATCTTCTCCCTGGCCAGCCTGACCGTGCTGGAGTTGTCACCACCTGACATGGTCGAGGTCGCCGCGCGGGCCGGTTACAGCCATGTCGGCTTGCGTCTGGTGCCGGCGACCCCGGAGGAGCACCATTTTGCCCTGGTGGCCGACCACGAATTGCGGCGCCAGACCCTGGCGCGTCTGCGCGATACCGGTATTCGGGTGCTGGACGTCGAAATCCTGCGGCTCAAGCCGGAAACCGTCGTAGCCGAGTTCGAAAAGATCCTCGCGGTGGGTGCCGAGTTCGGCGCCAGTGAGTTGCTGGTGGCCGGCAACGATCCGGACGAACAGCGGCTGACGCAGCGTTTTGCCGAGCTCTGTGATCTGGCGGCAGCCTATGGGCTGCACCCGCACCTGGAGTTCATGCCTTGGACCGATGCGCGCAATCTTCAACAAGCCACGCGTATCGTGGAAAACGCCGGGCGTGAAAACGGCGGCGTATTGGTCGACGCCTTTCACTTCGACCGCTCTGGATCGCGGCTGGAAGATCTGGCCAAAGTTGCCCCCTCACGGTTACGGTATGCACAGTTGTGTGACGTCGCAGGACCTCGGCCGGCCGATATGGCGGAGATCTTGCGCCAGGCGCGTAACGAACGGCGTTTCCCCGGCGATGGCGATTGTGACCTGCCGGGGTTGTTGCGCGGTTTGCCGGCTGACATTCCGTTGAGCCTGGAGATTCCCACCGTGCAGTTGCTGGAGCAGGGCGTGAGTGGACTGGATCGGGCGCAGATGGCGCTGGATAAAACCCGGGAGTTGTTGGCGCGGCTGTAATCGGTGCGGCGCACCTGTCTCGGGCAAGCCATGCTCCCACAGGTTCTATGCTGGCTGAGTGGAAGCGTGGTTTGCCCGTGATGCTTTTGATTTCAAGTAAGGAAACCCCATGACCGTCAGCACCCCGCTTTCCGGCGTCAATCAGCCCTTCAAAGGGATCCTGCTGATCGTTGTCGCAACCTTCCTGTTTTCCAGCCACGACGCCTTTTCCAAATACCTCTCCGGTTTCTATCCCATTGTCATGGTGGTCTGGGCGCGCTACGTGGTTCACACCTTGTTGATGGCCGGGATTTTCCTGCCGCAGTCCGGGCTGCGGGTGCTGCGTACCAAACGGCCATTGCTGCAGGTGATCCGGGCGCTGTGCCTGTTGGGCACCAGTCTGTTTTTCACCACGGGGCTGATGTACATCCCGCTGGCCGAGGCCACGTCGGTCAACTTCCTCGCTCCGGTACTGGTCACCGCGCTGTCGGTACCGCTGCTGGGCGAGCGGGTGACGCGGGGGCAATGGCTGGCAGTGATTTTCGGTTTTAGCGGGGTGCTGATCATCGTTCACCCCGGGGGTGATCTGTTTACCCCGGCGGTGTTGCTGCCGTTCTGCTCGGCGCTGTTTTTCTGCTTCTATCAACTGCTGACGCGCAAGCTCAGCGAGATTGACAGCCCGACCACCAGCAACTTTTTCGCAGGCTTGTGCAACACGCTGGTGATGAGTGCGCTGGTGCCGTTCTTCTGGCAGACGCCGAACCTGGTGCATGGCGCGATGATGCTGGCGCTGGGGGCCTGCGGGATGACGGCTCACCTATTCCTGACCCAGGCGTTCCGCCTCGCGGCACCGGCACTGCTGGCGCCGTTCAGCTATTGCCAGATCATCTTCGCCGGTCTCTTGGGCTGGCTGCTGTTTTCCCACACGCCGACACTGACCACCGTGCTCGGCATTGCCGTGATCTGCTGCAGCGGGTTGGTGGCCGCGTGGCAACAAAGCCGCCGCTAAGCTGCGGTAAAACGCAGGCAAAAAAAAGCGCAGACCCGAGATCGGGCCTGCGTCGAGGGAACATCAGTCTTCTATTTTCGGAATCTTGCGCGGTGCCATGAAGTACATCCAGGTCAGCGCAATGAAGTACATCGCCGGAATCATGGTGAACAGCACGGTGTAGTTGTTGTTGGTGACGGTCAGGATGTGGCCGACCAACTGGGTCATGAACATCCCGCCAATCGCCGCACACATGCCGCCGAAACCGAACACCGTACTCATCATGTGCTTGGGCGTGTAGTCCATTACCAGGCTCCAGATGTTCGCGGTCCAGGCCTGGTGCGCACCGATGGCCAGGGAGATGGCGGCCACCGCGACCCACAGGTTGCTGGAGCCGGCCGCCATGATCACGCCGATGATGCAGCAGGCGAACAGGAACATGGACATCAGTCGCGCCTTGATCGGGTTGACGCCGCGACCGATCAGGAACGAGGAAAGGATGCCGCCACCAACGCTACCGAAGTCGGCAGTGAGGTAGATGATGATCAGCGGGATACCCATCTGGGTGACGTTGATGCCCAGGTTGTATTGCTGGTTGAGGAACGGCGGCAGCCAGTACAGGTAGAACCAGAACACAGGCGCCGTCATCGAGTAGGCGAGGGCGAAGGCCCAGGTGCCGCGCATGCGCAGGATTTTCGAGAACGGCACGCGGGTTTGTTCCGGTTCGACTTCGTTCTGGATGTAGTCCAGTTCCGACTGTTTGACGCTCGGGTGGTCTTCCGGATTGAAGTACTTCAGGCCCCAGAACAGCAACCAGATCCCGCCCAGTGCCGACATGCACAGGAACGCGGCCTGCCAGCCCCAGACGTGCAGGATCAGTGGCAGTAGCATGGGGGTGAACATCGCACCAACGTTGGTGCCGGCGTTGAAAATGCCGGTGGCCACGGCGCGCTCGCCGGCCGGGAACCACAGGCGGGTGGTTTTCACGCAAGCCGGATAGTTCGCTGCTTCGGTGAGGCCGAGGATGAAGCGGCAAACCATGAAACCGACCGCCGAAGTGGCCAGGCCGTGGGCACCGGTCGCCAGGCTCCAGAGCAGCACCGCGCAGAAGAACACGCGCTTGACGCCGACCCGGTCGATCAAGCGGCCTTGCAGCACGAAGCCGATGGCGTAGCCGACCTGGAACCAGAAGTTGATGTTGGCGTAGTCCATCGCCGTCCAGCTCATCTCCTTGGCCAGGATAGGCTGCATCACGCCCAGGGCGGCGCGGTCGATGTAGTTAAGGGTAGTGGCGAAAAACACCAGTGCCAGCATGCCCCAACGGGTTTTGCCGACTGCCATGGCGCCGCGGATTTTGTTGCCGATGCCACCGGCAGTGACGTTCATGGCCGGAGCCATGCGTGAGCTTTGGGAAGGAATCATGTGTACCACCCGTTTTTTTGAATTTGTTATTTGGTGTTTTGGACATCGCGGCCGGTGCTGCGTGTCCGGACTTAATGTGAGGACGATGTTGGGCAGTGGACAAAAAATCGTCAATTCGCCAATCACCATTTTGTTCGATAATCGAACACAAAACTAACTGGGTAGTACACTTTAAATTGCTCAATGCATCGCCCAGCTCAATAATCCGCTCACTCTTTTAAAAGCGGCGCAAATTCCCTGTAGCCGAAGCCTCCACCGGGAGCCGAAAACATGCAGCGTTCCATTGCCACCGTATCCTTGAGCGGTACCCTGCCGGAAAAGCTCGAAGCCATTGCCGCCGCCGGGTTCGACGGCGTCGAGATTTTCGAGAACGACCTTCTCTACTACGACGGTAGTCCGCGGGAAATTAAACAGATGTGCGCCGATCTCGGGATCGCCATCACCCTGTTTCAACCGTTCCGCGATTTCGAAGGTTGCCGCCGCGATCGCCTGTCGCGCAACCTGGAACGTGCCGAGCGCAAGTTCGACCTGATGCAGGAGCTGGGCACTGACCTGGTGCTGGTGTGCAGCAATGCCTCGGCCGAGTCCATCGGTGATGAACAGATTCTGGTCGACGACTTGCGACTGCTGGCTGAGCACGCCGGGGCACGCGGCCTGCGCATCGGTTACGAAGCGCTGGCCTGGGGCCGGCATGTGAACACCTGGCAACAGGTGTGGAACATCGTGCGTCAGGCCGATCACCCAAGCCTCGGCGTGTTGCTGGACAGCTTTCACACCTTGTCGCTCAAGGGCGATCCAAGCGCTATCGCCGAGATTCCAGGCGACAAGATTTTCTTCGTGCAAATGGCTGACGCGCCGATCCTGGCCATGGACGTGCTGGAGTGGAGCCGGCATTTTCGCTGCTTCCCGGGCCAGGGTGAATTCGACTTGCCGGGGTTCCTCGCGCCGATCATCAAGAGCGGCTACACCGGGCCGCTGTCGCTGGAGATCTTCAACGACGGTTTCCGCGCCGCACCGCCACGGGCCAACGCCGCCGACGGCTTACGTTCGTTGCTGTACCTGGAAGAGAAAACCCGCGAGCGTCTGGCGCAGGAGGCCACGCCTGCGGCCAACTCCGAGATTCTGTTCGAAACGCCCAAGGCCAGTGAGTACAACGGCATCGAGTTCCTGGAGTTTGCCGTGGACGAAAGCCTCGGCGCCAAGCTCGCCCATTGGCTGGAGCGACTGGGCTTCGTCAAGGCCGGGCAGCATCGCTCCAAGAGCGTCAGTCTGATGCGCCAAGGCGATATCAACCTGATCCTCAACTCCGAGCCTTACTCGTTCGGCCACAGCTTTTTCGAAGCCCACGGCCCTTCGTTGTGCGCTACCGCCGTGCGGGTCAAGGACAGCGCCAGCGCGCTGGCCCGCGCCGTGGCCTACAAGGGCCAGCCCTATCGCGGGCTGGTGGGCCCCAATGAACTGGAACTGGCGGCGGTGCGTGCGCCGGATGGCAGCCTGATCTATCTGGTGGACCAGGATGCCGACGTCTACGGCACCGACTTCAATCTGCTGGCGGATGCGCCGGTCAGCGGTGGCCTCAAGCGCATCGACCACATGGCCATGGCGCTGCCGGCCGACAGCCTCGACAGTTGGGTACTGTTCTATAAGAGCCTGCTGGATTTCGAGGCGGACGATGAAGTCGTGCTGCCGGATCCTTATGGCCTGGTGAAGAGCCGTGCCTTGCGCAGTCGCGACAGTTCGATCCGCCTGCCACTGAACATTTCCGAGAACCGCAACACCGCGATCTCACATGCGCTGTCGAGTTATCGCGGTTCCGGTGTGCATCACATCGCGTTTGATTGTGATGACATCTTTGCCCAGGTCAGCCGTGCAAAAGAGGCGGGCGTGCCGCTGTTGGATATCCCGCTCAACTACTACGATGACCTGGCGGCGCGGTTCGATTTCGACGACGAGTTCCTCAGCGAACTGGCCTACTACAATGTGTTGTACGACCGCGATGCTCAGGGCGGTGAGCTGTTTCATGTGTACACCGAGCCGTTCGAGGGGCGATTCTTCTTCGAGATCATCCAGCGTAAAAACGGTTATGCCGGCTACGGCGCGGCCAACGTCGCGGTGCGCCTGGCGGCCATGGCCAAATCCCGTAGCGGCGCATTGCGCCAGGCGAAGTTGTAGGAAATTCGTAAACGCGGGATTAAACGTGGGCCGCGCGGCTTCCTTCGCCGTGCCGCGCAGCCCATAATCGCCAGCCTGTGCAGTGATGGCCGTGAGCCCGCAATGACAATGACTTCAGAACTCCCCGCAGCCTCCGTAGAACCTGGTATCGAGCCGCGCAAGAGTCGCAAGAACAACCCGGAAAAGACCCGCGAAAACATCCTGCAGGAGGCGATCGTCGAGTTCGTCCAACAGGGGCTTTCCGGGGCGCGCGTCGATGCCATCGCCGAGCGCATCCACACCTCCAAGCGCATGATCTATTACTACTTCGGCAGTAAGGAGCAGCTCTACGTCGAGGTGCTGGAGAAACTCTACGGCGATATCCGCAACACCGAAAATCGCCTGCACCTGGCGGAACTGGCGCCGGTCGAAGCCATTCGGCGGCTGGTGGAGTTCACCTTCGATCACCATGATCGCAACGTGGATTTTGTGCGCATCGTCAGTATCGAGAACATTCACAACGCCGAGTACGTGAAGCGCTCCGATGCGATCAAGGCGATGAACAACACTATCCTCGATTCACTGGGCGAGATTCTGCGCCGCGGCGCCGAGCAAGGGCTGTTCCGTACCGGTCTTGATCCGCTGGATGTGCATCTGCTGATCAGTTCGTTCTGCTTCTATCGCGTCTCGAACCGCCACACCTTTGGTGAGATTTTTCAGATCGACCTGCCGGATGAATGCATCAAGCAGCGTCATCGGGAGATGATTTGCGAGTCGGTTCTGCGGTACCTGCAAGCCTGAGGCGTGGTGAGGGGGTTGCCCCCTCACCTCAGTCATTCAGTCATTCATGCTCTGGAAATGTTCAAGCATCCGCTGGGCATCCGGCACCACGCCGCTGAACAACTCGAACGCCTTCACCGCCTGAAACACCGCCATGTTGCCGCCGTCCAGCGTCCGGCAACCGAGGGCGCGGGCGTTGCGCAGCAGTTCGGTTTCCAGCGGGAAGTAGACGATCTCCGCTACCCACAGTTCGGCCCGCAGCAGCTCCACCGGCACTGGCATGCCTGGCAGCTTTTTCATACCCATCGGCGTGGTGTTCACCAGGCCGTCAGCTTGGGCCATGGCGTTGGGCAGGTCATACCCGGCCACCGCTCGAGCGACGCCGAAATGCTGATTGAGATTGTCAGCCAGATCCTGGGCGCGGCGGATGTCCACGTCAAAAATGCTTAGCTGTTGTACGCCTTCGCTCAACAACGCGTGGGCCACCGCTGCACCTGCGCCGCCGGCGCCCATTTGTACGACACGTTCAACGGCAACGCCCTTCAAGCCCCGGCGAAAACCCTCGGCAAAGCCCAGGCAATCGGTGTTGTGGCCGATGCGTTTGCCATCCTTGAGCACCACCGTGTTGACCGCACCAATACCGCGGGCCTCCGGCGAGAGTTCGTCGAGCAGCGGGATGATCGCTTGCTTGCATGGAAAGGTGATGTTCAGCCCGGTGTAGTTCATGCGCTCGGCAGCCATCAACAGGTCGGGCAGGGCGTTGCTGTCGAGCTTCAACTGATCAAGATCGATCAGGCGATAGAGGTAGCGCAGTCCCTGGGCATCGCCTTCATGCTCGTGCATGGCTGGTGTGCGGGAAGCCTGGATGCCGGCGCCAATCAGCCCGGCCAGTATCACGTGGGTCTGAGTCACGGCGAGCACCCCTTCAAACGATGACTGAAGTGTTCCAGCGCCAGGCGATAGCCATGACTGCCAAAACCGGCCATCACCGCCGTTGCAATGGCGGATACGAACGAGTGGTGGCGGAAGGGCTCGCGGGCGTGCACGTTGGACAGGTGGACTTCGATCACCGGCAGTTCGCTGGCGACCAGGGCGTCGCGGATGGCGACCGAGGTATGAGTCCACGCGGCAGGATTGATGACGATCCCGGCGCAGCGACCGCGGGCGGCGTGAATCCAGTCGAGCAATTCGCCTTCATGGTTGGTCTGGCGAAACTCCACTGCCAGGCCAAATTCTTCGGCGCTACGTGCGCACAGGGTCGAAATGTCTGCCAGGGTTTCGTGGCCGTAAGTCGCCGGTTCACGGGTGCCGAGCAGGTTCAGGTTCGGGCCGTTGAGCACCAGAACGATAGGGGACATCGGAATCTCTCCACTTATTATTTTTGGAATCGGCCGAGGATCCCGGCCTGTGGAGATAAATTGTACTAACTAGTTAATTTGGTCAATTGGAGTGAAGGCACGCTGACGGGTTGTGGGCGGTGATCGGACACTTTCGGTGTTCAGCGCGGCAAATGCTCCACCAGAAAATCAATGAACGCCCTCAAGCGTAGCGGTACATGGCGACTTTGCGGGTACAGCAAGGTAAACGGCCGGGAGCGCCCGCCATAGGGCTTGAGCACTTCCACCAGCGAGCCGTCGGCCAGTTCCTTTTCCACGATAAAACGATAGGTCTGAAACAACCCCGCCCCGTGTTTGGCCAAGGTGACACCGCCCAGTACATCGTCGGAACAACTGAGGCTGCCCTCGGCGAGAATTTCCCGGGGTACGCCTTCATCGTTGAACAACCAGGCAATACGCCGGCCGCTGCTGGGCAATTCGTACTGAATGCACTCGTGGTTTTCGAGGTCGTCGAGGGTTTGCGGAGTGCCGGCCCGTTTCAGGTAGTCGGGGCTGGCGATCATCACCAGGGCAGCATCTTCCAACGGGCGGGCGATCAGGCCGGAATCCGGGATGGCTCGCACGCGAATCGCCATGTCGTAGCCTTCGCCGACGAAATCGATGTTGCGATTGCTGATGTGCGACTCGACCTTCACCGCCGGATAGCGCGCCCGAAATTCGGGCAACAAAGGCAGGATTCGATGATGCGCGTAGGTGGTCGGAATACTGATGCGCAAGGTGCCGGACGGCACTTGCTGCTGGCCCATCACCTCGCGCTGGGCCTCGATCAGTTGCGCCAGGGCCAGGCGGCACTCCTCGTAATAGCGACGACCACTGTCGGTCAGCTTCACGCTGCGGGTGGTGCGCGCAAACAGACGCACGCCCAGGCGCTCCTCCATGCGCGACACCGAACGGCTCACGGCAGCTGGGGTGACACCCGCCACCAGCGCCGCGGCAGTAAAACTGCCGGCCTCGGCGGCCAGGCAAAACAGCTCAATGCTGCCCAACTGAAGATCTTCGAATTGTCGCTGCATGATTGATTACACCGGGGATCAGATGAAGTACCTGGATTAGTATTTATCAGGTGCCAGCGCCGTAATGAAAGGATTCCTTACCATTGCGCGCGGTGTTCCGCAGGGCTGGGTAACGGCAGGACACTAGTCTGAGGACGGAAGAAGTGATTCGACGGCCATTGCCAACGGTCGGATTTTCCAGAGAATGTCGAATCCTCGGATTCATTAACCTAACGGATGGGTTAGCATGAAGGTATGCAATTACAAAGGACTGTCGGTAGTGATCATGTTGCGAGACGAGCATTGTCCGCCTCATGCGCATGTGGAGGCCGGTACGTGGAGTGCGAGATTCAGGTTCTGCTTTTGGCACAACGGTGTCGAGCTCTGGGATGTAGTTCCGCTTTCGCGTCGGCCACCGTTGGCGGTGCTTGAGGGATTGCGCCAATCGCTCCAGCAACCTGCCCATTTGCGGCGCGCCCGGGGCATCTGGTGGCGAAAGTTACAAACGGCCTGTCTTGATAATCAATTGTGGGACTGGCAAAGCAACGAAGTCGTTGTGGTGAAAAGGGTTGTCAGTACCACCAACATGATTGGATCGGCTTGCTACGAACCCGAATCGAACAAGACGTTGCTGTCCCTGATAGGCACACAGGAAGGTGTGGAGATCGAGTTATGAAAACGATAAAAGCCAAGGTTCAGGCCGATAATCCCGTAACGGAAAGTAGCCTGGACAAAGCCATTGAACGTGGCGAATTACGTAGAAAAAATAGCCTGCAGGCGACAGCGGTTACCTACCAGCCCCCCTGCCTGGCTGTCAGCTTCGAAGACGGCAGCGGCGTATTGTTGCCCGTGGCCAACTATCCGGAGTTCGATGATTTTGAGGGCGGGGACTTCGCCAGTCTGACTGTCGGCTATGCGGGTACTGCCCTATGCCATGAAGGCAAGGACCTGCATGTATCCATCGCCGGGATGATTTCTGCGAGCAAGTCGCTGATGGCCATGGCGGCCTCGGTCGTCGCTTCGCGCAATGGTCGTCAGAGCAGCGCCGCAAAGTCTGAAGCCGCGCGGGCCAACGGCAGGAAAGGCGGGCGCCCGCGCAAGGTCGATGTTGTCTTGTAAACGCCCACAAAAAAGCCGTCGTGAAGACGGCTTTTTTGTGCCTGGCAGGCGCCATCAACGCCGGGTCAGCATCACCCCGGATTCCATGTGATGGGTCCACGGGAACTGGTCGAACATTGCGCATCGGGAGATGCGGTGGGTGTCGTGCAGTTGGGCGATGTTGGCCGCCAGGGTCTCCGGGTTGCAGGAGATGTACAGGATGTTGTCGAAGCGCCGGGTCAGCTCGCAGGTGTCCGGGTCCATGCCGGCGCGGGGCGGGTCGACGAACACGCTGCCGAACTCGTAGCTCTTGAGGTCGATGCCGTGCAGGCGCCGGAACGGACGCACTTCGTTCAGGGCTTCGGTCAGCTCTTCGGCGGACAAACGCACCAGGGTGACGTTATCCACTGCGTTTTCGCTGAGGTTGCTCAAGGCCGCGTTGACCGAAGTCTTGCTGATTTCGGTGGCCAGCACCTTGCGCACGCGGGTGGCGAGCGGCAGGGTGAAGTTGCCGTTGCCGCAATACAGCTCCAGCAAATCATCGGAGCGATCGCCAAGCGCATCGTATGCCCAGTTGAGCATCTTCTGGTTCACCGTGCCGTTGGGCTGGGTGAACGCGCCTTCGGGCTGGCGATAGCTGAAGGTGCGGCCGCCGACTTCCAGCTTCTCGACCACGTAATCGTGACCGATGACTTCGCGTTTGCCCTTGGAGCGGCCGATGATGCTGACGTTCAAGTCGGCCGCGAGTTTCGACGCCGCCGCATGCCAGTGCTCGTCCAGCGGGCGGTGATAGCACAGGGTGATCATCGCATCGCCGGCCAGAGTGGTCAGGAACTCCACCTGGAACAGCTTGTGGCTCAGGGGCGCACTCGCTTGCCAGGCTGCCTTCAGCTGCGGCATCAACTGATTGATGCGCAGGCTGGCAATCGGGAATTCTTCGATCAGGATTGGCGTGCGTTTGTCTTCCTGGGAAAACATCGCGTAGTGACGCTCGCCGGCCTCGCGCCACAGGCGGAACTCGGCGCGCAGGCGGAAGTTTTTCAGCGGCGAATCGAAAACGGCTGGCTCCGATGCATCGAACGGGGCCAGCAGGTCACGCAGACGCGTGACCTTTTCTTCGAGCTGAACGGCATAGGCCTGGGAATCAAAAGTCATGCGTTGAACCAACCCAGCTTGATCACGAACAGAATCGACAGGATCACCAGCGCCGGGTTCAGCTCACGGCCGCGACCGGACATCAGCTTGATGGCGGTCCAGGAAATGAAACCGAAGGCGATGCCATTGGCGATGGAGTAAGTGAACGGCATTGCCAGCGCGGTGATCACCACAGGCGCGGCGACTGTAATGTCGTCCCAGTCTATTTCGGCCAGGCCGGATGTCATCAGCACGGCGACGAACAGCAGTGCCGGTGCAGTGGCGAAGGCCGGAACGCTGGCGGCCAGTGGCGAGAAGAACAGCGCCAGCAAGAACAGGATCGCCACCACGACGGCGGTCAGGCCGGTGCGGCCGCCGGCACTCACGCCAGCAGCAGATTCGATGTAGCTGGTGGTGGTCGAGGTGCCCAGCAGGGAACCGGCCATGGCGGCGGTGCTGTCGGCGATCAGCGCGCGGCCCATTTTCGGCATATGGCCGTCTTTGCCCATCAGGCCGGCGCGCTTGGCCACGCCGATCAGGGTGCCGGAGTTGTCGAACAGGTCGACGAACAGGAAGGCGAAGATCACGCTGACCAGACCGATGTCCAGTGCGCCTTTGATGTCCAGTTGCAGGAAGGTCGGGGCGAGGGACGGCGGCATCGACATCACGCCGCCGAACGGGGTGAAGCCCATGACGATCGAAACGATGGTCACCACCAGAATGCCGATCAGCACCGCGCCGCGCACGGCAAGGGCTTCGAGGGCGACGATCAGGGCAAAACCGAGGGTGGCGAGGATCGGAGCCGGTTGTTTCAGGTCACCGAGGCCGACCATGGTCGCCGGGTTGCTGACCACGATACCGGCGTTGTGCAGGGCGATCAGTGCCAGGAACAAGCCGATGCCGGCGGCAATCGCCGAGCGCAGCGGCAGCGGGATGCTGTTGATGATCCATTCACGGATGCGGAAGATCGACAGCAGGAAGAAGCACACCGCCGAGATGAACACCGCACCCAGCGCCACTTGCCAGGTATGGCCCATGTGCAGGACCACGGTGTAGGTGAAGAAGGCGTTCAGGCCCATGCCCGGCGCGAGGGCGATCGGGTAGTTGGCGATCAGGCCCATGGTCGTCGAGCCGATGGCGGCAGCCAGGCAGGTGGCGACGAACACCGCGCCCTTGTCCATGCCGGTTTCGCCGAGGATGCTCGGGTTGACGAATAGAATGTAGGCCATGGCCAAAAAGGTCGTGACGCCCGCCAGAATCTCGGTCCGCACGTTGGTGTTGTGTGCCTTGAGTTGAAACAGCCTTTCCAGCATGTCTGCTCCCCGTGGCGCGCCGGGCGCCGTGAATGTATCGACCTCAACAGCAAAGCACAGGCAGCAGAACGCGCCTGGAAATTACTGTGGGCCGGAAAAAGCCGCGCATCATACCAGTAGCTTGGGAATATGGCTGCTTTGGCGGTGATCGTCGTCGAAGTTTTGCGACAAAGCCAAGTGCGCCATACTGCGCGCTGGTTTTCTGGGGTGGATGGGTCCTGCATGAAAAAGCGTCTGGTTGCCGTCTTCGGAGTATGGATGGCGTTGTTTCTCGGGGCTCAAGTGGCCGTGGCGGCCTCTGCTGCGCCGCTGACGCAATTGAAAGTGCTCAAGGTCGCGTCGCCGTCCTGTGGTGTCGAAAACATCGACGAAGGGCAAACCCGGACGCGCTGCGATCACAATGGCCCGAACATCATGGTGTACGTGCTGGAAGTGGGTTACGGGCGTGAGGCCCATGTTGCCCTCGACGGTTTCGAAGTGAACGGCACACGGACACCGGTCTGCGCGTTCAAGAACGGCAACCTGACCAGTTGCACCCCCGGGGAAAAAACCGTCGGCTATTTGTATGCCCTCGATCTGGCGGGCAAACAGGAAGGCACGCTGACCTTCAGCAATACCTCGATCAACGCGCCCGGTAACACGATGTCGACGCAGCTTTACATCAAGTAACCACAGGTCTCGAACAAGGGTCGGGAAAGCTGACTACGCTTAAAAGATCATTCCGTGGACAGTCCCTGATGACCTTTAGAGCCTTGATTGCCCTCGCCGAGGGCACCGATGACCTGCAAACCGTCACCCTGATCGACGTACTGCGTCGCGCCAAAGTAGAAGTGGTGGTGGCCAGTATCGAAGGGAGACGCATGCTCACCTGCGCTCGCGGCACTCGCCTGACGTCCGATGCGATGCTGGTGGACTTGCTGGCGCAACCCTTCGACCTGATTGCCTTGCCCGGTGGTGCGGTGGGTTCGCAGCACCTGTCAGCCCACCAGCCTCTGCAACAATTGATCAAGGATCAGGCAGCGGCCGGTCGCCTGTTCGCCGCCATCGCCGAAGCGCCCGCCGTGGCGCTGCAAGCCTTTGGCGTATTGCGTCAAAGGCGCATGACCTGCCTGCCCTCGGCCAGCCATCAACTGTCGGGTTGTACCTTCGTCGATCAACCGGTTGTGGTCGATGGCAACTGCATCACGGCCCAAGGCTCAGGCGCGGCTTTGGCGTTTGCCCTGGCGCTGGTGGAGCAACTCTGCGGTAAAGCCACTCGCATGGCAGTGGCGGGGGAGTTGCTCGTTTAGGTTTAGAGAGTGTCAGACTTTCGCCTCTTCCTTCTCGTCATCTTTAGCCACGTGCATACGATCGCGGCTGGCCAGAGTCGGGAACAGTTTGACCCACACCCCGGTCACCACCAGCGTGCCGATCCCGCCCATGACCACGGCGGGCACGGTGCCGAACCAGTGGGCAGTCAGGCCCGATTCGAATTCGCCCAACTGATTCGAAGCACCGATGAACAGACCATTCACGGCGCTGACCCGGCCACGCATTTCGTCCGGGGTTTCCAGTTGTACGAAAGATGCGCGAATCACCATGCTGATCATGTCTGCCGCGCCCAACACCACCAACACCGCCAGGGAAAACCAGAACGAGGTCGACAGGCCGAAGGCGATGGTTGCCACGCCGAAGATGCCTACGGCGGTGAACATCACCCGCCCGACGTTGCACTCCACGGCAAAGCGCGCCAGGAACAGCGACATCAGTAGCGCGCCCACCGCCGGTGCCGAGCGCAGCAGGCCCAGCCCCCACGGGCCGGTCAGCAGAATGTCCTTGGCGAACACCGGCAGCAGCGCCGTGGCGCCACCCAATAGCACCGCGAACAGATCGAGGGAGATCGCCCCGAGAATGTCCGGACGACTGCGGATGAAGCGAATGCCCGCCAGCAGCGAATCCAGAGTGGCCTTGCCCTTGTTCAACGGGGTTTGCCGGGCCGGTAGGTTGAGCATCAGCGAACAGGCGATGACATACAAAAGCACCGTCGGGCCATACACCCAGACGCTGCCGAAGGCGTAGAGCAAACCACCGAGGGCCGGGGCGACGATGGTTGCCGATTGCTGGGCCGATTGCGCGGCGGCCACTGCGCGGGGAAACAACGCGCTCGGCACGATACTGGGCAGCAGGGCCTGGGTGGTGGGCATTTCAAAGGAGCGAGCGGCACCGAGCAGGAAGGCCAGGATAAAGATCAATTCCCGGGTGACATGGTCGGTGGCGCTGCCGATGGCCAGCGACAGGGCGATCAATGCCTGCAGGGACTGGCAGATCGCAGCGACCTTGCGCCGGTCATAGCGGTCGGCGACGTGCCCGGTGTGCAGCATGAACAGCACGCGCGGGGCGAACTCGACCAGGCCGACCAGCCCCAGGTCGAGCACGTTGCCGGTCAGTTGGTACAGGTTCCAACCGATGGCCACGGTGAGCATCTGGAAGCCGCTGGCGGTAAATACCCGGGCCAGCCAGAACGCGAGAAAAGGGCGATGGTGACGTAACAGCAAGGGCTCTTGGCTGGGCATCTGCGGGAAAATCTGGGGAGAGGGGAACGACGAGATTATCACCAACCTGTAACAGAAAGTTGCCATGACAAAAGATTTAGTTAGCCAGACATCGATTTTTCAAACGCCGAAAACCTTGTGGTGAGGGGGCTTGCCCCCGTTCGGCTGCGCAGCAGCCGTAAAAACGATCGATCAGGGGGTAACTGCCAAAACGAATTTTTGCCGGGGGCTGAGGTCGCTTCGCAACCTGACGGGGGCAAGCCCCCTCACCACATCGATATTGCTTCATCCAAAATCTGTTTCAGGCCATTTCGCCAACTGTGAGGCAACTTGTCACGCGGCAAAAGACCACGCGGTTCCTCCCCGAAATTGGGACTACTCTTTCAACGTTGATTGATCCAGATCAAAACCCACAAAAGGAATTGATCCGGCGGCCGCAAGGCCAGACTCCCTGCGTTGTGATGCGTGCAAAAAAAAGAACAAACAGAGATTCGCCACACTCCATATCCGTGGGGGCCGTGGGTGCAGGCTTTAAGCCGGCAGCCGTACTACCTGACAGAGGAAGACTTATGTTCGGTTTAGAGGCACTTGATCTCGCCCGAATTCAGTTCGCGTTCACCATCTCGTTCCACATCCTGTTTCCGGCCATCACCATCGGCCTGGCGAGTTACCTGGCGGTACTCGAAGGCCTGTGGCTGAAAACCCATAACGACACCTACCGTGACCTCTACCATTTCTGGTCGAAGATCTTTGCGGTCAACTTCGGCATGGGGGTGGTTTCCGGCCTGGTAATGGCCTATCAGTTCGGCACCAACTGGAGCCGCTTCTCGGACTTCGCCGGCTCCGTGACCGGGCCGTTGCTGACCTATGAAGTGCTCACGGCATTCTTCCTCGAAGCCGGGTTCCTGGGCGTCATGCTGTTTGGCTGGAACAAGGTCGGGCGTGGCCTGCACTTCTTTGCCACCGTGATGGTGGCCATCGGTACGTTGATCTCCACGTTCTGGATTCTCGCTTCCAATAGCTGGATGCAGACCCCGCAGGGCTTCGAAATCGTCAACGGTCAGGTCATACCCACCGACTGGCTGGCGGTTATCTTCAACCCGTCGTTCCCGTATCGCCTGATGCACATGGCCACGGCGGCGTTCGTCGCCACGGCCTTCTTCGTCGGTTCCTCTGCGGCCTGGCATTTGCTGCGGGGCAAGGACAACCCGGCGATCCGCAAAATGCTCTCGATGGCCATGTGGATGGCATTGATCGTTGCGCCGATCCAGGCTGTCATCGGTGACTTCCACGGTCTCAATACGCTTGAGCATCAGCCGGCAAAAATCGCCGCAATCGAGGGTCACTGGGAAAACAAGGGCAACGAGGCGACCCCGCTGATCCTGTTCGGCTGGCCGGACATGAAGGAGGAAAAAACCAAATTCGCCGTCGAGATCCCGTACCTGGGCAGCCTGATCCTCACGCACACCCTGGACAAACAGGTGCCGGCGCTCAAGGAGTTCCCGCCTGAAGACTGGCCGAATTCAACCATCGTGTTCTGGTCGTTCCGGATCATGGTCGGCCTGGGCTTCCTGATGATCTTCACCGGTTTGTGGAGCCTGTGGCTGCGCAAGCGCGACACCCTCTACACGTCGCGGCCGTTCCTGTACCTGGCATTGTGGATGGGGCCGTCTGGCCTGATCGCGATCCTCGCCGGCTGGTTCACCACTGAAATCGGCCGTCAGCCATGGGTGGTCTATGGCCTGATGCGTACGGCGGATGCGTCGTCCAACCATAGCTTCGTGCAGATGAGCATCACCCTGATCCTGTTTGTCGTGGTTTATTTCGCGCTGTTTGGCGCCGGTCTTGGCTACATGATGCGCCTGGTGCGCAAGGGGCCGAAGATCGACGAAGGCAAGGAAACCAACGACGGTGGCCCCGGCCAGAAACGCACACCGGCCCGTCCGCTGTCCGCAGCCGACGACGATCACACCGATACCGGCCACAGCCTGACCAAGGAGATTTGAATCATGGGTATTGATCTTCCGCTGATCTGGGCCGTGATCATCATCTTCGGCGTCATGATGTACGTGGTCATGGACGGTTTTGACCTTGGCATCGGCATTCTCTTCCCGTTCATTCCGGGCAAGACGGATCGCGATGTGATGATGAACACCGTCGCCCCTGTCTGGGACGGCAACGAGACCTGGCTGGTGTTGGGTGGCGCGGCGTTGTTCGGCGCGTTTCCACTGGCCTATTCAGTGGTGCTCTCGGCGTTGTACCTGCCGCTGATACTGATGTTGATCGGGTTGATCTTCCGCGGTGTGGCCTTCGAGTTCCGCTTCAAGGCCAGGGACGACAAGCGCCATCTGTGGGACAAGGCGTTCATCGGTGGCTCGGTCACTGCGACGTTCTTCCAGGGCGTCGCGCTTGGCGCGTTCATCGATGGGCTGCCAGTGGTCAACCGGCAGTTCGCCGGTGGTTCACTGGACTGGCTGACACCGTTCACGATGTTCTGTGGTGCGGCGCTGGTGGTGGCGTATGCGTTGCTCGGTTGCACCTGGCTGATCATGAAGACCGAAGGCAAGTTGCAGGAGCAGATGCATGACCTGGCACGGCCATTGGCCTTCGTGCTGTTGGCGGTGATCGGCATCGTCAGCATCTGGACCCCGTTGGCCCACACGGAAATCGCCGCACGCTGGTTCACCATGCCGAATCTGTTCTGGTTCATGCCGGTGCCGATACTGGTGCTGGTGACGATGTACGGCCTGATCCGCGCCGTGGCCCGCAACGCGCACTACACGCCGTTCCTGCTGACCCTGGTGCTGATCTTCCTCGGTTACAGCGGGTTGGGCATCAGCCTGTGGCCGAACATCATCCCGCCGTCGATCTCGATCTGGGACGCCGCCGCGCCGCCGCAAAGCCAGGGCTTCATGCTGGTGGGCACGCTGTTCATCATCCCGTTCATCCTGGGCTACACCTTCTGGAGCTACTACGTGTTCCGCGGCAAGGTCACCCATGAAGACGGCTACCACTAGCCCTGTGCACCGCGAACCTTTGTAGGAGCGAGCTTGCTCGCGATGGCGTCCTCACAGACGCCATCCACCTTAAATGGAGTAATGAGCCATGCCTGGCAAACACACCCTGCACGACATTGAAGAAGCCGAAAAAAAGCCGCTGTGGCAGCGGCTCGGCTGGTTGGCCCTGATCTGGGTCGGCAGCGTGGGCGCCTTGTTCATCGTCGCCAGCCTGATGCGTCTGTTCATGAACGCGGCCGGCCTGACCACGCACTGACATCTCTCCCGTGGCCTCAGGGCACGGTTTTACGACCCTCCGACCGGAGGGTTTTTTTTGCCTGTTACTTGCGCGCCTTGAGGATCACGAACTTTGGATTGGCCGCCACTTGCTCGACACCACGGAACAATCGCGCCAGCTTGCTGTGGTAACCCAAGTGACGATTGCCGACGATGTACAGTGCGCCGCCCACGACCAGCGCTTCGCGGGCCTGCTGGAACATCCTCCAGGCCAGGAAGTCGCCCACCACCTGTTGCTGGTGAAAGGGTGGATTGCACAGCACGACGTCAAGCGATTGCGGTTCCTGGCCGGCCAGGCCATCACCGGCGCGCACGATCACTTCCCGTTCACCCAGCGCTGCGCGCCAGTTGTCGGCGGCCGATTGCACGGCCATGAACGACTCGTCCACCAGCGTGTAGTGGGCCTCGGGGTTTTGCAAGGCGCTGGCGATGGCCAGAACGCCGTTGCCACAACCGAGATCGGCGACCCGCGCCGAGCCAAGGCTTTTTGGCAGGTGTGGCAAAAATGCCCGGGTACCGATGTCCAGGCCTTCGCGGCAAAACACATTGGCGTGGTTGAGCAGTTCGATGGCCGGTTCGTCGAGTCTGTATCGCGTTGGGTAAGGCGACACCGCTGGCGTTTTGTCCTGAGCCGTGGCAATCAATAGCCGCGCCTTCTTCACCGCCAACGAGGCTTGCACGGGACCGATGTAACGCTCCAGCAAGTCGCCCGCCGCCCGGGGCAGATGCTTGATCATGGCTGCGGCAACCACTTGGGCGCCAGGTGCCAGTTGGCCTTGCAGGCGGATCAGTTGTTCTTCCAGCAGGGCCAGGGTTTTCGGTACACGGATCAGCACGCAGTCGAACGGCCCGGCTGGGGTTTCGCTGGCGGGTACGCTCGGCACCGCATCAAAGGCCAGGCCGTTGCGCACCAGGTTCTTTTCCAGACCCTGCAAGGCCAGGAACGAATCACCGCTGCTGACCACCTGCACCTTGCCCGCCAGGCTGGCCGCCAGCGCGCCGAAACTGTCATTGAGCACCAATACCCGGGTGTCCGACGCCGGCTGCTGTTCGGCCAGATGATTGAGCAGGTATTCATCGGCCGCATCGAAAGCTTGCAGCGGTTCGTTCTGCTGTTCGGGCTGGCGGATCAGGTCGAGGCTGGCGAAGGGTGTTTCGAGCAAAGGCATGGGGCGGGGCTCTGGGTAATCAACGGATGTCCCGCTGCCCGAAGGCGTTGGAGCGGGCGGAGCCGTCCGAGTGTAATGCGTCGTGAAGGTCTACACGCCATCACTCAGGAAGGACCGCAAATGGTACGTTTTTTTTGCCTGGATTACCCGCAGGTTTTCCCGCAGTCGGGCGCTTTCAGATGGCTCCGGACCGGGCCGCGGCGATGACTGCCGCAATCTTGTTATTGACGCCGAACTTCTCGATAGCCCTGTGCACATGAAAATTGACCGTGCGTTCACTCAAACTGAGGATCCTGGCAATTTCATAGGCCGTCTTGCCATCGGCTGACAGTTTCAATACCTCGAGTTCCCGCCGTGACAAGGGGGGAGCCTGGGGGCGAGCCGGTTTTCTCGGTTGCATTGCGATCGCCAGAGCGTGCAAATGGCGGCTGATGAACACCGAGAATCCAAGATGCTCGTACAGCTCATAGGCTGAAATCGGGCAATGGCTTCTGGCCAGGCTGAGAATACTGCGCAGACCGCTTTCCTCATCGTGGATCGCCTGGGACCAGCCATGCTGCAAACCTTGTTGCTGTAGCAACTGCCATAGCCATGGCGTCCTGGAAAAAAGCTCTTCGCTCCAGAGAACCGGCAACGTTGAGTGATTGCAATGCGCTATTACCGGATCTATTTGCGTGGCGTTGTTTTTTTCATATTGATCGTTCCACTCATGGGGAAAATTGTTCAGGTTCACCGTATTGGCGTCGGCCGCGACTGAGTTCGAAGTAATTGAAAAACCACAAAATTTATATCCAAGGTTTCTAGCAAAGTTGAGCGCGATTCGATAGGCCGTATTGATCTCTTGCGTGTGCGCCAAATGATTGAGCTGTGACTCCTTCCAGATCTCCATAGGGTGATCTCCATGTTTTTTGTTCAGATACAAGATTGGATCCGAAATGCGGCACGTCATGCAGTGTAGGACAGTTCTTACGGCAATGGTTCGACAATTTTGCTCTTTTGACTGTTGTAAACGTGTGTTTCAGGTTCTTAGGCAATATATGAGTTATGAAATGCCATATGTCATTTTACAATCATGGTTGTATGTCA
The DNA here is from genome assembly GCF_000967965.1 of Pseudomonas fluorescens. Taxonomy (GTDB): domain Bacteria; phylum Pseudomonadota; class Gammaproteobacteria; order Pseudomonadales; family Pseudomonadaceae; genus Aquipseudomonas; species Aquipseudomonas grandcourensis. The sequence continues at coordinate 204,749 of NZ_LACC01000022.1, forward strand.
CGTTTAATATTTGATCAGTAGTGCTCGTTAATGCCACTACAAATTGTCGGTGGTTACGCTGCTTTCTTTGCGGGACACTGGGGTATCTTTCGATTGGAGCCTTCCATGTCCGTCAGTGAAGAAAAATTTACCCGTCAGACCTTGCTCGAGGTTCATCCGCTGACCCCGAACCTGTTTACCTTGCGGGCCACCCGGGACGCAGGGTTTCGTTTTCGGGCGGGGCAGTTTGCCCGGTTGGGCGTCACCAAGGCTGACGGCAGCACGGTATGGCGCGCCTACTCCATGGTGTCCTCGCCCTTTGACGAGTTCCTCGAGTTCTTTTCCATTGTCGTACCGGGTGGTGAGTTCACCAGCGAGCTGAGTCGCCTGGGGGTTGGCGATGCATTGCTGGTCGACCGCCAGGCGTTCGGTTACCTGACGCTGGACCGGTTTGTCGATGGGCGCGATCTGTGGCTGTTATCCACAGGCACGGGCATCGCGCCGTTCCTGTCGATACTTCAGGATTTCGAAGTCTGGGAGCGATTCGAGCGGATCATCCTGGTCTACAGCGTTCGCGAAGCCCGGGAACTGGCTTATCAGGAGTTGATCGCAGGGTTGGCGAAACGTGAGTATCTGGCGGAGTACGCCCATAAACTTCAATTCATTACCACGGTCACTCGTGAACAGCATCCTGGGTCATTGAATGGGCGGATCACCACGCTGATTGAAAACGGCGAACTGGAGCGCGCCGCGGGTGTTGCGCTGACCCCTGAGCATTCTCGGGTCATGCTGTGCGGCAATCCGCAGATGATCGATGACACGCGCAAGCTGCTTAAACAGCGGGGCATGCACTTGAGCCTCAGCCGACGACCTGGTCAGGTGGCGGTGGAAAACTTCTGGTAAAAAAACGGCGCTAAGAAGGCGCCGTTTTTTTGCTAATGCCATCAAGATCGGTTGTTCTGGGCCTTGAGCAAGTCGCGGATCTCGCCCAGCAACTCTTCTTCCTTGGTTGGAACCGGCGGCAGGCTAGGGGCCACGGCCTCTTCGCGCTTCAGGCGGTTGATGGCCTTGACGCCCATGAAAATCGCGAAGGCGACAATGACAAAGTCGATGATGGTCTGGAAGAATTTGCCATAAGCCAGCACCACCGCCGGCGTCGCGCCTTCCGCTGCCTTGAGGGTTATGACCAGATCACTGAAGTCCACGCCACCGATCAGCATGCCGATTGGCGGCATGATCAGGTCACCGACAAACGAGGTAACGATCTTGCCGAAGGCCGCACCGATGATGATGCCGACTGCCATGTCGACCACGTTGCCTTTGACCGCGAAGGCCTTGAACTCATTTAGCACGCCCATAGGTTATTTCCTTGTTACAGATGAGATTGATGAACGCAGTGTAAATCAGCAAATCACATTCTGCTCGAATCAACTGCCTGCCGTGCTTGCCAGCAATCGACAGCGGGTGGTGTTGAAAAATTCACCGATGGATTTCAATTGTGGGGCGGCCAGGCCTTCTGCGGTGTTTTGTATACGATGTTTTTTCAGCGATATGGCTTCGTTTGTGTGAGCGAGCAAGGTTGAGGGACTATCCCTGAATCGGGACGTTGAACGTTGATCGGGCAGTTAGTGGTCAGCGTGCGGTACTGAAAGTCTATTGGAGTTGTAGTGATGTGGACTATTTGGTTAGTTTCGGGGGTGGCAAGTTACGTGCTTCTCTGGGTTGATGACCGTGCGTTGTGTAAGTGTTTTCGGGGTTGAGTTTTAAACGTGTAAATGAATAAGGTGTGTATAGGTTTTCAAGTTGTATAGTAAGGTCTGTCTCTAGAGTTTATTGGTTATGTGGAACAAAAAACTTATACAAGGCCTGTAAGTGAGTGTGTATCAATATGTCTGAGTTTAATGGGGCTGTTTAAAATTATCAAAAGGGCTGCGAAGTATCTGGTCGCACTCGCGCGCTTCAGCTGAGCTATCATCGCGTTTTTTTCCGGGAGTTCCGATGGCCAAGGCCAAGCGCATGTACGGCTGCACCGAGTGCGGCTCAACCTTCCCCAAATGGGCCGGCCAATGCGGTGAGTGCGGAGCCTGGAACACACTCACCGAAACCATGGTGGAAAGCGGCGGGGCAGCGGCCCCCAGCGGTCGTACCGGGTGGGCAGGCCAGCAGGCGCAGATCAGGACCCTGGCCGAAGTCAGTGTCGAGGAAATTCCGCGTTTCTCCACCGCTTCCAGCGAGCTCGACCGGGTTCTGGGTGGTGGTCTGGTGGATGGCTCGGTGGTGCTGATCGGTGGCGACCCCGGCATCGGCAAGTCGACCATTCTGTTGCAAACCTTGTGCAACCTTGCCAAGAGCATGCCGGCGCTGTACGTCACTGGTGAAGAATCCCAGCAACAAGTGGCCATGCGTGCGCGGCGCCTGGGGTTGCCTCAGGATCAACTGCGGGTCATGACCGAAACCTGCATCGAAGCCATCATTGCCACGGCCCGTCAGGAAAAGCCCAAGGTGATGGTGATCGACTCGATCCAGACGATCTTTACCGAGCAACTGCAATCGGCACCGGGCGGTGTGTCCCAGGTGCGTGAAAGCGCGGCGTTGCTGGTGCGTTATGCCAAACAGAGCGGTACGGCGATTTTCCTGGTCGGCCACGTCACCAAGGAAGGCGCGCTGGCTGGCCCTCGAGTGCTGGAACACATGGTCGATACCGTGCTGTATTTCGAAGGCGAGTCCGACGGGCGCCTGCGTCTGCTGCGGGCGGTGAAGAACCGTTTCGGTGCCGTCAATGAACTGGGCGTGTTCGGCATGACCGACAAGGGTCTGAAAGAAGTCTCCAACCCCTCGGCGATTTTTCTGACCCGTGCCCAGGAAGAAGTCCCGGGCAGCGTGGTGATGGCAACCTGGGAAGGCACGCGGCCGATGCTGGTCGAGGTACAAGCGTTGGTGGACGACAGTCACCTGGCCAACCCCCGTCGAGTCACGCTTGGGCTGGATCAGAACCGGCTGGCGATGTTGCTGGCGGTGCTGCACCGTCACGGCGGCATTCCGACCCACGACCAGGACGTGTTTCTCAACGTGGTCGGCGGGGTCAAGGTGCTGGAAACGGCGTCCGACCTGGCGTTGATGGCGGCTGTGATGTCCAGTTTGCGCAACCGGCCGTTACCCCACGATCTGCTGGTGTTCGGCGAGGTCGGGCTTTCCGGTGAGGTGCGTCCGGTGCCGAGCGGTCAGGAGCGATTGAAGGAAGCCGCCAAGCACGGCTTCAAGCGGGCCATCGTGCCCAAGGGCAATGCGCCGAAGGAGGCGCCGGCCGGGTTGCAGATTATTGCCGTCACGCGTCTGGAGCAGGCGCTGGATGCGTTGTTCGAATAATTTCAGGTTAATACACAACCCTGTGGGAGCCGGCGGCTTCTAGATTTCGATCAGCGCCCCCAATTCTCGCTCCAGCTCCTGCGGATCAGCGAGGTTGAGTTCAATCAATCGCCGCAGGCGCTCGATGGACTCCAGGCTGATGTGCAGGCAGACAAAGCCGAGTTGGCCATGGTCGTCGTGGGCCAGTTGCACATCCATGGTGATGTCGGCCTCTTCGCTCAGATGAATGTCGACCAGAAAGTCCTGCTGCGGATTGCCCAGCCACGGATCGGGTCGCTCGATCAGCAAGCCCTTCAGTGAAAGGTCAATCAACTTCACCGGCCAAGTGGACTCGCCCTGACTCAGCTCGGTTCGGGCATCGAACGCAATACGTTTGAAGCGGCGACGTTCGGCAGGGTGCTCGCTCATGGCGCGATCCTCGGAAATGTACGCTGACTATAGACCCGCATGATCAAGGGCTGCCAGCGCGTGCAGGTGTCTAGACCAATGTCGGGGTATGGTCTTTGCCGTCAGGAGCGCTAAACTCGGGGTGGCTGTCTTTCTTGTCCACTCTGGCTGGAATAATAAAATGAAAAATAATAATAGCCCGCTACGCCATTTGCCTTGGCTGGTGCTGGCAATCGTAGGTGCGTGCGCCCTGGGTGTCGTGGCATTGCGCCGAGGCGAGGCAATCAACGCCTTGTGGATTGTGGTCGCTGCCGTGGCCATCTATTTGGTCGCCTACCGCTACTACAGTCTGTTCATCGCTAACAATGTCATGCAACTCGATGCGCGACGGGCCACTCCCGCTGTGCTCAACAATGACGGTCTGGACTACGTTCCAACCAACAAACACATTCTTTTTGGTCACCACTTCGCCGCCATCGCTGGTGCAGGTCCTCTGGTCGGTCCGGTATTGGCGGCGCAGATGGGCTACCTGCCCGGCACGCTGTGGCTGATCGCCGGCGTGGTGCTGGCCGGTGCGGTTCAGGACTTCATGGTCCTGTTCATGTCCACCCGCCGCAACGGCCGCTCCCTGGGCGACATGGTCCGCGAGGAAATGGGTCGTATTCCAGGGACTATCGCGCTGTTCGGCTGTTTCCTGATCATGATCATCATCCTCGCGGTGCTGGCGCTGATCGTGGTGAAAGCCCTGGCCGAGAGCCCATGGGGGATTTTCACGGTGATGGCGACCATCCCGATCGCGATGTTCATGGGCATCTACATGCGCTACATCCGCCCGGGTCGCATCGGTGAGATTTCGGTGATCGGTGTGCTGCTGTTGCTGGGTTCTATCTGGCTCGGCGGGCAGATCGCTGCTGATCCGGTGTGGGCCAAGGCATTCAGCTTTACCGGTATCCAGATCACCTGGATGCTGATCGGTTACGGTTTTGTCGCAGCGGTATTGCCGGTGTGGCTGATCCTGGCGCCCCGCGACTATCTGTCGACCTTCCTGAAAATCGGCACCATCGTCGCTTTGGCCATCGGCATTCTGGTGACCATGCCCGAGCTGAAAATGCCGGCGCTGACCCAGTTCATCGACGGCACCGGCCCAGTATGGAAGGGCGGTCTGTTCCCGTTCCTGTTCATCACCATCGCCTGTGGCGCGGTCTCGGGATTCCACGCACTGATTTCCTCCGGCACCACGCCGAAACTGCTGGATAACGAAACCAACGCCCGCTACATCGGTTACGGCGGCATGCTGATGGAATCGTTCGTGGCGATCATGGCCATGGTTGCCGCTTCCGTGATCGAGCCGGGCGTGTACTTCGCCATGAACAGCCCGGCGGCCGTGGTCGGCGGTGATGTGGTGGCCGTTGCGACAGCCGTCAGCAACTGGGGCTTCGCCATTACCCCGGAAGCCCTGCAAGCGGTGGCCCACGACATCGGTGAAACCACCATCCTGGCCCGTGCTGGCGGCGCGCCAACCCTGGCGGTCGGTATCGCGCAGATCCTGCACAGTGTTCTGCCGGGTGAAAACACCATGGCGTTCTGGTACCACTTCGCGATCCTGTTCGAAGCACTGTTCATCCTGACCGCAGTCGACGCCGGTACCCGTGCCGGTCGCTTCATGCTTCAGGACTTGCTCGGCTCGTTCGTGCCGGCCCTGCGTCGCACCGAATCCTGGACTGCCAACCTGATCGCCACTGGCGGTTGTGTGGCCATGTGGGGCTGGTTGCTGTACCAGGGCGTGATCGATCCATTGGGTGGCATCAACACCCTGTGGCCGCTGTTCGGCATCTCCAACCAGATGCTGGCCGGTATCGCGCTGATGCTCGGCACCGTCGTGTTGATCAAGATGAAACGCCAGCGTTATGTCTGGGTCACCATGTTGCCGGCGGTGTGGCTGTTGATCTGCACCACGACAGCTGGCTTCATCAAGCTGTTCGATGCCAACCCGGCGATCGGCTTCCTGTCGCTGGCCAAGAAATACAGCGATGCCTTGGCCAACGGCCAGATCCTCGCCCCGGCCAAGGACATCACCCAGATGCAGCACGTGATCTTCAACGCCTACACCAACGCAACGCTGACCGCACTGTTCCTGTTCGTGGTGTTCAGCATCCTGTTCTATGCGCTCAAGGTCGGTATTTCCGCCTGGGGCAGCAAAGAACGTACGGATAAAGAATCGCCATTCCAGGCGCTGCCGGAAGCGTGACCAGAGGATTGCAGCATGTTCAATGACTTGAGTCGCCTCGGTAAATACCTCGGTCAGGCCGCGCGCCTGATGGTTGGCATGCCCGACTACGACAACTACGTCGAGCATATGCAGACCAAGCACCCGGACAAACCGGTGATGAGCTATGAGATGTTCTTCCGGGAGCGTCAGGAAGCCCGTTACGGTGGCAAGGGTGGGCCGAAGTGCTGTTGATCCGGATTGCGGGTTAACAGCAAAACCTGTGGGAGCGAGCCTGCTCGCGAAAGCGGTGTATCAGTCAGCATATTTGTTGAAGCTGACGGCCCCTTCGCGAGCAGGCTCGCTCCCACATTTGTTTTGTGTTGTTTTTTCACTGTGTGAAAAAGGAGATCCAGTTTGTCCTCTCCCATCCCGGTCACGATCCTCAGCGGCTTCCTCGGCGCTGGCAAGACCACCCTGTTGCGTCACCTGCTCAAGGCCGAGCACGGTCTGAAAATCGCCGTGATCGAAAACGAATTCAGCGACGCCGGTATCGATACCCAGTTGTTGGGCGATGAGCCGGTACAGGTGATGACACTGTCCAATGGCTGCGTCTGCTGCACCATCCACACCGACCTGACCAAAGCGCTTTATCTGTTGCTCGAGCGTCTGGACCAGGGCGACATCGCCTTCGACCGCCTGGTGATCGAATGCACCGGCCTGGCCGATCCGGCGCCCGTGGCACAAACCTTTTTCATCGACGAAGAGTTGCGTGAGCGCTATATCCTCGACGGCATCATCACGCTGGTCGACGCCGCGCATGCCGACTTGCACCTGACCCAGACCATCGCCCAGGCGCAGATCGGATTCGCCGACCGCTTGCTGGTGAGCAAGCGTGACCTGGTGGACGAAGCGACCTTCACCGCGTTGAGCGAGCGCCTGACCCGCATCAACCGCCGCGCCCCGATCCGCGTGGTTGACCACGGCAAGATCGACCTGGCCGAGTTGCTCGATGTGCGCGGCTTCAACCTCAACGCCGACCTCGGTGGTGGCGTGAGTTTGCGCCCGGTCAGCCAGGCAGCTCCATCCATGGACCGCATTTCCAGCCTGGTGCTGCGCACTGAAAAACCGCTGGATATCGACAAGCTCAGTGAGTTCATGAACGAGCTGCTGGAGGAGCATGGCAAGCAATTGCTGCGCTACAAAGGCGTGTTGAATATCCTCGGCGAATCCCGTCGCATGGTGTTTCAGGGGGTGCTGAAGCTTTATGGTTTCGACTGGGATACCGAGTGGGCGGAGGACGACGTGCGCGAGAGCGTGATCGTGTTCATTGCCGATGATTTGCCGGAAGAAAAGATTCGCGAGGGTTTTGCGCGGGTGGCGGCGGATTAAATTCAGAAACTGCAGCGAGCCTTAAGCCGTCATCGCGAGCAGGCTCGCTCCCACATTTGAAATGCAGTCCTCCGTGGGAGCGAGCCTGCTCGCGAAAGCGATCTAACCTGCGGCACAGTTTTGGCCCATTGCCGATGCAGGGCTCAGCAACAAATCTTCCAGATAATCCAGATGCCGGTTGAGCGCGACTTGCGCCGTCGCGGCATCTCCTCGTTCCAGCGCATCCAGAATCTCCATGTGCTCCACGCAATAATCCTTCTGCTGCAGATCAAACTGCGCAATCGCCAAGGAAGTCAGCGGAACCAGGCTCTCAAGAAAATGCGCTAGCGGTGCATTCCCCGCCATTTGTGCCAACTGCAGATGAAACTCTCCCGACAATCGAATCGCCCGGCCACGCTCGACGCATTGACGCTCGTTTTCGACCAGTGTCCGCAGGTGCTTCAGGTCTTGCGCGCAGGGTCGTTGACAGGCCAGCCGCACCAACATGATCTCGGCCAGGCGCCGGGCATGCAGTGTCTGCCGGGTCTGCTCGACATCAAGCTCGGCGACGCGGGGACGATGGTTGACCCGAAGGATGATGACCTGCTGATGGGACAGTCGCGTCAGCACATCACGCATGTCGCTGCGCCTTGCACCGAACATCTGCGCCAGGCTTTCTTCGGTAAAGCGACTGGCCGAATGGATGCGCTGTTCGAAAATGGCGTCGAGGACCCGCGAATACAGATCATCCACCGACGGGCGGGCGGGCAGGGTGGCGAGCGTTTGTGGCGAGGCGAAGCTGTTCATGGCCAATCTCCAGTTCGAAGAGGTTTCAACTGCCGAGGTTGTCTTCCGGGATGTTCAGTTCGATGCCCATGCGCTGGCCTTCGCGCAAAATGTGCCGACGCATCTCGGCGCTGGCCTGGGCGCTGTTCTTGTTGCGGATCGCCCGCACCACGGCTTCGTTTTCTTCAAGGCGTTCAGCCAAATGCTCCGGGGAGTTGCGCAACACTTCGGCGCTTTGCTTGAGGGCATTGCTGGTTTGCTGGACCACGCTCTGGAAGATCGGGTTCGACGTCAGCGTGAACAGCTCTTCGTGGAACGCGATGTAGGCGCTTACGCCGGCTTCACTGTCATTGGCCTCCAGGGCTTCGCGCATGTCCATCAGGGTCAGGCGCAGTTGCCCGACTTCCTTGCTGCTGATGGATTGGGCCACGAGGCCGACGATGAATGGCTCCAGGGTGTAGCGCAGTTGCAGCACGTCTTCCAGGCTCGCTGCGGCCACCGCGCTGTCGTGGGACTGGCCATCGCTGAGATTGGCCTCTAGTACGACGACGCCTTTGCCTGGCATCGAGCGCACCAGACCGAGGGTTTCCAGAACGATGACTGCTTCACGCAGGCTCGGGCGGCTGATGCCCAATTGTTCGGCCAGATCGCGTTGCCCCGGCAGCATTTCGCCGGAGCGCCACTGACCACGGGCCAAAGCGGCCCGAAGTTTTTCTACCACTGAGTTGACGACGGTTGATGAGGTAATCACTTGTTCGCTCCATGAGCCGTGCCTGCGGTCGGCAGGCACGGCGGTCATTCAGAATTCTTTGGCTGCCGCTTGAGCAACCGGTTTTCTCGGCTGGAAGGTATAACCCGCCTGACCCGAAAGTACCTTGTTCGCCCGCTCCACATCGATGTCCTTTTCCCATCGCGCAATGGCGACGGTCGCCACACAGTTGCCGATCAGGTTGGTCAGCGCCCGGCCGATGCCCATGAACCAGTCCACGGCCAGCACCAGCACCAGACCCACCACCGGAATGGCCGGAATGGCTGTCAGGGTGGCCGCCAGAATCACCAGCGCCGAGCCCGGAATGCCGTGGGCACCTTTGGAGGTGATCAACGATACCAACAGAATCGTCAGCAGGTCGGTCATCGCCAGCGGCGTGCCGGTGGCATTGGCGATGAACACGATGGCCAGGGTCAGGTAGATCGAGAAACCGTCGAGGTTGAACGAGTAACCCGTTGGAATCACCAGCCCGACCGTCGAACTGCCGATGCCCAGGTGCTCAAGCTTGCGCATGATTTGTGGCAGCACAGCGTCGGACGAAGCGGTGCCCATGACGATCAGCAGTTCTTCGCGCAGGTACTTGAGCAACGGCCACATCTTCAAGCCGGAGAGGCGCATCACCAGGCCGAGAATCAAGGCCACGAAGGCAGTACAGGTCAGGTAGAACAGGCCGACCAGGCTGCCCAGGTGCTGCAGCGAGTCCAGGCCGTATTTGCTGGTGGTGAAGGCGATCGCACCGAACACACCGATCGGCGCCAGGCGCACGATCATGCCCATGATGCGGAAGATCACATGGCTGAGTTCATTGATCAGCCGTGAAATACCCGACGCCGCCTCGCCCACCAGATTCAGTGCGCTGCCGAACAACACTGAAAACAGCAGGACCTGCAGGATATTGTTATCGGCAAAGGCACCAATCACCGAAGTCGGAATCAAGTCCATCAGGAACTGTGTGGTGGTGTGCATGTGCTGGCCGCGCTGGGCAATGTCGCCCATGTCGGCTGCGGAAAGCTGCTCCAGGTGAATGTTTGCGCCGCTGCCGATGCCGGTGCTGAAGGCGAACACCAGGCCGATCACCAGGGCGATGGTGGTCAGCACTTCGAAGTAGATCACCGATTTGAGGCCGATACGGCCGACCTTCTTCAGGTCGCCGGCACCGCTGATACCGCTGACCACTACGCAAAACACAATCAAGCCAATGAGCATTTTGATCAGCTTGATAAAACCGTCACCGAGCGGTTTGAGCTGAGCGGAGTATTCGGGAAGGGTCAGCCCGCAGACGATGCCGAGCACCAGTCCGAGAACCACTTGGAGGAAGATTGAACGCGAGCACCATCTGAGCATGGGAGGAATCCTGGTCGGTGTCCTGGCTGCCGTGTGCGGAGCACATCAGATTCAGGACTTAATTATTGTGGTCTTACCGGTATGTCCAGTGCAGGCGCAGTCTAGGCGCTGTTTTTGGGTGTTCGCAAGTAAAAATTAGAAAATTGGCATGACCGGTCTTACCAGTTGATTGATAAGCCCGATATAGAGCCTTTCCCCCCGGTTGAATAATTAAACGGGCGAAAAAAAACCGGCCATCTCTGGCCGGTTTTTATAGTTGCGGTCTAGCGGGCTGATTAAGCGCCGTACACCGGCAGCTTCTTGCAGATGGCCTTGACCTTCTCACGAACGGCATCGATCACCGCTTCGTTGTTCAGGTCAGCCAGGATGTCGCAGATCCAGCCGGCCAGTTCCTTGCACTCTGCTTCCTTGAAGCCGCGAGTGGTCACAGCCGGGGTGCCGAAGCGCAGGCCGGAGGTGACGAACGGGGAGCGTGGGTCGTTTGGCACGGAGTTCTTGTTCACGGTGATGAACGCTTTGCCCAGAGCGGCATCTGCGTCTTTACCGGAGATTTCCTGCTTGATCAGCGACAACAGGAACAGGTGGTTCTCAGTACCGCCGGAAACCACGTCGAAACCGCGCTCGATGAACACGCTGGCCATGGCCTGGGCGTTCTTCACCACTTGCTGCTGGTAAACCTTGAACTCAGGCTGCAGCGCTTCCTTGAAGCAGATCGCCTTGGCCGCGATCACGTGCTCCAGCGGGCCGCCCTGGGCGCCCGGGAATACCGCGGAGTTCAGCTTCTTCTCGATGTCGGCGTTGGCGCGAGCCAGGATCAGGCCGCCACGTGGACCGCGCAGGGTCTTGTGGGTGGTGGTGGTCACCACGTCAGCGAATGGAACCGGGTTCGGGTAGACGCCAGCGGCGACCAGACCGGCCACGTGGGCCATGTCGACGAACAGGTAAGCACCTACCTTGTCGGCGATTGCGCGAAAGCGCGGAAAGTCGAGGATCTGCGAGTAGGCAGAGAAACCGGCCACGATCATTTTTGGCTTGTGCTCAACGGCCAGGCGCTCGACTTCGTCGTAGTCGATCAGTCCATTGGCGTCGATGCCGTACTGGATAGCGTTGTACAGCTTGCCCGAAGACGAGACGCTTGCACCGTGGGTCAGGTGACCACCGTGGGCCAGGCTCATGCCCAGGAGGGTGTCGCCGGCCGACAGCAGGGCCAGGTAAACGGCGCTGTTGGCTTGCGAACCGGCGTGCGGCTGAACGTTGGCGTAATCGGCGCCGAACAGTTCTTTGGCGCGGTCGATAGCCAGCTGCTCGACGATGTCTACGTACTCGCAACCACCGTAGTAGCGCTTGCCCGGGTAGCCTTCGGCGTACTTGTTGGTCAGTACCGAGCCTTGAGCTTCCATCACCGCAGGGCTGGTGTAGTTTTCCGAAGCGATCAGCTCAATGTGCTCTTCCTGGCGCTGAGCTTCTTGCTCCATGGCGGCAAAGAGATCGGCGTCGTACTTGGCAATAGTCAAATCACGGCTGAACATGGCGGTCCTCAGGGATCGGGGGCGGAAAAGGGGGGCATTCTAACCCAATGGGTTTTAGATGGCATATGAAACGGCATCATGTCGCAGACAAGTGGTGTTCATGCGTGGGATTTTTAGTGTTTGTGGCGAGGGAGCTTGCTCCCGCTGGGCTGCGAAGCGGCCCCAAATCTTGCGAGCGCTACGCACTCGAGCGGGAGCAAGCTCCCTCGCCACAAGAGCGCTTAGTCAAGCATGAACAACGCATCATTACTGAACTGCGCCTCAAACCGACTCGCCGGCATCGGTCGGCCGAACAGATACCCCTGAACCTCATCGCAACCATGCTCACGCAGGAAGTCGAGCTGCTCATGGGTTTCCACGCCTTCGGCGATCACCGCCAGGTTCAGGCTGTGGGCCATGGCGATGATTGCCCGGGCAATTTGTGCATCCTGTTCACCGCTGGGCAGGCCATCGACAAAGGTGCGGTCGATCTTCAGCACGTCGATCGGGAACTGCTTGAGGTAGTTGAGCGATGAGTAACCGGTACCGAAATCGTCGACCGCAATGCTCAGTCCGAGGTTTTTCAGTCCGTCGAGGATCTGCATCGCCTCGCTGACTTCGCGCATCAGGATACTTTCGGTCAGTTCCAGTTCCAGGCATGCCGGCGGCAGGCCGGTTTCCTTGAGGATGGTAGCGATCCGTGTACCGAGCTGGCCGTCGGAGAACTGCCGCGCCGAGATGTTCACCGACACCTTCGGCACCCGTACCCTGGCCTGATGCCAGGCCTTGAGTTGACGGCAGGCTTCGCTGATCACCCAGTCGCCGACATCCACCACCAGCCCGAGCTCTTCGAGCACCGGAATGAAATCCCCCGGCGGCACCAGCCCGCGGCGTGGATGGCGCCAGCGCAACAGTGCCTCGGCGCCGGTCAGGCGCTTGCCGTCGCCGCTGAATTGCGGCTGGTAATACAGCACGAATTCGTTCTGTTCCAAGGCATGGCGCAAATCGCTTTCCAGCTCCAGACGTTCAAGCGCACTGGCGTTCATGTCCGCCTGATAGAACTGGAAGTTGTTCTTGCCACGCTCCTTGGCGTGGTACATCGCCGTGTCGGCATTCTTCATCAACTGGCTGAGTTCGTTGCCGTCCTGCGGACTCAGGGCGATGCCGATACTGGCCGTGACGAAGAACTCGCGGCCTTCGAGCACGAAGGGTTTCACCAGACTGGCAAGAATCTGTTCGGCCACATGGATCGCCCGGTTCAAGGCGATTTCACGGTTGGCTCGCGGTTGCAGGAGCAAGGTGAATTCGTCACCGCCCATGCGCGCCACCGTGTCGTCATCGGCGACGCAACCGAGCAGGCGCGTGGCCATTTCCTTGAGCATGCGGTCGCCGGCGGCGTGGCCCAGGGAGTCGTTGATCGGCTTGAAACGGTCGAGGTCGAGGAACATCAGCACCACCCACGACTTCTGCCGTTCGGCCGATTGCAGTGCCGTGTGCAGGCGGTCCTGGAACAGCGAACGGTTGGGCAAGTGGGTCAGGGCGTCGTAGTAGGCGAGGCGGTGAATCCGCTGCTCGCTGGCCTTGCGCTCGCTGATGTCGCTGAAGAAACACACATAGCTGGCCAGGTCGCCTTCGTCGTCGAGCACGGCGGTGATGCCGACCCAGGCCGGGTAATGCTCGCCGTTGCGACGCTTGAGCCAGACTTCGCCTTCCCAGGTGCTGTGCTGGCCCAATTGCTTGAGTACGTAACGCAGATGGGCTTCCTGCTGGTTGTCGACCGTCAGCATGTTCGGCAACTGGTCGAGGACCTGTTCCACGGCGTAACCGCTGACACGACTGAAGGCTTCGTTGGCCTGGACGATGTAGCCGGCCGGGTCGGTGATCAGGATCGCCGAGGTCGAGTGTTCGAATACCGTGGCGGCCATGCGCAAGTCTTTTTCGGCCCGGCGTTGCTGGCTGATGTCGCGGCCGACGCCGAGCACGCCTTCGAACGTACCGTGTTCGTCCCAGACCAATACCAGGCGCAGTTCGATCGGGATCTTGCGCCCGTCGGCCCGCAGGCAATCGAACAGGAACAGTTGGGTTTGCACCTGGCTGCGCAGCAGCGCCAGTCGGTCCGGTTGATCCAGTGCTTTGCTGACCCGGTCCATCAGTTGGTAGATGCCGGTCAGCTGTTGCGGGTTGGCGATGGTCGATTGCCAGCCGTTCTGGAAAATCCACTCGGCGTCGTAACCCAGCACCGCTTGTACCGAAGGGCTGACGTAATTGAGGTTAAGGCGGCTGTCGGTGGAGAAGATCACGTCGCTGATGCTTTCGGCCAGCATCCGGTAGCGCTGCTCGCTGTCGCGCAGGGATTCGCTGGCTTCGATCTGGTCGGTGATGTCCTTGGCCACGCCGATGATCCGAGTGACCTGGTCGTTCTTGTCCCGTGCCAGTGCCTGCTCGCGAATCTCGAAGCGTCGCCATTGGCCGTCCCGATGGCGGAAGCGCAACTGGCACTGCATCAACTGGCGATAACCGGCCTGGCGCTGGATCTGACGGGAGCGATGGTAATAGTCGGCGTCTTCGGGATGCAGGAGGATTTCCCAGAAGTATTCGCCCATCTGGTGCAGTTCGGTGCGGTTGTAACCCAGGGTCTGGCCCAGATGGTGGTTGCTGTAGATCATGCGCTGGCTGATCACATCCTGCACATACAGGTGATCCGGCACGGTGCGCACCACGTCCGACCAAAACCCTTCGCGCTCCTGCAGCGACAGTTCGATGAGCTTGCGGCTGGTGATGTCGGTGATGCTCAGGATCACCGCTTTATAGTCGTCCGGGGTTTGCGGCAGGCGCAGCATCAGCCACAGGTGCTGGTCGCGGCCGCTGGCGTCCTGCAGCTTGATTTCCAGCTCAAGCTGTTGCTGCTGGTTGAGCATCGCGTCGAGCACCTGGTTGCCGATGGCGGTGCCGTCCTGCGGTTTACCGTCGATCAGCAGTTTCCAAACTTTGTCGGCGCTATCGACATTAAGCAGTTGCAACGCTACCTGGTTGACCTCGGTGATCCGCAGTTCCTTGAGCAATGACCGGCGTTGCTCCGGGATCGCCAGACACGCTTGCAGTTGCTCGCTGCCCTGCAGTTGCGCCTTGTCGAAAAAGACCTTGAGTCCGGACATGTCGAGGACGCACAAGGCCACGCCGGTGCCTTCGAAAATGTCCTGATAACGCCGACGGCCTTCATTCAACTGACGCTGACGCCGGCGCATGTTCAGCAAGGCGAGGAACGGCAGCATGGAAAACGCCAGGCCAAGCAGGCATTTGCCGATGAACGCCGGCAGCAGCTCTTCCAGCACGCGCTGACGGTCGAACAAACCGCGCAGTTGCCAATCGCTGCTGCTCAGCGGAACGGTCAGCACGCTGTTGGCGACATCGTCCTCGGTCAGCGTGCCCGGATTGACCGAGGGCTGCGCTTCGTCGCGGCTGATGATCTGATGATTGATGCGGTTTTCCACCAGCCAAAACGGGCGGCCGTCGGCCTCGCGTTGCTTGGTCAGGGACGAAAAGAAGGAGGGTGTCAGGCGCAAGACCCAATAGCCTCGGGAACTGCCGCTGGCCTGATGCAACAATAAATGCACCACGGAACCGTCGGTGGCATTGCTGAAGTAGTGCGCCTGGGCGTGGCTGCGGCGTACCAGTTCACCCAGGTAGTCGCTGTCATCGCTGTCGGGAGCGCTGTCACTGATGACTCTTCCCGAGGGGCTGAGCAACGCCAGGCTGCGCAGGTCTGGCAGCGATTGTTGCAGCTTGCGCAACAGGGCCTGCAATTCATCGGCGCCCTGCGGTTGCTCGACGATCGGCAACAGGTTGAGGGCGATCTGCGCGTTGAGCGCCATGTTCAGGCTGACCTGCGCGGCCAGATCGGCGGTGTAGTCGATGGTGTACTGACGCTGGTTCTTCTGGGTTTCCCGCAACTGGTCGAGCAACTGCCAGAACAGCAGGGCCAGCAGCAATAATACGAGTGTCGCCAAGGTGCCCTTCAAGGTTCCGCGCAGGGGGGAGCCGGGCGCTGTGGCCGGCGCACTGGAAGTCAGAGGCGGAGGGACAATGGACAAGCTGTAATCCTGCGGTTTGGCTGGACTGGCGCGACGTGCACTATAAGCCGGACGCCCGAAGGGCGGCTAGCATGCCTTGAGTTGTGGCGAAGTGCCAGCCCCTGTCCGTCGGCTGGACTGCCACCGGTCATTAAGGTAGCTTTGCCGGTTACGCGGGAGCGTTCCAGCTCCTAGACTCAGACTTTTTCAGCGTCGCCTCTTATGGACGACGCGCACGGTCTGGCCGGGCATTGCCTGCGCTCCAATCATTCATCAGTCACTGACCCTAGGTTCTCCATGGCTCAATACGTATTCACCATGCATCGGCTGGGCAAAGTTGTTCCGCCGAAGCGGGAAATCCTGAAAAACATTTCTCTGTCCTTCTTCCCTGGCGCCAAGATTGGCGTACTCGGCCTCAACGGTTCGGGTAAGTCCACGCTGCTGAAAATCATGGCTGGCGTTGACACCGAATTCGACGGCGAAGCCCGCCCGATGCCGGAGCTGAACATCGGTTATCTGCCGCAAGAGCCGATCCTGGACCCGACCAAAACCGTGCGTGAAGTGGTCGAGGAAGCGGTCAGCGTGATCAAGAACGCCCAGGCGCGCCTGGACGAGGTCTATGCGGCTTACGCTGAAGAAGACGCCGACTTCGACAAACTGGCTGCCGAACAGGCCAAGCTCGAAGCGATCCTGCAAGCCAGCGACGGTCACAACCTCGATCGCCAGCTGGAAGTCGCCGCCGATGCACTGCGTCTGCCGGCCTGGGATGCCAAGGTTGAATTCCTGTCCGGTGGTGAGAAGCGTCGCGTGGCCCTGTGCCGCCTGCTGCTGTCCGCTCCGGATATGCTGCTGCTCGACGAACCGACCAACCACCTGGATGCCGATTCCGTTGCTTGGCTTGAGCACTTCCTGCACGACTTCCCGGGTACCGTGGTCGCGATCACGCACGACCGTTACTTCCTGGACAACGTTGCCGGCTGGATCCTGGAACTCGACCGCGGCGCGGGTATTCCTTACGAGGGCAACTATTCGGGTTGGCTGGAAGCCAAGTCCGATCGTCTGGCTGCCGAATCCAAGCAGCAGTCGGCCCACGAAAAAGCCATGAAGGAAGAACTGGAGTGGGTGCGCAAAGGTGCCAAGGCCCGCCAGTCGAAATCCAAGGCTCGTCTGCAACGCTTCGAAGAAATGCAGTCGCAGGAATTCCAGAAGCGCAGCGAAACCAACGAGATCTACATCCCGGCTGGTCCACGCCTGGGCGACAAGGTCATCGAATTCAAGAACGTCACCAAGGGCTACGGCGATCGCGTGTTGATCGACAACCTGTCGTTCTCCATGCCTAAAGGCGCCATCGTTGGCGTGATCGGCGGTAACGGTGCCGGTAAGTCGACCCTGTTCCGCATGCTGATGGGCAAGGAAACGCCGGATTCGGGCAGCATCGAAGTCGGTGAAACCGTGCAGCTTGCTTGCGTGGATCAGAGCCGCGAAGACCTGGACGGCAGCAAGACCGTGTTCCAGCAGATTTCCGACGGTTCCGACCAGATCCGCATCGGCAACTACGAGATCCCGTCGCGTACCTACGTCGGTCGCTTCAACTTCAAGGGTGGCGATCAGCAGAAGTTCGTTAAGGACCTGTCCGGTGGTGAGCGCGGTCGCTTGCACCTGGCCCTGACCCTGAAGGAGGGCGGCAACGTCCTGCTGCTCGACGAACCGTCCAACGACCTCGACGTTGAAACCCTGCGTTCCCTGGAAGAAGCCCTGCTGGACTTCCCGGGCGCCGCCATTGTGATCTCCCACGACCGGTGGTTCCTTGACCGCGTCGCGACTCACATCCTGGCGTACGAAGACGACTCGCAAGCGGTGTTCTTCGAAGGTAACTACACCGAGTACGAAGCCGACCGTAGAAAGCGCCTCGGCGAAGCGGCTGCCCAGCCGCATCGTGTACGGCACAAGAAACTGGCCTGATTTCGGGTTGGTTGCATAAAGAGCGGAGCCTTCGGGCTCCGTTTTTTTGCGTTTTTTCAATGACACCGAGTCGCGCCATTCGCGAGCAAGCCCGCTCCCACAGGGTTTTGTGAAAGGCACAAATCTCAATTCAGCAGAAGATCCCCTGTGGGAGCGAGCCTGCTCGCGAAAGCGGTGTTTCTAATGGTGCATAACTTGAATTGCGAATCCCTGTTCAGGTGCAAAAAATGCTCAAAAAACAGGATTATTTATATCCTGTGCACCATTTAATTTCATAAGTGCGACATTTTGCGCTGTTCCTGTGCGCGAATCGTTTGTTACAGTCCGGCTCAATCTCCTCCAACGACAATAAATTTGCCGAGACTTTTCCATGATCGAATCCGTCGAATGCTTCCTTGCGCGCCTGAAAAAACGCGACCCGGATCAACCCGAATTTCACCAGGCTGTCGAAGAAGTCCTGCGTACCCTGTGGCCGTTTCTTGAAGCCAATCCGCATTACCTGACCTCGGGCATTCTGGAGCGCATCTGCGAGCCGGAGCGGGCTGTGGTGTTTCGTGTGTCGTGGGTCGACGACCAAGGCAAGGTCCAGGTCAATCGTGGTTTCCGCATCCAGATGAACAGCGCGATCGGCCCGTACAAGGGTGGCCTGCGTTTTCACCCGTCGGTGAACATGGGCGTCCTGAAATTCCTCGCCTTCGAACAGACCTTCAAAAACTCCCTGACTTCATTGCCCATGGGCGGCGGCAAGGGTGGTTCGGACTTCGACCCCAAAGGCAAAAGCGACGCGGAAGTCATGCGCTTCTGCCAGGCCTTCATGAGCGAGTTGTACCGCCACATTGGTGCCGACGTTGACGTGCCGGCCGGGGACATCGGTGTCGGTGCACGGGAAATCGGTTTCCTGTTCGGCCAGTACAAGCGCCTGAGCAACCAGTTCACCAGCGTGCTGACCGGCAAAGGCCCAAGCTACGGCGGCAGCCTGATTCGCCCGGAAGCCACCGGTTTCGGTTGCGTGTACTTCGCCGAAGAAATGCTCAAGCGCCGCGGCCTGGCCGTGGAAGGTAAGCGCGTAGCGATCTCCGGCTCCGGCAACGTCGCGCAATACGCGGCGCGCAAGGTCATGGACCTGGGCGGCAAAGTGATTTCGCTGTCCGACTCCGAAGGCACGCTGTATTGCGAAAGCGGCTTGACCGAGGAGCAATGGCTAGCGGTGTTGGAACTGAAAAATGTACAGCGCGGGCGCATCCGTGAACTGGCTGGCCGTTTTGGCCTGGAGTTCCGCGCAGGTGAGCTGCCATGGAGCCTGAGCTGCGACATCGCCTTGCCGTGCGCGACGCAAAACGAACTGGATGCCGAAGCCGCTCGCACCTTGCTGCGCAATGGCTGCAACTGCGTGGCCGAAGGCGCGAACATGCCGACCACCCTTGAGGCGGTGGACTTGTTCATCGAAGCCGACATTATGTTTGCGCCGGGCAAGGCGTCCAACGCGGGTGGTGTGGCGGTGAGCGGGCTGGAGATGTCGCAGAACGCCATGCGCCTGGCATGGACCGGCGGCGAAGTGGACAGCAAGCTGCACGCGATCATGCAGTCGATTCACCACGCTTGCGTGCATTACGGTGAGGAGAACGGCCGGGTCAACTACGTCAAGGGCGCCAACATCGCCGGCTTCGTCAAAGTCGCCGATGCCATGCTCGCCCAAGGCATTGTCTAAGCCGGTTCGATACGGATCACCTCAATCAGTTGATCCCCGGCGGGACGCTGCCACAGCACTTCATCGTTGAGTCGTGCACCGAGCAGTGCCCGCCCCAGCGGTGAACCCCAATTGATCAGGCCGTGGGCGGCATCGGCCTGATCTTCGCCCACCAGTTGTACCCGGCGTTCGGTGGCGTGTTCATCGGCGTAGGTCACCCAACTGCCGATCTGCACTTTCTCGGTCGAAGTCGCGGCGGGTACCACCTGAGCGCTGCCCAGGCGCTGCTTGAAGTAACGCAAATCACGTTCGAGATCCGCCAGGCGCTGCTTGTCGGCCTGCTCGCCTTTTGCCGATTGTTCGGCGTGCAGGGTTTGCAGTTCGGCGACTTTTCCCTGCAAAAGGTTCAGGCCTTGCGGCGTGACGTAATTGGGCTGCGCGCTGACTTGCCGTTCGACAGGCTGATCGGCTTGCGCGGCGGCGTTATCTTCATTGACGAAGGCACGGCTCATGGAATTCTCCCGGTATAGGGTTTGGGCCATGGTCTCAGGCATTTGGTTTCACTGGATGTCTGAAAGCGACTTATGGCGAGCGATAGGCCCGGGCGGCGTCCTGATCTTTCTGCTGCTGCCAGGCTTTACACCCAGCCATCCCGCATACCACCACATCTCACTCTCCCAAGCCGATACGCGGCCCATAGATAAAGTCTAGAAGTGGATTCGTCGGGTGGTTGTGAAAGGTGTGCAGGCATTTCGTCGAACACCACACAGCCCCTGTGGGAGCGAGTGGTGTGTCAGGTCAGTAGTGATACCACTTCAGCTCCAGCATCACTTCGTTCTCGGCCGTCGCCAAATGGCTGAACTCGCGCTGGGCGCTCAAGCGCAGTCCGAGATTGCGGGATATTTCCCATTGCTGATTCAGGCTTAGGCTACGGCGTACTTCGCCATTGGTGAAAAAGTCGCCCTTGGCTTCCAGGCTCAAATTGCCCAGCGGGTTTTTCCACAACACACCGCTGTTGAACCCGGCAGCCGGGGCAATGAACGCGGCGAAGTCGTTGTTGTGCTCGATCCGCACGGTGCCCAGGGCAAAGCCGAGCGTGTCATCACCCAGTTGCCAGGTGCCACCACCACCGCCGTTGACGTGGCTGACCAGGGTCTGGTCATCGTGCTTGCCCGGCACCCGCTCCAGACCGCCGGTGACTTGCCATGACAGCGGTTGCAGCAGCTCGTTTCGCGGGGTCAGGGAGCGAATGGTTGCCAGGTCCAGTTGCTGCACTTGCCATTCATTGCCTTCGTACTGGCGCAGTTTCAACTGCAGGATTTCGATCTGCGCGCCAAGGGGAAAGCTTTCGTTGTTGTCATTGAGGTCGTGATAAGCCATGCGCAAGCCGTACTCGCCAAAGGCTTTATCGCCACGGGTGCCGACGCCGAGCTGCCAGGTGCGGGACTCGTGACCGTCTTCAGGCAGGCCCGGTTGCGGGATATCCAGCTCCGGCGCCGGGTTCTGGTTGATTGCCCGCAGCAGTTCGAAGCTGCGCTGGGCGCGCGCCGGGTCGCGTTCCTGGCCGTTGGCGCGGTAACGCTCCAGACGATAGGCGGCATCGATGATCAGCGCCTGACGGTCGCGCGATTGCGCCTTGAACGCCGGGTCCTGCAATTGTTTCTGATCGGCGCTGACTTTCAGCACCCATTGCTGTTCTTCAGGATTTAACGGCTCGGCGCGGCTGAGCAGTTCGCGCTCCCGGGACGGACGATACTGGATGGACTCCACCAAGCCGGCATTTTTCACGGCTTTGACGGTGTCGGTCGGGATGGCGGTGAGCGGGAATTGCGCGGTCAGGCGCAGGCCCGGGCGGGCAACTTGCAGCAGTTCCAGCAAGCGGTATGAGCAGTTTTCGTCGAAGAAGAAATAGTCGAACTTGATCTGCTTCAGCTCCCAGACGTGCTCGACCATGCGCGCGGTTTCCTGTTGGGTCAGGTTCAGGCGGTACTCCCACAGGTCGCGGTTTTCAAGGCTGCGGTATTCCGAGAGTTTTTCCTGGTAGGGCACCATCGCGAACAGGCCGGGATAGCCGCCCATCAGGCCTTTCCAGGCATAGAGGATGCTGTTGTCCGAGCCCTCGATGTAGGCGCCGAAGTTGATCGCGTAACTGAGCAGCGAAGTCTTGTCGCTCTTCACTTCGGCCTGGTCGATACGCAGCAGGGTATGGCCGAACATCGAGGACGGACTGTTCAGGTAAGCCGCCGGGAAGATCATCACCGTGCTGTCGGGCGAGACGTCCTTGAACCATTGCTTGAACCCGGCGCAGTCCGGTGTCGGCAGGCCGGTCAGGCCGAGTTGTTCTTTCAGCCAGCGGGTGCGGGCCGGGTAGACGCATTGAGCATGTGTTTCACCGGCACTGGCCGGGGCGTACAAGGCTTGTACAGTCGCCGCCAGTTCATGGTCCGGATGTTCATTGCCGTCAGGGGCGAGGAAGAATTTCCGGTCACTGACATAGCTGCGCCAGCCGCCGAGCTTGGCGCTTTCGTAATGGCCCAGGGATATCCAGAAAGGGTCGTTGGCCAATTGCTGCAAACGTTGTGGGTCGATCTGAGGCGCGGCGAACAGCGGGGCGCAGACACACAGCGCCAGCCAGGCAAGGCGTTTGAGCATAGAAGGCAACTTAAATACTTGAGAAAAAGACCCAAAGAGGGGCAGGTCCAAAAAAAAAAACCCGCTTCCCGTAAGAAGCGGGACGGGTCGAGCTTAAGCCTGAGTCGCGTACTTGGCCAGACGAGGATCGGCTTTGAGCACGGCCAGGGTATTGGTATGCACGTCTTCTGCGGTCACGTCAGCCTTGCTGAAGATCTGCTGGAAGTGCTCGTGAGTAACGGCGGCGAAGTGCGCACGGTCTTCCGGCGCCACGCCCAGTACCACGGCATAGGTGGTCAGCGCTTCGCCCTGACCCTTGGCCATGTCTTCGGACAGCTCGTTCATCATGCCATTCATGGCAAACCAGGATTTACCGCCATAGGTCAGCGACGCATTGGTTGCGCAACCGTTGGTGCCGGAGGTCATGCCGAAGGTTGCGTTGCCGGAGGTGCCGTTGGTGGTGGATGCCAGGAAGTGAGCTGGAGTACCACGCTGGCCTTCGAACAGCATGTTGCCCCAACCGCAATCCGGGCCGCCAGGCGCTTGCGCCATGGCATTGATGGATACAGCGGTGAAGAGAGTACCAAGAAGAATCCGTTTCATAGCTTTGTTCTCTTTGTGTGCGTACCAATAAACAAGGGAGTCTGGCCCGTTCCGGTGCCAGTGGGCCGGGCATTAGCCCAGCCGCGCAGTTTGGAGTTTAGGCACGATCACGGGGTTCCGTGATTTTTTGCAAAACATTCATGGGAAACGGCGGCGCAAGCCCGGCCCGCCTGGGGTTGGCACATTGACTATGCTCAGGCCTGCGGCGCTCCTTGCCAGTCGGGCATGGGCAGCGCCAGAATGCTGCCATCTGCCCCGCCTGATTGTTAAGGAAGCCCGATGCCTGATCCTGTTGCTGCCAGCTTGCGTCTAGCGCCCGAAGCGCTGACCCGTCCGTTTTCCGCTGAACAGTTCAGCTTCTCTACCACCAATGATCTGGAGCCCTTTCGCGGTGTGCTTGGCCAGGAACGTGCGGTTGAAGCCTTGCAGTTCGGTGTGGCCATGCCACGCCCCGGTTACAACGTATTCGTCATGGGCGAGCCCGGCACTGGCCGGTTCTCGTTCGTCAAACGCTACCTCAAGGCTGAAGGCAAGCGCCTGCAGACCCCGGCGGACTGGGTCTACGTCAACAATTTCGATGAGCCTCGCGAGCCACGTGCTCTGGAGTTGCCGTCGGGCACTGCCGGTAACTTCATTGGCGATATCAACGTTTTGATCGACAACCTGCTGGCGACGTTTCCGGCAGTCTTCGAGCATCCGTCCTACCAGCAGAAGAAAAGCAGCATCGACCGCGCCTTCAACCAGCGCTACGACAAGGCCCTGGACATCATCGAGCGTCTGGCACTGGAAAAGGACGTCGCGCTCTACCGCGACGCCAGCAATATCGCCTTCACCCCAATGGGCGATGGCAAGGCGTTGGACGAAGCTGAATTCGCACAACTGCCGGAAGCCGAGCGCGATCGCTTCCACGAGGATATTTCGGTACTGGAGGAGCGCCTGAACGAAGAGCTCGCCAGCCTGCCGCAATGGAAGCGCGAGTCGAGCAACCAGCTGCGTCATCTGAACGAAGAAACCATCACCCTGGCCTTGCAGCCATTGTTGTCGCCATTGTCAGAGAAGTACGCCGAGAACGCGGCGGTATGCGGTTATCTGCAAGCCATGCAGGTGTACTTGCTCAAGACCGTGGTCGAGCAACTGGTGGATGACAGCAAGACTGACGCTGTCGCCCGCAAGTTGCTGGAAGAACAATACTCGCCGAGCCTGGTGGTCGGTCATTCGGTCAGCGGCGGTGCGCCGGTGGTGTTCGAGCCGCACCCGACCTACGAAAACCTCTTCGGTCGTATCGAATACAGCACCGATCAGGGCTCGCTGTACACCACCTACCGCCAACTGCGGCCGGGTGCCTTGCACCGGGCCAATGGCGGTTTCCTGATCCTTGAAGCGGACAAAATGCTCAGCGAGCCGTTCGTGTGGGATGCGCTGAAACGCGCCCTGCAATCGCGCAAGCTGAAAATGGAATCGCCGCTGGGTGAGCTCGGCCGTCTGGCCACCGTGACCCTGACACCGCAACACATTCCGTTGCAGGTCAAGGTCGTCATCATCGGTGCCCGTCAGCTGTATTACACGCTGCAAGACCTCGATCCGGACTTCCAGGAGATGTTCCGCGTCCTGGTGGACTTCGACGAAGACATCCCGATGGTCGACGAGAGCCTGGAGCAATTCGCCCAGTTGCTCAAAACCCGTACTTCCGAAGAAGGCATGGCACCGCTGACTGCCGATGCGGTGGCACGCCTGGCGACCTACAGCGCGCGTCTGGCCGAGCATCAGGGGCGCTTGTCGGCGCGTATCGGGGACTTGTTCCAACTGGTCAGCGAGGCGGATTTCATTCGTCACCTGGCAGGCGATGAAATGACCGACGCGGGGCACATCGAGCGTGCGCTCAAGGCCAAGGCCACGCGGACCGGGCGGGTTTCGGCGCGGATTCTCGATGACATGCTGGCCGGGATCATCCTGATCGACACCGCGGGCGCGGCGGTCGGCAAGTGCAACGGCTTGACGGTGCTGGAAGTCGGTGACTCGGCCTTTGGTATACCTGCGCGGATTTCCGCCACGGTGTACCCGGGCGGCAGCGGCATTGTCGACATCGAGCGCGAGGTCAACCTCGGCCAGCCGATCCACTCCAAAGGCGTGATGATCCTTACCGGTTATCTGGGCAGCCGTTACGCCCAGGAGTTTCCGCTGGCGATTTCCGCGAGCATCGCCCTGGAACAATCCTACGGTTATGTCGATGGCGACAGTGCTTCCTTGGGCGAGGCCTGCACCCTGATCTCGGCCTTGTCGAAAACCCCGCTCAAGCAGTGCTTTGCCATCACCGGTTCGATCAACCAGTTCGGCGAAGTGCAGGCGGTCGGCGGAGTCAACGAGAAGATCGAGGGCTTCTTCCGTCTGTGCGAAGCCCGCGGGTTGACCGGCGAGCAGGGAGCAATCATTCCTCACGCCAACGTCGCCACGCTGATGCTCGACGAGAAGGTGCTGGCGGCGGTGCGTGCGGGGCAGTTCCATGTCTACGCGGTCCGCCAGGCCGACGAAGCCTTGAGCTTGTTGGTCGGCGAGCCGGCCGGCGAGCCGAACGAGAATGGCGAATTCCCTGAAGGCAGCGTGAACGCACGGGTCGTGGAGCGCCTGCGGGTTATCGCGGAAATGATCAGCGAAGATGATCTTAAGGAAGCCGAGAAGGAGTTGGCGCAAGAGGCGTTGGCGGAAACCAAACCGGCCTGATGCATCGTTGATCTGAAACTGTGCAATCCCATGTGGGAGCGAGCTTGCTCGCGATAGCGGACTTTCATTCGACCAATATGTTGAATGTTCGACCGCCATCGTCGGAACGCCGCCCGGAGCAAGCTCGCTCCCACAGTTTTTTGTGGCGCACGTCGAAAAGCGTCGTCGAAATGACGTCAATATTCACACTATGACCATTCGGCGCCTTTCGGTCTTGCTTCGGCCTGCAAGCCAGACTTTTCTTCTATTCTCTGCTCATGGATATCGACAGTAATCACAGGATCGAAACAGCCTTCCCATGGGGGCTGAATACCGGATCTACCGAGGGTCGCCGCCATGTCGCGCAACCTCTGTCTCACCCGTCAATGCCTGGGTCTTGTGACCCGTATCGAATGTTCCATCCGTCCATTGGCGGGAGATACGGGCATGTGGACTCTGCTGTTCGCCGCCGGAATGGCCGGTGAACAACCTTCGGCCATCAAGGCCCAAGGCCCGTTTCACGGTCCGTTCGTCGCTGAATCAATCCTCGACACCATCGTTGAAAGCCTGACCCTGCACGGCTACGAGTTGGCCGACGATCCGCAAATCTGGTGCCTGCACCTGCAAGCCCAACTGCGGGAAATCAACGGTGGTCGCTGCCGGAACATGGGCGGCTTCGAGTTTCACCCCGAGCACTGAGTGGCACTATTGATCAAGGCGCGTCATGTCGGCCTTGTCGAGTTTGACTTCGAAACCATATTGCACGGTGGTGAGGTCAGTGCGCTGGTAGGTTTCCAGGCGCTTAGGC
Organism: Pseudomonas fluorescens; assembly: GCF_000967965.1. Classification (GTDB taxonomy): domain Bacteria; phylum Pseudomonadota; class Gammaproteobacteria; order Pseudomonadales; family Pseudomonadaceae; genus Aquipseudomonas; species Aquipseudomonas grandcourensis. The sequence continues at coordinate 230,923 of NZ_LACC01000022.1, forward strand.
TGCCCGTAGAAGTAATGCACGGCAAACTGCGCCGGACCCTGTGCGCTCGCGCGATGGCTGACCGATAGAATCTCCTTCAAGTAATTACCGCTGTCGTCCTTGGCGAAAAAACGCCAGTCCTGGGCGGGAAATGCCTTCAGGTCCACCACCAGTGCATTGTCTTTGAGCGCGAGGCCCTTGGGCAGTTGACGGGCTTCGACGGTTTGCTTGTCGACCGTGGCCAGGAACAGCGGCATCGAGCCCACCGCATAGGCCGGGGTTTGCGGAAACAGATTCAGATCGTAAGTGATGGTGCCGCGCAGGGGATCGATCTGGTACGCCTCAGGTGGCAGTTCGATCGGCTCGTCGCGTTTGCCAAGAGTGTCTTCGGTAAAGAAGCTCACCGGACTTTCACCAGGGTTGAACGATGTGCCCAGCAGTTCATCGTTGAAGGTACGCAGGTGAGTGAATTCGATTCGCGCGGCGCTGGGGTCGTCGACCGACTGACTGATGTTGACGTACTTTTTCAGTTCATCCTCACTCAGCGTTGCCCCTTTCAGCCAGCCCGCCGCCAGGTCGTCATAGACCACCACGGACAGGTTCAAGGGCTGGATGGACTTGTCCGTGGTATTGGCATCGAAGCGCCGGATTGGCAGGTCGAGGTCCTTTCGGGTGACCGTGACGGCGGAAAAATCCAGCAGGCTGACTTCGAGGGTTTCGATCGCCCCGTTGAAGTACACCTTCGAATAATGCCGCGCCTGCTGTTTCTCAAAGTTGCGTTGTTCTTCGTCGAGCTGTTTTTCCAGGGCCTCGCTCCAGTTCTTTTGCTGCTGCATCTTGGCCAGCTGCTGCTGATAGAAGGCAATTTGTACCGAGGTTTCGTTGATTGAACCGGCGCGCGCGATGAATTGCCCGGTGCTGTCCCTGGCCTGGACGATCAGCGGGTTGAGCGGCGTTTCACTGACTTCCGGGGCCAGCGGTGCGCTGTTGTTGTATTCGATTTCCGCGTAGTTGTTCGTCAATGCCAGCAGGGTGACGCTCAGGTTGTCATTGGTGCGGGTCTGGCCTACGTCCTTTTTCGTCAGGTCGAAGCTGTAGAGGCGGCGTGGCGCGATGACTTCGACCTTGCCTTGCAGGCTCACCGGTTGCGGTTGCTGCTTTTTGTCGATGTCGAGGCCTTCGATGAAGGGGTAGGCCACGGTCAGGTCATCGGGGTTGGTCAGGTTGGAGCTCGATGGGCTGAGCTGAATGCCAGGGTCGGTTTCCGACCATTCCGGCTGGAACGCAATCACTCGTTTGTTGCTTAGCGTGACCGACTGCCATTCCAGGCCATGGGGAAACAAAAACGCGGCAGGAACGCTGAAAGTGAAGGGGAACACTGGCTGCAGATCGGTCAGGTAGTCGGAACTGGAGTCCTTTTGCAGCACGAACAACCCGTTGATGTAGGTGTCGACCAGGGCCTGCGGACTCGGGTAGTGCTTGAGCATGGCGAGGGCGTCTTCGCCGTATTCGGTTTCCACCGGCTTGTTGTCGAGCTTGAGTTGCGCGCGTTCGAGCAGCAGCAGTGAGCCGCCCAACTCCGACACGGCATCCTTGAGCTTCGGATCCTGGATGGCGTCCAGCGACTTTTCGAACTGCGCGGTTTTTTCTTCGAGGCTGACCTGGCGTTTTTCGTCGCTGGGCGAGCAGCCGCTCAGCAGCAGCGCCAGGCAAATTCCGGCACTCGTCAAAGGCGATCGCACATCCATTTCCAGTCTTCCTGTCCGATATCACTGAGCAGTCAATGATTTGGACACTAGCAGAAAAACATCGATACACAGGCGCAGGTGACGGATTTTTCGACGGTTTCTGGCTGCTTCTGGGTATAGACGGGCGGCTGTTATACTCGCGGCCGTTTTTAGTCCACATGTGAGATTCAATGGAACGCTTTATCGAAAATACAATGTACGCCTCGCGCTGGCTGCTGGCGCCGATCTATTTCGGTCTGTCCCTGGGGCTGTTGGCGCTGGCACTGAAATTCTTCCAGGAAGTCTTCCACGTCATCCCGAACGTGTTTTCGATGGCCGAATCGGACTTGATCCTGGTGCTGCTGTCGCTGATCGACATGGCGCTGGTGGGCGGTTTGCTGGTGATGGTGATGATTTCCGGCTACGAGAACTTCGTCTCGCAACTGGACATCGACGACAGCAAGGAAAAGCTCAACTGGCTGGGTACCATGGACTCTTCGTCGCTGAAGATGAAGGTGGCCGCATCGATCGTGGCGATCTCGTCCATTCACCTGCTGCGCATCTTCATGGATGCCAAAAACGTCGATCCCGAGCATCTGCAGTGGTATGTGATCATCCACATGACCTTCGTGGTCTCGGCATTTGCCATGGGTTACCTGGATAAAGTCACCAAGCACTGATCCATTGCGGGCCCCATGAAACACGCCGCCCGTCTGTTGCAAAACAGACGGGCGGCGTCGTTTGTGGCTTGTGCTTTGAAGCGCCGAAGCCTATCCCTGTAAAGAGGCTCGCTACTGCGTGAGGTGCGCTCATGAACCTGCAAGAGTTGAATGCGTATGCCGTCGCCGGGAAGGTCGATGAGCTGAACCTGATCTCGATGGAGGGAGGCATCTACCTGCTGGAGGCGCGGATGCATGGCACGGCGTATCCCTTGAGCGATACGCACGGGCACATGATGAGCCTGCGTTCGGTGGAGCATGCCCGTGATGTGCTGCGCTCCTTTCCCAAGTTGCACTTCAACCTCGTGCACACGGTCGTGCATGACGAAATGTGCGGTCTGGTTGCCGATGTGGAGGAAAACCTGAAGGTGCCGATCGCCTGACGTCCCTCATCAATGGCATGACATCTGTGCTAGTCTGCTGGCCCTTTTGGTTCCGGGCGCTCCGGGACGCGCTGTGCACGCATGGCAAGTTCCCGAGCCGTCCGCACAGCGGAGCAGTGTCATGTCCGAAGTAAATCTGTCCACCGACGAAACCCGCGTCAGCTACGGTATTGGCCGTCAGCTGGGCGACCAACTGCGCGACAACCCGCCACCGGGCGTAAGCCTGGACGCGATCCTGGCCGGTCTGACCGACGCATTCGCCGGCAAGCCAAGCCGTGTGGGTCAGGAAGAAATGTCCGCCAGCTTCAAAGTCATCCGCGAAATCATGCAGGCCGAAGCTGCAGCCAAGGCTGAAGCGGCGGCTGGCGAAGGCTTGGCCTTCCTGGCTGAAAACGCCAAGCGTGACGGCATCACCACTCTGGCTTCCGGCCTGCAGTTCGAAGTGCTGACCGCTGGTGAAGGCGCCAAGCCATCCCGTGAAGATTCCGTGCGTACTCACTACCACGGCACCCTGATCGACGGCACTGTGTTCGACAGCTCCTACGAGCGCGGCGAGCCTGCGGAATTCCCGGTTGGCGGCGTGATCGCCGGCTGGACCGAAGCCCTGCAACTGATGAACGCCGGCAGCAAATGGCGCCTGTACGTGCCGAGCGAACTGGCTTACGGCGCTCAAGGCGTTGGCAGCATCCCGCCGCACAGCGTATTGGTGTTTGACGTCGAACTGCTCGACGTTCTGTAAGACCCGCTGACTTACCTGTAGGAGCGAGCTTGCTCGCGATGGGCGTTAACGATAACGCTGCCATTCTGAATGAACGCGATGTCTTCCAGTTCTTCGCGAGCAAGCTCGCTCCTACAGTGTTTTGCAGTGTCTCTCATGGATGAAACTTGCCATTGGGATCCGTCGTCGGGCGCAACGCCCGGGCATAGCAGAACAGAAACAGATTACGTACCAGTTCCTTGAGCACCACCGGCTCGTTGGAACTCAGGCCATTGAGGTCAAGATCACCCTGATCCTGCAGTTCGCTCAAGGCTTCCTCTTCAAGCACGGCACAGACTTCCCCGGTTTCCCGATGCAGGATCCTGAGGTAAGGGTGTGGGCGGTCCAGCCAGGCATCGATCAAATAAGTCATGGTTCTCATCTCCACTTAGGATTTGATGAGAATAATTCTTATTCATCAAATAGCAAGGACCTATTGGCGGTTTGCGCTTTTTTCCGGGTAAAGATTGCGTCAGGTCAAAACGACTGGCGTTTGGCTATTGCGAGGATTTACTGGGTGAGACGGGGAGGGGGAGGCTCCATCCCACGCCGGGCGCGGGATGGAGAACAGCAGGCTCAGACTTTTCTGACGAACTCGGACTTGAGTTTCATCGGGCCGATGCCGTCGATCTTGCAATCGATGTCGTGATCGCCATCGCACAGGCGGATGTTCTTGACCTTGGTGCCGACCTTGACCACCAAAGACGTACCCTTGACCTTGAGGTCCTTGATCACGGTGATGGTGTCGCCGTCTTGCAGGACATTGCCGACCGAATCCTTTTTCACTGCGTCATCGGACACAGCTTCGGCTTCACCGCTGGCGGACCATTCGTGGGCGCACTCGGGGCAGATCAGCTGGGCGCCATCTTCATAGGTGTATTCGGAATTGCATTTTGGGCAGGGTGGCAACGTGCTCACTAAGGCTCCTTGGATTCAGGATCGCTAAAAAGCGCACATTGTATAGGGTTTTAGGCGGGAGAGGGCGCAATGCAGGAAAACCTGTGGGGAACAACCCTGTGGGAGCTTGCTCCCACAGGGTTTTGCAGTGTTGTCAGTGTGTACGCGCGACCGCGAATTCACTCAGTTCAACCAGTGCATCGCGGTACTCGCTGGCAGGCAGCGCTTCGAGGCACTTGATCGCGCGGGCCACATAGTCACGGGCCAGTTGCGCGGTGTACTCCAGCGAGCCCGAGGCTTCCACGGCTTCGCGGATGCTTTCCAGGTCTTCGATCCCGCCTTTCTGGATCGCCTTGCGCACCAGGGCGGCCTGTTCTGGCGTACCTTCGCGCATGGTGTAGATCAGCGGCAGGGTCGGCTTGCCTTCGGCCAGGTCGTCACCGACGTTCTTGCCCAGGGTTTCGGCGTCGCCTTTGTAGTCGAGCAGGTCGTCGACCAGCTGGAAGGCCACGCCCAGGTGATCACCGAATGTACGCAGGGCTTCAGCCTGTTCCGGCGAGGCCTGGCACAGGGCGGCGGCGCTGTGGGTCGAGGCTTCGAAGAGCATCGCGGTCTTGCCGCGGATGACTTCCATGTAGGTTTCTTCGGTGGTGCTGGCGTCACGCACCTTCGACAGCTGCAACACTTCGCCTTCGGCGATGATGCGCGTGGCTTGCGAAAGGATCTTCATCACCGGCATCGAACCCAGCTCGACCATCATTTCGAACGAGCGCGAATACAGGAAGTCGCCGACCAGTACGCTTGGCGCGTTGCCCCACATGGCGTTGGCGGTCGAGCGGCCACGGCGCATGCCGGACATGTCGACTACATCGTCATGCAGAAGGGTAGCGGTGTGCAGGAACTCGATGGTCGCGGCCAGCAGACGCAGCTCGTCGCCTTCGCGACCCAGGGCCTTGCCACACAGCAACACTAATAAAGGACGCAGGCGTTTGCCGCCGGCCGAGGTAATGTAATCACCGATTTTCGATACCAGCGGCACTCGAGAAGTCAGCTGCTTCTTGATGATGCCGTCGACGGCGCTAAAATCGTCCGCCACCGCGCGGTAGAAAGCTTGGGGTTGCATCAGCGACAGTCGCTCCAGAAGGGTTGCGCGGCATGCTAGGACCCACGCTTGCAGGTGTCAAGGCGCGATGGACGGCCCCTTGCAAGGCGCTCGTGCCTTGCGTACAATCGCGCACCCTGAACTTCCTGGGCAGCACCTGCCTTACGCAATTGCAAGCGGGCCTCCAGCCCCATGCAGCCATGCCAGCCAATACCTCTTCTTATAAAGAGCTGGGTGAGCAGGATTATCGGAGAAATACCATGTCTTATGCAGTAATCGTTACTGGCGGCAAGCAGTACAAAGTCGCCCCAGGTGAATACCTGAAGATCGAAAAACTGGAAGTCGCTACCGGCGAATCCGTTACCTTTGATCGCGTTCTGTTGGTTGCCAACGGTGACGACGTGAATATCGGCGCTCCAGTTGTTGCTGGCGCTACCGTTGTGGCTGAAGTGATCTCCCAAGGTCGTCACGATAAAGTCCGCATCATCAAGTTCCGTCGCCGTAAGCACCACATGAAGCGTATGGGCCACCGCCAGTGGTACACCGAGATCAAAATCACCGGTATTCAGGCTTAATTACAGCCTAATTCCTCACTAGGAGAATTGAACTCATGGCACACAAAAAAGCTGGTGGTAGTACCCGTAACGGTCGCGACTCAGAAGCCAAACGCCTTGGCGTGAAGATGTATGGCGGCCAGGCTATCAAAGCAGGCAACATCATCGTGCGTCAGCGCGGCACCCAATTCCACGCTGGCTACGGCGTTGGCATGGGTAAAGATCACACCCTCTTCGCTAAAGTCGAAGGCGTGATCAAGTTCGAAGTAAAAGGCGCCTTCGGTCGTCGTTACGTGAGCGTAGTCGCAGCTTAATTGCGCGATCGCTGGAAAAGCCCTGTCTCGCGACGGGGCTTTTTCGTTTGTGGGGTGAGTCTCTTGCAAAGCTGTTTGTATGGGCTGTCGGCGTACGATGTAGGTGTCGTGGTTTAGGGTCGCTGCGCTCATTTTTGCAAGAGTCTTATGTCTTGATTGTTTTTCGGCTCGTCCGTATGGCGAGAGGCGTTTGTTATGAAGTTTGTTGATGAAGTATCGATTCGCGTAAAGGCTGGTGATGGCGGCAATGGTGCCATGAGTTTCCGCCGGGAAAAATTTATCGAGAACGGTGGACCGAACGGCGGTGATGGCGGTGATGGCGGTTCCATCTACATGATGGCCGACGAAAACCTCAACACCCTGGTGGACTACCGTTACACCCGGCACTTCGATGCCGAGCGTGGCTCCAACGGCGGCAGCACCGACTGCACCGGCAAGAAGGGTGAAGACCTGATCCTGCGCGTTCCGGTCGGCACCACGGTGATCGACTCCGCGACTCAGGAAGTCATCGGCGACCTGACCAAGGCCGGTCAGAAGTTGATGGTGGTGCAGGGCGGCTGGCACGGTCTGGGCAACACCCGTTTCAAATCCAGTACCAACCGTGCGCCGCGCCAGACCACTCCGGGCAAGCCGGGTGAGCAGCGCGACCTGAAGCTGGAAATGAAAGTACTGGCTGACGTCGGTCTGCTGGGCTTGCCGAACGCCGGTAAAAGTACATTTATCCGTTCGGTTTCGGCTGCCAAGCCGAAAGTTGCCGACTACCCGTTCACCACGCTGGTGCCAAACCTGGGTGTGGTCAGCGTCGATCGCTGGAAGAGCTTCGTCATTGCCGATATTCCGGGTCTGATCGAAGGCGCTTCCGAAGGTGCTGGCCTGGGCATTCGCTTCCTCAAGCACTTGGCGCGTACGCGTCTGCTGCTGCACCTCGTGGACATGGCGCCGCTGGATGACGCCAGTGCACCGGATGCCGCTGAAGTGATCGTCAACGAGCTGATCAAGTTCAGCCCGTCCCTGGCGGAACGTGATCGCTGGCTGGTCCTGAACAAGTGCGACCAGATCCTTGATGAAGAGCACGATGCTCGCGTCAAGGAAATCGTTGATCGCCTGGAATGGACTGGCCCGGTCTATGTGATCTCGGCCATCTCCAAGCTCGGGACCGAGCGTCTGTGCCACGACATCATGCGTTACATGGAAGATCGTGCTGATCGCCTGGCCAATGACCCGGCCTACAAGGAAGAGCTGGCCGATCTCGATCAGCGCATCGAAGATGAAGCTCGCGCGCAACTGCAGGCGCTGGATGACAAGCGTGCCCTGCGTCGTAGCGGCGTGAAGTCGGTCCACGACATCGGCGACGATGATTGGGACGAAGAAGATGTGGATGACGAAGACGGTCCGGAAATCATTTACGTGCGTGACTGATTCGTTGCGATAAACTTAAGCGCCGCTCAATCGAGCGGCGTTTTGGTATCTGGAAATCGATTGTTGGTCACGAATAACCACGAATAACGTCACGGGCAGTGCTAGGTCGCGCTGCCCTCAAGCTAAGGTTGAAGATGATGCGGAGCAAGGTGACAGGTGCGCAGCGTTGGGTCGTGAAGATCGGCAGCGCTTTGCTGACGGCGGACGGCAAAGGCCTGGATCGCGCGGCAATGGGTGTCTGGGTTGAGCAGATGGTGGCCTTGCATGAGGCGGGTGTCGAGCTGGTGCTGGTGTCCTCCGGGGCGGTGGCGGCCGGCATGAGCCGTTTGGGCTGGACCTCGCGACCCAGTGCGATGCACGAACTTCAGGCTGCCGCGGCAATCGGCCAGATGGGGTTGGTGCAGGCCTGGGAGTCGAGCTTTGCCGAGCATGGCCGGCATACCGCGCAGATTCTCCTGACTCACGACGACTTGTCCGATCGCAAGCGCTACCTGAATGCCCGCAGCACCTTGCGTGCGCTGGTCGAGCTGAAGGTCATTCCGGTGATCAACGAGAATGACACCGTGGTCACCGACGAAATCCGTTTTGGCGACAACGACACCCTGGCGGCGCTGGTGGCCAACCTGGTCGAGGCTGATTTGCTGGTGATCCTGACGGATCGCGATGGCATGTTCGACGCCGATCCGCGCAACAATCCGGATGCCCAGCTGATTTACGAGGCGCGCGCCGATGATCCGGCTCTCGATGCGGTGGCGGGTAGCACCGGTGGTGCGCTGGGGCGTGGTGGTATGCAGACCAAATTGCGTGCTGCGCGTCTGGCGGCTCGTTCCGGTGCTCACACCATCATCGTTGGTGGGCGCATCGAGCGTGTGCTGGATCGCCTCAAGGCGGGCGAGCGTATCGGCACCTTGCTGTCGCCGGAGCGCGGCATGCTGGCGGCGCGCAAGCAGTGGCTGGCCGGTCATCTGCAAACCCGTGGCACCCTGGTGCTGGATGCGGGAGCTGTAATCGCGTTGTCCGAGGGCAACAAGAGCTTGCTACCGGTTGGGGTCAAATTGGTGCAGGGCAGCTTCCGTCGCGGCGAGATGGTGGTCTGCGTAGCGCCGGACGGTCGTGAGATTGCCCGTGGCCTGGCCAACTACAGTGCGCTGGAAGCGCAAAAAATCATCGGTCAGTCGTCCGAGGCGATTGTCGGTCTGTTGGGTTACATGGCGGAGCCGGAGCTGGTTCACCGCGATAACCTGATCCTGGTCTGAAGGAATACCTGAATGCGCGTGGCAAAAGGATTGTTGGGGTTGCTGATGGCGATGCCGTTGCTGGCTTCGGCTGAAGAAATCGGTCAGGTGTCGACGGTGTTCAAGTTCGTCGGGCCGAATGACCGGATCGTGGTCGAGGCCTTTGATGATCCCAAGGTCGACGGCGTGACCTGCTATCTGTCGCGCGCCAAGACCGGTGGGGTGAAAGGCGGTCTTGGTTTGGCTGAGGATCGTGCCGAGGCGTCCATCGCTTGCCGGCAGGTCGGGCCCATCAGCTTCAAGGGTGAGCTCAAGGATGGCGACGAGGTGTTCAAGGAGCGCACGTCCCTGGTGTTCAAGACCATGCAGGTGGTGCGTTTCCTCGACAAGAAACGCAATACGCTGGTGTACCTGGTGTATAGCGATCGTCTGATTGAGGGTAGCCCGCAGAATGCGGTGACGGCGATTCCGATTTTGCCGTGGGCGCACGCCCAGTAATTTCACGCAAATCAAACTGTGGGAGCGAGCTTGCTCGCGATGACGGATTAATATTCAGCATCTACATTGGCTGGATATCCGCTATCGCGAGCAAGCTCGCTCCCACAGTTTTTTGTGTGTCCGTCAAATCGCAGGCAATAAAAAACCGACCCTGAGGTCGGTTTTTTAATGAACGAGTCGCTTAGGCAGCAGCGGCAACGTTCAGGGCCTTAACGTGGCCATTCAGGCGGCTCTTATGACGAGCGGCCTTGTTCTTGTGGATGATGCCTTTATCGGCCATACGGTCGATAACTGGCACAGCCAGAACGTAAGCAGCTTGAGCTTTGGCAGCGTCTTTTGCGTCGATGGCCTTAACTACATTCTTGATGTAGGTACGAACCATGGAACGCAGGCTGGCGTTGTGGCTGCGACGCTTCTCAGCCTGTTTTGCACGTTTTTTGGCGGAAGGTGAGTTGGCCACCGTCGAGCTCCTCGAAAGACTTTTTAGGAAATAGCAAACAAAATAGGCCGCGAATCATGCCGATGAGTTGAAGTCTTGTCAAGGGCGGAGGAAACGTTCCGCTAAGTGGTCGGTCCCGACCCCATGAAAACTACTGCGCTCGGTAATACTGCGTTGAAAACAGACTCGAAATGCTCATTGACGTTCGTCAACTCCGCTTTCTCGCCTGTTTTCGCCTTGTCTTGCCTTCGCTCGTCACGTTTTCATGAGGTCGGTGGCACAGAATATTTCTTTCCGGCGTGTGACCTGTAAACTCGCGAGCTTTGGCTCTGTGCTGTTGCGGCGCGGAGTATCGCATAAGTGGGCGCTTTATTCGCCTGCTGTTTATCGACAGGCACAAACTCTTTCAATGAATCTGCTCAAATCGTTGGCCGCCGTCAGCTCTATCACGATGCTTTCCCGGGTTCTGGGGTTTGTTCGTGACACCCTTATTGCGCGTACATTTGGCGCGGGAATGGCGACCGACGCCTTCTTTATCGCCTTCAAACTGCCAAATCTGCTGCGCCGGATTTTCGCCGAGGGGGCGTTTTCCCAGGCATTCGTGCCGATTCTTGCGGAATACAAAAGCCAGCAGGGTGAAGAGGCGACCCGCACCTTCATTGCCTATGTCTCGGGCCTGCTGACGCTGGTTCTGGCGCTGGTCACGGTGTTGGGCATGATCGCCGCACCCTGGGTCATCTGGGTGACGGCACCGGGATTCACCGATACCCCGGAAAAATTCGAGCTCACTTCCAACCTGTTGCGGGTGACCTTTCCTTACATATTGCTGATTTCCCTGTCGTCGCTGGCGGGTGCGATCCTCAACACCTGGAACCGTTTTTCGGTCCCGGCATTCGTGCCGACGCTGCTGAACGTCAGCATGATTATTTTTGCGTTGTTCCTGACACCATACTTCGATCCGCCGGTAATGGCGCTCGGCTGGGCGGTTCTGGTGGGCGGCCTGGCGCAGTTGCTCTATCAGCTGCCGCACCTGAAAAAGATCGGCATGCTGGTGCTGCCGCGCCTGAACCTGCGCGACAGCGGCGTCTGGCGGGTAATGAAGCAGATGCTGCCGGCGATTCTCGGGGTGTCGGTGAGCCAGATTTCGCTGATCATCAACACTATTTTCGCTTCGTTCCTGGTCGCAGGTTCCGTGTCCTGGATGTACTACGCCGACCGCTTGATGGAATTGCCGTCCGGCGTGCTGGGCGTGGCGTTGGGGACGATTCTGTTGCCGACCCTGGCCAAGACCTACGCCAACAAGGATCGTCACGAATACTCGCGCATCCTCGATTGGGGTCTGCGCCTGTGCTTCGTGCTGGTGCTGCCTTGCGCCTTGGCGCTGGGGATTCTGGCCGAGCCGTTGACGGTTTCGCTGTTCCAGTACGGTCAGTTCGATGCCCATGATGCGGCCATGACCCAGCGCGCGTTGATCGCCTATTCCGTCGGTTTGCTCGGGATTATCGTGATCAAAGTGCTGGCGCCGGGCTTTTATGCGCAACAAAACATCCGCACGCCGGTAAAAATCGCAATTTTCACGCTGGTCGTCACTCAGTTGTTCAACCTGTTGCTGATCGGTCCGCTGGCTCACGCGGGCCTGGCGCTCGCCATCAGCGCTGGCGCCTGCCTCAACGCGGGGTTGCTCTTCTATCAGCTGCGTAAACAGCAGATGTACCAGCCGCAACCGGGCTGGGCAAAGTTCGGCTTCAAGCTGGTGATAGCGGTAGGGGTGATGTCTGGCGTGTTGCTGGCCGGGATGCATTTCATGCCGGCCTGGGGTGAGGGGCAGATGCTTGAGCGTTTCCTGCGTCTGGGAGCCTTGGTAGTTGCCGGTGTGGTGGCTTATTTCGGCATGTTAGTGTTGATGGGCTTCCGTTTGCGCGACTTCAATCGCAAGACGCTGGGCTGAGGTTCTGGCCTCGATAAACACGGGCGAGCCGGCGGTTTTGTCGGCTCGATCACTTTGGGTTACGGTGTTGCCTGTCGTCGGCCGCCGGGTGTGGTTATAATCGACCACTTTATGAGCAAGAAGCGCGTTATGCAGCTGGTTCGAGGCCTCCACAATCTGCGCCCCCAGCATCGGGGCTGTGTCGCCACTATTGGCAACTTTGACGGTGTACACCGTGGCCACCAGGCTATCCTGGCGCGCCTGCGTGAGCGTGCGCTCGAGTTGGGCGTGCCCAGTTGCGTGGTGATTTTCGAGCCGCAGCCGCGGGAGTTCTTCGCTCCGGACACCGCGCCGGCCCGTCTGGCCCGCCTGCGGGACAAGCTGCAATTGTTGGCCGCCGAAGGCGTCGACCGTGTTCTGTGCCTGGCTTTCAACCAGCGCCTGAGCAAACTCAGCGCCAGTGAGTTCGTCGATACCATTCTGGTGGACGGCCTTGGCGTGCAGCATCTGGAGGTCGGTGACGACTTCCGTTTCGGCTGTGACCGCGCGGGAGATTTCGATTTCCTGCAACAGGCCGGCATCGTTCAGGGTTTTACCGTCGAAGCGGCGCAAACCGTCGAGCTCGATGGCATCCGGGTCAGTAGCACGCAAGTGCGCAATGCCCTGGCCGCCGCGGATTTCGCCCTGGCCGAACGCCTGCTCGGGCGGCCGTACCGGATTGCCGGTCGCGTATTGCATGGCCAGAAGCTCGCCCGGCAGTTGGGTACGCGCACCGCCAACATACAACTCAAGCGTCGTCGCGTGCCGTTCACCGGGGTTTACCTGGTGGATGTCGATATCGACGGCAAGACCTGGCCCGGCGTCGCCAACATTGGCGTGCGGCCCACGGTTCAAGGTGATGGCAAAGCCCACCTGGAAGTGCATCTTTTAGATTTTGCCGGCGATCTGTATGACCGGCGTTTAACGGTGGTTTTCCACCACAAGCTGCGCGAAGAGCAGCGTTTCGCCTCTCTGGAGGCGTTGAAAACGGCGATCAACGCGGATGTCGCCGCCGCCCGTGCACTAGCCGCACCTAGCGCCCATCGCTAATGAAGAGCCTTAAATGACCGACTATAAAGCCACGCTAAACCTTCCGGACACCGCCTTCCCAATGAAGGCCGGCCTGCCACAGCGCGAACCGCAGATCCTGCAGCGCTGGGACAGTATTGGCCTGTACGGAAAGTTGCGCGAGATTGGCAAGGATCGTCCGAAGTTCGTATTGCACGACGGCCCTCCGTACGCCAACGGCTCGATTCACATCGGTCATGCGCTGAACAAGATTCTCAAGGACATGATCATCCGTTCGAAGACCCTGTCGGGCTTCGACGCGCCTTATGTTCCGGGCTGGGACTGCCACGGCCTGCCGATCGAGCACAAGGTCGAAGTGACCCACGGCAAGAACCTGGGCGCGGACAAGACCCGCGAACTGTGCCGGGCCTACGCCACCGAGCAGATCGAAGGGCAGAAGTCCGAGTTCATCCGCCTCGGCGTGCTGGGCGACTTCGCCAATCCGTACAAGACCATGGACTTCAAGAACGAGGCCGGTGAAATCCGTGCCTTGGCCGAAATCGTCAAGGGCGGTTTCGTGTTCAAGGGCTTGAAGCCTGTGAACTGGTGCTTTGACTGCGGTTCGGCCCTGGCCGAAGCGGAAGTCGAGTACGAGAACAAGAAGTCCTCGACCATCGACGTAGCCTTCCCGATTGCCGATGAAGCCCAACTGGCTGCCGCCTTCGGCCTGCCATCGCTGGCCAAGCCTGCCTCGATCGTGATCTGGACCACCACCCCGTGGACCATCCCGGCCAACCAGGCGCTGAACGTCCACCCGGAATTCAACTACGCCCTGGTCGATGTCGGCGACAAGCTGCTGGTACTGGCTGAAGAACTGGTCGAGTCGTGCCTGGCGCGCTACTCGCTGGAAGGCTCGGTCATTGCGACCACCACCGGTAAAGCGCTGGAACTGATCAACTTCCGTCACCCGTTCTACGACCGCCTGTCGCCGGTTTACCTGGCCGACTACGTTGAGCTGGGCGCCGGCACCGGTGTGGTTCACTCCGCTCCGGCCTACGGCGTGGACGACTTCGTGACCTGCAAGAAGTACGGCATGGTCAACGATGACATCCTCAATCCGGTCCAAAGCAACGGCGTTTACGCGACCTCGCTGGAATTCTTCGGCGGCCAGTTCATCTGGAAGGCCAACCCGGCCATCGTCGACAAGCTGACCGAAGTCGGTGCGCTGCTGCACACCACCATCATCGAACACAGCTACATGCACTGCTGGCGCCACAAGACCCCGCTGATCTATCGCGCCACTGCGCAGTGGTTCATCGGCATGGACAAGCAGCCGACCACCGGCGACACCCTGCGCCAGCGCTCGCTCAAAGCCATCGAAGAGACCCAGTTCGTTCCGGCCTGGGGCCAGGCGCGCCTGCACTCGATGATCGCCAACCGTCCGGACTGGTGCATTTCCCGTCAGCGCAACTGGGGCGTGCCGATCCCGTTCTTCCTGAACAAGGAAAGCGGCGAACTGCACCCACGTACCGTCGAGCTGATGGAAGAAGTTGCCAAGCGCGTTGAAGGCGAAGGCATCGAAGCCTGGTTCAAGCTGGACGCCGCCGAACTGCTGGGCGATGAAGCACCGCAGTACGACAAGATCAGCGACACCCTGGACGTCTGGTTCGACTCGGGCACCACGCACTGGCACGTCCTGCGCGGTTCGCACCCGATGGGCCACGAAACCGGCCCGCGCGCCGACCTGTACCTGGAAGGCTCGGACCAACACCGTGGCTGGTTCCACTCGTCGCTGCTGACCGGTTGCGCCATCGACAACCACGCGCCGTATCGCGAGCTGCTGACTCACGGCTTCACGGTCGACGAGTCCGGCCGCAAGATGTCCAAGTCCCTGGGCAACGTGATCGCTCCACAGAAAGTCAACGACACCCTGGGCGCCGACATCATGCGTCTGTGGGTCGCTTCGACCGACTATTCGGGCGAAATGGCGGTTTCCGAGCAGATCCTGCAACGCAGTGCGGACGCCTACCGGCGTATCCGTAACACCGCGCGTTTCCTGCTTTCCAACCTGACCGGCTTCAACCCGGCCACCGACCTGCTGCCGGCCGAAGAAATGCTGGCGCTGGACCGTTGGGCCGTGGACCGTACCCTGCTGCTGCAACGCGAGCTGCAAGAGCACTACGGCGAATACCGCTTCTGGAACGTGTACTCGAAGATCCACAACTTCTGCGTGCAGGAATTGGGCGGCTTCTACCTCGACATCATCAAGGACCGTCAGTACACCACTGGCGCCGACAGCAAGGCCCGCCGTTCGTGCCAGACCGCGCTGTTCCACATCTCCGAGGCGCTGGTGCGCTGGATCGCGCCGATCCTGGCGTTCACCGCCGACGAACTGTGGCAATACCTGCCGGGCGAGCGTAACGAGTCCGTCATGCTCAATACCTGGTACGAAGGCCTGAGCGAACTGCCGGAAGGCATCGAGCTGGATCGCGCTTACTGGGACCGGATCATGGCGGTCAAGGTCGCGGTCAACAAGGAAATGGAAATCCAGCGCGCAGCCAAGGCTGTCGGTGGCAACCTGCAGGCCGAAGTGACGCTGTTCGCCGAAGACGCGCTGACCGCCGACCTGGCCAAACTGAGCAACGAACTGCGCTTCGTACTGATCACGTCGACCGCCAGTGTTGCGCCATTGGTGCAGGCACCGGCCGATGCCGTGGTCACCGAAGTCAGCGGCCTGAAGCTGAAGATCGTCAAGTCGAGCCACGCCAAGTGCGCCCGTTGCTGGCACTGCCGTGAAGACGTCGGCGTGAACCCGGAGCATCCGGAAATCTGCGGCCGTTGCGTGGACAACATCAGCGGCGCTGGCGAGGTCCGTCACTATGCCTAATGCCGTTGGCCGTTTCGGACGGCTGGGCTGGCTCTGGTTGAGTTTGCTGGTCCTGGTCATCGACCAGGCCAGCAAGTTCTACTTCGAAGGCAAGCTCCAGATGTACCAGCAGATCGTGATCATCCCCGATTACTTCAGCTGGACCCTGGCCTACAACACTGGCGCGGCGTTCAGCTTCCTGGCTGACAGCTCCGGCTGGCAGCGCTGGCTGTTCGCGTTGATCGCTGTCGTGGTCAGTGCGGTGCTGGTGGTGTGGCTCAAGCGTCTGGGGCGTAACGAGACCTGGCTGGCGGTTGCGCTGGCACTGGTGCTTGGCGGCGCGCTGGGCAATCTGTATGACCGCATTGCCCTGGGCCATGTGATCGATTTCATTCTGGTGCATTGGCAGAACCGCTGGTATTTCCCGGCGTTCAACTTTGCCGACAGTGCCATCACTGTTGGTGCCGTCATGCTGGCACTGGATATGTTCAAAAGTAAAAAGACCGGAGAAACCGTTCATGACTGAACAGGTATTGGCTGAGCAACGCATTGGCCAGAACACGGAAGTCACCTTGCATTTCGCATTGCGCCTGGAGAACGGCGACACGGTGGACAGCACCTTCGACAAGGCCCCAGCGACCTTCAAGGTCGGTGACGGCAACCTGTTGCCAGGTTTCGAAGCGGCGCTGTTTGGCTTCAAGGCCGGTGACAAGCGTACGCTGAACATCGCGCCGGAAAACGCTTTCGGCCAGCCGAACCCGCAAAACGTGCAGATCATCCCGCGCTCCCAGTTCCAGGACATGGAACTGTCGCCTGGCTTGCTGGTGATCTTCAACGATGCGGCCAATACTGAATTGCCGGGCGTGGTCAAAGAGTTCGATGACGCGCAAGTGACCATCGACTTCAACCACCCGCTGGCGGGCAAGACGTTGACCTTTGACGTGGAAATCATTTCCGTCAAAGGGATCTAAGGCATTACGGGGGCAGCTTCTGTTGCCACCGGACCCTGTGGGAGCGAGCTTGCTCGCGATGAGGGTATGACAGTCGATATTGATGTTGACTGACACTGCGCTATCGCGAGCAAGCTCGCTCCCACAGGAAGTTTCACTGTTCTCGAACCTTGTGTTTGAGCAACAGGACCGCATTATTATTTCTTGCGCGCAAGACACGAGGCACAGCATGCAAATCAAACTCGCCAACCCCCGTGGCTTCTGCGCCGGTGTGGACCGGGCGATCGAAATCGTCAACCGCGCCCTGGAAGTCTTCGGGCCGCCGATCTATGTGCGCCACGAAGTGGTCCACAACAAATTTGTCGTCGAAGACCTGCGCTCCCGTGGTGCGATCTTCGTCGAAGAGCTGGATCAGGTGCCGGACGACGTCATTGTGATCTTCAGTGCCCACGGCGTTTCCCAGGCCGTGCGCAGCGAAGCGGCTGGCCGTGGGCTGAAAGTGTTCGACGCCACGTGCCCGCTGGTGACCAAAGTCCACATCGAAGTGGCGCGCTACAGCCGTGACGGCCGAGAGTGCATTCTCATCGGCCACGCCGGTCACCCGGAAGTCGAAGGCACCATGGGCCAGTACGATGCCGGCAATGGCGGCGCGATCTACCTGGTCGAAGACGAGAAGGATGTCGCGGCACTGCAGGTGAACAACCCTGAAAAGCTCGCCTTCGTGACCCAGACCACACTGTCGATGGACGATACCAGTCGCGTTATCGACGCCCTGCGTTCGCGCTTCCCGGCCATCGGTGGACCGCGCAAGGACGATATTTGCTACGCCACGCAAAACCGTCAGGATGCGGTCAAGCAACTGGCCGACGAGTGCGACGTGGTGCTGGTGGTCGGCAGCCCGAACAGCTCCAACTCCAATCGCTTGCGCGAATTGGCAGAACGCATGTCCACTCCGGCCTACCTGATCGACGGTGCCGAAGACCTGCAAAAGAGCTGGTTCGAAGGCGTCGAGCGTATCGGCATCACCGCTGGCGCATCCGCCCCGGAAGTCCTGGTGCGCGGCGTGATCGAGCAGTTGCAGGCCTGGGGTGCTACCGGCGCCGATGAACTGGCCGGTCGCGAGGAGAACATCACGTTCTCGATGCCTAAAGAACTGCGCGTTCGCTCGTTGCTCTAAAGTTATTCCTTTCTTCGCATAACGCCTGCTCAGCCTTGTCGTTGCGCAGGCTGACGCGACCGGTCCGTGCCAACACCACTTGATGTTGGCTCACCGGTTTGCGAACTGTGCAAATGTGTAGTGTCCCTCCAAACAGTGGCTCGCCCTGACCTCTGAATCGTATTGAGCTTTCGACCGTACTGTTCCCCACAATCGACAGGCGTGCGCCGCTCTGGCGTTCGGCCAGCAGTGGATTGTCGCTGTCCATCTCCCCTTTGCCGCTGATATCCAGAATGATCCGCCAGCCTTGGCTCCAGTCGCCATTGATGCCGTGAATCACCACGGCCTGGTTGCGGGTGATGGCTTCACTCCGGGCGGTGCGAATACCACTGAAAAGGGCCTGCGCCGCTTGCTGTCTTTGGTTCGACTCGATCAGCGTTGCGAACGCCGGACTGACCAGTTGCAGAACAATTCCTGCAATTGCCAGTCCCATGAGCAGTTCGATCAGGCTGAAGCCTTTTTGCCGCATGACATGGCCCTCCGTGGCGTGCTGTGGCTCGCGCAATCCCTGCGCGAGAAAAGACAACGCAAACGCAAAGCATCGTTCGGATGTTGTGCTGCGCAACAGCAGGTATAGCCGAAGGAAACAGAAGGCCGCGATGGATAATCCTACAAAAGGTTTCACGCTGATCGAGTTGCTGGTCGCGATCGCGATCCTTCTGATTTTGCTGACTCTGGCTGTCCCGGCGTTCACCCGCTCGACGCAAACAACCAGGGCTGATACTGAAATCGCTGACCTGCGACGAGCCCTGAATTTTGCCCGGCTCGAAGCCATCGATCGGGGCAATATCACACGAGTGCGCCCGACGGCCGGTGGGGATGTCTGGAGCGGGGAGCTGACGGTTTACGACGGTACTGGCGCTTTGGCCAATGTATTACGTGTTGTTCCGGCGATGAGCAGCGGTGCAACTCTGGCGCTAACCTCTGGCGTCACTGCCATCGATTTCAACAGCATGGGCGGATTGTCATCACCCTCCTCAGAGGTGGTGATCAGCTATGGGCGGGGCGCACAAGGCAGGACGTTGACTGTATGTTTGAACGGACGAATTCTATTGGGTGGAAGTTGCGGATGAGGGCAAGGAGGCAAGGCGCGCAGGAGGGCATGACGCTGGTCGAAGTCCTGGTGGCATTGGTTATTCTGGGAGTAGGCCTGCTGGGGGCGGCGGCGTTTCAGCTCAATGCGCTGAAGTACACGGACAGCGCGCGCATGACCAGTCAGGCCAGTTTTATCGCCTACGACCTGATGGACCGCATTCGCGCCAACGCAGCTGCGGACTACACCATTGCGCCGCCGGCTTCGGGCAATCCGGACGTTACCCGGGATCAGGACCTGTTTGACTTCAACGCCAACATTGTCAGTTCACTCGGTGCCTCCGCGACGGGAAGTGTCACCGTCGACCAGCGGGTGTACACCATCACGATCACCTGGGACGACTCACGGGCTGCAAAGGCAGCAGACTCGCGGCGCAGCTTCGTCCTGAGCAGTCGCGCGGCCATTGATCCGAAGGTGATCCCGTGAGCCGTCTAAGCAGAGGTTTTAGCCTGGTCGAGTTGCTGATCGCCCTGGCATTGAGCCTGATCGTGGTACTGGGCGTGGTGCAGGTTTTCATCGCGGCCAAGAACACCTATCTCAGCCAGAATGCGGCCGCGAACATGCAGGAGGACGCACGCTTCGTGTTGAGCAAAATGATTCAGGAAGTCCGCATGGTCGGGATGTTCGGTTGTCTGGAAACGATCACCGATTCAAGTAAGAAAGGTGATTTCCACGCGAGTCAGCTAGCACCGATTCGTTGGGACAACGGCGGCCGCAAGTTGACGCTGGTTACGGCGGATGTTGGCGGCAATGGCGGCAAGCCGGACTGGACCGTGCTTTCCGATTGTCGAACCCATTCGACGGCCTACAGTGAAGGTCGGACGCCAGTGGCAGGGCAACAGGCCTTTCCGATACGGCGGCTGGATTACAGCTTCAGCAACAACCAACTGCTTATGAAGAGCGGGGCTGCACCAGACCAGGTATTGGTGGATAACGTCAGCGCTTTCGACGTGAGCTTCGGCCTGGCCAGCACGGCCACTGATCTGTCTGCTTCGCGCTACAGCAGCAATCCGCCGGACCCCGCGCTGATTCGTAGCGTTCGCCTGAGCCTGACCCTCTTCGATCCGAACCACCGGGTGGCCGATCAAACCTTCAATGTGGTTGCCGCTCTGCGCAACCGCTTGCCATGAGGGAGTGCCGATGAATCGTGCTCCCAAGACGAGTTACAGCCAACGCGGCATGGCACTGTTGGTCAGCTTGGTGTTCTTGCTCTTGCTGACGTTGATTGGTCTTTCATCGATGCAGAGTGCCACCTTGCAGGAAAAAATGGCCGGTAGCGTCGCCTTGCGCAACCAGTCGTTCCAGAGTGCAGAAGCCGCATTGCGGGTGGGCGAGGGTACAGTGCAGCGGGACAGTTATGCGCTACCTGTTTGCAGCGGCACCGTTCAATGTGCACCGCCGTCCGAGTCTTCGACTATTACCGCTGCCGGTTTCAACGCCTCTTCCGGAGTGACCTGGATTGCATCGGGCAAGGGCTTTTATGGCGTGCAAAACATCGGTGTCAGCCGAAATGCGGTGAATGTGCCAATTAATACCCCGGCAACCTTGTATCGGGTAACGGCAGTCGGCATCGCGGGGCATTCGCGCAGTGTGGTGGAGAGCATCTATGCGAAGTACTGAGCGACCTGCCAGGTTATGGTCACAACTGTTTGGTGTCGTCGTCGCGCTTGACCTGTCGATGTCGGCGCACGCTGCCACGTCAGCGGATTCGCCCGCGCTGAACCGGCCAACCTGTCTGGCCAATGGCAACTGGTACGGTTTTTATCACAGCAATCAGGGACTGAAGGCCGTCTGCCTGAAGCTGCCCGAGGCGATCAGCGTTAAGATGCTCGACAGCAACGCCGATGGAGTGGTCGACAACAGCGACACGCTGTCCGATGGCGTGATCTTTATCGGAGAGCATTCGACCCAGGACGCCAGCGACAATGGCGGGGCCGTGAACGATTCCACTGGCGACGGTACTGCGGGGATGGATAAATCCGGCGGCAGCCGTCGAATCATGTGGCGACAAATACAGTGAGTGAGAATTGATGCATGCGTAGTTCCAACCGCGGTTTTACCCTGATCGAAATCATGATCGTGATTGCGATCATCGGTATTGTCATGACCATTGCCGCCCCGAGTCTCACCGAATACATAAACAAGGGCCGTCGCGCAGAAGTAGCCGGTCTGCTCTCGGAGCAGGCGCAACTACTGGAGCGCTTCTACTCGCAGAAAAATGCCTACACCGATGCTGCGGGCCTCAGTGCCGGCAATGATTACTACAGCATCACACCGACCCTGACCGACCAGACCTTTCTGCTGACGGCGGTGCGCAAGGCTGGCTCGAGCATGGCCACTGACAAGTGCGGTGATCTGACCATTACCAACACCGGTGTGCTCGGTATGGTCAACGCGAAATCCGGCCTGACCAGCAAAGACTGCTGGGGACGCTGAGTTTCTCTTTCGGGTGCCTTTTGTACCCCTGTCTATTTAACGATTGGATCAGAACATGACCAGGCAACAGCAAGTGGTGATTGTCGGCGGTGGGGTGATTGGATTGCTGACGGCGTTCAATCTCGCCTCCGAAGTGCAAAGCGTTGTGCTGCTGGATCGCTCGAGCGTCGGCCAGGAGTCGTCCTGGGCCGGTGGTGGCATCGTTTCGCCGCTTTACCCGTGGCGCTACAGCCCGGCGGTCACTGCGTTGGCTCACTGGTCCCAGGACTTTTATCCACAGCTGGGTGAACGCTTGTTTGCCGCCACTGGCGTTGATCCGGAAGTGCACACTACCGGTCTGTACTGGCTGGATCTGGATGACGAGGCTGAAGCGCTGGCATGGGCCGCTCGGGAAAATCGTCCGCTTAGCGCGGTAGATATTTCGGCAGCACACGACGCCGTGCCGGTGTTGGGCAGTGGTTTTTCTCGGGCGATCTACATGGCCGACGTCGCCAACGTACGTAATCCGCGTCTGGTGAAGTCACTCAAGGCCGCGTTGCTGGCGCTGCCGAACGTGACGATCCATGAGCAGTGCGAAGTCAGCGGGTTTGTTCGTGACGGCAACAAAGTGGTCGGCGTGCAGACTTCCACAGGTACTGTCCTGGGCGATCAAGTCGTCCTGACGGCGGGGGCCTGGAGCGGTGATTTGCTCAAGCTTCTTGATCTGACGCTGCCGGTCGAGCCGGTGAAAGGGCAGATGATTCTCTACAAGTGTGCGGCGGATTTCCTGTCGAGCATGGTCCTGGCCAAGGGCCGTTATGCGATTCCCCGGCGCGACGGGCACATACTGATCGGCAGTACGCTGGAGCATGAAGGCTTTGACAAGACACCGACCGGGGCGGCACTGGAAAGCCTGAAGGCGTCCGCGGTGGAGTTGATCCCGGCGCTGGCCGATGCCGAAGTGGTGGGGCATTGGGCCGGATTGCGCCCGGGATCACCCGAGGGCATTCCTTATATCGGTCCGGTGCCGGGGTTTGACGGGCTCTGGCTCAACTGCGGGCATTACCGTAACGGGCTGGTGCTGGCGCCGGCTTCGTGCCAGCTGTTTGCCGATGTGATGCTGGGCCGGGCGCCGATTATCGATCCGGCGCCTTATGCGCCTGCCGGAAGACTTTGACAAGATCGCAGCCTCAATCCAGTCCCAACTTCTTGAGCCTGTAGCGCATCGACCTGAATGACAGGTTCAACCGCTGAGCCGCCGCCGTGCGGTTCCAGCGGGTTTCCTCCAGGGCCTGGAGCAGCAGTTGGCGTTCGACGTTTTCCAGGTAGGCTTCCAGATTGTCGATCCGGGTCAGGTCCGGCACGCCGCCCTCAGCCCTACAGTTGCCCTCAGCCAGGCGCAGGTCACCGGCTTCGATCTGTTTGTTCTCACACAAGGTGTGCGCCCGTTCGAGCATGTTTTCCAGTTCCCGCACATTGCCCGGGAAGCGATAGCTTTTCAGGGCATCAAGGGCTTGGGGGTGGAGTCTTGCCGCAGGTTGATCTGAATCGGCGGCCAGGCGCTTGAGTATGTGGCTGGCTAGCATTTCGATATCGTCACGACGCTCACGCAAGGGCGGCACTCGGAGTTCGATCACGTTCAAACGGTAGTAAAGATCATGACGAAATCGCCCGGCGGCGACTTCGACGCCAAGATCCTTGTGTGTGGCGCAGAGAATGCGCACATCCACAGCCACTTCCTGCTGCCCGCCGACGCTGCGTACGGATTTCTCCTGGATCGCGCGCAGCAGTTTGACTTGCATGGTCAGCGGCAGGTCGGCCACTTCGTCGAGGAGCAGGGTGCCGCCGTGGGCTGTCTGGAACAGGCCGGGTTTGTCTTCGATGGCGCCGCTGAAACTGCCTTTGCGATGACCGAAAAACTCGCTCTCCAGCAGCTCAGAGGGAATCGCCGCGCAGTTGATCGCGATGAACGGCTGATTGGCGCGGGGGCTTTGATCATGGATCAGGCGTGCGACCAACTCCTTGCCGCTGCCGGACTCTCCGCTGATGTAGACCGTCGCATGGCTGCTGGCCAGTTTGGTGATGTGCTTGCGCAGGTTGCGCATGGGCAATGAGTCGCCCAGCAAGCGTCGATCGATGCCGACCCGATGGGCAGGAACCAGCAGGGCGCTGGTGACCAGTTCACGCAGGCGCGTAAGGTCCACCGGTTTGGTCAGAAAGTCGAACGCCCCGGCCTTGAGCACATTGATTGCGTTTTCGAGACTGTCATAGGCGGTGATCATCGCCACCTGGACCTGAGGGTGGCGTTGCTGGATGTGCTGCACCAGCTCCAGGCCGGTGCCGTCCGGCAACTGCATGTCGGTCAGGCATAGATCGAAGGTTTCGCGTCTGAGCAGGGATTGCGCTTCGCCGACGTTGCGGGCGTTGAACGTCTCCAGCTTCATCCTTCCCAGGGTGATTTCCAGGAGCTCTCGGATGTCCGGTTCGTCATCGACGATCAGGACTTTTTGTCGTGGTCTGGTGTTCAACGTGGTTTTCGTCCGTGTGCATAGGTCATGCAAAAGCAGCCGCTTTCCTGGCGTGCCTTGAAGTCTAGGCGGGACAGAATGCTTTCGCCCGGCTGGCCGGACAGATAAAGCCCCAGCCCCTTGATATGGCGGGCTGGGGCTTCATTATCGAGTATTTCCAGTGATTTCAGGTCGAGCCGTAGCGGCGACATTTGCTCGCGGCGCTGCAGATGCAGGACGTTTTCGATTACCCGGTTCATTCGCAGAGTGAGGTCTTGAATAATCTGCGTCAGACGTCGATCAACACCTTTCAGTTCCTTGGGTACGCGCGATAGTCGTTAAACGGCTGCCAATTCTGCTCAAGTGTCAGTGGCCACTGGAGCCCTTGCCTTGCTCGAGATGAGCCTGACTGCAATACCATTGCTGGTCGAGGCTCAGCGCGCGGTCACGGGGCAGGTGAACACCGCAATGGGCGCAACGGACCATGGGCGCCGCTTCCCGTTCGGCAGGAGATCTGGGGGGGGAAGCCTGACCCTTGAACTTGCGCCAGAACCACACTGCGGCGGCAATCAGGGCAATCCAGAACAATAAACGAAGCATGGTGAGCTGCTTTTCGACTGATGATCCGGCAGTTTAGCCAAGGACCTGACAGGCGCACAGTGTAATAAAGCGCTGAAATAAAAAAGGGAGACTCGAAAGTCTCCCTTTTTGCACAACCTAAGGTGTCAGTCGAACACGCCGAAGGTCATGTAGCTGAACCACGAGCGGTCGCTGTTGTTGCCTTCCGCTTCGTGATTTTCTTCTTCGACCGCGTCGCCATTGTCGTCTTTAGGCTTGAGCTCGCTCGGGATGGCGTCCTTGGCGTCCTGGAATTGCTTCTGCACGTCCTGGTTGGCGCGGGTTTCGCCTGGTGGCAGCGGCGGACGGGACTCGATCAGGCCCAGGGTCGCCTTGCTCAGCCACGTACGGTTGTCGGCTTCGGCCACGGTCGGTACGAACTGACCGTCCACCAGCGTCGGGTGGTTCGGGTAGTTGAGCTTCAGGGTTTCCAGGCTGGTAGCAGCCAGTTCGTCCAGGTGCAAGCGCTGGTAAGCCTCGGTCATCACCGCCAGGCCGTCGCCGACCGAAGGGGTTTCCTGGAAGTTTTCCACCACGTAACGACCGCGGTTCGCGGCAGCGACATAGGCCTGACGGGTCAGGTAGTAGTCGGCCACGTGAATTTCGTAGGCCGCCAGCAGGTTGCGCAGATAGATCATGCGCTGCTTGGCATCCGGTGCGTAGCGGCTGTTCGGGAATCGGCTGGTCAGCTGGGCGAACTCGTTATAGGAGTCGCGGGCGGCGCCCGGGTCACGCTTGGTCATGTCCAGCGGCAGGAAGCGCGCCAGCAGGCCGACGTCCTGGTCGAAAGAAGTCAGGCCCTTGAGGTAGTAGGCATAATCGACGTTCGGATGCTGTGGGTGCAGACGAATGAAACGCTCCGCAGCGGACTTTGCAGCCTCTGGCTCGGTGTTCTTGTAGTTGGCGTAGATGAGTTCGAGTTGCGCCTGATCGGCATAGCGACCGAACGGATAACGCGATTCCAGAGCCTTCAGCTTGGCGATGGCGCTGGTGTAGCTGCTATTGTCCAGGTCGGCTTGAGCCTGTTGATACAGCTCGACCTCACTGAGGTTTTCGTCTACGACTTCCTTCGATGAGCAAGCAGCGGTCAATGCGAGGATGGCGATCAGCAGCAGGTGTTTCACTTGCATGGCGGCTTGCGTCCCTATGACGGCCGCTGTCTTGGGCGTGGCCGTCCTGTTATGATGAGCGCCCCGTTGAATAGCCTCGGGGCAAAAGACGCCGTATTTAACCACAAGCGCGCAGCCGAAACCAAAGGCTGTGCCGACGCCTAGTCTGAGCATGTCCGATAAAATTGAACTTCGCGCAGAGGTGCCGTCCGAATTGGGCGGCCAACGCCTCGATCAAGTCGCCGCACAATTATTCGCTGAGCACTCGCGCTCGCGCCTTTCCGCCTGGATCAAAGACGGCCGCCTGACTGTGGATGGGGCGGTTATCCGCCCGCGAGACATCGTCCACGGCGGCGCCATCCTTGAGCTGACTGCCGAGCAGGAAGCTCAGGGCGAATGGGTCGCTCAAGACATTGCCCTGGATATCGTCTACGAAGACGACGACATCCTGGTGATCAACAAGCCTGCGGGCCTGGTGGTGCACCCGGCTGCCGGTCATGCCGATGGCACCTTGCTCAACGCCTTGCTGCACCACGTGCCGGACATCATCAATGTGCCCCGCGCCGGTATCGTGCATCGTCTGGACAAGGACACCACCGGTCTGATGGTGGTGGCCAAGACCATTCAAGCGCAGACGCAGCTGGTTACACAGTTGCAGAGCCGCAGCGTCAGCCGGATCTACGAGTGCATCGTGATCGGTGTGGTGACAGCCGGTGGCAAGATCAACGCGCCGATCGGTCGTCACGGCCAGCAACGCCAGCGCATGGCCGTGATGGAGGGTGGCAAGCAAGCCGTCAGCCATTATCGCGTGCTCGAGCGCTTCCGCTCCCACACTCACGTGCGGGTGAAGCTGGAAACCGGTCGTACGCACCAGATTCGCGTGCACATGGCGCACATCAACTACCCGTTGGTCGGGGATCCTGCCTACGGCGGTCGTTTCCGTATTCCGCCAGCCGCCAACCCGACCATGGTCGAGTCGCTGAAAAACTTCCCGCGTCAGGCGTTGCATGCGCGATTCCTGGAACTGGATCATCCGACCACCGGTAAGCGCATGAGCTGGGAATCGCCGTTGCCGGAAGATTTCGTCTGGTTACTGACCCTGCTCAAGCAAGACCGCGAGGCGTTCATCGGATGAGTGACTGGCTGATTCCTGACTGGCCCGCGCCGGCCGGGGTCAAAGCCTGCGTCACCACCCGTGCGGGCGGCGTCAGTCTGGCGCCGTTCGACAGCCTCAACCTCGGCGATCATGTCGACGACAGCCCTGAAGCTGTTGCCGAGAATCGCCGTCGTCTTACCGATCATTTCTCCATTCAACCGGCCTGGCTGCAGCAGGTCCACGGCATTGTCGTGGCCCATGCCGATCCTGGTCGGGTGGATACGGCTGATTCCAGTTGGACATCAACGCCGGGCGTCGCCTGTGCGGCGATGACGGCCGATTGCCTGCCTGCGCTGTTTTGCGACCGTGCCGGCACCCGCGTTGCTGCAGCTCATGCCGGTTGGCGCGGGTTGGCGGCGGGCGTGCTGGAGGCCACTCTCGACAGTCTGGCGGTACCGCCTGCCGAGGTATTGGTCTGGCTTGGCCCGGCTATCGGTCCGCAAGCCTTTGAAGTCGGCCCTGAAGTGCGTGAAACCTTCGTGCAGCAGTTGCCGCAGGCGGCAGAGGCCTTTGTACCGAGCCAAAACTCCGGTAAGTTCATGGCCGACATCTATAGGCTTGCGCGCCTGCGTCTGGCAGCTCGCGGCGTCACCGCTGTCTATGGCGGCGGATTCTGCACCGTGACCGATCCGCGCTTCTTTTCTTACCGCCGTGCCCCTCGCACCGGCCGCTTCGCCTCCCTGATCTGGCTCGACCGCTAGACTTGCCTGACCTGCATCAACGTCCCGACGCTTGAAACTCCCAGAATCGACCACATCTATTGTGGTATCTGGCAGGTTTCTCCATTCAGGATGTTTTATAGGTCCGGCCTGCTCAAAAGGAAGGTGACCCATGCGTATAGACCGTTTAACCAGCAAATTGCAGTTAGCGTTGTCCGATGCCCAATCCCTGGCTGTCGGCCACGATCATCCGGCCATTGAACCGGCGCACTTGATGCAAGCCTTGCTCGAACAGCAGGGCGGCTCGATCAAGCCCCTGTTGATGCAGGTGGGCTTCGACGTCAACAGCCTACGTAAAGAGCTGACCAAAGAGCTCGACCAGCTACCGAAAATCCAGAACCCGACCGGTGACGTGAACATGTCGCAGGATCTGGCGCGCCTGCTCAACCAGGCCGACCGCCTGGCCCAGCAGAAGGGCGACCAGTTCATCTCCAGTGAACTGGTGCTGCTCGCCGCCATGGACGAGAACAGCAAGCTCGGCAAGCTGTTGCTGGGCCAGGGCGTAAGCAAGAAAGCCCTGGAAAATGCGATCAACAACCTGCGCGGTGGCGAGGCGGTCAACGACCCTAACCACGAAGAGTCCCGTCAGGCGCTGGATAAGTACACGGTCGATCTGACCAAGCGCGCCGAAGACGGCAAGCTCGATCCGGTGATCGGCCGTGACGATGAAATTCGCCGGACCATCCAGGTGCTGCAACGTCGTACCAAGAACAACCCGGTGCTGATCGGTGAGCCTGGCGTGGGTAAAACCGCCATCGCCGAAGGCCTGGCTCAGCGCATCATCAATGGCGAAGTGCCGGATGGCCTCAAGGGCAAACGTCTGTTGTCCCTGGACATGGGGGCGCTGATTGCCGGTGCCAAGTATCGCGGCGAGTTCGAAGAGCGCCTGAAGTCCCTGCTCAATGAACTGTCGAAGCAGGAAGGGCAGATCATCCTGTTCATCGACGAACTGCACACCATGGTCGGCGCCGGTAAGGGCGAAGGCTCGATGGATGCCGGCAACATGCTCAAACCGGCCCTGGCCCGCGGTGAGCTGCACTGTGTCGGTGCGACCACGCTCAACGAGTACCGCCAATATATAGAGAAGGACGCCGCTCTCGAGCGACGTTTCCAGAAAGTGCTGGTGGATGAGCCGAGCGAAGAGGACACCATCGCCATCCTGCGTGGCCTCAAGGAGCGTTATGAGGTTCACCACAAGGTGGCGATTACCGACGGCGCGATCATTGCCGCAGCCAAGCTCAGCCATCGCTACATCACTGACCGGCAGTTGCCGGACAAGGCCATCGATCTGATCGATGAAGCCGCCAGCCGCATCCGCATGGAGATCGACTCCAAGCCGGAAGTGCTGGACCGTCTGGAGCGTCGCCTGATTCAACTGAAGGTGGAATCCCAGGCGCTGAAGAAAGAAAGCGACGACGCGGCGAAGAAGCGTCTGGAAAAATTGCAGGACGAAATCGCTCGTCATGAGCGTGAGTACTCGGATCTCGAAGAAATCTGGAACTCGGAAAAAGCCGAAGTCCAGGGTTCTGCGCAGATTCAGCAGAAGATCGAACAGTCCCGTCAGGAACTGGAAGCGGCCCGCCGCAAAGGCGACCTGAACCGCATGGCCGAGTTGCAGTACGGGGTGATCCCGGACCTGGAACGCAGCCTGCAAATGGTCGACCAGCATGGCAAAGCCGAAAACCAGTTGCTGCGCAGCAAGGTGACTGAAGAAGAGATCGCCGAAGTCGTGTCGAAGTGGACCGGTATCCCGGTGTCGAAGATGCTCGAAGGCGAGCGCGAAAAGCTGATGAAAATGGAAAGCCTGTTGCACCAACGTGTGATCGGCCAGGACGAAGCGGTGGTTGCGGTTTCCAACGCTGTGCGGCGTTCCCGTGCCGGGTTGTCCGACCCGAATCGCCCGAGCGGCTCGTTCATGTTCCTCGGCCCGACCGGTGTCGGTAAAACCGAGCTGTGCAAGGCGCTGGCCGAGTTCCTCTTTGATACTGAAGAGGCGATGGTGCGGATCGACATGTCCGAGTTCATGGAGAAACATTCCGTGGCTCGCTTGATCGGTGCGCCACCAGGCTATGTGGGGTATGAAGAGGGCGGTTACCTGACCGAGGCCGTACGTCGCAAGCCGTATTCGGTGATCCTCATGGACGAAGTCGAGAAGGCGCACCCGGATGTGTTCAACATCTTGCTGCAAGTGCTGGAGGATGGTCGTCTGACCGACAGCCATGGCCGTACGGTGGACTTCAAGAACACCGTGATTGTCATGACCTCCAACCTGGGGTCGGTACAGATCCAGGAACTGGTCGGTGACCGTGAGGCGCAGCGTGCGGCGGTGATGGATGCGATTTCCAGCCACTTCCGGCCGGAGTTCATCAACAGGGTCGACGAAGTGGTGATCTTCGAGCCATTGGCGCGGGATCAGATCGCCGGTATTACCGAGATCCAGTTGGGGCGTCTGCGCAGTCGCCTGACCGAGCGCGAGCTGAAGCTTGAGCTCAGCCCTGAAGCCATGGACAAGCTGATCGCGGTCGGCTACGACCCGGTGTACGGCGCACGGCCGCTCAAGCGCGCTATCCAGCGCTGGATCGAGAACCCGCTGGCACAGCTGATTCTGTCCGGTCGATTCATGCCGGGCGATACCGCTCACGGCGTGGTGGAAAACGACGAAATCGTCTTCGTCTGATCCAAAACGGCAGCAAAATCGAAAAGGCCTCGCATTACGAGGCCTTTTTTTCGTTAGGCTGTTGAACTCAAAGGAAAATGCTTGTAAAGTGCGCCCCGCAGTAAGTCACCCGCCAGGGTTTCCGCTCCCCAAGCAGGAATCCAAAATAAGTTGCAAATCATTAACTTGAAAGCAATTTAGGGGGTTGACAGAGGTGCTGAAGATTGTAGAATAGCGCGCCTCAGACACACGAACGCAGCGATGCGAACGGGTCGAAGAGAACGCAGTAAAGCTTCAAAGTTGTAAATTGAAATGTGTAGTTCCGTGATAGCTCAGTCGGTAGAGCAAATGACTGTTAATCATTGGGTCCCAGGTTCGAGTCCTGGTCACGGAGCCAATTTCAAACCGGGGTATAGCGCAGTCCGGTAGCGCGCCTGCTTTGGGAGCAGGATGTCAGGAGTTCGAATCCCCTTACCCCGACCATATTAAAAATCCTCGTATCGAAAGATACGGGGATTTTTTTTGTCCAAAAGTTCTCATGCGTACTGCAAAAACACCTGTGGGAGCGAGCCTGCTCGCGAAGGCGTCTTTACAGTCGACATCAATGTCATCTGACAGACAGCTATCGCGAGCAGGCTCGCAGTTTTATATCAGTGCAGTTTCAGGCGTGGCTCAGTCCCGCGCCCGATCTTGCTGCCCAGCATCAGCATTGCCGTGCGGAACGGCCCGTACAGCGCCATCTGGTGCATGCGGTACAGCGACACGTAGAACATCCGCGCCAGCCAGCCTTCGAGCATCACGCTGCCGGTGAGGTTGCCCATCAAGTTACCCACAGCCGAAAAACGCGACAGCGAGATCAGCGAGCCGTAATCGGTGTACTTGTACTCCGGCAGCGCCTTGCCTTCGATGCGCAGTTTCAGCGATTTGGCCAGCAACGACGCCTGTTGGTGAGCGGCCTGGGCGCGTGGCGGCACGTTGCGGTCGCTGCCCGGTTGCGGGCAGGCGGCGCAGTCACCGAAGGCGAAAATGTTCTCGTCGCGAGTGGTTTGCAGGGTTGGCAGCACTTGCAGCTGATTGATGCGGTTGGTTTCCAGGCCATCGATGTCCTTGAGGAAACCCGGTGCGCGAATCCCCGCGGCCCAGACCTTCAGGCTAGCGTTGATCACTTTGCCGTCGGCGGTGATCAGGCTGTCGGCCGTCACTTCGCTGACCGCTGCATTGGTCATGACGTTGACCCCGAGCTTCTCCAGGGTTTTATGCACAGGCCCGCCAATGCGCTCCGGCAGCGCCGGCAGCACCCGTGGACCGGCTTCGATCAGGGTGATGTGCATGTTTTCCGGTTTGATCCGGTCCAGGCCATAAGCTGCCAATTCATGGGCGGCGTTGTGCAGTTCGGCGGCCAGTTCGACCCCGGTGGCACCGGCGCCGACGATGGCCACGCTGATTTGCTCGATCGTATCGGTCTGACCGGCGTGAGCGCGCAAATAGTGATTGAGCAGTTGCTGGTGGAAACGCTCGGCCTGTTTGCGGGTGTCGAGGAACAGGCAGTGCTGAGCTGCGCCCTGGGTGCCGAAATCGTTGGTGGTGCTGCCGACGGAGATCACTAGCGAGTCGTAAGGCACTTCACGGGCTGGCACCAGCTCCAGACCGGCTTCGTCGTAGGTAGCGGCCAGCTGGATTTTTTTCTCCGCGCGATCGAGCCCGCTCATGCGCCCCAGCTGGAACTCGAAGTGGTTCCATTTGGCCTGGGCGACATAGTTGAGTTCGTCTTCGGAAGAGTTCAGGGAACCGGCCGCCACTTCGTGCAACAACGGTTTCCAGATGTGGGTGAGGTTCGCGTCGACCAGCATCACGCTGGCCGTACCGCGCTTGCCCAGAGTCTTACCCAGGCGGGTAGCCAACTCCAAACCGCCGGCGCCGCCGCCGACAATGACAATACGATGGGACATAAGGATAACTCGCAAGGCTAAAAGAAATCGGTACGGTTACCCAAGCGAGCATGAGGGTCTGTTGACGTTTGAT
>NZ_LACC01000022.1:263254-311299 GCF_000967965.1 Pseudomonas fluorescens
ATCAAACGTCAACAGACCCTCGGCAGCTCATAGCGTCAGGTAACTGATAAGTCGGCTCAACAGGCCCAGACCAATGGTCACTGCCAATACCAGTACAAGGAGCATCCACGGCCGGAAAGGCTTGCGCTCGACTTGGTGCTGGGACAACTGCAGGTACTCTTCGACATGCTTTTGGTCGTCGGGGTTCAGGCGGCTGGTCATATCGGGCCTCGTCAGGAGTAGACGTTGCTGAATGTGTAGAAGCTACAGGGAAATTATTCAGCTGTGAACGAAGCTTAGCTGCTGACCGGGGAAAGGCTCGAGGCTCACAGGCTGATCCCGACGTCGAACACAATGCTGCGCCCCAGGTTGCTGCGCAAGAAGTCCGGCGCATCCGGGTGAGCGAACAGCACGCGGGCGAATGTCGGCCCAACCAATGACAGCGAACGCCAGCCCTGGCGCAGGTATTCGGTCGGCGGCGGGAAATGGCTGTTGAGGTCCAGCACTTCGCGTTTGAGGCTGGCGAAGGCAATGATGTCCAGCTCACCCAGATCCATGCCGCGTTCTTTATAGTTGTGTGCTTTTTTGCGCAAGGTCGGCGCCAATCGCAGCAAGAACTCGTTGGCGGGGATGCGTCGTGGCTTGGCCTCGCGGCGCACCAGTTGGCTCAGGGAAAACGCACTGCGTCGGCGTTTCAGTTCGTCGCGCCATTCATCGTTGAGGCGCCGCCCCTCGTCGAGCACGAAGAACACCTCGAAACTGGCATCGCGAAACAACACATCCGGCGGCTCCCCGGCGGGGGCGAACTCATCGGCGCGATAGGGAATGTTCAAGCCTTGCAGCAGGCGCTGGCAAACCCAACGCTCACGCTCCCATTTGCGGGCATTGGACAGGAACGCGTTGGCTTGCTCGGCCGCGATGGTCAGCAGGCGTAAATAATCTGAGTCATCCATAGGCCCAAGCTTAGCGTTCAAATGTGATCGCAAAGAAGACAATTTGTCGGAGAGGCTCAATGCCTTCCGTTCCCATGCCCGTTCCAGGGCCCTGCACAAAACGGATAGTGATCTGCGCTCATTGGCTATTGCCACGTATCGGGCGGCTCTACCCTCGGCTGTACGGACGTAAGCCGTGTTACCGCCGCTCTAAAAAAACAACAACAAGAGATATATGCCATGCGCAAGATCGACGTACATGAGGTTATCGACAACGCTCGCTTCAACCGCTTTCACTGGATGGTGCTGTTCTGGTGTGCCCTGATCATCATCTTCGACGGTTACGATCTGGTGATCTACGGCGTGGTCCTGCCGATGCTGATGAAAGAGTGGGGGCTCAGTCCTCTGCAAGCCGGTGCCCTGGGCAGCTATGCACTGTTCGGCATGATGTTCGGCGCGCTGTTCTTCGGACCGCTGTCAGACAGGATCGGCCGCAAGAAAGCCATCACGATCTGCGTGATGCTCTTCAGTGGTTTCACCGTGCTCAATGGTTTCGCCCGAAACCCCACCGAGTTTGGCCTTTGTCGCTTCATTGCCGGGCTCGGCATTGGCGGCGTGATGCCTAACGTCGTGGCGCTGATGAACGAGTACGCGCCGAAAAAAATCCGCAGCACGCTGGTCGCGATCATGTTCAGCGGTTACTCGGTGGGCGGCATGCTGTCCGCCGGCCTGGGCATTGTGCTGATCCCGAGTTTCGGCTGGCAGTCGGTGTTTTACGTGGCGATCCTGCCGTTGCTGTTGTTGCCGCTGATCATGTATTTCCTGCCCGAATCGGTGGGCTTCATGTTGCGTCAGGGGCGTAATGAAGAGGCGCGCAACATTCTTCAGTGCATCGATCCGGCCTACGTCGCGCAAACCACTGATCAATTGCACATGGCCGAAGTGAAAGGCACCGGCACACCAGTGTTGCAGTTGTTCCGTGAAGGCCGTGCGCTGCGCACGCTGATGCTCTGGCTGGCGTTTTTCTGCTGCCTGTTGATGGTGTACGCGCTGAGTTCCTGGCTGCCGAAACTGATGGCCAACGCCGGTTACAGCTTGGGTTCGAGCCTGTCGTTCCTGCTGGTGTTGAACTTCGGGGCGATCTTCGGCGCGGTCGGTGGTGGGGTGCTGGGCGACAAACTCAATCTGCCGAGAGTGCTGGCGGTGTTTTTCGCCATGGCGGCGGTGTCGATAACCCTGTTGGGCTTCAACAGCCCGATGCCGGTGTTGTACCTGCTGATCGCCATTGCGGGTGCCACCACCATTGGCTCGCAGATTCTCTTGTACGCCTGCGCCGCGCAGTTTTATTCCATGACGATTCGCTCTACCGGTCTGGGCTGGGCGTCGGGCATTGGGCGCAACGGGGCCATCGTCGGTCCGCTGCTGGGTGGTGCCTTGCTCGGGATCAGCTTGCCCCTGCAACTGAACTTCATGGCGTTTGCCTTGCCCGGTGCGGTGGCGGCCCTGGCCATGACCGTGTTCGCCATCAGCAGCCGACGCAGCGCTGCTGGCGTCAACCCTGCGTTGTCAGCGACCGGTGCCTGAATCATGAAAGCGTTTTTCCAGGACTTCTCGTTGTCAGCCGCCGTGGCTGGATTCGTTGCCACGGTGATTTCCTACGCCGGCCCGTTGGTGATCATCTTTCAGGCGGCAGAAGCGGCACATCTTTCGCGGGAAGTGTTGTCGTCCTGGATCTGGGCGATCTCCATTGGCAGCGCCGTGCTCGGTATCGGTCTGAGCCTGCGCTATCGCGTTCCGGTGATCATCGCCTGGTCGGCGCCGGGCTCGGCGTTGCTGGTGACGCTGTTGCCGGACATCTCCATGGCAGAGGCGGTGGGGGCTTATCTGGTCAGCAGCCTGATCATTTTCGTGGTTGGCATCTCGGGGGCTTTCGACCGGATCATCAGCAAGCTGCCTGCAGCCATCGCGGCGGCGATGCTGGCGGGGATCCTGTTCAGTTTCGGCACCGGGTTGTTCGTGTCGATGCAGCGCAAGCCGTTGCTGGTCCTGGCGATGTTTGCCTGCTACCTGATCTGCAAGCGTGTGATGCCGCGTTATGCAGTGATGATGGTGCTGCTGGTGGGCTGTTCGATTGCCGCGTTCACCGGTGATTTGCATCGTGAAGCGCTGGTGATCGGCCTGGCCGCGCCGGTGTGGATCACGCCCGAGTTCAGCTTGGGCGCGATCCTGAACATCGCCTTGCCGCTGGTGATGGTGGCGTTGACCGGTCAGTTCGTGCCCGGCATGGCGGTGCTGCGGGCCAGCGGATATCCAACGCCGGCGAGCCCGATCATCGCCAGTAGCGCGCTGGGCACGGCATTGCTGGCGCCGTTTGGTTGCCATGGACTGAATCTGGCGGCGATCACAGCGGCGATCTGCACCGGTCGCGAATCCCACGAAAATCCTCGCAAACGCTATGTGGCCGGGGTCGTCGGCGGCCTGTGTTACCTGCTGTTGGGGATCTTCGGCGCCACGCTGGTCTCGCTGTTTTCAGCATTCCCCAAAGAGTTGATCGCGGCGCTGGCCGGGCTGGCCTTGTTCGCCGCCATTGCCGGCGCGTTGACGGGCGCGATGGCGGTGCCGAGCGATCGTGAAGCCGCGCTGGTGACCTTTCTGGTCACGGCTTCGGGCATGTCGCTGTTCGGTTTGTCCGCGGCGTTCTGGGGGCTGATTTTCGGCATGGTCACCCATGTGCTGTTGAGCGCCCGTCGTTCCGTCCCCCGTCGCAAATCCACTGCAACTGAAGTCCTTCAACCAGTCGATCAATAACAATAAGAGAAAAACGATGAAACAGATTTTCCCAACAACCGGTTCTGCGTTGTCCCTGGCTGTCGTCTCGAGTTTCTCCACAGGCGCGATGGCCGCTGAAAAAGGTTTTATCGAAGACACCACCGCGACGTTGCAGGCGCGCAATTACTACTTCAGCCGCGACTATTCCGACATCGTCGGCGCCAACCAGCAATCGAAGGCTGAAGAGTGGGCCCAGGGTTTCATCCTCAACGTGAAGTCCGGATACACCCCGGGCACCGTCGGGTTTGGGGTGGACGTCATCGGCTTGCTCGGCCTCAAGCTCGACAGCGCCCCGGACCGGACCAATACCGGTTTGCTACCGGTGCAGAGCGACGGCCACGCGGCGGATAACTACAGCCGTCTGGAAGGCGCGTTGAAGATGCGTTACTCCAAAACCGAGCTGAAAGTCGGTGAGTTGCAACCCAATCTGCCGGTGTTGGCATTCAGCGATATTCGCCTGCTGCCACCGAGTTATCAGGGCGCAAGCATCACTTCCAACGAGATCAATGGCCTGACGCTGCAGGGGGGGCACTTGAGTTCAACCAGCCTGCGCAACGAAGCTGGCGACGAAAAGATGCAAGCGATGCTGGGGCACGTACCGCAGCGTCAGGTCAGCAGCGACGGTTTCAATTTTGCCGGCGCTGATTATGCCTTCAATGACAAGCGCAGCTCGGTCAGCGCCTGGTACGGGCAACTGGAAGATATCTACAACCAGCGTTTTCTGGGTTTAAAGCACAGTGAGCCGGTGGGCGACTGGATCCTCGGCGCCAATCTCGGTTACTACGATTCGCGCGAGGACGGCAAGAAACTGCTGGGCAACATCGACAACCAGGCGTTCTTCTCGTTGCTGTCCGCCAAGCGTGGCGGCCATACGTTTTACGTCGGCTATCAAGGCATGTTCGGCGACAGTGCGTTCCCACGGGTGTTTGCCAACATCTCACCACTGGGCAACGAAGTGCCGACCTACGAGTTCGCCTTCACCGATGAACGTTCCTGGCAGGCGCGCTACGACTACGACTTCGCGGCGCTCGGCGTACCGGGGCTGACCAGTACCGTGCGCTACATCAGCGGCAACAATGTCGATACCGGCAAGGGCTTTGAAGGCAAGGACCGCGAACGTGACCTGGACATCGGCTATGTGCTGCAGAGCGGCAGCCTCAAAGGTTTGGGCATTCGCGTGCGCAACGCGATGGCGCGTTCAAACTACCGCAGTGATATCGACGAGAACCGCTTGATCCTCAGCTACACGTGGACCTTGCTGTGAGCCCTTTGATCACAGGTTGCTGGTGCAATCACCCATGACGTTGTACGTCACGCGGTGGGTCTGGCCCTGATGATCGACATACTCCATGGTCGCCGGTACAACCCCGCACGCTGTCGCCGTGTCGGACACAGAAACCACCTTGGCGATGTCCAGTGGCTGCGCCGGGTTGTACAGGACCGCGAGGGGGTCGTTGTCGGCGGCCATGGCCGAGGTGGCGATGACGGTCAGCAACAGGCTGATCAACGTTTTCATGTTGGCGTGCTCCGTGTCGGTTTCGATGTCTGAATTTTAGTCTTTGCCACCCACGGATAAAGGGGCGAACGGCGGATGCAGCCTTACATGAAACGTAACAATCACCGCTCGAAGGAGGCTTATGGATGTGCTTAACAACTTGCGCGTGTTCATCCGCGTGGTGGACTGCGCCAGTTTCACCGGGGCTGCCGATGCGCTGGATCTGTCGACCGCGCAGGTATCCCGATTGGTGGCGGATCTGGAGGAGCATGTTCAGGCGCGTCTGCTGCAACGCACCACGCGGCGCTTGAGCCTGACCGACGCCGGCGAGCGCTTGCTGCTGCGCAGCCGGCAAATCGTCGATGCCATGGATGAGGCGACGGCCGAGGCCCGTGGCGCTCATATCAATCCGGCCGGACGCCTGCGGGTGCACAGCATGAACGGCCTGGGTGTGCTGCTCACGCCGTTGATCGCCCGCTACAGCGAGCTTTATCCCGATGTGGTGTTCGAACTGACCTTGTCGCAGCGCAATCCCGATCCGCTGGAGGAGGGGCACGATGTGGTGATTTCGATCGCTCCCGAACTGGCCGATTCGCAAATGGTTGCGCAGGCCATCGGGCAGATCTACAGCGTGCCCTGTGCTTCCCCGGCTTACTTGCAACGCCGGGGTGTGCCGCAGCAGCCGCTGGCGCTGAGCGATCATCAATGCCTGCGCATGCTCGACCCGTTGTACAGCGATCAATGGCTGTTCCAGGACGCGCACGGCGAGCATGCCGTCAGCCCGGCCAAGACCTTTCAGTGCAATGTTGCCGAGTCGATGGTCAAGGCTTCGGAAGCGGGCATGGGCATCAGCCTGCTGCCGTTCTACACCGCGACGCGACCCTTGAACGACGGTACTTTGCTGCGCGTGTTACCTGCATGGCGCCTGCGCGAACGCAATGTGTATGCGCTGTATCCTTCGCGACGCTTTCTCGATGCCAAGGTCCGCACCTGGGTGGACTTTCTCAAGTCAGAGCTACCGAAACTGTTCGCCGAACATGACGCGGTGATGAACGATCCGAGGCATTGGGCCTGAAGTCGAAGGGCAGACGAGCGGCGGTGTAGACTGAGTGTCTGTTGTTCTTCGCCTGGGAGGCGCGCGTAGCCATGATCGGTGCAGAGTTGCTGTCATCGCAAACCCTTGCGGTCGGCTGGCTGATCTATGTGCCGGTGTTGATCTGGGCGATCTGTCGCGCGCCGTGGGTTGAACTGTTCACCGACAGCCGTCGCCAGCATCTGCTGTTCGGGACGGTGTTTGCGCTGTTTCTGTTGTGGTTGGTGCGGCGCGACTTTGATACCGGCGTGTCTTACCATTTCATCGGCATGACAGCGGTGACGCTACTGCTGGACTGGCCGCTGGCGCTGGTCGGCGGGTTGGTTGCGCAAACGGGGCTGGTGCTGCTCGGCCGACAGGACCTGGCGGCGGTCGGGGTCAATGGCGCGCTGTTGATTGCGCTGCCGGTGCTGGTCACCGAGTGCTGCGCCATTCTGGTGGAGCGTGCGCAGCCGCGGAATCCCTTCGTGTATATCTTCGTTTCCGGATTCTTTGCCGCCGCGCTGTCGGCGTTGCTGTGCCTGCTGCTGGCGCTGTGGTTGCTATGGTTCGATGAGCGTTTCGAGATGCCGTACTGGCTTGAGGATTTTGTCGGTTACCTGTGGCTGATCATTTTTCCCGAAGCGTTTATCAACGGCATGATCGTCAGTGCGCTGGTGGTGTTCTGCCCGGAATGGCTGGAGACGTTCAACCGCACCCGCTACCTCTCGGCCCCCTGGAAAGACGACGATCCCAAGTCCTGATCCACATCAAAACCTGGAATCGCCTTCTCGATGGATCAGTGGCGCGGGTCGAAGTCACCGCTGAACATCTCGTCCTCGGCATCGGGAGCCACTGGAATCTTGTGCTCTTCGGACGCCCAGGCACCCAGGTCGATCAGTTTGCAGCGGTCGGAGCAGAATGGCCGGAATTTGCTCTCGGCGGTCCATTCCACGGGGGCGCCACAGGTTGGGCATTCGACAGTTGTTGGTTGGCTCATGACTGGCCTCCACGCAAAGAAAGATAAAAGTGATGCAGGCGTTCAACCTCGCTGTGCAGCCAGGCAAGGTCGCGGTCATTGACCACGACGTCGTCGGCATGGCTCACGCGATCCTGGCGGCTGGACTGGGCCTTGAGGATCGCCTGGACTTGCTGTTCGCTGGTCTGGTCACGTTGCAGGGTACGTTCGATCTGCAATTGTTCGGGGGCATCGATCACCAGCACCCGTTGGGTCATGGCGTATTGCCCGGACTCGATCAGCAGCGGCGAAACCAGAATCGCATAAGGCGATTTTGCCAGCGCCAGGTGGTGAGCGATCTCCTCACCGATCAGCGGATGCAGGAGGGCCTCGAGCCAGCGGCGTTCTTCAGGCACCTCGAAGATCAATTTGCGTAGCGCGGCGCGGTCCAGTTGCCCGTCGGCCTGCAACACGCCGGGGCCGAAGTGCTCGGCGATTTGCGCCAGTGCCGGGCGGCCGGGTTCCACTACCCAGCGAGCGGCATGATCGGCGTCGACCACATGCACGCCCAGATCGATGAAGTGTTGGGCGGCCGCACTTTTGCCGCTACCGATGCCGCCGGTCAGGCCGAGAATCCAGGGTTTTTCCACAGGGCTATTCATTTCAAACCGACAAACTGCCAATAGAGGTCGGTTATTTGACCACCCCAGAGCAACGCAATCCAGCCGGCAATGGCCAGATAGGGGCCGAAAGGGATCGGCGTCGAGGTTTTTGCATTACGCCA
The DNA here is from genome assembly GCF_000967965.1 of Pseudomonas fluorescens. Lineage (GTDB taxonomy): Bacteria > Pseudomonadota > Gammaproteobacteria > Pseudomonadales > Pseudomonadaceae > Aquipseudomonas > Aquipseudomonas grandcourensis. Next base: position 271,304 of record NZ_LACC01000022.1, read on the forward strand.
GCGCAGCAGCATCAGCCCGATAATGGCACCCACCAGCGAGGACAGCAGGATGGTCAGCGGCAAAATCTGCCAGCCACCCCAGGCGCCCAGCATCGCCAGCAGCTTGAAATCACCGTAGCCCATGCCGTCCTTGCCCGTGGTCAGCTTGAACAGCCAGAACACCGACCACAGCAGGCTGTAACCGGCGATCGCCCCCCAAAGCGCCTCGTGCAACGACACGAACAGGCCGAAACTGTTGACGATCAACCCCAGCCATATCAACGGCAGCACCAGTACGTCCGGCAATATCTGATGTTCGGCGTCGATCAGGCTCATCGCCAGCAACCCCCAGCTCAGGACCAGCACCAGGGCGGCCGGCCAACCGAAGCCGAAGTGCCAGGCAACAAACGCCGACAACAGCCCGCAGGCCAGTTCGGTCAACGGATAGCGCGGGCTGATCGCTGCCGCACAGGCTGAGCAGCGGCCGCGCAAAAATACATAACTGAGCAACGGGATGTTTTCCCAGGCGCGGATTCGGTGACCGCAGTGCGGGCACTGGGAGTGGGGCAGCAACAGGTTATAGGTCGGCAACGGCGTTTCGCCAGGCAGCCCGAGAATGTCATGGGCCTGCTCACGCCAGTCGCGTTCGAGCATTTTCGGCAGGCGCCAGATCACAACATTGAGGAAACTGCCGACCAGCAGGCCGGTGATGCCTGCGAGAAGGACAAAGGCCAGCGCAGAGTGAATCAGGATTTCATTCAAGGGCATGTCAGATCGCTGAGCCAAGTTGGAAGATGGGCAGGTACATGGCAACTACCAGTCCACCGACGATAACACCCAGCACCACCATGATGAATGGCTCCATCAGGCTGGTGAGGTTATCGACCATGTTATCGACGTTGTCTTCGTAGAACCCCGCGACTTTGTCGAGCATAGCGTCCAGGGTGCCGGACTCTTCGCCGATGGCGGTCATTTGTATCGCCATGTTCGGAAAGACGCCGCAGGTGCGCATGGCGAAATGCAATTGCATGCCGGTCGAGATGTCCTGCCGGATGCGCAGTACCGCGCGCTTGAACACGACATTGCCGGTCGCACCGGCCACTGATTCCAGGGCCTCCACCAGCGGCACGCCGGCAGCGAAAGTGGTCGACAGTGTACGGGCGAACCGGGCCACGGCGGACTTGTGCATCAGGGTGCCCACCAGCGGCAGTTTCAGCAGCGAGGTGTCCAACCGGTCACGGAAGGCGGGGGATGTCCTGAGGGCGTGGCGCACGCCGAAGGTCATCGTGATAAGCGCGCCAAGGACCACCCACCACCAGGTCTGCATGAATTGCGACAGGCCAATGACCATCACGGTGAAGGCCGGCAGTTCGGCGCCAAAGCCTTTGAACACCGATTCGAATTGTGGCACGACATTGACCAGCAGAATCCCGGTGACAATCGCCGCGACGAACACCACCACCAGCGGGTAGGTCATGGCTTTCCTGATCCTGGCCTTGAGGCTTTCGCTTTTTTCCTTGTAGGTTGCGACCCGTTCCAAAAGGGTGTCGAGGGCACCGGCCTGTTCGCCGGCATCCACCAGGTTGCAATACAACTCATCGAAATACCGGGGCTTCTTGCGCAGGGCGGCGGCGAAGCTGCTGCCCGCCGCAACTTCCTGTTTCAGTTCGTCCACCAGCTTGCGCATGGCCGGATTGTCGAAGCCTTCGCCGATGATGTCGAAGGACTGCAATAACGGCACGCCGGCCTTCATCATCGTCGCCATTTGCCGGGTGAACAGGGCAATGTCCTGGGCCGTGATGCGCTTGCCCATGTTGAACACCGAATGGTTTTTTTTGCGGACCTTGCCGGGAGTGATGCCTTGCTTGCGCAGCTTCGCCTTGATCAGCGCCGGGTTTTGAGCGCTAAGTTCGCCGGTCACTTTTGTGCCTTTGCGGTCGATGCCTTCCCATGCATACACGCTGATTTTCGCTGCCTTGACCGCCATGTTCAGTCCTGGGTATTCCGATTGAATTGCTCTTATAGCCTAGTCAAGGGACGGGGCCAAACCCGCCAGGGTGAGGTGACAAAAAACGTCAGATAGTGCTAATCCTGGTAGTAGGTAAGGGCTTTGCGGACACCATGCCCCCTGCCAACAGGGGCTTCTGGCCTTGGCACAGGCTGTGCTGCCATGGGGCAGGTCATGAGCCTTCGACTCATGCATGGAGCTTGTACATGAACAATCAGAAAGGTTTTACCCTGATCGAGTTGCTCGTCGTGGTGGCGATCATCGGGATCCTGGCAACACTGGGCCTGCCGATGTATTCCAAGTACCAGGCCCGGGCCAAGGTCACGGCGGCGCTGGCCGAGCTGACTGCAATGAAGGTGCCATTCGAGGATGTGATCAGCCAGGGGGAAACCCCGACAATTGCCAACGTGGCGCCTGCCGGCGAGACATCGACCAACCACTGCACCCTGTCTGTGACGGCTACAACGCCGGCGGGAGCGGGATCAATCGTTTGTACGTTGCACAATGCCCCGGGGGTGGTCCAGGGCAAAACCGTCACACTGACACGGGACGAAGACAAAGGCTGGTCATGCAAGAGCAGCGTTTCCCAGGATTACCTGCCTAAAGGGTGTTCCGGTTCTGCGGCATGAATTGCTGAATCAAGTCCCCGCTTTTGCGGGGATTTTCCTGTTTGTCGACCCGTCGTCAAATGCCGCAGATAAAGCTCAGAAATTTCAGCATCTTAGGAACTTTCCATAAACCCGCAACTTGCATGCAGTGGTTGGGGTTCTCGTGCATTTTGCATGATTCCGAAAATTGGATGATTTTGTAACTTGTTGATTAATAAGGTTTTACTCTCTTTTTAGAAGTTGGCACAACGTTCGCAATATCCTAGGTAACCCTGCCGACAAGACACCCGGCAGACTTTCCGAAAAACAGGAGTTACTCGTATGAAGAAGTTCGCTATCGCTGCCGCTACTGCTACCGCGCTGACCCTGACCATGGCAAACGCGGCATTCGCCCAGACCACTCAAGCCACCCAGGCTCCAATGACCCTGGCGGCGGGTGAAATGACCAAGGCTACAGAAGCTACTTCCGATACCTGGATCACCACCAAAGTTAAAAGTGACCTGATGACTGAAAAAGGCATTCCAGGTACCGACATCAAAGTTGAAACCAACAAGGGTGTTGTATCGCTGTCGTCGACGGTCGCCATTACTGAAGCTCAGAAAACCACCGCAGTGGCCATTACCAAGAAAATCAAAGGCGTCAAGGCGGTCTCCGCTGACGGCCTCAAAGCCGAGTAAGACAAGGCTTCTCGCCTGGACCGGGAGAAGGCGCGACAGACGGGCTGAGTCATACGTCTGTTGCAACCTGAGTGTTCATGTGAAGGGCCATAAGGATGTGGCCGTCACTGGCCCCGCGCACTTTTGCCGGGGCCTGTTTTATGTGTAGCGCTGAAAACCCGCTCCCACATTGGATAGTGCTAATCAATTGCTGCGTTTGCTGGTGATCTGTTTCAGCCGATTACCTTCGAACCGCAAGTATTGATACATCCCGCCATTCGGTCCGTAGGTCCATTCCTCGACCTGAAACTCCTCGCGCCGATCTGCACTGCGCTTGTACCCCAGCAAGTCGCGACTGACCGGTTCCCCGCATTTCTGCAGGACCTCACTCGAGCGATCGCCGACGCTGATCAACTGGCTGCCACAGCGCAGGGTATCGGCCGCCCAAGCCTGACTGGCGCAGAGCACCAGAACCAGGCCTGCCAGCCGCCGATTCATCACTCGGCATCCAGATGCATTGGTGTCACCACGCGGCCGTCACTTTGCGCCTCGCCCAGGTTGGCGTCGATGAAGTACACCCGGTCATCTTCCAGCTGGGCCTTGTCGACCAGATAATCCTTGATGCTGCTGGCGCGTTCCTGGCCCAGTTGACGCAACAGCACGTCGCTGGAGCTCCAGAACTTGATCACCTCGGCGCGCATTTTCGCGGTGCGCTCTTCCTTGCCCAGGTCCTTCCATTCGGCAGGGGGCTGGGTTTTCAGGCGGGTGCGGTAGATACCTTCGAGCAGCGGGCCTTTTTCTCCGTCCGGCACTTCCAGCAACGAAGCCTGGGCCGGGACCTTGTCACCGCGGCGCTGGAGCATTTTGTAGTAGTTGTACTGGTACTCACGCTCCAGGCGTTGTTCGGCGATCAACGGGCCATCGCTGCTCTGGGCGGCGGTGCCTTCGATTTCCAGGCGCAGGGCTGGGCGTTCCTTGAGCGCCTTGGACAGTTTGTCCAGGGCGCCTTCGGCGTCCTTGCCCAATTCGCTGGAACCCGCTGCGAATGAAACGCTGCCCAGGTCTTCCGAGCCACCACCGTTGACCAGCCCGCCAATAAGTTTGAACGGTGCTGCCGCGGCTTTGACGACCAGGTTGCGCAGGGTCTGCCAGATAATCGGCATGACGCTGAACTGAGGGTTGTTCAGGTCGCCGGTGACCGGAAGTTCGATGGAGATCTTGCCGTCGACGTCCTTGAGCAAGGCAATGGCCAGTTTCAGCGGCAGGCTCACGGCATCCGGGCTGTCGACTTTTTCACCCAGTTGCAGTTGTTCTACCACCACTTTGTTTTCGGCTTTGAGCTGACCCTTGGTGATCTGGTAGTGCAGGTCGAGATTGAGCCGGCCCTTGCGGATACGGTAGCCGGCGAACTTGCCGGAGTAGGGCGTCAGCGTGGTCAGTTCCACGCGTTTGAAGCTGGTGGCGATGTCGAGGCTGGCCATCGGGTCGAACGGATTGACCGAGCCCTTGATGGTCACCGGCGCGTAGCGATCGACCTTGCCCTTGACGTCGACACTGGCCGGTTTCGGCTGGCGGCTGTCGATGGTGCCGATCTGCCCGTTGAGTTGCTGGATGGCGGTGGCGAAGTTCGGGGTCAGGCTGAAGTCGGCAAAGTTGGCCGAACCATCATTGATGAAAATCCCGCCGATGTGGATGCCCAGCGGTTTTTCGTTGCTGGCCGGTTTGCTTGCCGCCGGTTTTGCCCCGGAGTCCGCCGGCTGCGGAATCAGCAGGTCATCGATGTTGGTGGTGCGATCATCGTTGATCATGAAGCGCGCATAGGGCTGGAACAGGTTGATCTTGTCGATCGACAGGCTGTCCCCATGCTGATAGTTCAGGCCTTCGACCACGACCTGTTGCCACTTGAGGAAGTCGCGGGTTTTCAGGGTGTCCAGGGTATGCAACTGATCGACCTGGGCGCGGCCGGTGACGTTGAACGCCAGGGGCTCGGTGCTTTTCAGGTTGACTGCCAGATCGCTGCCCAGCATGCCGCTGCGCAGTTCCAGGCGAATGAACGGCGTGATGTAGGACTGGGCAACCCGCAGGTCGATGTCCTTGGTCTGTACCTTCAGTCTGGCGCTGACCGGGGCCAGGTTGACCTCGCCGTCGGCCATGATCTTGCCTTGCTTGCCCACGCCGGTATCGAGCTTGAGGGTAAAGGGTGAACCGCTGAGGCTGTCGAAGTTTTGCAGGTCGAGGTTCAGCGGACCCAGTTCCAGAGCGACGGCGGGTTGTGCCTTGCGGTCAGCCAGATGCACCTGGTAGTCGCGCAGTTGCACATCCTTGAGCAGCACCTGCCAGGGTTTGTCTGGGGCGGCCGGTTCAGGTTTCGGTGAGTCTGCCGCCGCCGGAGTACTGGTCGGTTCGGCATCCGCCTTGGCATTGGCGGTGGGTTTTGACGGTTGGCTGGCGAACAGTTTCTGCCAATCGAGTTGGCCGTCCGATTCCAGCGCGGCCCAGGTTTCCAGTTTGTGGCTGCGGATCTTGCCGACCACCACTTGCTGCTTGGCCAGGTCCACGGTGGTTTCGCTGACGTCCAGGCGCTCGAGCTTTACCAGCGGTCGACCATCCGGCGCCTTGATCGCGAAGGGGGCGATGCTGACCGCTACATTGTTCAGCAGCAGCTCGGTTTCCTTGGCCAGGTTGAGTTTGTAGTCGGTGCTGATGCTCATGACGCCGTTTTCGAGATCCAGTGGCACGGCATCGCGCACATAGGGCCAAAAGGCTTTCATCTTGCCATCAGTGATTTTCAGCTTACCTTCGGAGGCGATCGGGATCAGGCTGAAGTTGCCGGTCCAGTCGATCTGTCCGCCATTGGGGCCGACGGCCACCAGGGTCATGTCGGCGCTGTCATCGGGCAGGGTGCTGAGGTTCTTCAGCTCGAAATCGAGTGTGTCGTAGAGAAACTCGATGGGCTCGCTGGGCCGGGCGTCTTCAAAGTGCACGGCGCCGCCCGCCAGTTTGATCCGCTCGATGCGCAGCGGAAACGGCTTGGCATTAGGGTCGGCCGGCGTGGGTTCGCTCGCTGGCAGTTTGAACAGCCCGAGCAGATTGAGTTTGCCGTCCTTGCTGAACAGGATTTCGGTCTTGGGCTTGTCCAGTTCGACATCGGACAGGTGCACCGCCTTGGTCCACAGACTGTCGAATTGCAGGTTGGCGTACAACCGCTCGAAACCGACCTGCTCCTTGCCGGGTTCGCCGATGTTCAAGCCCCAAAGGGTAAGCTCAAGGCTGAACGGATTGAATTCGATCCGCTGGATGGTCGCCGGTGTGGTGGCGTAGTTGGTCAGTTGCTGGTTGGCAACGCGCAATGCGACACCCGGTAAAATCAGAAAACCCAGCAAGCTGTAGAGGGCCAGAGCAGTCAACAAGGCGCCGATGGCGCGAATCAATCCTTTGTGCATGTGCGGCTTCATCTGTCTGAATCGGAGTGCCTTGGAGTATGGCATGCGTTTCCGGTTCCGAAGTGATTGGCCTGTTCAGGATTTTTCAGATTTCTCCCACAACGGTCAGAACTGCAGGATCAGGGTTTTCAGTGGTGGTTGCTGATCCATCGACGGAAAATCGGCGCCTGGCTTCATCACGGTCCATTCACGCACCGGCCGCCCGGCCTTTTCTGCACAACGCAAAACCTGCTCGCGCCAGTCGTCCATGCTGACCTTCGCCAGGTTGTTGCAGCAGATCAGCACGCCGTTGTCGGCGGTGGTCAGCAAGGCCGGTTTGAGCAGGCTCTGGTAGTCGCGCAGCAGGTCGACGGTGCCGAATGCGCTCTTGGCCCAGGCTGGAGGGTCGAGCAGCACCAGATCGTACTGGCGCTGTTCCAGGCGCTGATAGCTCGGCAGTTTTTGCCCGCGGCGCTGACTGATCGGCAGGCCGGCCAGTTGGCGAATGGCCGGGAAGTAGTCGGACTGGATAAATTCCATGGTCGGCAACTGCGGGTTGAGTTGGCCGTTCTCCCGGCCGACCGCCAGGTTGCCTTCGGCGAAGTCCAGGTTGCACACCTCGCGCGCGCCACCGGCGGCGGCACTGAGGCCGACACCACAGGTGTAGGCGAACAGGTTCAGCACGCTCTTGTTCTTGCTGTGATCCTTGACCCAGCCGCGGGTGTTGCGCAGGTCGAGGAACAGCAGCGGGTCCTGGCCGACATGGCGACCGCGCACCCGATAGTTCAGGCCCCATTCGTGGCCGACCAGGTCTTGCAGGGCGGCTTCGTCGGCGCGGTAAACGATGTCTTCGCGGTCGATGCGCGAATTGCCACGGGAGCGGTCGTTGTAGACCAGCAGGGTTTCAAAACCCAGGTGTTGATTGATCGCTTCGTGCAGTTGCAGCAGCGTCTCGCGCTCCAGCGCCTGGTGGAAACTTTGCACCAGCAGTTGCGGGCCATAGCGGTCGATGGTCAGGCCCCCGGCACCTTCCTGGCTGCCGTGGAACAGGCGATAGCAATCGGTACCCTGGCTGTGCAACTCCGCCAGCAGATCCTGGCGACGTTCGAGGGCGGCGCGCAGCGCCTGATTCAAGGAAGACATGCTGGGCGCCTTGCAGGAGGGAAATGGGCGCGGGAGTTTAACACTGTGGAACAGAGATGAGGGGCTTGCCTGTGGCGAGGGAGCTTGCTCCCGCTGGGCTGCGAAGCGGACCCAAAATCCCGGCACATTTCGGTTTTTTTACGAGCGCTACGCACTCGAGCGGGAGCAAGCTCCCTCGCCACAGAGATGATCACATTCAAGAAGTTGTGTTCAGGTCAATAACCCCATCCGTCGTTTAGCCCGCTGCACCGATCCATTACGCACCGCCCAGCGCAGCATCGGCGCACTGCGATTGACGCTGGCGCGGATCAGCTTGCGTTGCAGCGGGTTCTGGCTGACGCCGAGCATGTCGCTGGCCCAGTCCGGCAGCAGATCGATCCCGGCCTGCATCATCAGACCGCCGAAAGGCTTGGCCAGGCGACTGGGGGAGGGGGCGTTCAGCAACAGGCGCAGGACTTCACGACTGCGTTCGTCGCACAGTAACTGTGGACGCATGCGCTCAAGGTAGTCGGCAATTTCCTGCCGCGAACGGGGCACATCCCGGGCCCCGAGGCGCTCGGCGACCAGGGCGATTTCAGCGTAGTAGCGATCCTGATCGACCGGCGACAGGTGCGGATTGCGATAGCGCAAATGTGCGGCGAGGAAGTTGCTGACTTCCGCCACATGCACCCACGTCAACAATTGGGGATCGCTGGCGGCGTAGGCGCGTCCGTCCGGTGCCGTGCCGGTGATCTGCAAATGGATGGTGCGGACTTTTTCGATCAACCAGTCGGCATCCTTTCGAGAACCGAAGGTGGTGCCGGAGATGAACTGCCCGGTGCGGCGCAAGCGGCCGAGCATGTCTTCACGAAAGTTCGAATGGTCCCAGACCCCGGCCAATGCCAGAGGATGCAGGGCCTGCAGCATCAGGGCGCTGATGCCACCGATCAGCATGCTGCTGAAATCGCCATGGACTTGCCAGCTCACCGAGTCCGGCCCGAACAGCCCGGGGTCGCCCTTGGGGTTTTCCAGGTCGAGTTTGCCCAAAGACAAACCGGTCAGGCTCATGATCTGGGTTTCGATGCGGGTGCGGATGAATTCCATAGGTACTCTGTAGGGGCAGCCGGTCGACACTCGATTGCTCGCAATGGTCGTTAACGGTAACGCGTTTCTCCTGAATACACGCGGCGCGCTTGAGTTCATCGCGAGCAATCGAGTGTCGACCGGCTGCTCCTACAAAGGCACGTCATTGATTCAGGCGTTTATCGATCAAGCCTTGTACCACGCTCGGGTCAGCCAAGGTCGAAGTGTCGCCCAGGCTGTCCAGTTCATTGCAGGCGATCTTGCGCAGAATGCGCCGCATGATCTTGCCTGAGCGGGTTTTCGGCAAGGCCGGCGCCCACTGGATCAAGTCCGGTTTGGCGAAACTGCCGATTTCCTGGCTGACCAGGGCCAGCAATTCCTTCTTCAGCTCATCGTTGGTTTCGACGTCGTTCATGGGCGTGACAAAGACATAGATGCCCTGGCCCTTGATGTCGTGGGGGTAACCTACCGCAGCGGCCTCGGCGATGCTCTCGTGCAGCACCAGGGCGCTTTCCACTTCGGCGGTGCCGATACGGTGGCCGGACACATTGATCACATCGTCGATGCGCCCGGTGATCCAGTAGTCGCCATCTTCATCGCGCCGCGCGCCATCGCCGGTGAAGTAGTAGCCGGGGTAGGGCTTGAAGTAGGTGTCGACCATGCGTTGCGGGTCGCGATAGACACTGCGGATCTGCGCCGGCCAGCTGGACTTTATGGCCAATACGCCACTGCCGGCGCCCTTGATTTCCTTGCCTTGCTCGTCGAGCAGCACCGGTTGCACGCCGAATATCGGTTGTGTCGCACAACCGGGCTTGATCCACTGGGCACTGACCAGCGGGCTGAGCATGATGCCGCCGGTTTCGGTCTGCCACCAGGTATCGACGATCGGGCAACGCTCTTCGCCGACCGCATGGAAATACCATTCCCAGGCTTCCGGGTTGATCGGCTCGCCGACCGTACCGAGTAGCCTGATGCTGGCGCGGGATGTTTGCTTCAACGGTTCCGGGCCTTCGCGCATCAGTGCGCGCAGGGCCGTCGGGGCGGTGTAGAAAATGTTCACTTGGTGCTTGTCGATCACCTGCCAGAAGCGCGAGGTACTCGGGTAGCTCGGCACGCCTTCGAAGATCAGCGTGGTCGCACCGTTGGCCAGCGGACCGTAGACGATGTAGCTGTGGCCAGTGACCCAGCCGACGTCGGCGGTGCACCAGAAGACTTCGCCGTCGCGGTAGTCCAGCACGTACTTGAAGGTCATCGCTGCTTGCAGCAGGTAGCCACCGGTGGTGTGCAGCACGCCTTTGGGTTTGCCGGTGCTGCCGGAGGTGTAGAGGATGAACAGCGGGTCTTCGGCGTCCATCGGCTCGGGTGGGCAAACGGCGCTGGCTTCGCTCAGGGCTTGCTGGTACTTGATGTCCCGTCCTTCGACCCGGTTCACCTCCCCCTTTGTGCGCTCGACCACCAGCACGGTGTTCACGTCCGGGCAGCTTTGCAGCGCCTTGTCGACGTTCTGCTTAAGTGGCACGACCTTGCCGCCGCGCACGCCCTCATCGGCCGTGATCACGGTGCGGCAGTCGGCGTCGAGAATGCGGTCGCGCAACGAGTCCGGGGAGAAGCCGCCGAACACCACCGAGTGCACCGCACCGATGCGGGTACAGGCCAACATGGCGTAGGCCGCTTCGGGAATCATCGGCATGTAGATGCACACGCGGTCGCCTTTTTTCACGCCACGGCTTTTCAGAACGTTGGCCAGGCGGCAGACGTTTTCATGCAGTTTTTTGTAGGTAATGGAGGTGGAGTCGGCAGGGTCGTCGCCTTCCCAGATGATGGCGACCTGATCCCCGCGTTTCTCCAGGTGCCGGTCGATGCAGTTGTAGCTGACGTTCAATTGCGCACCGGCAAACCAGCTGGCTTCACCGGTCTTCAGGTTGTAGCGCTGGACGGTTTCCCAAGGCGCGCTCCAGTCGAGAAAACGCGTGGCCTGTTCGGCCCAGAAGGTGCTGGGGTGTTCGACGGATTGGCGGTACAGGCGCTGATAGTCGTCTTGACTCAATTGTGCGGCCCGGCGGACGGCATCGGCTTTGGGGAACGTGCTGATATCGAACATGACGGTTCCTTATTCTTGTTTTGCGACAAGGATAAAGATGCGCCGAGTGGTCAAAGGGTTCAAGTCAGTCGCCAATCGGCCTGGGGACTGGCTCGCCGCAGAATGAGAGAACACCATAAACCACTGTGGGAGCGAGCTTGCTCGCGATGAGGGCATGGCGGTCAACATGGTTGTCGACTGACAGTCCTTCATCGCGAGCAAGCTCGCTCCCACAGGGGATTGTTTTTGCCCACAGGATTCGGATTGATCCAAATCCCGTGGGTTGTGCTTTCAAATCACCCGCGGTGACGACCACGGAAGTAATTGATCAGCCCTTGGGTCGAGGCGTCCTCGGCCGGGGTTTCTTCGCTGCCGACCAGGCGGTTGTAGACGCCTTTGCCCAGCTCTTTGCCCAGCTCCACACCCCACTGGTCGAAGGCATTGATGCCCCAGATCACGCTTTGCACGAAGACTTTGTGTTCGTACATTGCCACCAGTGCGCCGAGGCGACGCGGGCTGATGCGCTCGACCACCAGGGTGTTGCTCGGACGGTTGCCCGGGATCACCTTGTGCGGCGCGAGTTTCTGCACTTCGGCGTCAGTCATGCCTTTGTCGCGCAACTCGGTTTCGGCCTCGCCAAGGGTCTTGCCGAGCATCAGAGCCTGGCTCTGGGACAGGCAGTTGGCGTACAGCCACTGGTGGTGGTCGGACACCGGGTTGAAGCTGACGATCGGCACGATGAAATCGGCCGGGATCAGTTGGGTGCCCTGGTGCAGCAACTGGTGGTAGGCGTGCTGACCGTTGCAGCCGACGCCGCCCCAGATCACCGGCCCGGTGTCGGTGGACACTGGCTTGCCGTCCTGGCGCACGCTCTTGCCGTTGGATTCCATGTCCAGCTGTTGCAGGTGCTTGGTGATGTTACGCAGGTAGTGATCGTACGGCAGGATCGCGTGGCTTTGCGCGCCCCAGAAGTTGCCGTACCACACGCCGAGCAGGGCCAGCAGCACCGGCATATTCTGTTCGAACGGTGCGCTCTGGAAGTGCTGGTCCATGGTGTAGGCACCGGACAGCAATTCCTTGAAGTTCGACATGCCGATGGCCAGGGCAATCGGCAAGCCGATGGCCGACCATAGCGAGTAGCGCCCGCCAACCCAGTCCCACATCGGGAAGATGTTCTCTTCGCGGATGCCGAAGGCTACCGCGGCGGCGTTGTTGCTCGATACCGCGATGAAGTGGCGATACAGTTCGGCTTCCGAACCACCCTGGGCCAGATACCAGGCACGGGCAGCCTGGGCGTTCTTCAGGGTTTCGAGGGTGTTGAAGGATTTCGACGAGACGATGAACAGCGTGGTCTCGGCGCGCAGCTTCATGGTCAGTTCGTGGAACTCGCTGCCGTCGATGTTCGCCAGGTAATGGCAGCGCACGCCTTTCTGGGCGTAGGACAGCAAGGCTTCGGATACCAGTTCCGGGCCGAGGAACGAGCCGCCGATGCCGATGTTCACCACGTCGGTGATCGGCTTCTCGGTGTAACCGCGCCACAGACCGTCGTGGATACGGCCGACGAGGTCGGTGATCTGGTTCAGCACCTTGTGCACTTCGGGCATCACGTTGACGCCGTTGACCGACAGCTTGTCGCCAACCGGGCGGCGCAGTGCCGTGTGCAGGGCCGGACGACCTTCGGAAGAGTTGACGATTTCGCCATCGAACAGCGACTTGATCGCGCCCTTGAGGTCGACTTCGTTGGCCAGGCCCACCAGCAGATTGCGGGTCTCGGCGTTGATCAGGTTTTTCGAATAGTCGAGAAACAGGCCGCAGCTGCTGAGGGTGAACTGAGTAAAACGCTGCGGATCGGCATTGAAGGCTTCGCGCATGCTGAAATCCTGCATGGCTTGGCGGTGGTCATTCAACGCTTGCCAGGCAGGCAGAGCGGTAACGTCGTGAGGAGTGCGGTAATACGCCATCGCTGCGGGTTTCCTTATTACTTGAACGGCCTTTTGAACACTAAAAATCCCGGAGCGCTGTGGGTGGGCGTTCCGGTCAACTGCGTCGACACGATTTCATGGCGCAGGGCGACTACAGTAAACCCCGCGCAATGATCTGTCTTGACTTTGTCTGACCTGTTTCCGGTACTTTTTTAACATCGAAGTTAGGAATGGTCCGACAAACGGAAGAGACAGGACTCGGATCAGGCGACCTGGACCGGAATGGCGTTGCTGGTGTGGCTCAGTTCATTGCCCGGTGCCATGTAGAGCATGCGCGGCTTGAAGTTGAGCAGTTCGGCTTCGCTGTAATGAGCGTAAGCGCAGATGATCACGCGATCACCGACCTTGGCCTTGTGCGCGGCGGCGCCGTTGACCGAGATCATGCGCGAACCTTCTTCGCCACGGATGGCGTAGGTGGTGAAGCGCTCGCCGTTGTCGATGTTGTAGATCTGGATCTGCTCGTACTCTCGAATGCCGGACAGGTCCAGCCATTCACCGTCGATGGCGCAGGAGCCTTCGTAATCGAGTACTGCGTGGGTGACTTCGGCGCGATGCAGCTTGGCTTTGAGCATGATGGCGTGCATGAGTATTTCCCAGGTCGGAATCGAACGGCGGGCAGTTTGCCCGAAGGGGTTGTGGGCGGCAATACGAATGAAGCGAAGGGTTTGAAGTGTACTTTTGTGGCGAGGGGGCTTGCCCCCGTTCCAGTGCGTAGCACTGGCAAAATTTCGGAAACGCTCGAAAGTTTGGGGCCGCTTCGCAGCCCAACGGGGCGGTGCGGCGGTCCGACAAGCCCCCTCGCCACAGACTCACTCCACAGGGCTAAAGAGTGTTTAGTTTGGCGCGTCGAGGTTCAAGTGCAGGTTGTCGATCAACCGCGTTGTCCCCAGGAACGCCGCCACCAGAATCACCATGTCACGATCCTGCGCCGTCGCCGGGCGCAAGGTCAGGGCGTGGCGGATTTCCAGATAGTCAGGACGCAGGCCGGCTGCTTCGAGCTGTTTGATCTGGGTGCCGATCAGCGCCGGGTAGTCGCGTTCGCCCTGCCTGATCGCTTCGCCGATCGCATTCAGTGTGCGATAAACCACTGGTGCCACAGCGCGTTGTTCCTCGCTGAGGAAACCGTTGCGCGACGAAAGCGCCAAGCCATCGGTTGCGCGAACAGTGGGCTCGCCGATGATCTGGATCGGCATGTTCAGGTCATGAACCAGCGCGCGAATCACCGCCAGTTGCTGGAAGTCTTTCTCGCCGAAAATCGCCAGGTCCGGCTGGACCATGTTGAACAGCTTGCTGACCACCGTCGCCACGCCTTCGAAATGCCCTGGACGGCTGGCGCCGCACAGGCCTTCGGACAATTGCGGGACGCTGACGCGGGTCTGGCCGGCCATGCCGTCGGGGTACATCTCTTCAACAGTGGGGGCAAACAGCAGATGGCAACCGGCCTGGAGCAGTTTTTCCTGGTCGGCGACGAGGGTGCGCGGGTACTTGTCGAGGTCTTCGCCAGCACCGAATTGCAGCGGGTTGACGAAAACGCTCGCAACCACGAAGTCCGCCCGTTGGGAGGCTTTGGTTACCAGCGCCACGTGGCCGCTGTGCAGGTTGCCCATGGTTGGCACAAAGGCGATGCGCTTGCCTTCGCTCCGGGCACGGGCCACGGCGGCCCGCAGTTCGCGTACGGTTTTTACGGTGTTCATGCAGAGAATCCGTGTTCGATCCCAGGGAATGTTGCCGCTTTGACTTCAGTCACGTAGGCATTCAATGCAGCCTCGATGCTAGTCTGGCCGGTCATGAAGTTTTTCACGAATTTCGGCATGCGACCGGTAATGGACAGGCCCAGCATGTCGTGCAGAACCAGTACCTGGCCATCGGTGCGATTGCCGGCGCCAATACCAATCACTGGAATCTTCACCGCCTGGGTGATTTCTTCCGCCAGTTCGCTCGGGACGCACTCGAGCAGCAGCATTGCCGCACCAGCCTGTTCCAGGGCGATCGCGTCGGCACGCATCTGCCGCGCCTGGTTTTCATTGCGGCCCTGGACCTTGTAGCCGCCCAGGATGTTCACCGACTGCGGCGTCAGGCCCATGTGCGCGCAGACAGGAATGCCGCGCTCGGCCAGCAGGCGGATCGAATCGGCCAGCCACAACGCTCCTTCGACCTTGACCATGTGCGCGCCGGCCTGCATCAACAGGGCGCTGTTGATCATGGCTTGCTCGGTGGTGGCGTAGGCCATGAACGGCAGGTCGGCGAGGATCAGGGCATCGCTGTTACCGCGTTTGACGGCGGCCACGTGATAAGCCATTTCTGCAGTGGTGACAGGCAAGGTGCTGTCGTGACCCTGCAAAACCATGCCGAGGGAGTCGCCCACCAGCAGCACTTCGACGCCGGCCTGGTTGCAGGCGTGGGCGAAGGTCGCGTCGTAGCAGGTCAGCATGGTGATCTTTTCACCTTTTTGCTTCAGACCTTGCAGGGTGGTCAGGGTGATGGCTGGCATGAAAAGTTCCTCATTCAGGCGCTGTGGAAACTACTGCGAGTAACGCGCGTGATTCTTCGTTGAATACAGGCGCACGCTCTTTCGTCGTGCTTTTAAGGCCTGGATT
Source organism: Pseudomonas fluorescens (assembly GCF_000967965.1). Lineage (GTDB taxonomy): Bacteria > Pseudomonadota > Gammaproteobacteria > Pseudomonadales > Pseudomonadaceae > Aquipseudomonas > Aquipseudomonas grandcourensis. The sequence goes on from NZ_LACC01000022.1 coordinate 286,842, forward strand.
GCGCCCTTGAACGCCGTGTAGGCGGCAGCGGGACGCCTATAGTCGTGAGGAGAACGAGGGAAGTCAATTGCGTGTGTTACCGCATTGTTACGGGTGGGGTGTTACCGGGGTAACTGATGCGATTCAGCAGATTCTGTAGGACGCATCACAAACCAATGTGGGAGCGAGCCTGCTCGCGATGGCGGACTGTCAGTCAACATATATGGTGAATGTTGAATAGTCATCGCGAGCAGGCTCGCTCCTACAGGGGATTTTGGTCAGTTCGGGGGGAGGCGTTCCAGGCCGACGAACGGGCATGCCTTGAGCAGTTCGGCCAAGGTCCGGCCATCGGCCAGGCGCAGATCTGCAGGTGCCAGTTCCGCCAGCGGATACAGAACGAAGGCCCGTTCCTGCATGTGGTAATGGGGAACCTTGAGGCGCGGTTCGTCGATCAGGCGATCACCGAACAGCAAGATGTCGAGGTCCAGCGTGCGCGGCCCCCAGCGCTCAAGGCGTTCGCGACCCTGGCCGTTTTCGATGGCCTGCAAGGCATCCAGAAGGTCCAGCGGCGCCAGCGTGCTGTCTAGAGCGGCCACCGCATTGGTGTAGCGCGGTTGTCCGGGTAGTAGCGAGTCGCTTTGGTAAAACGCGGATACCCCGACCAGTTCCGTTTGTGGCAAGTGCGCCAGCGCCTCGACGGCGCTACGCAATTGTTCGGCGGGGTCAGCCAGATTGCTGCCCATGCCGATGTAGATGCGTTCCATGGATTACTCGCCCGTGGTGCTCGAAGCGCCGGCAGCGCGTTTGCGCTTGGAACCACCGCTGCGGCGACGCTTGCGCGGGGCGCCGGTGCCTTCGTCCTTGCCGCTGAGGTCGCGAATCATGTCGCGACGCTCGCTTTCGTTGGCGTCCTGATAGTCCGTCCACCATTCGCCCAGGCCATCGGTCTGCTCGCCAGCGCTTTCGCGTAGCAGCAGGAAGTCGTAGCCGGCGCGGAAGCGCGGATTGTCCAGCAACAGATCGGCACGCTTGCCGCTGCGGCGTGGCAGGCGTTCCTGCATGTCCCAGATCTCGCGGATCGGCATGGTGAAGCGTTTCGGAATCGCGATGCGCTGGCACTGCTCGGCAATCAACTCGTGCGCCGCTTCCTGCATCGCCGGAATCGGCGGCATGCCACGTTCCTGCAGGCGCAGGACGCGGGCCGGCAGGGCAGGCCAGAGCAGGGCTGCAAACAGGAACGCCGGAGTTACCGGTTTGTTCTGCTTGATCCGCAGGTCGGTATTGATCAGGGCTTCGCTGATCAGGGTGTGGGTGTACGTCGGGTTGTATTCCAGTGCTTCGGCGCTGGCCGGGAACAGTGGATCGAACAACTGCAGGTCGACCAGCATTTCAAACGTATCGGCGGCATGGCCGGAGAGGAACAGCTTGAGCACCTCTTCGAACAGGCGGGCCGACGGGATCTCGCGCAGCATCGGCGCCAGGCCGCGGATCGGCAGGGCGCTGTGTTTTTCGATGCCGAAGTTCAGCTTGGCGGCGAAACGCACGGCCCGCAGCATACGTACCGGGTCTTCCTGGTAGCGTTGCGTCGGATCGCCGATCAGGCGGATCAGGTGATTGCGGATGTCGTGTACGCCGTTGGCGTAGTCGAGGATGCGTTCGCTGACCGGATCGTAATACAAGGCATTTATGGTGAAGTCGCGACGTTGTGCGTCCTCTTCCAGGGTGCCGTAGACGTTATCGCGCAGGATGCGCCCGCTTTCGTTGCGCGAAGACTGATTGCTGTCTTCCTCGTCTTCGTTCTGCGGGTGATTGGCGCGGAAGGTCGCGACTTCGATGATTTCGCGGCCGAAGTGGATGTGCACCAGCTTGAACCGGCGCCCGATGATTCGCGCGTTACGGAATTCGGCCCGTACCTGCTCGGGTGTAGCGCTGGTGGCAACGTCGAAATCTTTCGGTGTGATACCCAGCAGCATGTCGCGCACGCAACCGCCAACCAGGTAAGCCTGATAACCGGCGTTCTGCAGGCGTTCAACGATATTCACCGCGTAACGGCTGAATTGCGCCTTCTGCAGCGAGTGTTGGCCGCTGTTGAGCACTTCAGGCGTGCTGCGAATGTGTTGCGTAGGACGCTTGGGAGTACGGAATGACTGGAACAGCTTCTTCAGCATGGGATGCACTGTTTGAAGGAATATTCGGCCATAACAGAAGAATGACCGCATGATGGGCGGGGATTCTAGCATTTAGTCGGGGGATGGTGTAGGACACAGCAGATATGAGCTGTAGGCCGCAGGATTCAAGGCTGGAACGAGCCGATTTGCGAGGATTTCCGAATCGCGGAAACCACAAGGGGAGCCGAAGCTCCCCAAGAAGTAGTTGCATGCTCTATTTTTATTTTTGGTTTCGGGCTTCTTGTTTTTGTTGAGTGCCCTCGCCATGAAGCTTTCCTTCATGACCCTCCCAATCGGGAGCCAAGAGCAAACGGATTGCTTTGGTCGCTGAATTGCAGTGATCTTTCGATCCAACCAGTACAGGCTCTGTCTTAAGACAGTTTTTTGTTGTTCTCGGCCTGGTCGTGGGGCAAGCCCCAAATACAACGCCTCTCCAAAAGAATCAGTTAGCTGCGCCTCTCGCCGTCTTGTTTTTATTGTGCGTGAGTCGATTCGTCTTATTTTTATTGTCTTGTGCATTGCTTGTTATTGTTCTTGTACCAAACATATAGCAGGGTGCGTGCCAACTTTTGCGAAACCCAATAAAACAAGGGGTTAGGCCGGTCGACAGGTATTTCGAGGGCCAAAAAAAGCCGGGGCTTCGTTACCGTAAGCCCCGGCTTCTGTTACGTGAAAAAGCTGAGGTAACAGTTTTTTCACAATGTCACGTGTTACCCGCACATGAGACAGGTGCAGTTCAGCTTTCGCTGGCCACCCCGGTCTTGCGCCGCGGGATGCCCAGGCGCTGACGGCGTTCCCACAGGCATTTGCGGCTGACCCCGAGCTTGCGGGCCAGCTCGGTTTCGGTCATGTGGTCCTGATGTTCGAGGACGAAATGCTGGAAATAGTCTTCCAGGGAGAGGTCTTCGGTCGGTTCGTGGTTGCTGTTACTGGTACTGCCGTTGCCCTGTTGGGGCGCCAGGCCAATGAACTCGTCGTCTTCCAGGTCACCCAGTTCGATGTCGATGCCCAGCAGCTCGGCGGAAATTTCCGGGCTTTCGCACAGGATGACGGCGCGCTCGACGGCGTTTTCCAGTTCACGAACGTTACCCGGCCAGGAATAGTGACGAATGGCTTGCTCGGCATCCGCGGCGAATTTCAGGTCGGTGCGGTTGATTCGCGCACTTTGCCGCGCCAGGAAGGCGTTGGCGATTTCGTTGACGTCCGCACCACGTTCGCGCAGGGCTGGCAGCTTCAGCGCGATAACGTGGAGGCGGTAATACAAGTCTTCACGGAACTGGCCGATCTTCGCCAGACTCTTGAGGTCGCGGTGAGTCGCAGCGATCAGGCGCACATCGACTTTTTGCGACTGCACCGAGCCCACGCGACGAATTTCGCCTTCCTGCAATACGCGCAGCAGGCGAGCCTGGGCTTCCAGTGGCAGTTCGCCGATTTCGTCGAGGAACAAGGTGCCGCCGTCCGCCGCTTCCACCAGGCCGGCGCGCCCGGCGCTGGCGCCGGTGAATGCGCCTTTTTCGTGGCCGAACAGTTCGGACTCGATCAGGCTTTCCGGAATGGCCGCGCAGTTCACCGAGATCATCGGCGCCTTGGCGCGTTTGGACAGGTTGTGCAGGGCACGCGCCACCAGTTCTTTACCGGTACCCGATTCGCCCTGGATCAGAACGTTGGAGTCGGTCGGTGCCACTTTGCGGATCTTGCCGTACAGGTCCTGCATCGGTGGGCACGAGCCAATAATGCCGATTTCACCGTTGCTGTTGTCGGTACCGGATTTCGCCGCGCCGTTGGCGGCTTTGCCGGCAACCGCTTCACCGCCGGTTTGTACCGTTTGTCGATCACGCAGGATTCGTGCGGCCGCTTGCAGCATTTCGTCATGGTCGAATGGTTTGGCAATGTAGTCCACCGCGCCCATTTTCATCGAGTCGACCGCCGAGCGCAGGCTGGCATAGCTGGTCATGATCAGCACCGGCGTGCCCTGGGCAAGCTTGATCAACTCCGTGCCAGGCGCGCCCGGCAGACGCAGGTCACTGATGATCAGATCGAACGAGGGAATGGTGAAGCGTTCTTGTGCTTCCTGCACTGATCCGGCTTCGCTGACCTGGTACTGGTTACGTTCCAGCAGGCGGCGCAAGGCGGAGCGGATAATGGTTTCGTCTTCGACGATCAAAATGTGCGGCATTGATTCGATACTCTCGACGGTCTCAGTTCACAGCGGACGTCGCTTCGACATGACGCGGCAAGGTAACCCTGATTCGGGTGCCGCGTTGGCTTTGAACATCAGCCGGGCTGTCGATGGTGATTTGTCCATAATGCTCTTCAACGATGGAATAGACCAGTGCAAGGCCCAGACCGGTGCCTTCGCCAGGGTCCTTGGTGGTGAAGAAAGGTTCGAACAATCGGTCCATGATGCTCGAGGGAATACCGCTGCCTTCGTCTTCCACGATCAGATCGACCGTGTGTTCGCCGGCTTCGCTCTTGACCCGTACCGCGCTACCGGGAGGCGAGGCGTCACGGGCGTTTGAAAGCAGGTTGATCAATACCTGGGCCAGCCGTTGCGGGTCGCCTTCGACCCAGTGTTCGGGGTCGCACAGGTTGTAGAACTGCACTTCGAAATTGCGTCGGTTCAGGGCCAGCAGGCCGATGGCATCCTGAGCCACTTCGGCCAGACAGACGGGCTCGTCGCTGTGCTGATGGCTGCCGGCATGGGCAAAGCTCATCAGTGACTGGACGATGCGCGACACGCGTTTGGTCTGCTCGAGGATCTGGCCGCTGATTTCCTTCAGCTCGCGGTCTTCTTCACGTTCTTCGCGCAGGTTCTGCGCCAGACACGCGATTCCGGTGATCGGGTTGCCGATTTCATGGGCCACGCCGGCCGCCAGTCGACCGATGCTGGCCAGGCGCTCGGAGTGCACCAGTTTGTCCTCGAGCATCTGGGTTTCGGTCAGGTCTTCCACCAGCAACACCAGGCCACTGTTGCCTGGCGCGAGGGGTTCGTCGATCGCCGCTTTGTGCAGGTTCAGCCAGCGTGTCTGGCCGTCGAGGGCCAGGTGCTGTTTGTGCAAGTGCTCGTCCGGCAGATTGATGAAGCCTTGCAGCAGTTCTTTCCATGGGTCGGCAATGGTACTCAGGCGCGAACCGACCACGCGCTGCGCGGCGATGCCGGTCAGTTCCTCCATGGCCTTGTTCCACATGAGGATTTCCTGATCCTTGGCCAGCGAGCAAACGCCCATCGGCAATTCCTGCAGGGTCTGGCGGTGGTAGCGGCGCAGGGCATCGAGCTCGGCGGCCAGGCCGGTCAGGCGCGAGTGGTAATCCTCAAGGCGGCTTTCGATGAAGTGAATGTCTTCGGTGACGTAGTTTTCGCCGCCAGCCTTGTACGGCAGGAACGTCTCGACCATGTCCTGGGCCACGCTCGGGCCCATCAGGCCGGAGAGGTTGGCCTCGATGCGGTCACGCAAGCGGCGCAGGGCATAGGGTCGGCGTTCGTCGAAAGGCAGATAGAGGTCGCGCAGTGCCTGTTCCACTTCTTTCTGCGCCGCTTTTGCACCCAGTGGCTTGGCCAGTTGCGTGGCGAATTCCTGGGGCGAGGCGGCGTGCAGTTCCCGGCGTTGCGGGCGGCGAACGTTATCCACGGCGCAGGCTTCGGCAGCGCTGGCTTCTTCGGTGCTGGCGTTGGTGAACAACGAGATCAGGGTGAACATCAGCACGTTGGCTGCCAGCGAGGCAATCGCCGCCATGTGCCAGCTGGTGTCGTCCAGCACGTAGATCATGTTCAGCAGCGGAATGTAGAAGCCTTGCAGGTTGCCGACCAGAGGCAACAGCATGGTCACCAGCCACACCAGGATCCCCGCCAGCAAGCCGGCGATGAAGCCGCGACGGTTGGCGGTCGGCCAGTACAGGACGGAGAGCACGCCCGGCAGGAACTGCAGCGTGGCGACGAAAGCGACAATGCCGAGGTTGGCCAGGTCCTGCTCGGCACCGAGCATCAGGTAGAAGCCGTAGCCGGCCATGATGATCGCGACAATCAGCGCCCGGCGGGTCCACTTCAGCCAGCGGTAGATGTTGCCTTCGGCCGGTGGTTGATACAGCGGCAGCACCAGGTGGTTCAAGGCCATCCCGGACAGCGCCAGCGTGGTGACGATGATCAGGCCACTGGCGGCGGACAGCCCGCCGACATAGGCCAGCAAGGCCAAAGCCTTGCTGTTGGCGGCGATGCCAATGCCCAGGGTGAAGTATTCCGGATTGGTGGTGGCGCCGAGTTTCAGGCCGGCCCAGAGAATCAGCGGCACCGCCAGGCTCATCAGCAGCAGGAACAGTGGCAGGCCCCAGCTCGCACTGACCAGTGAGCGCGGGTTGAGGTTCTCGGTAAAGGTCATGTGATACATGTGCGGCATCACGATCGCCGAGGCGAAGAACACCAGCAACAGCGTACGCCACGGGCCTTCCTGCAAGGGCGTGTGCAGGGCAGCGAGCGCGGTCTGGTTTTGCAGCAGCCACAGTTCAAGCTGTTGCGGGCCGTCGAACACGCCGTAAAGCGCATACAGCCCGACACCGCCGAGGGCGATCAGCTTGATCACCGATTCAAAGGCAATCGCGAACACCAGGCCTTCATGCTTTTCGCGGGTGGCGATGTGGCGGGAACCAAAGAAAATCGTGAACAGCGTAATCAGTGCGCAGAAGCTCAGGGCTACGCGATGCTGTACCGGCTCTCGGGTGAGGATGCCAATGGAGTCGGCGACCGCCTGAATCTGCAAGGCCAGCAGTGGTAATACGCCGACCAGCATGAAAATCGTGGTCAGCGCACCGGCCCAGGTACTGCGGAAGCGGAAGGCAAACAGGTCCGCCAGTGACGACAGTTGGTAGGTGCGGGTGATCTTCAGGATCGGGTAGAGCAGCACCGGCGCCAACAGGAATGCCCCGGAAACGCCCAGGTAGCTGGACAAAAAACCGTAGCCGTACTGATAGGCCAGGCCCACGGTGCCGTAAAACGCCCAGGCACTGGCGTAGACACCCAGTGACAGGGTGTAAGTCAGCGGGTGGCGAATGATCGCCCGGGGAATCATGCCCCGTTCACTGATCCAGGCCACACCGAACAGCACCGCCAGGTACGCGGCGCTGATCAGGATCATCTGGGTCAGGCTAAAGCTCATCGGCATCTTTTTGGCTCTGCAGGATGAAGGTCACGACGATCAGAATCAGCCAGAGCAGATAAGGGCGATACCAGGCGCCAGTGGCGTCGATCCACCAATCCATGATGGCCGGGGAAAACAGGTAAATCCCCACTACCAAAAGCAGGACCAAGCGATAGATGTACATCCCGGCCTCTCTTTTTTATGTGCGTGCCCGAAAACGTGCGGCGATGGTAACGGATGGGCGCGCCACTGCAAGTGCGATCACGATAGCTGTGCCTCGGGCAGGCTCAGTGTGCGCGGGATCAGCGAGGCATCCCAGTGGGCAATGCCCCAATTCAGCACTTCCCGTGGCGTGGCATACGTCAGTTCGGTTCCCGGGTTCTGTCCCAGCGCCCGAAGCGCCCGCAGCAGCAGGGGCGTTGCCTGATCCTCGGTCAACGGCGGCGAACGGTAGGACTTGCCGAGTTTGTTGCCATCAGGCTGGGTAATCAGCGGGATATGCAGATAACGCGGTTGAGGCAGGCCGAGCAGTTCTTGCAGGTAGAGCTGGCGGGGCGTGGAGTCCAGCAGGTCGGCACCGCGAACGATATCGGTGATGCCCTGCCAGGCATCGTCCAAAACCACAGCCAATTGATAGGCGTAGAGCCCGTCGCGGCGGCGGATCACGAAATCGCCGACTTCCCGGCCCAGATGTTGGCGATGTTCGCCCTGCACCCGGTCGATGAAATGGTATTCCAGTTCCGGTACGCGCAGGCGGATGGCCGCATCGTCAGTGCCATGGCCGGCATTGCGGCATAGCCCCGGATAAATCCCGTGATACGGCTCCAGCTGTTTGCGCGAGCAGGTGCAGGCGTAGGCCAGGCCTTGATTGAACAGGCGATTGAGCACCTCGGCATAGGCATCGTGCCGCTCGCTTTGGCGAACCAGGTCGCCATCCCACTCGAAGCCATAGCTTTCCAGTGCCTTGAGGATGGCGGCCTGGGCACCGGGTTCCTCGCGGGGTGGATCAAGGTCTTCCATGCGCATCAGCCAGCGTCCGCCCACCGAGCGCGCGTCGAGGTAGGAGGCCAGTGCGGCGACCAGCGAGCCGAAGTGCAGATGGCCGCTAGGGGTGGGGGCGAAGCGCCCGGTATAGGGGGTGTTGGCGGTCATGAATACATTTAAAGCCAAAAAAACATCAGAAACAAAAACGGAGCGTTCGCACGCTCCGTTCTTCGTTCAAGTCGCAATTACTTGCCGACTTGCTTTTCCTTGATTTCCGCCAGGGTCTTGCAGTCGATGCACAGGTCGGCGGTAGGGCGCGCTTCGAGACGCTTGACGCCAATCTCGATGCCGCAGGATTCGCACCAGCCGTACTCTTCGTCTTCGATCAGCTGAAGTGTCTTGTCGATCTTCTTGATCAACTTGCGTTCACGATCGCGGGCACGCAGTTCGAGGGCGAATTCCTCTTCCTGGCTGGCACGGTCTGCCGGATCAGGAAAGTTGGCCGCTTCGTCCTTCATGTGGTCCACGGTCTTGTCGACACCTTCCATCAGCTCTCTTTTCCACTGATTCAGGACCTTGGTGAAGTGCTTTCGCATGGGCTCGCCCATGTACTCTTCGCCGGTTTTCTGAACATAGGGCTCGAAGCCGCTGATCGTCTGGTTTTGCTGCTTTGCTTGGGTGGACATGAAATAGACCGCCTCTACTCTTGTAATCCATCTGCGCAGGATTGCTCCATCACCGACACCTGCCGGCCCTGCGGCTGCAAGCGGGCGAACTTACCAGATCAACTCGGGCCGCGCTACTCCCGGATGTCGAGCTCGCGGCACAGGGTGCTTGCAAATGATGACAAACCGTTGTCTGGTGGCTCTGGAACCTGCTCAATTATTGATTTTAGTCAAACCTTGCGCGCGCGCTTGAGTCGTTTGTGATCGGGGTTACAAGGCCTCTGACCGCTTTAGGTTCTCGCTCGTTCCTGCGCTTGGGTAGAATCGGTTTTTTTCCGTTGAAGGAAGGCCAATGGCTCAGCCCTACAGTGCCCGCAGTCGCGCGATCGAACCTTTCCATGTCATGGCGCTGTTGGCGCGGGCCAATGAATTGCAGGCAGCCGGCCACGATGTGATCCACCTGGAAATCGGTGAGCCGGACTTCACCACCGCCGAACCGATCATCCAGGCCGGCCAGGCTGCGCTGACAGCGGGGAAGACCCGTTACACCGCCGCGCGCGGCATTCCGGAGCTGCGTGAGGCCATTTCGGGCTTTTATCAGCAGCGTTATGGCTTGAACATCGACCCTCGGCGCATCCTCATCACGCCTGGCGGCTCTGGCGCGCTGCTGCTGGCCAGCGCTTTGCTGGTCGACCCCGGTAAACACTGGCTGCTGGCGGACCCGGGCTACCCATGTAACCGGCACTTCCTGCGACTGGTCGAAGGCGCGGCACAACTGGTGCCGGTCGGTCCGGATGTGCGTTATCAATTGACGCCTGGTCTGATCGAGCGTCATTGGGACCACGACAGCGTCGGCGCACTGGTGGCGTCGCCAGCCAATCCGACCGGCACGATCCTGACCCGCGACGAGTTGGCGAAGCTGTCTGCCGCGATCAAGGAGCGCCACGGTCATCTGGTGGTCGACGAGATTTATCACGGTCTGACCTACGGCACCGATGCGGCCAGCGTGCTGGAAGTCGACGACAGTGCATTCGTTTTGAACAGCTTTTCGAAGTACTTCGGGATGACCGGTTGGCGGCTCGGATGGCTGGTGGCTCCCGACGCGGCGGTCGGTGAGCTGGAAAAACTCGCCCAGAACCTCTACATCAGTGCACCAAGCATGGCGCAGTACGCTGCATTGGCCTGTTTCGAGCCGGCAACCATCAGCATTCTCGAAGAACGTCGCGCCGAATTTGGCCGGCGCCGGGATTACCTGCTGCCGGCCTTGCGTGAATTGGGCTTCGGCATTGCCGTGGAGCCGGAAGGGGCGTTCTACTTGTATGCCGATATCAGCAAGTTCGGCGGCGATGCCTTCGCGTTCTGTAAGCATTTTCTCGAGACCGAACATGTGGCATTCACCCCGGGGCTGGATTTCGGGCGATATCAGGCCGGGCATCATGTGCGGTTCGCCTATACGCAAAATCTCGAGCGTTTGCAGGAGGCGGTCGAGCGCATTGCCCGTGGGTTGCGGAGCTGGCAAGGCTGATGCGTTTCCATCCTCCCCTCGAAGAAGGGCGCCTGATCCGACGTTACAAGCGTTTTCTCGCCGATATCGAAACCGTTGGCGGCGAGTTGCTGACCATTCATTGTCCGAACACAGGCTCGATGCTCAATTGTCAGGTCGAAGGCGGGCAGGTCTGGTTCAGTCGCTCCAACGACCCGAAACGCAAGTTGCCTGGCACCTGGGAGATCGGTGAAACCCCGCAAGGGCGGCTGTTTTGCGTGAACACCGCCCGCGCCAATGGTTTGATTGAAGAGGCGCTGCGGGCGGGCGTCATCACCGAACTGAACGGTTTTACCGGGCTCAAGCGCGAAGTGGCTTATGGTCAGGAAAACAGTCGTATCGATTTCCGCCTCGATTACCCCGAAGGACCGGCCTACGTCGAAGTCAAAAGCGTAACCCTGGGTTTCGACGGTACGGCGGTGGCGGCGTTTCCCGATGCAGTCACCCAGCGTGGCGCCAAGCATCTGCGGGAGCTGGCGCACTTGGCCAGGGACGGTATTCGTGCGGTGCAGTTGTACTGCGTTTGCCTGACCGACATCGAGGCCGTGCGCCCGGCGCAGGAAATCGATCCGGTTTATGCGCAGGCCTTGCGTGAGGCGATTGCCTGTGGAGTCGAGGTGCTGGCTTACGGTGTGCGGTTGAGCCACGAAGAAATGCTGGTCGACCGGCGCCTGGACGTGTTTCCGGGCAGCTAAAGGCTGATCCAGACCCCTTGCTCATCCTCACGGCAGGCCACGCTGGTCAAGGCTTGCCCCGCGCAAGGGCCGGCGACGCATTCACCGTCTTCGATCAGGAACAGTGCGCCATGGGTGGCGCACTGGATCAGGCTGTTGCTGGGGTCGAGAAACTGGTCGGGATGCCACTCCAGGGCAACACCCCGGTGCGGACAGCGATTGATGTAGACGTAAACCTGCCCGCTGCGGCGCACTGCAAAAAACTTTTGGCCATCGATGTCGAACCCGCGACTGCTGTCATTGACCAGCTCGGCACCTGCGCAAAGCAACTTCATGTCTATCCTCGGTCCCGCGGCTCGTGACCGGATATGTCCGAGTCTGAGGGTTAAATGCTATCAAATGGCTGCCTTGCCCGTCGGGTACAAGTGCCTGTCGTCGAGGATACTAGGCCGGCTGCTTCGATGCCCGGGAATCCTTTGAAGGAAGCCGTTTATGCGCCTGACCATCGATCTCCGCATCTCGGCAGTACTTTTCCACAGGCAAAAAAAGACCCGGCAAGAGCCGGGTCAAATAACCGTGATTAGCCTGATGAGGAGATAATCCGAGAGTCCGAACCAAGGGCTTTTCAGAATATCTGACCAGTCTCGCGACCAGTTGTGATAATCATATCGATTCTCATTACCAAGTCAACCGCTGTTTTCCGATTTCCTTGCGATTCGCCGGATTTACGTCTGCAGGCCTCGTAATCATTGGGTTTAAGGCTGCAAAGTTTCAGAAATATTTGTCGGATCAATTCTTGTGGCGTGTAGAAATGGCTTCCAGCTGTTTGTTCAGGGCTTCCTTGCGCTCGGCAGGAATATCATTCCAGTGAACGTCCATCAGGGCGCCTTCAATTGCGTACAACAACACCTTGGACGCCCGAAAACCGCGCGTGCGCACGGCCCGATAAGCATCCACCGCCCCGAGGCGACGCAAGTCCGAAGCGCTATGGATGCCCACGGCATGCAGCCATTGCGCTGACGTCTTGCCAAGATTCTTCAGGTGTTGCAGTTCATCATTCATCAAGCCTCCTTGCGATGGCCGAATGGAGAGCGTGGGCAATCTTCTGAGGAGTGTAGCCATCAGTAGGAAAAGCGTGATTGTTTGCTCGTTTACGAAGCAAATGCTTCTAAGAAACAAGTATTGGCAGTGCGTGAACAAGTCTATGAGCGCAGGGGAAGAGGTGGGGAAGAATCTGGAAATCAAGGGCGAACATCCCCACAGTCCAGCGCAACGAGAGGCGCTGGACGTTTCAGTCAGCGGCGATGATCAGCGAGTGCGATAGCGCAGTCGCGTGCCGAAGTTCATCGACATCAGGATTTCGTCGGCACTGAGTTCCACCGGAAAGTACGTACCGGAAATCTGCGCGTGAGCCAGGCTCGCGCCTTCCAGGTTCGCTTTGCGAAAGTCGATGCCGCGCAGGTCGCAGGAACGGAAGTAGGCGTCGCTGAAATCCACGCCGTCGGCATTCAGTTCGCGCAGGTCCAGCCCCCGGAAATCTCCACCCACCATGTCGATGAGGCCATCCTTGGGGCGTTCACTGTTGAAGCCTTTGATGTCGTCTTTGTGCAGCAGGGCATATAGCGGTGTGTCGAGAAGTTTAGGCTGGCTCATGTCGCATCACCTGATGGTTTTATGACGCCAGTATAGTGCCACTATTTGACGGTCGTGAAGCCAGTGCGGGCCTCACGACCGAAATAGTTTCTTACAGGCCTGGCAGGCGCTGGCGAATCTGTTCCACAACGGTATCGAGCGTCCCGCTTTCATTGGTCTGGACGCGCTTGCTGCAGAGGATTTCCGCGGGTGTCAGCGCTTCACGGCTGGCTTGCTGGGCTGCGATAACGGCCAGGGTGGCGTCGGACGGATCTTTCTTGTCTGCCTGGCGCATGGCCAGCCAGCTTTCGATCACGGCCTGTGGCGCATTGCAGTCGAGAATCAGGAAGGGGGCGCCCGTGGCTTCGGCCACCTTTGCGGCACTGTCACGCTGATCACGCTTGAGGTAAGTGGCGTCGACCACCACCGGGAAGCCCGCACGCAGAATGACGTCGGCGATTTCGTGCAGGTGGGCATAGGTTGCCGCGCTGGCGTCGGCGCTATAGATGCCGGCCTGTACGTCATTCTCGACGGTTTGCTCGCCGAACAGGCGCTTGCGCTCGACATCGGAACGCAGGCGAATCGCGCCCAGGGCTTCGACCAGGCGCATGGCGACATGGCTCTTGCCGACAGCGGAAACACCGTGGGTAATGGCCATGAAGCGCGAAGGAATGGTGCTGTAGCTTTCTGCCAGGTTGGCGTAGTTGCGGTACTGGCGCAGGGTCGTGGCGCGCTGCACTGCAGTGGCGTCGGCCGGCATGCTGAACAGGGCAACCTTGGCGCGAACCAGTGCGCGGTAGGCTTTATAGAAGTTCAGCAGTTCGAGGCCGCGATAATCGCCGGTCAGCTCCAGGTACTGGCTGATGAAACGACGCGCCAGGCACTTCAGGCCGCGATCTTCCAGGTCCATCGCCAGGAAGCCGGTGTCGGCATAAACGTCGGTAAAGCGAAACGGTTCGTTGAATTCAATGCAGTCGAAGATCACGACCTTGCCGTCGATCACGGTGGCGTTGCCCAGGTGAATATCACCGTGGCATTCGCGAGTGAAGCCTTCGGCCTTGCGCTGGGCGAGCAGCGGTTTGAGGCGCTCGAAGCTGCTTTCGGCCCAGGCTTGCAGGGCGTCGAGTTGCAACAGGTCGGCCTTGTCGCTGAGGAACGGACGGATCTGTTCGAAGTTCTGCCGCACCGGCGCCATGACGCTGTCCGGGGTGCCGGCTTCGTGCCCGGCCGGCACTTTCGGTGCGTTGAGGTGGAAGCGGGCGATTTGCTCGGCCATCTCGTCGATGTGCGCGGTGGTCAATTCGCCATTGGCTTGCAGGGTGCTGAGCAAGCCGGTTTGCGGAAACTGGCGCATCTTCAGTACATATTCGATGGCCGGGCCTGCGCCGCCCAGTTGCGGAGCCTCGGCGCTGCCGGTAACGGGCAGCACTTCGAGGTACAAATCGTCGGTCAGGCGCTGGTTCAGGCGCAGTTCTTCAGCGCAAAAGTGTTCGCGAGCCTCAAGGCTGGTGAAGTCGAGAAAACCGAAATTCACCGGCTTCTTCACTTTATAGGCATAGGGGCCAGTGAGCAGTACCCAGGAAATATGGGTCTCGATGACCTGGAATCCCTCTACAGGATGCGGGTAGAGGGCAGGGTTTTGCAGGGCAGCGATCAGTGACTGGCTCACAGGCGATCCTTCAGAGTCTGGAAAATTCAAGGCCGTCATTATGGCCGCAAGTCCGCCTGACGCAAACCTCGGAGCGCTCCTGTTGAGGATGAATAAAGTGCGTATAATCCGCCGCCATGACTCGTACTCGAACTCCCCGCACCACGAAAAAACCACCCTCCAGGGGCCTGCGCCCGTGGCTGGGCTGGGCCATTAAACTCAGTCTGGTCGCCCTTGTGGTGCTGGCCGGATTCGCCGTTTACCTTGATGCAATCGTCCAGGAGAAGTTCTCCGGCAAGCGCTGGACCATCCCGGCCAAGGTTTACGCGCGCCCGCTCGAGCTGTTCGTCGGACAGAAGCTGAGCCGGGATGATTTCCTGACCGAACTCGATGCCCTGGGCTATCGCCGTGAAAGCGTGGCCAATGGTCCGGGTGCGGCGTCGGTCAGCGGCAACACCGTTGACCTGAACACCCGTGGCTTCCAGTTCTATGAAGGCATGGAGCAAGCGCAACCGGTGCGGGTGCGTTTTTCCGGCGATTACGTGGCCGAGTTGGCGGGGGCAAAAGGCTCGAAGTTGTCGGTGGTGCGCCTGGAGCCGCTGCTGATCGGCGGCCTGTACCCGAAAAACCTCGAAGACCGGATTCTGATCAAGATCGATCAGGTGCCACCGTACCTGCTTGAAACGCTGGTGGCGGTCGAGGACCGTGATTTCTATCATCACTTTGGTGTTTCGCCGAAGTCGATCGCCCGTGCAATCTGGGTCAACGGTTCGTCCGGGCGCATGCGTCAGGGCGGCAGTACGCTGACTCAGCAGTTGGTCAAGAACTTCTACCTGACCAACGAGCGCAGCCTGAGCCGCAAGCTCACCGAAGCGATGATGGCGCTGCTGCTTGAACTGCATTACGACAAGCGCGAAATCCTTGAGGCTTACCTCAACGAAGTGTTTATCGGGCAGGACGGTCAGCGTGCGGTGCACGGTTTCGGTCTGGCCAGCCAGTTCTTCTTCAGTCAGCCGCTGGCCGAGCTCAAGCTGCATCAGGTCGCGCTGCTGGTGGGCATGGTCAAGGGGCCTTCTTCCTATAACCCCCGTCGTTATCCGGAGCGTGCCCTCGAGCGGCGCAACCTGGTACTCGATGTGCTGCAAGAGCAGGGCGTCGCGACTGCCGAGCAGGTTGAGGCGGCGAAGAAAATGCCGCTGGGCGTGACCAAGCGCGGCAGTCTGGCGGACAGCTCGTTCCCCGGCTTCCTCGATCTGGTCAAGCGTCAGTTGCGCGAAGACTATCGCGACGAAGACTTGACCGAGGAAGGGCTGCGCATCTTCACCAGTTTCGACCCGATCCTGCAGATGAAGGCTGAAGCCTCGGTCGACGACACCTTCAAGCGTCTGGCGGGGCGCAAGGGTTCCGATGACGTCGAAGCGGCAATGGTCGTGACCAACCCGGAGACCGGGGAAGTGCAGGCCATGATCGGCAGTCGCCAGGCCAGTTTTGCCGGGTTCAACCGGGCGCTGGATGCGGTAAGGCCGATCGGCTCGCTGATCAAGCCGGCGGTTTACCTGACTGCGCTGGAGAAGCCAAGCCAGTACACACTGACCAGTTGGCTGTCGGACGAATCCTTCTCGGTCAAAGGCGCGGACGGTCAGGTCTGGAAACCGCAGAACTATGATCGTCGTTCTCACGGTACGGTGTTCCTCTATCAAGGCCTGGCGCATTCCTACAACCTGTCGACCGCGCGTCTCGGTTTGGCGGTCGGTGTGCCGAACGTCCTGAAGACGGTGGAGCGCCTGGGTGTGACCCGTGAATTCCCGGCCTTCCCGTCGATGTTGCTCGGCGCCGGCGGCATGACGCCAATCGAAGTGGCGACCATGTACCAGACCCTCGCCAACGGCGGCTTCAATACGCCGATGCGCGGGATTCGCAGCGTGCTGACTGCCGAGGGCGAGCCGCTCAAGCGTTATCCGTTCCAGATCCAGCAGCGTTTCGATCCGGCCTCCATTTACCTGATCCAGAGCGCCATGCAGCGGGTGATGCGTGAAGGTACCGGCAGCTCGGTCTATAACGTGCTGCCAAGGACCCTGACCCTGGCGGGCAAGACCGGTACCAGTAACGACTCGCGCGACAGCTGGTTTGCCGGTTTCAGCCAGGACTTGCTGGCGGTGGTCTGGCTGGGTCGCGACGACAACGGCAAGACGCCATTCACCGGCGCCACCGGGGCCTTGCAGGTCTGGACCAGCTTCATGCGCAAGGCCGACCCGTTGCCGCTGGACATGCCGCAGCCGGATAATATCGTTCAGGCCTGGGTGGACTCGCGAACAGGGCAAGGTTCTGACGCCGGTTGCCCGGGTGCCGTGCAGATGCCGTATATTCGCGGCAGCGAACCGCCTCCCGGCGCCGCTTGCGGTGGTGAAAACCCTGCTGAGTCGGTGATGGACTGGGTCAAAGGCTGGATGAATTAAGCAAAGAGGGTTTCAAGTGAACAAGTGGTTGATTCCAGCGGTTGCCGCCGTAGCTTTGCTCAGCGGTTGTTCCAGCGTACAACGTGGCTCGATTCCGGTCGTGGATTCCGGCACCGCCGTGTCCAACAGTGAACGGATCTCGGCCAATGGCGGCTTCCGCCAGACGACCGTCAAGCGTCCTGCGCAAGGTCAGTCGCGGACCCAGGCGATTCCGCAGGGTGACAGCGGCGTAGTGGTGATGGTGCCAGGCGCGGCAACGACTTCGACGCCGATCAGCACCGCGCCGATTACCCCGGGTCCGATCACGCCGGGGCCGATTGACACGACGCCGGTCCAATCGGCCCCGATCAATCAGGGCAGCTACAGCATGCCGTCGTCGCCAAGCGGGATTCCATCGGCCAGTGCGGGCGGACTTTCTGCCGACGAGCAACTGGACGGTCCGGTGTTGGCCTTGCTGACCACCGCTCAACAGCAACAGACGAGCGGTGATCTCAACGGTGCTTCCTCCAGTCTCGAACGCGCCCAACGCGTTGCACCGCGTGAGCCGCAGGTGCTTTACCGTCTGGCGCAGGTGCGCATGGCTCAGGGCGATGCGGCCCAGGCCGAGCAGTTCGCTCGCCGTGGGCTGACCTTGGCCAATGGCCGTCCAGCCCTTCAGGCCAACTTGTGGGACCTGATTGGCCAGGCGCGTGATAAGCAGGGTGACTCCCAAGGCGCGGCATTGGCTCGTCAGAAGGCCAAGGTAACGCTGTGATGGATGCGCGCTTTCTGAAAATCGCCGATCAACTGTTGTTGATCGAACGCGAATTGCGGGTGCAAGGATGGTGGGATGAAGTCCCGCCCTCCGCCGAAGCGCTTTCCAGTGTCGAGCCGTTTTCGGTCGACACACTGGATTTCGAGCAGTGGCTGCAATGGATCTTCCTGCCACGCATGAAGATGATCCTCGAGCAGGATTTGCCGTTACCCAACGCTTCGGGCATTCAGGAAATGGCTGAGATGGTCTTTGCCGGACGCAATGTCCAGGGCAAGGATCGGCAGCTGCAGGTATTACTCAAGCAGTTTGATCAGTTGATCACAGCGTCTCGCTGAGCCAGAAGCTGCCAGCGTCCGCTGGCAGTTGTTCACAATATCTCTCTATTTTGTCGGCCGTTGCTGGGTAAGTGCATTCGCGTGCCAATTTTTTGCTAAAAGTTGCGCAATCGAAGCTAACACAGAGCTGATTTACGGGTTTTTTCTTGCGTTCTCATGTGCTTAGTAGAATAAAGCACATAGACGACTTGACTTGCGAAGGACGAAACAGAAGAATCCAAAGTCCGCTGTACAGGGACTGCCAGAAGCAGACCCTCTCAGCAGATCATGAGGCGCATATCCGCGTCGACCTGTTACACCCGCAACGCGTTACCTCGCGCTGGGTGGGAAAGCCCCGCAACACTTGGGACGATCCCAATACTTGCTCAGTCAGTGCTGACGTAGTCGGCGACCACCGTCGCTCATGCTCTGCCGAGAAGTAAACCTATTAAGACCCGTCCCGTTTTTCGTGGGCGGTATTCTGGCGTTTTAGAGGTGAGCAACGTGGAGCTTTTATCTGGCGGTGAGATGCTCGTCCGCTTTTTGCGCGACGAAGGCGTCAAATATATCTACGGGTACCCGGGTGGTGCTCTTCTTCATGTTTACGATGCCCTGTTCAAAGAACCGGAAGTGACCCACATCCTGGTTCGTCACGAGCAAGCGGCTACCCATATGGCTGACGGCTACGCCCGTGCCACCGGTAAAGCCGGTGTGGTACTGGTGACTTCCGGTCCTGGCGCAACAAACGCCATCACCGGTATCGCCACCGCCTATATGGACTCCATTCCGATGGTGATCATTTCCGGCCAGGTGCCTAGCACCATGGTGGGTACCGATGCGTTCCAGGAAACCGACATGATCGGTATCTCCCGGCCGATCGTGAAGCACAGCTTCATGATCAAGCACGCGTCGGAAATCCCGGAAGTCATGAAGAAGGCGTTCTACCTGGCGCAATCCGGTCGTCCTGGCCCGGTCGTTGTCGATATTCCGAAAGACATGACCAACCCGGCCGAGAAGTTCGAATACGTCTTCCCGAAAAAAGCCAAGCTGCGTTCCTACAGTCCGGCTGTTCGCGGTCACTCCGGTCAAATCCGCAAGGCGGCAGAAATGCTCCTGGCGGCCAAGCGCCCAGTGATGTACGCAGGCGGTGGCGTGATTCTCGGTGGTGGCTCCGCGCCGCTGACCGAACTGGCGAAGATGCTTAACTTGCCAGTAACCAACACCCTGATGGGCTTGGGTGCCTACCCTGGCACTGACCGTCAGTTCATCGGCATGCTCGGCATGCACGGCAGCTACACCGCCAACCTGGCGATGCACCATGCTGACGTGATCCTCGCTGTCGGCGCGCGTTTCGATGACCGTGTAATCAACGGCGCTTCGAAGTTTTGCCCGAACGCCAAGATCATTCACATCGACATCGACCCAGCCTCGATTTCCAAGACCATCAAGGCTGACGTGCCTATCGTTGGTCCGGTCGAGAGCGTCCTGACCGAAATGGTTGCGATCCTCAAGGAGATCGGCGAGACCCCGAACAAGGAGTCCGTAGCCAGCTGGTGGAAGCAAGTTGATGAGTGGCGCGGTGATCGCGGCCTGTTCCCTTACGACAAGGGCGACGGCAGCGTCATCAAGCCGCAGACCGTGATCGAAACCCTGTGCGAAGTGACCAAGGGCGACGCCTTTGTGGCTTCGGACGTGGGCCAGCACCAGATGTTCGCTGCGCAGTACTACACGTTTGATAAGCCCAACCGCTGGATCAACTCCGGCGGTCTGGGCACCATGGGGTTCGGTTTCCCGGCCGCCATGGGCATCAAGTTGAGCTTCCCGGATACCGACGTCGTTTGCGTCACCGGCGAAGGCAGTATCCAGATGAACATCCAGGAACTGTCCACCTGTCTGCAATACGGTTTGCCGGTAAAAATCGTCATTCTGAACAACGGCGTTCTGGGTATGGTTCGCCAGTGGCAGGACATGAGCTATGGCAGCCGTCACTCGCACTCCTACATGGAGTCGTTGCCTGACTTCGTCAAGCTGGCTGAAGCCTATGGTCACGTTGGCGTGCGCATCACTGAATCGAAAGATTTGAAGTCGAAGATGGAAGAAGCGTTCGCCATGAAAGATCGCCTGGTGGTGATCGATATTTCGGTCGATACCAGCGAGCACGTCTACCCGATGCAGATCAAAGACGGCTCCATGCGCGATATGTGGCTGAGCAAGACGGAGCGTACCTAATCATGCGGCACATTATTTCCTTGCTTCTGGAAAACGAACCCGGTGCTCTGTCTCGTGTGGTTGGCCTGTTCTCGCAGCGCAACTACAACATCGAAAGCCTGACCGTGGCCCCGACCGAAGACCCGACCCTGTCGCGTCTGACGCTGACCACGGTTGGTCACGATGAAGTCATCGAGCAGATCACCAAGAACCTGAACAAATTGATCGAAGTGGTAAAACTGGTCGACCTGTCGGAGAGTGCTCACATCGAGCGTGAACTGATGCTGGTCAAGGTCAAGGCCACCGGCGCCCAGCGTGCCGAGATCAAGCGCACTACCGATATTTACCGTGGACAGATCGTCGATGTCAGCGCCAGCGTGTATACCGTTCAACTGACCGGTACCAGCGACAAGCTCGACAGCTTCATTCAGTCCATCGGCACCGCCTCGATTCTGGAAACCGTCCGTAGTGGCGTGACCGGCATTGCCCGCGGCGACAAAGTACTCAGCATCTAAACCAAATTAGCGAACGGCCTGAACGGCCTGATATAGGGGAAATTCATGAAAGTTTTCTACGATAAAGACTGCGACCTGTCGATCATCCAGGGCAAGAAAGTTGCCATCATCGGTTACGGTTCCCAGGGCCACGCTCAAGCGTGCAACCTGAAAGACTCCGGCGTTGACGTGACTGTCGGCCTGCGTAAAGGTTCGGCTACCGTTGCCAAGGCTGAAGCCCACGGCCTGAAAGTGACCGACGTTGCTTCCGCTGTTGCAGCTGCCGACCTGGTCATGATCCTGACCCCGGACGAATTCCAGTCCTCCCTGTACAAGAACGAAATCGAGCCGAACATCAAGAAAGGCGCCACCCTGGCCTTCTCCCACGGTTTCGCGATCCACTACAACCAGGTTGTGCCGCGCGCTGACCTCGACGTGATCATGATCGCGCCGAAGGCTCCAGGCCACACCGTACGTTCCGAGTTCGTGAAGGGCGGCGGTATCCCTGACCTGATCGCTATCTACCAGGACGCCTCGGGCAATGCCAAGAACGTCGCTCTGTCCTACGCTGCCGGCGTTGGCGGCGGTCGTACCGGTATCATCGAAACCACCTTCAAGGACGAGACTGAAACCGACCTGTTCGGCGAACAAGCCGTTCTGTGCGGCGGTACCGTTGAGCTGGTGAAAGCCGGTTTCGAAACCCTGGTTGAAGCTGGCTACGCGCCGGAAATGGCCTACTTCGAGTGCCTGCACGAACTGAAACTGATCGTTGACCTCATGTACGAAGGCGGTATCGCCAACATGAACTACTCGATCTCCAACAACGCCGAGTACGGCGAGTACGTGACCGGCCCTGAAGTCATCAACGCCGAATCCCGTCAGGCCATGCGCAACGCCCTGAAACGTATTCAGGACGGCGAATACGCCAAGATGTTCATCAGCGAAGGCGCTACCGGCTATCCTTCGATGACCGCCAAGCGTCGTAACAACGCCGCTCACGGTATCGAAATCATCGGCGAGCAACTGCGCTCCATGATGCCGTGGATCGGTGCCAACAAGATCGTCGACAAAGCTAAAAACTAAGTCACGCGCTTGTACGAAAAACGCGGCTTAGGCCGCGTTTTTTCGTTTGAGGGGCCGGTTCTGGTATAAAGCTGCATCGTTTGCGGCCGAACCGTCGTCCCAGACACCTGTCCAAACTTTCCACCCCGTTGCAAGGTAATGTCCATGAGCGAACGCCCCGAAGAGCCAAACCAGGCTTCTGACGCCGAAAGCCTGCTGCCCATCGATGAACATGTCGAGGAAGGGCATGACGCTGAAGGTCGTAAAGTCCGGCATCGTGGTATCTATCTTTTGCCGAATCTGTTCACCACTGCGAACCTGTTCGCAGGGTTCTATTCCATCATCAGCTCGATGAGCGCCCAGGCGGCCTTGAGTGCCGGTGACTCGGCCAATGCGAGCAAGTATTTCGCGTTCGCGGCCATCGCGATCTTCGTCGCCATGGTGCTCGATGGTCTTGATGGGCGCGTGGCCCGCATGACCAATACCCAGAGCGCCTTCGGTGCCGAGTACGACTCGCTGTCGGACATGGTCGCCTTTGGTGTTGCGCCGGCATTGCTGGCCTTTGGCTGGGCCTTGGGTGACATGGGCAAGGTTGGCTGGATGGTCGCCTTCATCTATGTGGCTGGCGCGGCATTGCGCCTCGCGCGCTTCAACACGCAGGTCGGCACCGCGGACAAACGCTACTTCATCGGTCTGGCCAGTCCTGCCGCTGCAGGTGTGGTTGCAGGT
This sequence comes from Pseudomonas fluorescens, assembly GCF_000967965.1. Taxonomy (GTDB): domain Bacteria; phylum Pseudomonadota; class Gammaproteobacteria; order Pseudomonadales; family Pseudomonadaceae; genus Aquipseudomonas; species Aquipseudomonas grandcourensis. The sequence goes on from NZ_LACC01000022.1 coordinate 309,281, forward strand.
ATCGTCTGGGCGTTCAGCGACTACGGTATCCAGGGTTCCAAGATGTCTTTCCTGGTTGCGCTGATGGTGGCGGCGGCCGGCATGCTGATGGTCAGCAATATCAAGTACAACAGCTTCAAGGAACTGGACCTGAAGGGGCGAGTACCTTTCGTGGCGATTCTCGCGGTGGTGTTGGTGTTCGCAGTAGTGTTCAGTGATCCGCCGCGCATTCTGCTGCTGGTCTTCCTCGCCTATGCCGCGTCCGGCCCGGTTCAATACCTGTTACATCTTCGTCGGCGTAAAAGCGTCGAGTGATGTAATTTCCCTCATACTCCGCAGTCTGTTGGTGCATCTGTTCTCCAATACTGCGGAGTAGCCATGCTGATCAAAGTCCCTAAAGCATCCGACTGCCATGAGTCGGATGTCACGCCTGAATCCATCTATCTTTCTCGACGCAATGTATTGGGTGTTGCTGTTGCCGGTTTGGCCGTGAGCGGTCTTCCTCGGTGGGCGGCTGCCGACGATGTGGCGCGTTATGCGGACGTCGAGCCTGGTAAGGCGCCTTCCTGGTTCAGCGAAAAGCTTTCCTCGGTCAAGTGGGGGGCGGTTGTCGTCAAGGATGAGGCAATCACACCCTTCAAGGATGCTACCCACTACAACAACTTCTACGAGTTCGGCACCGACAAAGGTGATCCGGCCGCGAATGCCGGCACGCTGAAGACGGAGCCGTGGTCGGTGGTGGTGGACGGGGAGGTGGGTAAGCCCGGGCGGTATGCGCTCGAAGACTTCATGAAACCGTATCAGCTGGAGGAGCGAATCTACCGTTTGCGCTGCGTGGAAGCCTGGTCGATGGTCATTCCCTGGATCGGTTTTCCCCTCTCGGCCTTGCTCAAGGAAGTCGAGCCGACCTCGAAAGCCAGATTCATCCGCTTCGAAACCCTGCAGGATCCCAAAAGCATGCCGGGTCAGCGCTCCGGTTTTGCCTTGATCGATTGGCCTTATATAGAAGGGCTGCGATTGGACGAGGCAATGAACCCGTTGTCGATTCTGGCGGTGGGTATGTACGGGCGTGAACTGCCGAATCAGAACGGGGCTCCACTGCGCCTGGTCGTGCCCTGGAAGTACGGGTTCAAAAGCATCAAATCCATCGTGCGGATCAGTCTGGTCAGCGAGCAGCCGAAAACCACCTGGCAGAGCATTGCGGCGGATGAGTATGGTTTTTATGCGAACGTGAATCCTGCTGTTGATCATCCTCGCTGGACTCAGGCGCGTGAACGCCGCCTGCCTAGCGGTTTGTTCAAGCCCAATGTGCGCGACACGCAAATGTTCAACGGCTATTCAGAGGAAGTCGCCTCTCTATATACGGGGCTCGACCTGAGGAAGAACTACTGATGCGCTATCCGTTTTGGCGTATCGGTGTATTTGTCGTGGTGCTGATGTGGCCGCTGCTGTGGTTGTATCAGGCCTGTGAGGATGTCCTCGGGCCGGATCCGGGCAAGGTACTGGTCGATCGGCTGGGTTTGGGAGCGCTTGTTCTGTTGCTCGTAATCTTGAGCTTGACGCCTTTGCAGAAACTCACTGGTTGGGCGAGGTGGAATGCCGTGCGACGACAGTTGGGGTTGTGGTGCTTTGCCTATGTGCTGCTCCACCTCAGTAGTTATTGCGCATTCATACTTGGTTTTGACTGGTCGCAGCTGGGTGTCGAGTTGCGCAAGCGGCCTTACATTATTGTCGGGGTGCTGGGTTTTCTTGGTTTGCTGGCATTGGCGGTGACTTCCAATCGATACAGTCAGCGACGATTGGGTACCCGCTGGAAGAAGTTGCACCGCCTGGCGTATGTCATTCTCGGGCTGGGATTGCTGCATATGCTCTGGATTGTGCGCGCCGACCTGAAGGAGTGGGTGATCTATGCATCTATAGGTGCATTGCTGTCAGTGCTGCGGCTACCGCCTTTGGCTCGACGAATCCCGCGTCTAATGGCTAAAAAGGGCTCTTCTGCCAAAAAGGCGTAAATAGTGGTTGACGGCAGATTCCAGGTGT
>NZ_LACC01000023.1:0-127896 GCF_000967965.1 Pseudomonas fluorescens
CCGGTGTACGTCCACTCCAAGTTGATGATCGTCGATGACGTGTTCACCACCCACGGCTCGGCCAACATCAATACCCGGAGCATGCAGGTCGATAGCGAGCTGAACATTGCCCATGAGTGGATGAGTGTGACCCAGGCAATTAGGCGGCGGTTGTGGGATCTGCATACGGATGGGAAGGGGGTGCAGGAGGATGTGGGTGATGCATTCAAGGCTTGGCAGAAAATCATCGAAACAAACAAAAAACGCCAGGAAGACAAGACAACGCCTGACGCCCCACTTGTCGAGTTTTACTACGGCAAGGCCAAACTGAGCGACCTCGACTGATGCGCCGTTTTCTCTTGCTCACCTGCCTGCTGTTGTCGGCTTGCGATAGCCGCAGCACCTTCAACTATCTGAAGAAGGATCCTCATGTGAAACCTCTGACGGAAATCAAAGCCAATCTGGCTTTCACCTGTGCCCACGAAAATATCCCGGAAGTCAGTGCTGAATCTGACGTGCTGTTTCGTTACGCCCGTTGGTTGCAGAAAAACAATCAGCTCATACCGGACAAAACTGTCGATGTCGATGTCGAAATCGAACGGTTGTACCGCATCGCCGCCGAGAATGGACATTACAAAGCCAACATCAACCTGCAAAACGGGTCGATGCGCCAACGATTCCAGTTGCGTGGCGCCGAACATCTGCGTTTGAGTCAACAACTGATGGATGCTGGTGTGGCGACAGGTTACTACTTTGTGGGGATCTTTCTTCAGCAGGGTTCGGCCGGGCTTAAGCAGGATCCGGAGATGGCGTTACGTTATTTTCGCAAGGCCGCAGATAAAGGCAACGCCCAGGCGCAATACGATGTGGGGGACAAGCTGGCGCCAAAGAGTATTGCCCCAGAAGTTGCCCGGCAGATGCGCCGTTGTGCTGCTGAACAGGGGCATGGCAGAGCTGCTGTCATGTTGTCGATTTATTTGAGAGATGAACAAAAATACAGCGAAGCAATAGAAGTCTTGCAGATGGGCGTTGCCGGCGGAGACGAGCATTCCGCTGGTCACTTGGAGGATGCATTTAGCGGCCCTCCTAAGTCCAATTTGATGGACTACATCGGCCAGGCGGAAGACCCTGAGCGTGCCGAACGTTACAGAAGAATTCGGAAAACGCTTGCGGGTTTCTCATACGCCAACCCCAACGTCCCCGAAATCAACGAAATCCTCCCGCTGCCACCGGCCAAACTCCCTGTCTGGGACGGCAAGCTCAAATGGCTCGAAGAGCGCCGGGCCAACGTCCCACCAGAAAAGCCCAGCGAAGCGCTGATCCACCAACTGGCCAAGGCCAAACTCCTAGACCCCACTTCCGGTCGACCGCTGCCAGCATCTCCCGATTTCATCCGGGAGCCTTACCGCAAGCTGACCTGCAACAGCGGTCAAGCCTGCCCGCAATCCGGCTATTGGAAAGCGGAAGGCATCGTCGACGAGATCCGACGTTTCGAGAAAGGCGAAATGATGCCGACCCTGAACGTCCGGCGTAGCCATAGCCGTTTCCTGCTCGCCGACCGAATTACCGTCGCAGAGGAAAACATCGAATGGATATTGTTCGGTGAGGCCTAAGCATTTATGGGGCTGTTTGATACTCATCGCCTTGACCGGCTGTGGCGCTAACAATGCCGAGCCTTTGTCGGTGGACTTTGTAAACCCGCTCACCGATATCAACATTAGTCTCGCCTTTACCTGCCAACACGAAACAATTCCGGCGACCTCCGCCGAGGCCGATATGCTGTTCCAATACGCGCGCTGGTTGCAAAAGAACAATCAACTCAAACAGGACAAGACTGTTGATGCAGAGATCGAGCGCTTGTACCGCATCGCCAGTGAGAACGGCCATTACAAAGCCAATATCAACCTGCAGAACGGTGCCATGCGCGGTACTTTCAAACTCCGTGGTGAAGAGCATTTGCGCATGAGTGAGCAACTGATCAACGCCGGAGTGGCAACGGGATATTACTTTGTCGGCATCTTCCTGCAGCACGGCGCAGCCGGGCTGCAGAAAGATCACGAAATAGCGTTGCGTTACTATCGCAAAGCCGCTGATGAAGGTAATGCACTGGCTCAAGCCTATATCGCAGACAAGTTGGCGCCGATCGACGTCGCCCCGGACGTTGCCCGGCAGATGCGCCGTTGCGCAGCAGAACAAGGTCATGGTAAATCAGCCCTCGCCCTAGGGGTCCACTTTAAGAACAAAGGAAAGTACCAAGAAGCGCTTGAGCTCTTCCAGATGGGCGTTGTAGCTGGTAACGACGGCGCTGCCGGCCGATTGGAAAAAGGCTTCCGTGACCCTAAGCCAGATAATCGCTTGCACTACCTCGGTCAACAGGAAGACCTCGAACGCGCCGATCGCTACGAAAAAATCTGGAAAATCCTCTCGGGCTACTCCTACGCCAATCCCAAAGTCCCCGAGATCAACGAAATCGTCCCACTGCCACCCGCGCCGTTGCCATCCTGGGACGGCAAACTCAAATGGCTCGAAGAACGCCTGGCCAATGTCCCCCCTGAAAAACCCAGCGAAGCGCTGATCAACCAACTGGCCAAAGCCAAGCTTCTGGATCCGGCCACTGGACAGGGGCTACCGGGATCGCCTGCATTTAGCCAATCTCATTTGTCGGCACCGAACTGCCATAGCGGCCAAGCCTGTCCGGTAAGTGGATACTGGAAGGTGGGCTGGCTTCCCCGCCACCACTCAGTAGACAGGAGCGTCGCTCGGTATTTCGAACAGGGCGAGATCTTGCCGACACAACTGGTCCAGCGCTACCAGATGCGCATTTGGCCCTTTTCCGACAGGATCACACGACACGAACAAGCGGTTGAATGGTACCTGCTCGGGTGATGGACCACTTTGAAGGAGCGACCGCAGGCTGCGATATTTTCATTTGGGATGTCGTTACAATCGGCTCTTTTCCCCCTGGAGCAGACTTCCATGAGCGTTTCCCACCGCCGTCCGGTTCCCTTGTCCAAGGCCTATCGTCTGCTCAATCATGGCCCGACCGTGCTGGTCAGCGCAGCCCACGGTGGTCAGCGCAATATCATGGCGGCAGCCTGGGCCATGCCGCTGGATTTCGAACCACCGAAAATTGCCGTGGTGCTGGACAAGTCCACCTGGACTCGCCAGTTGCTGGAGGCCTCGGGCACTTTTGTGCTGAACGTTCCTTGCGCCGCCCAGGTCGACATTGTGCAGACCGTCGGTTCGACCTCCGGCCTGGAATTGACCCAGGGTCAGGGGCGCGACAAGTTTGAGACCTACGACTTGCAGACGTTCACCGGCGAGTCGGTTGATGCGCCGATGCTCGAAGGCTGCGTGGCCTGGCTGGAATGTCGCCTGCTGCCCGAGCCGAACAACCACCAGCAGTACGATCTGTTCCTGGCCGAAGTGATTGCCGCCCAGGCTGACGAACGTGTGTTCAGCGAAGGGCGCTGGCACTTCGAAGGGCAAGATGCCTTGCGCACTTTGCACCACGTGGCGGGCGGGCACTTCCTGACCATTGGTGAGCCGGTGGACGGCAAGACCTTGCAGGCTTGAGCCGGTCAGCGCTCAAATCCACACATCATTCTCGGCCGTGCGCTCACCACCTTCGCTGCCGGTGTTGAGCACGCCCTTGGGTTCAATCAGCAGGAGTTTTACCTCCTGCTCGGCACAGGGTTTGTGCTCGACGCCTTTGGGCACCACGTACATTTCCCCTGCGTTCACCAGCACGTGGCCATCGCGAAAATCGATGCGCAACCGGCCTTCGAGCACGATGAAGGTTTCGTCGGTATCGAGGTGGTCGTGCCAGATAAAATCCCCCAGCAACTTCACCACCTTGAACTGGTAGTCGTTCATTTCGGCGATGACCCGGGGCGACCAGTGGGAATCGATCCGGCTGATTTTTTCAGCGAAGTTCAGGCTTTCGTAAGCGTTCATGTAACAGCTCTCATGGAGGTTGGTGAACCCACGATAGCCAGCGACTCAACGCGCTTCTTGTACGATTGTGCGTGGCTCAACGGCGCTGCATGTTCATCCAGCGGGCCGGTGACAGGCCGTAGGTCTTGCTGAATTGCCGCGTCATGTGGCTCTGGTCGGTGAAACCTGCGATCAGCGCGGCGCTGACCAGGCTCTGACCCTGGATCAGCAGCGCACGGACCATGTCCAGGCGGCGCATGGTCAGGTAGCGGTAGGGGCTGGTGCCGAACAACAAGCGGAAATCCCGGGACAGGCTCCAGCGATCCCGACCACTGTGCTGTGCCAGTTCCTCCAGGGTCACGGTGCGATCCAGGGCGCTATGGATGTATTCCCGCGCCCGCTGCGCGGCCACGTAATCGAACCCCGAGCGTTTGCCCGGTGCACCGGAAACCGCGCTCATGGCTTGTGCCAGATCGAACAGCGCGTCCTGTTCCTTCAGTGGATCGAGCGGGCAATCCAGGCTGTGCAGCAAAGCGCCCGTGGCGGCGAACAGGCGGGGATCGTTCGACAACCCGGTCTTGATGAACGGCAGCGCTTGCCCGCCGAGCATCTGCTGGATCAGCGCCGGTTCGATGTACATCATCCGGTACTGGAAACCGGACTCGGTCCCGGCCTCGCCATCGTGGGCTTCGTCCGGGTGCAGCACGATCGTTGCGCCCGGCAGGCTGTGACGCCAGCCGCCGCGATACTGAAAGCTCTGCACCCCGGCCAGGGTGTGGCCGATGGCATAGGTGTCGTGGCGGTGAAGGTCGTAGCCATGGCCGGCAAAAAACGCCTCGAAACGCTGCAGCCCGCCGACATCGGGCGCGCGAAGGAACCAGTCATTGCGAGGCGGACGCTTGGCCATGGTGATGATCGTCTTGAGCTTGATGCACAACACGGTAACCCAGCCGGCGGTTCCCTGTCTTCTGATCGGAAGGCGGCTTATCGGCTAGAAAACCAAGAGCAAATACTGCACCGTGGGGCGCATTCGCTACAGGTTGTTTTTTATTTGTCAGGATGAGGCCAGGTCATGAGCAAATTGCGTGTGGGGATCATTTTCGGGGGCCGTTCGGCCGAGCATGAGGTGTCGTTGCAGTCGGCGAAAAACATCGTCGATGCGCTGGATCGTTCACGCTTCGAGCCGGTACTGATCGGCATCGACAAACAAGGCCATTGGCACCTCAACGACCCTTCCAGCTTTTTGCTGAACCAGGAAAACCCGGCGCTGATCGCGCTCAACCAGTCCAACCGCGAACTGGCCGTGGTGCCGGGCAAAGCCACTCAGCAACTGGTGGAAACCTCCAGCCAGGAAATGCTCGGTCACGTCGATGTGATCTTCCCGATTGTCCACGGCACCCTCGGTGAAGACGGTTGCCTGCAAGGCTTGCTGCGCATGGCCGATCTGCCGTTTGTCGGCTCCGATGTGCTCGGCTCGGCCGTGTGCATGGACAAGGACATCAGCAAGCGCCTGCTGCGCGATGCCGGCCTGGCCGTGACGCCGTTCGTGACATTGACCCGCGCCACGGCGGCGCGCACCGGGTTTGCCGAGGTGCGGGGCAAGTTGGGTTTGCCGCTGTTCGTCAAACCGGCGAATCAGGGCTCTTCCGTGGGCGTGAGCAAGGTCACCGACGAGGCTGAGTACAGTGCTGCGGTGGAACTGGCCTTGAGTTTCGATACCAAGGTGTTGATCGAATCTGCCGTCAGCGGCCGCGAGATTGAATGCGCGGTGCTCGGCAATGAAGACGCCATCGCCAGTGGCTGCGGCGAGATCGTGGTACGCAGCGGGTTCTACTCCTACGACAGCAAGTACATCGACGACACGGCTGCTGAAGTGGTGGTACCGGCCAATATCAGCGTCGAGGCCAGCGAACGCATTCGCGCCCTGGCCGTCGAGGCATTTCAGGTGCTGGGCTGCTCCGGCCTGGCCCGCGTCGACGTGTTCCTGACCGACAGCGGCGAAGTGCTGATCAACGAAATCAACTCGCTGCCCGGCTTCACCCGCATCAGCATGTACCCGAAGCTGTGGCAGGCCACCGGCATGACCTACAGCGAACTGGTGACGCGACTGATCGAACTGGCGCTGGAAAAACACCAGGTTCGGCAGGGGTTGAAGATCAGTCGATAAGCGCTGCTGATTTTCGCTTGTGTACATAAAAAGGGCCTACCCACCGGTAAGCCCTTTCTCATCCACGCGTACGACTCAATCCCCCAACGCTTGCCCCTCACGCCGTGGATCGGCCCCGCCTGTCAGCGACGCTTTGCCTTGGGCGTCCTTGACCCGGACGATCGTCTGGGTCCCGCTGGTCATGTCGATCTCGCTCACGCTGTGCCCTTTGTCTTTCAGCGCCTGAATCAGCGTCGGGCTGAACTGCCCCTGTTCCAGTTCGGTCGGGCCGTTGCGGCTGCCGAAATTGGGCAGGTTGATGGCCGCCTGGGCATCGAGGTTCCAGTCGAGCAGGCCGATGGTGGATTTGGCCACGTATTCGATGATTTGCGAGCCGCCGGGGGAACCGACGGTGGCGAGGAATTCGCCACTCTGGCGGTCGAAGATCAGGGTCGGGGCCATGGAGGAGCGCGGGCGTTTGCCAGGCTCGACGCGGTTGGCGACTTTTTGCCCGTTTTCCTCGGGGATGAACGAGAAGTCGGTCATCTCGTTGTTGAGCATGAAACCCTGAACCATGATGTGCGAGCCGAACGCCGATTCGATGGTGGTGGTCATCGACACGGCACCGCCGGTGTCATCGACGGCCACCACTTGCGAGGTGGAAATCCGCAGCGGCGAACGATCCGGCGCATAGGCCACCCGGATGCCCGGCGGCGTGCCGGGTTTGGCCGTGCCCATGCTGCGTTCGCCAATCAGGGCGGCGCGGCTGGCGAGGTAGGTCCGGTCGACCAGGCCCTTGACCGGCACGGGTACGAAGTCTGTATCGGCGACGTACTGAGCTCGGTCGGCGTAGGCCAGGCGTTCGGCTTCAGAGATCAGGTGCACGGCTTGCGGGTCGGGTTCGATGCCGGCCGGGGCCGTGGTCTTGACCGGTTTCAGCGGCACCAGCGCCAAGCGTTTATCGCGGGTCTCCAGGGCTTGCAGCGTGCCGAGGATCTGCGCCACGGCGATCCCGCCCGACGACGGCGGCGGCATGCCGCAGACTTGCCAGCGCTTGTAGTCGGTGCACAGTGGCGCGCGCTCCTTGGCCTGGTAGTTGGCGAGATCGCTCACGGACAGGCTGCCGGGGTTCGCGTGACCCTGCACCTTGGCTGCGATTTCCTCGGCGACCGGGCCTTTGTACAGGGCATCCGGGCCTTCATGGGCGATGCGTTTGAACACGGCGGCCAGTGCCGGGTTCTTCAAGCTTGTGCCGACGGCTTTTGGGCTGCCATCGGCATTACGGAAGTAAGCCATCATTTCCGCTGAGCGCGGCATGGACGAATCTGCGGCGATCAACTGGTGCAGGCGTGGCGAAATGGCGAAGCCTTGTTCGGCGAGCCGGATGGCTGGTTCTAACAGCTGCGCCCAGGGCAGGCGTCCGTGTTTTTGATGGGCCAGTTCCAGGGCGCGCAATACACCGGGCGTGCCCACCGAGCGGCCGCCAATCTGCGCCTGGGTGAACCCCATCGGTTGTCCATTGGCTTGCAGGAAAAGCTTCTCGGTGGCGCCGGCCGGGGCGGTTTCACGCCCGTCGTAGGTGCGCACGGCCTTGCCATCCCAAAGTACGATCAATGCGCCGCCACCGATGCCCGAAGACTGTGGCTCGACCAGCGTCAGCACCGCTTGCATCGCAATCGCCGCGTCGATGGCCGAGCCGCCCCGGCGCAGCATCTCCCGCCCGGCTTCGGCCGCCAGCGGGTTGGCTGCCGCAGCCATGTATTTCTCGGCGTGTTGAGTTTTAAGGTCGGTGCGGAAACCGGAAGCGCTTTCCGGTGCGAGTGGCAGCGTCGGCACCGAAGCGTTGTTGCACGCGGTAAGGGTCAAGGCGCTGGCGAGCAGAACCAGGGCTGGCAGGCGATAGCGGCGCAAAGGGAAGGTTGAGAACACGTGGGGTACTCCGTCCGTTGGATCTACGATCAGCCGACTTTATCGGCCGACCGGTAGGGACGCAAACCGGGTCCTGCGGCACCGACGTTTTTGTCCTTCATCAATGGCGGGATTTTCTGTAGGGTCATTGCTAACAGGCAGGCCGGAAAACCAACAAGAGGCAGACATGCAAACCGAGTTCCCCACCCAGTCCAGCTATCGCACCCAGCGTGAACAGTTCCTGGCCGCAGCCACCACGGCGGGCGCAACGCTGACGGAGTATCCACACCCGCTCAAAGGACCCTTCGGCGAGCCCCTGAGTACCGATGTGGCGGTGCTGGGGGATCCGGGCGCCAAACGGCTGCTGATCGCGTTGAGCGGCACTCACGGGGTCGAAGGCTTCTATGGTTCGGGCTGCCAGATCAAATGGCTGCAGGAGTTGGGCAAGCGCTCCCTGCCAGCGGACGTCGCCGTGGTCATGATCCATGCCATCAACCCTTGGGGCATGGCGTGGTTGCGCCGGGTCAACGAAGACAACATCGACCTGAACCGCAATCACCTGGATTTCCAGCGACCGCTGCCAGACAACCAGGCCTACAACGCCCTGCATGAAATCTATGCCTGCCCGCAGTTGCACGGTCCGCAGCGTGATCGTGCCGATGCCTTGCTCGACGAGCAGATTCGCCTGCACGGCTGGCCGGCAGTCATGTCGATTGTCGAGGGCGGTCAGCATGCTCATCCCGACGGCCTGTTTTTCGGCGGGCTGGCGCCGAGCTGGTCGAACCGCACGCTGCACAAAATCGTGCAAAAGCACGTGGCCCATGCCGAGGTCGCGATGTGTTTCGACCTGCACACGGGCGCTGGCGAGTACGGTCATCCGATGTTGTTGACCATCACCGAGTCCGCCTATCCGGCACTGGCGGATGCGCAGGCGATTTATGGCCCGTGGCTCTACAGCCTGCAAACCGGTGCCGACACCGTCAGCGAAACCGGCGTGGCGGCAACGGCCACCGGCTACACCTCGCAAGCGCTGATCAATGCGTTGCCGCAGGTTCGCTTGATGCCGTTTGTCATTGAGTGCGGGACTTACCCGGGGCCGGACGTTCACCGTCATCTGCGCGATGACCACTGGCTGCATCTGCACGGCAACCCGAATGACGTAACAGGGCGCGAGATCAAGCTGAGTCTGCTCGAGCAGTTCTATCCCGCCGACAGCGATTGGCAGGCGATGGTCTGGCTGCGCACCTGGCAGATCTGGGAGCGGGCGCTGTCGGCATTACCGACGGTTCGCAACTGACACCCCTCAGTGGCTCGATGGCCGCGGTTCAGGCTTGCCTGTGACCGCGGCACCATCACGCCGAAACCATTACACCGCCTTCGAGTGCCGTAGCCCCGGCCACTTTGCACAATTCGACCCCCGCTGCCGCAAATCGAATCGCACTGCGCATGTACATCACGCCACGGGTGGAACTGCATACAACCTGCGTAGCGCCAGTGATGGGGTCTATGACGTGCACCACCGGCTCATCACGCTCGATCCACGCGCCGGGTTTGTGCAGGAACACCACGAGCCCGGCGCAGGGGGCGCGCAAGGTCAGTGAGCCATCGAAGGGTGTCGCGGGCTGGAGCAGGGCAGGCATCGGCGGAGGTGTGCCGGCGAGGATGCCCCGGTGTTGCAGGAAGGCGTAGAGCGCGGCGGCATCGACGCGGGCCAATGCATGATCGACATCCGCTTCACCGCGTAACTCGACGGTAGCGGCGACGCAGCCGGAAGGGATCGGAAAGCGTCCGGCAAACGCTTCGGCCAGGCGCCACCAGGGTTGACCGCAAGCCTCGTCAAACGAACCGGCGCCCGTACCGCTCGCCAGCAGGCTGGCCTGTGCGCCGATGTAGCGTGCCAGCGGTTCGATCTGCGACCAACAGGGCGTTTCTCCATACAAGTGAACCACGGCCTGGGCATCGCAATGCAGGTCGAGGACGAAATCGGCGTCGTGGGCCAGCAGCAATTGTGCCTGGCGCATCGAGTCGATCTCGCTGGTCGGGCGAATCTGTTTCAAGGCGCTGGCCATGGCGCGCCGAATGATCTGCCGATTTTCATCGGCATCCCCGGTCAGTTCATGGGCCAACCGATCTTTGATTGTCTCGGCCAAATCAGGATAACGGCGATTGAAATTCTCACCGCTGTTGAAATCGAAACGTCCCATCGCGTCGTGCATCAAGGTCTGTTCGAGGCCAATCGGATTGGCGATGGGGACCAGCACGATCTCCCCGAGGATCTGTCCGCGAGCCTCGGCACCGTCGAGCATTTCACGCAGATGATGCAGCGCCAGCATGCCGGGCAATTCGTCGGCGTGCAGGCTGGCTTGCAGATAAACCTTGCCGGCGCGTCCGGGCTGACCGTAGTGGAAGCTGATCAGGTGCCGCTGGGTACAGGGGTTGCGGGTCAACAGGGGCTGATGCTCGACGCGCATAAAGCGTTCCTTGAGACAGAGGGGGCAAGTGCCGAGGGTTCCATCTTTATGAAAATGAGTGGCCCCAACAATCGAATAATTTGCCCGTCACTGGTGAGCAAAATGATCCTTTGACCGGCAGTGATACGCCCAAATGCTCAACAAGATCGTTCAATAAAATTTGACAGTGAGGCAAATTTATTTCGATTGATGTAATCGTTTCGTCACCAATACTAGGGCCCTCGGTTCAGGTCTCTGTGAGCCTGGCATTCCCAATAAGAATAAAGAGGTGCTCGCATGACCAGTTGTGCCCAGGCGCTCGTCCGGTTACTTGAAGGCTACGGCGTGGAGTCGGTGTTCGGCATTCCCGGTGTGCACACGGTCGAGCTTTATCGCGGGCTGCACGGCAGTTCTTTGCGCCACATCAGCCCGCGTCACGAACAGGGTGCAGGGTTCATGGCGGACGGCTACGCCCGGGCCAGCGGCAAGCCCGGCGTGTGCTTCATCATTACCGGCCCCGGCATGACAAACATCCTCACCGCCATGGGCCAGGCCTACGCCGACTCGGTGCCGATGCTGGTGATTTCCACCACCAGCCGCCGCGAACATCAACGCCTGGGCCATGGCTACCTGCATGAAATGCCCGACCAGCGTGCAGTGGTCGCCGGGGTCTGCGCATTCAGCCATACCTTGCAGCGCCCCGAGGAATTGCCGGAAGTGCTTGCCCGCGCCTTCGCGCTGTTCGGCTGTGCCCGCCCGCGTCCAGTGCACATCGAAATTCCGTTGGACGTGCTGGAAATGCCGGCCGACAACCTCGACCTGCGCCCACGTACCTTGCCGCAAGCCCCGGCGCCGGCGGCCGCGAATATTGCGGCGGCGGTGAAGCTGCTGGCGGCGGCGCGCAAGCCGTTGATCCTCGCCGGTGGCGGCGCCCGAGGCGCAGGCCGGCTGGTGCAGGCGCTAGCGGAAAAGTTGCAGGCGCCGGTCGCCCTCACCACCAATGCCCGTGGCCTGCTGGCGCCGGAGCACCCGCTGTTGCTCGACGGGGTGCAGTCGTCGGCGCATGGCCGTGCACTGTTTGCCGAAGCCGACGTGGTATTGGCGGTCGGTACCGAATTGGGGGAAACCGATTACGACTTCTTCGGTCTCGGCCCGCTGTCACTCAATGCGCCGCTGATTCGCCTGGACATCGATCCCTTGCAGATCCTGGGGGCGGCACGCGCCGACGTGGGCCTGCTGGGCGATGCCGGGCAAGGGCTGCAAGCGCTCCTGGCGGCAGTGCCTGAAGCTTGCGCCAGCGACTGGGCCTATCAGCGTGTGGCACAGGTCAACGCTGCTGAACGGTCCGGCTGGAGCAGCAAGCAGAACGTCATGCAGCAGATGCTCGACACCCTGCGCGACAGCCTGCCCGCACCGATCGTGGTCGGCGATTCGACCCAGCCGGTGTATCAGGGCGCGCTGGGTTATCGCGCCCCGCAAGCCAACAGTTGGTTCAACGCCGGCACAGGCTTTGGCACCTTGGGTTACGGCTTGCCGGCGGCCATCGGCGCCAAGCTCGCCGCGCGCGATCGTCCCGTAGTAGCGGTGGTCGGCGATGGTGGCGTGCAGTTCTCCAGTGCCGAACTGATCGCTGCCCGTGAAGCGGAGTTGGGGGTGATCGTGGTGCTGTGGAACAACCACTGTTATGCCGAAATCCGCGACTACATGACCAACCGCGATATTCCCCCATTGGGCGTGGACATCCTGCCACCGGACTTTGCCGCGTTGGCCAAGTCCTGCCACGTCGCCCACATCGCCATAAGCAGCCTTGAGCAGTTGCGCGAGGTACTTGCCAGCCAGGCCCACACCCGTCAGCCGATTCTGCTGGAGCTGGACGCCGCCGCTTTCCTGTCTGCCTGAGTCGTTAGGAGTGAACCACATGGAATTACAGAAAAGATTTGCCCTGAAGTGGGTCGACCAGCATCGTCAGCAGTTATCGGATTGGCACCAGATCATCTGGCACTACGCGGAGCCTGCGTTTCGCGAGTACAAGTCCTGTGCCTGGTATGTGGATCTGTTGCGCAAGGAAGGTTTCACCGTCGAAGAAAACAGCGGCGGCATGCCTACCGCGTTTTGCGCAACCTTCAGTAATGGCCAGGGACCGGTGCTGGCGACCTACGCCGAATACGATGCGGTCCCCGGTAACTGCCAGGCCGCTACCACCCGCAAGATGCCCCGCGAAGGCCTGTCGCGATTTGCCCCGGGCCACACCGATCCGCACTCTGCGCTGGGTATCAGTGCATTGGGCGGGGTGCTCGCGGCGAAGGCGGCGATGCTTGAGTTCGGCATCGAGGGCACCATTCGTTTCTTTGGTGAACCGGCGGAAAAGCTCCGTGCGTCCAAACCCGTACACGCGGCCAAGGGTTACTACGACAACCTGGATGCGGCCATCAGTTTTCACCCCACCTACATGTTGCCGCTGAACAACACCACCACCTGGGATACCCATTGCGGCATTGCTTACGCCTACATCTACAGCTTCACCTGCGAAGACCCGGAAAACTGGATTGCCGCCGACCGCTATAGTCCGATTCCGCAGAATCACCTGGCTGCCCGGGCACCGGGCGCCAACGATGCGCTGATGCACTTCTACAACCTCAACGAAAGCCTGCGCCGTTCGACCCTGCCGTTCACCGGTTTGTGGAGTTACAACGAGGCCATCCTGACGGCCGGGCAGGCCACCGCCGACAATCTGCCACCGCACCTGTCACAGATCCAGTACCTGCTGCGTTGCGATTCGATCGAGCAGGCCGAAACCATTTCCCAGGTGATGGATAACAACGCCGCCGCTGCGGCGATGGCCACCGGTTGCCAGTGGAAAAAGACCTGGGTCTGCAAGTCCCGTGGCGGTCTGCCCAACCATGTGCTGGCGCGGGCGACCTACAGCAACCTGGCCGCCGTCGGCGCACCGCAATGGGGGGCTGAAGCCTGCGAGATTGCCCGTGAGATCCAGAGCAATCTCGGCCTGGTACCGATGGCGGAACCCTTCCTGCCGGCCACCGAACAACTGATCGACCCGCAGGAGTGCGAGCGGCAGATGCGCCTGCAAATGCCGGCATGGCAGAAGTACCTGACTTCCGACGACTACCCCGAATACACCTGGCATTGCCCGACCGTGCGTCTGCTGGTGGCCCGCCCGATGCTCAGCGCGCCCGCCGGCCACGTGTACCCGGATTGGGTCTCCAATGCCTTGGGCGGCATACCGCAGACCATCGATCCGATGATCGAAGTGGCGGCGAAAACCATTGCCAACACCTTGCTCGACCTGTTCTGCAACGACGATTTGCTCAAGGCTGCCAAAGCCGAGTTCGACCAGCGCACCGGCGGTGGCATCGGCGGTGAGCGCTGGCAGGCGCCGCTGTTGCCGGCCGACTTTCAAGCCCCCCATCGCTTCCGCTGGCCGGAGTACATACGCACCGTGCGTGGCGAAGAGTGGTGGATCCCGGCGCGCGACGACGAATAGTCGTGGCGTTGCCCGGCCTGCCTGAACAATCAGAATTCGAGGATCCAGACGTGCAAGCACTCACCCACGTGAATATCCCCCAGCCACACACTGACACCGCGGTCGTCGCCATCGATGACCTGCACAAGAGCTATGCCGATCACCACGTGCTCAAGGGCATTTCGATGCGCGCCAAAGAGGGCGAAGTGGTCTCGCTTATCGGTTCAAGTGGTTCGGGCAAAAGTACTTTGCTGCGTTGCATCAACCTGCTGGAAATCCCCTGCAGCGGCAGCCTGAGAATCAACGGCGAAGAAGTGCGGTTGAAGACGGGGCGCGGTGGCGTCGCGCAGATCGCCGATCCGCGTCAGGTCGAGCGTCTGCGCACGCGTTTGAGCATGGTGTTCCAGAGTTTCAACCTGTGGCCCCATCGCACCGTGCTGGAAAACGTTATCGAAGCGCCGGTGTACGTACTCGGCGAGGACCGCAAGGAAGCCACGGCGCATGCCGAACACCTGCTGGAAAAAGTCGGCCTGATCGACAAGCGAAACGTGTATCCCTCGTTTCTGTCCGGTGGCCAGCAACAGCGCGTAGCGATTGCCCGCGCTCTGGCCATGCGCCCGCAAGTGATGCTGTTCGATGAGCCGACCTCGGCCTTGGACCCTGAGCTGGTGGGCGAAGTGTTGCGGGTGATTCAGGGCATCGCCGAAGAGGGGCGGACGATGATTCTGGTCACCCACGAAATGGCCTTTGCCCGGGATGTATCGAGCAAGGTCATCTATCTGCATCAAGGCCGGATCGAAGAAGAGGGCACGCCGCAGCAGGTATTGCTCGATCCACGCAGTGAGCGTTGCCGGCAATTCGTAATGGCCCAGGACAACCGCGGATAACCCGCAGTGATGTTTTCACCTCGATAACTACAAACTGAAAAGAGGCATCAAAACATGAAGAAAACTCTGTTGATCACCCTGCAAGCCTGCCTGCTGGCCGGCATCGCCAGTACCTCGTTCGCTGCTGACAAACTGGTGTTTGGTATCGCCCTGGAACCTTACCCGCCGTTCTCCTTCAAGAGCGGCAAGGGCGAGTGGAGTGGCTTTGAACCGGAGATGATCACCGCGGTCTGCGAGCGCATGAAGGCCGATTGCAGCCTTAACGAAATGTCCTGGGACGGCCTGATTCCGGCCCTGAAGTCGCAACAGGTGGACGTGGTGCTCAACTCGTTGTCGATCACTCCAGAACGTCAGCAAGTGATCGATTTCACCCAGCCGTACTTCTTCACCCGCGCACTGTGGATCGGTGATCGCAGCATGGAACTCGAACCGACCCCGGCCGGCCTCAAGGGCAAGATCATTGGTGTGCAGGGTTCGACCACCCACGCCGCGTTCGTCAAGAAGTACTACGGCGAAACCTCCACCATCCGTTATTACAACGACCAGGACGACATCCTCGCGGACCTGCGCAGTGGTCGCGTCGACATCATGCTGGCTGACCAGTTGGTGGTTGAGCCGATGCTGGACAACCCCGACAACTCGATGCTCGCCAGCAAGGGCGTAGCGCCGCTTGACCCGCTGTTTGGCGACGGTGTGGGCGCGGGTGTGCGCAAAGGCAACGATGCCCTGCGCGAGCGTTTGAATGTGGCGCTGCAATCGCTGCGTGCCGATGGCAGCTACGAAAAGATCCGTGAGCGCTACTTCAAGTCTGATATCTCGGCCCTTGAGTAATCAGCTTCTTCAGGCAAACCCAACACAGGTGTGCTCATGACACTTTCTGATATTTCCCGGCTGTTCTTCAGCGATGGCTGGCTCCAGGCCCTGGCCCAGGGGATGGTCAAGACCTTGGGGATTTCCCTGGGGGCTTTTGTCCTGGGGCTGGCCATCGGCCTGGTCGTGGCCATGGCCAAGCTCAAGGGCCCGCGCTGGTTGGTCGTTTGCGCCAATTGCTACACCACGCTCTACCGCGCGGTGCCGGAGTTGCTGCTGATCCTGCTGCTCTACTACGCTGGTGCCGATCTGATCAACCTGACGCTGGCCGCATTCGGCCAGCCGAGCGTCGAGATCAACGGGTTCATGGCTGCTGTGGTGGTGCTGGGCATTGTGCAGGGCGCCTATTCGGGGGAAATCATTCGCGGTGCGATCGAGTCCATCCCCCACGGTCAGATAGAAGCGGCGCGCGCCTACGGTATCTCCCACAGCTTGCTGGTGAGGAGGGTGATTCTGCCGTGCATGCTGCCCTTCGCGATTGCCGGGTTATCCAACCTGTGGCTGGTGCTGGTCAAGGAAAGCGCCTTGATCAGCGTGGTGGGTTACAGCGAGTTGCTGACAGCCGGCCGCCAGGCAGCGGCATCGACCAAGCATTATTTGCTGTTTTACCTCGCCGTGGCTGCGTTCTATTACCTGATCACGCTGGTTTCCAGCTCGGTCTTCCGGCGGGTCGAAGTGCGCTTCGAACGCTGGATGCCACGGCACGCATAAGGGGAGGGCGAGCATGGACTTTCATTGGTTGGGCAATTTTTACCAGGAGCTGGTCAAGGGTGCCGGACTGACCCTGCAGTTGTTGCTGATCTCCGGGGTTATCGGCTTTTTCATGGCGGTGCTTGTGGCGCTGGGGCGTTTGTCGAAGAACCGCTTCCTGTCCAACGGACTGCGCTTTTACACCAGCGTGCTGCGGGGGACGCCATTGCTGGTGCAGATCTACGTGTTGTACTACGGCGTGGGCAGTGTTTTTGCGACCTTCCCGTTGATTCGCGGCAGTATGTTCTGGCCGTACTTGCGAGAAGGCTTCTGGTACGTGGCGTTCGCGCTGACCTTGAGCGTTTCCGCGTACGTCGGTGAAGTGTTGCGCGGTGGCTTGCGCGCGGTACCGCGCGGCGAACTGGAAGCTGCGCGAGCCTATGGCATGCGCCCCTGGCTGGTGTTGCGCCGGGTGTGGATGCCGCGCGCCTTGCAGATGCTGCGTCCGACATTGGCCGGGGAAAGTGTGATGCTACTCAAGGCCACGGCGCTGGCCTCTACCGTGGCGGTCACCGACCTGCTGGGGGCGGCAAACCTGGTGCGTTCGCAAACATTACGCGTCTATGAGCCGCTGCTGGTGGTGGCGGTGATCTACATCATCCTGGCGATTGTCATTGAGCAAGGTTTTGCCCGGATAGGCAAAACGCCGCAACGTCAGGCCTGACTTCAAGGTCGATGGACACATCGGCCCAAGGGCTCAAAAGGAGTTTCATATGAAATATTCGTCCATGGTCAAACGCATCAGCGGCGAAACCGTCACCGCCTGGGACATTCACTACGCAGCCTGTGATGCACAGGCTCGTGGTGAAGATGCAATCGTGTTGAGCATCGGCGATCCGGATTTCGCCACTGCCGATGAGATATGCGCGGCGGCGGTTCAGGCAATCAATGAGGGCGACACCCACTACACCCACGTGATCGGGCGCCCGGCCCTGCGCGAAGCGATTGCCGCCAAGCAGTCGGCATTGCTCGGCCGGCCGGTGTCCGCCGACAACGTGGCACTGGTGGCCGGCGCACAGAACGGTTTGTATGCCACGGCCATGTGCCTGTTCGAACAAGGCGATGAAGTGCTGGTGCCGGAACCCATGTACCTGACGTACGCGGCGAGCATCCAGGCATCAGGTGCATGCCTGGTGCCGATTGCCCAGCCGGCCGCAGAAGACTTCCGCCTGACCCTGGCCGCGCTGGAAGCGGTGGTGACCGACAAGACCCGTGGCATTGCCCTGGCCACGCCGAACAATCCCACCGGCAATGTCTACACCCGCGAGGAGCTGGAGGCCGTTGCACTGATTGCCCAACGCCACAACCTGTGGGTCATCAGCGACGAGGTTTATGGTCAGCTGACCTATGACCGTCCGCACCAGAGCGTGGCCACCCTTGAGGGCATGGCCGAGCGCACCGTCATTTTGAACAGTCTGTCCAAATCCCACGCCATGACCGGTTGGCGAGTCGGCTGGGTGGTGGGGCCGCAAGAGCTGATCGGCCACCTCGATAACTTGTTGCTGTGCATGCTCTACGGCTTGCCGGGGTTCATTCAGGCCGCTGCGCTCAAGGCGCTGGAACTGGATGAGCAAGTGGTCGGGGAAGGGCGGGCTCTTTACCGCCGGCGCCGGGACCTGGTGGTCGAAGGTTTGCGCCATGTGCCGCTGCTCAAGTGCAAGGTGCCTGAGGCGGGCATGTTCATGCTGGTGGATGTGCGTGAGACGGGCTTGTCGAGCACGGACTTTGCCTGGCAACTGTTCCGTGAAACCGGTGTTGCCGTACTCGATGCCAGCGCTTTTGGCGCCAGCACCGCCGGCTTCGTACGCATCTCGTTCACGGTATCCGACGCAGCGCTCAGTGATGCCTGCGGTCGAATCGCAGGCTTCATCGAGCGCCTTCGCGGGCAATGACGTTTCTGCTGCCACGGGGGGGTAGGGGACCTGCCCCTGACTGTCTTGGCAGCCTTCGAAATCCGATGCGATAACTTCAATACTGCGGTGCAGGAATTCCTGTCACCGCAGTGCACTTTTCTCGAGGCATAAAAAAACGGCTTACCTTGCGGTAAGCCGTTTTTAGTACTTGGTGGCTACACAGGGACTTGAACCCCGGACCCCAGCATTATGAATGCTATGCTCTAACCAACTGAGCTATGTAGCCAAGTGGCGCGCATTATTCACCGGTAACGGGGATGCGTCAAGCATAAATCTAAAATATTTCTCTGCGCTTTCAACCGTTTATCAAAATCTATCCTCTGAGCAGTGGCGAAGGGCAGCGCTGGAACCAGCGGCTGGCCTGTTCGTACGCGTGCGCCAGTTGCAGGACAGCGAAGTCGGCCTGGTGTCTGCCGATGATCTGCAGGCCCATGGGCAGGCCGCTGGCGTTGAAGCCAACCTGTACGTTGGCCACCGGGCAGCCGGACAAGGTGCCGGGAATCACCACCTCCATCCAGCGGTGATAGGTGTCCATGGTCACGCCTTCGATGACGGCGGGCCACGGTTGGGTTTTATCGAACGGGAACACCTGGGCGCTGGGCAACAGCAGGTAGTCGTATTTTTCG
Organism: Pseudomonas fluorescens; assembly: GCF_000967965.1. GTDB lineage: Bacteria > Pseudomonadota > Gammaproteobacteria > Pseudomonadales > Pseudomonadaceae > Aquipseudomonas > Aquipseudomonas grandcourensis. The sequence continues at coordinate 18,947 of NZ_LACC01000023.1, forward strand.
AATAGCCTGGAGATCGCCCGATACCAGTCGCTGCGCGTCACCGAGGCGGCAAACACATCGGTGGCCGAGAGTTTCAGGCCGTTTTCGACTTCCCAGCAGGCTTCCGGTTTCAACAGCGCACGTTTTTGCGGGTCGGCATAGGTCGCGCCCAACGAGCCGGCGACCATCCAGTGGCGCAACGTCCGCCAACTGCTCCAAAGCCTCTCTGGCGCGAATTCGGACTGAACCGGTTCAATGTGGCAACCCAGGCTTTCGAAGTCGGCAAAGGCCTTCTCGCACAGCGAGAGGATGCCTTGCTCCATTGGCAGGTAGCCGCTGAAGTCGCCGAGCCAGCCCAGACGCGTGCCTTTGAAGTCTCGATCCAGTGGTGCCGCAAAGGCGCTACCGGGCTCGGCAATGGACAGTGGCGCCCGCGCATCGGCCCCGGCCTGCACCGACAACAGCAACGCTGCATCGCGCACGCTGCGAGCCATGGGGCCTTCGTAGCCGAGTTGGTCGATAAACAGATCGGCACTGTCATCGAATGGCACGCGGCCCTGGGACGGACGGAAACCGAAGATGTTGTTGAAGGCCGCCGGGTTGCGCAGCGAGCCCATCATGTCGCTGCCGTCGGCCACCGGCACCAGGTGCATGGCCAGCGCCGCCGCCGCGCCGCCGCTGCTGCCGCCAGCGGTCTTGCTCGGGTCGTAGGCGCAACCGGTCGCGCCGAACAGCGGGTTATAGCTTTGCGAGCCGAGGCCGAATTCCGGGGTGTTGCTCTTGCCGATGATGATCGCGCCCGCGGCCTTGATCCGCTCGACCATGATGCCGTCGCGCTCGGGGATGAAGTCCTTGTACAGCGGCGAACCCAGGGTGGTGCGGATGCCGCGGGTCAGGGACAAGTCCTTGATGGCGTGGGGCAGGCCGTGCATCCAGCCACGGTATTGACCTTTCGCCAGTTCGGCGTCGCGGATATCGGCCTGGGCCAGCAGGCCTTCTGGCGCTTGCAGGCTCACCAGCGCATTGACCTGCGGGTTGAAGCGTTCGATATGGGCAAGATAAGTCTGCATCACTTCCCGGCAGGAAACCTGGCGCAGGCGGATGCGGTCGGCGAGCTCGTGGGCCTGCAACAGGACCAGTTCGCTGATGTTATTAGAGTTCATTGCAAGCGGCCTTTCAGACGGCTGGAAAAACGCCCCGCCATCGCGTCGGGGCGGTAGAGATCAACGCATCAGGTTGGTCCAGAGACGATCGGCAAGGCGGATCGCGCCTTCGCCGCAGGTCTTGCTGAACACCACGTTGGTGCCTTCGGGAATGTGCAGTTCCGGGGCGTCTTTCAGGCCCGCGTCGAGGAACGGTTCCACCCCCTTGATCGGGCTCTGGTGCTTGAGGAAGTTCTGGGTCATCGCCGCGTTTTCAGGCTGGCTGAGGAACGCGATGAAGGCCTTGGCGTTCGCCGGGTTCTTGCTGCCGGCCGGAATGACCATGTTGTCGACCCAGGCCAGCACACCTTCTTTCGGGTACAGGTATTTCAGGCTCGGTTTCATCTCCCGGGCGCGCATCGACGAGCCGCCCCAGAAGGTCGACATGTCGATTTCACCCGAGGCGAGGTTTTCGCGGATCGAGCCGGCCTTGGAGCTGTAGGTCTTGACGAAGGGTTTCTGCGCCTTGAGCAGGGTCAGAATCTGCTGCATCTGCTTAGGGTCCTCACTGCACAGCGGAATGTTCAGGTACAGGCTGGCCATGTCCACCACGTCGCTGACCGAGTCGAACATGTTGATCCGCCCTTGCAGCTCGGCCGGTGGCTCGTAAAGCACCTTGAGGCTGTCGGTGGGGCCCTTGTAGCGCTCGGTGTTGAGCACCACGCTGGTGGTGCCCCAGATGAACGGCACGGAATAGGCGCCTTCCGGGTCCCAGGTGGGTTTTTTCAGGTTGTCGACGACGCTGGCGTAGTAGGGCTCGTTGACCGGGTCGAAACGCTCCAGCAGTTTTTCCTTGATCAGGATCGGCACGAACTGGTGCGACGGGATTGCCACGTCATAACCGGCCCCGCCCTGTTTCAATTTGGCCAGCAGGGTTTCGTTGGAATCGTAGGAGTCGACGGTGACTTCGATGCCGGTCTGCTTCTGGAACTTGGCGAGAATCTCCGGCGAAAAGTAACCGCTCCAGCTCACCACGTTGAGTTTTTCCGCGGCCTGAACGCTGCCGACCATAGTCAGCGGTAAAGTCAGGAACAACGAAGTGCCGATGCTTGCAATCAACTTGCTCATGCTATTTCCCCACGGTACGTAGAAGGTTCAGGTTTTCTTTTTGCCCAGCAGATAAGAGAGCGTGACGAACAGCACCGAGACGCCCAGGATCAGGGTCGAGACGGCGTTGACGTCCGGTGTCACGCCCATGCGTAACAGGCCGAAGATGAAGATCGGCAAGGTGGTGGTGCCGGCCTGGGAGACCATCATCGAGATCACGAAGTTATCCAGCGACACGATGAAGGCCAGCATCAGCCCGGAGAAAATCCCCGGCATCAGCAGTGGCAGGGTGACCTTGCGGAAGGTCCGCCACGGGCCGGCATACAGGTCGGCCGAGGCTTGTTCCAGGGACAGGTCCATGTCGTTCAGGCGTGCCCGAATCGGCAGAAAGGCGAACGGGATACAGAACACCGTATGGGCGATGATCAGGTTGCCGTAGCCCAGGGACAGACCGATGGTGGAGAACAACGCCAGGGTGGCGACGCCGACCACGATTTCCGGCAGCACCAGGGGCAACATGATCGCGCCCATGGACAGTTGCAGGCCCTTGAACTTCGCACCCCGTGACGTGCCGAGGGCAGCGAGGGTGGCGATGGCCGTGGCGACCATGCTGGCGCACACCGCGATCAACAGGCTGTTGCCGGCCGCCTGGCGCAGGGCCTGGTTGGCGAAGGCCGCGCGATACCAGTCGAGGCTGAAGCCGGTCCACACCGTGGCCGACTGGTTGGCGTTGAACGAGAACGCCACCAGTACCACGATCGGCGCGTAGAGGTACAGGTAGAACAGGAAACTGAAACCGCCGAAGCCCGGGAAATCCTGCACGCCCAGCGTGTTGCGTTTGAACAGGCCGATCATCACGCACCTCCTTTGGCGATGCGCTGGCGTTCTGCACGCAGGGCATAAACCGTCAGTACCAACATCACCGCCGCCATCAACACCAGCGACAGGGCCGCGCCGAATGGCCAGTTACGCGCATCGCTGAACTGGCGGAAGATCAGGTTGCCGAGCATCATCCGCGTGCCGCCGCCGAGCAGTTCCGGGGCGATCATCGCGCCCAGGCAAGGCACGAAGGTGAGGATGGCGCCGGCGAGAATTCCCGGCTTGGCGATGGGTAATACCACCCTGCGCAAGGTTCTAACGCGCCCGGCGTAGAGGTCCTGAGCGGCCTCGAGCAGGCGGATGTCCATTTTTTCCAGGGTGGCGTAGATCGGCAGCACGACGAAGGGCGCGTAGGTATAAACCAGCCCCAGCAGCACCGCGCCGTCGGTGTAGAGCAGTTGCAGCGGCTGGTCGATGACCCCGAGGCCCATCAGGCTGTTGTTGATCACCCCGGTGTTGCGCAGCAGCAGAATCCACGCATAGGTGCGGATCAGCAGGTTGGCCCAGAACGGCACGGTGATCAGGAAGATCAGCAAGCCGCGACGATGGGCCGGTTGCATGGCCAGCCATACCGCCACCGGAAAACCGATCAGCAAAGTGATGAGCGTGGTCAGCCCGGCGATGCCGATCGAGCGCAAGGCAATGATCAGGTAGGAGTCGGCGAAGGCCAGACTGTCGTCCAGTTGCCGCTCGAACAGCAGCGAGGTGTAGGCGTCACTGCTGAATACCTTGTTCACCCCGCCGTAGGGGTTGGCCTCCATCAGCGAGTAACCGATGACGATCAGGATCGGCACGATCAGGAACAGGCCGATGGCGATCAGCGCGGGGCTGACACCGAGAAAGCTCTGGAAGGCCCGCCGACGTTCCAGGGTGTTGGCAATCGGTAAAGCGTGCATGGCAATTCCTCGTGCTCAATCGTGCAGGACGCTGGCGCTGCCCTGGTCGAACAACAGACCGGTCTGGCTGCCGACGGCGAAGCGTTTGCTCTGGTCGACGCAGTTGGGGGTGCGCACGGTGAGGCGTGAACCGTCGCTCAGGCTGACCTGATATTGCAGGTCGGTACCGAGGTAGATCTGCGCTTCGATCCGGCACGGCAGAGCGTTTTCAGTGGTGGCTGGCACCAGATGCAGACGCTCGGGGCGCACGGACAACGCAACGTTGGCACCGACCCGCACATCACTGCATGGCTGTGCAGGCAGCGGATGACCAGCCGGGCCGGCGAACCAGGCCAGACCGTCTTCGACACGGGTGACCGTACCTTCGATGAAGTTGGTCTCACCGATGAAGTCCGCCACGAAGCGATTGCGCGGGCGTTCGTAGATGTCCTCCGGGCGGCCGACCTGTTGCACTTCGCCTTCGGACAACACGGCGATGCGGTCGGACATGGTCAGGGCTTCTTCCTGGTCATGGGTGACGAAGATGAAGGTGATGCCGGTGCGGGCCTGAATGGTTTTCAGCTCTTCGCGCATGGCCTGGCGCAGCTTGAGGTCCAGCGCCGAGAGCGGTTCGTCGAGCAGCAAGACCTTGGGGTGCGGCGCCAGTGCACGAGCGAGGGCGACACGCTGTTGCTGACCGCCGGACAATTGCGCCGGCTTGCGGTTGGCAAATCGCTCCATCTGCACCAGGGCGAGCATCTCGCGCACTCGTTCGGCCATTTGCGTTTTGTTCAGGACTTTGCCCATCGGGTGGGACTCAAGACCAAAGGCCAGGTTCTCGGCGATGGTCATGTGCGGGAACAGCGCGTAATGCTGGAACACCGTGTTGACCGGGCGCTGGAAGGGCGGGCGGTCGGCGATGTTTTCGCCGTAGAGCAGAATATCGCCTTCGGTAGGAAACTCGAACCCGGCGATCATCCGCAGAAGCGTGGTTTTGCCGCAGCCCGAAGGGCCGAGAAGGGTAAAGAATTCGTTGTCGCGAATGTCCAGGTCGATGCTTTTGAGCGCCACCGGGCCAGTCTTTGGATCACCGTAGACTTTGCGCACTGAGCGGATGGACACCGCCAGCGTTTGCAGCGTTTGCAGCGAATGCAGGGCATTCATGCGTTACCTCCGATTCCCCCATCGCCTGCGCACCTGCTGAAAACAGCTGTGCCGTCGGGCCATGGATATTATTTTTCTGGGCAGGATCGAGATTGCGTTCGGGTGTTGTAACCAGCTGTTTTTTTGTTCTGCTGTGGATCGATTATCAGCGAGGGGTTGCGGGGGCGAAACTTCAATTTTAACATAGGGGTTGTTAAAAAATTTAACAGCAGAAGGCGCCCGGAAACCATGCCTGACCACCGTTTGCCGCCGCTCAACGCGGTGCGTGCCTTTGATGCCGCGGCCCGGTTGGGCAGCTATGTCGAAGCCTCCAAAGCCCTGCACGTGACCCAGCCGGCCATCGGCCGTCACGTGAAGTTGCTGGAAGACTGGCTGGGCATCCAACTGTTCGAGCGCACCTCTCGCGGGGTCAACCTGACGGTGGCGGGGGAGAAGTACCACCGCAAGATCACCGCCGCCTTGCAGCTGATCATCGAGGCCGGAAAAGAGGCGCAGCCAAAACACGCCGAACGCTGGCTGCGCATCATGGTGGTGCCGGGGTTTGCCAAGCGTTGGCTGATGCCGCGCATCGAGACCATGCGTCATCTGCGCCCGGGCTTGAAGTTCGCCATCGAACCCAATTCAACTTTCACTGAAGTGGATGGCAAAAGCGCTGACCTGGGCATCGTCTACGGGGTGGACGGCCAATATGCCCACTCGCGCACCAGCCTGATTTGTCCTCGGGTGTTTCCGATCTGTTCCCCCGATTATCTGGCCAGCGTCGAGCCCATCGACAGCCCCGCGGACCTGGTGAAACACAACCTGATCCACGTCGATGACGGCGAGTGGTGGAACCTGTGGTTCGCCGCCAACGACCTCGACATCCACCTCAATTCGGACATGCTCTACGTCAACAACGACCACGCGCTGTCGGTGGCCGAGAGCGGGCAGGGCATTGCGCTGGCCAACGAAGTGCTGGTGCGCGAAGAACTCCATAGCGGCAAGCTGGTGCGGGTGGTGGACGCGCAAGTGAAGCTGGAAAGCTATCGGGTGCTGACGCCGTCCGCCGAGCTCTCGGCGGACGTGGCGTGGTTTATCGACTGGCTCAAGAGCGAACTGGAGCAGGACTTCCCGGAGTCGGTGATCCGCGCCTGAGAAGTCCTGGCTGACTCAACTCAAGCGGAAGCGCCCGGTGTTGTCGCTGAGGGCCTTGCTGCCGTGGCTCAGGGTGTCCGCTGCCTGGTTCACCGCGCGGGCGCCTTCGAGCAAACGCACCGCCGCTTGATCGACTTGCTGGATGTTGCCGCTGACCTCGTCGGCGGTACTGGCCTGTTCCTCCACCGCCGTGGCGATTTGCGCCAGGGTATCGGTGACGCTCTGCACTGCACTGGCGATTTCCCCGAGCCGTTCGCCGAGGCCGGTGACCGCTTGCGCATCGGACTCTGCCTGACTGCACGCGGCTTGCATCAGGCTGACGGCCTCATTCACTGTGTTGCGCAGGCTGTCGACCGTGCCAGCAATCTGTGCGGTCGACGATTGCGTGCGTTGCGACAGGCTGCGCACTTCATCGGCCACCACCGCGAAGCCACGCCCTTGCTCGCCCGCCCGGGCCGCCTCGATGGCGGCGTTGAGGGCCAACAGGTTGGTCTGCTCGGCGACGCCGCGAATGGTGTCGACCACCAGTTGAATCTGCTGCCCCTGCTCGCTTACCCGGCCCAGCGCCGCAGCAGTGTCGTTCAGGCGTTGATTGAGTTGCTGGATGCTCGCGGTAGTGCGCTGGCTGTCACGGCTGCTGTCGGCGGCAATGCGCCGGGTGTGCTGGGCGCTGCCGGACGCCTGTTCGCAACTGTGGGCCACCCCTTTGGAGGTGGCGGCCAGTTGCGTCGCCGCCGCGGCAATCTGGCTGATCTGCAACTGCTGGGCTTCGACTTCGCCCAGGGCGTCGCTGGAATGATGGTTGAGGGTTTGTACCGCGTTGCTCAGTTGCAGGGTTTCATGATCCACCCCTTGCAGGCTGGTGCGCAGTTGCACCACGGCGACGTTCAGCGCGGTGCTGATGACTGCCAGTTCGTCTCGACCCTGAACCGGCACCTGCAGGCTCAGATTTCCATCGCGCAAGGCCTCGGCCAGTAGCGTGATGCCGCTGGCGCTGCGGCGGATCGAGGCCTGCAAACAGATGAACAGATACAGCGCGGCCAACAGCAGGCAGCCCAACACGGCGGCCACCACAATGAACTGGCGGATCGCCGAGCCGTGGTAGTAATCCAGGCGTTGATCCAGCGACACCAGCGACTGCTGGCGCAACGAGGCGAGGTCGGAGAGCAGGGCATCGAGACTGCGTTCGAAGTCCTCCGGCTTGAGGTTGATGCTGCCGCCGAACACGCCGTCATCCAGCACCTTCAGGCCCGCATCGAGGCGCTTGAGGCTGTCGTGGTATTGCCCGGCCCAGGTTTGCAGGGCGCTGGGCAAGCGCGCTTCGAGCAGGCCAGCCGTTTTCACAAGCTGCTCTCGCGCATCGCCGATGCGACTGCGCAGGTCGCGCAGTTGCAGGCGGCTTTGCAGGGTGAACTGCCCGGACACCACCGAGGCCTGGCCCACCGCCGCCAGACGACCGACCCGTTCGATCAGGTCCGGCGCATGCTGGGTGGAGATCTGCGTCAGCAAGTAGGTTTCCAACCACGGTGCCAGCGTCAGGCGATTGTCCATGGCGATCTGCTCGCGCAAGGCTTGCAGGGCGCTCAAGGCGTTGGTGAAGCGATCGTAGCCATCGGGCCACCAGCCGACATTGCTCAGGCTTTTTGAATCGAGGCCATCGAGAGCGGTTTGCAGGGCCTGATAACGCGACAGGGTTTCGCCCTCGTCGCTTTCTTTTTGCAGGGCATTGCCCAACTCGGCAGTGGCCTGGCTGACGGCGGGCTGAACCGCATCGAAGGCGGCCATCGCGGCGAGGGTGGCCGGCGTCGGCTGGCGATTGGTTTCCGTGGCGCGCCATCGGGCGGCGCGATCACGCTGGGCGGCGAGCAGGTCATCCAGCGCATCAAGCGCAAGCAGTTGCCGCACCCCGGCGCGTTCGCCGGAGATCAGGCTGAGTTTGTCGCGATAGTCCTGGCCGATCATCCACAGGCTGCCGGCCAGCGGCAGGATAAACAGCAGAAACAACAGCTGGAATTTACGTGCGAAGCCAAAGCGCCCCAGCAGCCCGATCCCCGGTGATAAAAAAGCCTGCATGCCCCAAGACTCCTCTGGACACCACGCACTATTGGCGTGCGCCGGAGGTTGTTGCACCCCCGACTCGTGCCCTCTAAAAAGGCCTCGAAAGTTCACCCTTGTCCGCTCTGTAGGCCGACTCTGTAGCGAAACTTCCCATTGTCGGTCTCCTTTGTAAGGAAGCCGCGTTCAAGCTGACAAGGAAGGCAAGATTCAGACCATGGCTTTGCGCCATCAAGGTTGTGGCGATGAAAAACCAAGTCGTTAGCAGGCTAAGGGAATGGCGTTGCTGCACTGAAAAATGGCACATTGACGCACCTGCACGTTTGTACCTCCTGTTGTCTGGAAATTCCCATGGCTATCAGCAACGCCCAGACCGGCTCAGTGCCGGCTTCCACTACGCCCCAAAGCAGTCCCCTGGTGATGCGCATCATCGGCGCGGTGGCGCTGGCGCATTTGATCAACGACCTGATCCAGTCGGTGCTGCCGTCGATCTATCCGATGCTCAAGGCCAACTATGGCCTGACCTTCACCCAGGTCGGCCTGATCACCCTGACGTTCCAGTTGACGGCCTCGCTGCTGCAGCCGTGGGTCGGCTACTACACCGACCGCCATCCCAAGCCGTGGTTGTTGCCGGCGGGGACGGTCTGCACCCTGGTCGGGATTCTGATGATGTCGGTGGTCGCCAGTTTCCCGCTAATCCTGCTGGCGGCGGGCTTGATCGGCATCGGTTCATCGACCTTCCACCCGGAAGCGTCCCGCGTGGCGCGACTGGCCTCGGGCGGTCGCTTCGGGCTGGCGCAATCGACCTTCCAGGTCGGCGGTAACGCAGGCTCGGCGTTCGGCCCGTTGCTGGCGGCGGCAATCATCATTCCCTACGGTCAGGGGCACGTGGCGTGGTTCGGCCTGTTCGCGGTGTTTGCGCTGTTCGTGCTTTACCGGATCAGCCGCTGGTACGCCAACCACTTGAACCTGTTCAAGCTCAAGCAAGGCCAGGCGGCGACTCACGGCCTGTCCAAGAGCCGAGTGACCAGCGCGCTGGTGGTACTCGGGTTGCTGGTGTTCTCCAAGTATTTCTACATGTCGAGCCTCACCAGCTACTTCACCTTCTACCTGATCGAGAAGTTCGACCTGTCGGTGGCCAGTTCGCAGTTGCACCTGTTCCTGTTTCTGGGCGCGGTCGCGGCGGGGACATTCTTCGGCGGGCCGATCGGCGACAAGATCGGGCGCAAGGCGGTGATCTGGTTCTCGATCCTCGGCGTTGCACCCTTCACATTGCTGCTGCCCCATGTCGACCTGTTCTGGACCAGCATCCTCAGCGTCATCATCGGCTTCATCCTCGCCTCGGCGTTCTCGGCCATCGTGGTGTATGCCCAGGAACTGGTGCCGGGCAATGTCGGGATGATCGCCGGGGTGTTCTTCGGCCTGATGTTCGGCTTCGGCGGGATTGGCGCAGCGTTGCTCGGGCATCTGGCGGACATTCACGGCATCGAGTACGTGTACTACCTGTGTTCGTTCTTGCCGTTGTTCGGGGTGTTGGCGATCTTCCTGCCGCGAACCAAAAAGGCCTGATCCAACACATTTCCCAATGTAGGAGTGAGCCTGCTCGCGATGACGGTGTGTCAGTTAGCGATTCTGTCGACTGACAGACCGTCATCGCGAGCAGGCTCACTCCTACAGGGAATTGGTGGTGGGGCGGGTGATTGTTTCAGGCACAAAAAAGCCGCGTATCAAACGCGGCTTTTTCTTGGGCGTGAGGCTTACACGTTGAAGCGGAAGTGCATCACGTCGCCGTCTTTGACGATGTAGTCCTTGCCTTCCAGGCGCCATTTACCGGCTTCCTTGGTACCGGCTTCGCCCTTGTACTGGATGAAGTCGTTGTAGGCGATCACTTCGGCGCGGATGAAGCCTTTTTCGAAGTCGGTGTGGATCACGCCAGCGGCTTGTGGTGCGGTGGCACCGACGCGGACGGTCCAGGCGCGGACTTCTTCGACACCGGCGGTGAAGTAGGTCTGCAGGTGCAGCATTTCGTAGCCAGCGCGGATCACGCGGTTCAGGCCAGGCTCTTCGAGGCCCAGGGCTTCGAGGAACATGTCTTTCTCTTCGCCGTCATCCAGCTCGGCAATTTCCGCTTCGATCTTGTTGCACACAGGAACAACCACGGCGCCTTCTTCTTCGGCGATGGCGCGTACTACGTCCAGGTGCGGGTTGTTTTCGAACCCGTCTTCAGCGACGTTGGCAATGTACATGACCGGCTTGGTGGTCAGCAGGTGGAAGCCCTTGATCACTGCTTTTTCGTCGGCGCCCATGTTCTTCATCAGGCTGCGTGCGGGCTTGCCTTCGGTGAAGTGGGCGATCAGTTGCTCCAGCAGGCCTTTCTGGACCACTGCGTCCTTGTCACCGCCCTTGGCGTTACGCGCGACTTTCTGCAGTTGCTTCTCGCAGCTGTCGAGGTCGGCGAAGATCAGTTCCAGCTCGATGATTTCGATGTCGCGTTTCGGATCGACGCTGTTGGAAACGTGAATCACGTTCTCGTCTTCGAAGCAGCGGACCACGTGGGCGATGGCATCGGTTTCACGGATGTTGGCCAGGAACTTGTTACCCAGGCCTTCACCTTTCGACGCACCGGCTACCAGGCCCGCGATGTCGACGAATTCCATGGTGGTCGGCAGGATGCGCTTTGGATTGACGATGACTGCCAAGGCATCCAGGCGCGGATCGGGCATCGGCACGATACCGCTGTTGGGTTCGATGGTGCAGAAGGGGAAGTTCTCGGCCGCGATCCCGGATTTGGTCAGGGCGTTGAACAGGGTGGACTTGCCGACGTTAGGCAGGCCGACGATGCCGCAATTGAATCCCATGGTGTTTCCCCTCGGATAAGAGTCAGGCCTTCTGGCTGTGCAGGTTTTTCATCGCGCGGTTCCATTCCCCGGCGAGGATATCCGGCAGCACGCCGAGGGCAAAGTCGATGCTGGCATCGAGTTTTTCCTGTTCGGCGCGTGGCGCACGACCCAGGACGAAATTTGAAACCATACTGGCAACGCCCGGGTGGCCAATGCCAAGCCGCAAGCGATGAAAGGTATTCTGATTGCCCAGTTGCGCAATGATGTCGCGTAACCCGTTGTGACCGCCATGGCCGCCGCCCTGCTTGAGCTTGGCAACACCGGGTGGCAGGTCGAGTTCGTCGTGCGCCACAAGGATTTCTTCAGGCTTGATGCGGAAGAAACCGGCGAGTGCCGCTACGGCCTGGCCGCTGCGGTTCATGTACGTGGTGGGAATCAGCAGACGAACATCCTGACCCTGATGCGAATAGCGCCCGGTCAGGCCGAAATACTTGCGGTCCGCCACAAGGTTCACGCCTTGTGCGTTCGCGATGCGCTCAACAAAAAGGGCCCCTGCGTTATGCCGGGTCTGCTCGTATTCAGCGCCTGGATTTCCCAGGCCAACGATCAGTTTGATGGCAGTCACGATAGGGGCCCTTCCTTGGAGTGGTGGATAACATCGCCGCAATCAGGGAGAGCGGCGAAAGTGGACGAAAATTGCTCATTTACCATGATGTAAACTCCGCGTTCTCGCCCGCTTTCTCGCTATGCTCTAGTCCGCGATGTTTCCGGTCACTCCGGCGTACAGAGTAAAATTACTCTGCAGCGCCTTCTGCAGCTTCTGGAGCAACACGTGGAGCGTGGACGTTGGCAACAGCCTTGTCATCGCCGTGTGCCAGGGCCACGAACTCAACGCCTTTAGGAGCTTTGAGGTTCGACAGGTGAATGATCGAACCGACTTCGGCGTTAGCCAGGTCGACTTCGATGAACTCAGGCAGATCTTTCGGCAGGCAGGAAACTTCGATCTCGGCAACAACGTGCGAGATTTCGCCGCCTTTCTTGGTCGGTGCTTCTTCGTTGATGAAGTGCACTGGAACGATAGCGGTCAGTTTCTGGCCAGCTACTACGCGTACGAAGTCAGCGTGCATCACGTGGCCTTTGGCCGGGTGACGCTGCAGGGCTTTGATCACGACGTTCTGCTTGGTGCCACCAACGTTCAGCTCGATGATGTGGCTGTAAGCCGCTTCGTTTTCGAGCAGTTTGGCAACTTCTTTGGCCAGCATGCTGATGGATTCAGGGGCTTTTTCGCCACCGTAAACTACAGCTGGAACCAGGCTCGCGAGACGACGCAGGCGGCGGCTCGCACCTTTCCCCAGGTCGGAACGCACTTCAGCATTCAGGGTAAATTCGTTCATGTTGTATCTCCAAAATAACCACATTCGCCCCAGCGTTTGCGACCAGCGCTAAAGGCGATATGGGCAAAAAAGCCCCGCCCCGACAGGAATGCCGGGGCGGGGCGCTTTTCGTCAACGAGACATTTCGAGAAGGGCAGGGCCCTTAGCGGAACATCGCGCTGATCGATTCTTCATTGCTGATGCGGCGAACCGCCTCGGCAACTACCGGCGCGATATCCAGTTGACGGATACGCGAGCAGGCTTGTGCAGCAGCGGACAACGGGATGGTGTTAGTCACCACCAGTTCGTCCAGCATGGAATTTTCGATGTTTTCGATCGCCCGACCGGACAGCACAGGGTGTGTGCAGTAGGCGAAAACCTTGGCAGCGCCATGCTCTTTCAAGGCCTTGGCCGCGTGGCACAGGGTGCCGGCGGTATCGACCATGTCATCGACCAGAATACAGGTACGCCCTTCGACATCACCGATGATATGCATCACTTCAGAGTGATTGGCTTTCTCACGGCGTTTGTCGATGATCCCGAGATCCACGCCCAGGGATTTGGCAACGGCACGTGCACGCACGACGCCGCCAATGTCCGGGGACACGATCATCAGGTTTTCGAAGCGCTGATCTTCGATGTCATCCACCAGAACGGGGGAGCCGTAGATGTTATCTACCGGAATATCGAAGAAACCCTGGATTTGGTCAGCATGCAGATCAACCGTGAGAACACGGTCGATGCCGACTACGGTAAGCATGTCAGCCACGACTTTCGCGCTGATAGCCACACGTGCGGAACGCGGACGGCGATCCTGACGGGCATAACCAAAGTAAGGAATAACAGCAGTGATACGAGTAGCCGAGGAGCGGCGGAAGGCGTCAGCCATCACTACCAGTTCCATCAGGTTATCGTTGGTCGGAGCGCAAGTCGGCTGAATAATGAAGACGTCTTTACCGCGAACGTTTTCATTGATCTCGGCGGTAATTTCGCCGTCGGAGAATTTACCGACAGAGATGTCACCGAGAGGGATATGCAGCTGACGTACAACACGCCGAGCCAGATCGGGGTTAGCGTTCCCCGTAAAGACCATCATCTTGGACACGCGCAGTACCTGAAGGCTGAGGGTAACCTGGATGAGTATAGGAAAATGGCAGGGGCGGCTGGATTCGAACCAACGCATGGCAGGATCAAAACCTGCTGCCTTACCGCTTGGCGACGCCCCTGTATCTGTTGCAACGATTACCCAGTAATCGGTTCCTTTAGAGCAGACTTTGCAGCTTGCGATGCAACATCGAAATGTTGCTTCCTTTTGCTACAAACCCTGTAAGGGTCTCTGTAAGAAGGGCCGAGACTTTATCAGCTTCAGCTTTGCTTGGGAAGCCCCCAAACACACAACTTCCAGTTCCGGTGAGTTTTGCTTCGGTAAATTTACCTAACAAATTCAAAGCGTTACGTACCTCTGGATAACGCCTTGTTACCACCGGCAAGCAGTCATTACGACTGTTTCCCTTGGGAACGGGGCGCACTTTAATGGGAGGAGTGTTACGTGTCAACAACGGATCTGAAAAAATTTCTGCCGTACTAACAGAGACTTGCGGCACCAGCACCAGATACCACGGTTCTTCCGGGTCGACAGGGGTCAGTTTCTCCCCCACGCCCTCGGCGAAAGCCGCGTGGCCACGTACGAAAACCGGGACGTCGGCGCCCAGCGTCAACCCCAGCCCGGCCAGGCGATCTTCATCCCAGCCCAATTGCCACAGATGATTCAAACCAAGCAATGTTGTTGCTGCATTCGAACTTCCGCCACCGATGCCGCCGCCCATGGGCAGGATTTTTTCGATCCAGATGTCGACACCCAGCGAGCAAGCGGATTGCTCCTGAAGTTTTCTGGCGGCCTTGACGATCAGGTTGCTGTCGTGGGGAACGCCCGGGAACTCAGTGTGCAGTCGGATGACACCGTCATCGCGCAGGGCATAGGTGATTTCGTCGCCGTAATCGAGAAATTGAAACATCGTCTGCAGTTCGTGGTAGCCGTCTTCACGGCGCCCCAGGATGTGCAGCATCAAATTGAGTTTGGCTGGCGAAGGCAGCGTCAGGCGATTGTCCGGCATGTCATTGCCCCAGTTTGCGCGGTTGCCAGACCTTGATCACCAGCGTGACATCAAGGTCGGTGCCGCTGAGCTTGATGCGCTCGGGCAACCAGTAACCGTTTTGCTGGGTGTAGGCGGTGTAGTCGACCTTCCAGCCATCCTGTTCCAGGCTGGCCAGGCGGCTGTCGCCGTCCAGGGTCAGGCGACTTTTGCTGCCGGGAGCCGGGAGGCCGCGCACCCACCAGGCCAGGTTGGACACCGGCAATTTCCAGCCCAGCTGTTCTTCGAGCAGCACTTCCGGGTTCGGCGCGTCGTAGCGTCCCTGGTTGGCGACTTCCAGCGACACCTTGCCCGGGCGTCCGGTCAGGCGAGCCGCGCCGCGGCCCAGTGGTCCGGACAGGCGAATATCGTAGTAATCCTGGCGCTGCAACCAGAACAGCGTGCCGCTGCCCGAGTCTTTCGGTGCGCGAATGCCGATCTTGCCGTCGATCTGCCAGCCATCGAGGCTGGTCAGTTGTTCTTTGTGCTCGCGCCATTGGGCAGGGTCGCCGTGCCCCTCGACCGATTCGCGGGGACCCAGGCCAGCACAACCGGCGAGCAGGGTGATGAAACTGAAAACGATGAAATGGCGCAAAAACATAATCTTAAAGAGTCTCTGATCCGGTCAGGCGTTTGATGGTGCCGCGCAGGGTCGGGCTGTCGGGTTGTTCCTTGAGGAACTTGCCCCAGACTTGTTTCGCTTCGCGCTGTTTGCCGTTGGCCCACAGGACTTCGCCCAAGTGAGCGGCGACTTCCTGGTCTGGGAAGCGTTCCAGGGCCTGGCGCAGCAGGCGCTCGGCTTCGTCGAGATTGCCCATGCGGTAATTCACCCAGCCAAGGCTGTCGAGTACCGCCGGGTCTTCCGGACTGATCCGGTGCGCCTGTTCGATCAGGGCCTTGGCTTCGGCGTAGCGCGTAGTGCGGTCGGACAGGGTGTAGCCGAGGGCGTTCAACGCCATGGCATTGTCCGGGTCACGCTTGATGATCGTGCGCAGGTCTTTTTCCATCTGCGCCAGGTCATTGCGTTTTTCCGCCTGCATGGCGCGGGTGTAGAGCAGGTTCAAATCGTCCGGATATTGCTGCAAGGCTTGTTGCAGAACGTTCCAGGCCTTGTCGCCCTGATTGTTGGCGGACAGGGTTTCGGCTTCGATCAGGTACAACTGGATCGCGTAATCCGGCTGCTCGTCGCGCTCTGCCGCCAGTTTGCGTTGGGCTTCGGCGGTCTTGCCGTTGTCGATCAGGATGTCGGCCTGACGCAGTTGCGCCGGCAGGTAGTCGCTGCCCGGGCCAACCTTGGCGTATTCGATCAGCGCGCCTTGCGGGTCGTTTTGTTCTTCGGCGATGCGGCCGAGGTTCAGGTGTGCCGAGTCGACATGGCTTTCCCGGGCGATCAGGTCTTCAAGATAACCCTTGGCCTCGTTCCAGGCCTTGGCTTCCAGGCAGACCAGTGCCAGGGAGTAACGCAGTTCGTCGTCTTCCGGGTATTGCTGGACCAGGCTCGAGAACTCGGCCTTGGCGTCGTCCATGCGGTCCTGTTCAACCAGCATGCGCGCGTAAGTCAGGCGCAGGCGCTTGTCATCCGGGTATTTCTTGATGCTTTTTTGCAGCAGCGGCAAGGCCTCGTCACCGCGATGGAGGGTTTGCAGCAGGCGTGCGCGCAGCAGGATCGGTGCGATTTCGCCGTCGTCCGGCGGATTGTCTTCCAGCAGCTTCAACGCGCCTTTGGCGTCGCCGTCCTGCTGCATCAGCAAAGCCTTGCCGAAAATCAGCTGGCTGTTGTCCGGATGACGCTGCAACAAACGGTCGAAGCTTTTCATCAAACCGTTGCGGGTGTCCTGGTCGGTGTCGGCCGCGGACAGCGCAAGGAAGTCGAAATGGGTGTCGCCCTTGCCTTGCAGGACTTTCTCCATATAGACCATGGAATCGTCATAACGCCCGGCACGTGCCAGTTGCACGGCGGCGGCGCGTTGCGCTTCGAGGTCGTCGGGGGCGTTCCTGGCCCAGATCAGCGCGGTATCCAGGGCTGCCTGGTCGGCGCCCAGATATTCGGCGATGCGAAATGCCCGCTCGGAGATGCCCGGATCCTGGGTGTTGATGGCCTGGGTCACATAGTTGTCCAGGGCAATGTCGAAACGATTGCGCTGGCCAGCCAGTTCGGCGCTCAACAGGCTGAAGATGGTTTCCTCGCTGAATGAGCTGTAGACCTTGGGCTTTTCAGGGGCCGGGGTGCTGTCTTCAGCCGGCGGCGTACCGTCCGACGATACGGGTGCCAAGGCTTGGCAGCCGCTGAGGAAGACAAGAGCGAGAAGCAACGCGGAAGATCTATTCATATAGGAGGAGGACGACTAACCTGCGGTCGGATCATCATGACACAAGCTTTCGGCCAAACATAACCGGCCCGGCAATTTACCTGCCAACCCGATAGAAGACTCTGGGCGATCCTTTAAACGAGAACCGCTCGCAACGTCGGCGTCGTCTACCGGCGCGATAGATATCGAGTAGTTGTTCTGATTCCGTCGAAGTAGGACAATTGTCGGCTTCACGTCACAATCAGCGACTTTGAATGGCCTTCCTTGCACTCGGTATTAACCACAAGACTGCTTCAGTAGACGTCCGCGAGCGCGTGGCTTTTACCCCTGAACAGCTGGTTGAGGCCTTGCAGCAGCTCTGCCGACTCACCGACAGCCGCGAAGCTGCGATCCTCTCCACCTGCAATCGCAGTGAACTCTATATAGAACAGGATCATCTGTCGGCGGACGTCGTGCTGCGCTGGCTGGCCGAATATCATCATTTGAGCTACGACGAGCTGCGCGAAAGCGCCTATGTGCATGAAGATGATGCGGCAGTTCGTCACATGATGCGGGTCGCTTCCGGGCTCGACTCGCTGGTGTTGGGCGAGCCGCAGATTCTCGGCCAGATGAAATCGGCCTATGCCGTGGCCCGCGAGGCCGGCACCATCGGGCCGTTGCTCGGGCGGCTGTTCCAGGCCACGTTCAATGCGGCCAAGCAGGTGCGCACCGACACGGCCATCGGCGAAAACCCTGTGTCGGTGGCGTTTGCCGCGGTGAGCCTGGCCAAGCAGATTTTCAGCGACCTGCAACGCAGCCAGGCCTTGTTGATCGGCGCCGGCGAGACCATCACCCTGGTCGCCCGCCATCTGCATGACCTGGGTGTAAAACGCATTGTGGTCGCCAACCGCACCCTGGAGCGCGCGAGCATTCTGGCCGAGCAGTTCGGCGCCCATGCGGTGTTGCTGTCGGATATTCCGGCAGAGCTGGTGCGCAGCGATATCGTCATCAGTTCCACCGCCAGCCAGTTGCCGATCCTGGGCAAGGGTGCGGTGGAAAGCGCCTTGAAACTGCGCAAGCACAAACCGATCTTCATGGTGGATATCGCTGTTCCCCGCGACATCGAGCCAGAAGTCGGTGAACTGGACGACGTTTACCTCTATAGCGTCGACGATCTCCACGAAGTGGTCGCCGAGAACCTCAAGAGCCGTCAGGGCGCAGCCCAGGCCGCCGAAGAGATGGTCTCGATCGGCGCCGAAGACTTTATGGTCCGCCTGCGCGAGTTGGCAGCGGTGGACGTGCTCAAGGCCTATCGTCAACAGAGCGAACGCCTGCGCGACGAAGAATTGCAAAAGGCCCAGCGCATGCTGGCCAACGGCACCAGTGCCGAAGAGGTGCTGGTGCAACTGGCCCGCGGGCTGACCAACAAACTGTTGCACGCACCGAGCGTGCAGTTGAAAAAGCTCTCTGCCGAAGGTCGCCTGGATGCGCTGGCGATGGCCCAGGAACTCTTTGCCCTCGGTGAGGGCTCATCGGATAGCTTTTCGGATAAAAAACCGCAATGAAAGCGTCACTGCTCAATAAGCTGGATATTCTCCAGGACCGTTTCGAGGAATTGACTGCCCTGCTGGGCGACGGCGAGGTCATTTCCGATCAGAACAAGTTCCGCACCTATTCCAAGGAGTACGCGGAAGTTGAGCCGATCGTGGGCGCCTATAAAGCACTGCTGAAAGTGCAGGACGACCTCGAAGGCGCCCAGGCACTGCTCAAGGACAGCGACCCGGACATGCGTGAAATGGCCGTGGAAGAAGTCCGCGAGGCCAAGGAGCGCCTGATCACGCTCGAAGCCGACCTGCAGCGCATGCTGCTGCCCAAGGACCCGAACGACGGGCGCAACGTGTTCCTCGAAATCCGTGCCGGTACCGGCGGCGACGAGGCGGCGATTTTCTCCGGCGACCTGTTCCGCATGTATTCGCGTTACGCCGAGCGTCGTGGCTGGCGGGTGGAAATCCTCTCGGAAAACGAGGGTGAGCACGGCGGCTATAAAGAGGTGATTGCCCGGGTCGAAGGCGACAACGTCTACGGCAAGCTGAAATTCGAATCCGGTGCGCACCGCGTGCAACGGGTTCCGGCGACCGAATCCCAGGGCCGCATCCACACGTCGGCCTGCACCGTGGCGGTATTGCCCGAGCCGGACGAACAGGAAGTCATCGAGATCAACCCGGCCGACCTGCGCGTCGATACCTATCGCTCCTCCGGCGCCGGTGGCCAGCACGTCAACAAGACCGACTCGGCAATCCGTATCACGCACTTGCCGTCCGGCATTGTCGTCGAGTGCCAGGAAGAACGTTCGCAGCACAAGAACCGCGCCCGAGCGATGTCCTGGTTGTCGGCCAAGCTGAACGATCAGCAGACCTCCGCCGCAGCCAACGCCATCGCCAGCGAACGCAAGTTGCTGGTCGGCTCCGGCGACCGTTCCGAGCGCATCCGCACCTATAATTTTGCCCAGGGCCGGGTCACCGACCACCGGGTCAACCTGACCTTGTATTCCCTCGACGAGATCCTCGCCGGTGGTGTCGAGGCGGTGATCGAGCCGTTGCTGGCCGAGTACCAGGCCGATCAACTGGCAGCGATAGGTGAGTAAATGACGATCATTGCCAGTTTGTTGCGCGCCGCCGATTTGCCCGACTCGCCGACGGCGCGTCTGGATGCCGAATTGCTGCTGGCGGCTGCGTTGGGCAAGTCCCGCAGTTTCCTGCACACCTGGCCGGAGCGCATAGTGCCGAGCGAAGCGGTGCTGACGTTCGCCGAATATTTGCAGCGCCGCCGCAGTGGTGAGCCGGTGGCCTATATTCTCGGCCAGCAGGGTTTCTGGAAGCTGGACCTGGAAGTGGCACCGCACACGCTGATACCGCGCCCCGACACCGAGTTGCTGGTGGAAGCCGCGCTGGAGCTGTTGCCGGCCACACCGGCCAAGGTACTCGACCTCGGCACCGGCAGCGGCGCGATTGCCCTGGCCCTCGCCAGCGAACGTCCGGCGTGGAATGTCACCGCTGTGGATCGTGTCCTGGAAGCCGTGGCCCTGGCCGAACGCAATCGCCAGCGCCTGCACCTGGGCAACGCCACCGTGCTGAGCAGCCATTGGTTCAGCGCCCTGGAAGGTCAGCGTTTTCAACTGATCATCAGCAATCCGCCCTACATCGCAGCGGCCGATCCGCATCTGGTCGAGGGTGATGTGCGCTTCGAACCGGCCAGCGCCCTGGTGGCGGGTGTCGACGGGCTCGACGATCTGCGCCTGATCGTCGCCCAGGCACCGGACCATCTGGATGCCGGTGGCTGGCTGATGCTCGAACACGGCTATGATCAGGCCGAGGCGGTCCGCGATTTGCTGCTGACCCGGGGTTTTGAAGAAGTCCACAGCCGCACCGATCTGGGCGGTCACCAACGCATCAGTCTGGGGCGCCTGCCGTGCTGAATGATCAGGAATTGCTGCGCTACAGTCGGCAGATTCTGCTGCAACACATCGATATCGACGGCCAGTTGCGGCTCAAGGAAAGCCGCGTATTGATCGTCGGTCTTGGTGGCCTTGGCGCGCCAGTGGCGCTGTATCTGGCAGCCGCCGGTGTTGGCGAGTTGCACCTGGCGGATTTCGATACGGTCGACTTGACCAACCTGCAGCGCCAGATCATTCACGACACCGACAGTGTCGGCATGACCAAGGTCGATTCGGCAATCAAGCGCCTGAGCGCGATCAATCCCGAGATCCAGTTGATCGCTCATCGTGCGGCGCTGGATGAAGATTCGCTGGCCGCCGTGGTGGCCGGGGTGGATCTGGTCCTCGATTGTTCTGACAATTTTTCCACCCGTGAAGCGGTCAACGCCGCTTGCGTAACCGCCGGCAAACCGCTGGTCAGCGGTGCGGCGATTCGCCTCGAAGGGCAACTGTCGGTGTTCGATCCGCGTCGGCCGGAGAGTCCGTGCTACCACTGTTTATACGGGCACGGCAGTGAAGCCGAATTGACCTGCAGCGAGGCCGGCGTGGTCGGACCGCTGGTGGGGCTGGTCGGCAGTCTGCAAGCGCTTGAAGCGTTGAAGTTGCTGGCCGGATTTGGCGAGCCGCTGGTGGGGCGCCTGCTGTTGATCGATGCCTTGGGTACACGCTTCCGTGAATTGCGGGTCAAGCGCGATCCGGGTTGCAGTGTCTGTGGGTCGAAACATGCGTGAAGCGCCGATTGGCGTGTTCGACTCCGGTGTCGGCGGGCTCTCGGTACTGGCCGAGATCCAGCGTTTGTTGCCCAATGAGTCTCTGCTGTACGTCGCCGACTGCGGGAATGTTCCCTATGGTGAGAAAACCCCGCAGTTTATCCAACAGCGTTGCAGCGTGATGGCTGAATTCTTTCGGCAGCAGGGCGCCAAGGCTTTGGTGCTGGCGTGCAACACGGCGACGGTGGCCGGCGTCGCCGACTTGCGTCGCGACTATCCCGAATGGCCCATCGTCGGCATGGAGCCGGCAGTCAAACCGGCCGCCGCCGCAACCCGTTCCGGCGTGGTGGGGGTGCTGGCCACTACCGGCACCTTGCAGAGCGCCAAGTTCGCCGCATTGCTCGACCGCTTCGCCACGGACGTGAAAGTCATTACCCAGCCCTGTCCAGGGCTTGTGGAGCTGATTGAAAACGGCGACCTGCGCAGCCCCGAGCTGCGTCAGCTGTTGGCCGGGTATGTCGAGCCATTGCTGGCTGCCGGCGCCGACACCCTGATTCTCGGCTGCACCCATTACCCCTTTCTCAAGCCGATGCTGCGGCAGATGATCCCCGAGGACATCAGCCTGATCGACACCGGCGCCGCCGTCGCGCGGCAACTTCAGCGTCTGCTGGCCGAAGGCGAGCTGCTCGCCGAGGGACCGGCCCGTGAGGCGCAGTTCTGGACCAGCGCCGATCCGCTTCATTTCAGAAATATCTTGCCGATACTGTGGAATACCTCTGGCGTTGTGCGAAGCTTCAACAGGTAGAAGGCTGTCCGGGGGGAATACGAAGAGTCGGGTGAACTTCTGATAAATCGCTGACTTCTATAGTTTTTGCAGGGCTTTGCAACAAAAAAACCATACGAAATCGTTCGCAAAAGGATGTTTCTAGTGAAGCGACTATTCTGCTTGGCCGCGATTGCGGCCGCACTAATGGGGCACACTTTTACCGCGCAGGCGGCAGGTGTGGAGTTCGCGGTTGGTCAGACCAGCGATTCGACCATGACGTATCGACTGGGCATGCAATTCGATTGGGACCAGAGCTGGTGGCAGAGTGACGTTGGCCGTGTGACCGGTTACTGGAGCGGTGCCTACACCTATTGGGAGGGCGACAAGACCTCGAGCAATAACAGCCTGTCGTTCTCTCCGGTGTTCGTTTACGAATTTGCCGGTCAGAACGTCAAACCGTACGTTGAAGCAGGCATTGGCGTGGCGGTGTTTTCCAATACCCGACTCGAAGACAACAACATCGGCAGTGCCTTCCAGTTTGAAGACCGGTTCGGTTTTGGCCTGCGCTTCAATGGTGGCCACGAAGTCGGGGTCCGCGCGACGCACTATTCCAACGCCGGGCTCGCCAGTTCCAACGACGGTGTAGAAAGCTACTCGCTGCATTACACCTTGCCGTTGTAAGCACCACGGTTTCAGCGGGTTGCAAATCCCCTGTGGGAGCGAGCTTGCTCGCGATGACGATATTTCATTCAACATCAATGTTGAATCTGAAATCGCTATCGCGAGCAAGCTCGCTCCCACAGGGGGACACGTTGTTTTCCAGTTCAGCGATACGCCGTCGAAATCCCCTGGCGTTCGTCGATGCACTCCGGTGCGCCCATCTCGAACTCCCGGCAGATCAACGGGCGTTTTTCGTAGATGGTGCACATCATCGTGTTGCGATCCAGCGCGGCACACCAGCCGTCGTCCAGGCGCAGCATCACTTCCCCGCCCCAGTCATCGGTATCGATGAACCGTTCAGGCACGCCCGTATCGGTGATCAGCATGACTTCGAGCTGGCAGCAGCAGGCTGCGCAGGTCGAGCAGGTGACCGCGGGTTCCGCGATTTGCGTATGGGGGATGGTTTTCATGGTGCGCAGTGTAAGGCAGTCACCGGGTGCTGTGTGAAAGGTCTGACGGACGCTCAAGTATCGAAACGTCCGGGATACCGCCGCCGATGATGACGACTTTCAGGGTTGATCCTTGATCGGCGGCTGGCTGCGCACCATGCGTTTGCCTATCTCCAGTTTCACTTGGTCCGGCCGTTTGGAGAGCGGCCAGAGGGCGGCCATGAACGCTGCCGGGAAAGCGATTTCCAGCGGTCGGTCCTTGAGTTTTTCGAAGATGTGCCGCGCGGCTTTCTCCACCGGCCAACTCAAGGCCATGGGGGAGTCGTTTTTCGTCGTCAGCGGAGTCTCGACAAACCCGGGGCTGATCACCGTGAGTTCTATACCTTCATGCGCCAGGTCGATGCGCAGGGATTCGAACAGGTAACGCAGCCCGGCCTTCGAGGTGCCGTAGGCTTCTGCCTTGGGCAGCGGCAGGTAAGTCACCGTACTGGCCATGGCTACCATATGCGGTGCGGTGCCGGCCCGCAGCAAAGGCAGTGCGGCGTCGATGCAAAAGCTGCTGGCCAACAGGTTAGTGCGCACCACATGTTCGACAATCGACGCATCGAACTGCTTGGCATCCACGTACTCGCAGGTGCCGGCGTTGAGTATCACGGTGTCCAGCGAGCCCCAGTCCTCGGCAATCTGCTCGCCGATCTCGCGTACGGTCTGGCTGTTGGTCAGGTCTCCGGCGACCACCAGCACCTGCCCCGGGTAACGTAGCGACAAGTTTTTCAGTGGTGCCACGGTGCGTGAACTGACGGCCAGGTGCGCACCGGTTTTCAGGATTTCTTCGGCCAGGGCGGCGCCGATGCCACTGCTTGCGCCTGTCAGCCAGTATCGTCGTGCGAGTGTACGACTCATCCCAATCTCCTTTTCAGCCGGGCAATTGCCCGGCCCAATACGGGTAAATGTTCATAATGCAAAGACCCGGCATCGAAGTCATCCCGGTGGCGGTAACTCATGACCCAACCGCGGCGTATTGCCGCGAGGGCAGGTTTTTGAATGCCGTCAACGCACGTGTACGGGAAGTACTCAGGTCGACGATCGGTGAGGGGTAATCCACAACACCGAAAAGACCGCCGAGATTGGCGGGGTTGTGCACGTTTTTTTTATTCAACCCGGCCAGTTCCGGAAGCCATTGCTTGATGAACACGCCTTCGGGGTCGAATTTTTCCGACTGGCTCAATGGGTTGAAAATCCGGAAGTAAGGCGCCGAGTCGGTGCCGGTGGAGGAACTCCACTGCCAGCCACCATTGTTCGCTGCCAAGTCGCCATCGATCAGGTGACGCATGAAAAAACGTTCGCCTTCGCGCCAGTCGATCAGCAAGTTTTTGCTCAGGAACATCGCCACCACCATGCGCAGGCGGTTGTGCATCCAGCCAGTTGCCAGTAGTTGGCGCATGGCGGCGTCGATGATTGGCAAGCCGGTACGAGCCTGTTGCCAGGCGGCCAGTTCTTCGGGGGCGTTGCGCCAGGCCAGAGCTTCGGTTTCCGGACGAAATGCGCGGTGCCAGGAAACCCGTGGGTAGCCCACCAGGATGTGTTTATAGAACTCTCGCCACAGCAGTTCGTTGATCCAGGTAACGGCGCCGCTCTTGCCGCTTTCGAATTCGCCTTGATTGCTGTTCAAGGCCGCGTGCAGGCATTGGCGCACAGAAATCACCCCGGCGGCCAGATAGGCCGAGAGCTGGCTGGTGCCGGGCTTCGCCGGGAAATCCCGTTCGCTTTGATAGTGCTCGATCTGCGCAACGCTAAAGCTGTCGAGGCGATGCCGGGCTTCCGCTTCGCCCGCCGGCCACAGGTTGCGCAGGTTGTCAGCAGGTGTTGCGAAGCCGTCGACGCTCAAGGGGATCGGATCGCTGGCAATGTTCAGCGGCGCTTGTTTGTGCGGCGCGCGGACCAGGCTGGGCAGCGAGTGGTGCAGTCGTTCGTAGCAGACTTTGCGGAATTGGCTGAAGACCTGAAAGTAAGTGCCGGTGCGGGTCAGTACGCTCCCTGGCTTGAACAACAATTGATCGAGGTAGCGGCGAACTTCGATGCCTTCGGCCTGTAGCGTCCGGGCGACCGCTGCATCGCGACGGGATTCGTGGATGCCGTACTCTTCGTTGAGATACAGCGCGTCGACCTGCCACTGTCGGCACAGGTTCAGCAATACGCTGGGTGCGTCATCCCAGCGCGATGCCTGGCGGATCAGCAGGGGAATGTTCAGTTGACCCAGTTCGCGGCTCAACTCGCGCAGGTTACGCAACCAGAAGTCCACTTTGCAGGGCGCATCGTCGTGTTCCAGCCATTGTTCCGGACTCAGCAGATACACCGCCACGCAGGGGCCGCGAGCCGCTGCGGCCGAGAGGGCGGTGTTGTCATGTAGGCGCAAGTCACTGCGCAGCCAGATCAATTGCATTTTGGTATCCGCGCTATTCATTTAAATCAGCCCGTGCTGAACGAGTGCCTGATGTGCCGACAACGGATCTTCGGCCAGGTACAGATCAGCGATCTCGGCAGTACTTGCGGACAACTCGGTGTGGTGGATGCATACCGTTGGTCCGGCAATCATTTTTGGGCAACTGACGCCTTTGAAAAGTTTCGGCAGCTGCGCCGGATTCAGGGCTTTGCTTGAGTACAGCAGAACCCCACGGGGCTGCAGAAATTCGACCGCCAATGCCAGTTCTCCGACAGGCAGCGGCCAGTCGAAGACCTCCACCGGGCAATCCGCGCTGCTGATCAGCCAGGCCGTTAGCCAAAGGTGCGGCTCCATGGGCAGGTCCGAGTGGTTGACCAGCAGCAGCGGCGCGGTGCGCAACTGACGATTATTATGGTAGATGCGCGCACCGAACTTGCTGCGTAGCCAGGCACAAAAAAAGCCCCGCTCCATCTGCGCCCCGAACTGGCCTTGCCAGCGTTGCTCCAGAGTAGCCAGCAAGGGCATCAGCAATTGCTCGCACAGGGTTCGCGGCGGATACAGCGCCATCGCCTGATTGACGCTGTCATCCAGGGCACGTTCCTGCAATCCGCTGACCGCCTGCAACAACGTTTGCAGCAAGACGTGCCAATCGTTGTCGACGGACTCGCTGAAGGCTTGCGGCGTGTCGAGCAATGGCTTGACCTGGCTGACGGCAACGCCACGGTTGAGCCAGGTGAGGATGGTCTGGATGCGTTGTACGTGGTCGGCCGAGAACAACCGATGGCCCTTGGGTGTGCGTTGCGGCACGATCAGGCCGTAGCGCCGCTCCCAGGCGCGCAAGGTCACGGCATTGACGCCGGTTTGCCGCGCCACTTCACGGATCGGCAGCCAGCCTTCGTCCAGCGCCTTTTTAAGGTCATCGCCGAGGTCTTCGCGGGCACTGGTGTCGAGTGCTTTTTTCATCAGATGGCGTTTCGCAGGCTGAGGTTTTCCGGGTGCGGTTGCAGGTAAACCTGCTGTGCGATGTACGGATCGGGGTGTTGGCGAAAGTGATGTTTGAGCAGCGTCAGCGGCACCACCAGCGGCACGATGCCCAGGCGGTACTGGCTGATCACGTGCTGCACTTCCTGCTTGTCTTCGTGGCTGATGGCCTGTTTCAGGTAGCCACTGAGGTGTTGCAGGACGTTGGTATGGGTGCGGCGGGTGGCGCACTTTTTCAGGGCCACCATCAGTTCACTGAAGTAGCGCGGGCCAAGTTCCTTCGGATCGGTATGACCCATGATCCCCAGCAGATTGCCGAGCACTTTGTACTGCTCCGGGTTGTGGGCCATCAGCAGGTATTTGTAGCGCGAGTGAAAGTCCGTGAGACCGCGCCGGGTCAGGCCTTCCTGGCGTAGCTGCTGCCAGGCGCTGTAGGCGAACACGCGGGTGAGGAAGTTTTCCCGCAGCACCGGATCATTGAGCCGGCTGTCTTCTTCCACTGGCAAGTCCGGGTGCAGCAGGCAGGCGTTGATGGCGATTTTCTGTTTGGCGGGGGCATGGGACATCGGAGCACCTCGAATCTGAACCTGTGCAGACGGTCGAGTCTGTACAAGATAACTTCATCATAGATTCGAAGTTGTACAAGTCAAACATTGTGTATAAGTTTTGTGGCGGGCTGCTGTCCAGGACGACAGCAGCGATTTGTTCGGATTGATGCTCTTTACTGCAGGTGCTCATGCAAGCGGCGGGCGGCTTCCTGACCGCTGAGCCAGGCTCCTTCGACGCGTCCGGACAGGCACCAGTCGCCACAGGCGTACAGCCCCAGGTCGGCATCGGCCAGGGTGCCCCATTCGTGACTGCTGGCGGGGCGGGCGTAAAGCCAGCGGTGGGCGAGGCTGAAGCTCGGCGCGGGCATGGAATCGTGCAGCAGTTCGGCAAAGGCGCCGTGCAACTGTTCGATCACCGCTTCCTTGGACAAGTCGATGTGCTGGCGACTCCAGGCGCTGGTGGCGTGCAGCACCCAAGTGTCGAGGGTGTTGTCACGTCCGGGTTTGCTGCGGTTGCGGGCCAGCCAGTCGAGGGGGCTGTCCTGCACGAAGCAGCCTTCCATGGGCGTTTCCAGCGGCGTTTCGAAGGCCAGGGCTATGGCCCAGGTCGGGTCCATTTTCACCCCGGCGGCGGCTCCGGCGAGTTTCGGCGCTGATGCCAGCAGAGCCGTGGCCTGGGGGGCCGGCGTGGCGATGACCACGTGGCTGAACGGTCCGTGGGTGAAGCCCTCGGCGTCCTGCAGGTGCCAGTGTTCTTCACCGCGATAAACTTCGGTGATCCGGCAGGCGAAATGCACTTCGAGGTCGCCGAGCAGCGCGCGGGTGATGGCACTCATGCGGGGCGTGCCGACCCAGCGGGTCTGTTCGTCCGGCGACAGGTTGAGTTGGCCGCCATGGTAGGTGTACAGCTGCGGCGTCCACTCGGCGACCCAGCCTTTGGCCTGCCAGCGCTGAACTTCGTTGACAAAACGCCGGTCGCGGGCAGTGAAATACTGCGTGCCCATGTCCAGAGCCCCCGCATCGCTGCGCTTGCTCGACATGCGCCCGCCGCTGCCACGACTTTTATCGAACAGTTGAACCACATGCCCGAGGTCAGTCAGGGCTTGGGCGGCGGAGAGTCCGGCAATGCCGGTGCCGATGATTGCGATAGGTACAGTCATAGGGGCCTCGTTTACCTTTCTGTACAGACTACGCCGGGGTTCAAACCTGTACAATATTGTTTTTTGGTATAACTTTTAGCGCTCTCGATCTGACAGCTTGGCCTATTGTTAAACATAGCGCCTGTTCGATACCAAAGATCCCTGCTTATAAAAATAGACTAATGGACAAGGTAAAACGCCACGCGAGGGAGAAGTCATGCACATATTGCTGACCGGCGGTACTGGTTTGATAGGACGTCAGCTCTGTCGGCACTGGTTGGGCCAGGGACATCGCCTGACAGTCTGGAGTCGCAAGCCTGAAAAAGTCGCGAAAATATGTGGTGCCCAAGTGCGTGGAGTTGCCCGGCTGGAGGATCTGGGGCAGGAGCAGATCGATGCGATCGTCAATCTGGCCGGAGCGCCGATTGCCGACCGGCCTTGGACGCACAAGCGTAAAGCCTTGTTGTGGAGCAGCCGCATCACCCTCACCGAAACCTTGCTGGCGTGGCTCGAAAATCGCGAGCAGAAACCACGGGTATTGATTTCCGGTTCGGCTGTCGGCTGGTATGGCGACGGTGGCGAGCGCGAACTGACCGAGGACTCGGGGCCGGTCAGCGAAGATTTCGCCAGCCAGTTGTGCATTGCCTGGGAAGAGACTGCACTGCGGGCTGAAACGCTGGGCATTCGCGTCATCCTCATTCGAACCGGGTTGGTGCTGTCGGCGGAGGGCGGCTTTTTGTCGCGGCTGTTACTGCCGTTCAAACTGGGCCTGGGTGGGCCGATCGGCAACGGCCGGCAGTGGATGCCATGGATTCATATCGACGATCAAATCGCCCTGATTGATTTTCTTCTGCATCGCAACGAGGCCGGCGGTCCCTATAATGCGTGCGCGCCCAAACCGGTGCGCAATCGCGAGTTTGCCAAGGCGTTGGGCGGCGTGTTGAATCGCCCGGCGTTCATGCCGATGCCGGCCTTCGCATTGAAGGTGGGGCTGGGCGAGTTGTCGCTGTTGCTGCTGGGCGGCCAGCGCGCCACTCCCGTGCGTTTGTTACAGGCTGGTTTCACTTTTAAGTTCATGGATTTGCACGCGGCTCTGGACGATCTGTCCGGTCGCCTTTGAAATAGGACGTTGCATGACCGATCACGCGTTGCTTCTGGTCAACCTGGGCTCACCTGCTTCCACCTCGGTGGCGGATGTGCGCAGCTACCTCAATCAATTTCTGATGGACCCGTACGTGATCGACCTGCCATGGCCGGTTCGGCGTCTGCTGGTGTCGCTGATCCTGATCAAGCGTCCCGAGCAGTCGGCCCATGCTTATGCCTCGATCTGGTGGAACGAGGGCTCGCCGCTGGTGGTGCTCAGTCGTCGCCTGCAACAAGCGATGACCCGTCAATGGCAGCACGGCCCGGTCGAATTGGCGATGCGTTACGGCGAGCCGTCGATTGAATCGACTCTGGTTCGGATGGTTGCGGCGGGGCACAAGCGAATCACCCTGGCGCCGCTGTATCCACAGTTCGCCGACAGCACCACGACTACGGTCATCGAAGAGGCCAAGCGCGTGGTGCGCGAGAAAAACCTCGATGTACAGTTGTCGGTGCTCCAGCCTTTCTACGACCAGCCGGAATACCTCGATGCGCTGGTGGTCACGACCCGGCCGCATTTGCAGCAGGACTTCGATCACTTGCTGATGAGTTTTCATGGGTTGCCGGAACGGCATCTGAAGAAGCTCAACCCCGGTCACAGCTTCGAGGGTGGCGGTGATTGCTGCGCCGGGGCGCCACCGGAGGTGGTCGCCACCTGTTATCGCGGCCAGTGCCTGCGTACGGCGGCAGAGTTTGCCAAACGCATGGGGTTGCCGGAGGGCAAGTGGTCGGTGTCGTTCCAGTCGCGTCTGGGGCGCGCCAAATGGATCGAACCCTACACCGAGGCGCGCCTGGATGAATTGGCCAAAAGCGGGGTGAAAAAGGTTCTGGTGATGTGCCCGGCGTTCGTTGCCGATTGCATCGAGACCCTGGAAGAGATCGGTGATCGC
Source organism: Pseudomonas fluorescens (assembly GCF_000967965.1). Classification (GTDB taxonomy): domain Bacteria; phylum Pseudomonadota; class Gammaproteobacteria; order Pseudomonadales; family Pseudomonadaceae; genus Aquipseudomonas; species Aquipseudomonas grandcourensis. Next base: position 49,137 of record NZ_LACC01000023.1, read on the forward strand.
GGCAAGGAGCAATTCCGCGCAGCGGGGGGCGAGGACCTGGTGCTGGTGCCGTGCCTCAACGATGATCCGCATTGGGCGCGGGCGTTGAGTGCGTTGTGCGAGCGCGCGCCGTTGGCGCTTTAAAAGCTTCGCGAGCAGGCTCGCTCCCACAGGGAAATGCATTCCAATTTGTGGGAGCGAGCTTGCTCGCGATAGCTATCTGGCAGACTACAAACATCTCAAGCTGTTAGATCAGCGGCTCATCCGCCTTCTTGTGCTTCCAGCTGTCATTGCCCGGCAGAATCAGGTTCAAGCCAATCGCCACCACCGCGCACAGCGCGATGCCCTTGAGGCCGAAATCGTCCGGCCCGGTACCGGTACCGATCAGCACGCCGCCGATCCCGAACACCAGGGTCACCGAAACAATCACCAGATTGCGCGCCTCGCCCAGATCGATCTTGTGGCGGATCAGCGTGTTCATCCCCACCGCCGCGATCGAACCGAACAACAGGCACAGAATCCCGCCCATCACCGGCACCGGAATGCTTTGCAACAGTGCGCCGAACTTGCCGATGAACGCCAGGCTGATGGCGAAGATCGCCGCCCAGGTCATGATTTTCGGGTTGTAGTTCTTGGTCAGCATGACTGCGCCGGTCACCTCGGCGTAGGTGGTGTTGGGCGGACCGCCGAACAGACCGGCCGCCGTGGTGGCGATGCCGTCGCCGAGCAGGGTGCGGTGCAGGCCGGGCTTCTTCAGGTAATCGCGACCGGTCACGCTACCTACGGCAATCACGCCGCCGATGTGTTCGATGGCCGGGGCCAGGGCTACCGGAACGATGAACAGAATCGCCTGCCAGTTGAATTCCGGTGCGGTGAAGTGCGGGATGGCGAACCACGGTGCCGCCGCAATCTTCGCGGTATCGACCACGCCGAAGTAGAACGCCATGCCGAAGCCCACCAGCACGCCGGAGATGATCGGCACCAGGCGGAAGATGCCCTTGCCGAATACCGCGACGATCAGCGTGGTCAGCAACGCGGGCATCGAGATCATCATCGCCGTCTGGTAATGAATCAATTCGCTGCCGTCGCCGGCCTTGCCCATGGCCATGTTGGCGGCAATCGGTGCCATGGCCAGGCCGATCGAAATGATCACCGGCCCGATCACCACCGGCGGCAGCAGGCGGTCGATGAAGCCTGTGCCTTTGATCTTCACGGCCAGGCCGAGGAAGGTGTAGACGAAACCTGCCGCCATCACGCCGCCCATGGTCGCAGCCAGGCCGAACTGACCCTTGGCGAGAATGATCGGGGTGATGAAGGCAAAGCTCGATGCCAGGAACACCGGCACCTGACGCCCGGTGACGATCTGGAACAGGATCGTCCCCAGGCCGGCCGTGAACAGCGCCACGTTCGGGTCGAGGCCGGTAATCAGCGGCATCAACACCAGGGCGCCGAAGGCCACGAACAGCATCTGTGCACCCGACAGCACCGTGCGCCAGAGCGGATCGTTGAACTCTTGCTGCATGGTCACGCGTCCTTCTGCTTGGTGCCGAAGATCTTGTCACCGGCATCGCCCAGCCCTGGGATGATGTAACCGTGTTCGTTCAGTTTTTGATCAATGGAAGCGGTGTAGATGATCACGTCCGGGTGAGCTTTCTCTACGGCGGCGATGCCTTCCGGCGCGGCAACCAGCACCATGGCTCGGATGTCGCGGCAGCCGGCCTTTTTCAGCAGGTCGATGGTGGCAACCATCGAGCCGCCGGTGGCGAGCATCGGGTCGATGATCATGGCCAGGCGTTCGTCGATTTCCGGCACCAGCTTCTCGAGGTAGGTGTGGGCTTCGAGAGTTTCTTCGTTACGGGCCACGCCCACGGCGCTGACTTTGGCGCCCGGGATCAGGCTTAGCACGCCTTCGAGCATGCCGATGCCGGCACGCAGGATTGGCACGACAGTAATCTTCTTGCCAGCGATTTTCTCGACCGACACAGTGCCGCACCAGCCTTCGATATCGTAGGATTCCAGCGGCAGGTCTTTGGTGGCTTCATAGGTCAGCAAGGCGCCGACTTCCTGAGCGAGCTCACGGAAATTCTTGGTGCTGATGTCTGCGCGGCGCATCAGGCCAAGTTTATGACGGATCAGCGGGTGGCGGATCTCATGGATGGGCATGGGGAAAGGCTCCGGCGGCGGGCAAAAAAACCGGCCTAGATTAATCTATCCGAGGGTGTTGTCCTATAGACATACAGTACGTTAGTCCACAAACGCTTGATCTGGCCGTGCGGGATGCGTACCTTTGCCCGCTTTTCCGAATCCGTCCCTCCCCCTCAAACCCCTGGAGAGCGCCATGTCCGCTGATCTCGAGCATATCCGTCAAATCATGCGAGAGGCTGACTGCCTGTACACCGAAGCTGAAGTCGAGGCGGCCATCGCCCGCGTCGGTGCACAAATCAACGAACAAATGGCCGACAGCAACCCGGTGGTGTTCTGCGTGATGAACGGCGGGCTGATTTTCTCCGGCAAGCTGCTGACCTATCTGAACTTCCCGCTGGAAGCGTCCTACCTGCACGCCACCCGCTATCGCAACGAAACCAGCGGGGGCGACCTGTTCTGGAAAGCCAAGCCGGAAGTTTCCTTCATCGACCGTGACGTGCTGATCATCGACGACATCCTCGATGAAGGTCACACCCTGGGCGCGATCATCGATTTCTGTAAACACGCCGGTGCCCGTAAAGTGCACACTGCCGTGCTGATCGACAAAGACCACGACCGCAAGGCCCGTCCGGACCTGAAGGCCGATTTCGTCGGTCTGCCGTGCATCGACCGCTACATCTTCGGTTACGGTATGGACTACAAAGGCTACTGGCGTAATGCCAACGGGATTTTCGCCGTTAAAGGAATGTAAGACATGGATACGCCTCGCTTTCTGGATCAGACCTTGTTCGCCGAACTGGCCGGGAAAGCCGCGACTAATCCTCGTGGGCGCCAGCATTACAACTTCCATCAGATGGAAGACGCTTGCCATCGCATGGCGGTGGGGTTGCAGCCGTCCACGTATATCCCGCCTCACCGGCATCTGGGCGACAACAAGGCCGAAACCCTGTTGGTCCTCAAGGGGCGGCTGGGCGTGTTGATCTTTGACGAGGTCGGTACGGTGCTGAGCAAGACCGTGCTGCAGGCCGGTGGCGACTGTGTTGGCGTGGACCTGCCAAGCGGTGTGTTCCACGGTTTGGTGGTGCTGGAGGCCGACAGCCTGATGTTCGAATGCAAGGCCGGTCCTTACCGTCCGGTCGGTGAGGGTGAGCTGGCGCATTGGGCACCGCGCGAAGGCGAGCCCGGCGTTGCCGAGTATCAGGCCTGGATGCGCGCGCAGTTCGACTGATCCTTAACCTGTGGGAGCGAGCTTGCTCGCAATGGCTATGTCACTGACACATTGATGCTGGATGTGCCGACGTCATCGCGAACAAGCTCGCTCCCACAGTGGTTTCTGTGCACTTGAACCACTTCCTTCAGCCCATGGTAAAGTGCCCGGCCCCGACTCCGGAGCCTGCCATGAGCCCTTTTATCCGCAGCTGCGCCGCCCTGTTGCTGGTCCTCAGCCTGCCATTGGCCGCCGCGCCGGCGCCCATGCACAGTCAATTTCTGCCGCCGGACGATCTAACGCTGCGCGATGCTGACCCCGAACAGCAGCAACTGATGCAGGTCACCGATTATTCGGTGGTGGTCGGCGCTCAGCGTCAGTCCAATCAACAGCCGATTCCGGTCACTTCGCCGCTGATGATTCGGCTCAAGGGCAAATCCCTGAACAAGGGCGCCACCATCAGTCAGGTGCTGGTCAACTTCGATGGTGAAAGCAAAAGCCTGAAAAAACCGGTTTACGACGAGTCGAGCAAGACCCTGACCCTCTATTACCCGCTGGCGCAATACCGGGTGGTGATCGACTTGTTGCGCAACGACACGGTGTATTGCCAGTTTCTCAGCTACGCCAATGGCCATGTCTGGGCCGATCTGCACACCGGCAGCACTCGTCCGCGTTGAGCCTTGAGCCCGCGCAGGGGTAAACTGCCCGCCCCGTGAAATGTCTGCGAGCTGGAGTCGGCAATGCGTAAAGATAAAAAACAAGTGATTGGTGACGAGATCGGCGATGAGCAGATCAAGTTGTTCCTCGATTTCGAACCGGTCGACGCGACTTCTCCGTCCCTGCACAAGCTGGTCAAGGCCTACCGTGGCCTGCGCATCGACGATTTCGCGCGTTTCCTGACGTTCTTCGTCGAAGCGGGTTACGACGTGAATGGCAAGGATGAGCACGGCAACGACTTCGTTGCCCTGATCAAGGATCAGCGCAACGCGCCGGACTACATCGAGTTGATCGAAAAAGCTCGCGGCTGATTCCTCAGGCACATCGCCACGAATCAGGTTTGCCCGGACATAAAAAAACGCCCCGCTCTCAGTGAGAACGGGGCGTTTTTCATAAGGCCGAATCAAGCGTAGCTTTCGGTCTCGCTGCTGGCTTCAACCAGTTCCAGGGCAACGTTGTTCTGCGTGTTGATCTTGCGATACAGCGCAGCGTCGGTTTCCAGGACCTTTTCACGGGCCGGGAAAATTTCGGCCAGTTTGGTAGCCCATTCGCCCTTGGTTTTGCCCGGGAAGCATTTTTCGATCAGCTCAAGCATGATCGAAACAGTCACCGAGGCACCTGGCGAAGCGCCGAGCAGTGCTGCCAGGGAACCGTCCTTGGCTGCGACCAGTTCGGTGCCGAATTGCAGGATGCCGCCTTTTTTCGGGTCTTTCTTGATGATCTGCACCCGTTGGCCGGCCACTTCCAGGCGCCAGTCTTCAGCTTTCGCCTCAGGGTAGAAGCGACGCAGGGACTCCAGGCGCTGCTCCATCGACTGCATCACTTCGCTGACCAGGTACTTGGTCAGGTCCATGTTGTTTTTTGCCACGGACAGCATCGGCCCGATGTTGCCGGCGCGAACCGACATCGGCAGGTCCATGAAGGAGCCGTGCTTGAGGAACTTGGTGGTGAAGCCGGCATAAGGTCCGAACAGCAGGGACTTCTTGCCTTCGACTACACGGGTGTCCAGGTGCGGCACGGACATTGGCGGCGAGCCTACGGCAGCCTGGCTGTAGACCTTGGCCTGGTGGTGCTTGACCACTTCCGGGTTATCGCAACGCAGCCATTGGCCGCTGATCGGGAAACCGCCGAAGCCTTTGCTCTCTTCGATGCCCGAAGCCTGCAGCAACGGCAGTGCCGCACCGCCAGCGCCGAGGAAGACGAACTTGGCGTCGACTTCACGGGTGTTGCCGCTGTTGACGTCCTTGATGCTGACAGTCCAGCCGCCGTTGCTGCGCTTGAGGCCGGTCACGCGCTTGCAGTACTTGACCTGGGCATCGGGTGCGCTGGTCAGGTGCTTGAGCAACTGGTTGGTCAGGGCGCCGAAGTTTACGTCGGTGCCATTGATCACGCGGGTCGCGGCGAGGTTTTCGCCAGGATCGCGGCCAGGCATCATCAGCGGCATCCACTCGGCCATTTTGGCCTTGTCTTCGGTGTATTCCATGTCCGAGAAGGCGTGGTGCTTGCTCAGCACCTTGAAGCGTTCCTTGAGGAAGGACACGCCGCTGTCGCCCTGCACGAAGCTCAGGTGTGGCACCGGGCTGATAAACGATTTGCACGAGCCGAACGTGCCTTTTTTGGTCAGGTACGACCAGAATTGCTTCGACACCTCGAACTGGGTGTTGATGTGCACGGCTTTCTTGATGTCGACGGCGCCATCGGCGGCCTGCGGCGTGTAGTTGAGCTCACACAGCCCGGCGTGACCGGTACCGGCGTTGTTCCACGGGTTGGAACTCTCCGCGGCACCGGAATCCATCAGCTCGACGACTTCCAGCTTGATCGCGGGGTCGAGCTCTTTGAGCAGTACTGCAAGGGTGGCACTCATGATGCCGGCCCCAACCAGTACTACGTCGACTGCTTCGTTATGCGCCATTTAACGCGTCTCCAAAATCTGCAGCACCAAATTGTCGGCATGGCTGCCAGGAGTGACGGGGCGTGTCAGTGTTGCCCCAGGTACCCATGGCAGGATCGCCATGTCCGAATCTTCGCAATTTATCGCAACTTCGACGGACGCTACCTGCCGGGCCTATGAGCCATATGAACTCATTTCAGCGCGCGGGAGGCAATTCGACTTATGGTCGATACATCCGTTTGTGCAACCAAATCCGTAGCGGACAGGCTTCAGGCTCCGGTGTTCGAGGAATACTCGGTCCTGTGTCGTTGGGCTGTTGTAGACGCTAATGGTGCATGTTCAGACGCAAAACTATTCATTTGCTCGCCACACTCTTGTGAAGTTGTGAAAACCCGTTTTTTTCACGCTCTTTTGAAGACGTGAACCTCAAAAAGGGCTGTCCCAGCCTGGCACCGTGCCCGGATGGATTGCCGCCATGGGATACAGGGCAGGCAAAACGGGCAAACAGCTCAGTGACCGAGCGTAATGACAGCTCTGCAGATTCGCGAAAAGTGGAGGTTTTGCTCAACAAAACAGCAAGCGCGCCAGCTTCACTCGATCTGTGTGGGCGGCTCTCTGTGGGCAGTGCGGGGTGTCAATACAAGCGCATTGACGATGCTGCGAGGCCCGATCAGGAGACGTCCTTATAATCGGGGGGAGATTGTATCTAAGAAACGCAGGGAAATGGTCGTGTTTAATGACTTTTATTAGGTGTTTGGTCAGGTCGTCATCAGTTGCTGTGCACGCGAGCGTGGCTGTTGCTGCTGCGAAACGACGCGGGTGCCGGCAGGCAGCGGCTGATTCAGCCAGTTCAGGCGGATCTCTTCGATTTCAACCCAGCCATCGCCCATGGGCTGGAGACTGCACTGCTTGAAGGCCTGGCAGTGGCCGTTGCGGTCGAGCAGGGCGAAGCAGCGATGCAGTGGGCGTGGCGCGAACAGCGAAATCAAATGGCGCATGATGATTACCGTATTAGGTGACTAACGCCAACATAGCGCACGGGTGATGACGCGCAAGTGTCTGAGTAGTGACATCTTGGTGACAGGAAACCGCTCTCAAATAGGATGGTCAGACATTTCAGTTATCACTGTCAGGTGCTGGTTCCCGGCAGTGGCGCACCGCTATACTGCCGGCCTGTTTGTGCCTGATTCTGGAGAGAAGAGCATGTTGCAACGCCTGTTGTTCGGTTTGATCACTGTGACCAGTTTGACTCTGGTTGGCTGCGCCAACAGCCCGCAACAACTGAGCCCGGAACCCAAGCTGACCACTCAACTGGCCCCGGTCGGCCATGGTCAGCCCGTCGTGGTGCGTGTAGTGGACGGTCGCCCGTCGCCGACGCTGGGCACCCGTGGTGGCCTGTATCCGGAAACCAGCGCAATCACCGTGCAGAGCGCGCAGATCCTGCCGAAGCTGCAGGCCCAGGCTGAAGCCGCCGTGCGTCTGCTGGGCTTTACCCCGACGAACAACGCCATGAATGCACCGCAACTGACCGTGACCCTGACGGAGTTGAAGTACCAGTCGCCCAAGGAAGGCATGTACGTGACCGAAGCCACCATCGGTGCGACCTTCCGCTCGGATGTGCAGAACGCCAACCGTCGCTACAGCGGCCGTTATGGTTCGTCCCTGGACCAGCGCTTCGGTATGGCGCCGAACCAGGAAACCAACACCAAGCTGGTCAGCGATGTGCTCAGTGATGCGTTGACCCGCCTGTTCAAGGACCCGACCGTGGGTCAGATTCTCGGCGAGTAACCTTCGCTGGATGTGAAAAAGCCCGGTGCCAGTGATGGTCCCGGGCTTTTTCATGGCTGCGTTTTTTATGGATGTACACCGGCCCACAGGGGATCAGGGGTGTCAGGCAGCTTGCGAGTAAAAGTCCAGCACGCTCACGCCCGTCAGTAAATCCGCCTCCGGCAAATCCGCATGCTGGTGGCCACCGAGTGCGCAATACACCAGCCAATGGCGATCCTGAACGTTGAAGGCGAGGCTGCCGACGAGGGCTTGTTGTTCTTCGCTGGGGGTGATGAGGTAAAGACGATCCTGGTTTTCGGCGTGGAGCATGACGAGGTCCCTGTCGGTTTCGAGGCGCGAATGATCGCCGATACAGATGACGAAGCCGTGACTCAGGACAGCCATTGATCAACTGCTTCGTTATTTGTCGGAAACAGAGGGCAGGCGCGCAGGCTTTCGGTAGAATCCGCGCCGCGGTCGCCGGTCTGGCACCTGCCACCTGTTTTACTTGAGGTTTGTGATGTCGCTGCACTTGATGACGCTGTTTTTCGCCCATCCCGCCAGATTGATCAATTTGCTGGCCTTGCTCTTTGCCTTCCCGGGCGGCTGGTTGCTGCACGCCACCCGTCGTCGCGAACTGCGCGCGATGGCCAGTTTGCAGGCGCAGCGCCAGAGCAGCCCCAACGTAGAGCCCACGCTGGACTGGGCGACCTTGCGCATGAACCGGTTTTTCTACATCTTCGGTTTTGCCTGCATGGGGATGGCGTTGCTGGTGTCGTGGATCAGCACTCAGGTTTGAATCTGAAGTAAACCCTGTGGCGAGGGGGCATGCCCCCGTTGGGCTGCGAAGCGGCCCCAAGAAGCTTGCGACTGCTACGCAGCCGAACGGGGGCAAGCCCCCTCGCCACAAAAAGCGCCGTTTTCACATCTGGCCGAAACCGCTTACAGCGGCAACCCTGCCTTCACCCGGTACTGATTGCGCACCGGCGTCGCATATTGCAGCACCAGGAATGGACGATGCTCTTCAGGGCAGGCATCCAGGCGGCGTTGCCATTCTTCCCGGGCCTTGGCCAGCTCCGCGGCCGGGAACACTTCGGCCGCTTTCGGCACCTGCAACTGCGAATCGGCGTCTTTCCACTGCGCGTAAGCCAGGTAGTGCACCGGGAACAGGCGGTATCCGCTGAGGATTTGCCTGTCCATCTCGACCGCCAATTGCTTGGTGTCTTCGAACAGTTCGGTGATCGGCGCGGCAAAGTTCACGTGCACCCGGCCCTTGTAGCCGGTGATGCCCTTGGCGATGCTCACGTCATCCTCGCCCGGCACCTTGGTGTAGCTGCCGGTGGTGGCGCGGATGTAAAGCTCGCGGGCCTTGGCCTGATCGCATGGGTCGTACTCGTAGCTGATCGACACCGGGGTCAGGTTCAGCGACTGAATGACTTCGCCGAACGGCTCGTCCTTGCGGCTCATGTGGAACATCTTGAGGATCGCCGATTCGGTACGATCGTCACCGTCCTTGGCGCGGCCTTCGGCCTGGGCGATCCAGATCGAGGCGCAATCGTTGCGGATCGAATGGTTGATGTACGCCGACAACAGTTGATAAGTCGCCATTTTCTCCCGGCGTCCGCTGATCGAGCGGTGCACGATGAAGCTCTTGTTCAGGCGCATCAGGTCGCTGACGAAAGGCTTTTGCAGCAGGTTGTCGCCAATGGCGATACGCGGGGTCGGCAGGCCTGCGTGGTACACGGCATAGTTGACGAAGGCCGGGTCCATCACAATGTCGCGGTGGTTGGCGATGAACAGGTAGGCGCTGCCGGACTTGAATTGCTCCACCCCGGTATAGGTAACACCGTCGGTGGCGCGCTCGATGGTATGGTCGACGTAATGCTCGACTTTGTCCTGTAACGTGGCCACGGAGGTAATGCCGGCAAACTCACGGCGCAGCCGATGGGCTATAAGAGGTTTGAGTGCCCAGCCTAAAGCGCCGGCGAAACGCGGGAAGCGAAAGTGGGTGAGGATATCTAGAAACGCCTTGTCGCCGAGCAGTCGTGCCAGCACTGCCGGGACTTCACTGTCGTCGTAAGGTCGGATGGCATCGAATTCGCCCATCATGCTCTCTTGTTAGAAACGGCTAGGGTAAGTAAAGGTTTTGATCGAAAACCGGCGGGGCACGGTCTGAAAAAGTAGCCAGACAAAAATAGCCCTGCAAATAGACCGGCGATTATACGCACAAGTCACCTGGGAGACCGCGATGCTGGAAACTACGCAATATGAATGTCCGTATTGTGGTGAGGAAGTCGAGACGACGCTGGATTTGTCCGGTGGCGATCAGACCTATATTGAAGACTGCCAGGTGTGCTGCCGGCCGATAACCTTCGTGTTGCAGGTTCATGATGAGGAATGGCATCTCGAAGTGTTCAGCGAAAACGAGTGAGGAGCGTGTATGCAGCGCATCTACGATCCGGAAAACCTGATGGAAGGCGAGTTGCTGCAAGGCATGCTCGCCAGCGAGGGTATCGAGGCGCATCTGGTGGGCCGTGATTTGCTCGGAGGCAGCGGCGAGTTGCCGATCTATGGCCTGCTCGGGCTGTCGGTCGAGAACGATCAGGCTGCTTACGCCCGCGAGCTGATCACCGCGTACAATGCCGCGCTGCCGCTGTCCGGCGATGAACCGGACAGCTTTCCCGGCACGCTGGTCTGTTAGGCTGGCGTTCGTTTGATCAAGAGCCGTGTTGCCCCATGTGTGGACGTTATGCCCTGTTTCGCTGGAACCCCGCCTTCGCGGCGCTGCCTGGTTTTCCCGCCGACCAGCAGGCGCAGTGGAACATTTCCCCCAATGATTCGGTGTTGATGCTGCGGGCCGAGCCTGACGGCCAGCGCACGCTGGCTCGTGCCCGCTGGGGCCTGACGCCCCCCTGGCTGACCGATCTGTCTCGCACCCCGGCCCACGCCCGCGCCGAAACCGTTGCCGAACAGCCAATGTTTCGCCAGGCCTTGCGCGAGCGCCGCTGCCTGTTGCCGGCCAATGGTTTCTACGAATGGCGCGGTACGACGCGCAAGCGCCCGTACTGGCTGACGCCGGGGGAGGGCTCGTCATTATTTTTTGCGGCGATCTGGGAGGCGTATCCGGTGCAGGAGCAGGTGTGGCTGAGTACCGCCGTGATTACCCAGCCGGCGGCGAGCCAGCGGCGGCCGTTGATTCTTGATGAGGCGGGGCAGGCCGCGTGGCTGGATCCCGAGACGCCGTTGCATGCTTTGCAAGCCTTGCTGGCCAGCGAGCCTGCCGCATTGCGCGAACGGGTCCTGGCCAACATGGTGAATGATCCGAAGCTCAATGGGCCGGAGTGCCTCACTCCGGGTTGAGTTATTGGGTGGCTGAACCGGCCCCATCGCGAGCAAGCTCGCGAAGAGGGCCTGAAGGTCAAACCCTGAACTGATTGATCAAGCGTCGCTGCTGCTCGGCCAGCTTGGTCAAGTCCGCACTGGCCGCACTCGACTCATCCGCACCACCGGCCACTTCGTTGGCCACTTGGCCGATGTTGATCACGTTGCGGTTGATGTCGTCCGCCACTGCACTTTGCTCTTCAGCCGCGCTGGCAATCTGGGTGTTCATGTCGTTGATCACCGACACCGCTTGAGTAATGGTTTCCAGCGCTTCGGCAGCCTTGGCCGCGTGCTGCACGCTTTCGTCCGTGCGGTTCTGGCTGTCTTCCATGACCCGCACCACGTCCCGCGTGCCTTGTTGCAGCTGCTGAATCATGGCCTGGATTTCTTCGGTGGCCTTTTGCGTCTTCTGCGCCAGGTTACGCACCTCGTCGGCCACCACGGCAAAACCTCGGCCCTGTTCACCAGCGCGGGCGGCTTCGATGGCCGCGTTCAGGGCCAGCAGGTTGGTCTGCTCGGCGATCCCGCGAATGGCAGTGAGGATGGCGTTGATGTTTTCGCTGTCCTTGGCCAGGGTTTGCACCACGCCGACAGCCCGGCCGATTTCCACGGCGAGGGCGCCAATCGAGTTCGAGGTGTCGCGCACGATCTGCATGCCCTGGCTCGCGGCTTGGTCGGCATGGCTGGCGGCTTGTGCGGCCTGGGTCGCATTGCGCGCCACGTCCTGGGCGGTGGCGGTCATTTCCTGCACGGCGGTGGCCACCTGATCGATCTCGGCCATCTGCTTGTGCACACCGGTGTTGGTGCGGATGGCGATGTCGGCGGTGTGTTCCGACGAATCGCTGACGCTCTGCACCGACGTCACCACCTGGGTGATCATCGCCTGCAACTTGGCCAGGAAAGTATTGAAACCCTTGGCGATCGAGCCCAGTTCATCGGCACGGTCGCTGCTCAGGCGTCGGGTCAGGTCACCTTCGCCCTGGGCGATATCGTCGAGCATGGCCACCATCTGCTTGAGCGGGCGGGCGATGCCGTGGCCCACCAGCCAGATCACCAGCAAGCCGATACCGGCAATCACCAGGCCGACCATCGCCATGCCGAAGGTGTCGGATTTGCGCTGTGCGTCCAGGTCGGCCTGGAGTTTTTGCAGGTCGGCCATGACCGCATTCAGCGGCAATTGCAGCATCAGGGTCCAGCGGGCATCGGTCTGGCCGATGCCGAACGGCAGGTACAACTCGATCCGGCCCTGGGCCTTGTCGACGGTGTAGGTAACTTCGCCGCGCTTGAGATTGGCCATGTTGGCGATCTGTTTGCTGTCGAGGATGTCGCTGACCTTCTCGCCGAATTTGCCCGGATCCTTGGTGTAGGCAACGATCCGGCCATTGCCGCCGATCAGGGCCATTTCCCCGGCGCCGCTGTAGAGTTTCTGGTTGGCGCCCAGGAGCATTTCCTGGATGAAGTTCACCGACAGGTCGGCGCCGACGATGCCCTGGAAAGCGCCGTTGAGCATGATCGGTTCAATGAAGGAGGCGAGCATGACGATTTTATCGCCGACCTTATAAGGCGCCGGATCGATCACGCAGGATTTTTTGGTTTCTTTCGAGCACAGGTAGTACTCGCTGGCGCGCACGCCGGTGGACAGGGTCTTCTGGTCGTCGACGTCCACCAGTTTGTCCAGGCCCAGGGTGCCGTCGTCGTTGCGGAACCACCAGGGCAGGAAACGCCCGTTGGCGGCGTCGATGCCGACTACCTGGGTGCCGACGTAGGCCGCGTCGTTGTGATCCAGTGCGTCTTTTTCCCAGCCGATGTAAGTGCCGAGGATCTTCGGGTTCTTGACCACGTTTTCCTTGATCAGGCCGATAAGTTGCTCGCGGCTGAGGCTCAGTGCCGGCTGGCCGTCGGCCCTCGGTGTGCCGATCAGGGCGTTCACTCGCACCAGTCCGCCGGCAATCAGCAGCGGTGCTTCGAGTTCGCGCTGGATCTGGCTGACCTGGGTTTGCGCCAGGGACGTCAGGCGCTGTTCGATGACTTGCTCGAATTGGGCCTGGGTCCGCTCCTGGACCATGTCTTGGGTCCGGGCGCCGGAGAACAGCGCGTACACCACCAGCGCTGCCACGACACTAAGGACAATGGCGCCGGCAAGGGCCGCCACGGAAAACTGGATCGACTTGAATTTCATGGGGGCTCCGCACGGGAAAGGACGTCTGCGGAGCTGTATCGGCAGGGTGTCGGGCGGGCATGAGCGTGGGCAGTTGAAATGACTGTTTTTGCATGCCGGATGTCGTAATTGAATCAATGCGCGTGTGATGAATTGCGGGTTGTCGCTGTATGTGAATTTTTTTCTACGGCGATGAGAGATTTGTCCGAATTGTGCGTCTTACATCCATTGTATCTGGCGTCGATACATTTCCACGCCTAGGATACGCGGCATGTTTTCTGGGAGTTTTTTGATGAACAAGATTTTGGTTGTCAGCGCACTGAGCACAGCGCTGCTGCTCACCGGTTGTCAGTCGGTCAATACCACCAGCGGCGGTGCCGTGGGCATTGAACGCAAGCAGTACATGTTCAGCATGTTGTCCTCGCAAGAGGTCGACCAGATGTACGCTCAGTCCTATCAGAAGACCGTGGGCGAAGCGTCCAGCAAAGGTGTGCTGGACAAAACCAGCGCTGAAGCCAGACGGGTTCAGGCGATTGCCGACCGGCTGATTGCCCAGGCGCCGACGTTTCGTCCGGACGCGGCCCAGTGGAAGTGGGAAGTCAACCTGATCAAGAGCGATGAGCTCAACGCCAACTGCGGCCCTGGCGGCAAGATCATCTTTTACACCGGGTTGATCGACACCCTGAAGCTGACCGACGATGAAATCGCCGCGATCATGGGCCATGAAATCGCCCACGCCCTGCGCGAGCACGGTCGTGAAGCGATGTCCAAGGCTTACGGCATCGAAATGGCCAAGCAGGGCGCCGGTGCCTTGTTAGGATTGGGGCAGGACACCATGGCCCTGGCCGATACCGTGGCCAACTACGGCATGACCTTGCCCAACAGCCGCGCCAATGAAAACGAGGCGGACCTGATTGGCCTGGAACTGGCCGCCCGCGCCGGTTACAACCCGAATGCCGCGATCACCCTGTGGAACAAGATGAGCAAGGTCTCGGATGGTGCGCCACCGGAGTTCATGAGTACTCACCCGGCGTCGTCGAGCCGTATTGCGGCGTTGCAGGCGGCGATTCCGAAAGTCATGCCGCTTTACGAGCAAGCCAAGAAGTCCTGATTGAGTTCAACAAAAGATGAGACTCCTCGGCTTTTGTGGCGAGGGAGCTTGCTCCCGCTCGGCTGCGGAGCAGTCGTAGATCCTGATTACGCGTCGAATCTGACAAAACGCGATCATCTGGTTTGGGGCTGCTATGCAGCCCAGCGGGAGCAAGCTCCCTCGCCACAATGACTGCCTTACCCCGTCAAACCCACCCGCTGCTCTGCATCGCCTTGTACACCGCGACAATCGCCAGGATGAAGAACGCCGACGCCGCCAGTCGACGGATCAGGGTCAATGGCAATTTGTCCGCGGCAAAGTTACCGGCCAATACCACGGGCACGTTGGCAATCAGCATGCCGAGGGTGGTACCGATGATCACCAGCCAAAGCTCTGGATACTGGGCTGCGAGCATTACTGTCGCGATCTGCGTCTTGTCGCCGATTTCCGCCAGGAAGAACGCGATAAGCGTGGTCAGGAACGGCCCGAACTTGCGGGCGGTGCTGGCCTCGTCGTCATCCATCTTGTCCGGGACCAGGGTCCACAGCGCCGTGGCGGCGAAGCTCGCGGCGAGGATCCAGTGCAGCATCGTATCCGAGAAGAAACTCCCGACCCAGGCACCGACTGCACCGGCGGCCGCGTGGTTGGCCAGGGTCGCGGCGACGATACCGGCGATGATCGGCCAGGGCTTGCGGAAACGGGCAGCGAGAATGAGCGCGAGCAGTTGCGTCTTGTCGCCGATTTCGGCCAAGGCAACGATTGCGGTAGGTACGAGTAGTGAATCCAGCATCAGGGGTTTTCCTAAGGGGCGGGTCGACACGGCTATGACACGTACAGCCTTCCCGCCCCGGGTAAGGTGTTCGTGTCATAGGTCTTGTCAAACCCTGCGATCCATCTGATATGGATGCTTGGGTCGCATGCGCCATGGTCTGAGGACCAAGTATGTTGACGCATGCCGGACGAGCGTGGCGCTCGTGGGAGACTACTCCCCTAGGACGGAGCGGATTCTGCCTTTGCAAAACCCATTCGGCAAGCCTTCTTTTTCAAAAAAAGTTTCAGCCGCGCTTTGCCCGGTAGATTCTGAAACCCTGTCCTTCGGCCTTGATTGCACACACGCCCAGGTGCTCTTCGATCAGCGGTTGATACTTCAGGAAACTGTTCGCTACCAAGCGCAGTTCGCCACCGTTTTTCAGATGTTTGGCTGCTTTTCGCAGCAAGTTCTCCGTTGCGAAATAGTCGGTGTGTACGCCGACATGGAACGGCGGATTGCTCAGGATCGCACTCAAACCCATCGGCGCGGCATCGATTCCGTCACCGGTAATCACCTCGGCTTCCAGACCATTGGCAGCCAGGGTCAGGCGACTGCTGGCAGCGGCAAAGGCATCCACATCCAGCAACGTGACCTGGTTGTGTGGGTAACGACGTTTCACTGCCGCCCCCAGAACCCCTGCGCCGCAACCGAAATCGAGCAAGTGACCGCTGGGCAGTTTGTCCAGATGCTCCAGCAGCAGCGCGCTGCCACGATCCAGGCGACCATGGCTGAACACCCCTGGCAGGCTGATGACCTTCAACGGGCCTTCGGCCAGCGGCAGTTCGTAGGTCTGCGCCAGGCTTTCCAGCGGTTTGGCTTCAGGCGCGTTGGCCACAGTGACCAGCCAGAGCTGGCAGTGGCGCGCGCTGTCGAGTTTACGCGGCTTGCCGAACGGGTTGAGCTGTTTGGCGGCACCTTCGATGCCGCTTTTTTTCTCGCCGACCAGGTACAGCTCACGGCCGGCCAGCCGTGAGGCGAGGGCGTTGAGGATGTAGTCGGTCAGGTCCTTGGCCTTGGGCAGAAAGACCACCGCTGTATCGAACTCACGCTCTGGCGCATTCACGCCAAAATGGCTGCGCTCGGCGAAGCGGGCGTCCAGCGCGGCCTGATCGCCGGCGTGCCAGCACCAGCCATGAGCTTCGGGCAAACGGCCCAGCAAGTCGTCGGCGGGCAAACCGGCCAACAACACCGAACCCTGGAATAACTCGGCCTGACGAAGCAGTACTTCACTGCGCGGATCCATAACTGCTCCCGTGGAAAAAAAGTGCCGCAGTTTATCAACTGACGACCCGCAGCGCCTTACCGCTGAAGTATCCCAGTGCGTTTTCGCTCACTTGGCCAACGATTCTCTGGCGCGCTTCGCGGCTGCCCCATGCGTTGTGCGGGGTGACGATCAGGCGTGGGATGTCGTGGGCCAGCAGCGGATTGCCGTTGACGGGAGGCTCGACGCTCAGCACGTCAGTGGCGGCGCCCCCCAGATGCCCGTTGCGCAAGGCGTCGGCCAGCGCCTGTTCATCAATCAACCCACCGCGAGCGGTGTTGACCACGAACGCGCCGGGTTTCATCGAGGCCAGTTCACGGGCGCCGATGAAGTGGCGAGTGTGCTCGTTGAGCGGGCAGTGCAGAGTCAGCGCATCGACCTGTGGCAACAGTTCATTCAGTGGCAGGCGGTCCGGGCGGGCAGGGCGTCCGGGAATTTGCCCCAGCACAACGCGCATACCGAAGGCTTCAGCCAACCGTGCGACCGCGCCGCCCAATTCGCCATGTCCCAGCAGGCCAAGGGTTTTGCCTTCGAGTTCGACGATCGGGTAATCCAGCAAACAGAACTGTTTGGCCTGCTGCCAGCGGCCTTCGCCGACGGCTTTTTGATAATCGGCCAGGCGCGTGGCCAGGTTGAGCAGCAGCATGATCGTGTGCTGCGCCACCGACGGTGTGCCGTAACCCTGGCAGTTGCACACGGTAATCCCGTGGGTGCGGGCGGCGGCGAGATCGACGTTGTTGGTGCCGGTGGCGGTGATCAGGATCAGCTTGAGATCAGGGCTGGCGGCCATGGCGGCGGCATCGATGACAATTTTGTTGCTGATTGCGACGGTGGCACCCTTGAGGTGTTCGATGACTTGATCGGGCAAGGTCTGGGCGAACAGCTGCAAATCGCTGAAACAACTGCGCAGCGGGTCGAGGTCAAGGTCGCCGAGGTCCAGGGACGGGTGGTCGAGGAATACGGCGCGGCGAGTGTTCGTCATCAACTGTACCTTTTGTGCAATGAACTGAAGGCGTAATCTGCCGAGCCTACCAGATGAAATAAATAGTTACGCTTGGCCTGAAGGAGCCCCCATGTACTGGACAGAGTTCTTGACCGTTGCCCTGATTCACCTGCTGGCCGTGGCCAGCCCCGGCCCGGACTTTGCCGTGGTGGTGCGCGAGAGTGTTACCCACGGTCGCCGCGCTGGCACCTGGACCGCGCTGGGTGTGGGTACGGCGATTTTCCTGCACGTGGGTTACTCGCTGTTGGGTATCGGCCTGATCGTGTCCCAGTCGATCGTGCTGTTCAATGCCTTGAAATGGGCCGCTGCCGCTTACCTGCTGTACATCGGTTACAAGGCGCTGCGCGCGCAACCGGCCAAGCCTGTGGCGGACGATCTGCACAAGGAAGCCGGCGAGCGCACCGCCCGTGGTGCTTTCACTTCGGGTTTCGTCACCAACGGCCTCAACCCGAAAGCCACGCTGTTCTTCCTCTCGCTATTCACTGTGGTGATCAACCCGCACACGCCGCTGGCCGTGCAGGCCGGTTACGGGGTTTACCTGGCGGCAGCGACAGCGGGCTGGTTCTGCCTGGTGGCGATGTTGTTCAGCCAGCAGCGCGTACGCGCCGGTTTCGCCCGCATGGGCCACTGGTTCGACCGGACCATGGGCGCGGTGCTGATTGCGATTGGCGTGAAGCTGGCTTTTACCGAGATGCATTGATTCCGTAGTTACAACAGATCGAGAATCCTTGCGGGTGGTGGCGCAACGCTATCATTTGCAGGGTTCTGCAAATCATTCCTTTGGCTGATTTGGCTGGCGTTCAAGGGCACTACAGTGCGTACTTTCAGTCACGACCGTGCAGTCAGATTAAAGGGATTATTATGTTGCAGACTCGCGTTATCCCCCCGGCCGAAGGCGCTTATCAGTACCCGCTGTTGATCAAGCGGCTGCTGATGTCCGGTGCCCGTTATGAGAAAACCCGCGAGATCATCTACCGCGACAAGTTGCGCTATAGCTACCCGACCCTGATCGAACGGGTGGCCCGCCTGGCCAACGTATTGACAGCGGCCGGGGTCAAGCCCGGGGATGCCGTGGGTGTGATGGACTGGGACAGCCATCGTTACCTGGAATGCATGTTCGCCATCCCGATGATCGGCGCGGTGATCCATACCATCAACGTGCGCCTGTCGCCGGAACAGATCCTCTACACCATGAATCACGCCGAGGACCGCTTTGTGCTGGTCAACAGCGAGTTCGTCGGTCTCTACAAGGCCATCGAAGGGCATCTGACCACGGTCGACAAAACCCTGCTGCTGACTGACCTGCCGGAAAAAACCGCGGACCTGCCGAACCTCGTCGGTGAATACGAACAACTGCTGGCCGCAGCGAGCCCGCAGTACGACTTCCAGGATTTCGACGAAAACTCGGTCGCGACCACGTTCTATACCACCGGTACCACCGGCAACCCCAAGGGCGTGTACTTCACCCATCGGCAACTGGTGCTGCACACCATGGGCGTATCGACCATCATGGGCGCGATCGATAGCGTGCGCCTGCTGGGCACCAACGACGTGTACATGCCGATCACCCCGATGTTCCACGTGCACGCCTGGGGCTTGCCGTATGTGGCGACCATGCTCGGGCTCAAACAGGTGTATCCCGGCCGCTATGACCCGGAGTACCTGGTGGAGTTGTGGCGCAAGGAGAAGGTCACGTTCTCCCATTGCGTACCGACCATTTTGCAGATGGTCCTCAATGCCAAGGCCGCGCAGAACGTCGACTTCGGCGGCTGGAAAATCGTCATCGGCGGCAGCGCCCTGAACCGCACGTTGTACGAGGCGGCCAAGGCCAAAGGCATTCAGTTGACCGCCGCCTACGGCATGTCGGAAACCGGGCCACTGGTTTCGTGCGCACACTTGAACGATGAGCTGATGGCCGGTACCGAAGACGAACGCACCACTTACCGGATCAAGGCCGGCGTGCCGGGGCCACTGGTGGAGGCGGCGATCGTCGACACCGAGGGCAACTTCCTGCCCGCCGACGGCGAGACCCAGGGCGAGCTGGTGTTACGCGCACCGTGGCTGACCGAGGGTTATTTCAACGAGCCGCAGAAGGGGGCCGAGCTCTGGGCCGGAGGCTGGCTGCACACCGGTGACGTGGCGACCCTGGACAGCATGGGCGTGATCGACATTCGTGACCGGATCAAAGACGTGATCAAGACCGGTGGCGAGTGGATCTCCTCCCTGGACCTGGAAGACCTGATCAGCCGTCATGCGGCGGTACGTGAAGTAGCAGTGGTGGGGATCCCCGATCCGCAGTGGGGCGAGCGGCCGTTTGCCCTGCTGGTGCTGCGTGAGGGTCACGCAATCGGGGCGCGGGAACTCAAGGAACACCTCAAGCCGTTTGTGGAGCTGGGACACTTGAGCAAGTGGGCGATTCCGAGCCAGATTGCCCTTGTTACTGAAATTCCCAAGACCAGCGTCGGCAAGCTCGACAAGAAGCGCATTCGTGTCGACATCAGCGAATGGCAAGCCACCAACAGCACCTTCCTCTCGACGCTTTAAGCGTCTCCCGGCGTGCCCGAAAGGGCACGCCAGCCCCACCAAGCAAGCGCTTGGCTTGTCAAATCGAATTTTTCAGCCATCCTTGCCGTGCCGACGGGTGTCGGACTGGCGAAAGGACTGTTCCAGAGTGGCTGGCAACTGCAAATCACACTTTAGAGGGATCAAGCGCTACTACCTGCTGGCTATAGTCCGCTCAAGGATTTTTAAGAACGGGGCAACCGCACGA
This sequence comes from Pseudomonas fluorescens, assembly GCF_000967965.1. Classification (GTDB taxonomy): domain Bacteria; phylum Pseudomonadota; class Gammaproteobacteria; order Pseudomonadales; family Pseudomonadaceae; genus Aquipseudomonas; species Aquipseudomonas grandcourensis. The sequence goes on from NZ_LACC01000023.1 coordinate 69,317, forward strand.
ACCGGGGCGATGCAACTTTGGAATGACTTTGGGATGCCATGGCTCCCGGTTATCCACAGCGTTTTTAGAAGTGCTCTTGCCATAAAAATAAAATGCACATGGAGTAGCGTCGATGACATCAGTAAACCAGTTCTGGCGCCGGGCGAAACTGCCCCTGGCTGTCAGTCTTGCCTCTACGCTCGCCGGGCCAGCATTCGGCGTCAGTTTCAACGTCGGTGAAATCGAAGGTCAGTTCGACTCATCCCTGTCGGTTGGTGCCAGCTGGTCTACCGAGCAGCCGAACAAGAACCTCATTGGTGTCAACAACGGCGGCAAGGGTCTGTCCCAGACTTCTGATGACGGTCACCTGAACTTCAAGAGCGGAGAAACCTTCTCGAAGATCTTCAAGGGCATCCATGACCTTGAACTGAAATACGGCGATACCGGTGTTTTCGTCCGTGGCAAATACTGGTACGACTTTGAACTGAAGGACGAAAGCCGTCCGTTCAAGGACATCAGCGACGAGGGCCGCAAGGAAGGCGCCAAGTCCGCCGGCGGCCAGATCCTCGACGCCTTCGTCTACCACAACTACTCCATTGCCGATCAACCAGGCTCCGTGCGTCTGGGCAAGCAGGTCGTGAGCTGGGGTGAAAGTACCTTCATCGGTGGTGGCATCAACTCGATCAACCCGATCGACGTGTCCGCGTTCCGCCGTCCGGGTGCCGAGATCAAGGAAGGCCTGATCCCGGTCAACATGTTCTATGTGTCCCAGAGCCTGACCGAAAACCTGTCGGCCGAAGCGTTCTACCAAATTGAATGGGACCAGACCGTCGTCGACAACTGCGGCACGTTCTTCTCCCAGCCGGACATCGTTGCCGACGGCTGCGACGACAACCTGCGCGTACTGGCCAAGCGTTCGCAAATTCCGGCCATCGCCCTGGGGCCTTTGGCCGCCAACGGCGTCGACGTCAACAACGAGGGTGTTCTGGTGCGTCGCGGCGGCGATCGCGATGCCCGTGACAGCGGCCAGTGGGGCGCGTCCTTCAAGTACATGTTCGACCCGCTGGACACCGAATTCGGCGCCTATTTCATGAACTACCACAGCCGTGCGCCGATCTTCAGCGCCACCGGTGCGCCGCAGTCGGTCTACAACACTGCTGCGGCACTCCAAGGTGGCCCGTTTGCCGCGCTGGCGCCATTGCTGGTGGCGGGTAACTCGCAGTACTTCATCGAATACCCGGAAGACATCCGCCTCTACGGCCTGAGCTTTTCCACCACCCTGCCTACCGGTACGGCGTGGAGCGGTGAGATCAGCTACCGTCCGAACGCACCGGTGCAGCTCAACTCCACCGACATCCTCTTCTCCGGTGTCCGTCCTATAGGCAATAACAACCCGAACAACCCGTTGACCAATGCATCGCTGCTTACCGGTGTGCCGGGTCAGGACCTGCACGGGTATCGTCGCAAGGAAGTCACCCAGTTCCAGACCACCCTGACGCACTTCTTCGACCAGGTCATGGGCGCCAGCCGTCTGACCCTGGTAGGCGAAATAGGCGTGACCCACGTTGGCGGCCTGGAAAGCACTTCCGACGTTCGTTATGGCCGCGATCCGGTCTTCGGCCCGGGTGAGTTGCCAGCCTCTGGCGCGCTCGATACCTGCGTGACACTCAACAACAGCACCATCAGCGGTGCCGGCCCGGGTACGCCGACCAACAACCGCAGCCGCAACTGCACCGACGAAGGCTTCACCACCCCCACTTCGTGGGGCTACCGCGGTCGTGCCATCTGGGAATACAACGACGTGTTTGCTGGTGTGAACCTCAAGCCGAACGTTGCCTGGTCCCATGACGTGAGCGGTTACTCCCCTGGCCCTGGCGGCAACTTCGAGGAAGGCCGCAAAGCGGTGAGCCTGGGTGTCGACGCCGAGTACCAGAACACCTATACCGCGAGCCTGGCTTACACCAACTTCTTCGACGGCAAGTACACCACCGTGGATGATCGCGACTTCGTTGCGCTCAGCCTCGGCGTGAACTTCTAAGCACAGTATTTTCAGGACGAACACATAAATGAAAATAACAAAGAGTCTGTTCCAAGCCGGTGTTCTGGGCCTTTCGCTGCTGGCGACCAGCGTCATCGCAGCGGTTCCCCAGGCCGAGGCCGACAAACTGGGCAAGAGCCTGACCCCGATGGGCGCCGAAATGGCGGGTAACGCCGACGGTTCGATCCCCGCCTGGAAGCCGATGGCGAAGAACGCCGGTACGGTCGACAGCAAAGGTTTCCTGTCCAATCCGTTCGCCAGCGAAAAACCGCTGTTCACCATCACGGCGCAGAACGTCGACCAGTACAAGGAAAAGCTCGCCCCGGGCCAGTACGCGATGTTCAAGCGCTACCCGGAAACCTACAAGATGCCGGTCTATCCGTCCCATCGCGGTGCCACCGTGCCGGATGACGTGTTCGCCGCCATCAAGCGCAACGCCACCAACACCAACCTGGTGTCCGGCGGCAACGGCCTGGAAAACTTCGAAACAGCCGTGCCGTTCCCGATTCCGAAAAGCGGCGTGGAAGTCATCTGGAACCACATCACCCGCTATCGCGGGGGCAGCGTGACCCGCCTGGTGACCCAGGCCACGCCGCAGCCGAACGGCTCGTTCAGCCTGGTGTACTTCCAGGACCAGTTCGTGTTCCGCGACAAGATGAAGGACTACGACCCGAAAAACCCGGGCAACATCCTGTTCTACTTCAAGCAGAAAGTGACCGCTCCGGCTCGTCTGGCCGGTGGTGTGCTGCTGGTTCACGAAACCCTCGACCAGGTCAAGGAACCGCGCTCGGCGTGGGTCTACAACGCCGGTCAGCGTCGTGTGCGTCGTGCGCCACAAGTGTCCTATGACGGCCCGGGTACCGCGGCCGATGGTCTGCGTACCTCCGATAACCTGGACATGTTCAACGGTGCACCGGATCGTTACGACTGGAAGCTCGAAGGCAAGAAAGAGATGTACATCGCCTCCGACGCCTACAAGCTCGACGACCCGAGCCTCAAGTACACCGACATCATCAAGGCCGGTCACATCAACCAGGATCTGGCGCGTTACGAGCTGCGCCGGGTGTGGCATGTGGTAGCCACCTTGAAGGAGGGGCAGCGTCACATCTACGCCAAGCGTGACTTCTACATCGACGAAGATACCTGGCAAGCAGCGGTCATCGACCATTACGACGGTCGTGGCCAACTGTGGCGTGTAGGTGAGGCCCATGCCGAGAACTACTACGACAAGCAAGTGCCGTGGTATGCCCTCGAAGCCCTGTATGACCTGCAATCGGGTCGTTACCTGGCGCTGGGCATGAAGAACGAAGAGAAGTCGGCCTATGACTTCGGCTTCCAGGCCACCACCAGCGACTTCACTCCGGCCGCCCTGCGTCAGGACGGTGTTCGCTAAGGTGAACTGAGTAGAAGCCGCACCCTCTGAAAACGCCCCGACTGGTTCGGGGCTTTTTTTTGCTTGTAGACTTTTTGTAGCCATTTGTAGCAATTACCTTCATTCCCTATCCGTTTACGGCTAGTCTGCGGACATCTGCAACGCCGCCACCCGCAATTCAAACAAGAGCCGGCTATGACTGATTTGTCTACACCCCCAGGTTCTGCAAACGTTGCTGTCGCGACACTCGACGGGCGCTTCTTCCGCCCGCCGTTGCCCGACGGCCATGTGCTGCGTCCACGTTTGTGCGAGCGCCTGAGTGCCGGGCTCGGTGGCAGGTTGCTGCTGGTCAGCGCACCGGCAGGGTTCGGCAAGAGTTCGTTGGCGGTAGAGTTTTGTCAGGGGTTGCCGGCGCACTGGCAAAGCCTCTGGCTGGGCTTGAGCCCGCGAGACAGTGACCCGGGGCGTTTTCTCGAGCGCCTGCTGGAAGGCCTCCAGGACTACTTCCCGCACTTGGGCAGACAATCCCTCGGGCTGTTGAAAATGCGCCAGCGCCATCAGCCTTTCGCATTCGAAGAATGGCTGGACGGCCTGCTCGACGAGTTGGCCGAACACCTGTCCACCGCGACGCCATTGCTGCTGGTGCTGGATGATTACCATCTGGCCCAGGGGCCAGTGCTGGATCGTTGCCTGCAATTTTTCCTCAACCATCTTCCCGATGGCTTGCTGGTGATGGTCACCAGTCGCCAGCGTCCCGATTGGCATCTGGCGCGGCTACGGCTGTCGCGGCAATTGCTTGAGTTACATGAACAGGATCTGCGCCTGACCCACGACGAAGCGTTGAGCCTACTCGACCGACACAGCAGTTCCCTGCGCGGAGAGGCACTGGAAAACCTGATCCAGCGCAGCGAAGGTTGGGTCGCAGGGTTACGTTTCTGGCTGCTGGCCGCCTCGGAGGCGGGCACCGATGGCGCACTGCCGCAATCGTTGCACGGCGGGGAAGGGCTGATCCGCGATTACCTGCTCGAAGAAGTCATCGATTGCCTGCCCGCCGAGGTCCAGTCGTTCCTCTATGACACGGCGCCCCAGGAACGTTTTTGCAGCGAACTGTGCGACGCCGTTCGCGACGCCCATGACAGCGGGGAAATCCTGCGCTTCCTGCTCGCCCACCAAGTGTTCCTGGTGCCACTGGATGAACATGGCCACTGGTATCGTTACCACCACCTGTTTTCCGATCTGTTGCGCACGCGCCCGACTTCCCAGTCGATGGTGCCGGCCGCCAGCCTGCACCTGCGTGCCTGCCGCTGGTTCAATGCCCAGGGCCTGCTCGATGAGGCCGTGGAGCAGGCCTTGCGTGCCGGTCACCTGGATGTCGCGGCCAACCTGGTGCAGAACCTCTCCGAAGAGCAACTGCTGGCCGAGCAGAACGTCGGCATGTTGCTGCGCTGGAAAATGGACTTGCCTGACAGCTTGCTGATCAGCACACCGCGACTGATCGTGCTGTATAGCTGGGCGCTGGGGATGGCATGCCAACTGGATGCCGCGGAAGAACTGGCCAGCCATTTGAGCCGTTTCCTGCCCGCTCCGTCGGCCACCGCCCAGAAGTCGATGCTGGCCCAATGGCTGGCGTTGAGCGGCATCATTGCCCGTGGGCGCGGCAACCGCGAACTGACGCTGCGGTACTGCGGCGAAGCGTTGGAAAGTCTTCCGTCCAAGCGTTACGGACAACGCCTGATGTGCCTCTCGACCCTGTCTAACCTGGCCATTGCCGACGGTGATTTGTGGCGGGCGCGGGGATTGAACCGCGAATCGCTGGAGCTGGCGCAACGGGTCGGCAACCCCTTGTTCGAAGCACTGGCACATTACGACCGCGCCCGGGTGCTGCAAGCGCGCGGGGAAATCTGTCGGGCGCTGGAAGAGGTCCGTCAGGGAATGCAGCGCCTGCAGAGCTTGCCTGCGCAACGGCTGTATGCGGTTCGAGCCCGGCTGACCTTGTACGAAGGCTTTTTGCTGGCCCTGCGCATGCAGCCACAAGCGGCGCGGGTGCGATTGCAGGCCGGTTTGAGCGAGGCGCGTGCCTGCCGTGACATCAGCGTGCTGATCGGCCACTGCGTGATTGCCAGGCTGGAAGGCAGTAGCGGCGAATTCGCCAAAGCCTTTGCCGAACTTGCCGAAGCCGAACGGCTAATGCACATCTGGGATGTGCCACCGATCTACTACCTGGCCATGATCACCCTGGTCAAATGTGAACTCTGGCTAGCCCAGGGGCGCACCGATCTGGCCGAAGCCTGGCTGGCGCGCCTGGGGCAGACCTATAACGGCGAAAACGGGGCGGCACCACCGGAATTCCACCCGCAATTGCCGCTGCATATCGAATTGCAACAAGCACTGCTCGACGTCATCCAGGGCCAACCGATGCTGGCCGAAGGGCGTTTGAATGCGCTGCTCGAACATGGTCAGCAAAGCGGTCGGCAGATGCTCAGTGCCATGGCGCTGACCCAGAAAGTGGCGTTGTTGCTGGGCAGCGGACGGGAGCCGGAAGCACGCAAGGCGCTGGCCCAGGCGCTGGACGCCGCCGGCGGAGGGGTACTGCAACCCTTTGAGGGCTTGCTTGCCGAGCACCCGGACTGGCTGCGTGGGCAGCTTCAAAACTGTCCGCCAACCCCCGTCTCCCTGAGCCTCAGTGAAAAACTGCCGGCACTGGCTGCCCGTCCCGGGCTGGAGTCCTGCGCGGTCGCGGAACAGCTCAGCACCCGGGAAATGGCAGTCCTGCGATTGATCGCCCAGGGCTGTTCGAACCAGGAAATCAGCGATCAGCTGTTTATTTCCCTGCACACGGTCAAGACCCACGCCAGCCACATCAATAGCAAGCTTGGAGTCGAGAGGCGTACGCAGGCGGTGGCGCGAGCCAAGGAATTGGGGGTGCTGGGTTAAGGATTTTTCACGTTACACATCGCGGCCATTGGCTGGATACTCAATTGTGCGAAAATCGTTCGTCCCCGTTTATCGAGCAGGCTCCGATGTCCCAGCACCCCGCCCTCATCCGCGAAACCTTCCCCGTCGGTCCTTTGCAGTGCAACTGCACGATCATCGGCGATCCGGTAACGAAAAAGGCCATCGTCGTCGATCCGGGTGGCAATCATGAGTTGATCCTGGCGCGTCTCGACGCCCTTGGGCTGAAAGTGGTCAGCATCATTCACACCCACGCGCACCTCGATCATTTCCTGGCTTCCGGCCAACTCAAGGAGAAAACCGGCGCGACCCTGCATTTGCACAAGGAAGACCAGTTCCTGTGGGACAACCTGGAAATGCAGTGCCAGATGTTCGGTGTTCCCTATACCCCGGTGCCGTCCCCGGATCGCTGGCTGGCCGATGATGAAGAGCTGGCCTGCGGCTGTGGCGTGGCGCTGCACACGCCAGGTCATACGCCGGGCTCCATGAGCTTCTGGTTTTCCGAGGCCAAGCTGCTGATTGCCGGTGATACGCTGTTTCGTCGTGGCGTCGGACGCACGGATTTGTGGGGCGGCGACCAGGCGACCATCGTGCGCTCGATCAAGCAGCGGCTGTACACCCTCGACGAAGACGCGACCGTGGTGACCGGGCATGGTCCGGATACCCGCCTGGGCGACGAAATGCGCGAGAACCCCTTTGTTCGGGGCTGATTTGTAACATTCGGAATTTTTACCCGTTAACGTGATCCAACGCCCGCAAAGGCTGATGCCTTGGTCCGTTGCACCACAGAATGCAAAAAAGTAGGAGCTTTACATGTTCACCACGCGTCGTTTGATTATTCTCGCTACGGCTGTGGCCGTTTTGTCCGGTTGTGCTTCGCCTAACCCATACGGCGGTCAGGGCCAGGCTCAGGGCCAGACGGATAGCGGCTCCGAAGGCATGAGCAAGACCGCTAAATACGGTGGCTTGGGCGCTCTGGCCGGTGCGCTGGCTGGTGCTGCGATCAACCACGATAACCGTGGCAAGGGCGCATTGATCGGTGCAGCAGTGGTTGGTGCTTCCGCCGCCGGCTACGGCTACTACGCCGATCAGCAAGAGAAAAAGCTGCGCGCCAGCATGGCCAACACCGGTGTTGAAGTGCAGCGCCAGGGCGACCAGATCAAGCTGATCATGCCGGGTAACATCACGTTCGCTACCGATTCGGCGAACATTGCCCCAGGTTTCTACCAGCCGCTGAACAACCTGGCGGGCTCGCTGAAAGAGTTCAACCAGAACCAGATCGAGATTGTCGGCTATACCGACAGCACTGGCAGCCGCCAGCACAACATGGACCTGTCCCAGCGTCGTGCCCAGAGCGTGGCAACCTACCTGACCTCGCAAGGTGTCAGCGGTGCCAACCTGAGCGCTCGCGGTGCCGGCCCGGATGGCCCGGTTGCCAGTAACGCTGACGTCAATGGCCGTGCGCAGAACCGCCGTGTAGAGGTCAACCTCAAGGCGATTCCTGGCCAGCAGTATGGTGGTCAGCAGCAAGGTCAGGTTCAGCAGTACCCTTGATCGTCTGATTGAACCCCAGGTGTAAAAAGCCCGCTCGATCCTAACCAGATCAGGCGGGCTTTTTTGTACCGTCAGTTCTGGCCCCATCGCGAGCAGGCTCGCTCCCACAGGGGATCTTCTTTGGTCGTAGAGGTTGTGTCCGCTGAAGATCAATTGTGGGAGCGAGCCTGCTCGCGAATAGGCCAGTACAGTCAACGAAGAACGCAGAAACAAAAAAGCCCCCGGACAAGTGAATGTCCGGGGGCTTTTTGCTACGCGCGAAAGCTGATTACTTCTTCAGGCCGTAGTGCTCATCGAGCATGCCAGGCGAGTTCGGGGATTTGGGAGCGTAGTCGCGTGGCGGCTCCTGATCGCGCGGTGGCGTCAGGCGCTCACGAGGTGCCTGCGCCGCGTCGGCGTGCAGGGAGGCCAGCAGGCGTTGGCGAGTCTGTTCGTCCAGGGCCAGGCGGTTGGCGCCCTCGGCGAGATGGTCCTGCACTTCCTGATAGCTCTGAGTCAGTTTCTTGACCAGTGTCGCGGTGCTGTTGAAGTGGGTCACCACCTCGTTCTGATAACTGTCGAAACGTTCCTGAATATCGTCCAGCTGACGCTGCGTGCGGCTGGGCGCGGCGTTCGGAGCAACGCGAGCGATCAGGAACCCAATGGCGACACCCACAACCAGGGCAAGAGTCGGTAACAACCAAACTAAGAGCGAGTGTTCCACGAGTCCTTCCTCTATAAACGGCTTTGCTTTACGTTAACGGCTCGAACCTGCGCTGTATACCGCGATTCACTCGCAATAGACAGCCACAGACAATTTGCTAGACGAGTCGACCCGATTCGAGGTCACGGAGTTCCTTCCTTGCTTATGCGTGAAACCCCTGTAGTGATTGATGGCCCGGTGGGTCAACTGGAAGCACTGTACCTGGACAATGAGCAGCTGCGTGGCCTGGCGCTCATCTGCCATCCGAACCCGGTGCAGGGCGGCACCATGCTCAACAAAGTGGTCTCGACCCTGCAGCGCACCGCGCGTGATGCCGGTTTGATTACTTTGCGCTTCAACTACCGTGGAGTCGGCGCCAGCGAAGGCACCCACGACATGGGTACCGGTGAAGTCGATGATGCCCAGGCTGTGGCCGAGTGGTTCCGGGCCAAACACCCGGAATTGCCGCTGACCCTGTTCGGTTTCTCCTTCGGTGGATTTGTTGCAGCAAGTCTCGGTGGACGTCTGGAAGCGAAGGGCGAACAGCTCAAGCACCTGTTCATGGTCGCGCCGGCGGTCATGCGCCTGGGCGATCAGGATCAGCTGCCGCAACAGGGCGAACTGACCCTGATCCAGCCGGAAACCGACGAAGTGATCGATCCGCAGCTGGTTTACGAATGGTCCGACAAGCTTGAACGTCCCCATGAGCTGCTGAAAGTGGCAGAATGCGGGCACTTTTTTCATGGCAAGCTGACCGATCTCAAGGATCTGATCCTGCCGCGTCTCTCGAATTGATTGCAGTCTGACAAGCGATTACCCATGACGACTCGTACCCGTATCCTCACCGGCATCACCACCACCGGCACGCCGCACCTGGGCAACTACGCTGGCGCCATCCGCCCGGCGATCGTCGCCAGCCGCGACAGCAATGCCGATTCGTTCTACTTCCTGGCCGACTACCATGCCCTGATCAAGTGCGATGACCCGCTGCGCATCCAGCGCTCGCGTCTGGAAATCGCCGCGACCTGGCTGGCCGGTGGCCTGGATGTCGACCGCGTGACCTTCTACCGCCAGTCCGACATCCCGGAAATCCCTGAGCTGACCTGGCTGCTGACCTGCGTTGCCGCCAAGGGCCTGCTCAATCGCGCCCATGCCTACAAGGCTTCGGTGGATAAGAACGTCGAGACCGGTGAAGACCCGGACGCCGGCATCACCATGGGCCTGTACAGCTACCCGGTACTGATGGCCGCGGACATCCTGATGTTCAATGCGCACAAGGTGCCGGTCGGTCGTGACCAGATCCAGCACGTGGAAATGGCGCGGGACATCGGTCAACGCTTCAACCATCTGTTTGGCCAGGGCAAAGAGTTCTTCACCATGCCCGAGGCGTTGATCGAAGAGAGCGTCGCCACGTTGCCGGGCCTGGATGGCCGCAAGATGTCGAAGAGCTACGACAACACCATCCCACTGTTCAGCAGCGCCAAAGAGATGAAGGACGCGATTTCGCGGATCGTCACCGACTCCCGCGCGCCGGGCGAAGCCAAGGATCCGGATAACTCGCACCTGTTCACCCTGTTCCAGGCGTTCGCCACCCCGGCGCAAGCCGACGAGTTCCGCAGCGAACTCTTGCAGGGCCTGGGTTGGGGCGAGGCGAAGAATCGTCTGTTCCAGCTGCTGGACAGCGAACTGGGCGAATCCCGCGAGCGTTATAACCAGCTGATCGAGCGTCCGGCGGATCTGGAAGACATCCTGCAGCACGGCGCGAAAAAGGCCCGTTCGGTAGCGACGCCGTTCCTCAACGAACTGCGTGAGGCGGTGGGCCTGCGCTCCTTCGTTGCCCAGACCCAAGTGGCGGCGACCACCAAGAAGAAAGCCGTGAAGGCTGCGCGTTTTGTCAGCTTCCGTGAAGACGACGGCAGTTTCCGCTTCCGTCTGCTGGCGGCCGATGGCGAACAACTGCTGCTGTCGCGCAACTTCGCCGACGGTAAAACCGCGGGGCAGGTGACCAAGCAACTGCAAGCGGGCCAGGATCTGGACGTGCGCAGTGAAGGCCTGGGCTTCAGCGTCTGGCTGGAAGGCGATTGCGTTGCCGACAGCCCGGCCTTTGCCGACAGCGCCGTGCGTGACGCTGCCATCGAAGCCTTGCGCATCGCCCTGACGCCGGTTCAGGAATAAACAACGGTTCGGCCCGACCAAGGGCCGATTGCCATTCCTCGGGGCCGTCGCTACAGTGTCGGCCCGTTTTTGTTGCCTTGCTAACGAATTATGACGCCCCTAGAACGATATCAAGCTGATCTGAAACGCCCGGAATTCTTCCATGACGCCGCACAGGAAACTGCCGTGCGTCATTTGCAGCGCCTTTACGACGACCTGGTCGCGGCCGAGCAAAACAAGCCGGGCCTGCTGGGCAAGTTGTTTGGCAAGAAGGATCAGACCCCGGTCAAGGGCCTGTATTTCTGGGGCGGCGTAGGTCGCGGCAAGACTTACCTGGTGGACACCTTCTTCGAAGCGCTGCCCTTCAAGGAAAAGTCCCGTACGCACTTCCACCGCTTCATGAAGCGCGTGCACGAAGAGATGAAGACCCTGAGCGGCGAGAAAAACCCGCTGACCATCATCGCCAAGCGTTTCGCCACCGAAGCCCGGGTCATCTGCTTCGATGAATTCTTCGTTTCCGACATCACCGACGCCATGATCCTTGGCACCCTGATGGAAGAACTGTTCAAGAACGGCGTGACCCTGGTCGCGACGTCGAACATCGTGCCGGACGGCCTGTACAAGGACGGCCTGCAACGCGCGCGCTTCCTGCCGGCCATTGCGCTGATCAAGCAGAATACCGAGATCGTCAACGTCGACAGCGGCGTGGACTATCGTCTGCGTCACCTCGAACAAGCCGAGCTGTTCCACTATCCGCTCGACGAGGCCGCCAACGAAAGCCTGCGCAAGAGCTTCCGGGCGCTGACGCCGGAATGCACGGCGGCGGTCGAAAATGACGTGCTGATGATCGAAAACCGTGAAATTCGTGCCGTGCGCACCTGCGATGACGTGGCCTGGTTCAACTTCCGCGAACTGTGTGACGGTCCACGCAGCCAGAACGATTACATCGAGCTGGGCAAGATCTTCCACGCCGTGCTGCTCAGCGATGTCGAGCAGATGAGCGTCACCACCGACGACATCGCTCGACGCTTCATCAACATGGTCGACGAGTTCTACGACCGTAACGTGAAGCTGATCATTTCTGCTGAAGTCGAGCTTAAAGACCTGTACACAGGTGGCCGCCTGAACTTCGAGTTCCAGCGAACCCTCAGCCGACTGCTGGAAATGCAATCCCACGAATTCCTGGCCCGGGCGCACAAGCCGTAGGACGATTCGGAAAATAAAAAAGGCCTGCACCTGCAGGCCTTTTTTGTCAGCGCAAATCCTCCGCCCACAGGTTTGTACATTGTTTTGAAGTCAAATGTCCTCGTTGAGATACTGCGCAAGCTCGTGCTGCCGTTGGCAACCAAGCAGCAGCCAAAGCAGAATTCTGGCTTTTCGCGGACATAGAAAACCCGCCATCGATGCGCCCTTGCGGATCAAGTCCATTTCACCACCGCCAAAACCGTAAGAGGCTCGTGCAGTGGAGCCGGAACCGGTTCGGGTCGCAATGATCACGGGGATTCGTTTGGCAATATGCTCAATCATTGTCGCCCAGCGCTGCGAGATGTGGCCGGCGCCGAAACCGCCGATCACCAGCCCGTCGTAATCGAGTGCGAGAATATTTTCCAGTAACAGGGTGTCGGCCGAAAGTGAGGCCTCAAGCAGCGCAACTTTCTGTGTGGTCTGTTGCGGCAACGGTAACACCGTGCGCGGTCCCGGCGGGCGCAGGTAGCGAACACGGTCTTCCAACAGTAGGCCCGCGGGCCCCACGACCGGAGAGGAAAACGCCTGCAATGCCAGCGAATCGGTTTTGCGTACGCTGCACGCTTGATGAATCTGTCCGTTCATCACGACCTGGACACCGCGCTGTCGGCTGTTCTGCACCAAGGCAACGCGACATGCATCCAGCAGATTGGCCGGTCCATCGGCACCTGGCTGCGCTGCGGAACGCATGGCACCGGTCAGCACCAAGGGGGTGTCGTAGGGCCACAGGTAATCCAAAAACACCGCGGCTTCTTCGAGAGTGTCGGTGCCCTGGGTTATCACGACCCCGACAGCGCCCTGTTTGACCTGAAACTCAGCCCAGGACAATACGTTCAGCAAATACTCGAAATCCAGGGACGCACTGGGCAGCAGGCCGAGGGTTTCGACGGTGACTCCGGCCAGTGTCGTCAGTTCCGGTATGGAAGTCAGCAGGGCTTCGCCGCTAACGGTCGGGATGACGCCTTCACCGGCATTGCTCGCTTGCATGCTTACCGTACCGCCAAGTGCCGCGATGGACAGTTTGGGCAGGTCCATGGGAAACCTCGCTTGTTTGTAATGAAAAGTGGCTGTATCCGCTTTTGAGGCCGCGATACAGCCGAATGGCTGGGGCATTAATCAGCGATCAGAAAGCCGATCAGCGGCACGATCAGCAGTGTGCTGATGGCCATCGACAGTACGTTGGCGATGTAGGCGTGCATGTCGACCGGTAATTTCCTGGCAATCACACAGGCCAGCGGTGGTGCGAGCAATGCCCCCAGCAGTGCACTTGAGACGATAATCTGCCAGCTGCCGCCATAGGCCAGGATCGCCGCGGGCACCACTGAAACCAGCGGGATGTAAGTGGGATACCAGCCGCGCAACATCCATTGTTGACGCCAGATCAGCACGCCGATGGCCGAGGCCAATGCCTGCGCGCCGATGATGTGCAGCAACAGGCCCGATCCGTACGCGGGGCTTGAAGGGTTCAAGCTGTACGCCAGCAATGCACCCAGTATCAGTCCAAGGCTGGCCAGCTCATTGCCGAAGAACGGTGCTTCGGAAAAGTCCGCCAGAATCCGGCGCAGGCTCCAGATGACGCCATAGTCGGGCGCGTTGGCGGGGGCGATCGAGGCGGGTGGCGCTTCCGACGAGCTGGATTTCACCAGGTTCGGCCAATAGCGGCAGAACAGAAACGCCAGGATGCTGGCAACCGCCATGCCCAGCACATTGCCAATCACTGAAGGCAAGGCCAGCGGTTGGCACACGTAGTTGACGATCAGCAGGCACATCGGTGTGACGAGTACGGCGCCCATGAGTGCGCCGTTGATCGTGACCCTCCAGCCTCCGCCAAACATCAGCACCATCGCCGCTGGCAGCGAGACGAATGCTACGAATGTGGGTTGCCAGGTTGTGCCTGTCACCGTCCAGCCCCACAGCAGATTGCTCAGCAGCAGCCCGAGCAACGAACTGGTGACCAGCCAGGGCCAAAGTCCCGTTCCATAGGAGATGGCAAACCCTTGCCAGGATTTCCCCGTTCGATTCGCCCAGTAAGCCAGATAAGCGCCCGCCAGCAGGCCGATCGAGGCGAACTCGTGCTTGTAGAAAGCCACCTCGCTGATGTCACCTAACACCCAACGCAACCAGGCACTCGGTTCGGGTAGCAGCGATACCATGTCGCCGTACCCGGGCCAATGCGCTCCCCAGAAAGTCCGGTTGCTGAAAGAAAGCCAGACGATCAGCAGTGTCGCGCCGATCATTAGCAGGACGACGGCTGTATCAATCGGTGATTTGCGCGATGGTTGGTTTTTGTCGGTTGTAACTTCCATGCGATAGGCCTCCTGATCAACGTGGGAGGCAAGGGTGTTGGGTGTAGCCGAGCATCTGATCGTAAAGATCGGCTCGGCGATCGCGATGCAGATCGTTCAGGTTGTTCCAGATGGGCGCACTGCGGGAGCTGGTCAGGTCGACATCGGCAAACAGGATTTCCTGCCTGTCTGCCGAAGCCACGGCGCCAATCGGCCAGCCGTTGGTTCCGGCAATCAACGAGCAACCCAGGTAGCGCGCGCCGCGCTCCTCGCCGATCCGGCTGGCGGCAGCGATAAACACGTTGTTGACGTGGGCGGCGGTCATCGTCAGATACGACGCCATGCACTTACCGGCATCGTCGAACAGCGGCGGCGGTGTCCAGACCCAGTTGTTCAGGCTGCAAATGATGTCTGCGCCTTGCTGGGCGAGGATCCGTGGCACCTCCGGGAACCAGATGTCCCAGCAGATCAACAGCCCGATGCGGCCGATCGGTGTGTCGAAAACCGGGAAACCCAGGTCGCCGGGGGTGAACCAGAGCTTCTCCAGATTCCACAAATGGGCTTTGCGGTACTTGCCGATAAAACCGTCTGGTCCCACCAGAACGCCGGTGTTGAAGAGTCGCATGCCGTCGCGTTCGGCCAGACCGGCCACGAGGTAAACGTTGTGTTCTCGGGCGAAGTCGATCCAGCACTGCACGCTTGGCCCGTCGGGAACCGCTTCGGCATGGGCGAAGGCATCCTGTCGATTGCTGAAGAAATAGCCGGTATTGGAGAGCTCGGGCAGAACGATGAGATTCGCACCGCCGTTTACCGCTTCAAGCGCCAATTCCAGGCTGCGACGCAGATTACCTACACATTTCTCGATGCCGACTTGTGGATCGAATTGCACGACTGCTACACGAGCAGGGCTTGTTGGCTCAGTCATTCCGTCGTTCCTCTTTTTATTGTTTTTCAAGCTGTTAAATGGCGTGTGTATAAGAGGGGAATCAGGAATGGGGTGTAAGTCAGCTACTTCCGTTTAGGTCGTAGTCCTTGTCCTAAAGTGGATCAGAGTGATGTTTGATGGCAGTGGGTAGCCGGTGCGAGAGGTAGAGCCATGTATTGCGTGCATGGCTCTGGAACGGGGATGTGATCAGATTTTGAGTTGGTAGTGCGGGTAGTCGCTCAAGGAAAATCCGCCATTGAAGATCGCGGCGGTTTTGTTGCAGATATGAATCACTGCATCGACAGCACCGCGAAAACATGGCTCCGTCCAACCGGCATCGACTGAAAATGACTCGCCGGACAAATATAAGCCTGATAAATGAGCAAGGTCCCGGTTGTACTTCATCAGGCCGACGGCATCGTAGTAGGTGCCCGGTCGGTAAAGCTTGGCACAGCCCAGAGCATTTTTATCAGTGATCCAACGCTGAACCACCGCCTGATCAATGCCGATGTAGGGAGAGATTTTTTCCTGGACGTTGGCAGAGTTCATGAGTATGCGATCCAGCTCTTCGGCGCATTTTGATACCAACTCCTTATCGCTGAATGAGGCGAGCTTGGTTGCGTCATCTTCCCAGGTATAACTCAGCAGGATGCAGTCGTAGCTGTAATTGTCGTTGTAGCGGTAGGTATAGACATCATGGATAAAACTGTCGGTTACGATGGCTTGCGGGATGTTTTTGTTTTTCGAGAGAAATGATTTTTTCAGCGGTGCAAACACTTTGCAGCTTGTTTCCCAGTGTGCGGTTTTGTAGGCGTTAATCGTCTCGAAAGGCAGCATCTCCCGGGTGAAATTTTCGAGCTTGATTCGAGTTTCAATCAGCCAGGAGGGTAGTGTCATGATGACCGAGTCAAAGTCATCAAATTGCTCCTGGATTTGCTCGGGTTGACTGTGTTTCCAGTTGTAATAGACGCGTATTTTTTGATTGGTCAGCTTTTCCAGTTTTGTGACGGATGAGTCGGTGAGAAGCCCATTGCTTCTTTCGAGGCAATGTTCGTAGATGGATTTTCCGGTTTCGTCGGTTTTCACAAACAGCAGGCATTCGTCCAAAGCGGCGAGGCCGATGTAGCGGGGCCTGTCGAAACTCTGCCCCATTGAGTCAAAAACGGTTTCGCTATTCAGGTAGGGCGAATCCAGTGGATCGCCGTTTGAGTCCACTCGACCATGGATCAGTTGCAATTGGCTGCTGAAACCGAAAATCGCGGTACGCAGAGGGTAGAGGCAGCAGACGTCGTAAAAAGCTCCCCAGCTACCGTCACCTATACCTATCGCGTAAAAAATTGCGGACTCTTGCGCAGACATTCCCATTCCGCCGAAATCCCCGGGTGAGCGGCCATCCCAAGCTTCCAGTGCTGGCATACTGACCAGGTCGCGGAACGAGACACTCTCGTATTTTTCAACGATAGAAGCCCATATGGCTTCCCATTCCTGGCTCGCATAAAGCTCAGCAACGTGGCGGGTCATACGATCGGCAAAGGCTTTCCACTTGGAATAAACCTTTTGCAATTCATCGCCGGGAGGCGGGGTGACGCCGTCTGCGTTTTTCCATATCAACATTTGCGGCGCCGATCCGCCGCCCATGCTGCCCTCCCGGAGATAGATGCCTGTCGAGTTAACCCATTGGCTACCGGGGTTGGCGAAGTCTGAAAAAGCCAATTCAAATTGATTGGCGTAGTAAGCCATCAGCGACCGACCTTCTGTCGGTGGCTCATCCGCCCGGTTGAAGAAGGGCATGCGCATGGCGCCCATTTCAAATGGTGTATGGCTTGCTGCCGAGTTTTGGCTACCGGGAACGGTCAGATGCCTGCCGCCGATGCGTCTGGATTGTTCGATGAGAGTGATATGGGTAAAGCCGCAGCGATAGAGTTCTCTGGCGGCGGTCAGGCCTGTGACGCCGGCGCCGATGATGCAGATTTTATGTTGCGGGTCAGTAGCCCTGGCGATGCCGTTTTCCTGTTCTACCAGTGCACGATAGTCAAAGCACAAGTCCGGTGGATTGGGAAAGCGAGCTGCCCATTTGTTTTCAGCCGAGCGCTTTGTTCGGGCGGCCTCCTTGGCGATGTATGAAGGGTAGTTGTAGCTTGATCCGATAGTCATGGTTGATCTTCCCTGATGGTGTTTGCAGGGAAGATTTTGAAGTTTTTTGAGGGGCTGCGTCTGTGGGCGGGGTTGGGTTCTCCGGCGCTCTGTATTCTGCTTTTTGTGTCGGAAAATTCACCGCGAAAGAACTGCGTGGCCGGCGCAAGATTCTATGTGGAAGCGAGCAGGCTCGCTTCCACATGGGATTTGTTCGAGGCCTGAGGCCTACGCCGCCTGCTGAAACTGCTGCCGATACTGGTTCGGTGACAACTCCGTGTGCTGGCGGAACAGTCGTGCGAAGAAGCTCGCATCGTCATAGCCAACTTCATAGCTGATGGTCTTGATGCTCTTGCGGCTGCCGGACAGCAAGCCCTTGGCAGTTTCGATGCGCAGGCGTTGCAGGTAATGCAATGGCTTGTCGCCGGTGGCGGTCTGGAAGCGGCGCATGAAGTTGCGGATGCTCATGCCGTGCTCGCGGGCGACGTCCTCGAAACGAAACTTGTCGGCGAAGTGTTCTTCGAGCCAGTGCTGGATCTGCAGGATGATCACGTCCTGGTGCAGCTTCTGCCCGCCGAATCCAATCCGTCCCGGTGAATAGCTGCGCTGCACTTCATAGAGGATGTCCCGGGCCACGGCCTGGGACACGTTGGCGCCGCAGAAGCGCTCGATCAGGTAAATGTACAGGTCGCATGCCGAGGTGGTGCCGCCGGCGCAGTACAGGTTATCGGCGTCGGTCAGGTGCTTGTCCTGATTGAGCTGGACCTGGGGGAAGCGTTCGGCGAAGGCATTGAAGAAGCGCCAGTAGGTGGTCGCTTCCTTGCCATTGAGCAGCCCGGCTTCGGCCAGCCAGAAAACACCGGTGGCCTCGCCGCACAGTACGGCGCCGCGGGCATGTTGCTGGCGCAGCCAGGGCAGGACTTGCGGATAACGTTTGCAGAGGCTGTCGAAATCGTCCCAGAACGCGGGAAGAATGATGATGTCGGCGTTTTCCAGCCCGCCATCCACCGGGATCATCACATCGCTGAAGGTGTTGACCGGTTTGCCGTCGGGGCTGACCAGGCGGGTTTCGAACGCCGGTGTCAGGCCCTGGCCCAGCTGTTTGCCGTAGCGCAGGCTGGCGAGGTGGAAGAAATCCTTGGCTTGCATGAGGGTGGAAGCGAAAACCCGGTCGATGGCCAGGATGCTGACGCGCCGCAGGGGCGTGGAGGCTTGGTTAGACATAATTCAACTTTATTTTTATAGGGGGAAGTGGTCACCAGACGGCTGGATCGTCTTATTTTTTGTCGGATGTGTCCAGTGTCCTGTATCGGAAGCGAGGCATAGTCTCTGAAGGTCAACTCCTTCTAAAAACAAAGAAAAGGTGCCGCATGATCCCCAGAACCCTGTTCAGTTCCGAGCACGAGCTTTTCCGTGACAGCGTGCGGACGTTCCTCGAAAAAGAGGCGGTGCCGTTCCATGGGCAATGGGAAAAACAGGGCTATATCGACCGCAAGCTGTGGAACAAGGCGGGGGAGGCGGGGATGCTGTGTTCGCACCTGCCGGAAGAGTACGGCGGCCTGGGGGCGGACTTTCTCTACAGTGCGGTGGTGATCGAAGAAGTGGGGCGACTGGGCCTGACCGGCATCGGTTTTTCCCTGCACTCGGACATCGTGGCGCCGTACATCCTGCATTACGGCAGTGAAGCGCTGAAGCATAAATACCTGCCGAAACTGGTGTCCGGCGAGATGGTTACCGCAATCGCCATGACTGAGCCGGGCGCCGGTTCCGATCTGCAAGGGGTGAAAACCACGGCCGTGCTCGATGGCGATGAGTACGTGATCAACGGCTCCAAGACATTCATCACCAACGGCTACCTGGCCGATCTGGTGATCGTCGTCGCCAAGACCGATCCGAAGGCCGGCGCGAAGGGCACCAGTCTGTTTCTGGTGGAAGCCAATACGCCGGGCTTCGACAAGGGCAAGCGCCTGGAGAAAGTCGGGATGAAAGCCCAGGACACCTCGGAGCTGTTCTTCCAGGACGTGCGTGTGCCCAAGGAAAACCTGCTGGGGCAGGCTGGGATGGGCTTTGCCTACCTGATGCAGGAGTTGCCCCAGGAGCGCCTCACGGTGGCCATTGGCGGGCTGGCTTCAGCGGAAGCGGCGCTGCAATGGACGCTGGACTACACCCGCGAGCGCAAGGCGTTCGGCAAGTCGATCGCGGATTTCCAGAACACCCGGTTCAAACTGGCGGAGATGGCCACGGAAATCCAGATCGGCCGCGTCTTCGTCGACCGCTGCCTGGAACTGCACCTGCAAGGCAAGCTCGATGTGCCGACGGCGGCGATGGCCAAGTACTGGGGCACCGACCTGCAATGCAAGGTGCTCGACGAGTGCGTGCAGTTGCACGGTGGCTACGGGTTTATGTGGGAGTACCCGATCGCGCGGGCGTGGGCGGATGCGCGGGTGCAGCGGATCTATGCCGGCACCAATGAAATCATGAAGGAGATCATTGCGCGGTCGCTTTGAATTTGCGGTGACTGGGCGGACGCTTTCGCGAGCAAGCCCGCTCTTACATTTAATCGAGCTCTCCCAGGGGAATGCGGTCGAATGTGGGAGCGGGCTTGCTCGCGAATGCTGTTTATCTATCGATCAAGGCGCCGGATTCGGGTGATCCTTGTGAATCGCCTCGATCCCTTCCAGCACTTCCTCCGACAGCTTCAAGTCGAAACTGGCGATGTTGCTCTCCAGTTGCTCCATCGTCGTCGCACCAATGATGTTGCTGGTCACGAATGGCTGCTGCGTCACGAACGCCAAGGCCATTTGTGCTGGGTCCAGGCCGTGCTCGCGAGCAAGGGCCACATAACGGCTGCAGGCCGCTTCCGACTGCGGGTTGAAATAGCGGCTGAAGCGGCTGTAGAGGCTCAGGCGACCTTTTGGCGGGCGGGCGCCACCTTCGTACTTGCCCGACAGGAAACCGAACGCCAGCGGCGAATAGGCGAGCAGGCCGCACTGTTCGCGGATGGCGATTTCTGCAAGGCCGACTTCGAAGCTGCGGTTGAGCAGGTTGTACGGGTTCTGGATCGACACGGCGCGTGGCCAGCCTCGGGCTTCGGCCAGGGCCAGGAAGCGCATGGTGCCCCATGGCGTCTCGTTGGACAGGCCGATGTGGCGGATCTTGCCGGCGCGAACCTGCTCGTCCAGCGCTTCGAGGGTGTCTTCGAGCGGGGTCAGGTTGGCTTCGATCTTGTGCTTGTAGCCCAGTTGTCCGAAAAAGTTGGTGCTGCGCTCCGGCCAGTGCAATTGGTACAGGTCGATGTAATCGGTCTGCAGGCGCTGGAGGCTGGCGTCCACCGCTTCGCTGATGTGCTGGCGGTTGTGGCGCAGGTTTTTATCGCGGATGTAGTCGATGGTGTTGCCGGGGCCGGCGATCTTGCTGGCCAGGATCCAGTCGGCGCGGTCACCGCGGCTTTTGAAGTAATTGCCTATATAGCGTTCGGTGGTGGCGTAGGTTTCGGCCTTGGGTGGCACCGGGTACATCTCGGCGGTGTCGATGAAGTTGATCCCTGCGCTCTTGGCCCGTTCAATCTGGGCGAAGGCGTCTGCCTCGCTGTTTTGCTCGCCCCAGGTCATGGTTCCGAGGCAGAGGGCACTCACGTTCAGATTGGTCCGGCCTAGCTGGCGATAGTCCATCGGGTGCTCCTTGGGCAAAACAATCATAAAAGCAGGTTGAATTATTTTTCGCAATCTGCATAATTGCGCACCTCTTTCTGCAGTGGAAGTGATGCGCCGCCGCCGAAGAATCTTGCCGTTGAACGGACGCGCCGACCCGAGCCCCCGAAAGCGTCTGTATCCGGCTGCCTTTGACTTGTCAAAGTACGCACTATTCAGTAAGATCCGCCGTCTAATTTACAGGGCGGCCCCTGAGGCTATAAAGAATGAAGACTTTTACTGCTAAACCGGAAACAGTAAAGCGCGACTGGTTTGTCGTCGACGCTGCTGGTCAGACCCTGGGTCGTCTGGCCACCGAAATCGCGAGCCGTCTGCGTGGCAAGCACAAGCCTGAGTACACTCCTCACGTTGACACCGGCGACTACATCGTCGTAATCAATGCTGAGCAGATCCGTGTTACCGGTGCTAAAACCACTGACAAAATGTACTACTCCCACTCCGGTTTCCCGGGCGGCATCAAGTCGATCAACTTTGAAAAGCTGATCGCCAAGGCCCCTGAGCGCGTGATCGAGACCGCGGTCAAAGGCATGCTGCCTAAGAACCCGCTGGGTCGCGACATGTACCGTAAGCTGAAAGTCTATGCGGGCGCTGCACACCCACATACTGC
Organism: Pseudomonas fluorescens; assembly: GCF_000967965.1. GTDB lineage: Bacteria > Pseudomonadota > Gammaproteobacteria > Pseudomonadales > Pseudomonadaceae > Aquipseudomonas > Aquipseudomonas grandcourensis. Next base: position 90,953 of record NZ_LACC01000023.1, read on the forward strand.
TCAGCAGCCCCAAGAACTGAAGTTTTAACGGAATAGTACATTATGTCGGCGACTCAAAATTACGGCACTGGCCGTCGCAAGACCGCAACCGCACGCGTTTTCCTGCGTCCGGGTACTGGTAACATCTCCATCAACAACCGTTCGCTGGATAATTTCTTCGGCCGCGAAACTGCCCGCATGGTAGTTCGTCAGCCGCTGGAATTGACTGAGACTGTCGAGAAGTTCGACATCTACGTCACCGTGATCGGCGGTGGTGTGAGTGGTCAGGCTGGCGCAATCCGCCACGGCATCACTCGTGCTCTGATGGACTACGACGAGACTCTGCGCAGCGCCCTGCGTAAAGCCGGCTTCGTAACCCGCGATGCTCGTGAAGTTGAACGTAAGAAAGTCGGTCTGCGTAAAGCGCGTAAGCGTCCGCAGTACTCGAAGCGTTAATTCGCTTTCACGTTCAAAAAAAGAACGCCCAGTTTCCTCACGGAGCTGGGCGTTTTTTTATGTCTGCGATTTATCAAAGAATTGCGCTGTGACAACTTGCCACATCCGCAGACGCCCTATACTACAAGGCTTGGGGGTGATGGGCTCCGGTAATTACCTTGTCAGAATTGGGGCTTTTCATTACCATTCGGCAAAATTTTTATAAGTACATAGTTTTACTTAGTAGATGCCTGATTTAACAGGCCACAAAGCTGATGGGAGAGGACTGAATGAGCAATGACGGCGTGAATGCAGGCCGGCGTCGCTTCTTGGTAGCAGCCACATCCGTGGTGGGTGCTGCAGGAGCGGTGGGGGCTGCGGTCCCGTTCGTGGGGTCATGGTTTCCCAGTGCCAAGGCGAAAGCCGCAGGTGCACCGGTGAAAGTGAATGTCAGCAAAATCGAGCCAGGCCAGCAGATGATTGCTGAGTGGCGCGGCCAGCCGGTGTTCATCGTCCGCCGTACACAGGAAATCCTGGGGAATCTGAAGAAGATCGAGGGCCAGCTCGCTGACCCGACCTCCAAGAACTCGACACAACCGACTTACGTTGATCCGGAAACCCGTTCGATCAAACCCGAGGTCCTGCTGCTGATCGGTATCTGCACGCACCTGGGTTGCTCGCCGACCTTCCGTCCCGAAGTGGCACCTGCGGATCTGGGTAAAGACTGGGTAGGCGGCTATTTCTGCCCTTGTCACGGTTCCCACTACGATCTGGCCGGTCGCGTCTACAAGTCGCAGCCTGCGCCTTTGAACCTGCCAGTTCCCCCGCATTCCTATGAGACCGATGAAATCATTATCATTGGCGTCGATACGGAGAAAGCGTGATGAGCAAGTTCATGGATTGGGTTGATGCACGCTTTCCCGCCACCAAGATGTGGGAAGACCATCTCAGCAAGTATTACGCTCCGAAGAACTTCAACTTCTTCTACTTCTTTGGCTCCCTGGCGCTGCTCGTTCTGGTCAACCAGATCGTCACCGGTGTCTGGCTGACCATGAGCTACAACCCGTCGGCGGAAGAGGCTTTCGCTTCCGTCGAATACATCATGCGTGACGTCGAGTACGGCTCGATCCTGCGTCTGCTGCACTCCACCGGCGCTTCGGCGTTCTTCATCGTGGTCTATCTGCACATGTTCCGTGGCCTGCTCTACGGTTCGTACCAGAAGCCGCGTGAGCTGGTGTGGGTCTTCGGCATGCTGATCTACCTTGCGCTGATGGCCGAAGCCTTCATGGGCTACCTGCTGCCATGGGGCCAGATGTCCTACTGGGGTGCCCAGGTGATCATCTCGCTGTTCGGTGCGATCCCTGTCATCGGCAACGACCTGACCCAGTGGATCCGTGGTGACTACCTGATTTCCGGTATTACCCTGAACCGCTTCTTTGCCCTGCACGTGGTTGCCCTGCCGATCGTTATCCTGGGTCTGGTGGTGCTGCACATCCTGGCCTTGCACGAAGTCGGTTCGAACAACCCGGACGGCGTGGACATCAAGAAGCACAAGGACGAAAACGGCATACCGCTGGACGGCATTGCCTTCCACCCGTACTACACCGTGAAAGATATCGTCGGCGTGGTGGTGTTCCTGTTCATCTTCTGCTCGATCGTGTTCTTCTTCCCGGAAATGGGCGGCTACTTCCTCGAAAAGCCGAACTTTGAAGTGGCGAACGCCTTCAAGACCCCAGAGCACATCGCTCCGGTCTGGTACTTCACCCCGTTCTACGCCATCTTGCGTGCGATTCCGGACAAGCTCCTGGGCGTAATCGCCATGGGCGCGGCCATCGCTGTGCTGTTCGTCCTGCCGTGGCTGGACCGTAGTCCGGTCAAGTCGATGCGCTACAAGGGCTGGCTGAGCAAGATCTGGCTCTGGGTGTTCTGCATCGCATTCGTGATCCTGGGCGTGCTGGGCGTATTGGCCCCAACCCCTGAGCGTACGTTGCTGTCGCAGGTATGTACCTTCCTGTACTTCGCCTACTTCATTCTGATGCCGTTCTACACCAGGCTCGAGAAGACCAAACCGGTTCCGGAAAGGGTGACTGGCTGATGAAAAAACTATTTGCTGTATTGATGCTTGCTGCGCTGCCAGTGTTTGCTTTCGCAGCTGAACACGGTGGCCCCGAGCTGGAAAAAGTCGATATTGACGTTTCCGATAAAGCAGCCATGCAGGACGGCGCACGTACGTTCGCCAACTACTGCATGGGTTGCCACAGTGCCAAGTTCCAACGCTATGAGCGTGTTGCCGACGACCTGGGCATTCCCCATGAGTTGATGCTCGAGAAGCTGATGTTCACGGGTGCCAAGATCGGCGACCACATGAGCATCGGCATGCAGCCGGCGGACGCCAAGGCTTGGTTTGGAGCGGCGCCACCGGACCTGACCCTGGTTGCCCGTGTTCGCGGCACCGACTGGCTCTACGGTTACCTGAGGTCGTTCTACGAAGATCCTGCGCGCCCATGGGGCGTGAACAACAAGGTTTTCCCGAACGTGGGTATGCCTAACGTCCTGGCCGGCCTGCAAGGTCGCCAGGTGGTTGGTTGCAAACAGGTTCAGATCGTCGAAGACGGCAAGAAGCAATATGATCCTCTGACTGGTACGGCGCTGACTCATGAAGCGTGCGATCAGTTGACCATCGTGCCGAAAAGCGGTGCCCTGACTGCAGAGCAGTTCGATGAGAAGGTCAAGAATCTGGTAACCTTCCTGGCTTACTCGGCTAACCCGGTTAAGCTGCAACATCAGCGCATCGGTACATACGTATTGTTGTACCTGGCGTTCTTCTTCGTCTTCGCTTACCTGCTCAAGCGCGAATACTGGAAAGACGTGCACTGATAAAGCTTCAAGCTATTGCTGTTAATCGCGCGCGCCCAAGGGCGCCTCTGAAGATGTAGCGAAACTGGTGATCCAGTCGTTACGAGAGGCGCCCTCTGGGCGCGCTCGTTTTTGAGCTTTCGATAATTTCTACAAGCGAGGAGGATCGCCATGGGCGTGACCAATCGGTTGGCCTGTTACTCCGACCCCGCCGACCACTATTCCCACCGAGTGCGCATAGTACTGGCAGAGAAGGGTGTCAGCGCCGAGATCATTTACGTGGAGGCTGGTCGCCAGCCACCTAAACTGATTGAAGTGAACCCTTATGGCAGTCTGCCCACACTGGTCGATCGCGACCTGGCGTTGTGGGAGTCGACTGTGGTGATGGAATATCTGGATGAGCGTTACCCGCATCCGCCGCTACTGCCGGTTTATCCCGTGGCGCGTGCCAACAGCCGCCTGCTGATACACCGCATTCAGCGCGACTGGTGTGGTCTGGTGGATCTGATTCTGGACTCGCGGACCAAGGAAGCGGCCCGTGTCGTGGCTCGAAAAGAGTTGCGCGAAAGCCTGACGGGTGTGTCGCCACTGTTTGCCGACAAACCGTTTTTCCTCAGTGAGGAACAAAGTCTGGTGGATTGCTGCCTATTGCCAATACTCTGGCGATTGCCGATTCTGGGTATAGAACTGCCGCGGCCGGCCAAGCCGCTGCTTGATTATATGGAGCGCCAGTTTGCGCGTGAGGCTTTCCAGGCAAGTCTGTCTGGTGTCGAACGCGACATGCGCTAAGGCTTAAGGAGCCGTTATGAACTCCAGTCGACCTTATCTGGTCCGTGCGCTCTATGAGTGGATTGTGGACAACGATTGCACCCCGCACATGCTGGTCAATTCCGAGTACCCGTCGGTGCAGGTGCCTCAGGGGTTTGCCAGTGACGGACAGATTGTCCTGAACGTATCGCCACAAGCCGTGCGTCATTTGCACATGGATAACGAGGCGGTCAGTTTCGAAGGGCGTTTTGGTGGCGTACCGCACACCTTGTACGTGCCAATTGCTTCGATCCTGGGTATCTACGCCCGGGAGAATGGCCAGGGCATGGTGTTCGATCTGGAATCGCCGATGGGCGAGGACGACGAGATCGAACCGGATGACGATCTTCCGCCACCTGACAGTGAGCCACCGCGTCCAAGCGGTCGCCCCAGTCTGAAAGTGGTGAAGTAATAAAAAAGGCGATCCAGATGGATCGCCTTTTTTATTGCGCGGGATTGCAGGTCAGTCGATGTACTCGAACAACTTCACAATCTTCTGTACGCCGGAAACGCCCTGAACCAGGTTGGTCGCCTGCGCCGCTTCCTGCTTGGTCAGCAGGCCCAGCATGTAGACGATGCCGTTTTCAGTGACAACCTTGATGCGCGAGCCAGGGATGTTCGCATCGGTGAGCATCTGGGCCTTGATCTTGGTGGTCAGCCAGGTGTCGTTCTGGCGTGCCAGCAACGAGGAGGGTGGCAGGACTTGCAGTTCGTTGTGTACCTGTTTCACGCGCTGGACAGCGGCGGCGGCCTGTTCGGCCTTGGCCTTGAGGTCAGCGCGTGGCGTTTGCCCGGCGAGCAGCACGACACCGTTGAAGCTGGTGACGACGATGTGTGAATCCTTATCCAGGGCCGGGTCGGCCTTGGCGACGTTCACACCAACCTTGGTGTCGATCAGGGAATCGTCGATCTTGCTGCCCAGTGTGCGAGTGCCACGGTCATCTTCAATCGGTGCTTCACGGCTGGCGGTCACTACCGAGGTGCAGCCGCTGATGCCGAGGCACAGGGTCAAGGCCAGTAGGCCAAGGCGATTAGGGGTCATTCTTCACTCCCGAACAATTGGCTGTCGATCAAGTCGCAAAGGCAGTGGATCGCCAGCAGGTGGACTTCTTGAATACGAGCGGTGACGTTGGCCGGTACGCGAATCTCGACGTCCTCGGGCAACAGCAGCGACGCCATGCCGCCGCCATCACGTCCCGTCATAGCTACGACAATCATTTCGCGATCATGTGCGGCCTGGATCGCTTGAATTATGTTGGCCGAGTTGCCGCTGGTGGAGATAGCCAGCAGCACATCTCCCGGTTGGCCGAGTGCACGGATCTGCTTGGAGAAGATTTCGTTGTAGCTGTAGTCGTTGGCGATCGAGGTGATCGTCGAGCTGTCGGTCGTCAGGGCGATGGCCGGCAGGCTCGGGCGCTCGCGCTCAAAGCGATTGAGCAGCTCGGACGAGAAGTGCTGGGCGTCGCCAGCCGAACCGCCGTTGCCGCAGGAAAGCATTTTGCCTTCGTTGAGCAGGGCGTTGACCATAACCTGGCTGGCTTGCTCGATGTGCGGTGCAAGTACTTCCATCGCCTGTTGCTTGGTGTCGATACTGGCCTGAAAAAGCTGGCGAATTCGGGATTGCATGTCCATCTGTGTGACCTTAAGTAGCGCGGCTGTTCGGCACGTGAATGTGCAGCCCGCAAAGCAAAGAGCAAAAGTGTTGGGTGATAGTGTCCGGTTCGCAATGCCGGCGATCAGCCGTCGAAGGCATTCTGTAGCCAGTTCAATTGATCGAGGTTGCTGTCGATGGCAATCACGTCGAAGCGGCAAGGGGAATTGGCCCAGCGCGGCTCGCGCTGAAGAAAGTATTGCGCGGCGAAAACCAGTTTTTGCCGTTTGCGCTCATCGATGCTATCGAGCGCGCCACCCCATTGAGTGTTTTTTCTGTAGCGGACTTCAACGAATACTACTGTATCGCCATCTAGCATGACCAGATCAAGCTCGCCGCGTTTACACAACCAGTTCTGCGCCAGCAGGCGCAGACCCTGTTGTTGAAGATGCTCGAGCGCATGGCGCTCGGCATCCTTGCCGCTTTGCTGGCGTGACCTGTCGGGCATCAGCGAGCGGTGTCCGGCAGGCGCTGAACCTGACCATTGGCGAACTCGGCCCATGGCAGCTGGCGCACGACCCGCTGGCTCTGAGACATGCCAAGGCTGCCCGACTCACCGTCGATGCGGCTGTCCGGCAGTGACTTGAGCTGGCCCAGGCGTGGCGCCAGGCGATAAGCGTCAACGCCCATGGCATAGAGGCGCCCCAGGCTGCCGGCGGCTTGTGGCCACTGAGCAGTGACCTGGCGGCGCAGTGGATCATTGGCGTCCAGCAACCATGGCGTCTCGCAGAAGCGAATGCCATTCATGTCGTTGTACTGGTTGACGTCACCGCTGGCGCTGAACACGTGGGAGGTGGCGTAGACTGGAACATCGCCAGCGTACTGGAAGTTCAGGGTCGGTTTGATCTGCTGGGCCTGTTGCGGTGTTGCGGCGAGGAAAATGAACTCGATGTCCTGGCGGCGCGATGGCTGGGCAGCCACTTGCGAGCCAACGGTGCTTTGCAGGCTCTTGGCGCGGCCTTCGCTCTGACGCAGCTGGAACATGTCGGCAATCTGCTGGGCCAACTGGACCGGCTGATCGACGCGTTCGGTGACGACGATGGTGCCGCCATTGGCTTGCCAATCCTGGCTGAACGCCTTGAGTACGCGGTCGCCCCATTCACCTTTCGGCACCATGATGGCTGCGCGATGCAGGCCGTCGGCGCGAGCGCGGCGCGACACTTCGCGGGCTTCGTCTTCGGCGGCAAGGCCGAACTGGAACAGCTGCGCCGGGCCTTGATCGCCCTCGCTGTAATTGAGTGCCAGGGTGGTGATCGGCAATTGCGGGCGAGTGCTCAGCTGTTTGACCAGCGGCTTCTCCAGCGGGCCGACGACCAGTTGCACGCCATCGGCCTGGGCCTTGCGGTAGAACTCATCCATGGACGTCAGGCGCGAGCTGTCATAAAACTCGATGGCAGGTGGTTTCTGCCCGGCCTGTTGGGCCTGGTAGTGAGCGGCCATGAAGCCGTCGCGCAGTGCCTTGCCGACCGAGGCCAGTTGGCCGTCCTGAGGCAGCAGCAGGGCGATCTTGCTCAGGGGCTGGCTGGCCAGCTCCTTGAGTTGGGTTAGTGACTGCGGCAATTGTTTGGCTGCCGGGTGCTTCGGATTCTGCGCGCGCCAGTTATCGATGGCGGCCTGTTGCTGCTCCAGGGTGCCGGCGGATTTCACGGCCAGTGCCAGGGCCATCCAGCCGCCGAGGTCGTCGGTGGTGTTTGGCTGCAACTGATCGGTCGGCAGCGAAGCGATCAGGGTCCAGATGGCTTCATGGTTTTTGCTCGCGGCTTCGCCTTTGAGCATCGGGGCGATGAAAATGCGCTCGCGGGCTGCGGCGAGGGTCTGGCCATCGGCTTCAAGTGCGCGGGCATGAACGGTGCCGGTGCGGACCTGTTGTTCGACGGGCAGTTCACTCAAGCGTTGCATGCTTGGGTGGCTCAAGGCGGCCAGTGCGGCCTTGGGCTGATTGCGGGTCATGGCCAGTTCGGCCGCCAGGGTGTTGGCGAAAACCTGTGGGCCAGGCTTGAGCTGTTCGATCGGAACCTGTTGCAGGATTTGCGCGGACTGGCCGGCATTGCCCTGGTGATAGGCCAGGTCGGCAGCGCTCAAGCGCAGCAGGGCGGCATCTTCCGGTGATTTGCTTTGGGAGGCCTTCTCAAGCAGTTGCTCGATACTGGCGTCCGGTGTCCGTGGAAGTTCGCCAAGGCTGGACGAGGGCGAGCTGGCGCAAGCCGCCAGCAAGGCAGCGAGGCAGAGGGCAGATAACAGCCGCAGGCAAGCGATCATGTAAGCGTTCCTGATACTCGATCAAATTAGCGTGGAATTGTACCCAAGCACTGGCCGGGGCGCGATGTTACTGGCGTGAATCGATCAATTTAGCTGGTGTAAATGTTGCGCCAGCGCACAAACGGTCACCGATACCTCGTTTGCTTGCGGGTATCGTGAGTCTCGCTACGCGCTACAATGGCGACTTTTACCGATCATGAGGTGTGCGCTTTGACTGCTCCAGGTGCTTTGAATTCCGCTGCTGGCTCGCTTTATGTGGTGGCGACGCCCATCGGCAACCTGGATGACATCAGTGCGCGGGCGCTGAAGATCCTGCGTGAAGTGGCCTTGATCGCCGCGGAAGACACCCGTCATTCCCAGCGCTTGATGCAACACTTCGGCATCTCGACGCCATTGGCGGCCTGCCATGAGCACAACGAGCGTGATGAAGGTAGTCGCTTTATCACTCGCCTGCTTGCCGGTGACAACGTGGCGTTGATCTCGGATGCCGGGACGCCGCTGATTTCCGATCCGGGTTATCACCTGGTGCGGCAGGCCCGGGCGGCGGGCATCAATGTGGTGCCGGTTCCGGGTGCCTGCGCATTGATTGCAGCGTTGTCGGCGGCGGGGCTGCCTTCCGACCGTTTCATTTTCGAAGGCTTTCTGCCGGCCAAGGCGGTGGGGCGGCGTGCGCGTCTCGAGCAGGTAAAAGAAGAACCTCGCACATTGATCTTCTATGAGGCCCCGCATCGCATCCTTGAATGCCTGCAAGACATGGAGCTGGTGTTCGGTCCCGAGCGCCCGGCGCTGCTTGCCCGTGAGCTGACCAAGACGTTTGAAACCCTCAAGGGGTTGCCGCTGGCGGAGCTACGCGAGTTCGTCGAGTCGGACAGCAATCAGCAGCGCGGCGAGTGCGTGGTGCTGGTGGCGGGCTGGTCCGCGCCCGAGGAGGAAGGTGCTGTCAGCAGCGAAGCGATGCGCATCCTCAACCTGTTGCTCGAAGAAATGCCGCTCAAGCGTGCGGCGGCGTTGGCGGCGCAAATCACCGGCGAGCGAAAGAATGTGCTGTACCAGATCGCGCTGGATCAGCAGAAGGGCGAGTAAAACCCGACGCATAGGCGTGCTCAATGGCGCTTGGCGCTTGTTCTTCGGGCGCTGTGCCGGTAACCTTCGCGGCGGAGAGTCGATCGGACAGTCGCTGCCCTCTATGAAAATTAGGGGGGGGAGGAAAGTCCGGGCTCCATAGGGCGAAGTGCCAGGTAATGCCTGGGAGGCGTGAGCCTACGGAAAGTGCCACAGAAAATAACCGCCTAAGCGCTTCGGCGCCGGTAAGGGTGAAAAGGTGCGGTAAGAGCGCACCGCACGTCTGGCAACAGTTCGTGGCTAGGTAAACCCCACTTGGAGCAAGACCAAATAGGGTCCCAAGGCGTGGCCCGCGCTGGGACCGGGTAGGTTGCTAAAGATGTCCAGTGATGGCCATCGTAGACGAATGACTGTTCAAGACAGAACCCGGCTTACAGATCGACTCTCCACCTTTTTCTCCTCTCTGCTTAATTTATTGGGCAGAGTGTGTCGGTGGTAGCAATTTCCCTCCTGCACCATCGTCAGCAGAAGCGGTTTTGTGATATCGATTAGCCCGCGCTTGTAGTGATCGCATAAACTCCACGCAGCACCGGTTTCCCTCCTTACACAATCATCCGCAGAACCTCTTTTGTAATACCAAAAAAATCTTACTCTTAATAAATTACTTTAACTTCCGAACGCAGCCTCCCGTGCTGATTCAAGTTATCGGTCAGTTTCATCTGCCGGATTCTCGTTACCTCTCCGTTAATGCTCCTAAATCTCAGTTCTGTAAGGGTTTTCCTTTGCTCCGTGCCTTGACGGTGTGGTGGGCGCATTCCTATAGTGTGCGCAAGTGGCGGAAAGTGGCATGAAGTGGGTTTTTTGAACTCAAAACGCTAGAATTTGGAGAAACGCTGACGTGTTTCGCGGAGCCAACGCTATCAGTCTCGATGCAAAGGGCCGTCTCGCAATGCCGAGCCGGTACCGTGACGAGCTCGATTCGCGCAGCTCCGGTCAGTTAATCGTGACAATTGATGCCGTTGATCCTTGTTTGTGTGTTTACCCCCTCGATGAGTGGGAAATTATTGAAACCAAACTGCGCGCACTGCCTTCGCTTCGCGAAGAGAACCGTCGCCTGCAACGTTTACTGATTGGTAATGCCGTCGACCTCGAGCTCGATGGCAGTGGTCGTTTTCTGGTTCCGCCGCGTCTTCGTGAATATGCCAAGTTGGATAAGCGCGCGATGTTGGTAGGCCAACTGAACAAGTTCCAATTGTGGGACGAGGATGCCTGGAACGCGGTTTCTGCCGCTGACCTGGCTGCCATTCAACAACCGGGCGCGATGCCTGATGAACTGCGTGATTTGATCCTGTGACTATTGATAGCGGCTTTAACCACATCACCGTACTGCTTGACGAAGCCGTCGAGGCTCTCGCCGTACGTCCTGATGGCTGCTATCTGGACGGCACGTTTGGGCGCGGCGGACACAGCCGGTTGATCCTCAGCCAGCTCGGTCCCGATGGTCGGTTGCTCGGATTCGATAAAGATCCACAAGCGATTGCCACTGGGCAGACGCTAGCGGCCGAAGACGGCCGCTTTGTCGTTGTGCAGCGCAGCTTTGCCGAGCTCGGTTCGGAAGTCGCCGAACGCGGTCTGGCCGGCAAGGTCAGCGGCGTTCTGCTGGATCTGGGCGTGTCTTCGCCACAGCTCGACGACCCTGAGCGCGGCTTCAGCTTCCTCAACGACGGTCCCCTGGATATGCGCATGGATCCGTCCCGTGGCATCAGCGCCGCCGAATTCGTCAACACCGCTCCGGTGGAAGAAATCGCCCGGGTGTTCAAGGAATACGGCGAAGAGCGTTTCTCCGGCCGCATGGCCCGTGCCGTGGCCGAGCGCCGCGACATCAAGCCATTCGAGCGCACCGGTGACCTGGCTGAAGTCCTGAAGGTCGCCAACCCGGCGTGGGAAAAGGGCAAGAACCCTGCAACCCGCGCTTTCCAGGGATTGCGTATTCACGTCAACAACGAACTGGGTGATCTGGAAACCGGTCTCGAAGCCGCGCTGGAGTGCCTGGAAGTGGGCGGTCGCCTGGTGGTGATCAGCTTCCATTCGTTGGAAGACCGTATCGTCAAACTGTTCATGCGCAAGCTGGTCAAAGGCGAAGCCGACAACCTGCCGCGCAACCTGCCGGTTCGGCATGTCGCCTTCGAACCGAAAATCAAAGTCCATGGCAAAGCGCAGACGGCCTCCGACGCCGAACTCAAAGCCAACCCACGTTCCCGTAGCGCTGTCATGCGCGTGGCGGAGAAGCTGCGGTGAGCAAGCTTTTCGCCAAGCCATTGCCCGGCGGAAGCTTCTTCATGCTGCTGCTGTTTATCGGCGTGCTCGTGTCGGCCATCGGCGTGTCCTACAGCGCGCACTGGAACCGTCAGCTATTGAATTCGCTGTACAACGAACTGAGCGTGCGCGACAAGGCGCAGGCGGAGTGGGGCCGGTTGATTCTGGAGCAGAGCACCTGGACCGCCCACAGTCGTATCGAAGTGCTGGCTACCGAACAATTGAAAATGCATATCCCTGGTGCCGCTGACGTGAAGATGGTGGCGCCATGATGAAACTCGAAGGTGCACTCTTTCCTTGGCGGTTCCGCGTGGTGCTGGGTTTGCTCGGTATCATGGTGGCCGCGATTGCCTGGCGCATCATCGATTTGCAAGTGGTCGACCGTGCCTTCCTTAAAGGTCAGGGCGATGCCCGCAGTGTTCGTCATATTCCCATTCCGGCTCACCGTGGTCTGATCACCGACCGTAACGGCGAGCCTTTGGCCGTGAGTACTCCGGTCACCACCCTTTGGGCCAATGCCAAGGAAATGCAAACAGCCAAAGAGAAGTGGCCGGCACTGGCGGTTGCCTTGGGGCAGGACCCGAAAGCCCTGGCCGAACGTCTCGAAGCCCAGGCCAACAAAGAATTCATTTATCTGGTGCGCGGACTGACCCCGGAGCAGGGCCAGGCTGTGCTCGATCTGAAGGTGCCGGGTGTTTATGGCATCGAAGAGTTCCGGCGTTTCTACCCGGCCGGCGAAGTCACTGCTCATATGGTCGGGTTTACCGACATCGATGATCACGGTCGTGAAGGCGTCGAACTGGCCTACGACGAATGGCTGGCGGGGGTCCCTGGCAAGCGTCAAGTGATCAAGGACCGGCGCGGCCGGCTGATCAAGGATGTGCAGGTCACCAAAAACGCCAAGGCCGGTAAGCCCTTGGCGTTGTCCATTGACCTGCGCCTGCAATACCTGGCCAACCGCGAATTGCGCAATGCGATCATCGAGAACGGCGCCAAGGCCGGCAGCCTGGTGATCATGGACGTGAAGACCGGCGAGATTCTCGCAATGGTCAACCAGCCGACCTACAACCCGAACAACCGCCGCAACCTGCAGCCGGCGATGATGCGTAACCGCGCGATGATCGACGTGTTCGAGCCAGGCTCGACGATGAAAGCGATCTCGATGAGCGCCGCGATCGAAACCGGCCGCTGGAAACCGAGCGACACCGTCGAGGTGTATCCGGGCTCCTTGCAGATTGGCAAGTACACCATCAAGGACGTTTCCAAGACCGAAGGTCCGGTGCTCGACCTGACCGGCATCCTGATCAACTCCAGTAACGTCGGCATGAGCAAGGTCGCGTTCGATATCGGTGGCGAAACCATTTTCCGTCTGGCGCAGAAAGTCGGCCTCGGCCAGGACACCGGCCTGGGCTTTCCGGGCGAGCGCGTCGGCAACCTGCCGAACTACCGCGAATGGCGCAAGGCAGAAACCGCCACGCTGTCCTACGGCTACGGTATCTCCGTGACCGCGATCCAGCTGGTCCACGCCTTCTCGGCCTTGGCCAACAATGGTCGCCTCGCACCGCTGACCCTGATCAAGACTGACAAAGCGCCGCAAACCACCCAGGTGCTGCCGGAGGCGGTCGCGAAAACCATGCAGGGCATGCTGCAGCAAGTGATCGAGGCCCCGCGCGGTGTATTCCGTGCGCAGGTGCCGGCGTATCACGTGGGCGGCAAGTCGGGTACTGCGCGTAAAACCTCGGTCGGCACCAAGGGTTACGCCGAGAACTCCTACCGTTCGCTGTTCGCCGGCTTCGGCCCGATGAGCGACCCGCGTTACGCCATCGTGGTGGTAATCGACGAGCCGACCAAGGCCGGTTACTTCGGCGGCCTGGTTTCCGCACCGGTGTTCAGCCGCGTGATGTCGGGCACCCTGCGCCTGATGAACATTACCCCGGACAACCTGCCACCTACTCAACAAGCGAACGCAACACCGGTCGTTCCGCTGAAAGCCAATGGAGGGCGCGGCTGATGTCTCTGAGCCTGAACAAGATTTTCCCTCACGCCGGCCACGATCTGCTGATTCGCGAACTCGCCCTGGACAGCCGCAATGTGCGCGCGGGCGATCTGTTCCTCGCCGTGCCGGGTGGGAAATTCGATGGGCGCGCGCATATTGCCGACGCCTTGCAACGCGGTGCTGCCGCAGTGGCCTATGAAGTAGAAGGCGCCACAGTCCTGCCGATCACTGAAGTGCCGCTGATTCCGGTCAAAGGCCTGGCGGCTCAGCTGTCGGACATCGCCGGGCGCTTTTATGGCGAGCCGAGCCATCACCTGAACCTGGTGGGCGTGACCGGCACCAATGGCAAGACCAGCGTGACTCAATTGGTTGCCCAGGCACTGGACCTGCTCGGCCAGCACTGCGGCCTGGTCGGCACGCTCGGTTCCGGTTTCTACGGCGCGCTGGAAAGCGGCCTGCACACCACGCCGAATCCGATTGCCGTGCAAGCGACCCTGGCGGACCTGAAAAAGGCCGGGGCCAAAGCCGTGGCGATGGAGGTTTCTTCCCATGGCCTGGACCAGGGCCGCGTGACGGCATTGGCCTTCGATGTGGCGGTGATGACCAACCTGTCCCGCGATCACCTGGATTACCACGGCACCATGCAGGCTTACGGCGAAGCCAAGTCCAGGCTGTTTGCCTGGAATGATTTGAAATGCCGCGTGGTCAACCTCGACGACAAGTTTGGTCGGCAACTGGCCGCCGACAAGTGCGAATCGCGGCTGATCACCTATAGCCTGGAAGATTCCAGCGCTTACCTGTATTGCCGCCAGGCGCAATTCGACGACGAAGGCGTGCGCGCCACGCTGGTCACGCCACAAGGCGAGCACCACTTGCGCAGCACCTTGCTCGGTCGCTTCAACCTGAGCAATGTCCTGGCGGCGGTCGGCGCGTTGCTCGGTCTGGATTACGCCCTGGACGAAATCCTCAAGGTGCTGCCTCAGCTTGAAGGCCCTGCCGGTCGCATGCAGCGTCTGGGCGGTGGTTCGCAGCCGCTGGTGGTGGTCGATTACGCCCACACCCCGGATGCCCTGGAAAAAGTATTGCTGGCCCTGCGTCCGCACGCCAAGGGCCGGTTGTTGTGCCTGTTCGGCTGTGGCGGCGACCGCGATCGCGGCAAGCGCCCGTTGATGGCTGAAGTGGTCGAGCGCCTGGCCGATGGCGTGCTGGTGACCGATGACAATCCGCGCACTGAAGACCCATCGGTGATTTTCGATGACATCCGCGCCGGTTTCACGGCAGTGGATAAAGTGGAATTCGTTGCCGGTCGTGGTCAGGCGATTGCCCGGCTGATCGCCAGTGCCTCAGCGGATGACGTGATTGTCCTGGCCGGTAAAGGTCACGAGGACTATCAGGAAATCAACGGCGAGCGTCATGCCTTTTCCGATCTGGTCGAGGCCGATCGCGCCTTGACTGCGTGGGAGGTGACCCATGCTTAAGGCCTTGAAACTGAGTGAACTGACTGCTGCGCTGAATGCTCGCCTTGTGTCCGTCGATGCCAGCTTCGACGGTGTCAGCATCGACAGCCGTGCAATCAAGCCGGGGCAGTTGTTCATTGCCCTGACCGGTCCGCGTTTTGACGGTCATGACTATCTGAACGAAGTCGCCGCCAAGGGCGCCGTGGCTGCGCTGGTCGAGCGTGAAGTCGCTGGCAGCACGCTGCCGCAGTTACTGGTCAGCGACACCCGCCAGGCCCTGGGCCAGTTGGGCGCGCTGAATCGCGTCGCCTACGTCCATCCGGTCGCGGCCGTCACCGGTTCCAGCGGCAAGACCACGGTCAAGGAGATGCTTGCGAGCATCCTGCGCACGCGCGGCGCAGTGCTGGCCACTCGTGGCAATTTAAACAACGACCTCGGCGTGCCGCTGACCTTGCTCGAACTGGCGCCGGAACACACCGCTGCCGTGATCGAACTGGGTGCTTCGCGTCTGGGCGAAATTGCCTACACCGTCGGCCTGAGCAGGCCGCACGTGGCCATTCTCAATAACGCCGGGACCGCCCACGTCGGTGAGTTCGGCGGTCCGGACAAAATCGTCGAAGCCAAGGGTGAGATCATTGAAGGGCTGGATGCCGATGGCGTCGCCGTTCTCAATCTCGACGACAAGGCATTCGGTATCTGGAAGGCGCGCGCCGGTGACCGCAAAGTGCTGACGTTTGCGTTGAGCAACACCAGTGCCGATTTCTACGCCAGTGACCTGGCCACCGATGCTCGCGGCTGCCCGGCGTTCAACCTGCACAGCCCTGAAGGCTCGGAGCGCGTTCAACTGAACCTGCTCGGCACCCACAACGTCGCCAATGCCATGGCCGCCGCTGCCGCCGCCCATGCCCTGGGTGTGTCGCTGTTCGGTATCGCCGCCGGCCTTGGCGCGGTGCAACCGGTCAAGGGTCGCACCGTTGCGCAATTGGCCAGCAATGGCATGCGCGTGATCGATGACACTTACAACGCCAACCCCACCTCAATGTGCGCTGCCGTTGATATACTGGCCGGCTTTTCCGGTCGCACCGTCCTGGTGCTCGGGGATATCGGCGAGTTGGGCGAATGGGCGGAGCAGGGGCACCGCGACGTGGGCGAGTACGCCCGTGGCAAGGTTTCTGCGCTGTACGCCGTCGGGCCAATGATGGCTCACGCCGTGAACGCATTCGGTCCGCAGGCTTTTCACTTCAGCACACAGGCTGAACTGATCAAGGCCCTGGGTGCCGAGCAAGACACAAATACCACCATTTTGATCAAGGGGTCGCGCAGCGCTGCGATGGAAAACGTCGTCGCCGCCTTGTG
The DNA here is from genome assembly GCF_000967965.1 of Pseudomonas fluorescens. Lineage (GTDB taxonomy): Bacteria > Pseudomonadota > Gammaproteobacteria > Pseudomonadales > Pseudomonadaceae > Aquipseudomonas > Aquipseudomonas grandcourensis. The sequence continues at coordinate 107,127 of NZ_LACC01000023.1, forward strand.
CGGGTCCAGTCTGGAGAAACATTAATGCTGCTGCTGCTAGCGGAGTATCTGCAACAGTTCTACAAAGGCTTCGCGGTCTTCCAGTACCTGACCCTGCGCGGGATTCTCGGTGTACTGACCGCGCTGGTCCTGTCGCTGTGCTATGGCCCATGGATGATCCGCACGTTGCAGAACCGTCAGATCGGTCAATCCGTTCGCAACGACGGCCCGCAGTCGCACCTGTCCAAGTCGGGTACACCGACCATGGGTGGCGCGCTGATTCTGTCGTCCATCGGTGTCAGCACTCTGCTGTGGGCTGACCTGAGCAACCGTTACGTCTGGGTCGTGTTGCTGGTGACCCTGCTGTTCGGCGCCATCGGCTGGGTCGACGACTACCGCAAGGTCATCGAGAAGAACTCCCGTGGCTTGCCGAGCCGCTGGAAGTATTTCTGGCAGTCGGTGTTCGGCCTGGGCGCGGCGATCTTCCTTTATATGACTGCCGCTACGCCGGTGGAAACCACCCTGATCCTGCCGATGCTCAAGGACTACAGCATTCCGCTGGGCGCAGGCTTCATCGTGCTGACCTATTTCGTGATCGTCGGTTCGAGTAACGCGGTCAACCTGACCGACGGCCTCGATGGCCTGGCGATCATGCCGACCGTGATGGTCGGTGGTGGCCTGGGCATTTTCTGCTACCTGTCGGGTAACGTGAAATTCGCCGAATACCTGCTGATTCCTTACGTACCGGGCGCCGGTGAGTTGATCGTGTTCTGTGGTGCACTGATCGGAGCAGGCCTGGGCTTCCTCTGGTTCAACACCTATCCGGCACAAGTCTTCATGGGTGACGTCGGCGCACTGGCGCTGGGCGCTGCCCTGGGCACCATCGCGGTGATCGTCCGTCAGGAAATCGTCCTGTTCATCATGGGCGGCGTGTTCGTGATGGAAACCCTGTCAGTCGTCATTCAGGTTGCCTCTTTTAAACTGACCGGTCGCCGTGTATTCCGCATGGCGCCCATTCACCACCACTTTGAACTCAAGGGCTGGCCCGAGCCGCGCGTGATCGTCCGTTTCTGGATCATCACCGTGATTCTCGTGCTGGTTGGCCTTGCCACCCTGAAGCTGAGGTAGAAATACGTGTCTCTGATCGCTTCTGACCACTTCCGCATCGTTGTCGGCCTCGGCAAGAGCGGCATGTCCCTGGTTCGCTTCCTGGCGAACCGGGGCGTGGCGTTTGCCGTGGCCGATACGCGGGAAAATCCACCGGAACTGGCCACGCTCAAGCGTGACTATCCGCACGTGGAAGTGCGTTGTGGCGAGCTGGACGTCGAATTCCTGTGCCGTGCCGACGAGCTCTACGTGAGCCCGGGCCTGGCGCTGGCGACCCCGGCCCTGCAGGCCGCCGCCGCCCGTGGCGTGAAATTGTCCGGTGACATCGAGTTGTTCGCGCGTAACGCGAAGGCACCGATCGTGGCCATCAGCGGTTCCAACGCGAAAAGTACCGTGACCACGCTGGTCGGCGAGATGGCGGCTGCGGCAGGCAAGCGTGTTGCCGTCGGTGGCAACCTCGGTACGCCGGCGCTGGACTTGCTCAGCGACGACATCGAGTTGTACGTGATGGAGTTGTCGAGTTTCCAGCTGGAAACCACCGATCAGCTCAACGCCGAAGTGGCGACTGTGCTCAACGTCAGCGAAGACCACATGGACCGTTACAGCGGTCTGCCGGCCTATCACCTGGCCAAGCACAGGATCTTCCGTGGCGCCAGGCAGTTTGTGGTCAATCGTCAGGACGCCCTGAGTCGTCCGTTGATAGGCGAAGGGCAGCCATGCTGGACCTTCGGCCTGAGCAAGCCCGATTTCAAAGCTTTCGGTATTCGTGAAGAAGACGGCGAGAAATACCTGGCCTTCGAATTCCAGAATCTGATGCCAGTGCGCGAATTGAAGATTCGCGGCGCCCACAACCAGTCCAACGCCCTGGCAGCCCTGGCCCTGGGCCATGCAGTCGGCCTGCCATTCGATGCCATGCTGTCGAGCCTGCGCACCTTCGCCGGTCTCGAACACCGCTGCCAGTGGGTCCGTGACCTTGACGGCGTGGGCTATTACAACGATTCCAAGGCCACCAACGTTGGCGCTGCACTGGCTGCCATCGAAGGCCTGGGCGCGGACATCGACGGCAAGGTCGTGCTGATCGCCGGTGGCGATGGCAAGGGCGCCGAGTTCAAGGACCTGCGCGATCCGGTGGCGGCCAACTGCCGCGCCGTGGTCCTGATGGGCCGCGATTCCGACAAGATCGGCGAGGCCATCGGCGATGCCGTACCGCTGATCCGCGCCGGCTCCCTGATCGAAGCCGTCGAGCAATGCCGCGCCGCAGCCCAGCCGGGCGACGTGGTGCTGCTGTCGCCAGCCTGTGCCAGTTTCGACATGTTCAAGAACTACGAAGACCGTGGTCACCAGTTCGTCCAAGCCGTGGAGGATCTGGCATGAGCCTAAAAGGCATCATCAAGCCGTATCCATCGCCGCTCATCACCGGGCGCGGTATCGACCTCGACTTCCCGATGCTTGCCGGTTGCCTGACGCTGCTCGGCCTGGGGCTGATCATGATCGCCTCGGCATCGACCGAAGTGGCGGCCGTGCAGTCGGGCAGCGCCCTGTATTACATGATTCGCCACCTTATTTACGTGGTGCTGGGCCTGGGTGCCTGCATCGTCACCATGATGATCCCGATCGCTACCTGGCAACGTCTGGGCTGGCTGATGCTGCTGGGTGCGTTCGGCTTGCTGGTGATGGTGATCGTTCCGGGGATCGGCCGTGAAGTTAACGGCTCGATGCGCTGGATCGGCTTCAGTTTCTTCAACGTCCAGCCTTCCGAGATCGCCAAGGTGTTCGTGGTGATCTACCTCGCCGGTTATCTGGTGCGTCGCCAGAAAGAAGTGCGCGAAAGCTGGATGGGCTTCTTCAAGCCGTTCATCGTGCTGCTGCCGATGGCGGGCCTGCTGCTGATGGAGCCGGACTTCGGTGCCACCGTCGTGATGATGGGCGCTGCGGCGGCGATGCTGTTCCTGGGGGGCGTCGGGCTGTTCCGTTTTTCCCTGATGGTGGTGCTGGCTGTCGGCGCGGTGGTGCTGTTGATTCAAATGCAGCCGTATCGAATGGCGCGCCTGACCAACTTTGCCGACCCGTGGGCCGACCAGTTCGGTGCCGGCTATCAGCTGTCCCAAGCCTTGATCGCCTTCGGTCGCGGCGAATGGCTGGGCGTCGGCCTGGGCAACAGCGTGCAGAAACAGTTCTACCTGCCGGAAGCCCACACCGACTTCGTGTTCTCGGTCCTGGCCGAAGAACTGGGTGCCGTGGGTTCGTTGTGTACCGTGGCACTGTTCGTCTTCGTGTGTATTCGCGGCATGTACATCGGATTGTGGGCGGAAAAGGCCAAGCAGTTTTTCGCCGCTTATGTTGCCTACGGTTTGTCGTTCCTGTGGATCGGCCAGTTCCTGATCAACATCGGCGTGAACGTCGGCCTGCTGCCGACCAAGGGTCTGACCCTGCCGTTCCTCAGTTATGGTGGCAGTTCGTTGGTGATCTGCTGTGCCTGTCTCGGCTTGTTGCTGCGCATCGAGTGGGAAAGTCGAACCCACCTGGGCAGTGAAGAGATGGAGTTCCATGAGAGCGACTTCGCTGAGGAGCCGAACCATGGGCGCTAACGTCATGATCATGGCAGGCGGTACCGGTGGCCACGTGTTCCCGGCGCTGGCCTGTGCCCGCGAATTCCAGGCGCGCGGCTATACCGTGCACTGGCTCGGCACCCCGCGTGGCATCGAGAACGATCTGGTACCGGCAGCCGGTATCGAGCTGCACCGGATCAACGCCAGCGGTCTGCGCGGCAAGGGCAAATTGTCCCTGCTCAAGGCGCCGTTCATGTTGTTCAAGTCGGTCTGGCAGGCGCGGGCGATCATTCGCCGTCTGCAACCGGTCTGCGTCGTGGGTTTTGGTGGCTTTGTGACCGGTCCTGGCGGCGTCGCGGCAAAACTGGCCGGCGTGCCGGTGATCGTTCACGAACAGAACGCCGTGGCCGGTACCGCCAATCGGTTGCTGGTGCCGTTGGCCGCCCGAGTCTGTGAAGCGTTCCCCGACACCTTTACCCTGTCGGACAGCCGCCGGACCACTGGTAATCCGGTGCGCACCGAGCTGTTCCTCGAGACATCGCGACCTGCCCTGGCCGGTCGCAAGGCGCGTTTGCTGATTCTGGGCGGAAGCCTGGGCGCAGAACCGTTGAACAAGTTGCTGCCTGAAGCCCTGTCGCAAGTCGCTGCCGACTTGCGTCCGGAAGTGTTCCATCAGGCCGGCAAAAACCACGATGAAGTGACTGCAGAGCGCTATCGCGCGGCTGGCGTCGAGGCGCAGGTGCAGCCCTTCATCAAAGACATGGCTCAAGCCTACAGCTGGGCCGACCTGGTGGTATGTCGCGCAGGCGCGCTGACCATCAGTGAACTGGCCGCCGCCGGTCTGCCCTCGATGCTGGTGCCTTTGCCTCACGCCATCGACGATCACCAGACCCGCAACGCCGAATATTTGGCCCGTGAAGGCGCAGCCTTCCTGATGCCGCAAAGAACGACTGGTGCAGCGGATCTTGCCGCTCGCCTGACAGAGGTCCTGATGCAACCACAACGACTCAACGAAATGGCTACCGCGGCACGCCGCCTGGCCAAACCCGATGCCACCCGTAACGTGGTCGATAGCTGCCTGGAGGTGGCCCATGGTTGAGAGTCAGAAAGCCATGCCGCAACCGGAAATGCGCCGCATCCGTCGTATCCACTTCGTCGGTATCGGCGGTGTGGGCATGTGCGGGATTGCCGAAGTGCTGCTGAACCTGGGTTATGCCGTGTCCGGCTCTGACCTGAAGGCTTCGCCGGTGACCGAGCGTCTGGAGTCTTTCGGGGCGCAGATCTTCATCGGCCACCGCGCCGAGAACGCCGCGGCCGCTGACGTGCTGGTGGTGTCGAGCGCTGTGAACACCTCCAACCCGGAAGTCGCTACCGCGCTGGAACGCCGTATCCCGGTGGTGCCGCGTGCAGAAATGCTGGCTGAGCTGATGCGTTATCGCCACGGCATCGCCGTTGCCGGTACCCATGGCAAAACCACCACCACCAGTCTGATCGCTTCGGTATTCGCCGCTGGTGGCCTGGACCCGACATTCGTGATCGGTGGACGCCTGAATGCCGCGGGCACCAATGCCCAGCTCGGCACCAGTCGCTACCTGATCGCCGAAGCCGACGAAAGCGACGCCAGCTTCCTGCACTTGCAGCCGCTGGTGGCCGTGGTCACCAACATCGACGCTGACCACATGGCGACCTATGACGGTGACTTCAACAAGCTGAAGAAAACCTTCGTCGAATTCCTGCACAACCTGCCGTTCTACGGCCTGGCGGTGGTGTGCCTGGACGATCCGGTGGTGCGTGAAATCCTCCCGCAGGTCAAACGCCCGACGGTCACCTATGGCTTCGGCGAAGACTGCGACGTGCGCGCCATCAACGTGCGCCAGCAAGGCATGCAGACCTTCTTCACCGTGCTGCGCCCTGACCGCGAGCCGCTGGATGTTTCGGTGAACATGCCGGGCAACCACAACGTATTGAATGCACTGGCGACCATCTGCATCGCCACTGACGAAGGCGTCAGCGATGAAGCCATCGTCCAGGGCCTGTCCGGGTTCCAGGGTGTCGGCCGACGCTTCCAGGTCTACGGCGAACTGCCGGTGGACGGCGGCAATGTGATGCTGGTCGATGACTACGGTCACCACCCGACGGAAGTCGCGGCCGTGATCAAGGCCGTACGCGGTGGCTGGCCGGAGCGCCGCCTGGTGATGGTCTACCAGCCGCACCGTTACAGCCGCACCCGTGATCTGTACGACGATTTCGTCAATGTACTGGCCGACGCCAACGTACTGCTGCTGATGGAAGTCTATCCGGCCGGCGAAGAGCCGATTCCGGGCGCCGACAGCCGCAAGCTGTGCAACAGCATCCGTCAGCGTGGCCAGCTTGATCCGATCTATATCGAGCGTGGTGTTGACCTGGCGCCAGTGGTCAAGCCGCTGCTGCGCGCCGGCGACATCCTGCTGTGCCAGGGCGCCGGCGATATCGGCGGTCTCGCACCAAAACTGTTGAAAAGTGAGTTGTTCGCCGGTGCCGTTGCCGCGCCGGAGAAGGGGACGTTGAAATGACTGCTGCCTACGCCAACCTGGTCTCCACGATCGCGCCGAAAGATTTCGGCCGCGTCGCCGTGCTGTTCGGCGGCAAGAGTGCCGAGCGAGAAGTGTCCCTGAAGTCGGGTAACGCTGTTCTGGACGCACTGCAAAGCGCCGGTGTGGACGCGTTCGGCCTCGACGTGGGCGATGACCTGCTGCAGCGTCTGCTCAACGAAAAGATCGACCGCGCCTTCATCATCCTCCACGGTCGTGGCGGTGAAGACGGCAGCATGCAGGGCCTGCTCGAATGCCTGGGCATTCCGTACACCGGCAGCGGCATTCTGGCGTCGGCCCTGGCGATGGACAAACTGCGCACCAAGCAGGTCTGGCACAGCCTGGGCATTCCGACCCCACGTCACGCGGTACTGAGCAGCGAGGCCGATTGTATTTCGGCGACGACGGAACTGGGCTTCCCTTTGATCGTCAAACCGGCCCATGAAGGTTCAAGTATCGGTATGGCCAAAGTGAGTTCCGCGTCCGAATTGATCGACGCATGGAAAGCGGCCAGTACCTACGATTCGCAAGTGTTGGTCGAGCAATGGATTCACGGTCCGGAGTTCACCATCGCCACCCTGCGTGACCAGGTGTTGCCACCGATTGCCCTGGGCACGACGCACAGCTTCTACGACTACGACGCCAAGTACATCGCCAACGATACCCAGTACCGCATTCCGTGCGGTCTGGACAGCGCCAAGGAAAAGGAACTCATGGACCTCACGGCGAAAGCCTGTGAAGCGCTGGGTATCGCCGGTTGGGGCAGGGCAGACGTGATGCAGGACGCCGACGGGCAGTTCTGGTTCCTGGAAGTCAACACCGCACCGGGCATGACCGATCACAGCCTGGTGCCGATGGCGGCCCGTGCCGCCGGTCTGGATTTCCAGCAACTGGTCCTGGCCATTTTGGCCGAGAGCGTTGCCAGCAACACTGCCGGTAACCAAGAGTCGACGAGAGGTTAAGGCCATGCAAGGCGCTCAGCTCAGACATCAGCCCACCGCACCGACCGGCCGCAAGCCGGTGCCGCGGGGTGCCAGCCGAATGGTGGCCAAAGAGCCGATGTCCGCGCGCCTGCCGAAAGCCAATTTCGGCTTTCTGAAAAGCCTGTTCTGGCCGGTACTGCTGGTGGCCTTGGGGTTCGGTACTTACGAAGGTGCGACACGGTTGTTGCCGTATGCCGACCGGCCGATCACCAAGATCAACGTGCAGGGCGACCTGAGCTACATCAGCCAGCAAGCAGTGCAGCAGCGGATCGCCCCTTACGTGGCGTCGAGCTTCTTCACCATCGACCTGGCGAGCATGCGCACCGAGCTGGAAACGATGCCATGGATTGCCCACGCCGAAGTGCGCAGGGTGTGGCCGGATCAGGTGGTGATCCGCCTGGAAGAACAACTGCCGGTGGCCCGTTGGGGCGACGAGTCGCTATTGAACAACCAGGGCCAGGCCTTCACCCCGCGCGAGCTGGCGAACTATGAACACCTGCCACAGCTGTTCGGCCCACAACGGGCCCAGCAGCAAGTGATGCAGCAATACCAGGTGCTGAGCCAGATGCTCAGGCCGCTGGGCTTCTCGATTGCACGCCTGGAACTGCGTGATCGCGGCAGCTGGTTCCTGACCACCGGCCCCGGCAGTGCGGGTCCCGGGATCGAACTGCTGCTGGGACGCGGCAACCAGGTGGAAAAGATGCGCCGTTTCATCGCCATCTATGACAAGACGCTCAAAGAACAGATTACGAACATTGCGCGCATCGATCTGCGCTACGCCAACGGCCTCGCTGTTGGCTGGCGGGAACCTGTAGCGCCCACGGCAGCCCAACCCGCTGTCGCGAAGAATTAAGAAGAGGCAGGACCCATGGCAAACGTGCAAAGCGGCAAAATGATCGTCGGTCTCGATATCGGCACCTCCAAGGTGGTGGCGCTGGTGGGCGAGGTCGCGGACGACGGCACGCTGGAAATCGTCGGGATCGGTACTCATCCGTCCCGTGGCCTGAAAAAAGGCGTGGTGGTGAACATCGAATCCACCGTGCAATCGATCCAGCGCGCTATCGAAGAAGCGCAGTTGATGGCCGGTTGCCGCATTCACTCGGCGTTCGTCGGCGTGGCCGGCAATCACATCCGCAGCCTGAACTCCCACGGCATCGTGGCGATTCGGGATCGCGAAGTCAGCTCGGCAGACCTTGAACGCGTGCTCGACGCCGCCCAGGCCGTGGCGATCCCGGCTGACCAGCGCGTGTTGCACACCCTGCCGCAGGATTACGTGATCGATAACCAGGAAGGCGTCCGCGAGCCGCTGGGCATGTCCGGCGTGCGTCTGGAAGCCAAGGTCCACGTGGTCACCTGCGCCGTCAACGCTGCACAGAACATTGAAAAATGCGTGCGCCGCTGCGGTCTGGAAATCGACGACATCATTCTCGAGCAACTGGCTTCCGCGTACTCGGTACTGACCGATGACGAGAAAGAGCTGGGCGTGTGCCTGGTGGACATCGGTGGCGGTACTACCGACATCGCGATCTTCACCGAAGGCGCGATCCGTCACACCGCTGTGATCCCGATTGCCGGTGACCAGGTGACCAACGACATCGCCATGGCGTTGCGCACTCCGACCCAGTACGCCGAAGAAATCAAGATCCGTTACGCCTGCGCCCTGGCCAAACTGGCTGGTGCCGGCGAAACCATCAAGGTGCCAAGCGTCGGCGACCGTCCGCCGCGCGAACTGTCCCGCCAGGCCCTGGCCGAAGTGGTCGAGCCGCGCTACGACGAACTGTTCACGCTGATCCAGGCCGAACTGCGCCGCAGCGGCTACGAAGACCTGATCCCGGCCGGCATCGTGCTGACCGGCGGTACCGCGAAAATGGAAGGCGCCACTGAACTGGCCGAGGAAATCTTCCACATGCCGGTGCGCCTGGGCGTGCCTCACGGCGTGAAAGGTCTGGATGACGTGGTGCGCAACCCGATCTATTCCACCGGCGTCGGCCTGTTGATGTACGGCCTGCAGAAGCAGTCCGACGGCATCTCGTTCTCGGGCATCGGCAGCCGCGACAGCTACAGCAACGAAGAGCCACAGGCTCCGCTGCTGGACCGCCTGAAGAAGTGGGTCCAGGGCAATTTCTGAAGATTTACCGTAATACCGTTACACCGAAGCACGCAGTAGGCGAAAAAACTAGAGAATTGAAAGGAGAGGGAAAATGTTCGAACTCGTAGACAACATCCCCGCAAGCCCGGTAATCAAAGTTATCGGTGTCGGCGGTGGCGGCGGCAACGCTGTCAACCACATGGTCAAGAGCAACATCGAAGGCGTCGAGTTCATCTGCGCCAACACTGATGCCCAGGCGCTGAAATCCATCGGCGCGCGGACCATCCTGCAACTGGGTACCGGTGTGACCAAGGGCCTGGGCGCTGGCGCCAACCCTGAAGTAGGTCGTCAGGCTGCTCTGGAAGACCGTGAGCGCATTGCCGAAGTCCTGCAGGGCACCAACATGGTGTTCATCACCACTGGCATGGGCGGAGGTACCGGTACCGGTGCTGCGCCGATCATCGCCGAAGTGGCCAAGGAAATGGGCATCCTGACCGTTGCGGTCGTGACTCGTCCGTTCCCGTTCGAAGGCCGCAAGCGTATGCAGATCGCCGACGAAGGCATCCGTCTGCTGTCTGAAAGCGTCGACTCGTTGATCACCATTCCCAACGAGAAGCTGCTGACCATCCTCGGTAAAGACGCAAGCCTGCTGTCGGCTTTCGCCAAGGCTGACGATGTACTGGCCGGTGCCGTTCGCGGTATCTCCGACATCATCAAGCGTCCGGGCATGATCAACGTCGACTTCGCCGACGTGCGTACCGTGATGAGCGAAATGGGCATGGCGATGATGGGCACTGGCTGCGCCAGCGGTCCGAACCGTGCACGCGAAGCAACCGAAGCGGCCATCCGCAACCCGCTGCTCGAAGACGTGAACCTGCAAGGCGCACGCGGCATCCTGGTGAACATCACCGCCGGTCCTGACCTGTCCCTGGGTGAGTACTCCGACGTGGGTAGCATCATCGAAGCCTTCGCTTCCGAGCACGCGATGGTCAAGGTCGGTACCGTTATCGATCCGGACATGCGCGACGAGCTGCACGTGACTGTCGTTGCCACAGGTCTTGGCGCTAAAATCGAGAAGCCTGTGAAGGTCATCGACAACACCGTTCACACTTCGATGGCTGCACAGCCACAACAACAGGCCCCTGTTCGTCAGGAAGCTCCAGCGGTTAACTACCGTGACCTGGACCGTCCGACCGTCATGCGCAACCAGGCCCAGGCCGGTGCTGCGACTGCCGCGAAGATGAATCCGCAAGATGACCTGGACTACCTGGACATCCCGGCTTTCCTGCGTCGTCAGGCCGATTGATGGAATGTATCAGGGCTATGAAGGTGATTGGTGTTCAGCAAAGGCTCGGTCTGCTATCATCGCCAGCCTTTGTTGATACCAGTTCGCAATTTGCGCTGAAGCGGCCCAAGCCATGATTAAACAACGCACACTGAAAAATATTATCCGTGCCACAGGTGTAGGCCTGCACTCCGGGGAGAAGGTCTACCTGACCCTCAAGCCTGCGCCTGTCGACACTGGCATTGTGTTTTGTCGCGCTGACCTCGACCCTGTGGTGCAGATTCCTGCCCGCGCGGAAAACGTCGGCGAAACCACTATGTCGACCACGCTGATCAATGGCGACGTCAAAGTGGACACGGTAGAGCACTTGCTCTCGGCCATGGCTGGCCTGGGCATCGATAACGCCTACGTCGAGCTCTCCGCGTCCGAAGTCCCGATCATGGATGGCAGCGCTGGACCCTTCGTATTCCTGATTCAATCGGCAGGCCTGGAAGAACAGGACGCCGCCAAGAAATTCATCCGCATCCTGCGTGAAGTGACAGTGGAAGACGGCGACAAGCGCGCCACTTTCGTCCCTTTCGAAGGGTTCAAGGTGAGCTTCGAGATCGATTTCGATCACCCGGTTTTCCGGGACCGCACCCAAAGTGCAAGCGTGGATTTTTCCAGCACTTCGTTCGTAAAAGAAGTCAGCCGCGCCCGTACTTTCGGTTTCATGAGTGACATCGAGTACCTGCGCAAGCACAACCTCGCACTCGGCGGCAGCGTTGAAAACGCAATCGTGGTCGACGCCGATGGCGTACTGAACGAAGACGGCCTTCGCTATGAAGACGAATTCGTGAAGCACAAGATTCTCGATGCAATTGGTGACCTCTACCTGCTGGGCAATAGCCTGATTGGTGAGTTCAAGGGCTTCAAGTCCGGCCACGCACTGAACAACCAGCTGCTGCGCAAGTTGATTGAGCAGACAGATGCCTGGGAAGTCGTGACGTTCGAAGACGCCAGCACCGCACCAATCTCTTACATGCGCCCGGTTGCGGCGGTGTAAGCAAAAAACCTCTCTAGTTTTTAAAGGCTGCCTTCGGGTGGCCTTTTTTTATGTCCCGAATTTTGTGTTGCCTCGGCTGGCCTCATCGCGAGCAAGCTCGCTCCCACAGTGGATTGTATTCCCTTGTAGGAGCGAGCCTGCTCGCGATGACGTCCGTCCACTCAACAAAAAAATCAGCCGGCGCACACCACCCGGTTCCGCCCCCCTTCCTTGGCCTGATACAACGCCTTGTCCGCGCTGAACAGCAATTGCTCCAGGTTGATATCGCTGGCCGCCGTCCAGGTGGCAATGCCGATGCTCACGCTCATCGGCGGCTCACCGGGGTCCACCAGTGGCAGTTTCTGCACCGCCTCGCGGATGTGCTCGGCGATCTGCTTCGCGCCTTCACTGTCAGTTTCGGCCAGGATCACCGAAAACTCCTCGCCACCATAGCGAGCCACCAGGTCCGCCGGGCGATGGACATTGGCGCGGATGACCTCGGCCAACGCCCGCAAGGCTTCGTCGCCGGCCTGATGCCCGTGTCGGTCATTGAAGGCCTTGAAGTGATCGGCATCGATCATCAGCAATGACAACGGCTTGCCGCTGCGCTGCGCGCGAAACCATTCATGGCGCAGGGTCTGATCAAGGGATCGACGGTTGGCCACGCCGGTCAAGGCATCGGTGGCCGCCAGTTGCGCCAATTCCTGCTCGGCACTTTGGCGCCGTCGCAGCTCCCGACAGAGCAGCCAGGTCAGCCACAACAGGCCGATGCACAAAACCCCTGTTGCACCGCTGATCGCATAGGCTGTGCGGTTCCAGGTAGCGAACACTTCGTCGATGGAAAGGGCCACGATGACGGTCAACGGCAGATTGCCGACCCGGGTAAAGGTGTACAGGCGCCGTTGATGATCGACACTCGACACGCTTTCAAAGGTGCCACTGCGCTCGCGCAGCATGCGTACGACGTTAGGGCGGCTGGAGATGCTTTTGCCGATGGCGTTTTGTTCACGGTACGGTTTCTGCGCCAGGAGAATCCCGTCGTCGTTGATGATGCCAAGCGTACTGCCATTGCCGATGTCGAGGCTGCTGAACAGCTGATCGAAATAGCTCATGCGCATCGACGCTACCGCGACCCCCAGAAACTCACCCGTGGGCGATGAAATGCGCCGGCTGAAACTGATGCGCCATTCGTCGCTGTCATCGCAGTCGCAGCGTGGCTTGAACGGCCGGCTGATAAACATGCCGGTGTCGCGATTGAAGACATGGGCCAGGAAATAATCGCGGTCAGCGAAGTTCCCCGGTTTCGGTTCGATCAATGAGGAGTCGGCCAGCACGTCGCCGTGCTTGTCCAGCAGCAGGATGTCGCCCTTGTAGCGCGCAGTGGTGGAGCGGTCGAACAGCACCAGATGACGGATCTGCGGTGCAACCTGTTTAAGGTCGTCCCGCTGGGCGGCAGCGATCAGGCCCTGCAGGGTCAAGTCATAGAGCTCGACTGTACGCAAGACATCGGCGTCGATCAGTTGCGCGATGGTGGTCGCGCTACGTGTGGCGGTCTGCTGGGCGTTGGCGTGTTCGCGGATCAGCAGGAAGGTGACGATGCACAGGATCGAGATGACTGTCAGGGTGCTGCCGAAGATCACCAAGATCTCGGGTCGCCCGGTCGGGCCTTGAAAATGTGCGGTGCGGCTTGCGGTCATAGGGCTGACGTCTGCTAAAGGGACGCTCTAAGCGTAGTTGCATAAACGTAGCAGCCGAGTGAATCCTTCCTGTTGCTCGAACGATTGATCAATGGCGTGGGCGTCAGTGACTTTCGTTACAGAAATTGCAAAGAAGGCCGAGTCGCCACTATAAAAAAAGCCGCTGACAGCAGCGGCTTTGGAGACAACTTTTCAAAGGGAAGAGCCGATGAAAAGTGTCGATGAAAACGGGGGTGATCGGTGCCGGTCAGCTGTCTTTCTCGACCCGTGGCTGGGCCTGGATGCTGGACGCTTGCGGGGCTTGGGTATCTTGGGCAGCCTTGGCTGTCATCTCGACCTGATGCTCTTCGAACGTCGCAGCGCGTGCGGCGTTATGCGCGACGAAAGTCTGCGATTCTTCCGCCATCGCCAATGGCGACAGGAACAAAGAGGACAAAACGAAAGCGCTGGCAATACCCATACTGTTGGACATCTTTAAAACCTTCTTGCTTGGCAAGTGCTGTTTGGTGCGGGCAAAGATAAGGATATGAGGCGAGGGGAAAAAGAGCGGATTCATGAAAGGACTGTTGCGACTTGAGCAACAGTTGGTGGTGTCGAGCGCTTTTGTGGCGAGGGAGCTTGCTCCCGCTCGGCTGCGCAGCAGTCGCAGGTCCGAGGAATATGGACTGTCTGAAAGAACGCGCACACAGGTTTTTAGGGCCGCTTCGCAGCCCAGCGCGAGCAAGCTCGCTCGCCACAGTAGTTTGTGTGTTTCAGACGGGAAGGTGTATGCCGAACGTATTCATCCCATGATCACTGCGCACGAACACATCCCCGCCATGCATCAGCGCAATCGCCTTGACGATGGCCAGCCCCAGGCCGTGATTGTGGCCGCTGTTGCTACGCGACGCATCGACCCGATAGAAGCGTTCGAACAGGCGCGGCAGATGCTCACTGGCAATCGGCAAACCTGGGTTGGCGACGCCGATGCTGACTTGATGCTCCTGGGCTTCGATCCGCACTTGAATCACCTGCCCGGGCGCGGTGTGCTGCACCGCGTTATTCAACAAGTTGATCAACGCCCGGCGCAGATGGGCGATCTCGATCCGCACTTGCGCGTCACCACTGACCTCGACCTGGACTTGAGCGTCCTCGAGAATGAAGTCCAGATATTCCAGGGTCGTGGCCACCTCATCGGCCAGCGAGGTCGAGGTGAGTTTGGTCGCCTTGCTGCCCTGATCAGCGCTGGCGAGGAACAGCATGTCGTTGATGATCGAACGCAGTCGCTCAAGCTCTTCGAGGTTTGATTGCAGCACTTCGAAGTAATGCTCGGCGGAGCGTCCGCGGGTCAATGCGACTTGGGTCTGGCCGATCAGGTTGGTCAGTGGCGAGCGCAGTTCGTGGGCAACATCGGCGTTGAATGACTCAAGGCGCGAGTAGGCCTGCTCGACCCGTTCCAGGGTTGAGTTGAACGAGCTGACGAATTGATCGAGTTCCGGCGGCAACGGTGACAATCGCAAGCGCCCCGAGCGCAACGGCGGGGCCAGGCGCCGGGCTTCCTGGGACAGTTTGATCAGCGGCTTGAGGCCGATCCGCGCCACCCAATAACCCAGTGCCGAGGCCAGCAGCACACCGACAATCGCCAGGCTGATCAGCGCGACCAGCAGGTGATGCTGGGTGTGGAAAAACGTTTCGGTGTCGATGGCGATCATGAAGCGCAGCGGCGGGCGCTGGTCCTTGGCCGGGAACTCACTGACCAGCACTTTCAGCGGATACGGGTGCTCCGGCAGATGCATGTCGCGCGTGCCCAGTGGCCCTTGGGCAAAGGCGCGGATCTGCGGTGTCAGGTTGCCGTATTCGTAGTGTGGATCGCCGCTGATGATCCAGAAACTGATGCGCTTGTCTTCTTCGCTCAACAGATTGAGCTTGTTGTTGATCTTCACCCAATGCTCGGGCGTGCCGTAACGGCCGACCGTGGATTCGAGCACGCTGTAGCGCGCATCGAGTTCGGCTTCTGGCAGCAGGCCCAGGCCTTTGTCGACCTGCTGGTACAGCGCCCAACCGATCAACAGGAACACCAGCAGCGCTACCAGCGTAAACATCCCGCTTAGACGCAGCGCGATGGAATTACTGGACACCACGGCTCTCCAGCACATAACCCATGCCACGAATGGTGTGCAGCAGTTTCTCTTCGAACGGCCCGTCGAGCTTGGCCCGCAGGCGTTTGATCGCGACTTCGACGACGTTGGCGTCGCTGTCGAAATTGATGTCCCAGACCATCTCGGCAATGGCGGTTTTTGACAGGATTTCGCCTTGGCGCCGGGCCAGCACGCTGAGCAGCGAGAACTCCTTGGCGGTCAGGTCCAGACGTGTACCGGCGCGGGTGGCCTTGCGGCTGATCAAATCTATCCACAGGTCGGCGATGCTCACCTGCACCGGTTCATGGCCGCCGCTACGGCGAGTCAGCGCTTGCAGGCGTGCCACCAGTTCAAGGAAGGAAAACGGTTTACCCAGATAGTCATCGGCGCCTTCACGCAGGCCCTTGATGCGATCTTCCACACGCTCGCGGGCGGTGAGCATGATCACCGGGGTTTGCTTGCGCGCACGCAGGGCGCGCAACACACCGAAGCCGTCGAGGCCCGGCAGCATCACGTCGAGGACGATTACCGCGTAGTCGCTCTCCAGCGCCAGGTGCAGACCGTCCACACCATCGCGGGCCAGATCCACGGTGAAACCCTGTTCCGTCAGGCCGCGGTGCAGATAGTCCGCGGTTTTTTCTTCGTCTTCGATAATCAGAACGCGCATGACCCCGCCTCAGTCTGTGGTCGCCAGCACCGGTTCTGGCGCAGGTTTAGGTCGATGGAATAGCCGCTCAAGCCACAAGTATATGACCGGCGTGGTGAACAGCGTCAGCGCCTGGCTGACCAGCAAGCCACCGACGACGGCGATCCCCAAGGGCTGGCGCAGTTCGGCACCGGTGCCATAGCCGAGCATCAACGGCAGGGCGCCGAGCAGGGCGGCGAGGGTGGTCATGATGATCGGCCGGAACCGCGTGATACAGGCCTTGAAGATCGCCTCTTCAGGCGACAGTCCGCCATTGCGCTGCGCTTCGAGGGCGAAGTCGATCATCAGGATGCCGTTTTTCTTGACGATACCGATCAGCAACACCAGCCCGATCAAGGCCATGATCGAAAAGTCCTGGCCGCAAATCCACAGCATGATCACCGCACCGAGGCCCGCCGAAGGCAAGGTGGAAATGATCGTCAGCGGGTGCACGAAGCTCTCGTAGAGCACGCCGAGAATGATGTACACCGCCACCAGTGCCGCCAGAATCAGCCACGGCTGGCTGGCCAGTGAACTCTGGAACGCCTGGGCCGCGCCCTGGAAGTTGCCGCTGATGGCGGTCGGCATGCCGATGTCGGCCTTGGCCTGGTTGAGCATGATCACCGCATCGCCCAACGCCACGCCGGGGGCCAGGTTGAACGACAGGTTGGCGGCGGGGAACATCCCGTCATGGGCGATGGACAGCGGGCCGATGGTCGGCGCATCGAACCTGGCCAGGGCCGACAGCGGCACCATTTCCCCGCTCAGGGGCGAGCGCAGGTAGAAATAGTTGAGGCTTTCGGCCTTGCCGCGTTGCTTGGTGTCCAGCTCCAGGATCACGTTGTACTGGTTGACCTGGGTCTGGAATTCGTTGATCTGGCGCTGGCCGAAGGCATCGTACAGGGCTTCGTCGACGTCGCTGGCGGTGAGGCCGAAACGTGCGGCGGCGCTGCGGTCGATGCTGATGTGGGTGATGCTGCCGCCCAGTTGCAGGTCGTTGGAAATGTCGCGGAAGGCCGGGTTGGCGCGCAGTTTTTCCGTCAGGCGTTGGGTCCAGGTGCTGAGGGTCGCACCGTCGTTGCTCTTGAGCACGTATTGGTACTGGGCGCGGCTCGGGCCTGAGCTGAGGTTGATGTCTTGCCCTGCACGCAGGTACAGGACGATGCCCGGGACTTTCATCAGTTGTGGGCGAATCCGGTCGATGAACTGGCTGGCCGAGACGTCGCGATCCCCGCGTTTTTTCAGGGTGATCCAGAAGCGGCCGTTGGCAATGGTCTGGTTGCTGCCCGAGACGCCGACTGAGTGCGAGAAGGTTTCGACAGCGGGGTCGGCGGCAACGATTTCGGCCATCGCCAGGTGTTTTTTCACCATGTCGCCGTAGGAAATATCCGCAGCTGCTTCGGTGGTACCGAGGACGAAGCCAGTGTCCTGGATCGGGAAGAAACCTTTAGGGATAAAGATGTAACCGGCGACCGCCAACCCCAGCGACAGGCCGAACACGCCGATCATCATTTTCTGGTGGGCGAGGGCGCGGCGCAGGCCTTTTTCGTACCACGCCAGCAGACGTTCACCAAAGCCCGGTTTGCTATGAACGTGATGCACCGGTGCCCGCATGAACAGCGCTGCCAGCGTTGGCGCCAATGTCAGCGAGACCACCACCGAAATCATGATGGTCGAGGTGGCGGTCAGGGCGAATTCCTTGAACAGCCGACCGACCACACCACCCATGAACAGCAGTGGAATGAACGCCGCCACCAGTGAAAAACTGATCGAAACCACGGTGAAGCCGATCTCGCCGGCGCCCTTGATCGCCGCCTCGCGCATGCCGTCACCGGCCTCCAGATGCCGGTGGATGTTCTCCACCACCACGATCGCATCGTCCACCACAAAGCCCACGGCGACCACGATCGCCACAAGGGTCAGGTTGTTCAGGCTGAAGCCCATCACATACATCAGCGCGAAACTGGCGATCAGTGACACGCCGAGCACTGCCGACACGATCAGCGTGGCCGACAGTTGGCGCAGGAACAGCGCCATCACCGCCACCACCAACATGATTGCAATCAGCAGGGTGATTTCCACTTCATGCAGCGAGGCACGGATGGTCTGGGTGCGGTCGATCAGCGTCTTGACCTGCACCGAGGCGGGGAGCATCGCTTCCAGTGCCGGCAAGGCGGCCTGGATGCGGTCCACGGTCTCGACGATGTTGGCGCCTGGCTGGCGGAAGATCACAAGGTTTACGCCCGGTTGCGAACCCGCCCACGCCTGAACGTAGGCATCTTCCGAACCGTTGACGACTTTCGCGACATCCTTGAGGTGAACCGGTGCACCGTCCTTGTAGGAAACGATCAACTGGCTGTATTCGTCGGGGTGGAACAACTGGTCGTTGGTGGACAGGGTCGAGATGCTCGACTCCCCGTACAGCGCACCCTTGGCCAGGTTGAGGCTGGTCTGCTGGATCGCCAGGCGGATGTCGGCGAGGGTCAGGCCAATGGCGGCGAGTTTGTCGGCGGATACCTGGACGCGAATCGCCGGACGCTGCTGACCGGTGATGACGACCTGGCCTACACCGTCGACCTGACTGAGCTGACGGGACAACAGGGTTTCCGTCAGGTCGCTGAGCTCAGGGCCTGGCATCAGCGACGAGTTGACGCTGAGGATCAGCACCGGGCTGTCCGCCGGGTTGACCTTGCGCCAGGTCGGCAGGTTCGGCATGTCCTTGGGCAGTTTGCCCGCGGCAGTATTGATCGCTGCCTGCACTTCCTGGGCGGCGGTGTCGATGCTCTTGTCGAGGGTGAATTGCAGGGTCAGGTTGGTCGAGCCCAGTGCACTGCTCGAGGTCATCTGGGTTACGCCGGGAATGGCACTGAATTGCACTTCAAGGGGCGTGGCCACCGAGGAAGCCATGGTTTCCGGGCTGGCGCCGGGAAGTTGCGCGGCCACCTGGATGGTTGGGAATTCTGCCTCCGGCAACGGTGCTACCGGCAGGCGCGGAAACGCGATGACACCTAGCAGCACCAGGGCGAACGTCAGCAGGACCGTGGCCACCGGGTGGTCGATGCACCAGGCTGAAATCGAACCATGGCCTTTCATTGTGCCGCCTCCGATCGCACCACTTGAGGAGGTTCGGTCAGCACTTGCACAGTAGCGCCGGGCTTGAGCCGCGACTGACCATCGCTGACCAGTACATCACCCGGCTTCACACCCTTGATGATGTCCTGGCCGCTGCCTTGATAGACCATCTGCACCTGCACGGCTTCGACCTTGTCGCCATTGACCCGGTACACGAAGTGCTGGTCGAGGCCGCGTTGTACGACTGTCGGCGGCACCACCAGCGCATCTTTATCCAGGGCTGTCTGAATCTTTACCGTCACCAGCAGGCCCGGCCAGAGCTTCTGCCCCGGATTGTCGAATTCGGCCTTGGCGCGGATGGTGCCGGTGTTGGCGTTGATTTGGTTGTCGATCAGGGTCAGGTGACCTTCGCCGAGCAGGTTGCCGGTTTCGCCGTCGGTGTCGGCACCGATGTAGGCCTTTACCTGAGCGTGTTGCGGGTCGTTGATCAGGCCTTGGAGGGTCGGCAGCATTTGCTGTGGCAGGGAGAACTCCACAGCGATCGGGTCGATCTGGGTCACCGTGAACAGGCCCTGGGTGTCGGTCATGCGCAGGAAGTTGCCTTCGTCCACAGTACGAATACCGACGCGCCCGCTGACCGGGGAGCGAATTTGCGTGTAGGAAAGCTGTACCTCAGCGGAGTCAATCGAGGCCTGGTTGCCTTGGGCGGTAGCCTTGAGTTGGTTGACCAGGGCTTGTTGCTGGTCGTAGGTCTGCTTGGACACGCCGTCGTCGACACTCAACAGCTTGTAGCGCTTGAGGTTGACCAGCGCCACTTGCAGTTGCGCCTGGCTTTCGCCCAGTTGTGCCTTGGCCTGGTCGAGGCTGGCGCGGATCGAGCGGTCGTCGATGGTGGCCAGCAGGTCACCTTTTTTCACCAGCTGGCCTTCCTTGACCATGATTTTGGTGAGAATGCCGTCGATTTGCGGGCGGACCACGACGCTGTGCAGGGACAGCACCGAACCTATGCCGCTGACGTAGCGCGGCACGTCTTTTTCGGCGACGGCGACCACGCGCACCGGGATGGCGGTGGGGGTGGCGAGTTTGGCCTTGGCCGGTTTGTTGGCGTACCACAGGCCCAGCGCTGCCAGGACGATCAGAAGGGCGACGAGCAGGGCGGGTTTTTTCTGGATTCGCATGCGAGTGGGGCGCCGGGGCTGGGTGGTCGGTCGGTGGGTAAGGTAGTTTCCTTTATAAACCTGTTTGCTGGTCAGGAGGGTGACGGCTAACTGACGGCGCTGTCAGTTTGCGGTTTGGTTTGGTCTTGGCGGCCTCTGGGCCGACCATGTTCTTGGTTGACCGTGTACATATCCGTTTCTTCTGTAACGGCCACCTATGGTTTCGCCCTTACGGCGACTCACTTTTTTTAACAAGCGCCTCAAAAAAAGTAAGCAAAAAAAGCGCTCGCCCCGAACGTCCGGCCCCTCGCTGGGGCTCGGCGTGCCTTCGCTCCGGCATTCATCCGGGGGCATTGCCCTCCGGTCGGCTTCGCTTCGACCTACATGCAATGAGTTCGACTGCGTCGAACGGCGCTACGCGCCAATCCCCGGATAAACGCCTCCACTCAGCCTTCC
>NZ_LACC01000023.1:127950-216504 GCF_000967965.1 Pseudomonas fluorescens
ATGAGTGGTGAGAAGCGTGGGGGGCGCCGATCTGTTTTTGCTCTTCTGTGGGAGTGAGCCTGCTCGCTCCCGCAAGGAATCAATCTTTGACCCGATGGATCAATTCGCCACCCGAACCCCACCCAAACTCCCGCTCAGTTCATATGCCGCCAATTCCGCCTGATGCGCCGCCAGCAATTCCGGCAACGATCCGCGCAAATACTCGACCCAGGTCTTGATCTTCGCATCCAGGTACTGGCGCGACGGGTAGATCGCATACAGGTTCAGTTCCTGCGAGCGGTAGTTGGGCATCACGCGCACCAGTGTGCCGTTGCGCAGGCCTTCTATTGCGGCGTACAGCGGCAGGACGCCAACACCCATGCCGCTGATGATCGCGGATTTCATCGCGTCGGCGGAGTTCACCAGGAACGGTGAGCTGTTGATGGTGACCATTTCCTGGCCGTCAGGACCGTCGAAGGCCCATTTCTCCAGCGGAATCACCGGGCTGACCAGGCGCAGACAGGCGTGGTTGAGCAGGTCGCTGGGTTTTTGTGCGCAGCCGTTGGCTTTGACGTAGGCCGGAGAGGCGCAAACGATGCTGTAGGTGATGCCCAGGCGCTGGGAGACGAAACCCGAGTCCGGCAGTTCGCGGGCGAGCACGATGGACACGTCGTAGCCTTCGTCGAGCAGGTCCGGCACGCGGTTGGCCATGGTCAGGTCGAAGGTCACGTCCGGGTGGGTCTTGCGGTAGCGGGCGATGGCGTCGATCACGAAGTGCTGGCCGATGCCGGTCATGGTGTGCACTTTCAGTTGCCCGGCCGGGCGCGCGTGGGCGTCGCTGGCCTCGGCTTCGGCTTCTTCGACGTAGGCCAGGATCTGTTCGCAGCGCAACAGGTAACGCTTGCCGGCTTCGGTCAGGGCGATGCGGCGGGTCGTTCGGTTGAGCAGGCGGGTTTGCAGGTGGGCTTCCAGGTTGGAGACCGCGCGCGAGACGTTGGCCGTGGTGGTGTCCAGTTGCACGGCGGCGGCGGTGAAGCTGCCGGCTTCGGCCACGTAACTGAAGGCGCGCATGTTTTGCAAAGTGTCCATGGGGTGCTCTCTCGTCGAATGACAAATTGTGACACGAAGTTTCTGTTTATTTACAGGCGACTAAAGATCGACTTACGGATTATCTCGTTAACGGTAACAAAGATTCACAGGAATCCCAGCTTATCGCCATTCAGGCCGCCCCATAGAATTGCGCAACTCGCAAAACTCCCCACCTCAGGAAATCGCAGCAGTGCCGCGTCGCATCAGCAGAGCGCTTCAGCCGCTCAGTGTTTTGGCTTTAACCCTGGCAATCAGCGGCTGCATCGGAACCGGAGGTATTGCCCCACAAGGCAAGGCGCTGGAGACCAATTCACTGGCCACCGACGAAGCGATCCAGAGCGCCGCGCAGGATGCGCACTGGCCCACCGCGCAATGGTGGCAAGCCTATGGCGACCCGCAACTGAATCGCTGGATCGACCTCGCCCTGCAAGGCAGCCCGACCCTGGCCATGGCCGCCGCCCGGGTGCGTCAGGCCCGGTCCGTGGCCGGCGTGGCCGAAGCGGCCGAGTCGCTGCAGATCAATGGCGAGTCCACCCTCAAGCGTCACAACTGGCCTACCGACCAGTTCTATGGCCCCGGCGAGCTGGCCAACAGCATCACCTGGGACAATAACGCGGCGCTGGGTTTCAGCTATGCCCTCGACCTTTGGGGCCGCGAAAGCAATGCCACCGAGCGTGCCGTGGACATGGCGCACATGAGCGTCGCCGAAGCGCGTCAGGCTCAGCTCGAATTGCAGGACAACATCGTACGGGTCTACATCGAGCTGTCGTTGCATTACGCCCAGCGGGACATCGTCGAAGCGACCTTGAAGCAGCAACAGCAGATCCTCGAGCTGGCGCAAAAACGCCTGGATGGGGGTATCGGCACTCATTTCGAGGTCAGCCAGGCCAAGACGCCGCTGCCGGAAACCCATCGCCAGATCGACGCCCTCGACGAAGAAATCGCCTTGAGCCGCAATCAGTTCGCCGCTCTCGCCGGCAAAGGGCCGGGGGAGGGCGCCCAGTTGCAGCGGCCGACGCTGTCGCTGGGTGCACCACTGAAACTGCCATCGTCGCTGCCGGCGCAATTGCTCGGCCAACGCCCGGACGTGGTCGCCAGTCGCTGGCAAGTGGCGGCGCAGGCGCGGGGTATCGATGTCGCCCATGCCGGTTTCTACCCGAACGTCGATCTGGTCGGCAGCCTTGGCTACATGGCCACCGGCGGTGGGGCCCTGGAGTTCTTGACCGGCAAGAAACTCAACTACAGCGTGGGGCCGGCGATTTCGTTGCCGATCTTCGACGGCGGTCGTTTGCGTGCCGAGTTGGGTGAAGCCTCGGCCGGGTATGACATCGCCGTCGCGCATTACAACCAGACCCTGGTCAACGCGCTGAAAAATATCTCCGATCAGTTGATCCGTCGCGAGTCCATGGACAAGCAACAGGCTTTCGCCGCCGAGTCGGTGGCCACGGCGCAGAAGACCTACGACATCGCGATGATTGCCTACCAGCGCGGCCTGACCGACTACCTCAACGTGCTCAATGCCCAGACCTTGTTGTTCAAGCAGCAGCAAGTGCAGCAGCAGGTTCAGGCGGCGCGATTGAGTGCTCATGCCGAGTTGGTGACCGCGCTCGGTGGTGGCCTCGGTGCCGGCAACGACGTGCCGAAAGACAGCCAGACTCAGGCGCCGAAAATCCCGAGCCTTTTGCGTTGAACACAAAACCTGTGGGAGCGAGCTTGCTCGCGATGAGGGCGGCACATCCAGTATTGATGCCGGCTGATACTCCGCTATCGCGAGCAGGCTCACTCCTACAAGGTGCCGGTTTTTATCGAACTTCACTGAGCAGGATTTGATGACTCCCTTGCCCGCACCCTTGCGTTGGCTGTACTCCCTTGAATGGCGTCGGGGTTTCTTCGACTGGGCACGCAGCGACGGCGTGACCTGGGTCTACATCTTCAAGGTGCTGTTCGCGGCATTCCTGACGCTGTGGCTGGCCATGCGCCTGGAGCTGCCGCAACCGCGCACGGCGATGATCACTGTGTTCATCGTCATGCAGCCGCAAAGCGGCCAGGTGTTCGCCAAGAGTTTCTATCGTTTTCTCGGCACCCTGGCCGGGTCGGCGGTGATGGTTGCGCTGATCGCCCTGTTTGCGCAGAACACCGAGCTGTTCCTCGGTTCGTTGGCGATCTGGGTAGGTATCTGCACGGCCGGCGCCACCCGCTGCCGCAACTTCCGCGCCTACGGTTTCGTACTCGCCGGATACACCGCGGCGATGGTCGGCTTGCCCGCGCTGGCTCACCCGGACGGCGCGTTCATGGCGGCGGTCTGGCGGGTACTGGAAATCTCGTTGGGCATTCTCTGTTCGACGCTGATCAGTGCAGCCATCCTGCCGCAAACCGCCAGTGCCGCCATGCGCAACGCCCTGTATCAGCGCTTCGGCGTGTTTGCCCTGTTCGTCACCGACGGCTTGCGTGGCCGCAGTCAGCGCGAGGCGTTCGAGGCCGGCAACGTGCGTTTCATCGCTGAAGCCGTGGGCCTGGAAGGCTTGCGCAGCGTCACTGTGTTCGAAGACCCGCACATGCGTCGGCGCAATGGCCGGCTCAGCCGCCTGAACAGTGAGTTCATGGGCATCACCACGCGCTTCAATGCCCTGCATCAGTTGCTCGAACGCTTGCGCAGCAACAATACGGATCATGCCGTGGCGGCGATAAAACCGGGCTTGCAAGACCTCGCCGAATTACTCGACGGCTTCAGTGGCCGTGCGCTGACCAGCGCCGATGCGGCGCGTCTGGTTACGGCGCTGAGCACATACAAGGCAGGGTTGCCGGCGCGGGTGCGCAGCCTGCGGGCGATCTTTCAGGAGAGCGAACCGAGCGACGACGAATTGCTGGACTTCCACACCGCCTACGAACTGCTCTATCGCTTCGTCGACGACCTGCACAGTTATGCACAGACCCACGCCTCCCTGGCCGATCACAGTCACGAACGGGAGCGCTGGGACGAGCCGTTCACTCCGCAAACCAACTGGATGGCAGCGGCAGCATCGGGGATACGCGCAGCGTTCATCCTGGTGGTATTGGGCAGTTATTGGGTGGCAACCGCCTGGCCGAGCGGCGCGACCATGACCCTGATTGCGGCCGCGACCGTGGGCCTGTCCGCCGCCACCCCGAACCCGAAACGCATGGCCTTTCAGATGGCGTGCGGGACGTTGCTCGGGGCGCTGATCGGCTTCGTCGAGATGTTTTTCATTTTTCCGTGGATCGACGGATTTCCGTTGCTGTGCGTGATGCTCGCGCCGGTGATCGTACTCGGCTCGTTCCTGACTTCGCGGCCGCAATATGTCGGCGTCGGCCTGGGCTTGCTGATTTTCTTCAGCACCGGATCGGTGCCGGACAACCTCACGGTCTACAACCCCTACACCTTCATCAACGACTACATCGCCATGGTGCTGGGCATGCTGGTGTGCGCAGCGGCCGGGGCGATCATTCTGCCGCCCAACAGCCGCTGGCTGTGGCGTCGGCTGGAGCAGGATTTGCGCGGTCAGGTGGTGTACGCCATCAGCGGCAAGCTCAAGGGGTTGGCGTCGAGTTTCGAAAGCCGCACCCGCGATCTGGTGCATCAGGCCTACGGCTTCGCGGCGGGTCAACCGCAAGTGCAGCGGGACTTGCTGCGCTGGATGTTCGTGGTGCTGGAAGTCGGTCACTCGATCATCGAGTTGCGCAAGGAACAGGCGATTCTGCCGGTGCATCCGGCCTATGCCGAATCCCAGCCATGGCGCCAGGCGATCCGGGTGATGGGGCGGGCGCTGGTTCGGCTGTTCCTGCAACCGAACAGCAGCAACCTGGAACGCGCGCTGATCGCAGTCGATCACGCGATCAGCCGTGTGCAGTCCACCGACGAACCCTTCGCCCCGCACTTCGATACCTCAGCGTTGCGCCGGGTGAAGAGCTACCTGCACTTCATCCGCACCTCGCTGCTCGATCCGCAATCTCCGCTCGCCGCCTTCGCAAGCAGCCAGCCCCAAGGACTTGAACATGCCTCGTGAAATCGCCTTCCACGGCGTGTACATGCCGACCATGACCCTGATGTTTTTCATCGCGGCGGCGCTTGCCTGGGCGTTGGACCGGTTTCTGTCCGGGTTCGACCTGTACCGTTTTTTCTGGCATCCGGCGTTGCTGCGCCTGAGCCTGTTTACCTGTCTGTTCGGCGCGTTGGCGCTGACTGTCTACCGTTGACTCTCTATCACTGACTCTCTATCTCTGAAGAATGCCCCGATGAAAAAGTTTTTCAGCCTGCTCGCGACCTTGCTGGTGCTGGCCCTCGCGCTGTGGATCGGCCGCTCCTTGTGGGAGCACTACATGAACACGCCATGGACCCGCGACGGCCGCGTGCGCGCCGACATCATCAACGTCGCCGCCGACGTCACCGGCGAAGTGGTGGAGGTGCCGGTGCGCGACAACCAGCTGGTGAAGAAGGGCGATTTGCTGATGCAGATCGACCCCGAGCACTACCGTCTAGCGGTGAAACAGGCGCAAAGCCTGGTGGCATCGCGCAAGGCGACCTGGGAGATGCGCAAGGTCAACGCCCATCGTCGCGCCGATATGGACAACCTGGTGATTTCCCGGGAAAACCGCGATGACGCCAGTAACCTCGCCGACTCGGCCCTGGCCGATTACCAGCAGGCCCAGGCGCAACTGGAAGCCGCCGAACTCAACCTCAAGCGCACTGAAGTGCGCGCGGCGGTGGACGGCTACGTCACCAACCTCAACGTGCACCGCGGCGACTATGCGCGCATCGGCGAGGCGAAAATGGCCGTGGTCGACATGAACTCGTTCTGGGTCTACGGCTTCTTCGAAGAAACCAAGCTGCCCCATGTGCGCGTCGGTGATAAGGCCGACATGCAACTGATGAGCGGCGAAGTGCTCAAGGGCCATGTGGAAAGCATCTCGCGCGGCATCTACGACCGCGACAACCCGGAGAGCCGCGAACTGATTGCTGATGTGAACCCGACGTTCAACTGGGTGCGCCTGGCGCAGCGGGTGCCGGTGCGGATTCACATCGATGAAGTGCCGGAGGGTGTGCTGTTGGCGGCGGGGATTACTTGTACGGTGGTGGTCAAGCAAGGTGATGGTGCATGACTTGTAGACCGAGTCGCCCCCTTCGCGAGCAGGCTCGCTCCTACAGGGATTCAGTGTTCAGCCACTGACGGTGTGGACGCCCCCAATCCCTTGTGGGAGCGAGCCTGCTCGCGAAGGGGGCGACTCGGTCTCAGAGCTGCCCACGCAACCCGAACCGCTTCATCAACCCCGATTCCAGCAGCCCCTTGGGCAACAACCCGGCCAGCAGCGGCAACGCGCGGCTGCCATTACCCAGGCGCACCAGTCGCGGTGGCTTGTCCTGCTGCACAGCCTTGAGCAAACCGACGGCAAACTCATTGGCCGGGGTCGGGTTGTCCTGAGAGGCCTTCGCTCGGGCGCGTATGCCTTCGCGTAGCGGAAACCATGGCGACTGTTCGCTGATCAGTTGCTCGGCTTCGTGCCCGGCATTCCTTGCGAAGCTGGAAGCGATGGCCCCCGGCTGGACTTCCATGACCCGCACACCGAACGGCGCCAGTTCCATGCGCAAGGCATCGCTCAAGGCATGCACGGCGGCTTTCGAGGCGCAGTAGGCTCCGGCGAATGGCGTGACCAAAACACCCGAAACGCTGCCGATATTCACGACCAATCCTTTGCTCCGGCGCAGCACGGGAAACATCGCGCGAGTGACGCCAACGACAGCGAACACATTGGTTTCGAACTGGCGTTGCATGGCCGGTACGCCACCATCGAGCAGCGGCCCCATGGCGCCATAACCCGCGTTGTTGATCAGTACGTCGAGGCCGCCGGTCTGTTGGTTGATTCGCTCGCTCAAGGCTTCGAGTGCCGGGCCGTCGTTGACATCCAGTTGTACGGCCGTGAAACCCGCGGCGGTGAGTGCAGCGACATCTTCAGCCCTGCGCGCACTGGCCCAGACTTCATAGCCGGCGACCTTGAACGCATCGGCAAGGGCGCGGCCAATGCCGCTGGAGCAACCGGTAATCAACGCAACGGGCATGGCGCATTCCTTGTGCAAAAAATGGGGGAAGGATCAGTCGGAAAAACTACCCTGCAATCGCTCGGCGCGAAACTCCAGGGTTTCCGGACGGTAGCCGGGGCGCAGTGGCGGCAGCGGCAAACAGTCTTCCCAGTTGCCACCGGCCTGCAATTCGCCGGGGCCACGATAGCGCGGGGCGGTGTATTGATTGTCGGCCAGGTTCACCGTATCGCCCGGTGCATAGGCCGCAACCCGCCACCGCAACTCAGTCAGCGGCACGTCATTGCCGTTGTTCAGGGTCAATTGCAATGGGCGGTCGGCGGGACATTGTTGTGGCGCGTAACTGATGCGCAACTCCAGGCGTTGCAGTTGCTTGAGTTCGCGGTGGTCCATCCAGATGACCCAGGTGGCGACGATGCCCAGCCCCACGGCGGCTGCCAGGGATACGGGCAAGGCCTTGGCCGGATAGCGCAGCAACAGGATCAGCCAGGTGATGACCAGCAGGACGCCGATGAACATGACGTGAAATCTCGGGAGTAGAGAGAGTCATCCTACCTAAGCGCGGGTGGGGTTGGCGATGGGCGATTCGGTGGCGTGCTGACTGGCCCCATCGCGAGCAGGCTCGCTCCCACATTAGACCGAGCCGAGCACAAAATCTGTGATCAACCTAATACCCTGTAGGAGCGAGCCTGCTCGCGATGAGGCCAGGTAAAGCAATAAAAAACCCAGTGCAAAAAAAAACCCGCCCAGCCTGCTGCGGATAGGGAACGCAGCAGGCTGGACGAGGGCTTCTTGTTTTACTGAACGTTATTGCGCGATGGTTTTCACCGCCACGCCACGCTCAACCGGTGTCGAACGCCCGTAGATATCTTCAAACCGCTCGATATCGTCTTCGCCCAGGTAGCTACCCGATTGAACTTCGATGATCTCCAACGGGATCTTCCCCGGGTTACGCAGCCGATGCACCGAAGCGATCGGAATGTAGGTCGACTGGTTCTCGGTCAGCAGGAACACGTTTTCATCACAGGTCACCTCAGCGGTGCCGCTGACCACGATCCAGTGCTCGGCGCGGTGGTGGTGCATCTGCAGCGACAGGCACGCGCCCGGCTTGACCGAGATGTGCTTGACCTGGAAGCGGCCGCCCATGTCCACCGAGTCGTAGGAGCCCCACGGACGGTAGACCTCGCAGTGGTTCTGGGTTTCGCTGCGACCCTGTTCGTTGAGGGTGTTGACCATCTGCTTCACGCCTTGGACCTTGTCCTTGTGGGCGATCATCATGGCGTCCTTGGTTTCGACCACGACGATGTTTTCCAGGCCGATCACCGACACCAGTTTGCCGTTGCCGTGGATCATGCAGTTTTTGCTGTCCTGGATCACCACGTCGCCTTTGGTGACGTTGCCGTTGGCGTCTTTTGCATTGACCTCCCACAGCGACGACCAGCAGCCGACATCGCTCCAGCCTGCGGTCAGCGGCACGACGCAGGCGCGTTGGGTTTTTTCCATCACCGAGTAGTCGATGGAGTTGTCCGGGCAGCAGGCGAAGGTGGCTTCGTCGAAGGTGATGGTGTCGGCATCTTGCTTGCTGCGCTCCAGGGTCAGCAGGCAGGTGTCGTAGATGTCCGGATCGTGCTTCTTCAGCTCTTCGAGGAAGCGGCTGGCGCGGAACAGGAACATGCCGCTGTTCCAGAAGTAGCCACCGGACTGGACGAACTCGGTGGCGCGCTTCACGTCAGGTTTTTCGACGAAGTGCGAGACGCGGCTGACACCTTCAGGCAGCAGCGAGTCGTTGGTCGACTTGATGTAGCCATAACCGGTTTCCGGCTTGGTGGCCGGCACGCCGAACAGCACCATTTCACCGTTTTCAGCGGCGACAGTGGCCAGGGCCAGGGCGCGTTGCAGGGCTTTCTGGTCTTCCAGCACGTGGTCGGCCGGCAGTACCAGCATCAGTTCGTCGCGACCTTCATTGACCAGCATCATCGCGGTCAGGGCCACGGCCGGCGCGGTGTTGCGACCGAACGGCTCCATCAGGATGCGCTGGGACTCCAGCTTGCGCGCCGCCAATTGCTCGTTGACGATGAAGCGGTGGTCTTTGTTGCAGACCACGATTGGCGTGTCCATGCCTTCGAACACCAGGCGTTCCAGGGTTTGCTGGAACAGGGTGTGTTCGCCGGTCAGGGCCAGGAACTGCTTAGGGAATTGTTTACGGGAAAGCGGCCAAAGACGTGAGCCACTACCACCTGACAAGATCACCGGAATCATGTTGTTACTCCTTGAATATCGATTGGTTAGAGCTACTGCGTTCTGTCGTTTCACTCTTGTTTTTGTTCCGTGTCCGGGCTGACGCTGCGATTCAGTGTGGGAGCGGCGTCAGCCAGGCAAATCGTTTAGCGCGTCGACACCGGGCGTTTCACCCAGACCGGCGACAGGCTGCTGCCGCTGCCGGTGACGTACAGCACCGCGGCTTCACCGCGTTCCAGGGCGACCGGTTTCACGTCGCCGACTTTGGTGGTGCCGTCGTACAAGGCCAGGCTGACCTTCACCGGGTTGATTTCACGCTCGCCGCGACCCTTGGGTGCAACGTTCGGGACTACGTCGGTCTTGCCATCGGCGGTCTTCAGGGTCAGCGCCTTGTCGCTCAGGTTTTGCACGCGTACCAGGGACTTCTGCTTGTTCTTGAACGGCGGCTCTTCGATCAGTTGCGGTGCGCCGCTGGCGTTGTTGACCAGGGTGTAATAGTGGTCGCCGGCCAGTTTCACCGGCAGGCTCTGGCTACCGACCTTGGCGCTGTAGTCGCCGCCCGGCATGAAGCTGAAGTCACTGCTCGACAGTGGCGCGACATCGCTCAGGTTGGTGCTGCCGACGGTGGCGCTGACTTCGGAGTTGCTCGCGTTGTAGATACGCACGAAGGTCGAGCCTTTCGGTGCGGTCGGGCCGTACAGGGCGGCGTCGCCACCGGCGAAAGCCTGTACCGACAGCACGCTGAGGCCGGCAACCAGGGCAATGCGTTTGGCGAGACGACGAGGAGTTGTAGTGAAAGTCATGGTGTACCTCTCTTTCAGTTTTGCGCCCGGTCGGGCGTCTCGGATTTGTTGATGGCTACGTTTTGTTGGCGGGCGCCGGCTTGTTTAAGCTCTGCGACCCACTGCGGGTCGGCGTCGCCGATTTCGTTGTTCACAGGCAGATATCGTTCAGGGAACTCCCAGATCAGCACCTGTGGCGGGCTGTTCTTGAAGGCATCGCTCTTGAGGTAGCTGAGCATCGGCAGAATCGGGCCGTGGCCGTCTTCGGCGTAATTGACCACGTCGCTGTGCAGCGCTTGCTTGAGCGCACCGACGAAGTTCCAGTTGGGGTTGGCGCTGTAGCTGGTGCCGATCAGGGCCACCGGCACTTCGGTGTTGGCGAACAGGGCATCGTCACCGGCCGGCTGGTCATCCGCTGCCACGGTGTTGCGCTTTTGCAGTGGCTCTTGCGCCGGCATCAGGTTTTCGAACAGCGGGTCGAGCGGCAGGAACAACTGCAGGTCGCCCTTGTGCGTGATGGTCTCCGCAGGTTCGGTGACGAAGCGCTGCGGCTCGCCGCTCAGCGGGTACTGGTCGGCAATGGTTTTGGCCAGACGGTTGGCGGCGATCTCGGCGCCTTGCGGCGTCCAGTGGGTGTCGGTGCGCAGGAACACTTGCTGGCCATTCTGCTTGGCCTGTTGCAGCGGGCCGAGCAGGTCAGGGGCCGGAATCCGGTCGGCGGCCAGGCGCTGGTGGAAGTCCTTGTAGAGGTTGGCGTGGATGCTCGCCGGTTTCACTTCACCGAGGTGTTCCGGGTACAGGCGCACCTTGGCCGGCACTACCGCCATCACCAGTTGTACGCCTTTCTCTTTCAGGGTCTGGCGTACGCCTTCGACCAGCGCGTAGTTGCCTTGCAGGTTCAGCTCTTCGTTGACCACCGGGTGGAATTCTTCATCGCTGTACAACCACTGGTCGCGACCGAGCACCACACCCGGACGACCTTCGTTGAACAGTTTGAAATCCAGCGCGGCCCAGAGGTTGGTGCCCAGGCGCTTGATCGGGAACTCGTCGTCGTAGTGCGTTTCCACGGCCTTGGTCCAGCGACCGTTGAGCACCGTCGCATCGGCGTTGGTGCTGAAGCCGAAGAAGCTGCGCACCGACCACAGACCGAGCACCAGCAGGGTCACCAGGAACAGCGCGATGTAGAAGATGCGTAATGAGCGGGTCATGGTCAGATCCCTCAGAACTGGAAGTAAAGGAACGGCGAGAAGCTTTGCGCCGAGAGTTTGAGAATCGAGGCAATGAACAGCAGCAGCACCAGCGCACGCATCACGTAGCGCGACCAGTCAGCGGTCCAGTAGGCCGGTTGCACCTGGGCTTCGACGCCGACGGTGTAGCCAGGCTGGTGGATGCTCGCGGGGTTATCCCCAGGCACGGCCTTGATCGTTCCCGGTGTCGCAGCGGCCGGGCCGTCGGCGTCGACGTTCACCGCAGGCTTGGTCTTGGCCGGAGGCTGATTGGTGTAGAAATCCCGCAGGCCGAAGAACGCCAGGGTTACGTAAGCCACGATCAGGGTCGCCACTTGCAGACCGGTGAGGCTGGCCTGGTTGAGTTCCGACAGCGACCAGTCGCCGAAGCTGAACATCGCGCCGTACATGCGACCGGCGACGTGCAGGTTTTCTGCGCGGAAGATCACCCAGCCCATCACCACCAGCAGGAAGGTCAGTGCCCAGCGGATCGGGTTGAAGCTGCGTGGAGAAGTGTTCAGGCCGATGGCTTTCTCGATCGCCAGCCACATGCCGTGCCACGCACCCCAGACGATGTAGGTGATGTTCGCGCCGTGCCACAGACCACCGAGCAACATGGTCAGGAACAGGTTGCGATAGGTCATCAGCGTGCCTTTGCGGTTACCGCCGAGGGTGATGTACAGATAGTCACGCAGCCAGGTCGACAGGCTGATGTGCCAGCGCCGCCAGAACTCGGTGATCGACTGGCTGACATACGGCTGCTTGAAGTTTTCCATGAAGCGGAAACCCATCATCAGGCCCAGGCCGATGGCCATGTCGCTGTAACCGGAGAAGTCGAAATACAACTGCGCGGTGTACGCCAGCGCGCCGAGCCAGGCATCGCCCGTGGTCGGGTTTTGCAGGGCGAAGCAGTGGTCGGCCACCACCGCCAGAGTGTCGGCGATGAAGACTTTCTTGATGAAACCCTGCATGAACCGCGTGCAGCCCTCGGAGAACTTGTCGAGGGTGTGGGTGCGGTTGTTGAACTGGTCGGCCAGGTCGCGGAAACGCAACACGGGGCCGGCGATCAAGTGCGGGAAGATCGCCACGAACGCCGCGAAGTCGATCAGGTTGCGGGTCGCCGGGGTGTCGCCACGGTAGACGTCGATGATGTAGCTGATGGACTCGAAGACGTAGAACGAGATCCCGATCGGCAGCAGCACGTGGGTCAGGATGAATGGCGAAAGGCCCACCGACGTCATCATTGCGTTGATGCTGTCGACGCCGAAGTTGGCGTACTTGAAGTAGCCGAGGATGCACAGGTCGACGGCCACGCCGAGCAGCAGCCAGCGCTGCGCCGGTTTGGTCCTGACCCCGGCGGCACCGACTTTCAGGCCGATCCAGTAGTTCCACAGCGTGACGCCGGCGAACAGCGCGAGGAAGTCCACACGCCACCAGGCGTAGAACACGTAGCTGGCAATCAGCAGCAGCAAATTGCGATAGCGTTGCCCGCTCAGGTAGTACAAGCCGAGGAAGATCGGCAAGAACAAAAACAGGAACACGTTGGACGAAAAAACCATCCCGATCTCTCCTTGTTTGAACCAACAGTCAAGGGCCAACGGCCCCCCCAAACCCCCCAAGAAAAACCGGGGGGCATCACACAAAAACTCACACCTGACACTGAACCTGTGGCGAGGGGGCTTGCCCCCGTTCGGCTGCGAAGCAGTCGTAATACCTGTCCGCGCGCTCTGTCTGAATTACCGCGTTGTCAGGATTTGGGGGCGCTGCGCACCCCAACAGGGGCAAGCCCCCTCGCCACATTGGATCGTGTTAAACCTCAAGAACCCTTGTTGCCCTTTTCATTGGCCGGGTCGTAGACCTTGGTCAGGTCACCGCCGAGGCGGAAGGTCTTGAACGGTTGCATCTTGTGCTTCTTCGCCAGCACCTCGGGCGAGCAGGTGTAGAGCGAGCAGAACGGTTCGAGCCAGGCGAATTTCATGTCCTCTTTCAGGTCGGTCATGTCCTGTTCCTTGCCGTTCTTTTCCTCGAACTCATCCGGGTCTTTCACCCCGGACAACACCCGGTCACCCAGGCGTTTGAGTGCGCCATTGTTTTCCTGACGCAGATCCACACCGTTGACCTGGGCGAAACTGGCGATCATCGCCAGCGGCGGCAGGGCGTAGTTGTGGTAGGCCAAGGCCCGTTGCTGACGCTTGAGTTCGTTGGGCAGGTAGCCGTCGGCGTCGATCTGGTTGGCGCCGACCTTGTATTCCTTCACCGCCCAGTCGAACAGGTCGCGGCGGTTGGTGGCGACGGAGGTGGCCATCACCGACCAGGCGGCCCAGTACGAGTGGTTGTTGGTCATGTCGAGCGGCAGGTTGTCCCAGTCGCTGACCACCTGGTCGGCCATCTTGCTGAACCAGGCTTCGATCACTTGCGCTTCCTGTTGATGGGTGGCCAGCGGGTGAGAGTCGGAAAATTTCAGGCGGATGTACGCCGAAGCCATACTGCCCAGCGCCCATTTGCGCATCGACTTGCCGGTGTGGTTGAAGTCCTTGGACATCAGCGCGTCAGCCTGGGCCCAGGCCGTCAGCCAGCTCAACGTGCATTCCAGTTGTTCCGGGCGACCGTCACGCATGAACTGCATCACGCGCTTGCTGGTGCCGCGCTCGATCTTGGTGATGTCGGCGGTGCTCTCGCGAAAGGCTTTTTCCGATTGCACGTTCAGGGTCGCGCGGGCCTTGTCCGAACCTTCGTACTTGCTGCGAAATTGCAACGAGCCGGTGTA
This sequence comes from Pseudomonas fluorescens, assembly GCF_000967965.1. Taxonomy (GTDB): domain Bacteria; phylum Pseudomonadota; class Gammaproteobacteria; order Pseudomonadales; family Pseudomonadaceae; genus Aquipseudomonas; species Aquipseudomonas grandcourensis. The sequence goes on from NZ_LACC01000023.1 coordinate 142,081, forward strand.
CGGCGTCGGCATCGCATCGCAGCCTTCGCTGTTGTCGCCCGTCTTGAATTTATCCACAGGCGCAAAATAGCCCTGGGGTGGACGTAGTGGCGCAGCCGCTTGCGTGGCCCCGGTGAACATCGCCAGGCTCAAGAGCGTCGGTGCCAACAGTGTTGAAAATTTCGGATAGCGCATAGCAGACCTCATTGCCCGACCGAAGCAGTACGCTGTTCGGCGCCCGGGAATACGTTGCGTTTGCAAATTTTCGCTTCGACTTTCTGTGGTGCGGCACCGGCTTCGGGGCCCTGGACTTCAACGGCCAGCAGGTTCTGCGAGGCCCAGTCTTCATCCGTGCGCAACTCGAAAGCGAAACGCCCGTCAGTCTCGGAGGTTTCCGGTTTGTCGATCTTGATGTCCTCGTGGCGACCGTTCATGTACCAGAGGGTGGCTTGCAGGGTTTTCACCGAGGTGTCGGCGAAGCGGACGTCGACCTGATGACTACCGTTGCGCAGGTCCATGTTCTTGCTGTTGACCATCAACTCGTTTTTGCCCGGCTTGAGCGTGGCGCTGCCGGACATCTGTGCATCCTTGCCTTCGCAACCGTTGTCCAGCAACGCCATCATCTGGCGGTAGATGGTTTCCTGGTCGAGGCGGTACAGCGGCGAGAATTCCCAGATGAGAATCTTCGGCGGGTTCTTCTGGAACTCGTCGCTGCCCAGGTACTGCAGCATCGAACCTTCCAGGCCGCCGCCGGGGAACGCCACGTTGAGGATGTCGGCGCCGATGGCCTCTTCGAGGAAGCCGGCGAAGTTGTAGTTCTTGCCACTGTGGGAGGTACCCACGAGGGTGATTTGCGGGTTGCCGGAGTCGCCGAACAAATCGCCATCGCCCGCTTCGCCCTTCGGCTCGGTGGTGAACTGATCCATGTACTGGATCGCGTAGCTGGTGCCACAGAGTTGACCGGCCATGTTGTGCAAGGTTCCGGTCTTGCCCATGCGACCCGACTTTTTGGTCTCGAATTCGCGCTTGGGAATGTCGGCGAATTCAGGCAATTGCTTGACCTTCTCGGCGACGATTTTCGCCGTGCGCTGGGCGCCGTACGGGGTCCAGTGCTGGTCGCCACGGAAGTAGAAATCGTGGGCAGGCAGGGTGTCGGGCAACGACTCGTTGGTCAGCGGCGACAGGTCCGGAACCACGTAGCCCATCTGCGCGAAACGACCGAGCATGGACTGGTAGTTCTTCAGCGCCTTGTCGAAGTCGAAACTGGCTTTCTCCGCCGGGTTGAGCTTGTTGCGGTTCACCAGACCACGGGTCGGCTGGTACACGACAACCAGTTCCACGCCTTTGCTCTTGAACGCATCGTGCAGTTGTTTCATGCGTTTGTAGCCGGCGGGCGTGGTGTCGAATTCGGTGCGCAAGTCTTCTTGCGTACGGAACAGCCAGTCACCCTGGGCCTGCACCAGCGTGGTGAAGTTCTGCTGATAACGGGTGGTGTAGTTCTTCGGATCGTGAGCAGCCGGGCACAGGCTGCAGCACGGTTCTGCGGTGAAGCTCGGCGCTTTGATTTCGTCGGCGCGAACACCGCCGCTGGCCGCGAGAATGCCGGCGGTCAGGGCCGACAGGCTGAGTAATTTGATCAAGTGTGGGTGCATAAGATTATCCTCAGTCCCGCATTTCGGTCTGGCGTTCGACAGGGTCGATCAGCACGGCTTTCTGCTGGCGCACCAGCAGGTCGAGAATTTCATCCTGGCGCTCGCCGAGGATGCCGGTGAAGCTGATGCCGCTGGCCTTGGCTGGCGCGAGCATGGACACGCGATACAGCTCGACACTCAGCGGCGAGTCGATGGACAGCGGGCCGCTGCCGTTGGCCGCCAGCTCACCGCCGACCACGATCAGCGATACCTGGGCGTCGAACGGGTCGAGTTTGATGTCACGGTCGGTGTTGCTCAAGTCCTTGATGTGCCCGTAGACACCGGTCAGGCCGTTGGCCATGGCGACGTTTTCGTACAGGCGAATGTTCACGCTGTTACGAATGCGGATGCCGTGGCGCTTGTTGCTCAACACGCGGTTGCCCCACAGCAGGTTGTCGGCACTCTCGTAGAGGGTGATGCCGTCGGTGTGGTTCTGGTAGATCTCGTTGTGGGCAATCAGGTTGTTGACGCTGTTACGGTCGATCACCAGCCCCGAGAGGTGGTTGTCGTAGCTGCGGTTGTTGAAGATGAAGCTGTCGTTGACCTCACGGGAAATAATGATCCCGTGCTTCTTCTTCGTTCCGTAAACGGTGTTGTCGGCGATGATCAGGCCGTGGGACCGGTCATGCGGGTCGATGCCGTAGACGATGTTGTCTTTGTAGGTGTTGCCCTTGACCACGAAGTCGCGGGTTTCATAGCAGTAGAAGCCGTACCACATGTCCGAGAATTCGGAACCGACGATCCAGCCGGTCGGCTCAGGGCGCTTGAGCACCTTGGCCATGTTCGGCGTGTACTGGGAAATACTCACGCCGTAGGACTTACTGTTGGCGTAGCCGAAACTGGCGATCTTGCTGTTGGCGATGTAGGTCTCGGTGCCGCCCCAGGACAGCAGGAACGGACGGAATTCCTTGGGCGAGGTAAACGTCGCCGGGCCGTTGTCCTTCTCGCGCCAGCCAGTGATCTTGGTATCGCGCACGAACAGCTGGCCGTCGTTGACCAGGAACGCACCGGCCTCCTGGGACAGGCGCAGTTCCTGGGTCTGCTTGTCGATTTCCAGAATGCCGCGACGACCGACCACGATCGGCAACCGGGAGAGGAACACTCCCGGCGAGGTTTCGCTGAAGTACTGCTTGGGGACTTTTTTCGCCAGGTCCTTGAGGTTCATGTAGCCGTCGTCGACGAAGATTGCCTGGGGGATGCCGTGCTGACGCACCACCCATTCGGCCATCTTGTTGTCGCCACCGATGAAGTCCTTCAGGGCGTCTTCCTGCATCATCCGGCGCAGGCTGATCTTGCCCGGTTTGCTGCGCACGACCTTCGCGGCGATGGCCTCGGCGGTGTAGCCGGAAACGTCCGGCAGTTTCGGCGTGGCCAGTTCCAACGGCGCGGTCGGCGCGCTGCTGACGGTGTAGGTCTTGGCCTGTTGCAGTTCCTTGGCCGTGGTTACCGGCTTCGCCGGTTCCACATTGGCGAAGGCAGTCGCGCTGGCCAGCAGCATCGCGCCGGCCAACAGGCTGATCGAGCCTTTTCGGGCTGGATGATTCATCTGGGAGACTCCCTTCGCAATGTGCATCAGAAGCGCCAGATCACGTCGATGAACGCGCGGTGCATGTACGAATCGACTTCCTTGCCGTACGCATCGCCTGGCTTGAACACGCCACCACGGAAGCGCACCAGGGCCGAAGGCTCGTCGATCGACTGGCTCAATGCCGCCGGCAACAGGCCTTGCTTGAAGTACTTGGTGACTACCAGATCCATCTCCTGACCGAGGTCTTTCTCGCCATCGTTCAGCGGCAGGGACGTGGTGGAAAGAATTGCGCCGGTGGCATCGTCGGTGTTGTTTTCGACGGCGTTGATGCCATTGCTGCCGATCGGCTTGTTGCCGTCGACGCGCCAGAACTTGTGGTAGATCAGGCTGGCGTCGTATTCGTCGTTGAGCATCCACGAGCCGAACAAAGTCGCGGTCTGCATGTTTTGCATTTCGCCACGGAAGGCTTCGCCGAAACGGTGAACCCGCGAGCGCGTACCGGTGTAGTTCGAGCGGTTGCTTTCCAGACCGTTCTGTTCGTACTCGGCACTGGCGCGGGCATAGGCAGCACCGACTTGCCATTGCGGATCGAGGCGCAGGCGCACGCCGACATCGGTGGCCCAGCCGTTGAGGCTTTCACCGCGCTTGGCTTCAGCTGGCGACGTGCCATCGGCGTTCAGCGGGTTGACCTTGTCGATGTCGCCGCTCATGCCGGTGATGCTGCCCCAGTAATTGACCGTGTTGGTATTGCGCCAGTTATAGGCGTCGCTGTCGGCGGTCAGGCCGATCCAGCTGATGTCACCGTTCTGTTTCTTGTCCAGCGAATCGGCCGGCACGCCCGGTTCCGGGTAGTCGAGCTTGCCGTTGTCGTGGGTATGATGACCGCGAATACCGACCCAGTTGCCCGGTGTCCACTGATACGAAGCATCGGCGTAGGCGTGCAGGCGATCCTTGTCTTTCGGGGCGAGTTCCGTGAGGTCGGTGCGGTACTCGCTGAAACGTTCGGCGACCCCGACGTTGGCGCGCAAGAGGGTTGTGTCGAACGTCCAGTTCAGGGCTTCGATGTTGGTGTCGCGCCATTGGCCGTCGGCGTTGTGCAGACGTTGGCGACCGAGCTTCAACTGCTCGCCCGGATACGGCGTAAGTCCGCTGTAGCCGACCCAGAATTCGCGCATGGCCAGGTAGTTTTTCTTGGTCTTGCGATCACCGTTGTCGGTGGGCGTGGTGCCATCACTGGCGGTCCCTTGCAAGGTGTCCGTCTCGATGATGTCGGTGGCCGTCACGGCTTGCCCCATGGCATAGGCGCTCCACGCGCCGCTTTCGCCATAGATCCATGGACGCAAGTCGAGGCCGACGCCGTTGACGTCGCCACCGCTCTGGGTACCGAGGTCACTGTCGTCTTCGGATTGGCCGGTAACCTTCACTTCCAGGCCAAAGTTCTTGGTTTCTTCAGTCATCGCAGCAAGCGTCGGGCAAGACCAGATCAGCGCGAATGTCAGGCCAATGCCGGCCTTCATGAATGGATTCAACTTCATTGGGATTCCTCGCCATCTTCTTCTTGCAGGGCATGCAGTTCCGGCGTGTTCGGGCTCAGGGCACCGCGCACGGCCTGTTCTTGTTTCAACAGGCGTTGGGCTTCGGCCAACCGGTCGGGCGGCAATTGCGTTTGGATTGTTTGCGCAAGCTCGGTGGCTTGCGGAGTGTTCTGGGCCAGGGCCAGTTGGCTGAAGACGTAGGCGTTCAGCGGATCAGGCTTGGTGCCCTTGCCTTGGGAAAACAGTTGGGCAATGGCGAAGTCGGCGCTGTTCTGGCCGTTGCGCGCAGCAGTCAACAGATGGTCGAGGGCCTTCTGCGGATAGACCTTGCCCAGGTAGCCACGGCGATAGATCTGGCCGAGGTAGTAATCGGCAGCGACTTCGCGGCCGACGGCTTTCTGGAAATGCGCTTCGGCGACCTTGGCGTCGGCAGGCACCAGTTTGCCTTCGAAGTAGAGCTTGCCCAGCAACAACTCGGCGCGGGGCTGGTCGGCGGCGCGGCCGTTGTCCAGGTACTTCATCATCTGGTCGACGTCACCCAGTTCGGGGAAGTCGTAGAGCAGTTGTGCGAGGGTGACCCACGACGCCGGGTAGCCCGGTGCGATCGGTTCGAGCAGCGACTGCGCGGTTTTCTCGTCGGTCTTGCCCAGGGACGCATCGGCGAGCACACGGGCGACGCTGTCGACGCGCTGTGCCGAAACGGTGCCGCGGGCATGCGCGGCTTGCATCTGCTTGATCAGCTCGGCCTGTTGCTCTGGCTTGGCCTGTTTCTGATAGACCGTGGCCAGTTCGACGTAGCAGATATCGCTGGTGTTGAGCGCGGCCTTGCAGATCTTTTCCACGTCATCCAGGTGCTGGTCGTAGGTGCCCTGGGTGCGGTAGAGCAGCACTTGCGCCAGGCCGGCTTCCGGTTTGTTCTCGGCGCGCCATTGGCTGATCTGCTGCTGCGCATTCACGTTGGGGAAGCTGTGCGGGTATTGCAGGTACAGCATCGCCAGCGGAATCAGCGTATTGCCTTCGCCATTGGCTGCCGCTTTTTTCAGCAGGGTTTCGGCTTCGTGTTGCTCGGCTTCGGTGGAGCCGGGCTTGGCCACCAGCAAGCGTCCAAGGCGTGCCTGGGCGCGCGGCGAAACATCGGCCGCTGCGCGATAGGTCGCCTCGGCCTGTTTCATCTGCGCCGGGTCACGGCTGTCGACCTGGATATCGGCCAGGCCGACCTGCGCTTCGCTGTAGCCCAGGTCTGCCAGTTGCCGGTAATTCTGCGCGGCGGTGGCGGTATCGCCACGCTTGAGCGCTTCGTTGGCCAGGCGCTGGTCGGGCAGGCCGGCGCAACCGGCCAGGCTGATTGCCAAGGCCAGCGAGCACACCATCAATCCAGTGTGGGAGCGAGCCTGCTCGCGCAGCAGGCGACTCGGTGCATCAGACAGACCGCGTCGATCCCATCGCGAGCTGGCTCGCTCCCACAGGGTCGGCGGCGTGTTGAGGGTTGGAGTAGTCACAGGCATGTCCTCGACTTAAAGACCGACAGCCATGGCTTTGTCGATCAGCCAGTTCAGGTTCGGGCCACGGTCGCTGTTCACTTCCACCGGGCGGCCGGCGAGGGAGCTGTCCAGGGTTTCGTCCGGCTGGATCAGCACGCGGATGTCCGAAGACAGGTCGGCGCTTTTCAGGCTGGTGCTGCTGACGATCTTGCCGGTGCGGCTCTTGTCCTCGCCGGCGATCTGGAAGCGCACCGAAGTACCGGGGCGCACGTCGCCGAACTGGCGATAGGAGAAGCGCGCTTCAACATTGGCTTCGCTGTTGCGCGGCACCAGTTGGAAGATCACGTCGCCCTTGCTGGCGTACTGACCGTTGGCGACCATTTGCTGGGCCACGGTGCAGTCGCAAGGCGAGGTCAGGGTGCCGGTCATCTGCTTGCCGAACAGTTCTTCAACCTTGGCCGGTTGCAGTTGGTCTTCGTCCAGATGGCCCTTGAGCACGTCGAGCATGCTGGTGCTGAAGGTCGCCAGCGGTGCGCCCTTGGCGGCTACGCCGTCGGCTTTCACCAGGCTCTGCACGGTGCCGTCGCGGGGCATGGTGATGTTCACGCCCGGCACGCTGACCAGACCGGCCTGGGCGTGGCTGACGAAGTACATGCCGTACACCGATTTGAAAACAAAGCCGAATGCAGCCAGGCCAACAACGAAGATCCCCAGGCTGAAGGTCACGGCTTTCATGCGGCCGAACGCGGTCATGCCGTGACCGCCGTCCTTCATCTTGCGCGCCTTGGTGAAGTTGTCGCGCTGCAGGGTCGCCAGCATTTCACCCACGCTGACGATGTCGCCGGCCAGGTGCGAAGTGATCAGGTGGCGCAGGGTCGAGATGTCCCGTGGTTCCAGGTTCTGGAACTGGCAGCCGGTGCGTCCGGTCTCGCGATCGAAGGAGCGGACCTGCAACTCGACGTCCATGGCCAGGCCGAGGTTGTCGATGACGAATTGCAGGCGGGCCTTGTACACGTCACCGATCTTCAGCGGCAATTGACCGGCGTTGAACGCCAGGCCACCGGCGGACAGGTCGATCACCCGGGCTTCGACCGGCGTCCGGTCTGGGCCGAAGAAACGCAACTTGGCCGGGATTTTCACTCGGGCGTGTTGGCGCTGGGCTTCGGATTCGTGCACTACGTTGGCGTTGACGGCGGTATTCATAGGGGCGTTTTCCTAGTTAATTCAGGCGAGTTCGGTCAGACCATCAACAGCAGCACGGCGACAAAAATGCTGCCGGCAGAGAAGGTCATGGTCCGAGACGACCAGGTGTTGAACCAACGTTGAAAGCTGGCGAGATCACGGGTCAGAGAAGTGGGTTGGCGAGTCCAGGACTGTTTGTCGAGGCGGAAGAACACGTAGATCTTCACCAGCGCGCCGACGATCTGGTTGTAATAGAGAATCGCCGGGTAGGCCGGGCCGATCCGGTGTCCGGAGCACGACAGCAACAAGGTCAGGATGAACCGGGTGATGCCGATCCACAGCAGGTACACCAGGATGAACGCGGTGCCGTACTTGAAGCTGGCGATCAACGCCACGGTCAGGCCCAGCAGCGAGGTCCACATCGACACGCGCTGGTCGAACAGCACCACCGAAGTGAACACGCCGAGGCGTTTGATCCCCAGGCCCAGGGCACGGGAGTTCTGCCGCAGGTTGTTGCCGTACCAGCGGAACATCAGTTTGCGGCTGGCCTTGATGAAGCTCTTTTCCGGCGGGTGTTCAACGGTGTTGATCGCCGCGTCGGGCACGTAGAACGTGTCATAGCCAAGGCGCATCAAGCTGAACCAACTCGACTTGTCATCGCCGGTAAGGAACTTGAAGCGACCCAGGCGCCAGTGTTGCAGCGAGTCGCTTTCCACGTCGGCGATGAAGTCCGGGTTGGTGACCACGGTGGCGCGGAACACCGACATGCGGCCGGTCATGGTCAGCACGCGCTTGGACAAGGCCATCGAGCACATGTTGATGTGGCGCTGGGCGAAACGCAGTTTGTGCCATTCGCTCATGATGTAGCCGCCGCGCACTTCGCAGAATTCGTTGGTGGTCAGGCCACCGACGTTGCCGAACAGCTGGAACCACGGCACGGTCTTGAGCACCACGCCTTCGGCCAGCACGGTGTCGCCATCGATCACCGCGACCACGGCACGATCATCCGGCAGGTGCCGGGAGATGGCGCGGAAGCCATAGGCCAGGCCATCGCGCTTGCCAGTGCCGGGAATGCGCACGAAGTCGAGCTTGACCCGGGACGGTGGGTTCATCCGGTTCCACAGGCTTTTGACCAGCAGCTCATCGGACATTTCCACGATGGAGCAGACCACTGTGGTCGGCAGGCCGCAGTCGATGGCTTCGCGGATCACCGAGCTGTAGACCTGTGCGGTGGTCAGGGCATCGATGCGGAAACTGGTGACCATCAGGAACACGTGGGACGGGTCAGCCGCTTTGCCCAGCTTGCGCACTTTGCGCCGCAGGTACGGGTAGACGATGTACAGAAAAATCATGCCGCGCACAAAGTGAGTGGCACCCATCGAGTAGCGCCAGATACCTACGGCGCCAATCAGGAAAATGAAGTCCTTCGACTCGGAGTCGAACGTGGACACGGGCAACGCCATGGCGAGGCCCATCAGTAAACTCAGGTAGAACAGCCAACCGGCGGCCTGAAGTAGGCCGTGCTTTAGCCTGTGCATAATCGGAATCCTAAAGTCAGTTGCAAGCCCCAAGCTTCAAGCCCCAAGCGAGGAGCTTTGAACTTGCGGCTTGGAGCTTGAAGCTTGCGGCTGCTTTACCAGCAGATACCTTCGGCCCGGCTATTCGTGCTGGTGGCCTTGGACATGAAACCAACCAGGTCGATCACCTGCTTGCCGTGTGGAACGTCCTGCACCAGGGCGCGGAATTTCTCGTCACGGTTGCCGAGGATGATCACGTCGGAGTTGTTGATCACCGCGTCGAAGTCGGAGTTGAGCAAGGACGAGACGTGAGGGATCTTCGACTCGATGTAGTCCTTGTTCGCACCGTGAACGCGGGCGTACTCGACGTTGCTGTCGTAGATGCTCAGGTCATAGCCCTTGCCGATCAGCATTTCCGCCAGGTCGACCAGCGGGCTTTCGCGCAGGTCGTCGGTGCCGGCCTTGAAGCTCAAGCCCAGCAGGGCGACTTTGCGTTTGTCGTGGCTGGAAACGATGTCGAAAGCGTTCTGCACCTGGGATTCGTTGCTGCGCATCAGCGAGTTGAGCAACGGGGCTTCCACGTCCAGGGAACCGGCGCGGTAGGTCAGGGCACGCACGTCTTTTGGCAGGCACGAGCCACCGAAGGCGAAGCCTGGGCGCATATAGTACTGGGACAGGTTGAGGGTCTTGTCCTGGCAGACCACGTCCATCACTTCGCGACCGTCGACGCCGACCGCCTTGGCGATGTTGCCGATTTCGTTGGCGAAGGTGACCTTGGTGGCGTGCCACACGTTGCAGGTGTACTTGATCATCTCGGCAACCGCGATGTCCTTGCGGATGATCGGTGCGTCGAGCTCTTCGTACAGCGATTGCAGAACGTCGCCGGACGCCTTGTCGAATTCACCGATGACGGTCATTGGCGGCTGGTCATAGTCGGCGATGGCGGTGCTTTCGCGCAGGAACTCAGGGTTCACGGCCACGCCGAAATCAACACCGGCCTTCTTGCCAGAGCAGTCTTCGAGAATCGGGATGACCACGTTGGCCACAGTGCCCGGCAGTACGGTGCTGCGTACGACGATGGTGTGGCGGGTGGTCTTGTCACGCAGGACAAAACCGATTTCGCGGCACACTGCCTCGATGTAGTTCAGCTCCAGGTCGCCGTTCTTCTTGCTCGGCGTGCCCACGCAGATCATCGACAGGTCGGTGTCGCGAATCGCCTCGGCGAAGTTGGTGGTGCCACGCAGACGACCTGTCTGGATGCCCTGGGCCAGAAGTTCACCCAGGCCCGGTTCAACGATCGGCGATTTGCCGGCATTGATCATATCGATCTTGTCTTTGGCCACATCGACGCCAACGACGTCATGGCCCCGTGCAGACAGGCAACCGGCACATACTGCGCCGACGTAACCCAAACCAAAAATGCTGATGCGCATCGCAATTACCTCTCTGTTATCAAGCCTGTATACATCAAGCCATTAGATGGCCGGAGTTAATGGTGTTCAGCGTGTTTAGTGCACTCGCAAGTGTGCCTTGCAGGCACGACAATGCCCTGTGCTGGCATATAAGTTACGAGTGTCTAAATAAATGCACTCAAGGTGTGCGCAACTAGGCCTTGTTGTTATGATTTGCCCTGTTATGCAGCCGATCCTCCTTTCAGAAGGATGCAGGTGCAACGGCCTTGCACGCTTGATGTCGGGCCGAAAGCCCGTGGATCAAGCGGTTGGGTGCTCGGGTGAGCACGTTTATAGGGGCGCTGCCGTGGCCTTGTAGGGGATAGCCATACTGCGTTATCTCCTCTCCGATTGCCGTTGTCCAAATCAGTGATTAGTGAGGGCAAGTTAATATTACAACTTGGCTACATGAATCGCTTATCTGCGTAAGTTATCTCGTACACGCTCGGCGAGAATCGTTACCGGTGGTATGAACGGCGCGTTTGGACATAGTTCCAGTCCGCTCATCGTCAAATCTGAAATTTCTTGAAATATTGAGAAAGATGGCACTGCTCTCAAACTGATAGCACTTACCGTTTCGCCCTTTATATATAGGCGGATCATTGGGCAGGATATTTTTTTGCCACTACTGTTAAAAAAAGTCAGTGCCACTACGCAAAAAAATGATTGAAGTCGAGTGAAACTAAAGTTAGAAAACTGGTCGGTATTTTTCTGGCGCCATAAAAATGGCGAAAAGGCGGGGAAGGCTGAAGTGAGTCAAGGGTCGGCGCACCAGGGGGGTGAGGAGGTCGTGCGCCGACCGGATGCATCACTCTGGTGCGTGGTCTCGCAGAAACACCAGATTGTCCGGCTTGGACTGTTCGGCGCTGTAGCGATAGCCCTGAACGTCGAACTGCTTGAGGGTGGCCGGGTCGTTGATGCGTTCTTCGATGACGAAGCGGCTCATCAAGCCGCGGGCCTTTTTCGCGTAGAAGCTGATGATCTTGTACTGGCCGTTCTTCAGGTCCTTGAATTCGGTATTGATGATGCGCGCGTTCAAGGCGTTGCGTTTGACCGCCGAGAAGTACTCGTTGGACGCCAGGTTGAGCAGCACGTCATCGCCCTGGTCGACCAGGGCTTCGTTCAGCCATTCGCTGATGCGCGTGCCCCAGAAGGCATACAGATCCTTGCCCCGGGCGTTGGCCAGCCTGGTGCCCATTTCCAGGCGATAGGGTTGCATCAGGTCTAGCGGGCGCAGCAGGCCATAGAGGCCCGAGAGCATGCGCAGGTGTTTTTGGGCGTAGTCGAAATCGTCTTCGCTGAGGGTTTGCGCATTCATGCCGGTGTACACATCGCCCTTGAAGGCCAGCAGCGCCTGCTTGGCGTTTTCCGGGGTGAACGCAGGCGTCCAGCTGCCGAAACGCGCGGCGTTGAGCCCGCCGATCTTGTCGGAGACGTGCATCAACTCACTGATTTGCGCGGGCGTCAGCTCACGCAATTGCAGGATCAACTCCTGGGAGTGGTCGAGGTACTGCGGCTGGGTGAAGCGCTGGGTCGCCGGCGGTGTTTCATAGTCGAGGGTCTTGGCGGGTGAAATCACCATCAGCATGAAGTCGTCTCCTTTAATCGTGGCGGCGATTCTAGGGGGTTGTCCTCGTTGACTCCAGCTATGGCGTCCATAGGTGATGGCCGGTGGAGCACGGATTTTGTCTGGATGGGCTTCTGTGGCGAGGGAGCTTGCTCCCGCTCGAGCGCGAAGCGGTCGCAAAACCGGTAGTCGGGGTCTGGCTGAAGGAATGTGATGACAGGTTTAGGTCTGCTTCGCAGCCCAGCGGGAGCAAGCTCCCTCGCCACAGAAAGCATTCATGCCTCAGGAGGAGTGGGTGCCTTATCAGCTATAGTGCCGCGCGGGTTTTGTTATGGAGACATCCCATTGCGTATCGCTTTTCTCATCTCGATCTGGCTACTCAGCTTCGGCGCCATCGCGGCACCAAGCGATGTGGCGACGCTCGATCGCAGCACCTGGCCGGAAAAACTCGGCAACCCGACGCTGTTCGACGTGGCGTCGAGGGCCGAGATCCTCATGTTTTCCAGCGTCCTGTTGGCCAGCGAGGCACTGGATGAACCCGCCCTGGCCCAGCGCCTGGGCTTGCGCACGATCAATCTGGAATCGGTCAACCGGGTTCGCCAGCGTATGTGGCAACGGCTTCTGGCCAACTACAACTTCGCCCAACAGAGCTGCGACCAGGATGCCTCCTTCTGTTTTCTGGTCGAAGACATGCCCACCTTGCGCGAGCAGGCTGCCAAATTCCAGGTCGGCGCAGACAGCTACTACACCAAGTGGGCCGAGCCGAGCCGTGTGTTCCACACCCAGTACCTGGACGAACAGTTGCGCAAGGCGGCTTTGTTTCCACAAACCAGCAGCGAAGTCGATCATTTTGGCGACTATGAGCGCAGCGGCGACGGGATGCATGACCGGCTGTTTCTGCTGACCTTCGACAGCGCCGCCAACGCCGCGCCGGATAACACCGCCTGGGTCGCCGAGTACCTGCGCAAGTCGAACCTGAGCGGGACGTTCTTCGTCCTTGGCAAGGACATCCAGGCGCGTTTGGCCGAGCATTCGGTGAGTAACCTGCAAGCGACCTACTCGAGCCAGTGCATCGGCGTACAAGGCTGGGAGTTCCGTTCCCACAGCCACTGGCAGGACTGGCAGGATTCGGTGCACCGCAGCGCCGAACTGGTCAAAAGCAAGCTGCCGGAGAACTACGTGCCCCTGTTCCGTCCGCCCGACGGTCAGCGCCGTTCAGATGCCGAAGGCTTCTTCAAGACTCAGGGTCTGCAGGTAGCGTTGTGGGACATCGACGCCCAGGACGGCGCCGGCAAACTCAAGGGCAACCCGAGTGCGCAACGGGTGCTGACCCTGATGCTGCTGTGGCGGCACGGAGTGATCAATTTCAATGTGAAACAGGATGCAGTGAAAACGACGTTGCCGTGGCTGGTCACGCAAACGGCGCCTGTCGGAATCGGCTGGGAGGATTGCCAGGATGCGTTTCGCTGAAAATGACAAAACCCCGTAAACATTGGGTTTTTGGCAATTTTGGAAGGGGATTCGTTGCGGGTGGACTTCCGACTTTAAACGGGTGATGGCAGTCCGCCAAGTGCTATTGGTCAATCTGCAAAATAAACTTCAAAAAAGCGTCAAAGTACTTTTTTCTGTCACACGTTTTGGAGTATTACGAAGACAGACCGCCGAAACCTGCAACACAGGTGGCGTCTTCCAAGACCCCGCATGTATGCAGAACACTTGAGTCCCCGCAGGTGTATTCGGCAGTCACTTCGAGGCGCAGCACTGTCAAGGTATTGCGTCGAATGGCTCCCACAAAGGTGACCGAGTATGGATGATCACGGACGTAGCTCTTCTTCCAACCAGCCAATCCTTTATGTACTCGATACCAACGTATTGATTCACGATCCAAACGCGCTGCTTAACTTCGAAGAACACCACGTCGCGATCCCGATGACCGTGCTGGAAGAGCTCGACAAGCTCAAGAGCGGGCATCACAGCGTAGCCGCCGAATGCCGCCAGGCCATCCGCCTGATCGACAAGACCCTGGGCGATGCCTCACCCGAGGACGTCGAGCAGGGTGTGCCGATCCAGCGTGGCAAAAGCGGACCCAAGGGTTTGCTGTCAATTCTGATGAGCAGACATGCCGAGCCGAACCTGATTCTGCCCGAGCACCTGAACGACAACAAAATCATCAATCAACTGATCGACCTGCACGCTCGCGACCCTAAGAAGCCTGTGGTGCTGGTCACCAAAGACATCAACATGCGCCTCAAGGCGCGCGCCTGCGGGATCGCGGCCGAGGACTACAGCACCGACCAACTGGTCGATGACGTGTCCTTGCTACCCAACGGCTACCACAACATGAGCGGCTCTTTCTGGGACCGCGTGAGCAAGGTCGAAACCCGTCAGGACCACGGCCGCACCTGGCATCAGGTGCAATTGATCGACAACCTGCCGGCAGTGCACATCAACGAGTTCATCATTGATGAACAGGGCTTTGTCGGCTGGATCAAGGAGATTGAAGAGGACCGCTTGCTTATCCTCGACCTGCACCAGGAACCGCTGCTGCACCAGGAAGCCTGGGGCCTGAAGCCGCGTGATATCTATCAGAGCCTGGCGTTGTACGCCTTGCTCGATCCGGACATCCACCTGGTCAACCTGTCGGGTGCCGCGGGTTCGGGTAAAACCATCCTGGCGCTGGCCGCTGCGATCGAGCAGACCATGGTCAGCAAACGTTATCGCCGCATCATCGCCACCCGCAGCGTGCAGGGCCTGGACCAGGAAATCGGCTTCCTGCCCGGCACCGAGGCGGAAAAAATGGAGCCGTGGCTGGGCGCCATCACCGACAACCTCGAAGCCTTGCACATGGATGACGAAAGCACCCATGGCAGCGTCGACTACATCCTCAGCAAAGTGCCATTGCAGTTCAAATCCCTCAACTACATCCGGGGCCGCAGCTTCCAGCAGAGCCTGATTTTGATCGACGAATGCCAGAACCTCACACCGCACCAGATGAAAACCATCATCACCCGTGCCGGCGCCGGTTCCAAAGTGGTGTGCCTGGGCAACCTGGCACAGATCGATACCCCTTACCTGTCCGCGACCAGCTCCGGGCTGACCTACCTCACTGAACGCTTCAAGGACTTCCCGAACGGGGTGCACATCACCCTGCAAGGGGTACCACGCTCGATCCTGGCCGAATACGCCGAAACGCATTTGTAATCGCTTCATCGAAACCGGGCGGCCGCAAGGTCGCCCGGTTTTTTTGTACGCGGCGTAAAGGCCCGTGCCTCAGGCCAGACCCAATACCGATGAATGTGTTTCTGCAAAGCTTGGCGCGAAAGCAGTCTTATTTACAGAGATTGCGAAAAATAGCTATTGAGGGTTTCCGTAAGAATTGATTGAGCGTTCAATACCTCTTGGGTCGGCTCAGGCTGTGAGCTACTGAACTTTTTTCGCGTCCAGCTGAAAAAGAAGGGGCCATCAATAATACGTTCATTGTGTTCTGCCAAATATAACTTGGTCACGGAGGCATACCTGGGGAAAACATGAAAGTGCAGTTCATGATTGAGTTCGGAAATACGCATTATGTATATTTTTTCAGGAGAAAATAGAGTGTTTAAGGCTCGCTCCGTAAATGCCAAGCCTTTCATCAGTTCAGCACTTTCCGTCGAACTTAACTCTTCCAGTTTAAATATCTTCCGCTTGAGAGAAATAATCATGTAGCCCGGGATGTCACAGTCCCGGCAGTGAGAGATTACGATGTGTTTTCCTGAGTAAATTGTCCGCGCTGACATGACTAGCCTCCCGTGTGCCACCATGGTTGACGTGTAGGACCTGCCCCGTTGAGCTGCTGCCGGAGGTCAGTAGAAAAAACCTTATGCGATACCTCAGTACTGAAATTTTAGAATCGTTAGCTTTCTTGGTCAGTTTTTCTCGAATTAACAAATCGGTCTAACATTCAGTTGTAGGAAGTTTCATGGCGGGCCATTAGTGCGTACTTACGGAAAATTCTTACGTCAGAATTTGTTATAAAATAATCAGTAACTTATCGGCTGGTGCACCAATTAAAGCTGATCGCTGATGTCAGAAAAAGCGAATGTTCAGTAGACTTTTGTTACATTTCTTTCTGTTGTTTGGCATGACTTTAATTTGTGTTTTTTAAACTTAATAAGGAATCGCATCTGAAACTGTCCACCGAGTCCGGGCGTATGAGGAACCTGTGGGAGCGAGCTTGCTCGCGATGACGGTGTGTCAGTCGACATCTCGGGTTAATGACAGGCCGCTATCGCGAGCAAGCTCGCACACATTGGTTTGTGGTGGGCCGACAATCGTGCGTGCGGAAATCTGACCCGCAGGTTTACAATCGACGCTCCTGATCAGGAGTAATCCCGTGCTGACTCATCTCGATTCCCAAGGTCGCGCCAACATGGTCGACGTCACTGAAAAAGCCGTGACGTTCCGTGAGGCGACCGCTCAAGCGCTGGTGCGCATGCTGCCCGAAACCCTGCAGATGATCGTCAGTGGCGGCCACCCCAAGGGTGATGTGTTTGCCGTGGCGCGCATTGCCGGCATTCAGGCGGCGAAGAAGACCAGCGATCTGATTCCCCTGTGCCATCCGCTGATGCTGACCGGCGTCAAGGTCGAGCTCAGTGCCGAAGGCGACGATTCGGTGCGCATCGTGGCGCGCTGCAAGCTGTCCGGGCAGACCGGCGTCGAGATGGAAGCCTTGACCGCCGCCAGTGTCGCCGCGCTGACCATCTACGACATGTGCAAGGCCGTTGACCGCGGCATGACCATCGAAAGCGTGCGTCTGCTGGAGAAGGTCGGCGGCAAGAGCGGACATTTCCAGGCGGAGCAGCCATGAAGGTTACCGTGAAGTTTTTCGCTCGTTATCGTGAAGCGCTGGGGCTGGACTCGGTGAAAGTGGAGGGCAACTTCGCCACCGTCGACGACGTCCGCGCGCTGTTGGCCCAACGTGACGGTGCCGAGGTGTTGAGCGAGCAAAACCTGATGTGCGCCCGCAATGAAGACCTGTGCCAGCTCGACGAGCCGGTCAGCGAGGGCGATGAAGTGGCGTTCTTTCCGACTGTGACCGGAGGCTGAGCCATGGCGATTCGCGTGCAGTCCACGGCGTTCGACCCAGGTGCCGAAGTCAATGCCATGCACGATGCCAATGTCGGCGTGGGTGCGGTGGTGAGTTTTGTCGGCTATGTGCGCGACTTCAATGACGGCCTCGACGTCGCCGGGATGTTCCTCGAACACTATCCGGGCATGACTGAAAAAGCCCTCGGCAAGATCGCCATCGAGGCCGAGCAGCGCTGGCCGCTGCTCAAGCTGGAAGTGCTGCACCGCATCGGCGCCCTGGAACCGGGCGAGCCGATTGTCTTCGTCGGCGCGGCCAGCGCCCACCGTCAGGCGGCATTCGACGCCTGCGCCTTTGTCATGGATTACCTGAAAACCCGTGCACCGTTCTGGAAGAAAGAAATCACCAGTGACGGGCCGCGTTGGGTCGAGGGGCGTGACAGTGATCATGCGGCGGCGGATCGCTGGAAGCAGTAATTTCTGCGGCGTCTCTGATTAAGCCATCGCGAGCAGGCTCGCTCCTACAGTAGATATGTGTTCGCAGGACCACTGTGGGAGCGAGCCTGCTCGCGATGCACCACTAAAAATCTTGCTGATCCACCACCCGACCATCGGCCGGAACGGGCTGCATTTGCCTCATTGACGATTAATACATAAAAGTCCAGTATGGAATTATAAGTACAAAAAAGGTTTCCACCCGTTTCAGCTTTTTCTTCTGTCTTGCCAAACCAACAACAACCGCGAGAAAACGAACATGAAGAAGTTCCCCCTCATCACCGGTCTGGCCCTGAGCCTGTTGGCGTGCAGCGCTGTGTTCGCCGCCGAGAAAACCTTGCGCATCGGTATCGAAGCGGCGTATCCACCGTTCGCCTCGAAAACCGACAAAGGCGAAATCGTCGGTTTCGACTATGACATCGGCAACGCCCTGTGCGCGCAGATGAAGGCCAAGTGTGTGTGGGTCGAAGGCGAGTTCGACGGTCTGATTCCTTCCCTGAAAGTGAAGAAAATCGACATGGCGCTGTCGTCCATGACCATCAACGAAGACCGCAAGAAGTCGGTGGACTTCACCCACAAGTACTATTTCACTTCGTCGCGTCTGGTGATGAAGGATGGTGCGGTGGTGGATGATCAGTACGCCAGCCTCAAGGGCAAGACTGTCGGCGTGCAGCGCGCCACCACCACCGACCGTTACGCCACCGAGGTGTTCGAGCCCAAGGGCATCAACGTCAAGCGCTACAGCAACAACGAAGAAATCTACATGGACCTGGCAGCCGGCCGCCTCGACGCGATTTTTGCCGACACCATTCCACTGAATGACTTCCTGTCGATGCCGCGTGGCAAGGGTTACGCCTTTGCCGGGCCGGAGCTGAAAGATCCGAAGTATGTGGGCGAGGGTGCGGGGATTGCGGTGCGCAAGGGCAACACCGAACTGGTCAGCGAGCTGAACACGGCCATTGATGGCATTCGTGCCAGTGGGGAGTACCAGAAGATTTCGGACAAGTACTTCAAGTCCGATATCTACGGCGACTGATCAACCGCTTTCGCGAGCAGGCTCGCTCCTACAGGGTACGGTGTACACCGATCCATTGTAGGAGCGAGCCTGCTCGCGATGAGGTCAGATCAAACACTACAAAATCTCCGGGCCTAGCCCTTCAATTCCTTCAAATGCTTGTACACCGTCGCCCGGCCCATGTTCAGCACATTGGCCACGTAGTTCGAGGCGCTTTTGCCCTTGAACGCGCCTTCGGCGTGCAGCGCCAGCACCAGTTCCCGCTTGTGGTCGCGAGTCAGCAGATTCAGGCTCAACTGGCGCTCGCGCAGCCAGGCGTGGAGGAAGGTGTTGATCCGCTCCTGCCAGTCATCGCGAAACAGTGAATCCGGTTGCGGGATCAGCTTGGTCGGCGACAGGAACAGGTCCAGGGCGGCCTTGGCATTTTCGAACAACGAAATGTTCAGGTTGATGCACAGCACCGCCAGTGGACGACCTTCGCTGTCCCGTAGCACCGTGCTGAGGCTGCGAATCTTCTGACCATCCCAGTTGAGCTTTTCGTACGGCCCGATGTTTCGTTCGCTGACATCGTCGCTGAGCATGTCTTCCAGCGCCGAGTCGTCGCCGATTTCCCGCTTGGACAGGTTGTTGGCGATGTAGTCGACCTTTTGCGTGCGCAGGTCGTGCAGCACCACTTCGGCGTGGGGGAAAAACAACGTGGCGATGGCGTCGGCGATCGCGTGGAAGTTATCCAGGGACGTGTCGTCCAGGGCCGAGTCTTTTTCGGGGGCGTTCATTCAGTGGAACTCCAGGCAGCGTCAGCGCCCCATCAAAGGGGCGCTGAAAGTGTGCCGTAAACGTGTGGGCACGTCACCTGAGGATCAGGATCAGCCGAGGCGGGCAGGGGAGAGCATTTCGGCATTCAGACCGAAATGGCTGAGCGACTCGGGCAACGCGGCACCGCGCACCAGTGCCGCACTGGCCTGGCCCATGGCCGGCGAGGTCTGGATGCCATAACCGCCCTGTGCCGCGACCCAGAACAGCCCCGGTACCTTCGGATCGAAGCCGGACAGCAAGTCGCCGTCGCTGACGAAGCTGCGCAGGCCGGCCCAGGTGCGGGTCGGGCGGCGAATGGTCAGGGTCGTGGCTTCTTCGATCTGGTAGATGCCCATGGCGATGTCCAGTTCTTCGGGCTGCACATCGTGGGGTTCCACCGGGTCGGCGTTGGCCGGCGAACCGAGGAACATCCCGGCGTCGGGTTTCATGTAGAAGGATTCGTCGAGGCTGACCAGCATCGGCCAATGATGGATGTCCACGCCTTCGGGGCCGGCGAAGATGAAAGCGGCACGGCGTTTGGGTTGCAGGCCCAGGGGCTTGGCGCCAGCCAGTTCGCCGATCTTGTCGGCCCAGGCGCCGGCGGCGTTGATGATGATCGGCGCGCTGAAGGTCTGGCTGCCGGTCTGGACGTGCCATGTTCCTTGGTCGTCGCGGCTCAGGCTGACGACTTCGCTGTCGGTATGCACTTCGCCCTGGTTGCGGCGGATACCGCGCAAATAGCCCTGGTGCAGGGCATCGGTGTCGATGTCGCTGGCGGTCGGGTCGTAGATGGCGCCGTGGACCTTTTCCCGGCGCAGGACCGGCACCAACGCGCAAGCCTCGTCGACGCCGAGCAATTGCATCTCCGGCACCGTGGTTTTTGCGCTCTGGTATTGCCTGTTCAGTTCGTCCGGGTCACCGGTCAGGTCCACGGTCATTTCACCGCGCGGGGTCAGCAGCGGGTGCTCGCAGAAACCGCTGGGCGGGTTGTCGAAAAAGTCCCGGCTGGCCAGGGTCAACGCCCGCACTTGCGGGGTGCCGTAGGCGGCGGTGTATAGCGCCGCCGAACGGCCGGTGGAGTGATAGGCCGGATGGGATTCGCGTTCGAGCACGATCACGCGGCCGTGCTGCGACAGCCAGAAACCCGTGGAAGCACCGGCAATCCCGCCGCCGATGATGATGAAATCTGCCTGGCTCATGAACGTCTCCTGTAAAGCACAATGCCGGAATTATGGTGATCCCCTGTAGGGGCCGAGATGTCAGCGGGACAGGCGATAGATCGCATTGGCCAGCGCAATGTCTTCCAGGCCCAGGCCGATGGAGCGGAAAAACACATGGCGATCGTAATCAGGGCGCAGGACTTTTTCGCTGAGCAGGTCGGCCAGGTCGCCGACAATCGCGCCCTTGTCCCAGCCGTGCTGTTCGGCGGCGATCAGCATTTCACCGGCCGAGCCTGGGGTGGTCAGGCGATAGTCGCAGAACACCTGCATGTCGTTCAGGCACTGCGGCGGCACTTCGTGGGCGCGCGGTGCGTTGGTGCTGATGGAGGTGATCAGCGCCGGTTTGCGCAAGCTCGATGGATCGATCACCGGACCGGCGGACGAGGTGCAGAGCATGATCACGTCGGCGTCCTGAACGGCTGCTTCACGACTGTCGACGATGTTCAGGCGTGGCTCGATGTTTTTCAGCAGGCTCACGGTTTCGGCATCTTCGCTCAAGCTCGGCGAGTACAGGCTGATGCTCTGCCAGTCACGCAGGCCTTTCACGTAATGCAGGTGCGCCTGGGCCACTTTGCCGCTGCCGATGATGGCCAGGCGACTGGCTGTGAGTGGCGCGAGGGCATCGACCGCCACGGCGGTGGTGGCCGCAGTGCGCGCGGTGGTCAGTTCGCCGGCATCGCACAGCAACAGCGGCTGGCCGGTTTGCATCGACATCAGCAGCGTCCACGCCGTCACCAGCGGCCCCTGTTCACGGACGATGTATGGCGACGTCTTGATCCCGTACACGCCATCCTCGGCCAGCACGCCCAGGTAGTTGATGAAATCGCCGGCGCCCTGTGGAAACTCCACCAGTTGCTGCGCCGGTTGTACGGCTTGCCCGGCGGCCAGGTCGCGGAACAGTTTGCGCAGGATCTGCGGTACATCGACCTGCGCCAGTAGCTCGCGAGCCTGGGCTTGGGTGATCACTTGGGGCGTACTGGACATGGTCGGCTCCGGAGTTGAAAGTAAACTAATTTGTCCATTATGGACTTTTAGATATCTCAGGCAATATCCGGGCGAAAAAAAAGCGCAGTCCGTTGCCGGCTGCGCTTGTCTTTTCAGCGTCGCTTAATGAGGACGCTTGCGTTCAACGGCCCGCAACAGGTGGGTCGGCGGCGTTTCACAGCTGATCTTGCGTCCCAGCTTTTCCTCGATGGACGGTAGCTGGTAGGAGTCGTCTTCACCGGCAAAGCTGATGGACACACCGTCGGCGCCAGCACGACCGGTACGACCGATGCGGTGCACGTAGTCGTCCGGCACTTCCGGCAGGGTAAAGTTGATCACGTGACTGATGCCGTCGATATGGATGCCGCGACCGGCCACATCGGTGGCGACCAGTACGCGGATCTTGCCTTCGCGGAAGCCTTCGAGGGTCTTGATGCGCTTGTGCTGCGGCACGTCGCCGGACAGTTGCGCGGCGTTGATGCCGTCACGCACCAGGCGTTCTTCGATGCGCCGTACTTCATCCTTGCGGTTGGCGAAGACGATCACCCGCTCCCAACCGTTGTCGTTGACCAGGTTGTAGAGCAGTTTGTACTTGTCGGCACCGGCCACCGCGTAGATGTGCTGCTCGACGTTTTCGTTGGCCACGTTCTGCGACTCGATCTCGACGATCGACGGGTCGGTGGTCCATTGCTTGGCCAGGTTCATCACGTCTTCGGTGAAGGTCGCGGAGAACAGCAGCGTCTGGCGCTCGGACTTCGGCGGCGTCTGGCGAATGATCTGGCGCACTTGCGGGATGAAGCCCATGTCGAGCATGCGGTCGGCTTCGTCGAGCACCATCACTTCGACCATGTCCAGGTGCACGTCGCCGCGCTGGTTGAAGTCCAGCAAGCGGCCCGGCGTGGCCACGAGGATGTCGCAGTGACGGGCTTCGAGGTGCTTGAGCTGTTTGTCGAAGTCCATGCCACCGACGAACGTCATGACGTTGAGGCCGGTGTACTTGGTCAGGTCGGCGGCGTCCTTGGCGATCTGCACCACCAGTTCGCGGGTCGGCGCGATGATCAGTGCCCGTGGCTCACCCATGTAGCGCTCTTTTGGCGGCGGGGTTTGCAGCAACTGGGTGATGATCGAGACCAGGAACGCAGCGGTCTTGCCCGTACCGGTCTGGGCGCGGCCGATGGCGTCTTTGCCCGCGAGGGTGAAACCCAGCACCTGGGCCTGGATCGGCGTGCAATACGGGAAGCCCAGGTCCTGGATGGCGTGCATCAGTTCCGGGGCGAGTTTGAAATCGTGGAAGCGGGTCTTGCCTTCCTGGGGCTCGACGACGAAGTCTTCGAGTTTCCATGGGATGACCGGTGCCTTGGGCTTGGGTTCGCGGCGAGGTTTGGCGGGTTTCGGCGTTTCGCTGAGCGGCTGCTCCGGGGCTGTTATCGCCGCAGGCTGGTCAGCTGTTTCGGTCTTCGGCTCATGCTTGGGTGCCGCCGTGGCGGTGGCTCGTTCAGACTGAATACCGTCGGTGCGGTGGCCGGGAGCGTGAGACGCAGGGCTGGGAACTGGCGCGAGTTGCTCAGTCTCGCTTTTACCGAACATTTTCTTGAGTGCTTTGAGCACGGTCATCTCATCAATTGATTAAGGAATGTACGCCGGCCAGTGTAATGCAAGAATCGGGCGCGGCGTAGTGGGATGGATCAAAGGGCGCTTTTAAACAGAAATGCTTAACGCAAGCGCTCGGCGAGCCAGACGCCGATGTCGCGAATTTCTTCGGGTAACACTTCGTGACCCATTGGGTATTCCTGCCATGTCACGGTGACACCACGCAGCTTCAAATGCTCGTAGGCGCTGCGCCCCATCGAGTTTTGCACCACATCGTCGTACTGGCCGTGCATCGACAGCACCGGAATCCGCTGCTGGCTGGCGGACAGTTGCAGTTCGTCGCTGAAGGTCGGTGCATAAGTAGAAAGGGCAACGACGCCACCCAACGGGCCCTGCCATTTCAGAAACGCGGCGTGGAAAACCACGGCCCCGCCCTGGGAAAAACCGGCCAGGAAAATCCGCGAAGCGTCTATTCCGCTGGCTCGCTGCACTTCGATCAATTCAATGACGCGGTCTGCCGACACTTCCAGTTGCTCACGGTTGATCGCGCGCGCCGGGCTCATGGCCAGGATGTCGTACCAGCTCGGCATCTCGTAGCCGCCGTTGATAGTGACAGGGCGATGCGGTGCCTGCGGGAGAACGAAGCGGGTACTCAGCAAGGTTTCCTGCAGCGCTTCGGCCACCGGCAGGAAGTCGTAGCGATCGGCGCCCAGGCCGTGCAGCCATATAACGCAGGCGTCTGCGGTCTTTACGGGCTGAAGAATCAAGGGCTCGGTCATGTCTGCTCCAATGTTGTGCGTGCGCTCTCATTGAGTGCGAGGTCTGAGTGCGCGTCTGGTTGATCAGTTACGAAGATGTCGCAAGGTTACAAGTTTTGCTATTGACCTGTCCCGGAACCGCTTTGGCAAGCAGTGTGGTACGGGCTTTGCTATGGGGAAACGGTGCAACCCATCTCGCGCCCGGCGGTAACACTATCAGTGTAATGCCGACTGCGGGATAGCAATGAATCCGGTGATGGATGTTCGCCAATGGCCGCTACGGGGCTTCGCGAACGTGAAAGGGCTACAGCCCGTTCGGCCGACTGGTGAGAGCGAGTTTTCCATGACGTGGATTTTCTCCTACTAGACTCATAGCTAACGTCTTACGTCGGTTGACCCCAAAACAAGCCAACACGGGTCGACTACGCCTCAAAAGGGTGCGACAGGACTCACGCTCCGACACAACAAGAGCAAAACTGGAGGTTTGAATGAAGATGTTGAAATCCACCCTGGCTATCGTGACTGCAGCCGCAGTACTCGGTGTCAGCGGGTTTGCCCAGGCGGGCGCAACCCTGGATGCAGTGATGAAGAAAGGTTTCGTGCAGTGTGGCGTCAGCGATGGCTTGCCAGGCTTCTCGGTTCCGGATTCCACCGGCAAGATCGTGGGTATCGATGCTGACTACTGCCGTGCAGTAGCAGCGGCTGTCTTCGGCGACGCGACCAAGGTCAAGTTCAGCCAGTTGAACGCCAAGGAGCGCTTCACCGCGCTGCAATCCGGCGAAATCGACATTCTGTCGCGCAACACCACCATGACCAGCTCCCGTGACGCGGGCATGGGCCTGAAGTTTCCAGGCTTCATTACCTACTACGACGGCATCGGCTTCCTGGTAAACAACAAGCTGGGCGTCAAGAGCGCCAAGGAACTGGACGGTGCGACCATCTGCATCCAGGCCGGTACCACCACCGAGCTCAACGTTTCCGACTACTTCCGCGGCAATGGCCTGAAGTACACCCCGATCACCTTCGACACCTCCGACGAAAGCGCCAAGTCGCTGGAATCCGGTCGTTGCGACGTACTGACCTCCGACAAATCCCAGCTGTTCGCCCAGCGCAGCAAGCTGGCTTCGCCGAAGGACTACGTGGTTCTGCCGGAAACCATTTCCAAGGAGCCTCTGGGCCCGGTCGTGCGTAATGGCGACGACGAGTGGCTGGCCATCGTGCGCTGGACTGGCTACGCCATGCTCAACGCTGAAGAAGCCGGCATCACTTCGAAGAACGTCGAAGCCGAAGCCAAGGGCACCAAGAACCCTGACGTTGCCCGTCTGCTGGGTACCGATGGCGAGTACGGCAAAGACCTGAAAGTGAAGAAAGACTGGGTCGTGCAGATCATCAAGCAAGTCGGCAACTACGGCGAAGTGTTTGAGAAAAACCTCGGCAAGGGCACTCCGCTGGAAATCGACCGCGGGCTGAACGCCCTGTGGAACGCTGGCGGCATTCAATACGCACCACCAGTGCGCTGATGGTTCTATCACCCGGTGGGCCAACCACCGGGTGATGTTCTGTTCCATTATTTCCGGGGCACTTCATGCAAAATTCAATCGGCGCACCAAAGCAGAGGCTCAGCCTCAGCGATCCACGTGTGCGTGCTTGGCTATTCCAGATCATCACCATTGTCGCGGTGGTCTCGATGGGCTGGTATCTGTTCGATAACACGCAGACCAACCTTCAGCACCGGGGCATTACCTCGGGCTTCAGTTTTCTGGAGCGCAGTGCCGGTTTCGGCATCGCTCAACACCTGATCGACTACACCGAATCGGACACTTACGCCCGGGTGTTTGTCATCGGCCTGCTCAACACCTTGCTGGTGACTTTCATCGGCGTGATCCTGGCGACGATCCTGGGTTTCATCGTCGGTGTGGCGCGGCTGTCGAAGAACTGGATCATCGCCAAGCTGGCGACGGTGTACGTGGAAGTCTTCCGCAACATTCCGCCACTGCTGCAGATCCTGTTCTGGTACTTCGCGGTGTTCCTGACCATGCCGGGGCCGCGCAACAGCCATAACTTCGGCGACACCTTCTTTGTCAGCAGCCGTGGCCTGAACATGCCCGCCGCTCTGATGGCGGATGGTTTCTGGCCGTTTGTGGTCAGCGTCGTAGTCGCCATCGTCGCCATCGTGCTGATGAGTCGCTGGGCCACCAAGCGTTTCGAAGCCACCGGTGTGCCGTTCCACAAGTTCTGGGTCGGGCTGGCGTTGTTCGTGGTGATCCCGACACTGGGCGCACTGATCTTCGGCGCACCGCTGCACTGGGAAATGCCGAAGCTGCAAGGCTTCAACTTCGTCGGTGGCTGGGTGCTGATCCCGGAACTGCTGGCGCTGACCCTGGCCCTCACCGTGTACACCGCGGCATTCATCGCCGAAATCGTGCGCTCGGGCATCAAGTCGGTCAGCCATGGCCAGACCGAGGCGGCGCATTCCCTCGGCCTGCGCAACGGTCCGACTCTGCGCAAGGTGATCATTCCGCAAGCCCTGCGCGTGATCATTCCACCGCTGACCAGCCAATACCTGAACCTGGCGAAGAACTCCTCGCTGGCGGCCGGTATTGGTTATCCGGAAATGGTCTCGCTGTTTGCCGGTACGGTGCTGAACCAGACCGGCCAGGCGATCGAGGTGATTGCCATCACCATGAGCGTGTACCTGGCGATCAGTATCAGCATTTCCCTGCTGATGAACTGGTACAACAAGCGCATTGCGCTGATCGAGCGGTAAGGAAAAGCGCATGAGTACTCATACTTTCAAACCTGACATGCCTCCACCGGGCCGCAGCATCGGCGTGGTGGCGTGGATGCGCGCGAACATGTTCTCCAGCTGGCTCAACACCCTGCTGACCCTGTTTGCGTTCTACCTGATCTACCTGGTGGTGCCGCCGATCCTGCACTGGGCGATCCTCGACGCCAACTGGGTGGGCACCACCCGCGCCGACTGCACGAAGGAGGGCGCCTGCTGGGTGTTCATCCAGCAGCGCTTCGGTCAGTTCATGTATGGCTACTACCCGCCGGAATTGCGCTGGCGCGTGGACCTGACGGTGTGGCTGGCGATCGTCGGCGTGGCGCCGTTGTTCATCTCGCGCTTTCACCATAAAGCGGTGTACGGGCTGAGCTTCCTGGTGCTGTACCCGATCTTTGCCTACTTCCTGTTGCACGGCGGCATCTTCGGCCTGACCAACGTGGCGACCAGCCAATGGGGCGGCTTGATGCTGACCCTGGTGATCGCCACTGTCGGCATCGCCGGCGCGCTGCCACTGGGGATCGTCCTGGCCCTGGGCCGTCGTTCGAACATGCCGGCGATTCGCGTGGTCTGCGTGACCTTCATCGAGTTCTGGCGCGGCGTGCCGTTGATCACGGTGCTGTTCATGTCCTCGGTGATGCTGCCGTTGTTCCTGCCCGAAGGCATGAACTTCGACAAACTGCTGCGGGCCCTGATCGGCGTGATCCTGTTCCAGTCGGCGTACGTGGCCGAGGTGGTGCGCGGCGGTCTGCAAGCGATTCCCAAGGGTCAGTACGAAGCGGCTGCGGCGATGGGCCTGGGCTACTGGCGCAGCATGGGTCTGGTGATTCTGCCGCAAGCCCTGAAGCTTGTGATCCCCGGCATCGTCAACACCTTCATCGCACTGTTCAAGGACACTAGCCTGGTGATCATCATCGGCCTGTTCGACCTGCTCAACAGCGTCAAGCAAGCCGCCGCCGATCCGAAATGGCTGGGCATGGCCACCGAAGGCTATGTGTTCGCCGCCCTGGTGTTCTGGATTTTCTGTTTTGGTATGTCGCGCTATTCCATGCATCTGGAACGCAAGCTCGACACTGGCCACAAGCGCTGAAGCGCCGTACCTAATTTAGGAAGTTCTCTTATGAGCGAAGCAATCAAACAGCCTGTGAGCCCTGAAGGCATTATTCAGATGCAGGGCGTGAACAAGTGGTACGGCCAGTTCCACGTGTTGAAAGATATCAACCTCAACGTCAAGCAAGGCGAGCGTATCGTCCTGTGCGGGCCGTCGGGTTCCGGCAAGTCCACCACTATCCGCTGCCTCAACCGCCTGGAAGAACACCAGCAGGGCCGCATCGTGGTCGATGGCGTGGAACTGACCAACGACCTCAAGCAGATCGAGGCGATCCGCCGTGAAGTCGGCATGGTGTTCCAGCACTTCAACCTGTTCCCGCACCTGACCATTTTGCAGAACTGCACGCTGGCGCCGATGTGGGTGCGCAAGATGCCCAAGCGCAAGGCCGAGGAAATTGCCATGCACTACCTGGAACGCGTACGCATTCCGGAGCAGGCGCATAAATTCCCGGGGCAACTGTCCGGCGGTC
Organism: Pseudomonas fluorescens; assembly: GCF_000967965.1. Taxonomy (GTDB): domain Bacteria; phylum Pseudomonadota; class Gammaproteobacteria; order Pseudomonadales; family Pseudomonadaceae; genus Aquipseudomonas; species Aquipseudomonas grandcourensis. The sequence continues at coordinate 170,298 of NZ_LACC01000023.1, forward strand.
AGCAACAGCGTGTGGCGATCGCCCGCGCGCTGTGCATGAAGCCGAAAATCATGCTGTTCGACGAGCCAACCTCGGCACTCGACCCGGAGATGGTGAAAGAGGTACTGGACACCATGATCGGCCTGGCTGAAGACGGCATGACCATGCTCTGCGTAACCCACGAAATGGGCTTCGCCCGCACAGTGGCCAACCGCGTGATCTTCATGGACAAGGGCGAAATCGTCGAACAGGCTGCGCCGAACGACTTCTTCGACCATCCGCAGAACGAACGCACCAAGCTGTTCCTGAGCCAGATCCTGCATTGATCGAACCCAGGCACTGAAATAAACCCGGACCGAGTTCCGGGTTTATTTTTGCCTGAAATTCAAGCTTTTCTGTGGCGAGGGAGCTTGCTCCCGTTGGGCTGCATAGCGGCCCTAAAGTCTTCAAAATCATGGACGATTGTGAGTGCTGCGCACTCAAGCTGGAGCAAACTCCCTCGCCACAATTGCCTGCTTCATTGCATCTTTGTGGTTGCCCGGCGGGAAAATGCTGACTAACATGTCAGAAAATTCATCCTATGATTGGATGAAAGGGCGAATTCCATGTCAGAAATTTCTCCATTGGTGAAACGATCCCTGGTCGATCAGGCTCTGGATCAGTTGCGCCTGCGCATCAACCAGGGCACTTGGGTCGTGGGCCAGCGTTTGCCCACCGAGCCTGAGTTGTCCGCCGAGCTGGGCATCAGCCGCAACACCGTGCGTGAAGCCATGCGGGTGTTGGCGTTTTCCGGGTTGATCGAGATCCGTCAGGGCGACGGCAGCTACCTGCGGGCGGTGGTCGATCCGCTCGATACCTTGAAGGCGCTGTCCCGTTGTTCACTTGAACAGGCCAGGGAAACCCGGCACATCCTCGAAGTCGAGGCCATTGGCCTGGCGGCAATGCGCCGTACCGACGAAGACCTGGTGGCATTGCGCGAGGCCCTGGGCGTCAGCGGCAGCCACTATCACGGCGATCTCGACACCTACATCGCCTGCGACCTGGTGTTCCACCGCCGTCTGGTGGACGCCGCGCATAACCCGACCCTCAGCGAGTTGTATCGCTATTTCTCCAGCATCGTCGGCGCGCAATTGCGCCAGACCCTGAGCATCGTCCCGCGCCGTCAGGAAGTGTTCGACCTGCACATCGAGCTGCTCGATGCCGTCGAACAACGCGACCCGGAACGGGCCAAAGCCCTGTCGAGGCAGTTGATCAATGAACCTTGAAACCGAGAAGTCCATGCACCGCAGTGAGTTATCCACAGCCTCCAAACGTTCGACCGAACTGGAAGAGCTGCTGATCGATGCCGAGGCCGATGACGAACAGGTCCAGCAAACCCACCCGATTCTGCGCCGCCCCTGGCTGTTGCTGCTGGGCCTGATTCTGGTGGCGCTGAACCTGCGCCCGGCGCTGTCGAGCATGGCGCCGATGCTCAGCGAGGTCTCGAAGTCCCTTGGCTTGTCGGCGTCCGCGGCGGGATTGCTGACCACGTTGCCGGTGCTTTGCCTTGGCCTGTTTGCACCGTTGGCACCCGTGCTGGCGCGGCGATTTGGTGCGGAGCGGGTGGTGCTGGGCATTCTCCTGACCCTGGCGGGCGGGATCATCCTGCGCAGCTCGTTCGGTGAGATCGGCCTGTTTGCCGGCAGTGTGCTGGCCGGTGCCAGCATCGGCGTTATCGGCGTGTTGCTGCCGGGCATCGTCAAGCGCGATTTCCCGAAACAGGCCGGGACCATGACCGGCGTCTACACCATGGCCCTGTGTCTGGGTGCGGCGATGGCGGCGGGTGCGACCGTGCCGTTGAGTGAACACTTCGACAAGAACTGGGCGATGGGCCTAGGTTTCTGGGTCATTCCGGCATTGGCGGCTGCGCTGTTCTGGTTGCCGCAAGTCGGCCAGAAACACGGCGCGCACAACGTGGCCTACCGCGTTCGGGGATTGCTGCGCGATCCGCTGGCCTGGCAGGTGACCCTGTACATGGGCTTGCAATCGTCCCTGGCCTACATCGTGTTCGGCTGGTTGCCGTCGATCCTGATCGGGCGCGGCCTGACCCCGACCCAGGCCGGACTGGTGCTGTCGGGTTCGGTGATCGTGCAACTGGTCAGCTCCCTCGCCGCACCATGGCTGGCGACGCGCGGCAAAGATCAGCGCCTGGCGATTGTGATCGTGATGGCCCTGACCCTCGGCGGTCTGTTCGGCTGCCTTTACGCCCCGATTGAAGGTCTGTGGGGCTGGGCGATCGTGCTGGGGTTGGGGCAGGGCGCCACGTTCAGCCTGGCATTGACCCTGATCGTGCTGCGCTCGCGGGACTCCCATGTCGCGGCGAACCTGTCGAGCATGGCCCAGGGCTTCGGTTACACCCTGGCGTCCATGGGGCCGTTCGCGGTCGGCATCGTGCATGACTGGACCGGCGGCTGGACGGCCGTGGGCTGGATCTTCGGTGTCATCGGCCTTGGTGCGATCCTTGCCGGTCTGGGGGCCGGACGTGCGTTGTACGTGCAGGTCGAAAGCGAAAAGGTCTGATCCCCACACTCTGTCGGTATTCGTCTTGCGAATGCCGATAGTGTTCGACCCATTTGCAGACTATCGTGCAGGCAATCTTTCGATACCCATTGCACAACAGGGAGTCTGCCCATGAGTGAAGTCCACAGCGCTTTGATCACCCGCTTCTACCAGGCCTTCCAGCGTCTCGATGGCGAAGCGATGGCTGCCTGCTACACCGATGACGTGGTGTTCAGTGACCCGGCGTTCGGCGAGCTTCGTGGTCGTGATGCTGGCGATATGTGGTGCATGCTCACCACTCGCGCCAAGGATTTCTCCCTGACCTTCGATCATGTCCGTGCCGATGATCGTACCGGTAGCGCCCATTGGGTCGCGACCTATCTGTTCAGCCAGACCGGCAATACTGTGGTCAATGACATCCAGGCACGCTTTGTCTTTCGCGATGGCAAGATCTGCGAGCATCACGACAGTTTCGACCTGTGGGCATGGTCGCGTCAGGCGTTGGGTTTCAAAGGCCTGCTGCTGGGTTGGACGCCACTTGTACGCAACGCCGTTCGCTCACAGGCCCTGAAGGGGCTGAAGGCATTCCAGGCCAGTCGCTGATAAGATCGCGGCTTGTTTCCTTTCAAGCCCTGATCGTTACGTGACCACCCTCAGCGAAAGCCCCGTCGACGCCGATACCCCCGCGAGAAAAACCTGGTTCGTCTACCTCGTTCGAGCGGCCAACGGTTCGCTCTATTGTGGGATCAGTGATGATCCCGTGCGTCGCTTCGCCAAGCATCAAAGCGGCAAGGGCGCGCGATTCTTTCTTTCCAGCCCCGCCATGGCCCTGGTCTACACCGAACGCTGCCGTGACAAAAGCGATGCGTTGCGTCAGGAACGGCTGATCAAGAAACTCAAGAAGAGCGCCAAGGAATGCCTGGTGGCGAGCGCAGCCCCTGGCTTATCAATTTGACTGATCGGTTCCCATCAGGCAGATCTGTAGGCTGCCAGGTGATTGCGCGCTAAGCTGCGGACTCCTGATTCTTGCGGCGGAGCCGAGCATGTCCGAGTTGATTCTGCATCATTACCCGACGTCCCCCTTTGCCGAGAAGGCCCGCTTGCTGCTGGGCTTCAAGGGCTTGTCCTGGCGTTCGGTGAAGATCTCGCCAGTGATGCCCAAACCGGATCTCACGGCGTTGACCGGTGGCTACCGCAAGACCCCGGTGTTGCAGGTCGGTGCCGATATCTATTGCGACACGGCATTGATTGCCCGGCGACTCGATCAGGAAAAGGCCTTGCCGGCGTTCTTCCCGGAAGGTCAGGAAATGATCACTGCGTCGTTTGCCGCCTGGGCTGATTCGGTGGTGTTCCAGCATGCGGTCAGCCTGGTGTTCCAGCCGGAATCGATAGCGGTGCGCTTTGGCAATTTATCGCCGGAAGCGATCAAGGCGTTTCTGGCCGACCGTGCCGGTTTGTTCAGTGGTGGCAGCGCGACAAAATTGTCTACCGAACAGGCGAAGCATCAGTGGCCAACGATCATGTCGCGACTGGAGCAACAGCTGCAGCGCGAGGAGGGTGACTACCTGTTTGGCGAGCCATCGATTGCCGACTTCGCTCTGGCCCATTGCCTCTGGTTCCTCAAGGCCACGCCGGTGACGGCTCCGCTGGTCGAAGCTTATCCGGCAGTCAATGCATGGCATGCGCGGGTGTTGGGCTTCGGTCATGGTGCGTCCAGCGAGATGACGTCCGAGGAGGCACTGGAGGTTGCGCGCACGTCCACGCCAGCGGCATTGCCGGATGAGCAATTCGTCGATCCCAATGGATTCAAGGCAGGGCCGCGGGTAGTGATCGCAGCCACGGACTACGGTGTGGATCCGGTGGCCGGGGAGTTGTTGTTTGCCGGCCGCGAAGAGCTGATTGTGCGACGAGAGGACGAGCGTGGCGGTGTGGTGCACGTGCACTTCCCGCGGTTTGGTTTCCGGATTGAAGTGCAGTAACCGTCGTAACAGATATGGGTTTTGACTCGAACCTGTGGCGAGGGGGCTTGCCCCCGTTGGGCAGCGAAGCGGCCCCAGTATTTCAATGGGCCAAATCGCATTTGTAGGATTGCGACTGCTGCGCAGCCGAACGGGAGCAAGCCCCCTCGCCACAGGGTTGGGTGAATCTGATGGGTTACTTCAACGCCGCCAGAATCGCATCCGGGTCATACCCGCGAATCAGTGTCCCGTTCACATCGATGATCGGAATGCCGCCACCGCCCAGCGCCTGATAGTCCCCGCGCGCGACGGCATCCTTCTCGATATCGAATTCCTTGTACGCAATGCCTTTCTGATCGAGGAAGCGCCGGGTCAGCTTGCAGTAACCACACCATTCGGTGGCGTAGAGCACGACATTGGCCTTGGCCTGGGTCTGCTCCGGCACCACTTGCGATGGGTTGAACACCCGCTCGATCTTGCCCCAGTTCTGATAGGCCACGACCACCAGCAGGATCAGCAGGAATTTCTTCAGTACGCCGCCGAGCATCAGTTGCGACGCTTCAGCTGATCGGTGAGCGAAGTGGGCAGGCCCTTGATGATCAACGTGCCGGCTTCTTCGTCGTACTCGATCTTCGAGCCCAGCAGGTGCGCTTCGAAACTGATCGACAGGCCTTCGGCGCGGCCGGTGAATCGGCGGAACTGGTTCAAGGTGCGTTTATCGGCCGGGATTTCCGGCGAGAGGCCGTAATCCTTGTTGCGGATGTGGTCGTAGAAGGCCTTCGGGCGTTCTTCGTCGATCAGCCCCGACAACTCCTCCAGGCCCATTGGCTCACCGAGCTTGGCCTGGCTGCTGGCGTAATCCACCAGGGTCTTGGTCTTCTCGCGAGCGTCGTCTTCCGGCAGGTCTTCGCTTTCAACGAAATCGCTGAAGGCCTTGAGCAGGGTGCGGGTTTCACCCGGACCGTCGACGCCTTCCTGGCAGCCAATGAAGTCGCGGAAATACTCAGAAACCTTTTTGCCGTTCTTGCCTTTGATGAACGAAATGTACTGCTTGGATTGTTTGTTGTTCTGCCACTCGGAAACGTTGATCCGCGCTGCGAGGTGCAACTGGCCAAGGTCGAGGTGGCGGGACGGGGTCACGTCCAGTTCGTCGGTCACGGCCACGCCTTCGCTGTGGTGCAGCAGGGCGATAGCCAGGTAGTCGGTCATGCCTTGCTGATAGTGTGCGAACAGCACGTGGCCGCCGACCGACAGGTTCGATTCTTCCATCAGCTTTTGCAGATGCTCGACCGCCACGCGGCTGAACGCAGTGAAATCCTGGCCGCCCTCGAGGTACTCCTTCAGCCAGCCGCTGAACGGGAACGCGCCGGATTCCGGATGGAACAGGCCCCAGGCTTTACCCTGTTTGGCGTTATAGCTTTCGTTGAGGTCGGCGAGCATGTTCTCGATGGCCGCGGACTCAGCCAGTTCAGAGTCACGGGCGTGGAGAACTGCGGGTGTGCCGTCGGGTTTTTTGTCGATCAGGTGGACGATGCAATGACGGATCGGCATGGGCTTCTCGGCTGAATGAGGAGAGGAGGGCGTGCTCCCCCGAAAAAGCGCCCAGTGTACCGCAACCACTGGTTTTGGCGCGGTGCGAAGGGCAATTGAAGGGCGACCGACGGCGCTTATGCAGTTTTTTCCTGTTTTAGCGCAATAAAGCTGACCAAATGGGTAGCTAGAGGCGGATATTTCCACGCCTGTGTGCTAGCTTTGCCCGGTCTTGCGCGAAGTCACTGCGTTAAGCGTGCAGTCAGCATTTGTCAGGTCGAACCAAACCCTGATTTCGGTATCTATAACCCCGATCCCGAGGTTATTTGGCCGAGGGTGCCAGATCCAAAAGATCGGGCTCGATGGCTGACATTGCACTCTGCAATCCATATGAATTTGATAGGGAAGGAACACTAAATGGCTCTTACTAAAGACCAACTGATCGCCGACATCGCTGAAGCTATCGACGCGCCGAAAACCACCGCGCGTAACGCTCTGGACCAACTGGGCCAAATCGTTGCCGATCAGCTGGAAAACGGCGGCGAAATCACTCTGCCAGGTATCGGCAAACTGAAAGTGACTGAGCGTCCTGCCCGTACTGGCCGCAACCCTTCGACTGGCGCCGCCATCGAAATCGCTGCCAAGAAAGTGATCAAGCTGGTTGTGGCCAAAGGCCTGACCGACGCTGTTAACAAGTAAGACTTGTTAAGAAAAAACCGTGCACCGGAGCGATCCGGGCACGGTTTTTTTGTGGGCGCGATAAAGCGCTCACTACGCTGAAGCGTTGCTCCATCGTGCCTGGCGCCAGGCCTCTTGCTGCGCTTTGGTCTGGAAGGTCCAGGCGACGAAGCGGCTCTGCTTCTGCCCTTGGGACATTTCCACTACCTGGCTTTCCAGGGCACCGGCCTTTTTCAGGGCGGTCTGGATCGCCGGCAGGTTGGACGCCTTTGACACCAATGTACTGAACCACAGCACTTGCTGAGCGACCTGCACGCTTTCGCTGACCAGTTGGGTCACGAAGCGTACTTCACCGCCTTCACACCACAACTCGGCCGACTGGCCGCCAAAGTTCAACACCGGCAGCTTGCGTTTCGGATCGGCTTTGCCCAGGGCGCGCCATTTGCGCGTGCTGCCCCGCGTGGCCTCGTCCAGCGAGGCGTGGAATGGCGGGTTGCACATGGTCAGGTCAAAGCGCTCTGCGCTCTCCAGCAGGCCTGTGAGGATCTGCTTGGGATTGCTCTGCTGGCGTACCTGGATCGCTTTGTTCAGGCCATTGGATTGAACGATGGCCTTCGCCGCGGCGATGGCGGTCGCATCGATATCGGAGCCGAGGAACTGCCAGCGATAGTCGCTGTAACCGATCAGCGGATACACGCAGTTGGCGCCCATGCCGATGTCCAGCACCTTCACGGCGGCGCCACGGGGGATCACGCCGTCATTGCCACTGGCCAGCAGGTCGGCGAGGAAGTGCACGTAATCGGCGCGGCCTGGCACCGGCGGGCACAGGTAGTCGGCCGGGATGTCCCAGTGAGCGATGCCATAGAACGACTTGAGCAGCGCCCGGTTGAACACCCGCACGGCTTCCGGGCTGGCGAAGTCGATGCTTTCCTTGCCGTAAGGATTGATGATCACGAACTTCTTCAGTTCCGGCGCGCTTTTGATCAGCGTCGGAAAGTCGTAGCGACCCTGATGGCGATTGCGCGGGTGCAGGCTGGCCTTTTCCTTCGGGGCGACGGCCGTGGCCGGGGTCTTGGGGGCAGGCTTTTTGCGCGCAGGCTTGGGGGAGCGGGGGGCGGTCATGGCGGTGGTCGATTCGGGTATGGCTAAAAGTGGCGGGCATTGTCCCACATCTGTGGGGCAACACTGATCAAATGTGGGATCTGCATTGGATGCAGGAAAGTGACAGGCATAAAAAAGGGAGGCCGCATGGGCCTCCCTCATTTATTGCGATTTACCGTTACAGGCTGGCAATCCGCGCATGCTGCTCGGCCAGCTTGCCCAGGGCCTGTTCGGCCTCGGCCAGTTTGGCGCGTTCTTTCTCGATGACTTCGGCTGGGGCCTTGTCAACGAAGCCGGCGTTGGACAGCTTGCCGCCGACACGTTGCACTTCACCTTGCAGACGCTGGATTTCCTTGTCCAGACGCGCCAGTTCCGCACCTTTGTCGATCAGGCCGGCCATTGGTACCAGTACTTCCATCTCGCCGACCAGTGCGGTAGCGGACAGCGGTGCTTCTTCGCCAGCAACCAGCACGGTGATCGATTCGAGGCGCGCCAGCTTCTTCAGCAGGGCTTCGTTCTCGGTCAGGCGACGCTGATCCTCGGCGCTGGCGTTCTTCAGGAACAGCGGCAGCGGTTTGCCCGGGCCGATGTTCATTTCGCCACGGATGTTGCGAGTGCCGAGCATCAGGCCCTTGAGCCATTCGATGTCATCTTCGGCGGCCTGATCGATGCGTGTTTCGTTGGCCACTGGCCAAGGTTGCAGCATGATCGTCTTGCCATCGATGCCGGCCAGCGGCGCGATGCGCTGCCAGATTTCTTCGGTGATGAACGGCATGAACGGATGCGCCAGGCGCAGGGCGACTTCCAGCACGCGCACCAGGGTGCGACGGGTGCCGCGCTGGCGTTCGACCGGTGCGTTTTCGTCCCACAGCACAGGCTTGGACAGTTCCAGGTACCAGTCGCAATACTGGTTCCAGATGAACTCGTACAAGGCTTGTGCGGCCAGGTCGAAACGGAACTGGTCGAGTTGGCGGGTCACTTCGGCTTCGGTGCGTTGCAGCTGCGAAATGATCCAGCGATCGGCCAGGGACAGTTCATAGGCTTCGCCGTTCTGGCCGCAGTCTTCGCCCTTGTCCAGCACGTAGCGCGCCGCGTTCCAGATCTTGTTGCAGAAGTTGCGATAGCCTTCGACGCGGCCCATGTCGAACTTGATGTCGCGACCGGTGGACGCCAGCGAGCAGAAGGTGAAGCGCAGGGCGTCAGTGCCGTAGCTGGCGATGCCTTCGGCGAACTCGTCGCGGGTCTGCTTCTCGATCTTCTTCGCCAGTTTCGGCTGCATCATGCCGGAGGTGCGTTTCTGCACCAGGGCTTCGAGTTCGATGCCGTCGATGATGTCCAGCGGGTCCAGGACGTTGCCCTTGGACTTGGACATCTTCTGGCCCTGGCCGTCACGCACCAGGCCGTGCACGTACACGGTCTTGAACGGAACCTGCGGCGTGCCGTCTTCGTTTTTCACCAAATGCATGGTGAGCATGATCATCCGGGCAACCCAGAAGAAAATGATGTCGAAGCCAGTCACCAGGACGTCGGTGGAGTGGAATTTCTTCAGGAACTCGGTTTTTTCCGGCCAGCCGAGGGTGGAGAAGGTCCATAGGCCCGAGCTGAACCAGGTGTCGAGAACGTCGTTGTCCTGTTGCAGCGCAACGTCCGGGCCGAGGTTGTGCTTGGCCCGCACTTCGGCTTCGTCGCGACCGACGTAGACCTTGCCCGACTCGTCGTACCAGGCCGGAATCCGGTGGCCCCACCACAGCTGACGGCTGATGCACCAGTCCTGGATGTCGCGCATCCACGAGAAGTACATGTTTTCGTACTGTTTCGGCACGAACTGGATACGGCCGTCTTCAACGGCGGCAATCGCAGGTTCGGCCAAAGGCTTGGTGGACACGTACCACTGGTCGGTCAGCCAAGGCTCGATGACGGTGCCGGAGCGGTCGCCTTTCGGCACTTTCAGGGCGTGATCGTCAACGCTGACCAGCAGGCCGGCAGCGTCGAACGCGGCTACGATCTGCTTGCGCGCTTCGAAGCGGTCGAGACCGGCGTATTCGGCCGGGATCTTGCCGTCGATGGTTTCGTTCAGTGTGCCGTCGAGGTTGAACACCTGGCACGCTGGAAGAACGGCAGCGTTCTTGTCGAAGATGTTCAGCAGCGGCAGGTTGTGACGCTTGCCGACTTCATAGTCGTTGAAGTCGTGGGCCGGGGTGATTTTCACGCAACCGGTGCCGAATTCTGGGTCGCAGTAATCGTCGGCGATGATCGGGATGCGGCGGCCAACCAGTGGCAGCTCGACAAATTTGCCGATCAGGGCTTTGTAGCGTTCATCGTTCGGGTTAACGGCCACGGCGGAGTCGCCGAGCATGGTTTCCGGGCGAGTGGTCGCGACGATCAGGAAATCGTTGCCTTCAGCAGTCTTGGCGCCGTCGGCCAGCGGGTATTTCAGGTTCCACAGGAAACCTTTCTCGTCGTGGTTCTCCACTTCGAGGTCGGAAATCGCCGTGTGCAGCTTGGTGTCCCAGTTGACCAGGCGCTTGCCGCGATAGATCAGGCCGTCTTCGTGCAAACGGACGAACGCTTCCTTTACGGCTTCCGAGAGGCCGTCGTCCATGGTGAAGCGCTCGCGGCTCCAATCTACGGATGAACCGAGGCGACGGATCTGACGGCTGATGTTGCCACCGGACTCATCCTTCCACTCCCAGACTTTCTCGAGGAATTTCTCGCGGCCCAGGTCATGGCGGCTCTGGCCCTTGGCTTCGAGCTGACGCTCTACCAGCATCTGCGTGGCGATACCAGCGTGGTCGGTACCCGGCTGCCACAGGGTGTTGCGACCCTGCATGCGGCGGAAACGGATCAGGGCGTCCATGATCGCGTTGTTGAAGCCGTGACCCATGTGCAGGCTGCCGGTGACGTTCGGCGGCGGGATCATGATGGTGTAGGACTCGCCCGCGCCTTGCGGGGCGAAGTAATTCTCTGACTCCCAGGTGTTGTACCAGGAAGTTTCAATGGCGTGCGGCTGGTAGGTCTTATCCATGCGCGGCGGGACCCTATTGGCATTTATTCAGGAAAAGCCGGGAAGTATAGCGGGGATGAGCCGATGCGCGTAGAGCGAGGTGACAATGGGTGGGGGAAAGTTGTGGTTTTTCAGGGGGGGGTGTTTTGTCTGCAATGACGCCATTGCGGGCAAGCCACGCTCCCACAGGATCAATGTCGATCACAAAATAGTGGTTCGACAAAAGACCTGTGGGAGCGAGCCTGCTCGCGATGACTATCTGTCAGACAACCTGATTCAGGTCGTTATGCCGCGTTTCCTTCAGGCACAGCACCGCAATCAAACTCAGCACCGCCGCTCCGGACACGTAACCGCCGACATAGCTCAACCCGCCCATCGCCACCAGTTTCTGGGCGAAGAACGGCGCCGCGGAAGCACCCACGATACCGCCCAGGTTGTAGGCCGCCGAGGCGCCGGTGTAGCGCACGTGGGTGGGGAACAGCTCCGGCAGCAGCGCACCCATCGGCGCAAACGTCACGCCCATCAGAAACAGTTCGATGCACAGGAACAACGCCACACCCCAGGTCGAGCCTTGGGTCAACAGCGGCTCCATGAGGAAGCCGGACAGGATCGCCAGTACACCGCCGATGATCAGCACCGGTTTGCGTCCGTAACGGTCGCTGGCCCAGGCCGACAGCGGGGTGGCGGCAGCCATGAACAGCACCGCGAAGCACAGCAGGGCGAGGAAGGTTTCGCGGCTGTAGCCGAGTGTTGCCACACCGTAACTCAGGGAAAACACGGTGGAGATGTAAAACAGCGCGTAGCACACGACCATCGCCCCGGCGCCCAGCAATACGGGCGCCCAGTATTGGCCAAACAGCTCGAACAGGGGGATCTTCACTCGTTCCTGACGCGCCATGGCGTTGGCGAATACCGGGGTCTCATGCAGCTTGAGGCGCACGTAAAGGCCGACCATCACCAGTGCGGCGCTGAGCAGAAACGGAATACGCCAGCCCCATGAGCGGAACTGTTCATCGTCCAGCACCACGGCCAGGGTCAGGAACAGGCCGTTGGCCGCCAGAAAGCCGATGGATGGACCCAGCTGCGGGAACATGCCGAACCACGCGCGTTTGCCTTTCGGCGCGTTCTCCGTGGCCAGCAATGCCGCGCCACCCCATTCACCGCCCAAACCAAGGCCTTGGCCGAAGCGCAGGACGCAAAGCAGGATCGGTGCCCAGGCGCCAATGCTGTCGTATCCCGGCAGCACGCCGATCAGCGTGGTGCACACACCCATCAGCAGCAGCGAGGCGACCAGGGTCGACTTGCGGCCGATACGGTCGCCGAAGTGACCGAAAAGGGCCGAACCCAAGGGGCGCGCAAGGAAGGCGATGCCGAACGTGAGAAACGCCGAAAGCATCTGGGCGGTACCGGATGTCTGCGGAAAGAACACCGGGCCGATCACCAGCGCGGCGGCGGTGGCATAGACGTAGAAGTCGTAGAACTCGATGGCGGTCCCGATGAAGCTCGCGGTGGCCACGCGGGTGGCGGAGTTCGTTGGTTGCGTGGGTGTGGAGTCGCTGTAAGTCGTGCTGGTCGTCATGCGGTTATCCCTGACAGTCATGTGCTCCAGTGGAGCGAATTATTATGGTCGAGAACCCAGGGATGTGGGTGGAGGAACGGTCGCTGTTCAAGGTAGGAACAGTCGTCGGTTTGTTGCGGACTTTGCTGGTGGACAGGCCGGAAGCTGCGAAGTGCGGGGTAAGCACGGGGCCGGCAAGGCTTGGGTAAGCGCTTCGATTATAGGAAGGTGGCTAACGATCGAGCAAGAGTGCTTGCGAGGACATTGTGGCGAGGGGGCTTGCCCCCGTTCGGCTGCGAAGCAGTCGTAAAGTCGGCAGCCACGGTGTACCAGATGAAAAGTAGTTGTATGGTTTAGCACTGCTTCGCAGCGCAACGGGGGCAAGCCCCCTCGCCACAGGGATTTGCGCCAGGCGTTAGATAACCACAGGCATCGAGCTGGTCTGCCAGATCAGCACCCGCGTGACACGGTTGTCCTCGGTCTCGAGAATTTCCAGGCGATACCGGCCGATCTTCAGGCACACCGCGCTTTCAGGAATGGTTTCCAGCGCCTCGGTGACCAGGCCGTTCAGGGTTTTCGGGCCATCGCTGGGCAGGTGCCAGCCGAGGCTCTTGTTCAGCTCGCGAATGGACGCGGCACCGTCGATCACCAGGCGCCCGTCGGCTTGCGGATGAATGTGCGGATTGTCCAGGCTCTGCTGGCTTTCGAACTCGCCGACGATTTCTTCGAGAATGTCTTCCAGGGTGACGATGCCCAGCACTTCACCGTATTCGTCGACCACCATGCCCAGGCGCCGCTGCTGCTTGTGGAAGTTGAGCAGTTGCAGCTGCAACGGCGTACTTTCCGGCACGAAGTACGGCTCGTGGCTGGCCGCCAGCAAGGCTTCCCTGGTCAGGCTCGCATCGGGCAGCAAGTGAAGGATGTGCCGGGTGTTGAGGACAGCTTCGACCTGGTTGATATCACTGTGGAACACCGGCAGGCGAGTACGTCTGTTGTGGCGCAATTGTTCGATGATTTCTTCGATGGAGTCATCGAGATTGATGCCATCCACGTCGCTGCGCGGTACCAGGATGTCATTGACGGTGATGTTGTCCAGCGCATGGATGCCTGGCAGCGGGTGAGGGCGGCTTACGGTTTCGGAGGGCGCATGCCGCTCCGTCAGCGTTTCGTCCTCACTCTGTTGCACCACTTTGGCTTTACGGGCGAATGGCCGCGTCAGCAACTGACTGATGCTGCTGAGCAGCCATGCCGCGGGATAGATGATTTTCAGCGGCACCCGCAGCAGGTTGTTGCCCTGGGCCAGGATCGCATCCGGATAGCGAGCGGCGAGGGTGCGTGGCAAATAGTCGGAAAACACCAGCAAAATGGCGCCCGCCCCGAGGCAGGCGACCCACGGGCCGTTCTCGGCCCAGGTGAACATGGCCAGCAAGGTGCTGATGACCACCACCAGTGCACGGCACAGGGTGTTGCAAAAAATCAGGCTGGCCAGGGGAAAGCTGAGTTTCGCCACCGGTTTGTCGCTGGAACGCGTTGCGGTGCGCTGGGCCAGCAAATGCTGGTGCGCCGCTTCGATGGCGGTAAACAGCCCCGACCATAAAACCAGCAGGGTCACTACCGCGAGCATCGGCCCTATGGGCAAGTCGTCCATTAATGCCGCCCGTCAGATATGCAGGATGTATTCACGAACCAGCTTGCTGCCGAAATACGCCAGCATCAACAGGCAAAAACCGGCCAGGGTCCAGCGAATGGCTTTGTGCCCGCGCCAGCCGAGGCGATTGCGTCCCCACAGCAGCACGCTGAAAACGACCCAGGCCAGGCAGGCCAGCAGGGTTTTGTGCACCAGATGCTGGGCGAACAGGTTCTCGACGAACAGCCAGCCGGAAATCAGCGATAGCGACAACAGCGTCCAGCCGGCCCAGAGGAAACCGAACAGCAGGCTTTCCATGGTTTGCAGCGGCGGGAAGTTCTTGATCAGCCCGGACGGGTGCTTGTGCTTGAGCTGGTGGTCTTGAATCAGCAGCAGCAAGGACTGGAACACCGCGATGGTGAACATGCCGTAGGCCAGAATCGAAAGCAGGATGTGGGCGAGGATGCCCGGCTCCTCATCGATGACCTGTACCGTGCCGGCGGGGGCAAAGTGCGCCAGCAACACGGTCAGGGCCCCAAGCGGGAAAAGCAGGACCAGCAGGTTCTCCACCGGAATCCGCGAGCAGGCCAGCAGGGTCAGCGCGATGACCGCCACGGCAATCAGGCTGGCGGCACTGAAGAAGTCCAGGGCCAGGCCGGTCGGGGTCAGCAGGTGGGTGAGCAGGCTGACGCTGTGGGCCAATACGGCGAGCACGCCGAGCATGACCAGCAGGCGTTTGTTGACCTTGGCGCCGGACGCCAGGCGAGTGCCCTGGTAAATGGTCGCAGCGGCATACAAGCAGGCGGCGGCGAGGGTAGTTAGCAAGCTGGGTGACAAGGGGAGCATAAATCCTGTTAGGCAAGCCCGAAAGTCGCTGAGTTTGGCATAGAACCCCCGCCACACGAAAGACCGCGCAACCTGACAGCGAGGTGTCCGCCGGCCACAGTCTTCGCTATAATCCGCGACCTGCCCACGCCGCAGGCTCGCCGAGCACACGTTTAGTCCGGTCCGGGCCGCCATTATCCCGGTCTACACAGGGCCTGAAAGGATCGCGCAATGTTTGAAAACTTAACCGACCGTCTCTCGCAGACGCTGCGCCATGTCACCGGCAAGGCAAAGCTGACTGAAGACAACATCAAAGACACCCTGCGTGAAGTGCGTATGGCGTTGCTTGAAGCCGACGTCGCCCTGCCGGTGGTCAAGGACTTCGTCAATTCGGTCAAGGAACGCGCCGTAGGCACCGAGGTGTCGCGCAGCCTGACGCCGGGCCAGGCCTTCGTGAAAATCGTCCAGGCCGAACTCGAAAGCCTGATGGGCGCGGCCAACGAAGATTTGAACCTGAGCGCCGTGCCGCCAGCGGTCATTTTGATGGCCGGTTTGCAGGGCGCGGGTAAAACCACCACCGCCGGCAAACTCGCGCGCTTCCTTAAAGAGCGCAAGAAGAAGTCCGTCATGGTCGTGTCCGCCGACGTTTATCGTCCAGCGGCGATCAAACAGCTGGAAATGCTTGCCGGTGAAGTCGGCGTTACCTTCTTCCCGTCCGACCTGAGCCAGAAGCCGGTCGAGATCGCGCAAGCGGCTATTAAAGAGGCAAAACTCAAATTCATCGACGTGGTCATCGTCGATACCGCCGGTCGCCTGCACATCGATGAAGAGATGATGGGCGAGATCAAGGCACTGCATGCCGCGATCAACCCGGTAGAAACCCTGTTCGTGGTCGACGCCATGACCGGCCAGGACGCCGCCAACACGGCCAAGGCCTTCGGCGATGCATTGCCGCTGACCGGTGTGATCCTGACCAAGGTCGACGGCGACGCCCGTGGCGGTGCCGCGCTGTCGGTGCGAGCCATTACCGGCAAGCCGATCAAGTTCATCGGTATGGGCGAGAAGAGCGAAGCGCTCGATCCGTTCCACCCTGAGCGTATCGCCTCGCGCATCCTCGGCATGGGCGACGTGCTCAGCCTGATCGAGCAGGCGGAAGCGACCCTCGACAAGGACAAGGCCGACAAACTGGCCAAGAAGCTGAAGAAGGGCAAGGGCTTCGACCTCGAAGACTTCCGCGACCAGCTGCAACAGATGAAAAACATGGGCGGCCTCGGCGGGCTCATGGACAAGCTGCCGAACATGGGTGGCGTGAACCTGGCGCAAATGGGCAATGCCCAAGGCGCGGCAGAGAAGCAATTCAAACAGATGGAAGCCATCATCAACTCCATGACCCCGGCCGAGCGCCGCGACCCTGAGATGATCAGCGGTTCGCGCAAGCGCCGGATCGCCATGGGCTCCGGCACCCAGGTGCAGGACATCGGCCGCTTGATCAAGCAGCACAAGCAGATGCAGAAGATGATGAAGAAGTTCTCCGCGAAAGGCGGAATGGCCAAGATGATGCGCGGCATGGGTGGAATGCTACCCGGCGGCGGCATGCCGAAAATATAGTGTCCTTTCACGCCAATACTGCTCAATTTTGGCGGCGTCTGGTGCCCTCATGCGGCGTTGCCGCTCCTCGCCATAGCGGGCTATGACTCGTCGCGGCGCCTTGCCTGAGGGCACCAGTCACTCGCCAAAATGTGAGCGTATTGGCGAGAAAGGACACACGAATCTGCGCCGGTCGTCGCACCGGCGCTAACCCACACGGACGTGGGATACACAGCAAACCCGCACTTGGCGGGAGCTGACCGGCCGTTTTCAACGACGGCTCTATAGCAAATCTGCATGGCGGCCGATAGACCGCCGGAAAAAGTCATTTGCAAAAGTCCGGATATTCCTTAGAATATGCGGCCTTTCGGGCACCCATGCCCGCTGTGCCTTTAGATTTGCAGCACCGACTACAGGAACGATGTTCACATGCTAACAATCCGTCTTGCCCTTGGCGGCTCCAAAAAGCGCCCGTTTTACCACTTGACCGTAACCGACAGCCGCAACCCGCGCGACGGTTCGCACAAGGAACAGGTTGGCTACTTCAACCCTGTTGCCCGTGGTCAGGAAGTTCGTCTGTCCGTGAACCAAGAGCGCGTAGCCTACTGGCTGAGCGTTGGTGCACAACCTTCTGAGCGCGTTGCTCAGTTGTTGAAGGAATCTGCTAAGGCTGCGGCCTGAGCAATATGAACGCGACGCCTGCCATTGCTGATGATTTGATCGTTATCGGCAAGATTTATTCTGTTCACGGCGTTCGCGGCGAAGTGAAGGTGTACTCCTTTACTGATCCGATTAAAAACCTGCTGGACTACAAAACCTGGACGCTCAAGCGTGACGGTAATGTAAAGCAGGTAGAGCTGGTCAGCGGACGCGGGAACGACAAGTTCCTGGTCGCAAAGCTCAAGGATCTCGATGATCGCGAAGAAGCTCGTCTTCTGGCCGGTTATGAGATCTGCGTGCCGCGCAACCTGTTCCCTGAACTCACCGACGGCGAGTACTACTGGTACCAGCTGGAAGGTCTCAAGGTCATCGACACCCTCGGACAACTGTTCGGGAAAATCGATCACCTGCTGGAGACCGGCTCGAACGATGTCATGGTGGTCAAGCCTTGCGCTGGCAGCCTGGATGATCGCGAACGCCTGTTGCCCTATACGGAGCAATGCGTGTTGGCCATCGACCTGGCCGCGGGCGAGATGAAGGTGGATTGGGACGCGGATTTCTAAGCGTGGCTAACTTGCGCGTAGAAGTGATCAGTCTGTTTCCCGAGATGTTTTCCGCCATCAGCGAGTACGGCATCACCAGTCGGGCGGTGAAACAGGGGCTCTTGCAGCTCACCTGTTGGAATCCGCGAGACTACACGACGGATCGACATCACACTGTGGACGATCGCCCGTTTGGCGGTGGTCCGGGCATGGTGATGAAGATCAAGCCCCTGGAAGATGCTCTGGTTCAGGCCAAGGCAGCAGCCGGGGAGGCGGCGAAGGTAATTTACCTGTCCCCCCAAGGCCGTCAACTGACTCAGTCGGCGGTACGTGAGTTGGCGAATCTGGATGCATTGATCCTGATTGCCGGCCGCTATGAAGGCATTGACGAGCGTTTTATTGATGCTCATGTCGATGAAGAGTGGTCGATTGGCGACTATGTACTGTCTGGCGGCGAGCTGCCGGCGATGGTCCTGATCGATGCGGTTACACGACTGCTGCCTGGAGCTTTAGGGCATGCGGACTCCGCCGAGGAAGATTCCTTTACGGATGGTTTGCTGGATTGCCCGCACTACACCCGACCGGAGGTGTATGCGGATCAGCGTGTTCCCGACGTATTGCTAAGTGGCAATCACGCGCACATCCGGCGTTGGCGTTTACAGCAGTCCCTTGGTCGGACCTTTGAACGACGCGCCGATCTTCTGGAAAGCCGCTCGCTTTCTGGAGAAGAGAAGAAGCTGCTCGAGGAATACATCCGCGAGCGGGACGATAGTTAACAACGTATCGATGGTAGATCCGACGATTTACCTTAGGAGCACAGCATGACTAACAAAATCATCCTTGCACTCGAAGCAGAGCAGATGACCAAAGAGATCCCTACCTTTGCCCCGGGCGACACCATTGTCGTTCAGGTGAAAGTGAAGGAAGGCGACCGTTCGCGTCTGCAAGCGTTCGAAGGTGTTGTTATCGCCAAGCGTAACCGCGGCGTAAACAGTGCATTCACCGTTCGTAAAATCTCCAACGGTGTTGGCGTAGAGCGTACTTTCCAGACCTACTCCCCGCAAATCGACAGCATGGCTGTCAAGCGTCGCGGTGACGTACGTAAAGCCAAGCTGTACTACCTGCGTGACCTGTCGGGTAAAGCAGCTCGCATCAAGGAAAAACTGGCTTAAGTCCAGCTTCCGATGCAAAAAAAGCAGCCTGCGGGCTGCTTTTTTGTTGCCTGCGATTTACCCCACCCTGTAGGAGCTGGTAAGCCAGCTCCTACAGGGCGGATCGTTCTGTCAGGCGCTGCTCGTCTCCGGCTGAATCAACGCCAACAACGTCCACCCCGCCGCGGGCTTGATCGTGCTTGCCGGCGTTACCACGTGCACCCAACCGCTGTCGTCGCGCACGAACAGCAGGGTCGCACGCTCGCCATGCAGCGCGCGGTAATCGTCCCAACTGAAACCGTCCGTCAACGTTGTGCTGTACAGCTCTGAGCCCTGGCTCAATTGGCTGGCGAGCTTGGCGTAGGTCAGCGCTTCGCTGCCCAGTTGATTGCCGCGATGTTCCAGGCTGGTACGGTGCTTGTCGGTGCGGCGGCTTTCCTGGCCGCTGGCCAGGCCGAACATGCGTTGATGGCCCAGTTCATGACGAAACCGCATCAGCGCCAGGGTGTTCATCTCGCCGGAGGGTGACAGCGCCAGCAAATGCCCGAGGCCGACCAGGTCCAGATGCGCATCGGCATGTTGCGACGCTGGGTTGCCAAAATAGGTCGGCAAGCCTTCCATCCGCGCTGCACGAATGTTTTCCCAGCTCGAATCCGTCAACAGTACGCGACTGCCCAGCTGTTGCAGTGCCTTACCCAGCGTGCGCGCAGGTCCGTTGGCGCCGATGATCAGGAAACCGCTCGGTGCCGGTTCCGCCACCTTCAGCAGGCGTGCCAGCGGTCGTGCCGTCGCGCTTTGCAACACCACCGTGCCGATGATCACCGCAAAGGTGAGCGGCACCAGCAGCAACGCTCCCTGATGACCGGCGTCATGCAGGCGAATGGCGAAGATGGCCGACACCGCCGCTGCCACGATGCCCCTTGGGGCAATCCATGCCAGCAACGCTCGCTCGCGCCAACCCAGGCTGGAGCCCGCCGTGCTCAGCAGCACATTCAAAGGGCGGGCGATGAACTGAATTACCAGCAGCAAAATCAGCACCAGAGGCCCAAGGCCGATCATGGCGTTCAGGTCCAGCCGGGCCGCCAGCAGAATGAACAGGCCGGAGATCAGCAGCACGCTGAGGTTCTCCTTGAAGTGCAGGATGTGCCGCACGTCCACGCCTTTCATGTTGGCCAGCCACATGCCCATCAAGGTCACGGCCAGCAACCCGGATTCGTTGGTGACTTCGTTGGAGCCAATGAAAATACTCAGGACTGCCGCGAGCGCTGCCAGGTTGTGCAGGTATTCCGGCAGCCACTGACGGCGAATCAGGGTACCGAGCAACCAGCCACCAAAAACACCGAACAGGCTGCCGCACAGAATCACGCCACCGAAGGTCAGCAGGCTTTCCTCGAGGCCGTTACCTTTGGAGCTGGCGATGATGAAGCTATAGACGACCACCGCCAGCAGGGCACCGATGGGGTCGATGGCAATGCCTTCCCAGCGCAGGATGTTGGCAATCGACGCTTTCGGGCGCACGACGCGCAGCATCGGCACGATCACGGTCGGCCCGGTCACCAGGGTCAGGCTGCCGAACAGGATGGCCAGCATCCAGTCGAAATCCAGCAGCCAGTGAGTGGCGACAGCAATGACCACCCAGGTGGAGAGGGCGCCAATGGTGACCAAGCGATGGACGACGCTGCCGATTTCGCGCCATTCGGACAGATGCAGAGTCAGGCTGCCTTCGAACAGGATCAGCGCCACTGCCAGGGACACCAGCGGCATCAACAGTGGTCCGAACATCTCCTGAGGGTCGAGCAAATGCAGCACGGGGCCGGCCAGGATGCCGGTCAGCAGCAGGAATAGAATCGCCGGCAATTTCAAACGCCAGGCCAGCCATTGGCAAAGCAGCGCCGCCGCGCCTATCCCGCCAAATGCCAATAAAATCTGCTGCTCGCTCATTGCTGCTCCCTGTTCCTTGAAATCGCGGCCTATGAAAGACTAGCGGCCGTTTCCATGTCCAATTTTAATTTTGTGCGCAGTCCCAAGGCTGCGTGATTCGAGTGCCCATGCCTGCCATCGATCACCCGCTGATAGACCAATTCCTCGATGCCTTGTGGCTGGAGAAAGGCCTTTCCGATAACACCCGCGATGCCTATCGCAGTGACCTGACGCTGTTCAACGGCTGGTTACAGGACAAAGGACTGGAGCTGGTCAATGCCGGTCGCGAGTTGATACTCGACCACTTGGCCTGGCGCCTGGAGCAAAACTACAAGCCACGTTCCACTGCGCGATTTCTCTCGGGTGTGCGTGGCTTTTATCGTTACCTGCTGCGGGAAAAGATGATCTCGGTCGATCCGACATTACGCGTTGATATGCCGCAACTCGGCAGGCCGTTGCCAAAGTCCTTGTCTGAGGCGGATGTGGAAGCCTTGCTGAAGGCGCCTGACTTGAGCGAGGCCATCGGTCAGCGCGACCGGGCCATGCTTGAAGTGCTGTATGCCTGTGGCTTGCGGGTGACTGAGCTGATCAGCCTCACCCTGGAACAAGTCAATTTGCGTCAAGGCGTGTTGCGGGTAATGGGCAAGGGTAGCAAGGAGCGGCTGGTGCCGATGGGCGAGGAGGCGATTGTCTGGGTCGAGCGCTACATGCGTGATGCCCGCGGCGAGCTGCTGGGCGGACGTCCCAGCGACGTGTTGTTCCCAAGTCTGCGTGGCGAGCAGATGACCCGCCAGACCTTCTGGCACCGGATCAAGCACCAGGCCAAGGTGGCCGGGATCGGCAAGTCGCTGTCGCCGCACACCTTGCGCCATGCCTTCGCCACGCACCTGCTCAACCACGGCGCAGACCTGAGGGTGGTGCAGATGCTGCTGGGGCACAGCGATTTGTCGACGACGCAGATCTACACCCATGTTGCCCGGGCGCGGTTGCAGGATTTGCATGCCAAACATCATCCGCGGGGATAACCGAAAAACCTGTGGGAGCGAGCTTGCTCGCGATAGCGGCCTGACAGTCGATACATGTTCTGGATGTGATGCCGTCATCGCGAGCAGGCTCGCTCCCACAGGGGATTGTGTCGCCACAAATGTCTTGCATCAGGTGCATTCGGCCATGTGGACCTTATGTGATAGGCTGGGCCGGTTTGCACGATGGGCGGTTATGACCCGGTGTTTCGGCACGGGCGTTCTGATCGTCCCATATGTTCGCCTTCAGGAGTTCTCATGCGTCTGACCCAGATTTTCGCCGCCGCAGCCATTGCGTTGGTCAGCACCTTTGCCGTCGCCGATGACGCGGCCGACAAAGCCATTCGTAAAAGCCTGGAAAACCTCCAGCTCGAAGTGCCGGTAGAGAGCATCACCGCCAGCCCGTTGCCAGGCCTGTATGAAGTCAAGCTCAAGGGCAGCCGCGTGCTGTACGCCAGCGCCGATGGCCAGTACGTGGTCCAGGGCTACCTGTTCGATCTCAAGGACGGCAAGCCGGTCAACCTGACCGAGAAGACCGAGCGCCTGGGCATCTCCAAGCTGATCAACGACATCCCGGTTGCCGAAACCGTTGTCTACCCGGCCATTGGCGAAACCAAGTCGCACATCACCGTATTCACCGACACCACCTGCCCGTACTGCCACAAGCTGCACGCCGAAGTGCCTGAGCTGAACAAGCGCGGCATCGAAGTGCGCTACGTCGCGTTCCCGCGCCAGGGCCTGGGCTCGCCGGGTGACGAGCAACTGCAAGCGGTGTGGTGCTCGAAAGACAAGAAAGCGGCCATGGACAAAATGGTCGACGGCAAGGAAATCAAGGCCGCCAAGTGCGATAACCCGGTTTCCAAACAGTTCGCACTCGGCCAGTCGATCGGCGTGAACGGCACACCGGCCATCGTTTTGGCCGACGGTCAGGTCATTCCGGGCTACCAGCCTGCGCCACAAGTCGCCAAACTGGCGCTGGGCGCGAAGTAAATTCGCATCGTCACGGCAAGCCTTGACGATCATGGTCCGGCAGCGACATTCGCCGGGCCATCAATAGAGAGCCGCGAGTAAGCGGTTGTTTTCACGGCCGGCCTCGAGTCGGCCGTTTTATGGGGAGTTCACAGTGAAACCGGTCAAAGTAGGCATCTGTGGGTTAGGAACCGTCGGTGGCGGTACCTTCAACGTACTTCAGCGCAACGCCGAGGAAATTGCTCGTCGTGCCGGGCGTGGGATCGAAGTGGCACAAATTGCCATGCGCACGCCAAAGCCTCAGTTCCAAACGACCGGTATTGCGATTACCAACGATGTCTTCGAAGTGGCCACGAACCCTGAGATCGACATCGTTATAGAGCTGATGGGCGGCTACACCGTTGCCCGCGAGCTGGTACTCAAGGCCATCGAGAATGGCAAGCATGTGGTCACCGCGAACAAGGCGCTTATCGCCGTTCACGGTAATGAAATTTTCGCCAAGGCCCGCGAGAAGGGCGTGATCGTTGCGTTCGAAGCGGCGGTGGCCGGTGGCATCCCGGTGATCAAGGCGATCCGCGAAGGCCTGTCCGCCAACCGCATCAACTGGGTAGCCGGCATCATCAACGGCACCGGTAACTTCATCCTGACGGAAATGCGCGAGAAGGGTCGCACCTTCGAAGACGTATTGGCCGAAGCCCAGGCCCTGGGTTACGCCGAAGCCGATCCGACCTTCGACGTCGAGGGTATCGACGCGGCTCACAAGCTGACGATCCTGGCGTCCATCGCGTTCGGTATTCCGTTGCAGTTCGACAAGGCTTACACCGAAGGCATCACCAAGCTGACCACCGCCGACGTCAACTACGCCGAAGCGCTGGGCTACCGCATCAAGCACCTGGGCGTGGCGCGCAGCACCGCGGCCGGTATCGAACTGCGCGTGCACCCGACGCTGATCCCGGCCGATCGCCTGATCGCCAACGTCAACGGCGTGATGAACGCGGTGATGGTCAACGGTGATGCTGCCGGTTCGACCCTGTTCTACGGTGCTGGTGCCGGCATGGAGCCGACCGCTTCGTCGGTGATCGCCGACCTGGTGGACGTGGTCCGCGCCATGACTTCCGACCCGGAAAACCGCGTGCCGCACCTCGCATTCCAACCGGATTCACTGTCGGATCACCCGATCCTGCCGATCGAAGCCTGCGAAAGTGCCTACTACCTGCGCATTCAGGCCAAGGACCATCCGGGCGTATTGGCTCAGGTCGCGAGCATCCTCTCGGAGCGCGGCATCAACATCGAGTCGATCATGCAGAAGGAAGCCGAGGAGCACGACGGCCTGGTGCCGATGATCCTGCTGACCCACCGCGTGCTGGAACAGCACATCAACGATGCCATCGCTGCTTTGGAAGCCTTGGCGGGTGTGGTCGGTCCGGTCGTACGGATCCGTGTCGAGCACCTTAACTAAAACAGCTGCAAGCTATCAGCTCCAAGCTGCAAGCCAGAAGCCAGTGATGCTCAGCTTGAAGCTTGAAGCTTGAAGCTTGAAGCTCAAACCGAAGGTTTGAAAACATGCGCTACATCAGTACCCGCGGCCAGGCACCGGCCCTGAATTTCGAAGACGTCCTGCTGGCAGGCCTTGCCACCGACGGCGGTCTGTACGTCCCGGAAAACCTGCCACGTTTCACCCAGGAAGAAATCGCTTCGTGGGCCGGCCTGCCGTATCACGAGCTGGCTTTCCGCGTCATGCGCCCGTTCGTCACCGGCAGCATTCCGGACGCCGATTTCAAAAAGATTCTTGAAGAAACCTATGGTGTATTCGCCCATAGCGCCGTTGCGCCGCTGCGTCAGCTGAACGGCAACGAATGGGTGCTGGAGCTGTTCCACGGCCCGACCCTGGCGTTCAAGGACTTCGCCCTGCAATTGCTCGGTCGCCTGCTCGACTACGTGCTGGAAAAGCGCGGCGAGCGCGTGGTGATTGTCGGCGCCACCTCCGGTGATACCGGCTCGGCCGCCATCGAAGGCTGCAAGCACTGCGAAAACGTCGACATCTTCATCCTGCATCCGCACAACCGGGTGTCCGAAGTGCAGCGTCGGCAGATGACCACCATCTTCGGTGAGAACATCCACAACATCGCCATCGAAGGCAACTTCGATGACTGCCAGGAAATGGTCAAGGCGAGCTTCGCCGACCAGGGCTTCCTCAAGGGCACTCGCCTGGTCGCCGTGAACTCGATCAACTGGGCGCGGATCATGGCCCAGATCGTTTACTACTTCCACGCAGCCCTGCAACTGGGCGGCCCGGCGCGTTCGGTGTCGTTCTCGGTGCCGACCGGCAACTTCGGCGACATCTTCGCCGGTTACCTGGCGCGCAACATGGGCCTGCCGATCAACCAGTTGATCGTCGCCACCAACCGCAACGACATCCTGCACCGCTTCATGAGCGGCAACCAGTACGTCAAGGAAACCCTGCACGCCACGCTGTCGCCGTCCATGGACATCATGGTGTCGTCGAACTTCGAACGCCTGCTGTTCGACCTGCATGGTCGCAACGGCGCGGCCATCGCCGGGCTGATGGATTCGTTCAAGCAGGGTGGCGGTTTCAGCGTCGAGCAAGAGCGCTGGACCGAAGCCCGCAAGTTGTTCGACTCGCTGGCCGTGGATGACGCACAAACCTGCGAAACCATCGCCGAAGTCTACGAGCAGACTGGTGAAGTGCTGGATCCACACACGGCCATCGGCGTGAAAGCTGCGCGGGAATGCCGTCGTAGCCTGGACATTCCAATGGTGATCCTGGGCACCGCCCACCCGGTCAAATTCCCGGACGCCGTGGAAAAAGCCGGTGTAGGAAAAACGCTCGAACTGCCGGTACATCTTTCTGATTTGTTTGAGCGAGACGAACGTTGCACCATATTGCCAAATGACCTGAAGGCCGTGCAGGCCTTTGTCAGTCAGCATGGCAACCGCGGCAAGCCGCTGTAACCGGTCAGCGCTGTAACATTTTGAAGCCCGTCTCCTGACGGGCTTTTTCATTTCTGCATGCACACTTGTCGTGTTATCGCCGCGAAGGGACAGGCGAATGGATCACCAAGGACGTGGGAATGCTGTTTACAAGTGTGTTCAAGCCAGTCGCGCGCTGGCTGTTTTTATTCGGCATGCTGGGAATCGCCGAATGGGGAGGGGCGAGCCCTGCATCGATTCAGGAGCGTGGAAAGTCTGTCGCACGTTCCATGATCGTGCTGGATGACCAGGAGTTGCAGTGGATGGCCAGCCATCCACGGGTCGTGGTCACGGCACTGGAATACCCGTTGTACCTGTTCAAGGATGAACATGGCCGATGGACGGGCTTGAACAGTGACCTGCTCAAGCGCATCAGTGACATGACGGGGTTGCAGTTCGTTTACCAGGAGTCTTTTTCCACCGATCAGATGCTGGCCCATCTGGAAAGCGGCGCTGCGGATTTGAGTACGACCCTGGCGATGAATGACGAACGCAAGGCGTTTCTCGATTTCAGTCATGCGTACGGCGGTGCAGGATGGGTCTTTGTCGGGCAGGCCGGGGCACCGCCGGTGCAGTCGCTGGAGGACATGACGAAGCGGGTACTGGTGCTACCGACCCGGCATGCACTGGAAGCGATGATCCGTCGCAATTACCCGTCCATCGAGTTGCGTTCGGTTAAAACCTACGCCGAGGCCCGTGCCTGGGTGGAAAGCGGTGAAGCCTACGCCACCATCGAAAGCGAAATCGGTGCCCAGCTTATTCCGTCGGGCCGGCTACAGATCGGCGCCGTGGTACCGGGCAAATGGGATGCGGATTATCTGGCGGTGCGTAAAGGCCAGCCGCAGCTGCTGAGTATCCTCAACAAGGCGCTGGAGGCGTTTCCTGAACAGGAGTTGCGCGACCTTCGCCGGAAGTGGTTCGGCGGCGCTACCGTGCCACAGGCGCCTGGCCTCTGGCAGCGGATTGACCGGTGGGTTTGCTGGGGCGTGTTGGTGGTCAGCCTGTTCGGTCTGCTTTCCCTGCTCTGGAATCGGCGGTTGGCGGTGGTCGTCAGGCAACGGGTCGAGGCCCAAAGCAGTCTGCGTGATCAGCTCGCCTTCCAGCATGCCCTGATGGATGCCATGCCTGACCCGATGTTTGTCCGTGATCTGCAAGGGCGCTTGATCATGTGCAACAAAAGTTATGAGGACGCCTTGTCGACGCGTTTTGACCGGATGCAGGGGCGGCAGTTGTTCGAGGTCGATGCCATGCCCAGGCAAACCGCGGAACTGCTGCATGCCGAGTACATGACGCAATTGAGTACACGAAGGACGCGCTTTTTTGAGCGTCAATTGATGTTCAAGGACGGTGTCAGGGATATCTACCAGTGGACAGTGCCGTTTTACACGGCCGATGGCCAGCTGCGAGGATTGTTGGGAGGCTGGGCCGACATCGCCCGGCGCACCCGACAAACGTGATGGTGGCGTTTTTTCTCTGTCATGTTCGCCGTGCATGCTCACTTGACTGGGTTGCAGGTTCGCCTGCGGTCGGTATCCAGAACTTTCTTCTCGGGCCAGCGGTCATTTGTTGTAGGCATGCCCCAGGCACGTTGTTTTCGGACTATTGAGTGGTGATCGGGATGGAAAGTATCAGTCTGTTGCTCGGTGAGGCGCTGAGCCCGTATCAGGTTACGTTGACCCCGTCAGGCATTCGTGGCGAATGCCGGGTGACCCTGAAGAATGCTATCGGCGCGACCGTGGTCGAGCGCGAGTTCAATCAGGCCCAGTTGAATGACAAACGCCTGTTGACGGATGTGGTCGACGGCTTGCATCGCGACGTGCTGATCGCTGAGGGACGCCTTGAGCCTTGTGTCATCGCGGCATTGCGCAATGCGGCGCAGGACAAGCTGCTGGCCAGTCGCAATTGAACGGATTTTTACGGGAACCTTCCCGCGCCCAGGTCAGTCAGACTTTGTAACAGCAGGATCAAGCATTGTGCTCCGGTGCTTGTAGCTTGCTGCTACTGGTCTCCAAACGGACCATGTTTAACCCCGGGTCGTCTCCCCACTTCTCGGGGTTTCTTTTGCCCGGGATTTGTCAGGGTTGCACCAGATTGTCGAAAAACGCCTTGGTGTCTTTCAGGTAATCGCTGCGACTCTCCGGATCCAGCCAGGCGGCGTAGGCCTCGTCAAGTCGTTCACGGGGAAGGGTACGCAGCACCTGGTTGATCTCGACAATGGCCTGCCGGCCCTTGGGGGTGTCGGTGCAACCGATGTAGCCGGACAGGTATTTGCCCGTGCCACGGATCGGATAGAACTGCAATTCATCCTCGGCAATGCCTTGCAGCGAGGCCTGGTAGCGAATTTCCGGGCGATAACCCAACAGCAGACGCAAGCGTCCCAGGCGCTGCATCTGCAGCAGGCTGCCCAAGGCGTCGTTGCCGTAATGAGCGGTCAGCGCGTCGGCTGGCGCTTGCTTGAGCAGCCCGTCGAGGTATTCGCCGTAATTGCGCTCGGCAATGATCCCCAGCTTTTCGCTGCCGCTGGCGAGCAGCGCCGCCAGGTCCACTTCGCCGTCCTTGATAAAGGGTGCCAGCACTTTCTGGTCGACGCGCCGCACGGCCAGGCCATTGCTCATGGCGCGAAAGACCGGAATGGAAAAGGCGATCCACTGTTCCCGTTCCTTGCTCCAGTTCAGCGCCGCGTCGCAGACGAGGGACGGCTCGTGGAGCATTTGCAACCCACGCGCGCGATTGACCCTCATCACGTTGTGCTGGTATTGCGGCATGCCGGCAATCAACAGTGGAAGCAGTTGATCGATAACGCCCTGGCCCTTTTTCGGACCGTCGAAGATTGTCAGCGGCGGCAGGTCGCGCTTGAGCCAGATCAGGGTTTCCCTGGTTTGCGCCAGGGCTGAGGGGACCGGTTCAAGGAGCAGGAGCGACATCGCCAGCACGCACAGCAGCCACCCGCCGAGTGACGGGCAGTGTCCAATGGCCCATGCAGGCAGGCGCCTCAGTTCAGATGGCTCCGTCTTTGCGCAACTGTGCGATCTGCGTCGCGTCATAGCCAAGTTCCTGGAGTACCTGTGCGTTGTGCTCACCCAGTTGTGGCCCGACCCATTCACATTCCCCGGGTGTCTCTGAGAGTTTCGGCACAATGCCCGGCATCTTGAAGTCTTTGCCGTCCGGCAGCTTGGCTTGCAGGAACATTTCCCGCGCCAGGTACTGAGGGTCATTGAACATGTCTTCGGCGCTGAAGATCCGGCTGGCCGGCACCTCGGCCTGATTGAGCTGCGCCAGCACCCTGTCCAGCGGCAACGAGTTGACCCAGCGATCGATGACGCCATAAATCTCGTCGCGTCGGGCATCGCGGCCATCGTTGCTGGCAAGCAGGGGGTCGTTGGCCAGGTCTTCCCGGCCAATGATCAGCATGAAGCGTTTAAAAATCGCGTCGCCATTGGCGCCGATCTGCACGTGCTTGCCATCGGCGCTGGTGTGGATCGAGGACGGGGTGATGCCCGGCATGATATTGCCCGTGCGTTCACGGATGAAGCCGAACACGTCGAACTCCGGGACCATGCTTTCCATCATCGCGAAGATGGCTTCGTACAGCGCCACGTCCACCACTTGCCCCTGGCCGCCGTTGACTTCGCGATGACGCAGGGCCATCAACGCGCCAATCACGCCCCAGAGCGCGGCAATCGAGTCGCCGATGGAAATGCCGGTGCGCACCGGTGGCCGGTCTTCGAAGCCGGTGATGTAGCGCAGGCCCCCCATGGACTCACCGACCGCGCCAAAGCCGGGCTGATCCTTCATCGGGCCGGTCTGTCCGAAACCTGATAGCCGCACCATGACCAGTTTCGGGTTCAAGGCGTGCAGGACGTCCCAGCCCAGGCCGAGTTTTTCCAGGACCCCGGGACGAAAGTTTTCGATCAGGATGTCTGCCTCACCCAGCAGCTGTTTCAGGATCGCCTGACCGTCGGAGTGTTTGAGATTGAGGGTCAGGGACTTTTTGTTGCGGGCCTGGACGAACCACCACAACGAAGTGCCTTCATACAACTTGCGCCATTTGCGTAATGGATCACCGCCGTCCGGGGATTCGATCTTGATCACGTCGGCACCGAATTCCGCGCAAATGCGCGAGGCAAACGGGCCGGCAATCAAGGTGCCCAATTCGATGACTTTCAGACCGGAAAGCGGTTTGGCGGTGAACGGCATGCTGGATCCTGTGGGGCAAAAGTTGGGCGAATAGAGCGTTTTAGCATAGCCGACTGTCCGACGCTCCAGCTTGATTGTGTTCAATTCGTGGATTGCCCGTCGCATCGGTTAGACTTGCCGCCTTTCCTCGTATCAAGAAGCCCGTTCATGGCCCAGCCGTCCACGACCTACAAGTTTGAACTGAACCTCACCGACCTCGACCGCAGCGTCTATGAGAGCGTAAAGCAGACCATCGCCCGTCATCCTTCGGAAACCGAAGAGCGTATGACCGTGCGCCTGCTGGCCTACGCCCTCTGGTACAACGAGCAGCTGTCTTTTGGCCGTGGTCTGTCGGAAGTGGATGAACCGGCCTTGTGGGAAAAAAGCCTGGATGACCGCGTCCTGCACTGGATAGAAGTCGGCCAGCCGGATGCCGAGCGCCTGACCTGGTGCTCGCGCCGCACTGAACGCACCAGCCTGCTGGCCTACGGCAGCCTGCGCGTGTGGGAAGGCAAAGTGGTGCCGGCGGTGAAAAACCTGAAGAACGTCAACATCGCTGCCGTGCCTCAGGAGGTCCTGGAAACCCTGGCCAAAGACATGCCCCGCGTTATCAAGTGGGACGTGATGATCAGCGAAGGGACGATTTTCGTCACCGACGACCGTGGTCAGCACGAAGTTCAGTTGCAGTGGCTGGCCGGTGAGCGCGGCTGATTTTTCGCTGCTGCCCCGCGTCACCCGGTTTTATCCTACGTATTGAAGAGAAGCATCTTTCACCCCATGCGCATCGAACCTCGCCTGCTGCCCGACACCCTGCCATTCCTCGGTGATATTCCGCCGCTGTTGACCCGCCTGTACGCGGCTCGGGGCGTGCTGTCCGAGGCGGAACTGGACAAGAGCCTGGCGCGGTTGATTCCGTTCCAGCAACTCAAGGGCATCGATGCAGCGGTGGATTTGCTGGTGACTGCGCTCGAACAGCGCCAGCGCATCCTGATCGTCGGCGACTTTGATGCCGACGGCGCGACGGCCAGCACCGTGGGCACGCTGGGCCTGCGTTTGCTGGGTGCGGCACATGTCGATTATCTGGTGCCCAACCGATTCGATTACGGCTACGGTCTGACACCTGAAATCGTCGCGGTGGCGCTCGAGCGTCAGCCGCATTTGTTGATCACCGTCGACAACGGCATCTCCAGCGTCGAAGGCGTGGCAGCGGCGAAAAAGGCCGGGCTCAAGGTGCTCGTCACCGACCACCACTTGCCCGGCGACGAGCTGCCGCTGGCCGATGCCATCGTCAATCCGAACCAGCCAGGTTGCGAGTTTCCGAGCAAGGCGCTGGCCGGTGTCGGGGTGATTTTCTATGTGTTGATGGCCCTGCGCGCGCGATTGCGCGAACTCGGCTGGTACACAAGCAAGCCGCAGCCGAATATCGGCGAACTGCTTGATCTGGTGGCTCTGGGCAGTGTGGCCGACGTGGTGCCGTTGGATGCCAACAACCGGATTCTGGTGCATCAGGGCCTGGAACGGATTCGCGCCGGACGTGCCCGGCCGGGGATCAAGGCGATCCTCGAAGTGGCCAAGCGCGATCATGCGCGCATCACGTCCACCGATCTGGGTTTCATTGTCGGCCCACGCCTGAACGCCGCAGGGCGCCTGGATGACATGAGCCTGGGTATCGAATGCCTGCTGACCGAAGACGCAGGTCTGGCCCGTGAGATGGCGGCGCAACTGGACGGCATGAACCAGGATCGCAAATCCATCGAGCAAGGCATGCAGCGTGAAGCGCTGGCGCAGCTCAAGGATCTGCCGGTGGAGTCGATGCCGTTCGGCTTGTGCCTGTTCGATCCCGAGTGGCACCAGGGTGTCATCGGTATCCTCGCGTCACGGATGAAAGAGCGCTATTTCCGCCCGACCATCGCCTTTGCCGATGCCGGGGATGGCCTGCTCAAGGGCTCGGGGCGTTCGGTCCAGGGCTTTCACATCCGCGACGCCTTGAGCGTGGTGGCGGCGCAGCATCCGAATCTGATTACCAAATACGGTGGCCACGCGATGGCGGCCGGCCTGACGCTGCCGGAAGCGAATTTCCCCTTGTTCGCCGAAGCCTTCGACGCTGAAGTGCGCCGGCAACTGCGCGAGGAAGACCTGACGGGCCGCCTGTTGTCGGACGGCACCCTGGCGGTGGAAGAGTTCCACCTGGAACTGGCCCGTGCCCTGCGGCATGCCGGCCCTTGGGGCCAGCACTTCCCGGAGCCGTTGTTTCATGGGGTGTTCCAGTTGGTCGAGCAGCGTGTCGTTGGCGAGCGGCACCTTAAAGTCGTGCTCAAAAGTGAATGTGGTTCGGTGAAGCTCGACGGCATTGCCTTCGGGATCGACCGCGACATCTGGCCGAATCCGACCATCAAGTGGGTGGAACTGGCCTACAAGCTCGACCTCAACGAGTTTCGTGGCAACGAGACGGTTCAACTGATGATTGCCCACATCGAACCGCGGTAGCTTTTGTGGCGAGGGAGCTTGCTCCCGCTGGTGCGCGCAGCACACCCAAATGGTCAGACGTGGTTATTTTGATAGTCCGCAGTGACAGGTTTTGGGGTGGCTACGCCACCCAGCGGGAGCAAGCTCCCTCGCCACAGAGGTCGCATTGAACGCTGATTGAAGTGTTTCAATTCTTGAGCCCTCCCTGATCCGTCGATGTCGACTAGGCTCTAAGCACTGCTTGATTTTGGCCTTGTGACGTCTTGTCGAATTTTTTGCCCGCGGGGGCGGGTGTTGTACCTTTTTCCTGTCACTCGTCGACTATTCAAACAGAACCTGGAGCCTGCCCACTGATTCGAGAGGTGCCCCATGAGTCTGCTGCTTGAACCCTTTACCCTTCGCCAATTGACCCTGCCCAACCGCATCGCGGTATCGCCGATGTGCCAGTACTCCAGTGCCGATGGCCTGGCCAATGACTGGCACCTGGTCCACCTCGGCAGCCGCGCTGTCGGCGGGGCCGGGCTGGTGTTTACCGAAGCCACGGCGGTCACCGCCGACGGGCGTATCACGGCCGAGGACCTCGGTCTGTGGAATGACGAACAGATTGAACCCCTGCAACGCATCACCCGCTTCATCAACGCCCAGGGCGCCGTTGCCGGCATTCAGCTGGCCCATGCCGGGCGCAAGGCCAGCACCTACCGGCCGTGGCTCGGCAAGCATGGCAGCGTCAAGCCCGATGAGGGTGGCTGGGTGCCGGTCGGCCCTTCACCGATTGCATTCGATCCACAGCACACCCAACCCAGGCAACTCGATGACGGCGAGATCGCCAAGGTCATCCAGGCCTTTGTCGATGCGGCAAAGCGGTCACTGACGGCCGGTTTCAAGGTGGTCGAAGTGCACGCGGCCCATGGTTACCTGCTGCATCAATTCCTGTCGCCGTTGAGCAATCAACGTCGCGATCAATATGGCGGTTCGTTCGAAAATCGTATTCGGCTGGTGCTGCAGGTCACCGAAGCGGTGCGCGCGGTGTGGCCTGAAGAGTTGCCGGTGTTTGTCCGGGTCTCGGCCACCGACTGGGTGGAAGACGGCTGGAACCCCGATGAAACCGTGGAGCTGGCACGCCGCCTCAAAGCCCAGGGGGTCGACCTGATCGACGTCTCGTCGGGCGGGACGGCGGCGAATGCGGAGATTCCCACTGGACCGGGTTACCAGACCCGCTTCGCCGAGCGTGTGCGCAAGGAATCGGGCATGGCCACCGGCACAGTCGGCATGATTACCGAGCCGGCCCAGGCCGAGCACATCCTGCGTACCTGTCAGGCGGACATCATCTTCCTGGCCCGTGAGTTGTTGCGCGATCCGTACTGGGCGCTGCACGCGGATGACGACCTGGGCGGGCACAAGGCCGTATGGCCGGCGCAGTATCAGCGGGCGACTCATCGTGAGCAGCCGATTCATGAATCGGATCTGCGCGACTGAAATCCATCGATACGAAAAAGCCCCTGAATCGCGAGATTCAGGGGCTTTTGTTTATGCCGATGACTGATCAGGCCGCTTCGATCTTGCTGCGGTTCTGTTCGACCTGGCTCAGGTAGCCCTTGAGCTTTTCCTGTTCGGCCACCGTCGTGAACAAGCCGAGCTTACTGCGACGCCAGAGGATGTCGTGGGCACTGGTTGCCCATTCTTCACTGCACAGATAGTCAACTTCGCGAGTGTAGAGACCGCCGCCGATGTGCTCGCCCATATCGCTGAGGTCCTGTACGCCTTCGAGCATGCGCCAGGTGCGGCTGCCGTAGGTAGTGGCCCAGCGGCGAGCGATCTCGCTCGGTACCCAGTCGAATTTGTCGCGGATACGCGAGCTCAAGGCTTGCGGGGTGGTCATGTCTTCACCGCCCGGCAGCGTGGCGCTGGCGGTCCAGCTTGGCTTTATGTGCTTGAAGTAGGGTGCCAGTTGCGCCAGCGCCGACTCGGCCAGTTTGCGATAGGTGGTGAGCTTGCCGCCGAACACCGACAGCAATGGAGCCTCTTCGCCTGTGCCAGACAGCGCCAGGGTGTAATCGCGGGTCACGGCCGACGGGTTGTCGGATTCGTCGTTGCACAGCGGGCGCACACCTGAATAGCTGTGCAGGATGTCGTCGCGGCTGATTTGCTTTTTGAAATGAGCGTTGACCACGTTCAACAGGTAATCGGTTTCGCCGTCGGTAATCGCCACTTTTGCCGGATCGCCGGTGTACTCGCGGTCGGTGGTGCCGATCAGGGTGAAGTGATTCAGGTACGGAATGGTGAACACGATGCGCTGATCTTCGTTTTGCAGAATGTGCGCGTGTTCGCCTTCGTACAGTTTCGGCACGATCAGGTGGCTGCCCTGAATCAGGCGGATGCCATATGGCGATTCCATCTTCAAGTCATCACGAATGAACTTGGCGACCCATGGCCCGGCTGCGTTCACCAATGCCTTGGCGCGAATCGAAAACAGGCTGCCATCGGCGCGTTCCAGGTGCAGGTGCCACAAGCCCTTGGCGCGGCGTGCGCTGACGCAGCGGGTCTGGGTATGAACGTGGGCGCCTTTTTCCCGGGCGGCCATAGCGTTCAAAACTACCAGGCGCGCATCGTCGACCCAGCAATCGGAGTATTCAAAGCCCTTTGTGATCTCGCTTTTGAGCGCGCTGTCGGTGCCGAACTTCAGGCTTTTCGAACCTTGCAGTTGCTCGCGCTTGCCCAGGTTGTCATAGAGGAACAGACCGGCGCGAATCATCCACGCCGGGCGCAGGTGCGGGCGGTGCGGCAACACGAAACGCATTTGCTTGACGATGTGTGGAGCCTTGGCCAACAGCACTTCACGTTCGGCCAGGGCTTCACGCACCAGGCGGAATTCGTAATGTTCGAGATAGCGCAGGCCACCGTGGATCAGCTTGCTGCTGGCCGACGAGGTATGGCTGGCCAGGTCATCCTTTTCACAAAGGAACACCGAGAGACCGCGACCGGCGGCATCCGCTGCGATCCCCACGCCATTGATCCCGCCACCGATGACGGCGATATCGTAGACCTCGGCGAGAGGGGGCGTAGGCAAGGTGGAATTGGGCATCGGCACGGCCTCGGAATTCTTTGATGTTCTGTATTTGAATTCGAACATTAATGTTCATTTGCGAAAATACTAGCCCATAAAGACGCGCACAGCCAGTCAGCTTCGATTGAAAATACTCATCGAAGGGCCGTTAAAGGAAAATTTACGAACATTGAAAGGTAGCAGGCTGCTTTTGTGGCGAGGGGGCTTGCCCCCGTTCGGCGGCGAAGCCGTCGCAGGTTGGGGCTATGGATGTGCCTGCCTGAACTCGGCTGAATGGTTTTAGGGCCGCTTCGCGACCCAACGGGGCGGTGCGGCGATCCGACAAGCCCCCTCGCCACAGGGGGGCGGTGTGCTTAAACGACCTCCAGCCGAACCTTGTGCTGGTTCAACAACTGCGCCAGTGCCGGGGAAGGCTGCTGATCGGTGACCAGGCAATCGACCAGGCTGATCGGCCCCAAGCGAATCATGGCGTTGCGCCCGAACTTGCTGGAGTCGGCAGCGAGGATCACTTGTCGGGCATTGGCGATGATCGCCTGGGATACCCGCACTTCCTGATAGTCGAAGTCCAGCAGGCTGCCGTCTTCATCGATGCCGCTGATGCCGACCAGGGCGAAGTCGACCTTGAACTGGTTGATGAAGTCGACACTGGCCTGACCCACCACGCCACCATCGCGCCGCACGTTGCCGCCGGTCAGCAGGACATCGAAATCGTCCTTGGCGCTGAGCATGGAGGCGACGTGCAGGTTGTTGGTGATGATCTTCAGGTGATTGTGATTGAGCAGTGCCCGGGCAATGGATTCGGTGGTCGTGCCGATGTTGATGAACAACGAGGCATGGTCGGGAATCTGCGCGGCAATGGCTTCGCCGATACGCTGTTTCTCATCGCGCATCTGATCGGCGCGCATGGCGTAGGCGGTGTTTTCAACGCTGGAGTCGTAAGCCGCGCCGCCGTGGTAGCGACGCAGTAAATTGGCTTCCGCGAGCTGGTTGATGTCGCGGCGAATGGTTTGCGGGGTAACTACGAACAGCGTGGCCATTTCCTCGATGCTGACATAGCCGCGTTCGCGAACCAGTTCGAGGATTTGCTGCTGACGGGGAGGCAGATTCATGGGGCGTCCTTTGGGCTGCCGTGCAAAATTTGCCCATGATGACGCAGGAATCTGCTCCCGACCAGTTTCCAAACAACGTGAAAACTACTGCGCTCGGAAATCCTGCGTTAAAAACAGGCTCGGACTGCTCATTTACAACCTCGTAAAGTCGGGTGCGACCCCAGCCGGTCCTCGCCTGTTTTTGCCTTGTCTTTCCTTCGCTCGCTACGTTTTCACGCTGTTTGGACATACAGATACGGGGACTGGAGTTCGCTTATTCAGCTTCGTCTTCAGCCGCCCAATTACGGGTGCGGCTGACCGCTTTTTTCCAGCCTGCGTAGAGTTTTTCCTTCGCCGTTTCATCCAGCGTCGGCTCGAACTTGCGCTCAATCACGGCCTTGCCGCGCAACTCCTCCAGGCTGCCCCAGAAGCCACAGGCCAGGCCTGCCAGGTAAGCTGCACCCAGTGCCGTGGTTTCGCGCATTTGCGGGCGCTCGACCTGTGTGCCGAGGATGTCGGCCTGGAACTGCATGAGGAAATTGTTCGCCACCGCGCCGCCATCCACGCGCAGGGCCTTGAGGCGTTCGCCGGAGTCCTGCTGCATGGCGTCGAGCACGTCGCGGGTCTGGTAGGCAATCGACTCCAGCGCGGCACGAATGATGTGATCCACGCGTACGCCGCGGGTCAGGCCGAACAATGCGCCACGGGCGTACGGATCCCAGTAGGGAGCGCCAAGACCGGTGAAGGCCGGCACCAGGTACACGCCGTTGCTGTCCTTGACCTTGTTGGCGAAGTATTCGGTGTCGTGGGCGTCGTTGATGATTTTCAGCTCGTCACGCAGCCACTGTACGGTGGAGCCGCCGTTGAACACCGCACCTTCCAGCGCATAGGCCACTTCGCCACGTGGGCCGCAAGCGATGGTGGTGAGCATGCCGTGTTGGGATTTCACGGCTTTGTCGCCGGTGTTCATCAACAGGAAGCAGCCAGTGCCGTAGGTGTTTTTCGCCTGGCCTGGCTCGACGCACATCTGGCCGAACAGGGCGGCTTGCTGGTCGCCAGCGATGCCGCCGATGGCGATGCCGCTTTTGGTACGGCCATAAATTTCCGAGGACGATTTAACTTCCGGCAGCATTTCGCGCGGAATATCCAGCACCTCCAGCATCTTCGCGTCCCACTCCAGGGTGTGGATGTTGAAGAGCATGGTGCGCGAAGCGTTGGTGTAGTCGGTGACATGCACCTTGCCGCCGGTAAATTTCCAGATCAGCCAGCTGTCGACGGTGCCGAACAGCAGTTCACCGTTGCGTGCGCGTTCGCGGCTGCCTTCGACATTGTCGAGGATCCACTTGAGCTTGGTGCCGGAGAAATACGGGTCGGTGACCAGGCCGGTAGTGTCGCTGATGTATTGCTCGTGGCCATCGCGTTTGAGCTGCTGACAGATCTCGGTGCTGCGTCGGCACTGCCAGACGATGGCGTTGTAGATCGGCCGGCCGGTGTTCTTGTCCCAGACCACTGTGGTTTCGCGCTGGTTGGTGATGCCTATCGCGGCCACCTGGTCGTGGTGCAGGCCGGCTTGCGCCAGGGCCTCGACCATCACGGCGCTTTGGGTGGCGAAGATTTCCATCGGATCGTGTTCGACCCAGCCGGCTTGCGGGTAGTGCTGTGCGAACTCCCGTTGGGCGGTGCAGACCACGTTCGCGTCGCGGTCGAAAATGATCGCGCGGGAGCTGGTCGTACCCTGATCGAGGGCAATGATGTAGTTCTTATTCTGTGTGTCGGTCATGTCGATTGCCTTGGACGAAATAAGGGAGTGAGGTCTGGCGCGCGATCAAAGGGCAGGGGCACGCGCCAACGGTATCAAGAAGTTCTGGGTTTGCCGTCAATGGCAGCTGTTGCATCCTTTGTAGCAGGTACGGCGCTGGGCAGATGGCGGGCAATCAGCCCGCGATAGGCGGCAGCACCGAGGCAAGCACCAACAATCGGTGCAAAAACAGGAATCAGGAAATACGGAATATCGCGTCCGCCGGTGAAGGAAATTTCACCCCAGCCAGCGAAGAAAGTCATCAGTTTAGGGCCGAAGTCTCGCGCAGGGTTCATGGCAAAACCGGTCAGCGGCCCCATCGAACTGCCGATCACCGCAATCAGCAGGCCAATCAGCAGCGGTGCCAGCGGGCCTTTGGGCAGGCCATTGTTGTCATCGGTCAGGGACATGATCACGCCCATCAGGATGGCCGTAATGATCACCTCGACCAGAAATGCCTGGGCGGTGGTCAACACTTGATTCGGGAAGGTGGAGAACACGGAGGCCAACTCGAGGCTGGCTTGAGTGCCGCGAACCATGTGGTGAGTTTGTTCGAATTCGAAGAATAGATTGCTGTAGAGGGTGTAGACCAACAGCGCTCCGCAGAAGGCGCCCGCCACTTGGGCGAGTATGTAGAAAGGCAATTTACGCTTTTCGAAGTCCGCGAAAATGCTCAGGGCAATGCTGACGGCAGGGTTCAGATGAGCACCGGAAACACCGGCGGTGAGGTAGATCGCCATGCTGACGCCGACGCCCCAGATAATGCTGATTTCCCACAAACCAAAACTGGCACCCGCGACCTTGAGCGCGGCAACACATCCTGTACCAAAAAAGATCAGCAGCGCCGTACCCAGAAACTCGGCCATGCATTGGCTCGAGAGCGACGGTTGTTGTAAAGCAGTTGTCATTGAAACCTCATTTTTTTTGTTGTCTGGCGCTTTTTTCCATCATGGTCGAAGCGCGTTTTTCGCCGAGGCAGGATCCCCATCCTGGTCGCGGTTTACTGCTGGGTGCAGCGGTAGGACGTTTCGTACAGTTTCAGAAACGAAAAAATATAGACAAGAAACGCTGCTGTCAAAGGTCGAAAGTGAACCGTCGGTCACAAAAAAACTATTCGTTGCATGAATGAGTGAGTCATTGGGGGATGGGATGGCCAGGCAATGGCGTCATGGATGCGCCGCCGTAGAGCCTTTTATTGATCAATGCCCTAGAATCGGGCGCAGTATTTTTCTTCTGCCGCCCAGTCTGGAGCTGTCATGACCCCCGCATTGGATTTGTTGAAAAAGGTTCGGGCCGAACATCGCGTACACAGTTACGAACATGATCCCAAGGCTGCCTCCTACGGGCTGGAAGCGGCGGAAAAACTCGGGCTCGATCCGGCGCAGGTGTTCAAGACCTTGCTGGCGGCCAGCGAGAAGGGCGAGTTGCTGGTGGCTGTGGTGCCGGTTGTCGGCAGTCTGGACTTGAAGGGACTGGCCCACGCCGCGGGCGTTAAAAAGGTCGAAATGGCCGACCCGGCGGCAGCACAGCGCTCTACCGGCTATCTGTTGGGCGGGATCAGTCCGTTGGGGCAGAAGAAGCGTTTGCGTACCTTCATTGATAGTTCGGCCCAGCCCTTCGCCAGCATTTTTGTCAGTGCGGGCCGACGTGGATTGGAAGTCGAACTGGCACCGGCGGTGCTGGCCGAACACACCCAGGCGAAGTTTGCCGATATCGGCCGTGCGTGAGCCTCGAAGCGGGTGCAGTGCTGTATGGTGAAAATCAGCCTGCTCTGTCACTGGTGCCGGCCGGGCCAGCGCGGCATGCTCGGCGGTCTGACAAAGGGAGAAAGTTATGCAACTGGAGTTCCATCAGGTCGACGCGTTCAGCAGTCAGCCATTCAGCGGCAATCCGGCGATGGTCTATCGGCTAGATACCTGGCTCGCCGATGAGTTGATGCAAAAGATTGCCGCCGAACACAACCTCGCCGAAACGGCGTTTGTCGTGCGTGAAGGGCAGGGCTGGCACATCCGCTGGTTTACGCCGACCACCGAGGTGCCATTGTGCGGTCACGCGACGCTGGCTAGCGCCTATGTGCTGTTTGAGATCTATAAAGAGCCTGTCGAGCGACTGGACTTCACCTGCAAATCCGGCCCGTTGAGTGTGACGCGGGAGGGCGGAGGCCTGTGGCTGGACTTCCCGGCGATCACTGCGTTGCCGGTGAACGTGATCTCGGACATCGAGCGTGCACTGGGCGTGAAGGCTGTCGAGGTACTGGCCTCGAATGAGCTGTTCGTGGTGCTGGAGTCGGAGCAAGCCGTGCTCGACTGCAAGCCGGACATGGTGGCCCTGGCGAAACTGCCATGGTTGGGCGCCATCGTGACGGCACGGGGCGAGCAACACGATTTCGTTTCCCGTTACTTCGCCCCGGCAATCGGCATCAATGAGGACCCGGTGACCGGATCGACCCATTGCCTTCTGATTCCGTACTGGTCAAAGCGTTTGGGCAAGTCGAGCCTGACGGCTTTTCAGCGTTCGGCGCGGGGTGGGGAATTGTTCTGTCGCCTGGAAGGCGATCGGGTGAAGATCGGCGGCAATGCGACGCTCGTAGCAAGCGGAACGCTGATGTTGGGCTGATCCAAAACCACTGTAGGAGCGCGCCTGCTCGCGATAGCGGTATCACATTCAACAGAGGTGTTGACTGATCCATCGCAATCGCGAGCAAGCGCGCTCCCACAGGGATTGTGTTGTTCAGTTAGCGGTGTTGTAGCGGCGGACACCGGATTCAACCGTCGGAATCTGCGCCGCCGTGCTACCGGACGCCTGGAACAGCACCAG
This sequence comes from Pseudomonas fluorescens, assembly GCF_000967965.1. Lineage (GTDB taxonomy): Bacteria > Pseudomonadota > Gammaproteobacteria > Pseudomonadales > Pseudomonadaceae > Aquipseudomonas > Aquipseudomonas grandcourensis. Next base: position 211,347 of record NZ_LACC01000023.1, read on the forward strand.
GTGTTCAGCCGCGACACGAATACCCACCTCCGCCCCAACCTGACGGTCGACATGGCTCGGGAAGATCGATTCCAGCTGTGCACCTGTCGGCAGTTGCAAGCGATACAGGGTCGATGCACCCAGGAACGTCTTGCCGGCAATTCGCGCCTTCAGTGCGCTGTCCGGCGCATAGACGATATCGTCCGGGCGCAGCAGTACATCCACGGCGCCGCCTACCGGCCAGGTGTAGGCCCGATTGCCGCGCAACTCACCCAGTTCGGTTTGCACCGATTCGGGGCTGCTCAACTGACCGCGAATGAAATAGCCCTGGCCGATGAAACTCGCCACGAAGGGTGTCAGCGGTTCGTGATACAGGTTGTAGGGCGTGTCCCACTGTTCCAGGCGACCTTCCTTGAACACCCCAACGTGGTCGCTGACCGCGAAGGCTTCTTCCTGGTCGTGAGTCACCAGAATCGCGCTGGTGCCACGGGCCTTGAGGATGTCGCGTACTTCATGGCTGAGCTTGCGGCGCAATTCGCCATCGAGGTTGGAGAACGGTTCGTCGAGCAACAGCAGTTGCGGCTCCGGCGCCAGGGCACGGGCCAGGGCGACACGTTGCTGCTGACCACCGGAAAGCTCGTGGGGGAAGCGTTTGCCGAGGTTCTTCAGGTTAACCAGTTCCAGTAGCTCTTCGGTCACGCGATCCTTTTGCGGATGCTTGCGAATGCCGAAGGCGATGTTGTCGGCCACGCTCAAATGCGGAAACAGCGCGTAGTCCTGGAACACCATGCCGATGCGACGCTTCTCCGGAGCAAGGGTGAAGCCGGCGCTGGAGATGGTCTCGCCAGCCAGCTGGATTTCGCCTTCGTGAACCGGTTCGAAACCGGCAATCGCCCGCAGGGTAGTGGTCTTGCCGCAGCCCGACGAGCCCAGCAGGCAACCGATGTCGCCTGCGTTCAGGTGCAGGTTGAGGTTCTGCACCACGCGCTGGTCTTGATAGCCGCAGGCGAGTTTGCGCAGGTTAAGCAGTAATGGCTGGCTCATGCGTGGTGATACGCCGGTTCGACGAGGAACTCGAGCAGGGCTTTTTGCGCATGAAGACGGTTTTCGGCTTGATCCCAGGCCACCGAGCGCTTGTCATCGAGCAGGTCGACGCTGATTTCCTCGCCACGGTGCGCCGGCAGGCAGTGCATGAACAGCACGTCGTCAACGGCCAGGTCGAGCAGGGCGCGGTTGACCTGATACGGTGCGAACAGCTGCAGACGCTTGGCGGTTTCTTCTTCCTGGCCCATGGAGGTCCAGACGTCGGTGCTCACCAGGTGTGCACCACGCACGGCTTCCTTCGGGTCGCGAACGATGGTGACCCGATCGCCGGCCTTGGCCAGGAACACCGGGTTGGGCTCGTAGCCTTCCGGGCAGGCAACGCGTAACTGGAAGTCGAACTGGATCGCCGCTTCTATATAGCTGTTGCACATGTTGTTGCCGTCGCCGATCCAGGCCACGGTCTTGCCCTGGATGGAGCCGCGGTGTTCGAGGAAGGTCTGCATGTCGGCCAGCAACTGGCACGGGTGCAGGTCATCGGACAGGCCGTTGATCACTGGCACGCGGGAGTTGGCGGCGAACTCGGTCAGGTTGCTGTGGGCAAAGGTACGGATCATCACCGCGTCGAGCATGCTCGACATGACGATGGCGCAGTCGCCGATCGGCTCGCCACGGCCCAGTTGGGTGTCACGGGGCGACAGGAAGATCGCCTGCCCGCCGAGCTGGATCATGCCGGCCTCGAAGGAGATCCGGGTACGGGTCGAGGATTTCTCGAAAATCATCCCCAAGACGCGGTTTTTCAGAGGCTCGAACAGTACGCCGCGGTTACGCAGGTCCTTGAGCTCAACGCCTCGACGGATCACGCTGACCAGCTCTTCGGGCGTGCAATCCATCAGGGAGAGAAAGTGCCTTGCGCTCATCATTGACTACCTTTTGCTACAAACCGCAGATACTCAAAGCCTTGTTTAACGGAACAACGGGCGAGACCTGCGGCGTAAGCCGCACGGGGCGACGAAATAGGGGAAGGCGCGATCTTATAATTAAATGTCGCGTCTTACCAATAGGGCTACAGTTTTTAGGGAGTTTCAGAGGTGCTACGGGTTCACCGAGGTAGCGCTTTTGAAGCCTGTTTCCTGATAGCAGCGGTTCATTTGTACACCGGCCCCTCGGGGCTTGGCAATCAGGCTGGGCGGCAATGGTGCGCTGACAGTCGGTTTCTGACCTGTCATTCATCAGCGCCGGGCTCGACGAACACTGGCGCCTGATCGGCGAGCTGACCGGCGTGCATGGCCCCCACGGGCCGATTGAAACCCTTCAGGAAATCCAGTTGCAGGCGCCGCCCAGGCTGCCTTCGAACTGAATTCGGGCGGCCATCGGCTGGCCTGATAACCCTCGATTCACAAGACGAACGTCGCTGGCGTGGCGGCGGCTCCGGCGCCATAGTTTTGTTTCCGCGGCCAACGTTGCCCGCCCAAAACAAGACAGAAACTGGCCATGACCAAGACTCTCCATCACCGTGCGTGCCATTTGTGCGAAGCCATCTGTGGCCTGACCATCGAAACCACCAGGGGCGAAGGCGGTAACGTCCAGATCACTTCGATCAAGGGCGACCCCCAGGATACGTTCAGCCGTGGGCACATCTGCCCCAAGGCCGTGGCCCTGCAAGACATTCAGAACGATCCGGATCGCCTGCATCAGCCGATGCAGCGGGTGGGCAATGAGTGGCATCCCATCGAGTGGCAAGCGGCATTCAATCTGGTCGCCGAACGCCTCGCCGCCATTCAGGAGCGTCACGGGCAAAACGCCGTGGCGGTCTATCAGGGCAATCCGAGCGTGCACAATTACGGGCTGATGACCCACAGCAATTACTTCCTCGGACTGCTGAAAACCCGCAATCGGTTTTCCGCAACGTCGGTCGATCAATTGCCCCATCACCTGACCAGTCATTTGATGTACGGCCACGGTTTGCTGCTGCCGATCCCGGACATCGATCACACTGATTTCATGCTGATCCTGGGGGGCAATCCACTGGCTTCGAACGGCAGCATCATGACCGTGCCGGATGTGGAAAAACGCTTGAAGGCGATACAGGCCCGGGGTGGCAAAGTGGTGGTGGTCGATCCGCGCCGTAGTGAGACAGCGGCGATTGCCGATCAGCATCTGTTCGTTCGCCCGGGCGGTGATGCCGCGCTGTTGTTCGGCCTGCTCAATACCTTGTTCGCTGAAGGTCTGACTCGCGACAGCCATCTGCCGGTGGATGGCCTGGAGGACGTACGGAAGGCCGTCGCGCCGTTCACCGCCGAGGCCATGAGTCCGTTGTGCGCCGTGCCGGCCGAACAGATCCGCCAATTGGCGCGGGACTTCGCCGCGGCGCCGAGTGCCGTCTGCTATGGCCGCATGGGCGTTTCGACCCAGGCCTTCGGTACGCTGTGTCACTGGGTGGTGCAGTTGATCAATCTGGTCACCGGCAATCTCGATCGCGTGGGTGGTGCCTTGTGCACCGAGCCAGCAGTGGACCTGGTGGCGTCGACCTCGGGCGGGCATTTCAATCTGTGGCAGAGCCGGGTTTCCGGGCGGCCGGAATACGCCGGAGAACTACCTGTTTCGGCGCTGGCCGAAGAGATGCTCACCGAAGGGGAAGGGCAAGTCCGCGCGTTGATCACCGTGGCGGGCAATCCGGTGCTGTCCACACCCAATGGCCGACAACTCGAACAGGCGCTGGACGGGCTGGAGTTCATGGTCAGCATCGATCTGTACATCAATGAAACCACGCGTTACGCCGACCTGATCCTGCCGTCCACGTCGGCGCTGGAAAACGACCATTACGACACCACCTTCAACCTGTTCGCGGTGCGCAATGTCAGTCGTTTCAACCGTGCCATCCTCGCCAAGCCCGAAGGTGCCTTGCACGACTGGGAGATCTTCGTCGGGCTGGCCAAGGCATTTGCCGCCATGACCGGCAAAGAGTTGAAACCCACTATCGCCCCCGCACAAATGATCGATCGCGGCCTGCGCATCGGGATGTACGGTGACAATTCAGAGCACAAGCTGTCGCTGGCGACGTTGTTCGATCATCCCCATGGCGTCGATCTGGGCGCGCTCAAGCCTAACCTGACGCCCCGCCTGAAGACTGCCAATCAACGCATCCAGGCAGCACCGATCGAGATTCTCGCTGACCTGGCGCGCTTCGCAGCCTTGCAGGCACCGGCCGCCGACGAGTTGTTGATGATTGGCCGCCGACATGTACGCAGCAACAACTCATGGATGCATAACTATCATCGGTTGGTGAAAGGCAAGCCGCGTCACCAGTTGCTGATGCATCCGGACGATCTGGCGAGTCGCGGGCTCAGTGACGGGCAGCGTGTTCGGGTCAGCTCGCGGGTGGGTGTGATCGAAGTCGAAGTGCTTGGCAGTCTGGACATGATGAAAGGCGTGGTCAGCCTGCCTCACGGCTGGGGCCATGCGCGGCCTGGCGTGCAAATGTCGATTGCCAGCAGCCAGCCAGGCTCCAGCGCCAACGACCTGACCGACGAACGCCAGATTGACGAACTGTCGGGAAATGCCGCGCTCAATGGCGTGCCGGTGACCGTGGCGGCGGCTTGAATCAGTCTGACGGAGAGACCGAGCAGGGCGCTCGGCTTTCCGTTACAATGCGCCACCGTGCCGACCCATGAGTCGGAAAGTTCAGCCGAGGTGCTCCATGGATATCATCGAAACGATTAAAGAGCAGATTGCCAACAACACCATTCTGCTTTACATGAAAGGTTCGCCGAATGCCCCGCAGTGCGGCTTCTCCGCGAAAGCCGCGCAGGCCGTGATGGCGTGTGGCGAAAAGTTTGCGTACGTGGACATCCTGCAGAACCCGGAAATCCGCGCCAACCTGCCAAAATACGCCAACTGGCCAACCTTCCCGCAGCTGTGGGTCGGCGGTGAGCTGGTCGGCGGTAGCGACATCATGACTGAAATGGCTGCTGACGGTTCGCTGCAGAGCCTGATCAAGGACGCCGCCGCCAAGGCCGCTGCTCCAAAGACCGAAGCCTGATTCGCTTCTGCCCGGGTTTCGGCCAAACCTGAAACCCGGGTAACAAAAAGCCCCGCCACTCGAAAGAGGGCGGGGCTTTTTATTGGTGCGCCAGGC
>NZ_LACC01000024.1 GCF_000967965.1 Pseudomonas fluorescens
CCATCGGCCATCCATGGCCGGGGGCGGCTAACCCGGCATCCATGCCGGGTTGCCCACTGCGCAGAACCTGCGCTCGGCCTCACGAGGGGGCGCACACCGCAACAGCGTCCGAGGCGGCCTACCGGCCGGCCTGATCGCGATCATCGTCGTGTTTCTTCCGCAGAAATTGGCGTATGTCCGTTAATAGCATCTGTACGCGGTCGGTGTAGGAGCTAGCGAAGCCTGCGATCCTTTGATCTTCAGCAATCGTTCTGACATCGGTGGTTCAACGCCGCACACAGCATTGACCAGTGTTCCTTAAAGGGGCGCCCGCGCTACCGCTGCTCCCATATGTAACACCTGCCCCCGATACCTTGGCGTCACCGTGCCTCGGGTTGCACCGCTACAAAACCTCTACGCCAAGGCCTGACAACTAATTCACCCCTCGGACTGGAATTAGGCACGCTGATTGCTATTGTTAATATCGTATACGAAATCCCCAATACGATTTTCAACAGCACTTCACATCAACGAGGCCTCTATGAAAAACCCCGCATTTGCCGTAGCCCTCAGCGCTGTTCTCAGTACCTCCTTTATCGCCACTGCCCAGGCCGACAAGCTCGACGACATCATCGGCTCGGGCAAGCTGCGTTGCGCCGTGACCCTGGACTTCCCGCCCATGGGCTTTCGCGATGCCAGCAACTCGCCTGCCGGCTTCGATGTGGACTATTGCCGCGACCTGGCGAAGATCCTCGGGGTCGAGGCCGAAGTGGTGGAAACGCCGTTCCCGGATCGCATTCCGGCACTGGTCTCCGGGCGGGCTGACGTGATCGTCGCGTCCACCTCCGACACCCTCGAACGCGCCAAGACCGTTGGCCTCACCGTGCCCTACTTTGCCTTCCAGATGGTGGTGCTGACCCGCGACGACACCGGCATCAACGGCTTCGACGACCTCAAGGGCAAAGCAGTGGGCAACACCAGCGGCACCTATGAGGCCATCGCCTTGGAGAAAGACGTGAAGAACTGGGGCTCGGGCAGTTTCCGAGCCTACCAGTCGCAGAGTGATACCCTGCTAGCCGTCGCCCAAGGCCACATCGATGCCACCGTGGTCACCAACACCGTGGCCGCCGCCACCCTCAAGTCGGGCAAATACAAAAACCTGAAAGTCGCCGGTAACGCCCCGTACGTCATCGACTACGTGTCCCTGGGTGCCAAGCGCAGCGAGTTCGGCCTGCTCAACTACCTCAACCTGTTCGTCAACCAACAGGTGCGCACCGGTCGCTACAAGGAGCTGTTCGTTAAATGGGTTGGCACCGAGATCCCGCCGACCAACCTGACCGTACCTCAGGTCTACTACTGAGATGTCCGGCATGCCTAGGCCAATGTCTCTGACCGGGCGCAGCCTGGTGGCGGGTGCCGCGCAAGGCGCCCTGCTGTTCGCCGATGTCGGCTTGAGTTTCTGGGGCGGAGTCGATCCCTGCACGGGTGAAGTCATCGACCGCCATCACCCGCTCAGCGGCCAACACCTGGCCGGCCGCGTGCTGGCGATTCCCAGTGGTCGCGGCTCGTGCACCGGCAGCAGTGTGTTGATGGAACTGATCAGCAACGGCCATGCACCGGCAGCACTGGTGCTGGCCGAACCCGACGAGATCCTGACCCTGGGTGTGCTGGTGGCGCAGACTATTTTTGCCCGTTCCCTGCCGGTGCTGTGCATCGGCAGGGAGGCCTTCGCCGCTTTACGCGGCCAGGCTTTCGCCCGAGTCGAAAATACAACGCTGAGCCTGTTCGATCACCTGCCGAGCGATGCCTGGCAGGGACTCGACAGCCCATTACCCAACACCGACACCACCGCCTCGATCGCGCTCACTGAGCACGATTGGGCGCTGCTCGACGGCCAGCATGGCAAAGCCGCGCAGATGGCCATGCAGATCGTTCTGCGCATGGCCGAACTGCAAGGTGCCAGCAGCCTGGTGGATGTCACTCAAGCGCACATCGACGGCTGCATTTATACGGGACCGGCGAGCCTGCGTTTTGCCGAACAATTGGTGCAATGGGGCGCCAAAGTACGAGTGCCCACCACCCTCAATTCAATTTCCGTCGACCAGCGCCGTTGGCGCGAACTGGGTATCGACCCGGCACTGGGTGAACCGGCCAGTGCCTTGGGCGATGCCTATATGGCGATGGGCGCACAGCTCAGTTTCACCTGCGCGCCGTACCTGCTCGACACTGCACCGAAGGCTGGCGAGCAAATCGTCTGGGCGGAATCCAATGCGGTGGTCTACGCCAACAGCGTGCTCGGTGCACGCACCCTGAAATACCCGGATTACCTGGACATCTGCATCGCCCTCACCGGCCGCGCGCCGCTGATCGGCTGCCACCTGGACGCTCAACGCAAGGTCCGGTTGCAGATCGAATTGCCCGCCCTCGGTGAACTGGACGATGCCTTCTACCCGTTGCTGGGTTATCACATCGGTGCGCTGGCCGGCAGCCGCGTGCCGCTGGTGCTGGGACTGGAAAAACGCAAGCCGAGCCTGGACGACCTCAAAGCCTTTGGCGCGGCTTTCGCCACCACCTCGGCGGCACCGCTGTTCCATATCGCCGGGGTCACCCCGGAGGCCATTGACCCGGCGCAGGTGCTGGATGCGGACACTTCCATTCCCGTGGAAAAAATCCGCTTGAAAGACCTGCTGCTCAGCTGGCGCGAACTCAACAGTGCTCGCGATAACCGGGTGGATGTGGTGTCGCTGGGTAACCCGCACTTTTCCCTCAGCGAGTTCGCTCACCTGGCGCGACTGTGCCGGGGACGGCACAAACACCCGGATGTGGTGCTTGCCATCACCTGCGGCCGTGCGGTGCTGGAGCAGGCCCGCGAGGCCGGGCACATCGCCGTGAACGAAGCTTTTGGCGCGACCTTGGTCACCGACACCTGCTGGTGCATGCTCGGCGAACCCGTAATCCCCCTGGCGGCTAAAAACCTGATGACCAACTCGGGCAAATACGCCCACTACGCACCGGGCCTGGTCGGCCGCAAGGTGCACTTCGCCAGCCTTGCCGAATGCGTCGACGCCGCCTGCACCGCCACAGCCAGCGGACGTTTGCCGGCCTGGTTACAACCTGCTGCCCTACTGGAGAGCCCTGCGCATGTTTGACTACAGCTTCCAATGGCGCTCCGCCCTGCGCGCCCTGCCGGACATGCTTGCCGGTGCCATCGTCACCTTCGAAACCGCCGCACTGTCGATGATCTTCGGCGTGCTGATCGCCTTGGCCCTGACGGTGATGCGCGAAGCCAAACACCCGTTATTGCGCGGTTTCGGCAACGGCTGGGTATCGATCGCGCGCAACACCCCGTCGCTGTTCCAGATCTACATCCTCTACTTCGGCCTCGGCTCGCTGAACCTTCATGTCAGTTCATGGTTCGCCCTGCTGGCCGGGATCACCTTCAACAATGCAGGGTATCTGGCGGAGAACTTTCGCGGCGGCCTCAAAGCGGTTCCCCACACACAAGTGCGTGCGGCGCGTTCCCTCGGCATGAGTGCCTTCCAGGCCTATCGCATGATCATCGTCCCGCAACTGCTGCGGATCGTGTTCTACCCACTGACCAATCAGATGGTCTGGGCGGTGCTGATGACCTCGCTGGGGGTGATCGTCGGGCTGAACAATGACCTGACGGGGGTGACCCAGGAATACAACGTCAAAACCTTCCGCACCTTCGAATACTTCGCCATCGCAGCGGGGCTGTATTACCTGATTGCCAAGGCAATCGTTGCGGCAGCCCGGCTGATGGCCTGGCGGTTGTTCCGTTATTGAGGAGCTGTCCATGTTTTCCACCGATTTTTCCTCCAATGACCTGATGTTCCTGCTCAACGGTGCGTGGGTCACGATGCAACTGACCTTCTGGTCGATCATTCTCGGCTCCGTGGCTGGGTTGTTCTTCGGCCTGCTGCGCGCCTTGTTGCCTCGGGCCAGCCTGCCGCTGGCGTGGGTGCTGGACGTGTTTCGCAGCGTGCCGTTGCTGATCCAGTTCGTGCTGTTCAACTCGCTCAAAAGCATCGTCGGTTTGAACATCAGTGCCTTCAGCGTCGGCTGCATTGTGCTGGGGGTGTATGCCGCGGCGTACTTCACCGAGATCGTGCGTGCCGGCGTACTGGCGGTGCCGTTTACCGTGCGCCGGGCCAGTCGTTCGTTGGGCCTGAGCTTCTTGCAGGACTTGCGCTGGATCGTCCTGCCAATGGCCACTCGGGTGGCGTTCCCTGGCTGGCTGAACCTGGTGCTCGGCGTGATGAAAGACACCGCGCTGGTGATGTGGATCGGCATCGTCGAACTGCTGCGCGCCTCGCAAACCATCGTCACCCGCATCCAGGAACCTCTGCTGGTGCTGTGCATCGCGGGCCTTATCTACTACGTCATGAGCCTGGTGGTCGCACGCCTGGGCGCTCGTCTGGAAAGAAGGTGGCAAGAAAATGATTGAGATCGACAACGTACATAAATCCTTCGGCAACCTCGAAGTGGTCAAGGGCGTCAACCTGACGGTGAACAAGGGCGAAGTGGTGTCGATCATCGGCGGCTCCGGCTCCGGCAAATCGACCCTGCTGATGTGCATCAACGGCCTGGAACCGATCCAGAAAGGCAACATCCGCGTTGACGGCGTCGAGGTCCATCACAGCGCCACCGACCTCAATCGCCTGCGGCAGAAAATCGGCATCGTGTTCCAGCAATGGAATGCCTTTCCGCATCTGACGGTGCTGGAAAACGTCATGCTCGCACCGCGCAAAGTGCTGGGCAAAAGCAAGGCCGAAGCTGAAGAGTTAGCGGTGAAGCAACTGACTCACGTCGGTCTGGGCGACAAGTTCAAGACCTTCCCTGGCAAGCTGTCCGGTGGACAGCAGCAACGCATGGCCATCGCCCGGGCCCTGGCCATGTCGCCGGATTACATGCTGTTCGACGAAGCCACTTCGGCACTCGACCCGCAACTGGTCGGCGAAGTGCTGGACACCATGCGCATGCTTGCCGAAGACGGCATGACCATGGTGTTGGTGACCCACGAAATCCGCTTTGCCCGGGACGTGTCCGACCGTGTGGCGTTCTTCCGCAATGGCCTGGTGCATGAGATTGGTTCGCCGGATCAGGTGATTGGCAATCCGGTGCATGCGGAAACAGCGGCGTTTCTCAAATCGGTGAAATAACTAACGGCCCAATCGCGAGCAGGCTCACTCCTACAGGGTTAGCGGTGCATATCGAACAGTGTAGGAGCGAGCCTGCTCGCGATGAGGCCCGCACGGACAAAACAAGGATCAAGTCATGCGTTCATCAAAAGTCATTCATGTAGTCAGCTGCCACGCCGAAGGCGAAGTCGGCGACGTGATCGTGGGCGGTGTCGCCCCGCCGCCCGGCGCCACCGTGTGGGAACAGTCGCGCTGGATCGCCCGGGACGAAACCCTGCGCAACTTCGTCCTCAACGAACCCCGCGGCGGCGTGTTCCGCCACGTCAACCTGCTGGTCCCGGCCAAGGACCCACGGGCGCAGATGGCCTGGATCATCATGGAACCGGCGGACACCCCACCGATGTCCGGCTCCAACTCGTTGTGCGTCGCCACCGTATTGCTCGACAGCGGCATCCTGCCCATGACCGAGCCGCAAACCCGCCTGGTGCTGGAAGCGCCCGGCGGCCTGATCGAAGCCGTGGCCGACTGCCGGGATGGCAAGGTGCAACGGGTGGAAGTGAAAAACGTGCCGTCCTTCGCTGATCGACTGGATGCGTGGATTGAAGTCGAAGGCATCGGCTCGCTGAAGGTTGACACCGCTTATGGTGGCGACAGTTTTGTGATTGCCGATGCCAAAGGCCTGGGTTTCTCCATCCGCCCGGATGAAGCGGCCGATCTGGTGGCGGTCGGGCTGAAAATCACTCGAGCGGCCAACGAACAACTGGGCTTCGTGCATCCGCTGAATCCCGAGTGGTCGCACATTTCCTTCTGCCAGATCGCCGCGCCCATCGTCCATGAGAACGGCATCGCCACCGGCGCCAATGCGGTGGTGATTCAACCGGGCAAGATAGACCGCTCCCCCACCGGCACTGGTTGCTCGGCGCGCATGGCGGTGTTGCAGGCCAAAGGCTTGATGCAGGTTGGCGAGCGCTTTGTCGGCCGTTCGATTATCGGCTCCGAGTTCCACTGCCGCATTGATTCGCTGACCGAAGTCGCCGGCCGCGCCGCGATTTACCCGTGCATTTCCGGCCGGGCGTGGATCACCGGCACCCATCAATTGCTGCTCGACCCAAGCGATCCGTGGCCACAAGGCTATCGCCTGTCCGACACTTGGCCCGGCGCCTGATCACGCAATCCCTGAACCCCCAGACCAACGGCCAGTAAAAACCCCTGAAAACCAAAAAAAACACTAGCCGAGCATGGTCATTTTAAATATCGTATACGAAATACAATTAACGAACCGGAGGCAACAATGAGCAAGCGCATTAACTGGAGTGGCGTCTTCCCCGCAGTGACCACTCAATTCAACGATGACTTCTCCATCAACCTGGAAAAAACCCATCAGGTGATTTCCAACGTGATCCGCGACGGCGTGTCCGGCCTGGTGGTCTGCGGCTCGGTAGGTGAAAACACCTCGCTGAGCGCCGAAGAAAAAATCGCCGTGACTGAAGTGGCCGTCGATGCCGCCCGTGGTCGCGTGCCGGTGATTTGCGGCGTGGCAGAGTTCACCAGCATACAAGCGGCCAAGGTCGCCAATGCCGTACGCCGGGTCGGCGTCGATGGCGTGATGCTGATGCCGGCGCTGGTCTACGGTTCCAAGCCGTTCGAGACCGCCGAGCATTACCGCTACGTGGCGAAAAACGCCGACGTGCCGCTGATGGTCTACAACAACCCGCCTATCTATAAGAACGACGTCACCCCGGACATCCTGATTTCCCTGGCCGACTGCGACAACGTGGTGTGCTTCAAGGACTCTTCCGGCGACACCCGCCGCTTCATCGACGTGCGCAACGAAGTCGGTGACCGTTTCGTGCTGTTCGCCGGCCTCGACGACGTGGTGCTGGAAAGCATCGCCGTGGGTGCCGAAGGTTGGGTCTCGGGCATGTCCAACGTGTTCCCGAAAGAGGGCGAAACCATCTTCCGCCTGGCCAAGGCCGGTCGTTTCGCCGAAGCCATGCCGATCTACGAATGGCTGATGCCGATCCTGCACCTCGATGCCCGTGCCGACCTGGTGCAGTGCATCAAGCTGTGTGAAGCCATCGCCGGTCGCGGCAGCGCTTTGACCCGTCCGCCACGCCTGGCCCTGCCGGAAGCCGACCGCGTATTCGTCGAGCAGATCATGGCCAAGGCGTTGGCGAGCCGCCCGGAACTGCCGGACGTCGGTCTCTGAGTGATTGCCGGGCGGGCCTTTACCGGCCCGGCCCGGCTGCCCGTTTTTTCGCGCCTTAACAAGGTACGTCAGCATGTCGAATCCTCAGCACACGCAAAGCGCAACCACACCCTCGGGACTCAAACGCGTAGTGGCCGCCGCCATGGCTGGCACCGTCGCTGAATGGTATGAATTCTTTCTCTACGGCACCGCCTCGGCGCTGGTCTTCGGTCAGCTGTTCTTCCGCCAGACCGACAGCCCCGTCGACGGCATCATCGCCGCCTTCGCCTTGTACGCGGTCGGCTTTCTCGCCCGGCCGTTGGGCGGTTTGGTATTCGGTCACTACGGTGACAAATTCGGCCGCAAACGCCTGCTGCAACTGAGCCTGGTAGTGGTCGGCATCACCACCTTCCTGATGGGTTGCCTGCCTGGCTTCGACCAGATCGGTTACGCAGCCCCGGTGCTACTGGTGCTGTTGCGGTTGATCCAGGGCTTCGCTTTCGGTGGCGAATGGGGCGGCGCGATTCTGCTGGTGTCCGAACACTGCCCGGACAATCGTCGGGGCTTCTGGGCCAGTTGGCCGCAAGCCGGGGTGCCGGCCGGCAACCTGGTGGCCACGGTCGCCCTGCTGCTGTTGTCGTCGAACCTGTCAGAACAACAGTTCCTTGCCTGGGGCTGGCGCGTGGCGTTCTGGTTCTCGGCGGTAGTCGTGTTGATCGGTTACTGGATTCGCACCAGCGTCGATGACGCGCCGATCTTCAAGGAAGCCCAGGCCCGTCAGGCACAGACCAAACAGCAACAGCTCGGTGTAGTGGAAGTGCTGCGTCATCACTGGCGTTCGGTGCTGGTGGGAATCGGCGCACGCTTTGCCGAGAACATCCTCTACTACACCGTGGTGACGTTCTCGATTACCTATCTGAAACTGGTGGTGCACAAGGACACTTCGCAAATTCTGCTGCTGATGTTCGGCGCGCACCTGGTGCACTTTTTCCTGATCCCGCTGATGGGCTATCTGTCGGACATCGTCGGGCGCAAGCCGGTGTACCTGACCGGCGCGGTGCTCACAGCGTTCTGGGGTTTCATCGGTTTCCCGATGATGGACACCGGCAACAACTGGCTGATCATGGCCGCCATCACCCTGGGCCTGGCCATCGAGTCGATGACTTATGCGCCTTACTCGGCGCTGATGGCTGAAATGTTCCCGACCCACGTACGCTACACCGCTCTGTCCCTGTGCTACCAGGTGGCGCCGATCTTCGCCGGTTCCCTGGCACCACTGATCGCCATCACCTTGCTCAACAAGTACCACAGCTCGACTCCGATCGCCTGGTATCTGGTGGGCGCTGCGCTGATTTCCGTGGTGGCTGTCGGGGTGACCCGCGAGACCCGTGGCAAGTCATTGCGCCAGGTGGATGCCGAGTCGGCGGCGCGGGTTGCTGCCGTGGACGCAGCCGTGCCAGCCACCCCGCGCCGGGGTGACTCTTTGGCTTGATGGCCCTGAAAGATCGCAGGCTGCGGTCTTTTGCCCTTACCCTTTCCAGACCGGAGATTTTCAATGCTCGAAATCCTTGGCCACAACTACATCGGCGGAGCGCGCAGCGCCGTCGGCGGCATCATCCTGAACAGCCATGACGCCAGCACCGGCGAAGCACTGCCCTACTCTTTCGTGCAAGCCACCGCGCAAGAAGTCGATGCGGCCGTCCAGGCCGCTGCGGCCGCCTATCCGACCTTTCGTAATTTGCCGGCGACGCGCCGGGCGCAATTCCTTGAAGCCATCGCCGCGCAACTGGATGCCCTGGATGACGAGTTCGTTGCCCTGGTGACCCGTGAGACCGCCCTGCCCAGCGCCCGGATTCAGGGCGAGCGCGGCCGCACCAGCGGCCAGATGCGTCTGTTCGCTCAGGTCCTGCGTCGGGGCGACTTCTACAGCGCGCGCATCGACCGTGCCCTGCCGGAGCGTCAGCCGCTGCCACGGGTTGACCTGCGCCAGTACCGGATCGGCGTCGGCCCGGTGGCCGTGTTCGGCGCGAGCAATTTTCCGTTGGCCTTTTCGACTGCTGGCGGCGATACCGCAGCGGCCCTGGCCGCCGGTTGCCCGGTGGTGTTCAAGGCCCACAGCGGGCACATGGCAACCGCCGAATGCGTGGCCAATGCGATCCTGCGCGCCGCCGAGCAGACCGACATGCCCAAGGGTGTGTTCAACATGATCTACGGCGCTGGTGTCGGTGAAGCGCTGGTCAAGCACCCGGCGATTCAGGCCGTCGGTTTCACCGGCTCGCTCAAAGGTGGCCGTGCCCTTTGCGACATGGCCGCCGCACGGCAACAACCCATCCCGGTGTTCGCCGAGATGAGCAGCATCAATCCAGTGTTGGTATTGCCCGAAGCCTTGCGCGCGCGGGGCGAGAAAATCGCCGGTGAACTGGTGGCATCGGTGGTCCAGGGTTGCGGGCAGTTCTGCACCAATCCGGGGTTGGTCATTGGTATTCGCGCCCCTGAATGGACGGCGTTCTCTGCCCGAGTAAGCAACCTGATGGCCGCACAACCGGCGCAAACCATGCTCAATGCTGGCACCCTCGACAGCTATGAAAAAGGGCTGCGGGCCTTGCTCGAGCATCCGGGCGTGACGCACCTGGCGGGCCACGACCAGTTGGGCAATCAGGCGCGGCCGCAACTGTTCAAGGCCGACGTCAGCCTGCTGCTCAATGGGGATCCGCTGCTACAGGAAGAAGTGTTCGGGCCGACCACCATTATCGTTGATGTGGCGGACAAGGTTGAGCTGCGGCAGGCGTTGAACAGCTTGCACGGGCAACTGACTGCGACATTGATTGGCGAAGCATCGGATCTTCAGACCCATGCAGACCTGCTGGTACTGCTGGAACAAAAAGTCGGCCGGGTACTGTTCAACGGTTACCCCACCGGGGTCGAAGTCTGCGATGCCATGGTCCATGGCGGGCCTTACCCTGCAACCTCCGACGCCCGTGGCACGTCGGTTGGCAGCCTGGCCATCGAGCGATTCCTGCGTCCGGTGTGCTACCAGAACTGCCCGGACGCCTTGCTACCCGACGCCTTGAAAAATGCCAACCCGCTGGGGATTGCACGGCTGGTGGATGGCAGCAGCCAACGCGACTCAATCTAGAAAACCGCACAAAGAACTGTGGGAGCGAGCCTGTAGGCGAAAGGGCCATCAGCTTCAGCCTCTTCGTTGACTGACACGCCGCCTTCTCGAGCAAGTCGGATCGCCGCACCGCCGCTCCCACAGGATTGAGCACGTTGATTCAATCAGGCGAGCAAGGCCTTGAGGTCGTTGTACAGCGCCTCGGGAATTTGCACGCCTTCCACCAGGCTGCGTACCCGCGCCGCGTAACGTCGTTGCGACGGTAAGCGTGCGCCCTGCCCTTCAATGCCCTGGAACAATGTTTCGGCCCGGGCCAAATGTTCTTCAGTGGCGTCCCCCAGAAAGCGCCGAGGGTCCAGGGCGATGATCAACTCGCCATGGTACGGCGACGACTTGCTGCCCCCGTCGTAAGCCAACGACTCGGCACTGGTCAGGTCACCAATCAGCGGCCCGGCAATCAACTCCACCATCGCCGCCAGCGCCGAACCCTTGTGCCCGCCGAACGTCAGCATCGCGCCGCTGTCGAGCACCACGTTGGCGTCGGTGCTCGGCTGGCCTTGGGCGTCGACGCCCCACCCTTCGGGAATCGCCTTGCCGGCACGCCGGTGCAGTTCGATATCACCACGGGCAATCGCGCTGGTGGCGAAGTCGAACACAAACGGATCTTGCCCCGCACGCGGCCAACCGAAGGCAATGGGATTGGTGCCGAACACCGGCAGTCGTCCTCCAGCCGGCGCCACCCAGGCGTGGCTCGGATTACACGCCAGTGCCACCAGACCGGCAGCCGTCAGCTGCTCGATCTCCACCCACAGCGCCGAGAAATGTACACAGCGGTTGATTGCCAACGCCGCAATGCCGTTGGCCCGGGTTTTCTGCGCCAGCAACGGCAACCCCGCCTGAAACGCCAACTGCGAAAACCCACCACCAGCATCCACCCGCACAATCGACGGCGCCTGGTCGATCACCTGTGGCTCGGCATCGGCTGACACCTTGCCGGTCCGCAGGGAATTCACACACCCCAGAATCCGGTACAAACCGTGGGAGGCACAGCCATCACGTTCGCCAGCAATCACCGTCGCCGCCACCGCTTGTGCATGGGCCAGATTAAAACCGTTGTGCAACAAGATCGATTCGGCCAACTCACGGGCTTCGATCAGGGTCAGTCGGATCATGGTCATCTCCTTGGACAGACCGGTCAGAGTGGTCTATCCGAGGCGTTATGGCTTGATGGGTTTGGGCATTGGCGGTGACGAAATTGGCATAGCGCAGGCCGTTGGACCCCGTTAATCCAATGGCTGATGAGATCCAGTGTGGGAGCGAGCCTGCTCGCGAAGGCCACACCTCTGTTTCAAGACTGATTGATGCTTTTGCGGCAACACAGAATTGCCATCGACCTGATTGATAGACCTCTGCGCAAGGCGCAGGCTAGAGAGCTGATTTGGCCTCTCATATCATTCCGAATGATAGTTACCTTCGCCCCATTCGATTCGTGAGATACAAACCCGCCGCGCATCATTCGCCAATCTCAATACATTGGCGGATGCATCCATGGAACAGTCACTCAAACATTTGCGCTTCCCGTTGGCTTTGTTGGCCGTAGTGGTGATCAGCGCCTGCGGCAAGGCCCCGGAAACCGCCGCCAGCATGCCTGCGGCCAAGGTCAGCGTGGCCAAGGTGCTTGAACAACCGGTCAACGAGTGGGACGAATTCACCGGCCGCCTCGAAGCGCCGGAAACCGTCGAAATTCGTCCACGGGTCTCCGGCCAGATCGATGAAGTGGCGTTCACTGAAGGCGCCCTGGTCAAGAAAGGCGACCTGCTGTTCCAGATCGACCCGCGTCCGTTCCAGGCTGAGGTCCGCCGCCTCGAAGCCCTGGTTGCACAATCGCGCGCCAATGCCACCCGCAGCGAAAACGAAGCCCAGCGCGGTGAGCGTCTGCGCACCAGTAATGCCATTTCCGCCGAGCTGGCCGATTCGCGCACCAGCGCCGCCCAAGAAGCCCGTGCCGCCGTCGGTGCCCTGCAAGCGCAACTGGACCTGGCCAAACTGAACCTGAGCTTCACCCGCGTGACTGCTCCAATCAGCGGCCGCGTCAGCCGTGCCGAAATCACCGCCGGCAACCTCGTAACTGCCGACACCACCCCACTGACCAGCGTGGTCTCCACCGACAAGGTGTACGCCTACTTCGACGCGGACGAGCGTGTATTCCTCAAGTACACCGAGCTCGCTCGCCAGGGCAAGCGAGGCGCCACGACCCCGGTCTACATGGGACTGTCCAATGAAGACGGCAACCCGCACCAGGGCGTGATGAACTTCGTCGACAACCAGGTCAACCCGAAGACCGGCACCATCCGTGGCCGCGCCGTGTTCGACAACAGCGATGGCAGCTACACCCCGGGCCTGTATGCACGCCTGAAACTGGTGGGCAGCGGCACCTACAGCGCCATGCTGATCAATGACGAAGCGGTCGGCACTGACCTCGGCAAGAAGTTCGTGCTGGTGATGGATGCCGACAACAAGACCGCCTACCGCGCGGTGGAGCTGGGTCCGAAGATCGAAGGTCTGCGCATCGTGCGCAACGGCCTGAGCAAGGACGACACCATCATCGTCAAGGGCCTGCAACGGGTACGCCCTGGTTCACCGGTCACCCCTGAAGTGATTCCGATGGCCAGCGAACAAACCCTCGCGGCACTCGCACAACAACGCCAAGCGCTGGAAGCCAGCAACCTGCCCCAAGTCGCGCCTGCCAAGGTTGCGCCGGGTACGGCTGTGAAACTGGCTGCCACGACCCCACGCGGTTAAGGGATTTTTACGATGAATTTTTCCCAATTCTTCATTTCGCGGCCGATCTTCGCAGCGGTGCTGTCGCTGCTGATCCTGATCGCCGGTGCGATCTCGCTGTTCCAGCTGCCGATCAGCGAATACCCGGAAGTGGTGCCGCCGACCGTGGTGGTCCGCGCCAACTTCCCGGGTGCCAATCCCAAGGTCATCGGTGAAACCGTGGCCGCGCCCCTGGAGCAGGCCATCACCGGCGTTGAGAACATGCTGTACATGTCCTCGCAATCCACCGCTGACGGCAAGATCACCCTGACCATCACCTTCGCCCTGGGTACTGACCTGGACAACGCGCAGGTGCAGGTGCAGAACCGCGTGACCCGCACCGAACCGAAGCTTCCCGAGGAAGTGACGCGCATCGGTATCACCGTGGACAAGGCGTCACCCGACCTGACGATGGTGGTGCACTTGACCTCGCCGGACAAACGCTACGACATGCTGTACCTGTCCAACTACGCCCTGCTCAACATCAAGGATGAGCTGGCGCGCCTGGGCGGTGTCGGTGATGTGCAGTTGTTCGGCATGGGCGATTACTCCCTGCGTGTGTGGCTCGATCCGAACAAGACCGCTTCGCGCAACCTGACCGCCACCGATGTGGTCACGGCGATTCGTGAACAGAACCGCCAGGTAGCGGCCGGTGCCCTGGGTGCGCCTCCTGCACCAAATGCCACGGCATTCCAGTTGTCGGTCAACACTCAGGGCCGTCTGGTGTCCGAGGAAGAGTTCGAGAACATCATCATTCGCTCTGGCGACAACGGTGAAATCACTCGCCTCAAGGACATCGCCCGCGTCGAACTGGGCTCCAGCCAATACGCCCTGCGTTCGTTGCTGAACAACCAGCCGGCGGTGGCGATCCCGATCTTCCAGCGCCCTGGCTCCAACGCCATCGAGATCTCCAACGAAGTGCGGGCCAAAATGGCCGAGCTGAAGAAGAGCTTCCCCGAAGGCATGGATTTCAGCATCGTCTATGACCCGACGATCTTCGTGCGCGGTTCGATCGAGGCGGTGGTTCACACCCTCTTCGAAGCGCTGATCCTCGTGGTGCTGGTGGTGATCCTGTTCCTGCAAACCTGGCGCGCCTCGATCATTCCATTGGTCGCTGTGCCGGTATCGCTGATCGGTACCTTTGCCGTGATGCATCTGTTCGGTTTCTCGCTCAACGCCTTGTCGCTGTTCGGCCTGGTGCTGGCGATCGGTATCGTGGTGGACGATGCCATCGTGGTGGTGGAGAACGTCGAACGGAACATCGAACTTGGATTGACCCCGGTCGAAGCCACCAAGCGCGCCATGCGTGAAGTGACAGGTCCGATCATTGCCACGGCGCTGGTGCTGTGTGCGGTGTTTGTTCCGGCGGCGTTCATTTCCGGCCTGACCGGCCAGTTCTACAAGCAGTTCGCCCTGACCATCGCGATTTCCACGGTGATCTCGGCCTTCAACTCCCTGACCCTGTCGCCGGCCCTGGCCGCGGTATTGCTCAAGGGTCACGACGCGCCGAAAGACCGTTTCTCCAAGGTGCTGGACAAGATTTTCGGTGGCTGGTTGTTCCGTCCGTTCAACCGCTTCTTTGAAAAGGCCAGTCATGGTTACGTCGGCACCGTTGCCCGTGTGATCCGCTCAAGCGGCATCGCCCTGCTGCTGTACGCCGGCCTGATGGTCCTGACCTTCTTCGGCTTCTCCAGCACCCCGACCGGTTTCGTACCCGGCCAGGACAAGCAATACCTGGTGGCCTTCGCGCAACTGCCGGATGCCTCGAGCCTGGACCGTACCGAAGACGTGATCAAGCGCATGTCCGAGCTGGCGCTGAAACAGCCTGGCGTGGAAAGTGCCGTGGCCTTCCCTGGCCTGTCGATCAACGGCTTCACCAACAGCCCGAACGCCGGCATCGTGTTCGTGACTCTGAAACCGTTCGACGAACGTAAAGACCCGAGCATGTCCGCCGGTGCGATTGCCGGTGCCTTGAACGGCCAATACGCGAACATCCAGGAAGCCTACATGGCGATCTTCCCGCCGCCGCCGGTACAAGGCCTGGGCACCATCGGTGGTTTCCGTCTGCAGATCGAAGACCGGGGCAACCTGGGCTACGAAGAGCTGTACAAGGAAACCATGAACATCATCAACAAGAGCCACAGCGTTCCGGAGCTGGCTGGCTTGTTCACCAGCTACACGGTGAACGTGCCCCAGGTCGATGCCGCCATCGACCGCGAGAAAGCCAAAACCCACGGCGTGGCCGTCAGCGACATCTTCGACACCCTGCAGATCTACCTGGGTTCGCTGTATGCCAACGACTTCAACCGCTTCGGTCGCACCTATCAGGTCAACGTCCAGGCCGAACAACAGTTCCGCCTCGAATCCGACCAGATCGGCCAGCTGAAAGTGCGTAACAACAAGGGCGAGATGATCCCGCTGGCGACCTTCATCAAGGTCAGCGACACCTCGGGCCCGGATCGCGTGATGCACTACAACGGTTTCATCACCGCTGAAATCAACGGTGCGGCAGCCCCCGGCTACAGCTCCGGCCAGGCCGAAAAAGCCATCGAGAAACTGCTCAAGGAAGAACTGCCCAACGGCATGACCTACGAATGGACCGACCTGACCTACCAGCAGATCCTGTCCGGTAACACTGCGCTGTTCGTGTTCCCGCTCTGCGTACTGCTGGCGTTCCTGGTACTGGCGGCTCAATACGAAAGCTGGAGCCTGCCACTGGCGGTGATCCTGATCGTACCGATGACCCTGCTGTCGGCCATCACCGGGGTGATCGCTTCCGGTGGCGACAACAACATCTTTACCCAGATCGGCTTGATCGTATTGGTGGGGCTTGCCTGTAAGAACGCGATCCTGATCGTCGAGTTCGCCAAGGACAAACAGCTGGAAGGCCTCAACCCGCTGGCCGCGGTCCTGGAAGCTTGCCGCCTGCGTCTGCGGCCGATCCTGATGACTTCCTTCGCATTCATCATGGGTGTTGTGCCCCTGGTGTTCTCCAGCGGTGCCGGTGCTGAAATGCGTCATGCCATGGGTGTAGCGGTGTTCTCTGGGATGCTCGGGGTGACCTTCTTCGGTCTGTTGCTGACGCCGGTGTTCTACGTACTGATCCGTAACTTTGTCGAGCGCGGCCAGGCACGCAAAGCCGCCAAGGCCGCCCTGAAGCTGGAGTCGCATTGATGAGTTTGAAAGCCTTCCTGCCGAGCCTGCTGGTACTGGCCCTGAGTGCCTGTGCCGTGGGCCCGGACTACAAGACGCCAACCACCGAGGCGGCCCACATCACGGCCGCCACCGATGGCGCCGCCGGCCAGAAGAATTTTGACCGTTCGCGTTTCGAAGGCATCTGGTGGCAGCAGTTCGAAGACCCGACTCTCAACCAGCTGGTGACGAAATCCTTGCAAGGCAACCGTGATTTGCGCGTCGCCTTCGCCCGCTGGAAAGCGGCGCGGGCGATCCGCGACGACGTCAGCAACGACGCCATGCCGACCATCACCAGTCGCGTCAGCAGTGACCTGGGCAAAGGCCAGATTCCGGGCCAGACCACCGACCGGGTCAACAGCGAACGCTATGATCTGGGCCTGGACATGGCCTGGGAAATCGACTTGTTCGGTCGCATCCAGCGCAACCTGGAGTCGGCCAACGCCGAGCAACAGGCGTTCGAGGCCGACCTGTACCAACTGCAAGTCACCATGATTGCCGAGCTGGTGGATTCCTACGGTCAACTGCGCGGCGCGCAGTTGCGGGAGAAAATTGCCCTGGCCAACCTGGAGAACCAGCAGGAGTCGCGCAAGATCACTGTCAGCCTGCGTGATGCCGGCGTCGGAGACCAGCTCGATGTGGAGCGCGCCGATGCGCGACTGGCGTCGGTCGAAGCCAGCGTGCCGCAATTGCAGGCCGAGCAAGTCCGGCAGAAAAACCGTATCGCCACCCTGCTGGGTGAACGTCCGGACATGCTGAGCGTGGACCTGAGCCCGAAAGACCTGCCGGCGATCGCCAAGGCTTTGCCGATCGGTGATCCGGGTCAACTGCTGCAACGCCGTCCGGACATTCTCAGTGCCGAACGCAAACTGGCTTCGGCCACGGCGCGTATCGGCGTGGCCAAGGCGGATCTGTTCCCTCGGGTCAGCCTCAGCGGCTTCCTTGGCTTTACGGCCGGGCGCGGTTCGCAGATCGGCTCCTCGGCGGCCAACGCCTGGGCGCTGGGTCCGAGCATCACCTGGGCTGCGTTTGACCTGGGCAGCGTCAAGGCCCGTTTGCGCGGCGCCGACGCCGATGCCGAAGGCGCCCTGGCGACCTACGAGCAACAAGTGTTGCTGGCCCTGGAAGAATCGGAAAACGCTTTCAGTGACTACGGCAAACGCCAACAGCGCCTGATCTCGCTGATTCGCCAGAGCGAGTCCAGCCGCTCGGCTGCCGACCTGGCGGAGATCCGCTACCGCGAAGGCACCGCCGATTTCCTCGTGCTGCTCGACGCCCAGCGTGAACGCCTGGCGGCCGAAGACACCCAGGCCCAGGCTGAAGTCGACCTGTATCGCGGCATCGTCGCGATCTACAAGGCCCTCGGTGGCGGCTGGCAGCCGGAGACGGTGGCCAGCAGGTAATGCGGTTTTAAAGCGCTCCTTTGGTTGGCCGCAACCAACCAATTTCCTTGCCCTGCGTCTCATTCGGTCGCGGGGCTTTTTTTTGAATCCGCCACCAACCCATGTAGGAGCGAGCCTGCTCGCGATAGCGGTGTGTCAGTCGACATCATCTTCGAATGTGAGTCCGTCATCGCGAGCAGGCTCGCTCCTACAGGGGGTCAGTGCTGGTCTTTGGAGCTGTGGTTTTCCTGGACGGTCACAGTGGCGGTAGTCCCCGCTCTCAGGTTGTTTTTACCGGCATAGTCGGCATCGATCTCGATCCGCACCGGCACCCGTTGCGCCAGTTTGATCCAGGTGTAACTGGGGTTGATGTTGGCCAGCAGACGGCCACCGGGCAGGTTTTCCCGGTCGGCGATGGCGAAGGCAATGCTCTGCACTTTGCCGCCGAACGTTTCGCCACTCATCAACTCGATCTTGACCCGATCACCCTCCCCGATCCGCGGCAACTTGGTTTCTTCGAAGTAACCGCTGACATAGAACGATTCACTGTCCACCAGCGCCAGCAAGGGACCGCCGGCCGAGGCGTAGTCGCCCTCCCGGGTCAACAGGTTGGTGACATAGCCGGTCACCGGGGAGACGACATGGGTACGCTGCAAGTCGAGCTCGGACTGGGTCAAGGCCGCTATAGCCAGTTGCACGTTGGCCTGGGCCAACACCAGATTGGCCTGGTTACGCAGCAGGTCTGCCTGGGCCACAGACACATCGGTGTTGGCCTTCTCCCACTCTTCACCGGAAATCGCCGAACGATCCTTGAGCGTGCGCCGACGCTGCTCCTCGCTCTGGCGTTGTTTGAGCAAGGCTTCGCTGGCGGTAATGGCCGCCTGGGCCTGCCCCAGCGAAGCTTTCGCCACCTCCACCGCGCGTTTGGAATGCTCCACCGCGAGGGTGTAACGCGCCGGATCGATCTCCAGCAGCGCCTGGCCTTTGTTCACATGCTGGTTGTCCTGCACGGCCAGGCTGACGATTCGCCCCGAAACGTCGGCGGACAAGGTCACCACATCGGCACGCACCCGGGCATCCCGGGTCCAGGGCGCGCGGGTGTAATGCTCCCAGGCGAACCAGCCCAGGATGAAGGCCAGCAGTACCACCGCTACCGTCGAGAGTCGGGAAAGGATGTTCTTCAAGGCATCAGGCTCCCATGACCAGAATCAGCGTGGCGCAGACGCAGGCGTACAGCGCGCCTTCGAACAACGCCTCGTGCCAGACGAACTGCAGCACGCCGAGGCGCCGCAACGTCCAGTCCAGCAGCAGGAAAATCGGCAAGCCCAGCAGCAGCGCCTGGGCAATCGGGGGCAGATAGGCACCACCCACTTCCAGATCAATGGGCAAGGACAGGGTCTCCTTCAAGGCCTGAGGGTTGAAAGTAGCCGCGATAGCGTTCGACGAACGAGACCACGATCAACAGCGCCACGCGCATGCGAAACACCGACCACAAGTGCTCATGGACATCGGTATGCAGGGCATCCAGGTCGTCGCCCAGGGTGTGAAGGCTATCAAGCACCAGCGCCACTTCGACCCCGGGCCGGCCGGCGACCAGCCTGCCTGTTTCCCGGACTGTCGAAAACAGGCGACTTTGCAGATCCGGGCTCAGCAGTGCGTTGTTCTGCCCCTGCTGTCTGAGCTGATTCAAGGCAATACCCAGTGCCATGCAGGCCAGGCTGACTTGAAACAGTTCGCGCGATTGTGGCTCCCGGGTCGCGGGCAGTAGCCCCAGCATCATGGTCAGGCGGTCAACCATGCGGCTCTCGAAGGCAAACTGCTGCTCATCGGTCGCCGAGGTTTTCAGCAAGGCGTACACCTGCTCGCCGTTCTCTTTGTGGAGCCGGCGCATGCGCAAATCCGGCATGTACGGAAAGATCAGCGCATAGACACTCAAGGCCAGTACGGTCGCGCAGGTATAGGCCCCGGCAAACTCGAACCACTGGATGGCGGTGTTTTGCCCGATCCCTACGTTCAACGGGCCAAGCAACAAAAACGTCGTGAGCCCCAGGCCAATGCCGGTACCTGTGGTGGGTGGGCTGGCCAATCCCACCGCTACGGCGTAGAGCAAGGGCACCAGCAGCAACGCAAGCATCTCGAAATTGCTGATCATCGGCACAAACAGAAACTGAAGGAGCGCCGAGGCCACCAGTGCCAGCCCGAATCCCCGGGCATAGCTTTGCACCGCCAGCAGCGGCCGGGGAAACGTCGACATCAGCGAGCACAGGATGCCCAACAGCACCATCCCGCCTCGGGCACCGTCCCAGCCGGTTTCGATCCAGATCAGACCGGCGATCAACAGTGCGGAAAAGGCCCGGATGGCGTTCATGGTCGCCAGGGTAAAGTCCAGGTGCAGCGGGTTTTCCCGCCCGCGATACACGCTGCTGGCCGGACGCCCGCTCTGGATGGCATCGCTCAATTCCAGAATCTGCTCAAGCTGCTGTAGCAGGCGCGCCTGTTCCCAGCGCAGCGACCAGGCCAGCGAGCGCAAGGTGGCCGGTAGCGGCTCGGTCAATTGTTCGGCCCTGTAGGCGAGCTCATCAAAGCGTTGTTGCAGCGAGGTGAAATGGTGGCGCTTTTCACTGGACAGCGAACGCCCCTCTTGCGCCAGCTCATCGAGAAAGGCCAGTTCTTCGGCGCGCAGCCGTTGAATCTCTTCAGGCAACTCGCCCTCCCAGCGCTCGGTCAACAGCAGCCGCTGGTGGCGCAAGGCAGTCAGCCGCGCGGTCAATAGCACCAGTTGGTTGCCCAGCAGTTGCACCAGACCGTTGGCACTGCGTAACCGTGGTGCATCGAAGTACATGTGTCGACGCACGCCCTCCAGGCCGCTGATCTGGCCCAGCAGCTGCATTTGCCGCTGTTGGAAGTCAGCCTCGCTCTCCTCTGTGCGGATGACGGCGCTGGCGTGGGTCGCCAGCAACCGGGTGATTTGATCGATCCTGGCGAAGTAATCCCGGGCCACGGCCTCTGGCCTGGCGGTGAGCAGGCTGACCACGCACACGCAGGCAACCGCCAGCAAGGTTTCGGTGAGGCGGGTCACCGCCAGTAAAAAGGTGCCGTCCTGATCGGGAATCGCCAGCAACGCGATGACCACGGCGGTGTAGCCACTGAGTACGAATGCCCCGGAACTGGTGTAGCGCAACAGCGTGCCACCGGCAGTGCACAGCGCCAGCCACAGGGCCAGGGTGGTGATGAACGGCAACGGTGCCTGGGGAAATATCGCCATGATTGCCACCGCTACGACGGCCCCCGTGGTGGTACCGATGACTTGGCCAAAACTGCGGGCCAGCACCATGCCGCCCAGTGGCTGGCTGATGATGACCACGGCCATGATCGACCACTTGGGCTGGTCCAGGTCGAACAGAAACGCCAGGTACAGGGTCAACAACCCGGCCGCGATGGTTCGCAGGGCAAACAGCAACACCCCGGGACCGGGGTTGAGCATGGCCTTGAAGTACTGCAACAACCCTTGCATGGGAACACTCGTCGAGACACCTCCAGCAAGCGTAGTCACTGCTGCGGGGCCTCGACAGGTTTTGCTGTCGACGCAGCTTGCAGGTCCATCGATAGTCGGCTGAAGGGCTGTTCAACCGTTTGAATCAAGCGTGAACGTCGTCAAGGTTTGACTCAAGGCCTGGCCTGACCGAAGCTGGCGCCTTTGCAAAAGCTTGCCAGCTTCCGGATTCCTGCATGCCCAAGTCCCGCCGCATTCTGTTTATCAGCCTCTTCGCCCTGCTCGTCATCGGTTTTGCGTGGTTTTCCCTGCGCGATACCACCCCGGTGGTTCCCGAAGCCATCCAGCATGGCTACAGCGAAGCGCTGGCGGCTGCCCGTGCCGGTCAACCGGGTGCCGCGCGGGTGCTCTATCAGCAATTGGCCCGTCCGGACCTGTCCCCCAAGCGTCGTATCTGGTTGCATGCCGAACTGCCCAACTACCCAAGCTCGGTGGCCCTGAAGCTGGCGGATGCCGACTTGCAGAACGAGTCGCCCGACGTACGTATCGCGGCGATCAGGAGCATCAGCGGCCTGGTCCCGAACGGCCAGCGCAGTCTGCTGCTGGGCCCATTGCTCGAAGACAGCGAACAAAGCGTGCGGCTGGAAGCCATCAACGCGCTGCTGGGGTTGTCCCCGGATGACCTGGGTTTGTATTTCGGGCCGCTGGAACAAGCCATCGATGCCTGGGAGCAAGTGCTCAGGAGCGAGCCACAAAGCGCTGAAAACCAATACCAGCTGGCCCGACTGCATTTGCACAACGCCGAACTCAAGGAAGCGCAACAGGCGCTGGACAACACCCTGCGCCTGGCGCCGGACAACCTGCCGGCGCTGGTGCTGCAAATCGAAGTGCTGGATAAACAGGGCCAAAACGACGCCGCCCGGCAACTGTTGGCCAGGCAACTGCAGGCACAGCCCAACTCCGCCTACCTGCAACATGCCCTGGGGCTCTGGCTGCTGCATCACGAGCAAAGCGAATTCGCCCTGCTCGGCCTGTCCAAGGCCGTCGAACTTGAGCCCAATAACCGCGATTACCGCTACGACCTGGCCACCACGTTGCACGGTGAGCAGGAGCTCGAAGCGGCGCAGAAACAGTTGCAGGAAGTCGTTCAGCGACATCCCAACGATCGCAAGGCTCGGGTGCTGCTGATCAATTACTGGAAGGAAAGCGGGCAGCTGCAAAACGTGCAGGTCCTGTTGGCCCAACTCGAACAGATGAACCCCGATGATCCGGCGTTGCAACAAGGGCTTTGACCCCGACTGAAATTTCGTTGAACCGTCGTCCTGGCCAGGGGTCAAGTGAAAAGGCAGCCTATTGCCATACGTCGCAATGGCAGCCTCGTTGACCTTGGCCATATGAGGACGCTTGTTTGTCTCTATCCAACGATTTGAACCGAGCCAAGGCCGCCACCGGTATCGAAGGTCTGGACGATATCCTCAACGGCGGATTGTCCCGTGGTCGTGTGTGTTTACCGGGAGGCGAGTTCCGCCAGGACGCCTTGTCCCATGGATGGCAACTGGACAATATCCCGTGAAGGCCGTACAAGCGCCACCCGAACGCGCCATCATCCTTGCACCGCGGGGGCGCGACGGCCAGATTGCCTTGATGATGCTCAAAAAAGCAGGGTTCCACGGGGTGATCCGTCACGATCTGCCGGGATTGTGCGCCGAAGTGGAGCACGGTGCCGGGCTGTTGCTGATCTCTTGCGAGGCACTGTTGGGCCGTGATCTCGAACCGCTGATCCGGCTGATTGAACAACAGCCCGCGTGGTCGGACCTGCCGATCGTGTTGATGACACACCATGGTGGCCCGCAACAGAACCCGGCATCATGCTTCGGCGCGCAATTGGGCAACGTCACCTTCCTTGAACGACCTTTTCACCCTGTCACACTGATCAGTCTGGTCAACACCGCCTTGCGCGGGCGTCGACGACAGTACGAAGCCAGGGATCGCCTGATTGACTTGAGCCAAAGCAAATTGCGCCTGCAAAACACCCTCGAAACCCTTGAACAGCAGGTGGAGGAGCGCACCGCGCAACTGCGCCACAACGAAGAAGTGCTGCGCCAGTCGCAGAAAATGGAAGCCGTCGGCCAGCTCACCGGCGGCATCGCACATGACTTCAACAACATGCTGACCGGCATCATCGGCAGCCTGGAGTTGTTGCGTCGACGTCTGGCCCGGGGGCGAACCGAAGACCTGGACAGCCTGATCGACCTGGGGGTGACGTCGGCCAACCGCGCGGCAGGCCTGACGCACCGCCTACTGGCGTTTTCCCGGCGCCAGTCGCTGGACTCCAAACCCGTGGAGATGAACAGCCTGGTGATCTCCATGGATGAACTGCTGCAACGCAGCATCAACGAAACCATTTGCCTGGACATGCAACTGGACGAACAGCTGTGGGTGGCCGAAGCCGACCCCAATCAACTGGAAAGCGCCCTGCTCAACCTGGTAATCAATGCCCGCGATGCCATGCCCGATGGCGGCAAGCTGCTGGTCTCGACCTCCAACCAGCACTTTGACGAGGACTTCACTCAAGGCCAGAGCAATCTCGATGCGGGTGACTACGTGGTACTCAGCGTCACCGACACCGGCTGTGGCATGCCGCAAAGCACCATCAACCGCGCCTTCGACCCCTTCTTCACCACCAAGCCCATCGGCCAGGGCACCGGGCTGGGGTTATCGATGATCTATGGTTTCAGCAAACAGTCTGGAGGTCACGTCGCCATCCACAGCGTCGTGGGCGAAGGCACCACGGTGAGCCTGTTTCTGCCACGTTTTGGTCGAGACCTGCCCCTGGATCATCCATTGGACGTCGAACATTCACCTTTCGCCAACAATGGCGAGACGGTGTTGATTGTCGAAGACGATCCGGCGGTGCGGGTGCTGGTCAGTACAGTGTTGAGCGATCTGGGTTATGCCTTCGTCGAGGCCTGTGATGGTGATAGCGCCGTGCCGATACTCGATTCGCCTCAGCGCATCGACCTGCTGATCAGCGATGTCGGCCTGCCCGGCATGAATGGCCGGCAACTGGCGGAAATCGGCCGACAACTGCGGCCCGACCTCAGGGTGCTGTTCATCACCGGCTACGCCGAACACGCCGCGGTGCGCGGCGGGTTCCTCGATCCGGGCATGCAGATGATCACCAAGCCGTTTACCTTCGACCTGTTGACGGCCAAGGTCAGGGAGATGATCAGGGTCTGAACGCTTACGAAAGCATGTCCTGCATCAATTCCTGCAATTTATCCAGATCGAAGGGTTTGTCCAGGATCGGCGCCTTGCGTGTGATCGGGCTGTCGGTTTCTCGGATTTCCTGGGCATAGCCGCTGATGAAAATCACCTTGAGTTCCGGTCGCAGCTTCACGGCGGGCTCGGCGATCTGCACGCCGGAGATTCCTCCGGGCAGGCGGAAGTCGGTGATCATCATGTCCAGGTGCGGTTTGCTCGCCAGGATCTCGAAAGCCTGTTCGCCGTTTTCGGCCTGCAACACGCGGTAACCTTCGCCCGACAGATAAGCGGACAGCACCATCAGAATCGAGGGGTCGTCCTCGACGACGAGTACTACATCTTGTGCATCTTCGCTCATGGGAAGCCTTTGTTCGGTCAATTGCTGCTGATACGACCGTGGGGTCGATCAGAGGTTGCGTTTACCTGGCTGTTTTCCTACAGCGGCAGACAAACGCGAAACAAGGCGCCTTCGCCAATCCTGCTCTGGACGGTAATAGTACCGCCATGGGCGGCCACAATCTGTTCTGAAATAAACAACCCCAGGCCCAGACCGGCGACGGCGTGTTTGGCCGATACCCGCTCGAACTGCTGGAAGATCCGCTTCTGATTTGCCTCGCTGATGCCGATCCCTTGATCCTGCACGTCCATCAGCGCCTGGCCACCTTCACTGTAGACCTTCACCGAGATCGGGCTCTTGGCTCCGTAGCGCAAGGCGTTGGTCAACAGGTTGGAAATGACCTGTTCAATACGAAACTCGTCCCAGTTTCCGATCACCGGTTGCGCGGCATCGAGCGAGACCGAGGCCTCGGCGGCGTCGATCTGCTGGGAAAAGTTGTGCAAAACGTCGTGAACCAGCGTCGAAAGGTCAACGCGCGTCGGACGGATCGACAACTTGCCGGTGCGAATGCGCGAGACATCGAGCATGTCTTCGATCAAGCGGATGAGGCTTTTGATCTGCCGCTCGTCGCGGTCGACCATCGCGTGCATCTTGTCCAGGGTAAACGCGGCGGCGTTGTCCCGGGCCAGGTGCATCTTGCGTAGCTGGGTTTCAAGGATCAGTCCGTTGAGCGGCGTGCGCACTTCGTGGGCGACGATGGACATGAAGTCATCGCGCATGCGCACCGCCTGCTCCAGTTCCAGTTGAGTACTTTGCAGTTGCTTGAGCAGGGTCTCCTGTTCGCGGCGACTTTGCTCAAGGGCCAGCACTTGCTCCTTCATCGCCTTGCTCTGGCGATACAGGTCGACGAACACACTGACCTTGCTCTTGACCGCCTGGATGTCCAGCGGCTTGTGCAGGAAGTCCACGGCTCCGCTTTCATAGCCCTTGAACGCGTAGTTCAGTTCACGCCCGGCGGCGCTGACGAAAACGATCGGGATGTTCCTGGTCTTTTCCGTGCCACGCATCAACTCGGCCAACTCGAAGCCATTCATGCCGGGCATCTGCACATCGAGGATGGCCAAGGCGAATTCGTGTTGCAACAACAGGGACAAGGCTTCGTCGGCGCAAAGGGCCTTGTAGACGATGCGGTCCTCACGCTTGATCAGTGCTTCGAGCGCCAGCAGATTCTCCGGTAGATCGTCCACGATCAGCAGTTTGGCCTTGATATTACTCAGCATGCGATTCGTTCCAGTTCGACAAGCAAACGGCCGATGCCACGTACAGGAAGTATGTGGTCCGGCTGGTGCATCTCCAGGGCGGCCTGGGGCATGGTGGCGACCTGAGCCTCTTGCGGGTCTTGCACGATGGTCAGGCCACCGCGCTGCTTGACCAGGGCCAGGCCGCGCGCGCCATCGCGGTTGGCGCCGGTGAGCAGTACCGCCGCCAGATTGGCGCCGTACGCATCGGCGGCCGATTCGAACAGGTAATCGATGGCGGGTCGCGAATGATGCACGCGAGGCTCCAGGCTCAGGGAAAAGCTGCGGTCCCGCTCCACCGACAGGTGATAACCGGGCGCGGCGAAATACAGTGTGCCGGCTTTGACCGGGGTCTTGTCGCACGCTTCCAGCACCGGCAGGGCAACCCGGCGAGAGAACACGTCCGCCAGCTGGCTGCGGCGCTCGTCCGGCATGTGCAGCACGACAATGATTGGCAGTGCGAAGCCTTCGCGCAGCGGGCCGAGGATGTTCAACAGCGCCTCGACGCCACCGGCGGAGGCACCGATCACGATCGCTTCGATCGCCGGCAACTTCGTTGCACTGTTCATGATTTTCGATAGATCCGTTCTTGTTTGACCAACGGTTCGAACTGATCGCCGAAGGCTGAGAAATCCGGGGTTTCCTTACTGCCCAGTACCAAAAAACCGCGATGGCAGAGGGACTCATGAAACAGTCCGAATGCCCGATCCTGAAGTTTTTTATTAAAGTAAATCAGTACGTTACGACATGAAATTAATTGAGTTTCGGAAAATACGCTGTCCGTTGCCAGGCTGTGATCGGCGAAGGTCACGTTCTCGCGCAGGGTCTTGTCGAAAATCGCGTACCCATAGGCCGCCGTATAGTAGTCGGCAAACGAACTCTGGCCACCGGCCTGCTGGTAATTAGCAGTGTAGGCGCGGACGTTCTCCATCGAGAAAATCCCTTGCTTGGCCTTTTCCAGCGAGCGCGGATTGATATCGGTGGCATAGATGATCGTGCGGTCCAGCAGGCCCTCTTCGCGCAACAGAATGGCCATCGAATACACCTCCTCACCGGTGCTGCATCCGGCGATCCAGACTTTGATCGAGGGGTAGGTTCGCAGCAGCGGCACCACTTCCTTGCGGATGGCCAGGAAGTGCGAGGGGTCGCGAAACATCTCGCTAACCGGAATGGTCAGCAACTGCAGCAGTTGCATGAACGCGGCGGGGTCGTGCAGGACCTTATCCTGCAATGCCGAGATGGTGTTGCACTCGAACTGGCTCAACGCATGGTTGACCCGGCGCTTGATCGAAGCGCCGGAGTAATCTCGAAAATCGTAGCTGTACTTGAGGTAGATCGCCTCGATCAACAACCGCAGTTCGATTTCGCTGTTTCGCTCCACTGAAAAACTGCCCTCCACTAGATCCGTTCCATCTTCGGTAACCACACGCGAATCAGCGAAAACAGGCGATCGAGATCGATGGGCTTGGCCAGGTAATCGTTGGCGCCGGCCTGCAGGCAGCGCTCCTGATCGTCCTTCATGGCCTTGGCCGTCACCGCGATGATCGGCAGCTTGCGCCAGCGCGGGTCCTTGCGGATTTCAACGGTGGCTTCAAAGCCATCCATTTCCGGCATCATCACGTCCATCAACACCAGATCGATGTCTTGCACCTCATTGAGTCGTTCAATCGCTTCGCGGCCGTTGCGGCCAATGACCACGACTGCGCCCTTATGCTCCAGGGCGCTGGTGAGGGCGAAAATGTTGCGCACATCGTCATCCACCAGCAGCACCTTGCGGCCTTCGAAGACCTTGTCGCGGCTGCGGGCGACCTTGAGCATCTTCTGCCGTTCATGGGACAACCGTGATTCGACTTTGTGCAGAAAAAGCGTCACCTCATCCAGCAACCGCTCTGGCGAGCGTGCGCCCTTGATGATGATCGAACGCGAATACTTGCGCAGTTCGGCCTCTTCATCCCGGGTCAGGTTGCGCCCGGTATAGACGATGACCGGCGGAAAGGAGCAGATGTCTTCGGTGGACATGCGCTTGAGCAAGTCATTGCCGAGCATGTCCGGCAACTTGAGGTCGATGATCATGCAATCGAAGACCGACGTGCGCAGCAGGTCCAGCGCCTCCTGAGCCAGGCCAACGGCGGTGATCTCGATGTCATCGTCGCCGATCAGGCGGGCAATGCTGTCGCGCTGCAAGTCGTCGTCCTCGACCAGCAGCACGCGCTTGACCTTCTGGGTCAACTTGGCCTCGAGGCGTGCAAACACGTCCTTGAGTTCCTCGCGGGTGGTCGGTTTGACCGCATAGCCAATGGCGCCCATGTGCATCGCCGCCTCGACCCGGTCTTCGACCGAAATCACATGCACCGGGATGTGCCGGGTTTCGGCGTGTTCCTTCAGGCGTTGCAGCACGGTCAGGCCGGAATGATCCGGCAGGCGCATGTCCAGCAGGATCGCATCGGGGATGAACGCCTTGGCCAGTTCGTAGCCTTCGTCGGCACCGTGGGCCACCAGGCATTGATAACCCAGTTCATGGGCCAGGTCGTAGAGGATGTGCGCAAAGTTCGCCTCGTCCTCCACCACCAGAATGCAGCGGGTGGTGAACGGCCCCTTGTTGCGATCGTCGTCGAAACGCGGAATGTCAACTTCGGCCACCAAAGGCGACAACGTAGGCGGCAATACACTCGGCGCTGCCGCAGGAGCGGCTCGCATCGGTTCGACAGGCACTTCGCCAGGTTCCACGTACTGCTGCGGCAAGACCAGGGTAAACACACTGCCCTGCCCCGGCGTGCTGGTCACACTGATGGAGCCGCCGAGCAAGGCCGCCAGGTCACGGGAAATCGACAAGCCCAGCCCGGTGCCGCCGTAACGCCGATTGGTGGTGCCATCGGCCTGACGGAACGCTTCGAAAATGCTTTCGTGCTGATCCACATCGATGCCGATTCCGGAATCGCGGATGCTGAACACGATGCCGTCATTCGGCGCCGTGGCGACGGACAGGCCGACGCTGCCGCTTTCAGTGAACTTCACGGCGTTGGACAACAGGTTCTTGAGCACTTGCTCCAGGCGCTGGCGGTCGGTGAACAGCATCAGCGGCGCACCGCCCTGCACATCCACCTGGAAATCCAGCTGCTTGTCCGTGGCCAATGGCTGGAACAGGCCGCGCAGGCCATCCACCAGCCGGGCGACGCTGGTGTTCTCTGGATGGATCTCCAGCTTGCCGGCCTCGACCTTGGAAATATCCAGAATGTCGTTGATCAGGTGGAGCAAGTCATTGCCGGCGGAGTAGATCGACTCGGCGAATTTGACCTGCTCGGCAGTGAGGTTTTCTTCCGGGTTTTCCGCCAGCAACTTGGCCAGGATCAACGAGCTGTTGAGCGGCGTACGCAACTCATGGGACATGTTGGCGAGGAATTCGGACTTGTACTTGCTCGAGCGCTGCAATTCTACTGCGCGATCTTCGAGCTGGATCTGGGCCTGATTGAGTTCGGTATTCTTCAGATCCATGGCGTCGCGTTGCTCGGCCAGTACTTCTGCCTGCTCGGCGAGTTGTTCGTTGGTCTGCTCCAGCTCCACCTGCTGGGTTTCCAGGTGAGCCTGGGACTCTTTGAGAATCCGCGACTGCTCTTCAAGCTCTTCGTTGGCGGTCTTGAGTTCTTCCTGCTGAACCTGCAATTCTTCGTTGAGTTGCTGGGTTTCGGCCAGTACCTCCTGCAAACGCTGGCGATAGCGTGCCGCCTCGATCGAGGTGCCGATGTTGCCGGCTATCAGCTCAAGCAATTCAACGTCACGGTCCGTCAGTGGACGCAGAAAGCCCAACTCGATCACGCCATTGATCCGCTCGTCGTCGCTGGTTGGCACCACCAGCACACTGCGGGGCAAACCGTCACCGAGGCCCGAGCTGACCTTGAAGTAATCCCCCGGGACCTCGTCCAGGCGAATCAGCCGTGCCTGCTGCGCCACCTGGCCGACAATGCCTTCGTCGCTGTAGATCTGCTGTTCACGATCCTCCTGCTCACGGGAAAAACCGTAGGTGGCGATGCGCCTGAGGCCGCCGTGGTCTTCGCGCACATAAATGGCCGCCACGGCGGTGCCCAGGTACTGCGCGCAGAATTGCAGGATGTTGCGACCCAGCATGCTCAGGCTCAATTGTCCCAGCACTTGCTCGGCCAGCTCGGTCTGGCCGTTGCGCAGCCAGGCCTGTTGCTCCAGGTGATGGGCGCTGGCCTGTTGGGCGGC
Organism: Pseudomonas fluorescens; assembly: GCF_000967965.1. GTDB lineage: Bacteria > Pseudomonadota > Gammaproteobacteria > Pseudomonadales > Pseudomonadaceae > Aquipseudomonas > Aquipseudomonas grandcourensis. Next base: position 30,455 of record NZ_LACC01000024.1, read on the forward strand.
AAGGTTGACGCTGTAGTTCTGCGACAGGGTCAACAAATCGCGGCGCCCGACATACGACAGCAACCCGCTGACCCCGGCTATGAACAACAGGTAGAGGCTGATGCTCGTGATCGTGGTGCGCCGCACTTCATCATTGCGCGATGCGCGCAACTGTTGCTCGGTGTCGATCACCGCCTCGAACTGCTTGCGAATTTCATCGGTCAGACGTTTGCCGCGTCCGGCCTTGACCACGGCGCGATAATCGCCGTTGCTGCGCTGCAAATCGATCATCGATTGCGCGTAGTTGGTCCACTCCTGCTGCAAGGCCTGCAACCGTAACAAGCGATCAGTCTGCACCGGATTGTCGGCGGTCAGTTCGAGCAAGGAGTTGAGTTCCACGGCGATGCGCGGCTTGGCGGTTTCGTAGGGATCGAGGAAGTGTTCTTCGCCACTGAGCAGGAAACCGCGCATCCCGGTTTCCAGGTCCACGGTCAACTTCACCGCTTCATTGGCGTTATTGATCACCCGGTCGGTGTGTTCCACCCACTGGATCGTCGACAACAAATAGGTGATCAGCGACACGAAGAACACGGCGCTGATGAGACCCAGACCCAACGGCAGGCTGATGTTGCGACTCAGGAGTTTACGAAATCGTTGCTCATCAACCGAGGACGCGGAGGTCATGGGGCAGGCCTTGTCGAACTGTCAGAATGCAAGGAGTTTGCCCCAAAACTGGCACATTGATCCAATTTTCTGACATGTTTGCGCGCAAGGTCCTACATTCCGCTGCTCCCGTTCCAGTGCACGGGTTATCCTTGCCTGACCTGCGCCGCCAATCCTTTTTCCAACGCATTGGGAACTTGTCGGGATCCGCCACTTGCTCATGCAAGAGGCCGGTGATTTCCAGCGCCCGGCAATGCCAATCTTTTTCGGGGACTCGACTATGTCATCCGCCAACGCCTCCACCATCCTCGTCGTCGAAGACGATGCCATCGTGCGCATGCTGATCGTCGACGTACTGGAAGAGCTGGAATTCAAGGTGCTGGAAGCCGATGGCAGCGAACAGGCGCTGGAGACGCTCAAGGACGTGAGCCAGCAAATTGACCTGATGATGACTGATGTTGGCCTGCCGGTCATGGACGGCCGCGAACTGGCCACCCTCGCCCGCACGTTACGCCCCGACCTGCCCATCCTGTTCGCCAGCGGTTATGCCGAAAACATCGAAGTGCCTGTCGACATGCACGTGATCGGCAAACCCTTCTCCATTGATCAGTTGCGCGACATGGTCAAAGGCATTCTCGGGTGACCCTGCGCTGTGCTGTGGTTTAATGCGCGGCTTTTTCGTCCCTGCCCTGTCTTCGCTTCAAGGAAATCCTGTACATGATTGAGCCCCGCGCAACCAAAGTCCTGGTCATTGGTTACGTCTGGCCCGAGCCCCGCTCTTCCGCGGCCAGCGGGCATGTCATGCAGATTCTCGAGGTTTTCCTGGAACATGGCTGGGACATCACGTTCAGCAGCCCGGCAGGCTTCGGCGAGCAACGCGCAGACCTGACAGCGTTGGGTATTCGCGAAGTCTCCATCGAGCTGAACAACAGCAGTTTCGACGCATTCATCAGCGAACTGGCGCCGGACATCGTGCTGTTCGATCAATTCATGATGGAGGAACAGTTCGGCTGGCGGGTCGAGAAGCATTGCCCCGATGCCTTGCGCGTGCTCGAAAGCTGCGACCTGCAAAGCCTCCGGCAGGGTCGGCATCAACGCCTCAAGGAGCGCTTGAAGGCCAGTGACGACAACAATGACTTCAGCGACCTGTTCGCCCCAGCGTCGCGCGACGAATTTGAACACATGGCCAATACCGATATGGCGAAGCGCGAAATCGCCTCATTTTATCGTTGTGATTTGACGCTGATGGTTTCCGAAGTGGAAATCGAATTGCTGGCCGAGCAGTTCCGGTTTCCCCGCTCCCTGTTGCACTGGTGCCCGTTGATGGTCGATGTTCCGACTCGTGCGCCGGTACCCTTTGAAGACCGGGCACACTTTCTACATATCGGTAACTTTCGCCATGCACCCAACTGGGATGCGGTGCTCTGGTTGAAAACCGCTATCTGGCCGCTGATTCGCGAGCAGATACCCGGCGCTCAATTGCATATCTATGGTGCCTACACACCACCCAAGGCGACTGCCCTGCATAACCCGGCCCAGGGTTTTCATGTCATGAACTGGGCAGAAGACGCCTTGCAAGTCATGTCGTCGGCGCGGGTTTGCATGGCGCCTCTGCGTTTTGGCGCGGGAATCAAAGGCAAGATTGTCGATGCGATGCTCTGTGGCACACCGAATGTGACGACGCCAGTCGGCGCCGAGGCGATGCATGGCGAAGAGGCATGGCCCGGTGCAGTGACCCGTTCGGCACGTGAGTTCGCCGATCATGCCGTGCAACTGCACAACGACAAGACTCGCTGGCAGGATGCCCAGGCGCACGGACAAACCCTGCTTGCCGGCCGCTACCGCAAATCCGTTCATGGCCCGGCCTTGATCCAGCGGCTGGTCGATTGCCAACGGGATATGGTCAACATCAGACGAGATAACTTTACCGGCAGCATGCTGCGTCATCACCAGCACAAGAGCACTCAATACATGGCGCAATGGATCGAGGCGAAAAACCGACTGAATCAGGAGTAGCTCGCCCTCCTTGAGCGCGCCTTGCACGAACAGACGCATCGGCGGTAGTAGCGCTATCGATCCGGCAAGAGGCATGATCCGGACGGGATAACAACACAAGCGCCCTGACATGACCCGCACCGCCAGAGTCACCGATCCTTCCTATGAGTTGATGGACGACCACAACGGCTTGTCCATCATCTACCGCCAGCATGGTTTCCCCTGCCCGCTGGTGCGCTGGCATTTCCACAAGGAATACGAGCTGCACCTGATCGTCGCCAGTTCCGGCAAGGTGTTCATCGGCGACTACATCGGCAACTTCTATCCGCAAACTCTATTCCTGACCGGTCCCAACCTGCCCCACAACTGGATCAGCCAGGTCGCCGAGAATGAAGTGGTGCCCAAGCGCGACATGCTGGTCAACTTCACCGACGAGTTGTTCGACAGCGGCTATCAGGTGTTCGCCGAACTCAAGGCCCTGGCACCGCTGCTGGAGCGCGCGCAGTACGGCATCGAGTTTCGTTGCAAGCACACCATCGGCAAGGCGATGGATCTGATGCAGCGCATTGCCGATACCACCGGTGTGACCCGTCTCGGGCACTTTTTCATTCTGCTGGAATTGCTCGCGGCCACCGACGACTACCAATTGCTCTCTGGCGCCACAACCCCGCAACTGGCCGACGAGCACAACATCGATCGCACCAACCGCGCAGTGGATTACATTTTTGCCCACTACGCCCGGGATTTGACGCTGGAGGAAGTCGCAGATCATCTGGGCATGAAACCGACTTATTTCAGCCGGGTATTCAAGCAGGCCACCGGGCGCAATTTCATTGAATTCGTCAATCGCCTGCGCATCAGCAAGTCCTGCGAGTTGCTGGCCGATGGCGACAAGCCGGTGACCGATGTCTGCTTCGAATCGGGCTTCAACAATATTTCCAACTTCAACCGACGCTTCCAGCAACTCAAGGGCATGACGCCTTCGCATTACCGGCGGTTGGTGGTGCAGCGGTTGACCGAGCAAAACCTGGGTTGACCCCTCACATCCCACAGGTACAGCGCTAAGCCTTGAAACCTGTACGGATTCAATACCCCTCCTTCGCTGAAAAGCTCTTCCCAGCGCCCAACACCCAACACTTCAGTGCAAAAAAGTATCGATCAAGGTGCGATGGATGATTTGTCTCGCCTGCCATTGAAGGATGTAATCAGCACAGATTCTTCCCTCCGCAGGAAGACACAAAAACAATAACTGTCCTTCTGTCTCCCGCCGGGTGCAGAAAAGGAGTGCACGATGCAACCTTCGGTAAAAGCCCTGCTTGCCCTCACCTGCATGACCCTCAGCAGCGTCACCCTTGGTGCGCAGACCCTGACCATCGCCACCGTCAACAACAGCGACATGATCCGCATGCAAAAGCTCTCGAAAACCTTCGAGGCCGAGCATCCGGACATCAAGCTCAATTGGGTGGTCCTCGAAGAAAACGTCCTGCGCCAGCGCCTGACCACCGACATCGCCACCCAAGGCGGGCAGTTCGACGTGCTGACCATCGGCATGTACGAAGCCGCACTCTGGGGCGCCAAGGGCTGGCTGGAGCCGATGAGGGATTTGCCGGCCAGCTATGCCCTCGACGACGTGTTCCCGTCGGTGCGCGAAGGCCTGTCGGTCAAAGGCTCGCTGTACGCCCTGCCGTTCTACGCCGAGAGCTCGATTACCTATTACCGCACCGACCTGTTCAAGGACGCTGGCCTGACTATGCCCGAGCGTCCGACCTGGGAGCAGATCGGTGAATTCGCCGCCAAACTGAACAAACCCGAGCAGGAACAGTACGGTATCTGCCTGCGGGGCAAGGCTGGCTGGGGCGAGAACATGGCGCTGATCAGCACCGTGGCCAACGCCTATGGCGCGCGCTGGTTCGATGAAAAGTGGCAGCCGGAATTCAACGGCCCCGAATGGAAAAACGCGCTGAACTTCTATGTCGACACCATGAAGCAATCCGGCCCGCCGGGGGCGTCGAGCAACGGATTCAATGAAAACCTGGCGCTGTTCAACAGCGGTAAATGCGCGATCTGGGTCGATGCCAGCGTCGCCGGCTCGTTCGTCACCGACAAGTCCCAGAGCAAGGTCACCGATCACGTCGGCTTCACCTATGCGCCGCATCAGGTCACTGACAAGGGCTCGGCCTGGTTGTACTCCTGGGCGCTGGCCATTCCGACCAGTTCCAAGGCCAAGGACGCGGCGAAAACCTTCAGCGCCTGGGCCACGTCCAAAGAATACAGCGCACTGGTCGCGGAAAAAGACGGCATCGCGAACGTGCCACCGGGCACCCGGGCCTCGACCTACAGCGAGGCGTACATGAACGCCGCGCCGTTCGCCAGGGTCACGCTGGAGTCGCTCAAGGCCGCGGACCCGAGCAAGCCGGGCGCCAGGCCTGTGCCGTACATCGGCATCCAGTTGGTGACCATTCCCGAGTTCCAGGGCATTGGTACCCAGGTCGGCAAATCCTTCTCGGCGGCGCTGATCGGCCAGACCACGGTCGACCAGGCCTTGGCGGCAGCCCAGCAAACCACCGAGCGCGAGATGAAGCGCGCGGGTTATCCCAAGTAACCCTTCAGTACTCATTTTTGTGGCGAGGGAGCTTGCTCCCGCTGGGCTGCGAAGCGGCCCCAAACCCAGCAACAGTGTCTTTTCTGACAGGACACTTTCGCCAGGTTTACGACTGCTTCGCAGCCGAACGGGAGCAAGCTCCCTCGCCACAAGTAACTCGCCGAATAACGAGCAAGTGATCACCATGAATACATCAACTGCCAAAGCTCACATGGACATTGCCCAACCCCAGCGCAAAAGCCGCGTGGCCAATCCCGGCTGGTTCCTGGTCAGCCCTTCGGTGGCCTTGCTGCTGTTGTGGATGATCGTACCGCTGGGTATGACCGTCTACTTCTCGACGATTCGCTACAACTTGCTCAACCCCGGCGAGAACGAGTTCGTCGGGCTGGAAAACTTCACCTACTTCCTCACCGACTCGGGCTTCCTGCCCGGCGCCACCAACACCTTGTTGCTGGTGGGCAGCGTGCTGCTGATCAGTGTGGTGTTCGGCGTGCTGATCAGTGCGCTGCTTGAGGCCAGTGAGTTTTTCGGTCGCGGCATCGTGCGGGTGATGCTGATCTCGCCGTTTTTCATCATGCCCACGGTGGGCGCGCTGATCTGGAAGAACCTGATTTTCCATCCGGTGTCGGGGATTCTCGCCTACGTCTGGAAGCTGTTCGGTGCGCAACCGGTGGACTGGCTGGCGCACTACCCGCTGCTGTCGATCATCATCATTGTCTCGTGGCAATGGCTGCCCTTCGCGATCCTGATCCTGATGACCGCCATGCAGTCCCTCGACCAGGAACAGAAAGAAGCCGCGCGCCTCGATGGTGCCGGGCCCATCGCGATTTTCTGGCACCTGACCCTGCCACACCTGGCGCGTCCGATTGCGGTGGTGGTGATGATTGAAACCATCTTCCTGCTCTCGGTGTTCGCCGAAATCTTCACCACCACCAACGGCGGCCCCGGCTACGCCTCGACCAACCTCGCCTACCTGATCTACAACCAGGCGCTGGTGCAGTTCGACGTCGGCATGGCCTCGGCGGGCGGCCTGATCGCCGTGGTCATCGCCAACATCGCCGCGATCATCCTGGTGCGGATGATTGGCAAAAACCTGACCGACAAAGCCTGAGGCCTGCCATGACTCTTCAACAATCCCGTCGTTTGCAAAGCCTGCTGCTCGGTACGTTGGCCTGGGCCATCGCCATCGTGATTTTCTTTCCGATCTTCTGGATGGTACTGACCAGTTTCAAGACCGAAATCGATGCCTTCGCCACACCGCCGCAGTTCATCTTCATGCCGACGCTGGAGAACTACCTGCACATCAACGAGCGCAGCGACTATTTCAGCTTTGCCTGGAACTCGGTGGTGATTTCCTTCAGCGCCACGGCCCTGTGCCTGCTGATCGCGGTGCCGGCGGCCTACTCCATGGCGTTCTACGAAACCCAGCGCACCAGAGGCACGCTGCTGTGGATGCTCTCCACCAAGATGCTGCCGCCAGTGGGTGTGCTGATGCCGATCTATCTGCTGGCCAAGAGTTTCGGCCTGCTCGACACGCGGATCGCGCTGATCGTGATCTACACGCTGATCAACCTGCCGATCGTGGTCTGGATGATTTACACCTACTTCAAGGACATCCCCAGGGACATCCTCGAAGCCGCGCGGCTGGACGGCGCGACGCTGGCCCAGGAAATGCTGCGGGTGTTGCTGCCCATCGCCAAGGGCGGCCTGGCATCCACGGTGCTGCTGTCGCTGATCCTGTGCTGGAACGAGGCCTTCTGGTCGCTGAACCTGACCTCATCGAAAGCCGCACCATTGACCGCATTGATCGCTTCGTACTCAAGCCCCGAAGGGCTGTTCTGGGCCAAGTTGTCGGCTGTCTCGACCCTGGCCTGTGCGCCGATCCTGATCTTCGGCTGGGTCAGCCAGAAACAACTGGTGCGCGGCCTGTCGTTCGGCGCCGTGAAATAGCCCTCAAAAGAATAAGCACAAAAGGAGCGCCACCATGGCCAACCTGAAAATCAAGAATCTGCAAAAAGGCTTCGAAGGCTTTTCCATCATCAAGGGCATTGACCTGGAAGTGAATGACAAGGAGTTCGTGGTCTTCGTCGGCCCGTCGGGGTGCGGCAAATCCACGCTGCTGCGACTGATCGCGGGGCTGGAGGAAGTCAGCGGCGGCACCATCGAGCTCGACGGTCGCGACATCACCGAAGTGAGCCCGGCCAAGCGCGACCTGGCGATGGTGTTCCAGACCTACGCCCTGTACCCGCACATGAGCGTGCGCAAGAACATGTCGTTCGCCCTCGACCTGGCCGGCGTGGCGAAAGCCGAAGTGGAGAAGAAGGTCAGCGAAGCAGCGCGCATCCTCGAACTGGGGCCGATGCTGGAGCGCAAGCCCAAGCAACTGTCCGGCGGCCAGCGCCAGCGCGTGGCGATTGGCCGGGCCATCGTGCGCAACCCGAAAATCTTCCTGTTCGACGAACCGTTGTCCAACCTCGATGCTGCCCTGCGGGTACAGATGCGACTGGAACTGTTGCGCCTGCACAAGGAACTGCAAGCCACGATGATCTACGTGACTCACGATCAGGTCGAAGCGATGACCATGGCCGACAAAGTGGTCGTACTCAATGGCGGCAAGATCGAGCAAGTCGGTTCGCCGCTGGACCTCTATCACCAGCCGGCCAACCTGTTCGTCGCCGGTTTCCTGGGCACGCCGAAGATGGGTTTCCTCAAAGGCAAGGTCACCCGCGTCGACAGCCAGGGCTGCGAAGTGCAACTGGACGCCGGAACCCGCGTCAGCCTGCCCTTGAGCGGCAGGCATCTGAGCGTCGGGAGTGCGGTGACGCTGGGCATTCGCCCGGAGCATCTGGAGCTGGCCAAACCCGGCGATTGCACCTTGCAGGTCACCGCCGATGTCAGCGAACGCTTGGGCAGCGACACCTTCTGCCACGTCCGGGTGGCATCCGGCGAAGCCCTGACCCTGCGCGTTCGCGGCGATCTGGCCAGCCGCTACGGTGAAACCCTGAGCTTGCACCTGGATGCGCAACACTGCCATTTATTCGATGCCGACGGCGTGGCGTTGACCCGCCCGCTGCGCGTTGCTGCCTGATTTCAGAGAGCCTGCGATGAAACTGAATAAACACAACCTCAGCCGCCTCGCCCCTGAAGTGGTCCTGCCCGCCTACGCCCTGGGCGAGACCCGCCAAGGCATCGCACACATCGGCGTCGGCGGTTTCCACCGAGCCCATCAGGCTTACTACACCGACGCCTTGATGAATACCGGCGAAGGCCTGGACTGGGCCATCTGCGGTGTCGGCCTGCGCGCTGAAGACCGCCGCGCCCGTGACGACCTTAGGGATCAGGATTACCTGTTCACCCTGTTCGAACTCGGCGATAGCGACGACACCGAAGTGCGGGTGATCGGCGCCATCCGCGACATGCTGCTGGCCGAGGACGGTGCCCAGGCATTGATCGACAAATTGGCCAGCCCCGAGATCCGCATCGTCTCGCTGACCATCACCGAAGGCGGGTATTGCATCGACGACAGCACCGGCGAGTTCATGGCGCACTTGCCGCAGATCCAGCATGACCTGGCGAACCCTGACGCCCCGAAAACCGTGTTCGGTTTCCTCTGCGCCGCACTGGCCAGGCGCCGCGCCGCCGGCACAGCGGCCTTCACCCTGATGTCCTGCGATAACCTGCCGCACAACGGCGCCGTCACCCGCAAGGCCCTGCTGGCTTTCGCCGCCTTGCACGACAGCCAATTGCGCGACTGGATCGACACCAACGTCAGTTTCCCCAACGCCATGGTCGACCGCATCACGCCGATGACCAGCACCCACCATCGCTTGCAACTGGCGGACCAGCATGGCGTGGACGATGCCTGGCCGGTGGTCTGCGAACCCTTCGCGCAATGGGTGCTGGAAGACCGGTTCGTCAACGGTCGCCCGGCCTGGGAAAGGGTCGGCGTGCAATTCACCGACGACGTCACGCCCTACGAAGAAATGAAGATCAAGCTGCTCAACGGCAGTCATCTGGCGCTGACCTACCTGGGGTTCCTCAAGGGTTACCGCTTCGTCCACGAGACCATGAACGACCCGCTGTTCGTGCGCTACATGCGCACCTACATGGATCTGGACGTGACGCCACAGCTGCCGGCGGTGCCAGGAATCGACCTGACCGAGTACAAGAACACCCTGGTGGCGCGCTTCTCCAATCAGGCGATTGCCGACCAGCTTGAACGGGTGTGTTCGGACGGCTCGTCGAAGTTTCCGAAATTCACCGTACCGACCATCAACCGCTTGATCGCCGATGGCCGCGAGACCAAGCGCGCGGCGTTGGTGGTGGCGGCGTGGGCGCTGTACCTCAAGGGCGTGGATGAGCATGGCGAGACCTACGCGATTGCGGATCCACGGGCGGCATTCTGCCAGGCGCTGGTGGCCGATGATGTGTTGATTACCCAGCGTTTGCTGGCGGTCGAGGAGATTTTTGGTACGGCCATTGCGCGCTCGCCGGAGTTTGTCGCGGCGTTTGAGTGGTGTTGCAACAGCTTGCGGGAGGTTGGGGTTTCGCGGACGTTGGAGCGGGTGCTGGCTTAAGGTCGGTGGTGTAGCGACTGCCGTCTTCGCGAGCAGGCTCGCGATAAGGGCTTACTGATATCCAAGGATCTTGCATGACAACCCAACAACTATTCCTCGGCATCGACTGCGGCACCCAGGGCACCAAAGCGGTCATCCTCGACGCCGTCAGCGGCGAGGTGCTGGGCCAAGGCGCAGCCACCCACACGATGATCAGCGGCCCCAACGGCCGTCGCGAACAGGACACCGGCCAGTGGCTGGAAGCCTTCGCCACCGCCACCCGCCGCGCCTTGCTCGCGGCCAAAGTCGATGGCCAGTCTATTCTCGGCATTGGCGTGTCCGGCCAGCAACATGGCCTGGTGCTGCTCGACGATCAGGGCAAGGTGTTGCGCCCGGCGAAACTCTGGTGTGACACCGAAACGACCCCGGAGAATGACCGACTGCTCGCGCACCTGGGTGGTGAAAAGGGTTCTCTGGAACGCCTCGGCGTGGTCATCGCGCCGGGCTACACCGTATCCAAGCTGTTATGGACCAAAGAGCAGCATCCCGAGGTGTTCTCCCGGATCGCCGGCATTCTGCTACCCCATGATTACCTCAACCATTGGCTAACCGGCCGCAGTTGCAGCGAATACGGCGATGCCTCGGGCACCGGGTATTTCAATGTGCGTACGCGCCAGTGGGATTTGCAATTGCTGCGTGACATCGACCCCAGCGGACGCCTGCAAGCGGCGCTGCCGGAGCTGATCGATCCCCACCAGGCAGTCGGTACAATTCTGCCGGGCATTGCCGAATACCTGGGCATCAACCCGAAGGCCCTGGTCTCCAGCGGTGGCGGCGACAACATGATGGGCGCCATCGGCACCGGCAACATCCAGCCCGGTGCAATCACCATGAGCCTGGGCTCGTCGGGCACGGTGTACGCCTATGCCGATCAGCCGTACGTCGCCGTGGATTCCGCAGTTGCCACGTTCTGTTCTTCCAGTGGCGGCTGGCTGCCTTTGATCTGCACCATGAACCTGACCAATGTCACCAGCCTGATTCGTGACCTGCTGGACCTCGACATCGATCAGTTCAACGAACTGGTTGCCCAGTCGCCGATAGGTGCCGAGGGCGTTTGCATGCTGCCGTTCTTCAACGGAGAGCGGGTGCCTGCCCTGCCCCATGCCAGTGCCAGCCTGTCGGGGCTGACCATGACTAACCTGACCCGGGCCAACCTGTGCCGCGCGGTGGTCGAAGGCACGACGTTCGGTTTGCGTTACGGACTGGACCTGCTACGCCACAATGGCTTACAAAGCCGCAGCATTCGGCTGATCGGCGGCGGGTCAAAAAGTGCGGTCTGGCGGCAAATCGTCGCCGACACCATGAATACGCCGGTGATCTGCACCGAACAAAGCGAGGCTGCGGCCTTGGGTGCGGCGATTCAGGTGGCCTGGTGCGTATCCCGGGCGAACGGGCGCGAAGACAGCCTGGCGCAATTGTGCGAGCGCTGCGTGAAACTCGACCCGGTCAGTGAAACCCTGCCGGTCGCCGACAATGTGCAAGCCTGCCAGCAGGCGTATGAACGCTATCAACAGCAAGTCGCAACCCTAATTAAAGAGTGAACAACTATGTACCTGGTGTGTGGCGAAGCGCTGTTCGATTTTTTCAGTGAAAACGACGCCAGTGGTGTGGCGTCCAAAGTGAATTTCAAGGCCATTGCCGGTGGCTCGCCGTTCAACGTGGCGGTGGGCTTGCGCCGCTTGGGCGTGGACGCGGCGCTGTTGGCCGGGTTGTCCACCGACTACCTGGGCCGGCGCCTGCTGCAAGTGTTGCAGGATGAGGGCGTGTGCCAGGACTACCTGCTGGATTTTGCCGCGCCGACCACACTGGCGATGGTCGCGGTCGGGGCCAATGGCTCGCCGCAGTACAGCTTCCGTGGCGAAGGCTGCGCGGATCGACAATTGCAACCGGAGCACCTGCCGACACTCGGGCCTGAGGTACGCGGCCTGCATATCGGCTCGTTTTCCCTGGTAGTGCAGCCGATTGCCGATACACTATTGGCATTGGTGCGTCGGGAAAGCGGCAAGCGCCTGATCAGCCTCGACCCCAACGTTCGCTTGAACCCGGAGCCGGACATCCGCCTGTGGCGTAACCGGATCGCGACGCTGGTGGAGCTGGCTGATCTGATCAAGGTCAGCGACGAGGATCTGCATCTGCTTTGCCCCGGCCAAGACCCGGCGCAGGTGATCGAAGGCTGGTTGCAGCACCGCTGTCAGCTAGTGTTCCTGACCCGGGGTGGCGAAGGCGCGAGCGTGTTCAGCCGGACTCACGGTTCGTGGTCGGCTCCTGCCTGTGCGGTAAAAATCGCCGACACCGTGGGTGCGGGCGATACCTTTCAGGCGGCCCTGATTACCTGGCTGACTGAACAGCAACTGGACTCGGTAGAGGGCGTGAAGCAACTTGGCCGCGAGCAGATCGATCGCATGCTGAAGTTCGCGGTGCAGGCGGCGGCGTTGACGTGCAGCAAGACCGGGCCGGATTTGCCTTATCGCAAGCAACTGGATTTGCGCTGAGTTCAAAGGCCTCATCGCGAGCAGGCTCGCGATGACTTTCCATCAGGCGCCCTATGGTCTTAACTGATACACAGGATCGCGCATCCGCGGCAAGCGGTGTTCAGCCGGGTTAACCCTCGCTTAACCGTGCGATCCAACACTTCACTGGACCGCACGCTCTCAGACTGTTCTGACGCCCAGTGCGGCAAGTTCGACAAGCGACACATCGAACTGACATCCCGTCCGCACCGGAGATCGCTGATGAACACTCGCACCCTGCTGGTTACCGCCGCCTTCGCCTGCACCGCGTTTGCCGGCCTGGCTCAGGCCAATGACACCACAACTTCCCAAGCCGTGCCCTATCACTACGGCATGCCATTGCATGTCAGCAAAGTGATTTCACTGACCGAGCCGGACACCATGGAGTGCAAAGTGGTGAAGGCCGAGATGAAGTACATCGATGACACGGGAAAACCCGCAGAAATCACCTACCGTAAACTTTCCGACGCTTGCGAGAACCAGGGCTGACTGAATAGTCTGATTTGGTACTTGGCAGTATTCCTTTGAGGGTTGCGGCGCTATGCTCTAGCGCCCCCTCTCTGCCCGCAAGGATTGGCCATGCAGTTGTCGTTTCGCACGTTATCGATGTTTACCGCCGCTTTATGCCTTGTTCTGAGCCTGGTCTGGGGCCTGACACCGCAATGGTTATTGTCGTTCTGGGATATCGAGTTTTCATTCGCGGTGGGATTGGTCGCGCGACGCACCGCCGTGCTGTTTGGGGCGTTGAGCGTGTTCTCTTTTCTGGTTCGCAACGCGCCCCCTTGCGAAACCCGCAAAGCGCTGAGCCTCGGCTTCGTCGTCGGCGCCTGGGGATTGGCCGTGCTGGGTTTTGCCGAATGGCTCAGTGGCCATGTCGGGCCGGGGATTTTGCTGGCAGTCGGGTTTGAACTGGCGCTGGGCCTGGCATTCTTCCAGACCCGGCGCGTGTCCGTCGAACTCGAAACAGCAGGCTAGAGCGCTTTACCCAGCATAGAGTGCGGATCGACCTCGATGTGATGCTGTCGGGAACGCAGTTGGGCAATCAACTCGTTGATTTCCCGACAACCATTGAGCCCGGAGGCATCGATGCCGGTGACCAATAGATCGAGCTGATCGGTTTTCCCGTCTGCATAGACCTTGACGGTCATCGACAGATCCGGCGACAGCGTGCACTGGCAGCGCTTGGGCAGAAAACTGCTTTCGATGATGTTGCGAATTTCCAAGGCAGAAAGAAACATGGCGACTCCCTCCTTTGTGAGACTGCCCGACGATCAATGCTTGCTCATTTGAAATCCCGGCAAGCTTCAAGGACAGCTACAGCATAAAACATACCCCGGATTTCGCAGTGCAGTTCATCGGCAATTCAAGGTTAAGGCGAGTTACCTGTAAAGCCTGTCATGCAGTTTGCAATAATCGGACTTGGCGACCCTGCAATTTGAACACCGGGCGTCCCGGGTTTGCATTCACTGCACACGACAGTGAAAATGCCGCCCTTCACTTCAAGCAAGGAGGCATCATGAGTTCGTTGACCGTTAACGCTTGCACTGCGCTAGTCGCACTGGGGCTTGCAGGCGTGGCCCACGCCGCCAAACTCGAAGACACCGCACCCTATCCGAAGGCCGAAAGCGGGTTCACCCGCCAGGTGATCCACCTCGCGCCACAGACCCGGGAAAACGACTTCCAGGTCGAGATCCTGGCTGGCAAGACGATGACCGTCGACTGCAACAATCCGCGTCTGGGCGGCATTCTCGAGGAGAAGAACCTCGAGGGGTGGGGCTATCCGTTCTATCGCCTGGAAAAAGTCATTGGCCCGATGAGCACGCTGATGGCCTGCCCGGCCGGCACGAGCAAGCAGGGTTTTGTACCGGTGGTCGGTGACGGCTTCCTGGTGCGTTACAACAGCAAGCTGCCGCTTGTGCTGTACGTGCCCAAGGACATCGAAGTGCGCTATCGGATCTGGTCGGCGTCGACCAAGGTCGAGAAAGCCGTTCAGGAGTAACCAGGCTAGCCGGCGGACCCTCGCGGCCTCCGCTGTCTACCTGCCCAGGCATCATGTCGAGGCGCCACTCAATGCGGCGCGCTCGGCCACATGCCCCAGGCTGTCGAAGTTGATATTGGCACCCGAGTCGATCGCCACCAGTGTCTGCCCCAAGGCACCGGTCTGCGCGACGTATTTCTTGATCCCGGCCACGGCCAGCGCCCCGGAAGGTTCGGTGATCGAGCGGGTATCGTCGTAGATATTCTTGATCGCCGCGCAAAGCTCGTCGTTGCTGACCGTCATGACCTCATCGACGCAAAACCGGCAGACCTCAAAACCGTAAGCGCCGATCTGTGCCACCGCCACCCCATCGGCAAAGGTGCCAACGCTCGGCAACACGACCCGTTCGCTGGCATGCATCGCCGCTTGCAGACACGCGGAATGTTCCGACTCGACGCCAATGATGCGAACTTCCGGCCGCAAGTATTTGACGTAAGCGGCGATACCCGCGATCAGTCCGCCACCGCCCACCGGCACGAAGATCGCGTCCAGCGGACCCTGATGCTGGCGCAGGATTTCCATGGCCACCGTGCCTTGCCCCGCGATCACCTCCGGGTCGTCGAAGGGCGAAACGAAGGTGCGACCGGTTTCCCGGGCCAGATCCAGCGCATAGGCCAGTGCAAACGGAAAGCTTTCGCCGTGCAACACCGCATCGGCGCCGCGACTGCGCACCCCGACGACCTTCAATTGCGGCGTCGTGCAGGGCATGACGATGGTGGCGTTGATCCCCAGTTCCCGCGCGGCCAGCGCCACGCCCTGCGCATGATTGCCCGCAGAAGCCGTGACCACGCCGCGAGCCTTTTGCGCTTCGCTCAATTGCACCAGCTTGTTGTAGGCGCCGCGGATCTTGAAGGAAAAGGTCGGTTGCAGGTCTTCGCGCTTGAGCAGGACCTGGTTGCCCAAGGCTTCGGACAAGGCCGGCGCCGGTTGCAACGGCGTGCGCACGGCCAGTTCATAGACTGGCGCTGCAAGGATTTTTTTGACGTAGCGTTCCAGCAGGGCTTGTTGATCGGCGGTAAAACTCATGGTCGTCTCCTGACATTGTTCGGGGCCCGGGAGACAGAAAGTAAAAACCCGCCTCTAGGGCGGGTTGGGTGCTGCAGTCGTGAGCTAGCCCGCCAAATGAGGAATGGCGGTAATAATGCTTGGCTGGCAGCGCAATACGGTGGAAGTCATGGCTCGAAATTAGCCGGACGTTGATGGCAAGTCAATGGCAAGTTTTTAGATGCCTTAGTTAGCCGGCAACTTCAAACCCACCTTGTACAACCCGCCGTTCTCCTCATCGGTCAATACATACAAGTAGCCGTCCGGCCCCTGCCGCACATCGCGGATGCGTTTTTTCAAATCCCCGAGCAAGCGTTCCTCGTGGATCACCTTGTCGCCATCGAACTCCAGGCGGATCAGTTCCTGGCTGACCAGCGCGCCGATAAACACGTTGCGCTGCCAGGCCTTGAAACGATCGCCATCGTAGAACGCCATGCCGCTCAGGCCCGGGGACTTTTCCCAGACATGATTCGGGGCAACGGTGCCTTCGACGGTCTCACCCTTGGCTTCGGGAATCGGTTCACCGTTGTAGTTGATGCCATGGGTGGCCAGCGGCCAGCCGTAATTCTTGCCGCGCTCGATGATGTTGACTTCATCGCCGCCCAGAGGGCCGTGTTCGTTTTCCCACAGCGTGCCGTTCCACGGGTTGAGCGCCGCACCTTGCGGGTTACGCTGCCCGTAGGACCAGATCTCCGGGCGCACGTTGGCCTGGCCGACAAAGGGGTTGTCCTTGGGCACCGTGCCGTCCGGGTAGATGCGCACCACTTTGCCTTGCAGCTTGTCGAGGTCCTGGGCGGTCGGGCGGTCGTTGTTTTCCCCCAGGGTCACGAACAGATAGCCGGCGCGGTCGAACACCAGCCGCGAGCCAAAATGGTTGCCAACCGAGAGTTTGGGTTCCTGACGCAGGATCACCTGGAAATCCTTGAGCGCCGTCATATCGTCGGAGAGCCGCCCGCGGCCCACCGCTGTGCCAGCCTTGTCGCCCTGACCGCCACCTTCGGCATAGGACAGATAGACCATCCGGTCCTGCTTGAAATCCGGCGACAACGCCACGTCGAGCAATCCACCCTGCCCCTTGGCCCAGACCGTGGGTACACCATTGAGCGGTGCCGACAACTTGCCTTCGGCGGTCACCAGTCGCAGATTGCCGGGCCGTTCGGTTACCAGCATGCCTTTACTATCCGGCAAGAACGCCAGGGCCCAGGGGTGCTCCAGCCCCGTCACGATGGGGGTGACCTCAAGGGTGCCGTCTTCGCTTTTCATCGTCTGGGTGGGCGCGGCAAGCACAGGGACACTAGCGCTGATCAATACGCTGGCACAGAGGATTGCCAATAAGTTCTTACGCAACATGCAGGATTCCTTTTCTGATGGAAATGGGGCCTGGTGAAAAATAGCGGTCAGACGTCATACCTGCCACTCAACGGTTGCTGGTACCGGTGTCTCGTGGGGGAGGATTGGGAATGAATTTCGGTGGGCTGGCGGGAGCTGTCCGGTCGGGATAGCGATTACCGATACCACCGTTGTCCAGCGTCGGCGATCGCTGGACCGGCACGGTATTCGGCCCGCGTATGGCCGGGGCGCTGGGTTGAGTGCCTTGCATGCTGTTGGGATTGGCCCGCTGAATCGGACTGTTGTAAGGGTTGTTGCGGGTGCTGCCCGGCAGGTTCTGGGCCAACTGCAACGAAGCAAGGGCATCGGCCTGGGCCTGGGCCTGGGCCAGTGGGCCCAATACGGTACTCAAGGCCAGCGCAATGGCGCCAAACACATATCGGTTCATGGGGTGCCTCTCTGCGTCCGCGTGGATAAGGACTTCGATACCACGCTACGCCCGAGGTTCGGATTTGTTAACAAAAACCTCCCCGGCACGATGCAACACGACGTTGATCCGGCCTCTTCGCGAGCAGGCTCGCTCCCACAATGGACGGTGGGCATTCATGACATTTGTGGTTAGCTCATAACCTGTGTGAGTGTGGCTAGCGATGAGGCCGGCCGCCCGAACACCCGGCTCAGATCAGAATGAACACCACCAGCAACCCGGCAAAGATCGACCACTTTTGGAAGTAGTAAAGCTTGCGGTTGCGCTTTTTCAGTTCCTTGCCGTGCAGGCGCACCTTGTAGACCTTGCTGAACAGCCGGTTGAGCCCGCCGGTCCGGTCTCCGTCCTCGTTCGGTGCACCTGCCGCCGACATGACATTGCGGCTGAACCAGCGATTGAATGCCGCTGCCCAGCGATACTTCATCGGCCGCTCGATGTCGCAGAACAAAATGATGCGATTGTGCGGCGTGGTGTTCTCTGCGTAATGAATGTAGGTCTCATCGAACATCACGGCTTCGCCATCGCGCCAATGGTAGTTCTGGCCATCGACATTGATGTAGCAACCGTCGGCGTTGGGTGTGTCCAGCCCGAGGTGATAACGGTACGAACCGGCATACGGGTCGCGATGGCGCACCAGCCTGGAGCCCGGTGGCAACTCGGCGAACATCGCCGCCTTGATCGAGCCGATGCCCTGCACCAGTTCGGTGGTGCGCGGGCAGAGTTTCATGGCCGACGGATGGCTATCGCCATACCACTTGAGATAGAAGCGCTTCCAGCCGGTCTTGAAAAACGAGTTGAAACCGACGTCATCGTATTGGTTCGAACGCTTGATCTCTCCTGCGTGAAGCAAGTTCTGGCCTTCGGCACGAATTTGTTCCCAATGCGCCTGCAGCGGGCTCAGGTCGGGAAAGTCAGCTGGATCGAGATACGGTTTGTTGGGGATTTTCGAAAACAGATACACAAAGCAGTTGATCGGCGCCAGAAACGTCGAGTGATCACTCAACTGGCGACCCAGCTTGTGGCGCACTCGGCCACGCAGGTGGACATACGCAATAGAGACAACGTAGATAACGGCAATGATCAGCTTCACGGAAATCGTCACAGGTCGGAAGTAAACAAACTGCGCCCTTTACCGGCATGCCGGTCCCCGGGTCTTGTGGAGCGGCTGAATACGAAACAGCGGCCCCTTGGTGCCATCGAGCCACGCCGATGGTCGGCGTTCAACTGACAGATGGCATTTTAGCCACAGTCTGTAACCAATAGTTAACCTGCAACTGTGAAAATGTGTCCGCAAAAACCGCCAAAGCGTTGCAGAGGCCTCATCGCCCTATCGTTTAAAGAGCCAGACCAGTACAATCGCCGCCAAACTTTACGCGCCCCCAGGTTGAGAGCGGGAAAATCCCCTTTCAGCGCACGTTGACTCGGGCCAGGCGCGCCACATGCTGCTGTCCACTTAATGCCAGATGGATCTTCCACTGCCGATCGGGATGAATGTCCCGGGGTCCGAACAGTGGAAACGGGTACTGAACCGGTACTGCCGCAACCCTAGCTACTCTGAATGCTTCGCAGGAAAAACCTTTGATTTCTACAGCTAACATCACGATGCAGTTCGGCGCCAAGCCGCTCTTCGAAAACGTCTCGGTCAAATTCAACGGTGGCAACCGTTACGGTCTGATCGGCGCCAACGGTTGCGGCAAGTCGACCTTCATGAAGATTCTCGGCGACGACCTCGAGCCGTCCGGCGGCCAGGTCATGCTGGAGCCGAACGTGCGCCTGGGTAAATTGCGCCAGGACCAGTTCGCCTACGAAGAATTCACCGTGATCGATACCGTGATCATGGGTCACGAAGAACTGTGGAAGGTCAAGGCCGAGCGCGACCGCATCTACTCGCTGCCGGAAATGAGCGAAGAAGACGGCATGGCCGTGGCCGAGCTGGAAACCGAATTCGCCGAAATGGACGGCTACACCGCCGAATCCCGTGCCGGTGAACTGCTGCTGGGCCTGGGTATTCCCCTGGAACAGCATTTCGGCCCGATGTCCGAAGTCGCGCCAGGCTGGAAACTGCGGGTATTGCTGGCCCAGGCATTGTTCTCCGATCCTGAAGTGCTGTTGCTCGACGAACCGACCAACCACCTGGACATCAACACCATTCGCTGGCTGGAAACCATTCTCAAGGCGCGTAACAGCACCATGATTATCATTTCCCACGACCGTCACTTCCTCAACAGCGTCTGCACCCACATGGCTGACCTGGACTACGGTGAGCTGCGCCTGTTCCCGGGCAACTATGACGAGTACATGACTGCGGCAACCCAGTCCCGCGAGCAGTTGCTGTCGGACAACGCCAAGAAGAAAGCCCAGATCTCCGAACTGCAGACGTTCGTCAGCCGCTTCTCGGCCAACGCCTCGAAAGCCAAGCAGGCCACTTCCCGCGCCAAGCAGATCGACAAGATCCAGCTGGCCGAAGTCAAGCCATCGAGCCGCGTGAGCCCGTTCATCCGTTTCGAACAGACCAAGAAGCTGCACCGCCAGGCCGTGACCATCGAGCAGATGTCCAAGGGCTTCGACGGCAAGACCCTGTTCAAGAACTTCAGCTTCACCGTTGAAGCCGGCGAGCGCCTGGCGATCATCGGCCCGAACGGTATCGGCAAGACCACCCTGCTGCGCACCCTGATGGGCGAGCTGACCCCGGACGCCGGTTCCGTGAAGTGGACCGAAAGCGCGGAGCTGGGCTACTACGCCCAGGACCACGCCCATGATTTCGAAGACGACGTCAGCCTGTTCGACTGGATGGGCCAGTGGACTCAGGGCGAGCAGATCATCCGTGGCACCCTGGGTCGCATGCTGTTCTCCAACGACGAGATCCTCAAGTCGGTCAAGGTCATCTCCGGTGGTGAACAAGGCCGCATGCTGTTCGGCAGGCTGATCCTGCAAAAGCCGAACGTTCTGGTGATGGACGAACCGACCAACCACCTGGACATGGAATCCATCGAAGCGCTGAACCTGGCGCTGGAAAACTACCCGGGCACGCTGATCTTCGTCAGCCACGACCGTGAGTTCGTATCGTCCCTGGCCACCCGCATCATCGAGTTGAGCCCTAACGGCGTGACCGACTTCAGCGGCACCTATGACGATTACCTGCGTAGCCAGGGTGTGGTGTTCTAAAGGCAGCCATCAGTTTTAAGCTGCAAGCTACAAGTTAAGAGCCCTGTCCATGTGACGGGGCTTTTTGCATTCCGGGCCAAGGTTTTTTGTTGGTGCATGAATCATCGCGAGCAAGCTCGCTCCCACAGGGGAATGCATTTCAAAATGTGGGAGCGGGCTTGCTCGCGAAGAGGCCATGAGGAACAGTGATAATGTCACGGCAAAAGTAGTTAGCCTGCTTTCTTTTATCCCAACGCCGCGCCATGATGCAGTTCTCCCACCGCCGCCCGCGAACGAGCCCTCATGTCTGTGCAGCAAGTGCCCCCGCAAAGCTCCATGGCGATCACCCTGCAGATCGTCTCCATCGTCTTCTATACCTTTGTTGCCTTCCTTTGCATCGGACTGCCGATTGCGGTATTGCCGGGTTATGTCCACGAGCAACTTGGGTTCAGCGCTATCGTGGCCGGGCTGACCATCGGCTCGCAATACCTCGCCACCCTGCTCAGCCGCCCCATGGCCGGGCGGATGTCCGACAGCGTTGGCACCAAGCGCGCCATCATCTATGGCTTGTCGGGGATTGTGCTCAGCGGTGTGCTGACCTTGCTGTCGACCCTGTTGCAAGGCCTTCCCTTGCTCAGCCTGCTGATCCTGATCGCCGGGCGCCTGCTGCTGGGGATCGCCCAAGGGTTGATCGGCGTCGGCACCATCAGTTGGTGCATGGGCCAGGTGGGCGCCGAGCATACCGCGCGGTCGATTTCCTGGAACGGCATCGCGTCCTATGGGGCGATTGCCATTGGCGCGCCGCTGGGCGTGGTCATGGTGCAACAACTGGGTTTCGCCAGCCTGGGCATTGCCCTGTCGCTGCTGGCCCTGGCTGCACTGCTGCTGATTCGCAACAAGCCTTCGGTGCCGGTGGTGCGCGGTGAACGCTTGCCGTTCTGGGCCGTGTTCGGACGCATTGCGCCGTTTGGCGCGAGCCTGAGCCTGGCGTCCATTGGCTATGGCACCCTGACGACCTTTATCACCTTGTATTACGTCAATCGCGGCTGGACTGGCGCGGCCTACTGCCTGACCGTGTTCGGCGTGTGTTTCATTCTGTCGCGGCTGCTGTTCATATCCGCCATCAGTCGTTTTGGCGGGTTCACATCAGCCATTGCCTGCATGTGCATCGAGACAGTTGGCCTGGTGCTGTTGTGGCTGGCACCGTCGACCGGGTACGCGCTCATTGGCGCCGGCCTGACCGGATTCGGCCTGTCCCTGGTGTACCCGGCACTAGGTGTCGAGGCCATCAAACAGGTGCCCAACTCCAGCCGGGGCGCGGGACTGAGTGCTTATGCGGTGTTTTTCGACCTGGCGCTAGCCATCGCCGGCCCGTTGATGGGTGCAGTGGCGTTGAACCTGGGTTATGCGTGGATTTTCTTCAGTGCGGCGTTGTTGTCGGTGACGGGCCTGGGGCTGACGTTGCTGCTCAAGAGCCGTTCGATGACGTAAGCCTTGGTACTGACCACAGGGTTTTGTGCAAACTACTGATCGGCAGTCTGCATCCCGGCCCGGGTCGGCCTGCCCAGGGTGCGCGAGAAAAAGCTTCCGGCTTCGGAGATCAGATTGCGGTGAATGTCTTGCCGGTCGACGCCATCGGCATCGGTGCACAGCGCGGGCATGATCACGATCTGCTCGTCATTGCACGGCGCCATGAAGATGAAGTGCCCTGCCCCGGCCAGCAGCTTGAAGTCAGGCGCTGTCGGCAGTTTGCGCGCCAGTGCCGCAGCGTTCTTGTCGACAGCCACCAGCTTGTCGCCATCACCGCTGTAAAGCAGTACCGGCACATGCACATCGGCCAGGGTGTGGCGGCCGAACTTCAGGCTCAACGGCGCCATCAGCATCAAGGCGTGGACGCGAGGATCGGCCACCGGTTGCAGGTCATCGCGGTCGACAATCAATTCGCCCTGGGTGTTGCAGGCATCGTGGTCATCCGGGCGCTCCTGGCAGTACCGGCGCAGGCGATCCAGGTCCGGGGTGGCGCCGGATAGAATCAATGCGGTCTCGCCACCGGCCGAATAACCGATGACCCCCACCTGGTCGGCGTTGACGAACGGCGACAGCATACGATCGCCCAAGGTCGCGGTAATGGCTTCGGAAATCTGGATCGGCCGGCCGTACAGGTTACTCAAAGTACCGAGTCGGCTGTGGTCCCTGGAGTTGTCACCGGGGTGAATCACCGCCACCACGACAAAACCTTTGCGCGCCAGCGACGTGGCAAGGTCGTGCAGGGCCAGGGGGGTGCCGGTGTTTCCGTGGGACAGCATCAGCATCGGGAACCGGCCGATGGCGACCTTGATGTCCTCCCCGGCTTCGACGGTGTAACCCTCGAGCTTGCTGGTGTGCTCCCGATCACTGGAAGGATAGAAGGCGATGGCGCGCATCGGCTGCAGGTCCAGCGGGTCGAGAAAAGTCATCTCGTGGAAGCCGACGCTCCAGTGAGGATGTGGTGCAGGTGCGGCGCGCACTGTATTCAGGCTGCTGAGCAGGCAAATCAGTAAAGCTGCACAAAGACGCATCATGGATGCCCCACCTTGTTACCGGACTTGAGACGTACGCCCTGGACTGCATAACTCGGGCCACAATCTGAAACGACCAGAAACAAAAAACTCCGTAGCTGGTACTTGCGTAACCAGAATACAGAGTTTTTTGGGGTTTACCTGAACGGTTGCTTACTTTTACGCAAGCCTTACGCAGCGGCGAACAACTGCTCGCTGATCTGCGTGTGGGCAGCGCTCATGGCTTTGTTGCGCACGTCGTCACCGTAAGCCAGGCCTTCGGCGCGGACGATTTCGATGTCGGTGATGCCGATGAAACCGAACAGCAACTTCAAATACTCTTCGTGGGCAACACCGGTTGCCTGACCGGCGTGCATACCACCGGAAGTCGAAACGATCACGACTTTCTTGCCACCGCACAGGCCTTCAGGGCCAGCTTCGGTGTAACGGAAGGTTTGACCGGCCACCGCGATGCGGTCGATCCAGGCTTTCAGTTGAGTCGGGATGGTGAAGTTGTACATCGGTGCAGCAATCACCACGGCATCGGCAGCCAGGAATTCGGCCAGGGTCGAGGCGCTCAGTTCGGCTTCGTGCTGTTGTGCGGCGTTGCGCAGTTCAGCGGTGGTGCCGGCGGCGACCAGGGTGGTGGCGGAGAAGTGGCTGATGGCGTCGGCGGCCAGGTCGCGGTAGGTCACCACGGCGGTTGGCTCGGCGGCTTGCCAGGCTTTGACGACTTCACCGCTCAACTGACGGGATGCCGAGTTGTCGCCCAGGATGCTCGAATCGATATGCAGCAGTTTCATGTGGGATCTCCAAGTGAGGATCGCCCACAAGGGCGATCTGATGGGACTAATCCTACAGGCGAAACCAATAGCTGATTAGGCGGTAACAATGCGATAGTTCGTCCCACAGATAGAACAATCGGATTCAGATCATGCAAGACCTCAACGACCTGTATTACTTCGCCAAAGTCGTGGAAGCCGGGGGATTCGCCGCGGCCGGGCGTTTGCTGGGCATTCCCAAGTCCCGATTGTCACGGCGTATCGCCGAATTGGAAGAGCGCCTCGGCGCACGGCTGCTGCAACGCACCACACGACAGCTGAAACTGACCGCCGTCGGTGAACGCTACCTCAGGCACTGCCAGGCGATGTTGCTGGAGGCGGAAATGGCCGACGAGGCCGTGGCCAGCATGTCCAGCGAGCCCCGCGGGCGTTTGCGGGTGTCCTGCCCCGTCGGGCTGGCCCATGAAATATTGCCGGGGGTGATCAGCGACTTTCTGGAGCGGTTTCCGCAAGTCCAGCTGGAGGTGATGTTACTCAACCGGCGGGTCGACCTGGTGAACGAAGGCATTGACGTGGCCCTGCGCGTACGGGAACTGGGCGACGAAGACCCGCTGCTGGTCACCCGCCGCCTGCGTCAGGCGCAGATGCTGATGGTCGCCAGTCCCGGCTTCCTCGTTGGCCGTGAGATCACCCATCCCGAAGATCTGAAAAGCCTGCCGGTGCTCGGCGCTCTGGAAGCCGACCGCATGGTGCATATCCGCATGCTGGATCAAAAAGGCAAAAGTTGTGAACTGGCGCTCGAGGCCCGGCTGGGCATCGATGACTTTATTGTGCGCAAGGCCAGCACCCTCTCTGGACTCGGCTTTACGATGCTGCCCATGATGTATTGCGAGCAGGAACTGGAAAACGGCTCACTGGTGCAGTTGTTGCCCGACTGGTCGCTGCCCGGTGGCTGGTTGCAAGCGGTCTATCCTCATCGACGCGGAGTGATGCCGGCAGTACGCGCCTGGATTGACCATCTGGTCGAGTCATTCAATGCCTGTGGAGAACGAGTGTTATGAAAGCCGGACGGATGAGCGAAGAGGATGTCGCGAAATTCTGCCTTACCCTGCCCGGAGCACGGGAAGACTATAAATGGGGCGGCGTGCGAGTATTTTCGATTGCCGGGAACAAGATGTTCGCCTTGCAGGGCTTGCGAGGTGATTCCCTGGCCTTCAAGGTCGACAAGGATCTGTTTCTCGGTCATTGCGACCGCCCGGGGATTCATCCGGCGCCTTATCTGGCGCGCGCCCAGTGGATCATCATGGAAACGCCCTACCCGCTCGGCAGCGAAGAACTACAGGGCTTGCTGCGCCGCTCCCACCAATTGGTGGTCAGCAGGCTGCCAAAGCGCACTCAAGTCGGCCTGTTGCTTTAGCGCCTTGTCTTATCAGAACAAGGCGAACAGGTGTGCGCCAAGGAACAGGTGATCGATCCAGAACACCTGGTGCATCAGCACGATGATCCAGAACACCAACTGGTAGGAGACTTTGCGGGTTTTGTGCCGAAACGCTTGCTGGGCCAGCAAAGCGCCGGGCCAGCCACCGGCGAGTTCCAGCGCATGCAGGACATTCTCCGGCGTCCGCCATTGCTCGGCGCGGGCCTTGCGCTTGTCGCTCCAGTACAGGAAAAACGTCACGACGCTGACGATGCCGTAGGCCGCCAGGGGAATCAACGACACCCCGTGCAGCCATGACGATACCGAACCCGAAAGCGGCAACGCGCACAGGATTGCGAACACCAGCCACTTCAGCCGAGGATGGCGGATCTGTCCCCCGGGCTGGCGCCCGGGGTTATTGCGCGAGCTTGAGTCACTCACGGCTTGGCCGCGCTCCAGTCGACCCAGCCGAATTGCCAGGTCGCCAGGATGATCAGGCCGAACACAATGCGATACCAGGCAAACGCCGCATAACTGTGGTTGGCGATGAACTTGAGCAACCCGCGGACCGCGATCATCGCGAAGACGAACGCCGTGACGAAACCGATCGCGAACACCGGGAAGTCCGCCGGGACAAACAGGTGACGGTATTTATAGCCCGAGTACACCGCTGCGCCGACCATGGTCGGCATCGCCAGGAAGAACGAGAACTCGGTGGCGGTCTTGCGCGACAGGCCGAACAGTAACCCGCCGATGATCGTCGAGCCCGAACGCGAAGTGCCCGGAATCATGGCCAGGCACTGGGCGAAGCCGACTTTCAGGGCGTCTTTCCAGGTGATGTCATCCACCGTTTCGGCGTGGACTTCATGCTGCCGGCGCTCGGCCCACAACATGATGAACCCGCCCACGACCAGCGCCGTTGCCACGGTGATCGGGTTGAACAGGTACTTGTGGATCAGGTCGGCGAAGATCACACCCAACACCACGGCCGGCAAGAACGCGATCAACAGGTTCGCGGTAAACCGCCGTGCGCCCGGCTGGGTCGGCAGGCCGATGACCACGTCGAAGATCTTGCGTCGAAACTCCCATACCACCGCCAGGATGGCACCCAGCTGGATAATGATGTTGAACGCCATCGCCCGCTCGCCCCCGAAGCCGAGCAGGTCGGCCACGATGATCTGGTGGCCGGTACTGGAAATGGGCAGGAACTCGGTCAGCCCTTCTACAACCCCAAGAATCAATGCCTGAAAGGCGGTCCAAAGATCCATCAATCCCCCAAAAGGCTATGCGCGCCGGCATGCCCCGTTAGTATTTTTCAAAAGCTTGAGTTGCGATCAGCCTAGCTGAAGCCCGCGCATCAAGGATCACCACAGAACCGTCAAAATCCTGTGAAAAAACAATCCTGATCCGGGATTAACCGTGCGGGGCCGAAATCCTATCAGACAAGTCCGATTAGCGCTGCCGCGTTATCGCGTGCCAATGAAGCACACCTTGCGCCACGGGATTCCCGACGCCAATCCGGTTACAATCCGCCCCCTTTTCGATTTTCCCAAGGAGCCTCCATGTCCGGGCTTGAACTGTTTGCCGCCGCCCTCGGTGTCATTGCCGTCTGGCTGACGGTCAAACAGAACCCCTGGTGCTGGCCCATCGGCCTGGTCATGGTGCTGCTCTATAGCTGGATCTTTTTTGAGGTGAAGCTGTATTCGGACATGTTGCTGCAAGTCGTCTATGCCGCCCTGCAGCTTTACGGCTGGTGGCAGTGGACACGGGTAGGTGAAACGACCCATGGCCGTGAAGTCAGTCGACTCGATGCCCGCCCCATGGCGTTGAGCCTCGCCATTGGCGCACTCGGCAGCCTGTTGCTGGGGGCGGCCATGGCCCACTGGACAGACGCGGCACAACCCTGGCTCGATGCAGCACTGACCGGATTCAGCCTGGTGGCGCAAGTCTGGATGGCGCAAAAACGTCTCCAGTGCTGGCCACTGTGGATCACCCTGGATGTGATTTTCGTCGGGTTGTTCATCTATAAAGACCTGTACCTGACCGCCACCCTGTACGGGTTGTTCACCGTTATTGCCGTGCTCGGCTGGCGTGAATGGCGCGCCGATCCGGCGTTGCGCGCATGAAAGTCCTGGTACTCACCGGCCCTGAATCCAGCGGCAAAAGCTGGCTGGCGGCCGAGTTGCAACAACGTTTCGGCGGGGTTCTGGTCGACGAGTATGTGCGCTGGTTCATCGAGCAGAATCCGCGGGACACCACCTTGGCCGACATTCCGGACATCGCCCGCGGTCAATTGGCATGGGAGGACGAAGCGCGGGCGCAACAGCCGCCGTTGCTCATCCTCGACACGCACCTGCTGAGCAATATCCTCTGGAGCCAAACCCTGTTTGGCGACTGCCCCGCCTGGATCGAACAAGCACTATTGGATCGGCATTACAACTTGCACTTGCTGCTGTCGCCGGAACACGTCGAATGGACGGATGACGGCCAGCGTTGCCAGCCCCGATTGAGTGAACGCCAGGCATTTTTCGACCAGACCCTGGCCTGGCTCGAGCGCCACGCACAACCGGTTCAAGCACTCCACGGAAATTGGGCCGAACGCCGATTCCAGGCACTGGACGCCGTAACCCGATTGCTCGGTGCCTGACCGGCGTTTGGGGCAAATTCCCCACCATCCCCCCCTGCCCCGGGGGAAAAGTGTCCGGCCCTGAAACACCTTCCCTACCTCAAACCACCCATTTCAGCGCCCTTCACCGCTTGAACATCAGATTTGTTAAGTCATTGATACAACGTCGCTGAAACCCTTGTTCCAGAGCGGTTTATCCACATTAGCAGGCTTCCTGCGCAGGGTTTTGTCTCACCTTTGAAACATTCTCGACAAAGGGAATCCGGCCAACATCCATAAGCCATTGAATCAATTAGATATTCAAAAACCGGCACAGCTTTCGCTCTCACCTTCATAAAGCCGACAAGGGTCAGCCCACATGAGAAGGTAACACCGTCGTGGGGATACTCAATAAACAAGCCTTGACGTGCCTGATGCTGATCGCGAGCGCTGCAGGCACGGTTTTCAGTTTCGACGCTAAAGCCGAAGGCAATGGCGTCATCGTGCTTGATCGCACCATTCACTCAACCCCTATCGGTCGCAGCGGCGGCAGAGATCCAAACCCCAACACCCTCAATGCCAACCCATCGGCCCGCGTCACCGGCGAACTCAGCGACGCCGACATTGCCGGGGTCACCACCGGAACGGCCCTTAACCACAGCAACGGGCAAAACCTGGGTGGCCTGCAAGGCCTCAACGTCGTCACCAACCCCAACGGGATGCCCGGCATGTCCGTCGGCCACGGTGGTGGCAGTGGCAGCGCGATTTCCGGAACCATCAACCGCGCCATGGGCAGCGGCCTCGGCTCACTGGGCAAAATGGCGGGGGGCCAATGAGATGAGTCGATCCCTGCTGTTACTAGCCCTGCTCGGCTGCACCGGCGTGATGGCCGATTCGGGCGTCAGTTCGGTGAACACCGCCACCCTCCGGGATTCCGGTACTCAATACCGCGGCAACTTCAACGTCAACCAGGCGGCTGGCGATCAACAGCAGCAGGCCAACGTCCGCGCGATCGCCATTGATACCCAGGCCGGTGCGACCACCAACGTCCAGCAGAAAATCACCACGCCCGCCAATCCGTCGATGGATGCAACGGCCACCATCGGCGGCGCCGCCTTCAGTAATGGCAATGGCGTACTGGGCGTCAACCAGGGCGCCGGGGCGAACAACCAGATGGCCAACGCCATGCGCGTCAGCATCAGCGCTGCACCGCAAGCCATCGACGATAGTGCCCTTTCTCAACAGAACGTGGCGTTGTTACCGAACTCGGAAGCAACTGGCACCCCAAACGGCAGTCGCCAGGTCGTGACAAGCGACCAGGCCTTCACCGGCAGCCGGGGCGTGATCCAGGTGAACCAGAGCGCCGGGGTGGGGAACCGAATGGCTAACACCCTGAGCATCCGGGTCGCTGACTGACCCCGATACAGTGCGATCAAGGACGTACCAACACTTGACCAACTAATGAGCACGGAGAAACACCATGAACCCGACAACTGCTCTCAAACCACTGGCTTTCGCTCTGGCAGCAGTGATGGCATTCGCAGCACAAGCAGGCGGTCTGGATGATCACGAGCAGGGCAACGGCCAGAGCAATGGACAGGGCAACAACCATCAGCCCAAAGGCCCGACGCTGGAACAAATTCTGCAGATTACAGCAGGCGCCGGGGCCGTCGTGATGGACTCGCAGGAAAGCAGTGACAGCAGCGTATTGAACCGGGACACCAGGAACGACGCTAAAGTCGATAACTCCCTGAACAACTCCAACGGCAACATGGGAGCCAACGTTGCAGCCGGTAACGGCAACCAACAAGACAATGCCGCCGCCCTTGCCACGGCTGACGAAAGCTTCATCTTCGGCACCGCGGTCGCCGTCTCCAGCGCGACTCAGAAGAGCACCGGCAACGCCGCCAGGAACCACTCCAACACCAACAATACAACGCTCAATAATTCAGGCAACAGCGGTTCCGGCAACATCGGCATCAACGTGACCACCGGCGAGTTCAACCAACAGAAAAACAACCTGGCGATTGCCGTTTCGGGCGGTCGCGTAGCACAAGCGGCGGCGGCGGCCAACCAAAGCACGTCCGGGCTGAACGTCACCAATAACGGCCACACGACTGATTTCGTAGCCGTAGGTGTATTGGGTCTGTCTGGCGTAACCACTCAACAAGTGATAACGCCAGAGGGTTGGAAACCCCCTGTAACCAACAATGCTTCGATAACGGGTTCGATGAACAACTTCTCCGGCAACGGCGGAGCCAACGTATCGTCTGGTGTGGGCAACCAGCAAAGCAACTCGCTGTCCATCGCCGCGGGCTGCAAGTCTTGTCAGTAATCGCGATTGCAATGGAAGCTCCGGCGACGGGTTTTTTCCACAGTCCCAAGGCGTATCGATCATGCGTAAGACTGTCCTTTTCGCCCTGCTCTGCCTGTCTGGCCTGACCCAGGCTGCACAGATGCCGGTCGCCGCCCTGCCGGGTGGTGTGCTGGTGTATAAGCACGTACAGAGTTTACGCGAGCGCAAGTTCAGCGACATCGTCGAACAGAAAACCGATTTCAGCTGCGGTGCCGCCGCGCTGGCAACGATACTGCGCCAGGCCTATTGGCTCGACGTCGATGAAGAGCACATCATCAAAGGCATGCTGGTCACCGCAGACCAGGAACTTGTGCGTACCCAGGGTTTTTCCATGCTGGACATGAAGCGCTACATAGAACGCATCGGCATGCGCGCCCGGGGCTACAAGATCCCGCCGGAAAGACTCGAAGCAGTGACGATTCCGGTGGTGGTATTGATGGAAATTCGCGGCTACAAGCACTTCGTGGTGTTGCAGCGGGCGGACAAGAACTGGGTCTATATCGGCGACCCGGTACTCGGACACAAACGCTACTCCCATGATGACTTTGTCAAAGGCTGGAATGGCATTATCTTCGCCATTGTCGGTCCCGGTTACGAAAAAACCAATGCGTTACGCAGTCCTCCGGAACCGCTGACAGCCAAGAACAAGATGGATAACTTCAACCCGGTCAAAGATGCTGAATTGATGGATTTTGGTTTCATACAGAGCGACTTCTTTTAATCGCCAATAAGATGATAGGGGGCAGGACGCTCCGGGAGCAGCAAATGAAAACCTCGTATTGGGTGGTCGCTGCCTGTCTGGCAGCGACCACTTCAGGTTTTGCTGAAGAGTTCAGACCCATCGAAATCAAGGACCAGGAACTGGCCGAGTTGCGTGGCCGGTATGTGATGCCGGGGCGGGTCATCAGCTTCGGTGTTGTCATGAGCAGCACCTGGCGCAATGCCAGTGGTGATCTGATCGGAGCCTCCAGCTCGATGCAGCTTCAAGCTGCAACGGTCAAACCCGAGTTCTATGTTTCAACCATCAAGCAATCCGGTCATGGCGGTTCGCCCAAATCGGGTAGCGGTCACGTGTCGGGGGGCGATGGGCTGAGCACTTCCCGGGGCATAACCCAGGTCACACGGGCCGCAGGCGATGGCAACAGCGCAAACAACAACATTGCCATCAACGTCAAGGAGGCCAGCACGGCCCCTGCACTGGTGCCGAGCCAGGGCCAGGCGCTGATAGCCGGTCAAACCATTACCGGCAGCAATGCCGCAGGCAGTGTCGCCGTATCCGCGACCAGCGGCGGTGTTCAGATGGCCATTACCGCCAACAACAACCAGGGCACAAGCCTGCAACAAGTCGCCCAAGGCGGGTTGCTGCAAAACACCCGGTTGCTGGGCAGCAGCAATATGGTCGACAACATGACTCAACTCAACGTAGTGCTCAACAATAATGGCCCGAGTGCGGGTGCATTGGACTGCGACCTCAACCAACTCGCTGCATTACGGACCATGGGCTATTGAACTACGCTGAGTCTGGACCATTGGGCACAAATGGACGGCTTATTTCATGTACCGATCAGTATCACTGCGTGCAGTCGCATGCTTGAGTGCTCTACTTCCCGCTGCGATGTTGCAGGCAGCACCTGACCCGGAAATGGAGGCTCTCAAACAAGAGCTCCTGGAGTTGAAACAACGTTACGAAGTACAGCAAAAAGCCCTGGCGGTGCTCGAACAACGGGTCCGCCAGGTTGAGGACCAGCCCGCTTCCCCCCCTCCCAAACGCCTGGCCAAGTCGCCAGCGGACCTCAAGGGCAATCCAGGCGTCGGCACCGGCACCGCGGCGGCCTCGGGGGGTGCCGCCGGGGGCAGCGGCAGCTCTTATGGACAATCGCTGGCCAATGACTCGCAACCGGCGCAAAGCGTTTCGAACCTGTATGACGAGGCCAGCGGGTTCTTCGGCGGCGGCAAGTTCAGTTTCGAAACCGGGATAACCTACTCCCGATACGATACCCGCCAACTTGTGCTCAATGGTTTTCTCGCCCTGGACTCGATCTTCCTCGGCGCCATCAACCTGGACCGGATCAAGTCCGACACCTGGACGCTTGACCTCACCGGCCGCTACAACTTCAACAATCGCTGGCAGTTCGACCTTAACGTACCGGTGGTCTACCGTCAGTCCACCTACCAGTCCGGTGGCGGCAATAACGGCACCGCAAACGTCACGACCGAAGATACCGTCAAGCAAGACCCGACCATTGGTGACGTCAACTTCGGTATCGCCTACAAATTCCTCGACGAGTCGGCCAACACGCCGGATGCCGTGGTGACCTTGCGCGTCAAGGCGCCTACCGGCAAAGACCCGTTCGGCATCAAGCTGGTTCGGGTGGCCGATAACTCAAACCTGGCCGTGCCTGAATCCTTGCCTACCGGTAATGGCGTCTGGTCGATCACGCCAGGGATCTCGCTGGTCAAGACGTTCGATCCGGCAGTGTTGTTCGGCAGCCTGTCCTACACCTACAACCTGGAAGAGTCTTTCGACGACATCAGCTCCAACCCGGCGCTCAAGACACCGGGCAAAGTTCGCATTGGCGACAGCTTCCAGATTGGCGCCGGTATTGCGTTCGCCTTGAACGAAAAGATGAGCATGTCGTTCTCGGTCTCTGACCTGGTGCAACGCAAAAGCAAGCTCAAGGAAGATGGCGGGGATTGGCAGTCGGTGGTCTCCAGCGATGCCAACGCCGGTTACTTCAACATCGGCATGACCATTGCGGCCACCGACAACCTGACCATCGTGCCCAACCTGTCCATCGGCATGACGGACGATGCCCCGGACTTCCAGTTCAGCCTGAAACTCCCTTACTACTTCTGACCCAAACAAAAAAACCGCTGCAATTGCAACGGGTTTTGGGTTTCCCACCGGGATTCAGCGAATCTGGTGCTTGTGCAACAACCGGTAGAAGGTCGGACGCGACACACCCAGTACTTTGGCCGCGACACTCAGATTATCGCTGTGGCGATTCAATACATCGCACAACGCCTGGCGTTCGGCCCGGGACTTGTATTCTTCGAGGGTACCCATCGGTGCGGCGATTGCATGCTGACTGATCAATCCCAGATCTCGGGCCTCAATCTGCCGGCCTTCGGCCAACACCAGGCCGCGACGGACGCGGTTGGCCAGTTCGCGAACATTGCCTGGCCAGTCGTGCTTGCCCATGGCAATCAACGCGTCGTCGCTGAAACTGCGTGGGCGGCGCCCGGTTTCATGGCTGTAGAAATGGGAAAAGTGGTTGGCCAGCACCGCCAGGTCGCCATGGCGCTCGCGCAGCGGAACAGTCGCCACTTGCAGTACGTTCAAGCGGTAGTACAAGTCTTCGCGAAAGCGTTTTTTCTCGATGGCGGCTTCAAGGTCGACGTTCGTCGCCGCCAGAACCCGCACATCCACAGGAATCGGCTGACTGCCGCCGACCCGCTCGATATGTTTTTCCTGGAGGAACCGCAACAGGTTGGCCTGCAACTCCAGCGGCAGGTCACCGATCTCGTCGAGAAACAGAGTGCCACCGTTGGCGGCTTCTATCCGTCCGACCTTGCGTTGGTGCGCGCCGGTAAATGCGCCTTTCTCATGGCCAAACAGCTCGGACTGGATCAAGTGTTCGGGGATCGCCCCACAATTGATCGCGATAAAGGGTTTGCTGTGACGTTGGGACAGACGATGCAGGGTTCGTGCGACCAGTTCCTTGCCAGTGCCGCTTTCACCGCGAATCAACACGGGAGATTCGGTTGGAGCCAGTTTGCTCAACAGTTTTCGCAGTTCACGGACAGGTTTGCTGTCGCCCAGCAATTCGTGCTCGGGCTGGTCAACATGGACCGTACCCTGCCCGCGCAAGCGTGCCATGCCAAACGCCCGGCCCAGCGTGACCTGAACCCGGGACACATCGAACGGCAAGGTATGAAAGTCAAAAAACCATTCACAGACAAAGTCGCCGACATTTTGCAATCGCAGTACTTCCTGGTTGAGTACGGCTATCCACTCGGTGCCGCTGCGGCTGATCAATTCCTTGACAGCCTCCGGGTGCGCAAGGTGAGAGGGCTGCAAGCGCAGCAAGCCCACATCACAGGTTCGGTCAACGGCGTTTTCCAGCGTGCAGCTGTCAACGTCCCAACCGATCGAGCGCAATCCAGGGAGCAGGCGATAGCAATCGTCACACGGGTCCACCACTAACAAACGTCGTAAGGCAGGCGCATCGCTCATGACTGTTCCTTGGCGCCAAATTTACGAAATTTTATTAAAAACAGTCATTTGGCAGACCTAACTGTAACATTAGCAAGAATTTGACAGGGCCTTGTACTGTTTGACTATAGGACTGCCATAAAACCAGTTATAAGTTGCGACTATGTTAGTCACCTAACGACTCTTTCCTTTCATTCAGCTTTCAACGTCAGGCTCATTCTTGAGCCTGTGAAATAAAGTGGAAATTTCTTTTGATTGTGTGTGACCCGAACCCCGGTTGCGGGCATCAGTACAAGTAACCAGCTGAACGGTAAGCCCAACCGTCGGCCTATCACTTGATTGGGCACACAGAGAGAAGACCCTATGAACGCCCCGCTCCGTATCAACGAAGCACTTCTGATTGCCGACCGCGCATTTAAACCATTCAAAT
The DNA here is from genome assembly GCF_000967965.1 of Pseudomonas fluorescens. Taxonomy (GTDB): domain Bacteria; phylum Pseudomonadota; class Gammaproteobacteria; order Pseudomonadales; family Pseudomonadaceae; genus Aquipseudomonas; species Aquipseudomonas grandcourensis. The sequence continues at coordinate 65,205 of NZ_LACC01000024.1, forward strand.
GTGTGGCCTGGGCTCCACAAGACGGTAATGGCGAACTCAGCCTGACCGTAATCGACCGCACCAGCACCAGCATTGGCCGTAAGCAGATCCCAAGCAGCGCCTATTCCGATCCCGCGCAACTCGAACTGCTGCTGGAACAGGCTCGCGCCGAATTGAGCGAGGAAGGTTACACACTGCAGTCGTGGTCAATGCCGCACTAATCGTTTTGCGGATTACTCCGGGGTAATCCGCGCCCTTTTCCTGTGTTTAGTTCGCAGGTTTTTCTGGCCGCGCGCACTACTTGACACTCTTAATTCGAACTTTGCATGCACCTGATACTTTGCAGGCTCGCCATTGGTTCGAAAAGACACTGTTGTGGCACACAGCGACTCTCCGTCTGTTAGTTCTTGCAGTTGTGCATCTCCCCGTTCAGGGATTGAATATTCTCCTAATACAGTCGCCCTCCAAACTTCTGGATCAGGACGACTCGCAAGGAGATGCGGTGCATGTCAAGCCAGTCCGCTTTTGCCTACTCCGCCACCCGGAACAACGTAGGGGCCCTCGATACGACGTTTGCCGCCAACGGCAAAACCCAGGTCTATTTCGCCGACAGTCTTTTCAGCCTGGCCAATGACGTTGCGATCGATGCCCAAGGTCGCTTGCTGGTAGCCGCAAAAGTCGGCATGGCCGATGGCAGCCGCTTTGGCCTGGCCCGTTTACTCGCCGATGGTTGCGCAGACCTGACGTTCGGCAAACAAGGCAGTGTCATCGGGCAATTCGAACCGGGGTTCGAAGCCATGGCCACCAAGGTCCTGGTCTTGCCCGACGGCAATATCCTGCTGGCCGGCCTGCAATATGAAAACGCGCACCGCACGCTCCCGTCCCTGGCATTGCTGGATCAGGATGGCCGCCTGGTGCAAGGTTTTGGCGATAATGGCCGCCGTGTCGTGCGATTGCCTGGCGGTCTGTCCCTGGGCATGCGTGATAAATGGCTCCCTCCCGGTGTGCCGGGCGCAGAAGCCTGCGATGTGGCCGTACAGCAAGACGGCCGGATCCTGATCCTGGCCAACCATCACTTCGAACTGGCCGATCACGTCGGCATGTTGATACGACTGGATGTCGAAGGCTCGCTGGACTACTCGTTCAACGGCCGCGGCTTCGTGATGGTCCGGCACCTGCTGATGAATACCTGGCTCAGCAGCCTGACGGTACAACGCGATGGTCGAATCCTGGTCGGTGGATCGATCAACTTCCCTGAAGAAGGCTTGCTGGCACGCTATCACCCGGACGGTCGCCTCGACGACCGTTTTGCCGTGGACGGATTCATGACCTTCAAGGCGCAAGGACATGGCGCCCGGGTCAACCGGGTGGTTCAGCAAAACGAAGGCGACATCCTGTGTTATGGCAGCAGTTGCGAGCCAATGCACTGCCTGACATACAAAATGCACAGCAACGGCCGACCCGACACTCATTGCAACGGAGGACACCCGCAACGGCGGGATATCGGTTACAGCGGATGCCAGTGGACCGCCGCGCAGCTACAGCCCGATGGCAGTGTGCTGACGGCGGGCGCCACCATCGGCGGCGTCGAAGCAGACTTCATTCTCGGGCGATGCCTGCCCAACGGCCTTCCCGATCGCCATTTTGGCAAAGGCAGCGGCTATACACGTACCCGTCTCGGCCCCAGCCTGGATACCGCCACCTGTGTCGCCGCGCAAGCCGATGGAAACATCGTCGTTGGAGGCTATTCGCTGCACGGAAACTACAAGGCGGTCGTCGCTCGCTTCCAGGGATAAACACCGGCATTTTTCCTGCGCTTGATCTTCTGGTGCGCTTGCGGCAAGTTGCGCGCTTCTCAAGACAAGGAGCAGCCGATGTCCGGTTCAATGGCCCAGGCGTTCGCGCACAACTTTCTCGGGCACTCGCCCCGTTGGTACAAGGCCTGCATCGTCGGCTTTCTCATCCTCAATGCCCTGGTGCTCTGGACCGCAGGCCCGGTGGCTGCCGGCTGGCTACTGGTGCTGGAGTTCATCTTCACCCTGGCCATGGCGCTCAAATGCTATCCGCTGATGCCCGGCGGCCTGCTGTTGATTGAAGCCCTGCTGCTGAAGATGACCACGCCCCAGGCGCTGTACGACGAGTTGCTGCACAACTTCCCGGTGATCCTGCTGCTGATGTTCATGGTGGCCGGTATCTATTTCATGAAGGACCTGTTGCTGTACCTGTTCTCGCGCTTGTTGCTCGGGGTCCGCTCCAAGGCCCTGCTGGCCCTGATGTTCTGCTTTCTTTCGGCCTTTCTGTCGGCGTTCCTCGACGCCCTGACCGTGACCGCCGTGATCATCAGTGCCGCCGTAGGCTTTTACTCGGTGTATCACCGCGTTGCCTCGGGCAACGATCCGCGCCAGGACAGCGAGTTCAGCGACGACCAACATCTGCCCACCCTGCATCAGGGTGATCTGGAACAGTTCCGCGCCTTCCTGCGCAGCCTGCTGATGCACGGCGCCGTGGGCACCGCGCTGGGCGGTGTCTGTACGCTGGTCGGCGAACCGCAGAACCTGCTGATCGGCCATGAAATGGGCTGGCACTTCTCCGAGTTCTTTACCCGGGTTGCGCCGGTATCCCTGCCGGTACTGGTTGCCGGGCTGGTAACCTGCGTCCTGCTGGAAAAACTGCGCTGGTTCGGATACGGCACGCTGCTGCCGGATAACGTCCGTGCGGTGCTGGCCAACTACGCCGCCGAAGACAATGCCGAGCGCACCACGCGCCAACGCGCAGCGCTTCTGGTGCAAGGCTTTGCGGCATTGATTCTGATTGCCGGGCTGGCGTTCCACATCGCCGAAGTGGGCTTGATCGGCTTGATGGTGATCGTGCTGATCACCGCCTTCACCGGTATCACCGACGAACACCGCCTGGGCACCGCGTTCAAGGACGCCATGCCGTTCACCTCATTGCTGGTGGTGTTTTTCGCCGTGGTCGCGGTGATTCACGATCAGCAACTGTTCGCCCCGTTGATCCACTGGGTGCTGACGCTTCCGGCAGACCAACAACCGGGCATGCTGTTCATTGCCAACGGCCTGCTGTCCGCCATCAGCGACAATGTGTTCGTGGCGACCATTTACATCACCGAAGTGAAGCGCGCTTTCATGGCGGGCGAGATGACCCGTGAGCACTTCGAAACCCTGGCCATCGCGATCAATACCGGCACCAACCTGCCGAGCGTGGCGACGCCCAACGGTCAGGCGGCATTCCTGTTCCTGCTGACCTCGGCGATCGCACCGCTGGTGCGCCTGTCTTACGGGCGGATGGTCTGGATGGCATTGCCGTACACCGTGGTGATGGGCTTGCTCGGGTGGTATGCGGTGAGTTACTGGCTCTGACACTGCCGCCTCCTGTGGGAGCGAGCTCGCTCCCACAGGAGATAGTGTTATCCGAGGCGGTGCCAGACGCGGCCGTCACGGGTGAGCAGCTCTTCGCCGGCCTTGGGGCCGTTTTCCCCGGCGGCATAGCTCTGCACGCTTGAGTCCTGCTGCCAGGCATCCAGGAACGGCTGCACGGCGCGCCAGCCGTTCTCGATGTTGTCGGCGCGCTGGAACAGCGTCTGGTCGCCCGTCAGGCAATCGTAGATCAGGGTCTCGTAGCCGGTGGACGGCTGCATCTCGAAGAAGTCCTTGTAGGCGAACCCCAGTTCGATGTTGTCCATTTTCAGGGCCTGACCGGGACGCTTGGCCAGCAGGTCGAACCACATGCCTTCGTTCGGCTGGATCTGAATGCGCAGATAGGTCGGCTGCAGCTCATCGACCTCGGTATCGCGGAACTGCGCATAGGGCGCCGGCTTGAAGCAGATCACGATCTCGGTGTCACGCACACTCATGCGCTTGCCGGTCCGCAGGTAGAACGGCACGCCGACCCAGCGCCAGTTATCGATCATGACCTTGAGGGCCACATAGGTTTCAGTATTGCTGTCGGGGGCGACGTTGTTTTCCTGGCGATAGCCCGGCAGTGCCTTGCCGTCGATCTCACCGGCGGCGTATTGGCCGCGCACCGAGTTGGCGCGGGCCTCCTCCACCGTCCAGGGCCTGATCGCGCCAACGACCTTGGCTTTCTCGCCGCGCACCGCATCGGCGCCAAACGCCGCGGGCGGCTCCATCGCCACCATCGCCAGCAGCTGGAACAGGTGATTGGGCACCATGTCCCGCAGCGCGCCGGTGTGCTCATAGAAACTGCCACGGGTTTCCACGCCGACGGTTTCGGCGGCGGTGATCTGCACGTGGTCGATGTAGTGATTGTTCCAGAACGCTTCGAACAGACTGTTTGAGAACCGGCTGACCAGGATGTTCTGCACGGTCTCCTTGCCCAGGTAATGGTCGATGCGGTAGATCTGCTTTTCCGTCATCACCTTGAGCAGACAAGCGTTCAAGGCTTCGGCCGTATGCAGGTCGGAGCCGAAGGGTTTTTCGATCACTACCCTTCTGAAGGCCTCGGGGGTTTCTTCCAGCAAGCCGGCCGAACCGAGGCGGCGCACCACTTCACTGAAGAAACGCGGCGCGGTGGCCAGGTAGAACACCGCATTGCCGGTACCGCTGTCGGCGATTTTCGCCGCCAGCGCTTGATAAGTGCTGTCGTCCAGGAAGTCGCCCTGGACGTAGCTTATGCCTTTGGCGAGCTTGGCCCACAGTGCCGGGTCAAGGGCTTGATCGCCCTTGCCGGTCCTGGTGGCCACCTCGTTGCGAATGAAGTCCTCGAGTTTTTTCGCGAAGCCTTCATCGCTGATGGCGTTGTGGTCAACGCCGATGATCCGCAGTCCATTCCCGAGTAAACCGTCACGGCTGAGGTTGTACAGCGCCGGCATCAGCAGGCGCTTGACCAGATCGCCGTGGGCGCCGAACAGGAACAGCGTGGTCGGCGGCGCGGGTTCAGCCTTGGATTTCCTGCGGATCGCGTGGGTCATTTTTTCGAGGTCTCCACATGGCCGCCGAAGCCGAAGCGCTGGGCCGAGAGAATCTTGTCGCCAAAGGTGCCTTGCCCACGGGAACGGTAGCGGGAGAACAGCGAGTTCGACAGCACCGGCACCGGCACCGCTTGCTCCATGGCAGCTTCGATGGTCCATTGACCTTCACCGCTATCGGCCACGGACCCGGAGAAACCGTCGAGTTTCGGATCGCCGGCCAGGGCGTCGGCAGTCAGGTCCAGCAACCACGAGGACACCACGCTGCCACGGCGCCACACTTCGGCGATATCGGCGACGTTCAGGTCAAAACGCTGGTCTTGCGGCAGGCTCTCGCTGTTTTTGGTCTTGAGGATGTCGAAGCCTTCTGCAAACGCCTGCATCATCCCGTATTCGATGCCGTTGTGGATCATCTTCACGAAGTGCCCGGCACCAGCGGGACCGGCGTGAATGTAACCACGCTCGGCACGATCGTCGTCGGACTTGCGGTCCTTGGTGCGCGGGATGTCGCCCATGCCCGGGGCCAGGGTTGCGAACAGCGGGTCGAGGCGTTTAACGGTCTCGGCATCACCGCCGATCATCATGCAGTAACCGCGTTCCAGGCCCCAGACGCCGCCGGACGTACCGACGTCGATGTAGTGCAGGCCTTTTTCCGACAGGGTCTTCGCCCGGCGGATATCGTCCTTATAGAAGGTGTTGCCGCCGTCGATGATGGTGTCGCCGGCTTCGAGCAAGGTGCTCAGGGTGTCGATAGTTTCTTCGGTCGGCGCGCCGGCCGGCAGCATGACCCAGACCGCACGCGGTTTGGCCAGGCCAGCGACCAGTGCTGGCAGGTCGGTGACGCCGGTGGAGCCCTCTGTGGCCAGGGCTTCGACAAAGGCGGTATTGCGGTCATAAACAACGGTGGTGTGCCCGTTGAGCATCAGGCGCCGCGCAATATTGCCGCCCATGCGGCCCAGTCCAATAATCCCGAGTTGCATGTGCTGATGCTCCCTACTACAAATAAAAGTGTGTCAAAGGTTATAGCCCAACGCGACTCATGAGGTTAGTCCAGAGCGTTGGCGTGAAGTTTCCGGGCATTGTGCCCGATCCTGATGGTTAACGTCGGGAATCAAACCGAAGACACAACGACCATGAAAAATAAAAAAGTTCCCTTTGGGGGCAAAAGAAATCAAAATTGGCGCCGATAGTAGGTCAGCCCCGGATTTCGAGGCGTACCTACAGTTGAGACACGCCATTTGCGAGGTGAGCAATGGGCACAGTACATACCGCACTGCCAGCACAAACCCTTTACGTCACAATCCGTCGCGATGAATTGCGCCAGTTGAAAGACGAACGCGATCAGTTGAAGCAGGAACTGGCGCATTTGCGGCTGTTGCTGCAAACCGGCCAGACGCAGCCCCTGGCTGTGACGCAACGCGCCCCACTCGCCTGACCCCCTCCTTTCAAGCGGGAGCAGTCTGCACTGCTTCCGCACCGGCTCGCGACCTTCTCCGAGCAGGCTTCCCGTCCCGCGATAGCCACGAAGGCCGTTGGTGAAGTTAATTCCCATTTAACGGATTCGGCGGATAATGCCATTTCGACACTGCTTCATTGATTCATGGACGAAAGGCATCCGACATCTGTAGTGGGAGGCAAACCATGAAACGCACCGCAATGATTCTCGCCGGCCTGATGGCCTTGGGCTCAACCAGTGCTTTTGCCGAAGGTGGAGCCGAACGCATGCGCTATTACTACGAAAGCCTGCGACTGGCCCAGCAAGAAGCCCTCGGCCACCCTGTCCAGAGCACTGAGCTGCGGGTTCCGGACGATCAAACCGCACAAATGACTGAAACCTACAGACCGAAATGATCCATGGGCTTCTGACTGCGGCGCCATGGCCACAGAAGACTGTCGGGCGTCCTGACGGACGCCCTTTTTTTGCCAGTTGAATCAGAGGCTCTTGGTCCAGAACAGCATCCGCCCATGGGCCGGGTCGAACATGCCGGGGGCGAAACCGGCTTTTTCATAGGAACCCTGGGCCACGGCATTGCCCTCCAGCACTTCCAGGGTCAGCTTGCAGCAGCCACGCTGACGGGCGATGTCCTCGACCTTTTGCAACATCCTCTGGCTCAAGCCCAGGCCGCGAAATTTTTTCACCACCGCCACATCGTGCACATTGACCAGCGGCCGGCAGGCAAAGGTCGAGAATCCCTCGAAGCAATTGACCAGCCCGGCCGGTTCGCCACCGACAAAGGCCAGCACACTGAAAGCGTGGGGGCGCCGGGCAAGCTCGGCCGGGAGTTGTTCCAGTACATCGGCCGGCAACGGCTGGCCGCCGCCCATCGGGTCCTCGGCGTAGTGGTTCAACACCAGGCAAATAGCTTCGGCATGCACCGGATTGGTGTAACTGGCCTGAAGCACAAGAATTTCTGCGGAGTCCATTTCCATCCTCGATCACACATAAAGTAGCCCCCAGCATGTATTCACGCTGAAGTGCCGGCAGACCATAGCGCGAGCACCGTGGTACCGACAATCGCAACCGAGGAAATCTTTGGCACTCAAGCGCCCCAGATCAACGCCTCCGTCCACCCCAGTTCGACAAAATCCTCGGCCCGCAAGTGCGACTCACCGGCGCAGAAAAACTCGTCGAGTTGTGGTGGCTGGACCGAGGTGCCGCTGAGCATGGCGTGAACCTGGCCGCGGTGATGGATCTGGTGTTCAAACAAATGGGACAGCAGGCGCAAGCGACTGTCGTATTGCGGAGTGTCCCGGGCGATGGTCACGATTTTGCCGAGGTCGGCATCGCGCATCTGCTCGCAGTAGGCGATCAGCCGGCGGTCGACGTGGGCCTGTTCGCCAACCAGGTCCGGCGCCATGAGACAGGGTTCGTCTTCCTTGAAAAACACCCGGCAATCGGGATGCGGATCATCGCCGCGCAGTTCGCGCTCCAGGGCGTCCACATAAAACCAGTCACAGGTGAGGATGTGGTTGAGGGTGGCGCGGATCGTCGGGAAGAAACTGACCCTGGGTGCGCTCAGTTCCTGCGGGCTCAACTGACGCCAGGCCTTGGCCAGTCGGTGATTGGACCAGGCGTTCTGATAGGCCATGGTCAGCAAATGGTGCGACAGGGGCTGATTCATCTTCGCTGCTCCCGATCAAATCCGGATCAAACTTCGGCAAACCGCTGCAGTTGCATTTCCTGCAATCGACTGAGGGTACGGCGGAACGGGAATTCCAGATAACCCTCAGTGTAAAGCGATGCCATCGGTACTTGCGCTTCAAGGTACAGCGGCACCTTGCGGTCGTAGCACTCGTCCACCAGGGCAATGAACCGTCGCACACCGTCGTCATGCACTGACAACTGCGGCAACTCGCGATCTCCCGCGTCCACCCGCTCGACACCGTCCTCGGTACCGCGGGCAATGCGTCCGGCGCGTTTCTGTGCGCTGAGGTTGGGCACGTCACTCAACAGAATAGCGCCGTAGGTATCGCACAGGGCGATGAAATCCATGGCCGCGAAGGGTTGCTCGCACAGCGCGGCGTAACGGGTCCAGAGCACCGTCGGGCTGGCCTTGACCACCTCGAGGGTGCGGTAACCGACCTCTATCGGCTCGCGAGAGACTGACTGGCCTGCGCTCAACATCTGGAACACTTCACCCAGCGCGCCGGGCCTGCCGGATTCGGCCACCCAGTAACGTTGCGAACCGGCCCCCGGATGCAGGCGGTGGTCTTCCCCGCCATCCACTGCAATCACCTGCATGTGTTGCTTGATCGCCGCGATGGCGGGCATGAAACGGTCGCGATTGAAGCCGTCGGCGTACAACTGGTCCGGCGGCAGATTGGACGTGCAGACCACCACCACACCCTGTTCGAACATCACCTGGAACAGGCGCCCGAGAATGATCGCGTCGCCGATGTCATTGACGAACAACTCGTCGAAACACAGCACCCGCACTTCTTCGGCCAGTTCACGGGCCAACGCCTTGAGCGGATCGGCAGTGCCGGTCAGTTGAAACGAGCGCTGGTGCACCCAGCCCATGAAGTGGTGAAAGTGCTGACGCCGCGCCGGTACTCGCAGGCTTTGGTAGAACTGATCCATCAACCAGGTCTTGCCCCGCCCCACCGGCCCCCACAGGTACACGCCGGAAATGTGCGCGCGGCCTTCGTGCAGCGCCTCGTGGCATTTTTGCAGGGCCCACACGGCATGTTCCTGGGCCTCGTCCTGGACGAAGCCCTTTTGTTCAATGGCATGCTGCCAGGCGCTTAAGGGGGAATCGATAGTCATGGGCGGCAGTATGCCATTGCGCATGAATAACGCGACCAGTGATCGGCGATTTTATGCAGAAAGGAAAAGCGCCTTGACGATTTAGATTCCAGCATCATATTTAATAGATGTTGATACAAATCTATAGCCTCTGTCGCCATCCCTCTGGAGTCATCCCATGCATTACAGAGTTTTCGGTCGTAAAACCGGCTTGCGTGTTTCCGAACTGGCGTTGGGCGCCGGCAACTTTGGTACCGGTTGGGGTCATGGCGCCGAGCGCGACGAAGCCAGGCGCATTTTTGATGGCTACCTGGAAGCCGGCGGCAACTTCATCGATACCGCCAATGGCTATCAGGGCGGGCAGTCCGAGGCCATGCTCAGCGAATTCATCGCCGCAGAACGGGATCGCCTGGTCATCGCCACCAAATACACCCTCGGGACTACACCGGCGGCCGGCATTTCCCACACTGGCAACAGCCGCAAGAACATGGTGCGCGCCGTGGAAGAAAGCCTGAAACGCCTGAAGACCGAGCATATCGACCTGTTCTGGGCCCACATGAGTGATGGCGTAACGCCCATGGAAGAGATCCTGCGCGGGTTCGACGACCTGGTCAGTGCCGGAAAGATTCATTACGCCGGGCTGTCGAACTTTCCCGCGTGGCGTATCGCCCGTGCCGACCTGCTGGCCGAGGTGCGCGGTTTTGCGCCGATTGCCGCGATCCAGGTCGAGTACAGCCTCGCCGAGCGCACCGCTGAGCGTGAACAACTGCCGATGGCCGAAGCCCTGGGCCTGGCCGCGACCTTGTGGTCGCCGCTGGGTGGCGGCTTCCTGACTGGCAAGTATCGCAACAGTGAGGGCGACAATCGCGCGAACAAGCTCGGCGTGCTGATTCACGCCGAAAAAAGCGCCCGCGAAACCGCCCTGCTCGACACCTTGATCGATGTCGCCGCAGAACTGGACGCCAGCCCGACCCACGTGGCCATTGCCTGGTTGCGGGAGAAGGCCCGGCGCTCGACCACGGCACTGATCCCGATCCTCGGCTCCCGGACCCGGGAGCAACTGGACGCCACGTTGGGCGCGCTGAATGTGCAGTTGAGCACCGAGCAACTGGCACGACTGGACGGCGTCAGTGACGTGGCCAAGGGCGTGCCGCACGAATCCATTTCCGGTTCGTTCGCGCGGTTCAGCGGGGGGCAGATCCTCGACTTGCCAATCGTTCCGGTGGCCTGACACCGCCAAAACTGTAGGAGCGAGCCTGCTCGCGATGAGGGCGGAACATTCAACATCTATGTTGGCTGAACGACCGCTATCGCGAGCAGGCTCGCTCCTACAGGGTTAGGCGTATTACCGATCAACCTTATGCCTGGCCGCATACAGACAAAGCATCTCCATCGCCAGCGTCGCCGCCGCCAGTGACGTGATCTCCGCGCTGTCATAGGCCGGAGCCACTTCCACCACGTCCATGCCCACCAGGTTGATCCCGCGCAGACCGCCGAGAATCTCCAGCGCCTGCACCGTGCTCAAGCCGCCGCACACGGGTGTTCCGGTGCCTGGGGCGAACGCCGGATCGAGGCAGTCGATGTCGAAGGTCAGGTAAACCGGGTTGTCGCCGACCCGCGCGCGAATCGCCTCGACAATCGCTTCGCAGCCACTGCGATGCACCTGCCACGCGTCGAGCACTTGAAAGCCTTGATGATCGTCGTTGGTGGTGCGCAAACCGATTTGTACCGAGCGCGACGGGTCCACCAGCCCTTCCCTGGCCGCGTGCCAGAACATGGTGCCGTGGTCGATGCGCTTGCCCTCTTCGTCCGGCCAGGTGTCGCTGTGGGCGTCGAAGTGGATCAGCGACAGCGCTCCGTGCTTGCGGGCATGGGCCTTGAGCAGCGGATAGGTGATGAAATGGTCGCCGCCAAAGGTCAGCATCGCCGTGCCGGCATTGAGGATGCGCTCAGCGTGGGCCTCAATCATTTCGGGCGTCGACTGCGGCGAGCCGTAATCGAAATCGCAATCGCCGTAATCGATGACCGCCAGGTGATCGAACGGATCAAACGTCCACGGCCAGTGCCGTTCCCAGGCGATCCCGGCAGAGGCGGCGCGAATGCCCCGTGGTCCGAAGCGTGCGCCGGGGCGGTTGCTGGTGGCCGTGTCGAACGGCACGCCACTGACGGCCACATCAACGCCACGCAGGTCACGACTGTAGCGGCGACGCATGAAACTGGTGATACCGGCGTAGGTACTTTCAGCGGCCGTGCCGTATAGGCTGTCACGGGTGATGGCTTGATCGTTCTGCATCGGGACGTCCATTGAAGGCTCCTTCTCTTTTCTTATTGGCGGCTACGGAAAGTGGTCCACAAGCGGGTGCGCTGGCGCATGTCCTTGAGGCTCATGCTGCGGTCGGCGTACAACCGCTCCCGCACATCGGCCATCGGGTAGATGTCCGGATCGGTGCGCACCGCTTCATCCACCAGCGGCGTGGCGGCCTGATTCGCCGTGGCGAAGAACAAAGTGTTGGTCAGTGCGGCCACGGACTCGGGGCGCAACATGAATTCGATAAAGGCACGGGCGGCTTCGGGGTGCGGCGCGTCCTTGGGGATCGCCAGGTTGTCCTGCCACACGATGGTGCCCTCCCTGGGAATCCGGTAGGCGATTTCATAGGGTTTATTGGCCTTGCGTGCCTGGTCGGCGGCCATGCTCGCGTCGCCGTTGTAGGTCAGCGCCAGGCACACGCTGCCATTGGCCAGGTCGCTGATCTGCCGCCCGGTGGCGACGTACAGCACGTTCGGCTGTAGCTGATGCAGCAACGCCTCGGCGGCTGACAGATCGTTCTTGTCCGTGCTGTAGGGATCTTTACCCAAATAATGCAGCGCCAGTCCGATCACCTCCTGAGGCGAGTCGAGAATGGCGATGCCGCAGTCTTTCAACTTGTTCGCGTACTCGGGTTTGAACAGTAGGTCCAGGCTGTTGAGCGGCGCATCCGGCAAGCGCTGTTTGACCGCCTCGACGTTCATGCCCAGACCCAGGGTGCCCCAGGTGTAAGGCACGCCATAGCGGTTGCCCGGGTCGACGGCGGCGAGTTTTTCCAGCAAGTCCGGATCGAGGTTGGCGTAACCCTTGAGCCCTTCGTGGGGAATCGGTTTCAACGCCCCGGCCGCAAGCCCCCGGGCCAGCACGCTGGAGGACGGCACCACCACGTCATAACCGCTGCCGCCGGTGAGCAACTTGGTCTCCAGTACTTCCGAAGAGTCGAAGGTGTCATAGCGCACATGGATACCCGTCTCCTGCTCGAACCGTTGCAGGGTTTCGGGGGCGACGTAATCGGCCCAACTGTACAGATTGACCACCTTGTCTTCGGCCTGGGCCGAGGCGGCCATGGCAAGGAACAGCGCGGGTAAACACAGCTTGAACTTGGGAGCCATGACGAACACCTGACCAGAGGAAGTGGTTGCAGGATGCGTCGTCGGATACATTGGTAAAATATCAAGTTAATTAACCTGACTTTATTACGGAGTAATGTTTGATGCTCGGCCAACTCCACGATCTGGATCTGCAATTGTTGCGGCTGTTTGTCAGCGTGGTGGAGTGCGGCGGCTTCAGCGCCGCCCAGGGCGAGTTGGGGTTGAGCCAGTCGAGCATCAGCCAGCAAATGGCCAAACTGGAAACCCGCCTGGGCTATCGACTATGCAGTCGCGGCAAGGGCGGGTTCAGGATCACGCCAAAGGGCGAACAACTGCTCAGCGCCACCCGTGGATTGTTCCAGTCCATCGAAGCCTTCCGGCATCAATCCAACGGCGTGGCCGGGCGCTTGATCGGCGAAGTGCGCCTGGGCCTGTCCGAAGCCCTGGATCAATCGGTGCTGCAACGGGTGGCCGAGGCGATCCGGTGCTTCCGTGAACGGGACGAATCCGTGCGCATCGAACTGATCAGCGCCATGCCCGGCGAAATGGAGCGCTTACTGCTGCAACAGCGCCTGGACCTGGCCATCGGCTACTTCTCGCAAGTGCAAAGTGCGTTTGACTACCGCCAACTGTTCATTGAGACCCAGCATCTGTATTGCGCCCCCGGCCATCCGCTGTTCACCAACCCGGCCCCCAACGATCAGGACCTGCAGGCCTGCGACCGGGTCGATCACCCCTACCGTTTCCTGCGCAGTGACGAACCCTTCCAGGGCAAGTTGTGTTCGGCGCGCTCCGAACAAGTGGAAGGCACCCTCGCCTTCATCCTTTCCGGCAAGCATGTCGGTTACTTGCCCAGCCACTTCGCTCGCGGCTGGGAAGACAAGGGTTTGCTCAGGGCCGTGCGCCGAGGCGACATGAGTTTCGATGTCGCGTTTCATCTGGCCCGGCATCGGGCACAGGTGGCCGGCGAGGCGCAGAAGGCGTTCGAAGAGGATCTGCTCGCGGCGTTTGCCTGAATTCGCCTTGGTCTACGCTGTAACAGTATCGGACACCGACATGCAAAAATGCACAGATAACCTGCAGTTATCCGGGTTGTACAAGGCAAATTTGCACTGATACGATCCGCCATCGCTCGCGCGCGAGCATCTCGATAAAGAACAATAAAAGCAGGGAGTTAGTGATGACTGCTCAGGTTTTTTCTCCCGGGACTCAGTCCATGGATGCCATGCAGAACGAAGTGCTGGCCGAGGTTCGCAACCACATTGGTCACCTGACCCTCAACCGCCCCGCCGGCCTCAATGCCCTCACCCTGGACATGGTGCGAAACCTGCACCGCCAGCTCGACGCCTGGGCACAGGATCCGCAAGTCCATGCCGTGGTCTTGCGCGGTGCCGGGGAAAAAGCCTTCTGCGCTGGCGGCGACATTCGCTCGCTGCATGACAGCTTCAAAAACGGCGACACCCTGCACGAAGATTTCTTCGTCGAGGAATACGCCCTCGACCTCGCGATCCACCACTACCGCAAACCGGTGCTGGCCCTGATGGACGGTTTTGTCCTCGGCGGCGGCATGGGCCTGGTGCAAGGCGCAGACTTGCGCGTGGTCACCGAGAAAAGCCGCCTGGCCATGCCGGAAGTCGGCATCGGCTATTTCCCCGACGTCGGCGGCAGTTACTTCCTGCCGCGCATCCCCGGTGAGCTGGGGATCTACCTCGGTGTCAGCGGTGTGCAGATTCGCGCCGCCGATGCGCTGTATTGCGGCCTGGCCGACTGGTACCTGGAAAGCGACAAACTGGGCACGCTAGACGAGAAACTTGACCAGCTCGAATGGCACGATACGCCACTCAAGGATCTGCAAGGCCTGCTGGCGAAATTCGCCGTGCAACAACTGCCCGACGCGCCACTGGCGACTTTGCGCCCGGCCATCGACCACTTCTTCGCCCAAGCCGACGTGCCGAGTATTGTGGAGCAACTGCGTCAGGTAACGGTCGCGGACAGCCATGAGTGGGCCGTCACCACCGCCGACCTGCTGGAAACCCGCTCGCCGCTGGCCATGGCCGTGACCCTGGAAATGCTCCGTCGCGGACGCGAGCTGCCGTTGGAACAATGTTTCGCCCTTGAGCTGCACCTGGACCGCCAGTGGTTCGCGCGCGGCGACCTGATCGAAGGCGTGCGTGCCTTGCTGATCGACAAAGACAAGACACCACGCTGGAACCCGCCCACCCTCCAGGCGCTGGACGCCGAACACGTGGCGAGCTTCTTCAGCGAGTTTGACCAGAGCGAGAGCTGAGCCATGCACGATATTGAATTGAGCGAAGAACAAGTCATGATCCGCGACATGGCCCGGGATTTTGCCCGCGGCGAAATCGCGCCCCATGCCCAGGCCTGGGAAAAGGCCGGCTGGATCGACGACGGTCTGGTGAAGAAGATGGGCGAACTGGGCCTGCTGGGCATGGTGGTCCCCGAGGAATGGGGCGGCACCTATGTCGACTACGTGGCCTACGCCCTGGCGGTAGAAGAGATTTCCGCCGGCGACGGTGCTACCGGCGCCTTCATGAGCATCCACAACTCCGTGGGCTGCGGACCGGTGCTCAACTACGGCAGCGAAGAACAGAAACAGACCTGGCTGGCGGACCTTGCCAGCGGCCAGGTCATCGGCTGCTTCTGCCTGACCGAACCCCAGGCCGGTTCCGAGGCGCACAATCTGCGCACTCGCGCCGAACTGCGCGACGGCCAGTGGGTGATCAACGGCGCCAAACAATTCGTCAGCAACGGCAAGCGCGCCAAGCTGGCGATTGTGTTTGCCGTGACCGATCCGGACTTGGGCAAACGTGGCATCTCGGCGTTCCTGGTACCGACCGATACCGCAGGTTTTATCGTCGACCGCACCGAACACAAGATGGGCATCCGTGCTTCCGACACCTGCGCGGTGACCCTGAACGACTGCACCATCCCCGAAGCCAATCTGCTGGGCGAACGCGGCAAAGGCCTGGCCATCGCCTTGTCCAACCTCGAAGGCGGCCGCATCGGCATCGCCGCCCAGGCGCTAGGCATCGCCCGCGCGGCGTTTGAAGCGGCCCTGGCGTATTCCCGTGATCGTGTGCAGTTCGGCAAAACGATCAATGAACATCAGAGCATCGCCAATTTGCTGGCCGACATGCACATGCAATTGAACGCCGCTCGGTTGATGATCCTGCACGCCGCACGCCTGCGCACGGCCGGCAAACCCTGCCTGTCGGAGGCGTCACAAGCCAAGCTGTTTGCGTCGGAAATGGCGGAAAAGGTCTGCTCGTCCGCCATTCAGATTCATGGCGGCTATGGCTACCTGGAAGACTATCCGGTGGAGAAGTACTACCGGGATGCGCGGATCACGCAGATTTACGAAGGGTCGAGCGAGATTCAGCGGATGGTGATTGCCCGTGAACTGAAGAATTATCTGGTCTAAGAGCTTAAAAGCTTCGCGAGCAGGCTCGCTCCCACAGGTTCCGAGGGTGTACACAATATGTGTGAACGACCGAGAACACTGTGGGAGCGCGCTTGCTCGCGATAGCGTCAGCAGGAACGCCGCATTACTTACCTTGGAATTCAGCCTCACGCTTGGCAATAAACGCCGCCATTCCTTCCTTCTGATCCTGCGTCGCAAACGCCGCATGGAACACTCGGCGCTCAAAGCGCACGCCTTCGGCCAGGCTCACTTCAAAGGCACGGTTGACGCTTTCCTTGACCATCATCGCAATCGGCAGCGACTTCTTGGCGATCATCGCCGCGACTTTCAGTGCTTCATCCAGCAGCTCATCGCTTGGCACGATACGCGCCACGATGCCGCAACGCTCCGCTTCCACGGCATCGATCAAGCGGCCGCTCAGGCACATTTCCATGGCCTTGGCCTTGCCCACGGCGCGGGTCAGACGCTGGGTACCGCCCATGCCCGGCAGCACGCCGAGGTTGATTTCCGGCTGGCCGAATTTGGCGTTGTCGCCGGCCAGAATGAAGTCGCACATCAACGCCAGCTCACAACCGCCACCCAGGGCGAAACCGTTGACCGCCGCGATGATCGGCTTGCGGCGGTTGGCCACGCGGTCGCTGTCGCTGAACAGGTCGTCGATGTAGATCTGCGGATAGGTCAGCTCGGCCATTTCCTTGATGTCGGCACCGGCGGCGAAGGCTTTTTTCGAACCGGTCAGGACGATGCAGCCGATGTTCGAGTCAGCCTCGAAGCCATCGAGGGCCTGGTTCAGTTCGCTGACGATCTGCGCGTTCAACGCATTCAGCGCTTGTGGACGGTTGAGGGTGATCAGGCCAACGCGGCCGTGGGTTTCCAGCAAAATCGTTTCGTAGCTCAGCTCTTTGTCGCTCACAGGGGGGACTCCTTCTTATAAGTTGCGCGAAATGACCATGCGCTGAATATCGCTGGTGCCTTCGTAGATCTGGCAGACCCGCACGTCGCGGTAGATCCGCTCCAGCGGGAAGTCGTTGAGGTAACCGTAGCCGCCAAGGGTTTGCAGCGCCGAGGAGCATACCTTCTCGGCCATTTCCGAGGCGAACAGTTTGGCCATCGACGCTTCGACCAAGGCCGGTTTGCCACTGTCGCGCAGGGCGGCGGCGTAGTGCACCATTTGCCGCGCCACGGCAATCTGGGTCGCCATGTCCGCCAGGCGGAAGGCCACGGCCTGGTGCTCGATGATCGGCTTGCCGAAGCTCTCGCGTTCACGGGCGTAGTCTCGCGCCGCTTCGAACGCGGCGCGGGCCATGCCCACCGATTGCGAAGCGATGCCGACGCGGCCGCCTTCAAGGTTGGCCAGGGCAATCCTGTAGCCTTCGCCCTCCTCGCCCAAACGGTTGGCCAGCGGCACCTTCACGTCTTCGAAGAGAATCTGGCAGGTGTCGGACGCATGCTGACCGAGCTTGTCCTCGACCCGTGCAACGGTGTAGCCCGGCGAATCGGTCGGCACGATAAAGGCACTGATGCCGCGTTTGCCAGCGCTCGGATCGGTCACTGCAAACACGATCACCACCCCGGCATTCTGCCCGGAAGTGATGAATTGCTTGCAGCCGTTGAGTACGTAGTGATCGCCTTCCAGGCGGGCACGGGTTTTCAGGCCGCTGGCGTCGGAACCGGCTTGGGGCTCGGTCAAAGCGAAAGCGCCGAGCATCGCACCGCTGGCCAGCGGTTTGAGGAAGCGCTCTTTCTGCTCATCGGTGCCGTAGTTGAGGATCGGCACACAGCCCACGGAGTTGTGCACGCTCATGATGGTCGAGCAGGCGCCATCGCCGGCGGCGATTTCTTCCAGCGCCATGGCGTAGGCCAGGTAACCGGTGTCGCATCCGCCCCACTGCTCCGGCACCAGCATGCCGAAGAAGCCCAGCCCGGCCATCTCGCCGATAGCTTCCTTGGGAAAGCGATGCTCACGGTCCCACTCGGCAGCGAACGGCTTCAGCCGTTCCTGGGCAAAGTCCCGGGCCATGTCGCGGATTTGTTGTTGGTCGTCATTGGGGATCATGGTGAATCCTTGAATCTGGTTACGACGCAGAACCCTGTAGGAGTGAGCCTGCTCGCGAAGAGGCCGTGTCAGTCGACATCATCGTCGGATGACACACCGCTTTCGCGAGCAAGCCCGCTCCCACTTGGGATTGGCGTCAGTTTCAGTAGAGGCATTCCACAGCCATCGCCGTCGCTTCACCGCCACCGATGCAAATCGCTGCCACGCCGCGCTTCAAGCCTTTCTGGCGCAGGGCCGAAAGCAGGGTCACCAGAATCCGCGCGCCGGACGCCCCGATCGGGTGACCGAGGGCGCACGCACCGCCGTGCACGTTGAGCTTCTCGTGGGGGATTTCCAGATGAGTCATCGCGGCCATGCCGACCACGGCGAAGGCTTCGTTGACTTCCACCAGATCAACGTCGTTGAGCGACCAGCCGGTTTTTTTCATCAATTTCTTGATCGCACCGATTGGCGCCACCGGGAACAGGCCCGGGGTGTCGGCGAATGCGGCGTGGCCATGAATCACCGCCAAGGGTTTCAGGCCTTGCTTCTGTGCCTGCGACTGGCGCATCAGCACCAATGCCGCCGCACCGTCGGAGATCGAACTGGAGTTGGCCGCCGTCACCGTACCGCCATCGCGGAACGCAGGCTTCAACGAAGCGATCTTGTCCAGCCTGGCTTTTGGCGGCTGCTCGTCATGGCTGATCACAACCTGCTCTTTGCCGACGGTTACGGTCAGCGGGACGATTTCGTCCTTGAAGCTGCCGTCCTTGATCGCCTGCTGCGCGCGAGTGGTCGAGGCAATGGCGAACGCGTCCTGGGCTTCACGGCTGAAGCTGTTGGTTTCGGCGCATTCTTCGGCGAAGGTGCCCATCAGGCGGCCCTTGTCGTAGGCGTCTTCGAGGCCATCGAGGAACATCGAGTCCTGCACCCGGCCATGACCCATGCGGTAGCCGGCACGGGCGCGGTCCAGCAGGTAAGGTGCGTTGGACATGCTTTCCATGCCACCGGCGACCACGACGTCGGCACTGCCCGCCACCAACATGTCATGGGCCAGAATCGCCGCTTCCATGCCGGAGCCGCACATTTTGTTCAGGGTGGTGCAGCGGGTCGATTTATCCAGCCCCGCGCCCAGCGCCGCCTGACGCGCAGGGGCCTGGCCAAGGCCGGCCGGCAGCACGCAGCCGAACAACACTTCGTCTACAGAATCGCTGGCAACGCCAGCGCGTTCCACCGCTGCTTTGATGGCCGCCGCGCCGAGTTGCGGCGCGGTCAGGCTTTTCAGTTCGCCCTGGAAACCGCCCATCGGGGTGCGGACGGCGCTGACGATAACAATTGGATCGTTGGAAATAGTCATGACAAATCCTCCTTACTTGGCGGCCATGCGCAAGGCACCGTCGAGACGGATCACCTCGCCATTGAGCATGCTGTTTTCAATGATATGCCTGACCAGCCCGGCGTACTCGGCCGGTTTGCCCAGGCGCGGCGGGAATGGCACGCCAGCGGCCAGGGAATCGCGGACTTCCTGGGTCATGCCGGCCATCATTGGCGTCTCGAAGATGCCCGGGGCGATCGTCATTACACGGATCCCGAAACGCGCCAGCTCACGGGCCGCCGGCAAGGTCAGGCTGACAATCGCCCCCTTGGACGCCGAGTAAGCCGCCTGGCCGATCTGACCGTCGTAAGCTGCGGCAGACGCGGTGTTGATGATCACGCCGCGCTCGCCATCGGCATCCGCTTCGGTTTCAGCAATCGCTGCGGCGGCGAGGCGCAACATGTTGAAGCTGCCGATCAGGTTGACGTTGATCACTTGGCTGAAACTGGCCAGCGCGTGTGGACCGTTCTTGCCGAGAATCTTCTCGCCACGCACGATGCCGGCGCAATTGACCAGGCCATTGAGGCCGCCAAAGGCTTTGACCGTCGCCTGTACCGCAGCTTCGGCCGCCGCTTCGTTGCTGATATCCGCCACCACGCTGTGTGCACCAAGGCGCTGGGCCTGGGCTGCAACGGCTTCGGCGTTCATGTCCACCAGCATCACTTTCGCGCCAGCGGCGACCAGCACCTCGGCGGTGGCTGCACCGAGGCCGGAAGCGCCACCGGTGACGATAAAAATCTTGTTCTGGATCTGCATCATTATTTCCCTGGATTCAAGCTGGAAGGTTCTTCGCCGCAGCCTCTTGAGCCTTGGCGATTTCCTGGTTGCGCAAGATAAAGCGCTGCAATTTGCCGCTTGGGGTTTTCGGCAACTCGCTGACAAATTCGATTTCACGGGGGTACGAGTGCGCCGCCAGACGCTTGCGCACGTGTTGGCGCAGCTCTTCGGCCAACTCGGGGGCGGCGCGGTATTGCGGGCTGAGCACGACGAAGGCCTTGACCAGTTCAGTGCGCTCCGGATCGGGCTTGCCGACCACTGCAGCCTCGACCACCGCTGGGTGTTCGATCAGCGCACTTTCCACGTCGAACGGACCGACCCGGTAGCCGGAGGTGGTGATCACGTCATCACTGCGACCGACGAAGCTGATGCTGCCGTCCGGGTTCCACTCCACGGTGTCGCCACTGAGGTAGTAGTTGCCGACAAAGGCCTTGGTCGGCCCGCCTTCGTAGCCGGCGAACCAGCACATCGGCGACTGGCTGCGGTCGATGGCGAGGATGCCCGGCTGGCCAACGCCGAGTTCCTTGTATTCATCGTCCAGTACCACAATGCGGTGGCCCGGCGAGGCAAAACCGGCGGCGCCCATGTGGATCGGGTGCTCAAGGCCGTGGTGGTTGCACAGCACCATGCCCAGTTCGGTCTGGCCGTAGTGGTCGTGGATAACCACGTCGAGGTTGTCGGCGAACCAGCGGATCACTTCCGGGTTCAGCGGCTCGCCGGCGCTGCTGACGATACGCAGCTTGCCTTTGATCGACTTGGCGAATTCATCGCCGCCGGCAATCAGCAAACGGTAGGCCGTCGGCGAACCGGTGAGGTTGGTGATGCCGTATTTGTTGATCACCCGGCAGGTGCTTTCGAGGGTGAACGGGCCATCGTAAAAGGTGATCGGATGGCCCATGGACATTGGCCCCGTGACCCCGAAATAAATACCGTAGGCCCAACCCGGATCGGCGACGTTCCAGAAGGCATCTTCCGGGTGCAGATCCACCGCATCGCGGGTGTAGCTCTGGAACGCAACGATGGCCTTGAGCGGCACCGACAGCGCTTTCGACGGGCCGGTGGTGCCCGAGGTGAACATCAGCAGGAACGGATCTTCGCCGGTCAGCAGCACCGGTTCACAGTCGGCGGAACAATTGGCCAGTTCGGCCCAGAAACTGGAATCGCCACGCACCAGGCCCTGCCCTTTGGGGCCGGTGACAGTAACGATGGTCGGGCAATCGGCGACTTCGGCGAGTTTCGACCGGTTCACTGCATCGGTCACTACCACTTTGGCGCCAGAGCTGCCCAGGCGGTGCTCGATGGCCTTGGGCCCGAACGCGGTAAACAGCGGTTGATACACCGCGCCGATGCGCCAGGTGGCGAACACGGTGATCAAGAGTTCGATATTGCGGGGCAACAGGCCGGCGACCTTGTCGCCTTTCTTTACGCCCTGGGCCAGCAGGTAGTTGGCGAAACGCGCGGCCTTGTCCTGCAAGTCGGTGAAGGTGTACGTCGCACCAGTGCCGTCGCGTCCTTCCCAGAACAGCGCGATGCGACCCGGCAAGGCATGCCGGTCACAGCATTCGACACAGGCGTTGAGGGCCGTCAGATCGCCTGCGAGTGCGGCATCGACGGTGTGCTGATAATTGAACTGAGAAGTAGCAGACAAGTAATCGCGCATTGCCAGAATCCCTCTGTGTTTTTTATTAGGTTGGGGGAACCGTAATCAACAGGGAAATACTCGCTCTGTGCGGGTTAGCGGGCAATGGTCAAAGTTATCAAGTTGCCTGACTGCTTTGGCCAAAGCCCGCAGGGCATCAGGAGGTGAAGCGCACTCCGGGTTTGGCGCGCTCGTCCACGGTCAGCTCGAACACATCCGGCCGGGCGTAGTGCCCGACCACGTCATAGTCGTAGCGGGCGCGTACCAGGTCGTCGGTGTCAATTTGCGCGGTGAGCAACCCAGCGCTGTCGCGCAGAGGTCCTGCGAGGATGTCGCCCATGGGACCTACGATCACACTGCCGCCAGCAATCAACGGCCGCTCCGCCGGCCAGTTGGCAATGTCCAGGCCCAGGGCTTGGGGCGATGCCTGGACCTGGCAGGCGCTGACCACGAAGCAGCGCCCTTCATGGGCGATGTGGCGCATGCTGACTTGCCACATCTCCCGCTCGTCCACGGTCGGCGCGCACCACACCTCCACGCCCTTGGCGTACATCGCCGTGCGCAGCAGCGGCATCATGTTTTCCCAGCACACCACCGCACCGACGCGCCCGACCTGGCTGTCGATCACCGGCAAGGTCGAGCCATCGCCCTTGCCCCAGATCAGGCGTTCGGTGCCGGTGGGCATCAGTTTGCGGTGTTTGGCCACCAGTCCGGCCTGCGGATCGAAGTACAGCGCAGTGCAGTACAAGGTGCTGCCGGCGCGCTCGATCACACCGATCACTAGATTCGCTCCGGTGCGTGCCGACAGCGCCGCCAGCGCCTCGGTTTCCACACCAGGTACGTCGATGGCATTGGCAAAATAACGGGCAAAGGCTTCGCGCCCTTGCGGCAGGCGATAGCCCAATTGGGTGCCAAAGCCCTCGCCCTTGGGATAACCGCCCAGCAGCGCTTCCGGCATCACCACCAACCCGGCACCGGATTCGGTGATCGCGTTTTCATAGGACAGGATCTGTTCCAGGGTTTCAGCCTTGCCACCGGGCAAGGCGCCGATTTGCAGGGCCGCTACGATTGATTTGGGCATCTCGGAAACTCCATTCGCATCAGGTGTTGCTCATTCTCCGGCGTCAGGCAATCATCAATAAAGACCGATTCACTGCTGAATGATATGAGCCAAATGAATATCACCGACGTCGACCTCAACCTGCTCAAAGTCTTCGAAGCACTGCACGAAGAGTCCAGCGCCAGCCGTGCCGCACTACGCCTGGGCGTGACGCAATCGGCCGTCAGCGCGGCCTTGCGTCGGTTGCGCGAGCTGTATGGCGATCAGTTGTTCGTACGCACAGGGCGCGGCCTGGCCCCCTCGCTCAAGGCCAACCAGCTCAAACCGGTGGTCAGCGATGCCCTGAACAAATGCCGGCAGAGCCTGGCGATGGTCGACCCGGCTGCGCAACAGTACGAAGGTCGCTCGGTCACCGTGGGAATGTCGGATGATTTCGAGATTGCCTACGGCCGGCGGCTGATCGAAGAAATCGCCCGTAGCGCGCCTAAACTGCGGCTGATTTTCCGCCAGACCCACAGCCAGATCGTCGCCCAGGCGCTGATGGAGCGCAGCATTGACCTGGCAATTACCGCGGGTGGGTTTGCCGAGCGGCTGCTCAGCCGTCAGGTGCTGGGGGAAGGTGGTTATCTGTGCCTGGCGGACCCGTCGAGCTTGGTCGAGGGCCAGCAGAGCATCGGTCTCGAGGAGTTTGTGGCCCGCGAACACATTCTGGTGTCGTCCGGCGGTTTTATCGGGATTACCGATGAAGGATTGGCGGCGCTGGGGCTCAGTCGGCGAGTGTGCGCCTCGACCACGCATTTTGCCGCGTTGCCGCATTTGCTCAAAGGCAGCCGGGCGGTGGCGACCATTCCGGCCCATGCCGCCCAAAGCATCGCAACACTCAGCGGGCTGGCGCTGCTGCC
Source organism: Pseudomonas fluorescens (assembly GCF_000967965.1). GTDB lineage: Bacteria > Pseudomonadota > Gammaproteobacteria > Pseudomonadales > Pseudomonadaceae > Aquipseudomonas > Aquipseudomonas grandcourensis. The sequence goes on from NZ_LACC01000024.1 coordinate 89,001, forward strand.
CTGCCCCCTGGCCTTGCCGCGCTACCCGATCGAACTGGGCTGGCGTACCAGCACCCAGCTCGACCCGGTGCTATTGAAAGTGCGCGAGGCGATTGTCGCGAGCTTCGCCTGACAGCCGATGTTACTTGTTGGCCGCCATCAGGCGATTGACTTCACTGCGCACCATGTTGGCGTATTCAGGGGGCGACATGCCGTCCAGTTCGGCGCGCACCCATTCGGCCCACTTGCCTTTGCGCTTGGCCCGTTCGCCAAACAACCGCGCGGCCTCACCCTTGGCTTTGCCCAGGTTGTTTTGCCAGAGTTCGAACAGACGGGATTTCTCGTCTTCAAGCGCAGCGCGCTCGGCGAGGGGTTTGTCGGCCAGATTGAAGCTCATGGGAATTTCCTGCTGCGTAAAATAGGCGACATCTTACACTGTAGGACGAAAGGTCCTGCGCCGGTTTTTCAGGAAGATGACCTCCCCGGGCAAAATAGCTGCAACTTTTCCAACAACGGCAAACTCCATTGTTCACTGTCCACTTACCTGCAAGGAGTACTTCAATGGCCCGCAAAACCACCCTGCAAGCCGCCGAAGATCAAATCAAGGATCAAGCGTTCAGCGAGCTTCAATCGCTGATCGAAGAGTCGGAAAAACTGCTGAAAAGCAGTGCCTCACTGGTCGGGGAAGAAGCGGAGACCCTTCGCGGACAAATCGCCCTGAAACTCCAGCAGGCCAGGAATTCGGTGAGCAGCGTACGCGACCGCACCCTGCCCGCGGTCGAGGCTACTGAAACCTATATCGGCGGGCATCCATGGCAAACCGTGGCGATTTCAGCCGGGTTTGGCCTGGTGGTGGGGTTGTTGTTGGGGCGTCGCTAAGCATTCCGATCAAACACCGCAAACCTTGCAGGAGCGAGCTTGCGCGCTCCTGCAAGATCAGAGCCCCGCCAGCTCCCGCAAGTTCGCCAGTGTCCGCCCATCCAGTTCAATGCCATTGGCCAGCGACTTCGCGCGCTGATGATGACGCCGATCACCCGGCAAACGCTTCAGGCCGACACCGTGCATTTGCCGCACCAGTTCCTGGCTGCGCTCGGCAAAACTCTGCCCCGCCGCTTTGGCCGGATCGATCACGATAAGCAATTGGCCAGTCCAGGGTGTCTTGGCGCCAGGGTGGTTCTTCCAGTCGAACTCGAAGGAAAAATTGCCGCCGGTCAGTGCCGCCGCGAGCAACTCGACCATCATCGACAACGCCGAGCCCTTGTGCCCGCCGAAAGGCAGCAACGCGCCGCCCTCAAGAATCGCCTTCGGGTCCGTGGTCGGCTGGCCGAGGCTGTCCACGCCCATCCCTTCCGGCAAGCGCTCACCCTCGCGGGCGGCAATTTGCACATCGCCGTGGGCAATGGCGCTGGTGGCCAGGTCGAAGACAATCGGCGAGCCATCGGCCCGCGGCGCAGCGAAGGCAATCGGGTTGGTGCCGAACAGCGGCCGGTCGGCACCGTGGGGCACCACGCAGGTCATGCTGTTGACCACGCTCAATGCCACGAGGCCTTCATCGGCGAAGGGTTCGACATCCGGCCACAAGGCCGCGAAATGGTGCGAGTTACGGATCGCCAGCACCGCGATGCCGGCACTTCGGGCCTTCTGCACCAGTAGTTCGCGTGCCGCCGCCAGGGCCGGCTGCGCAAAACCGTTGTTGGCGTCGACCCGCACAAACCCAGAAGCCACATCTTCGACCACCGGAACGGCCTGGCCATTGACCCAGCCGCTTTGCAGCGTCGAAACATAACCTGGAATGCGGAATACCCCGTGACTGTGCGCGCCGTCGCGCTCGGCACCGGCGCAGTTTTGCGCCAGCACCCGGGCAACCTCGGCCGACGTGCCATGACGCAGAAAAATCTTCTCCAGCAAAGCGCTCAGCGCTTCGAGTGACAGGTGTGGCGAAACTGCGGTAGAGGCGTGATCGTGTGGCGCAGACATCTGAAGCTCCAGACTAATTATTGGAGGGAACAACAGCGTACAAAGACCCGCCGATTAACAACGCGCGGCGTGCGACCTGTCAACCTTTCGCTCAGGGCAATGAGATATATCCCTGTCACGAATACCCCCGCCCCGTGCGTTAACTATTTACCACCCGCGTCAACGCACCGGCTTTTAGTCTCGATGCTCAATCCACAGGCGCCTTTGAGTGGCCCCTTGAACGAGACTCGACGATGTCTACACCAGTAACTCCGTTGTTCTTCCCCGAGGCGCTGACGTCGCGCGGCCTCTGGAGAGAACTTGGCCAAACCCACGGGCTGACGCAAAGGGACTTCGAATGGTTCAGCCATATCGAACTGGCCACCCAGGCACTGCGCGATGAGCAGACGCCGCCCATGCTGGCGAAGAAAATCCTGCTGAAAATCCCGGGCCTGGAACCCATGGCGCTGGCCGGCAGTTTTGTGCTGACCGCGACGCCCGATGACAATGGCTTGATTTTCTACACCCCGTACGCCGGAATAAAAAAGTTCGCCAACCGAACGGACCTGACCGAACAACTGCTGACGCAACTCAAGGCGGCCAGCGAAGACAGCGACCTGCTGGCCTTCATGGCGCTGTCTCAACGCAAGGCAGTGGTGGACGCCGCCGACATCGAACTGAACTTTCAAACCATCGATGGCGACGTGTTCGAAGAACAGCGCAATACCCTCTCCACCCATCAGCAACTCAACGACCAGGCCCTGCTCGACGAGTTGAAAGCGCTGCCGTCCCTGACATCGCTGCTCGACGCATTGCTCAATGAACAGCTGGCAGCGGCTTTCCCCGGCCTGGATCAGCGCCAGACCCAAGTGAACTTCTACCAGGCAACAACGCCAGAGAACGCTGACGAAAGCCATCCGGCGCGACGCTGGGCCAACTCCCTGTCCCTGAGTGAGGCCGTCCTCCTGCACTATCGCCATCAGCGTTGGCCAGCCGGGTCTTCCCCTGAGTTTTCCCATTCGAAAAAGTCCCCGGCAAAAACCGACCAGCCACTTTGGGAGGCCGCCGTCACGACGATCTCACGTCACCTGATCAGCCTGCTGATCGGGCAGCTCGAAGGTTTCTGGGATGCGGCGAGCGCCGATGGTGCATCGCGTCGCCAGTTCTTCGGCAAGGCCATCGCCGATCAGGCGCGAGTGCAACTGCTGCTCAAGCGCGAAGCCGGGATCATCACCCCTGAGCAGAGCCAGGATTTGCACGCGTTGATCTCGACGGCCAGCCGGACGAACGAATCAATGACGGTCGAAACCGTGCGCCTGTGGGAGTACCAGGCCAACTATGTGGAGTTGGCCGGCTCACTGATGGTCAGCGCCGGCAATGCGTTTCTCTACACGCCCACCGCAGGCCTGCAGGTGCTCGAGGACTATCAGGACTTGCGCGATACGGTGCTGAGCAAGTTCAGCGCGGCCGGTCACGAGGATGAACTCTATGGCCTGCTGAGTCTGGAGGAGCGCCAGCGTTTCATTGGTTTTGACCGGCCGAATGTGACCGGCGAAGTGATTTCCGGCGCGATCTTCCCCAGGCTCTTCGACGGGATCATCGGCAAGCAGCTGCAGAACATGGATTACGCCCTGCAAGTGTTCCGTCACAGTGACGGCGTCGTAGACATCCACGCCCTGTTCGACAAAGCGCTGGATATCCGCTCGATGATCAGCGAGCGACTGCTGACGCAGGCTACCGACGGACGCTGGAGCACGCGCCCCGTGTTATCCGGCGATCAGCATCCCTCCATGGTACTGGCCGATACGGCGGCCGCTTTCGTCAAGACCTTCAGCGACATAGAAACACTGATCAACGCAGACTTTGCAGCACAACCGTTTGCTACTCTGGCCCTGCAACAGGACTATCTGCAAAACATCAAACCCCACCTGGCCCATGCACTGTCCGTTGGCCTGCGTGGCGAGGCCAGCCTGCGGGTGCTCGGCGCGACACTGCGGGATGCGGATCGGGCCATTGTCGAAACGGTCTTCAACCCGGACCTGCCCAACCGGCAAAACCGCCTGTCACTCAAGGGCTTTCGACCCGATGCCTACTCGTTGACGCTGGAGCGCTCCGGCCAGGAGGATGTCCTGCCGTTGGCCCATTGTCTGCTGCTGACCGAGCGTGGCGGACTCGATCCCTCCCATTCCGGCCGGACGATCCTGTGGACACCCGCCGAGGGCCTGGAAGTCTTTGACACCGTCACTCATGCAAGGCTGGAACTGAACCGTCGCCTGCTCGAACCGCAACTACGCCTGGCGTTGCTGGAAAACCTTACCCCGGCCCAGCGCGTCTTTCACCAACGCTACTCACTCGGACCGTTGCGGCTGATTGAAGGGTCTGTGTTGGAACGGGTCGCGCAATCGTCCATCGAGCACTTCCTGGCTCGCTGTGAACACGTACGCACGTTCGACCTGAGCGACACAAAGCAGAAAAAAGCCCTTGAAGACCTGACCACAGCGGTGCTCAACACCAACCTGCGAAGAGCCTCGTCTATTGCCCGGGCGATCAGCCAGCAGCAGTCCCTGCCCGCCTGGCTGGGAATGGCTCCGCTGCAAGAGCAGCGACTGCACCTTGAACTGCTGGAGCAATACCGCAACAGCGTTGTTGAGGACAAAGACTATTTACACGGGATCACCCCCCTCAAGTCGTACGTGCATGAAACGTTGACGTCGTTGCTTCGCATCCGCTTCCCCGCAACAGCGCTGGATCCTGACAATATTGAAATCACCCCGGACCTGACCCTGGTCGGCCCCGCCCGGAGCCTCACCGAGTTCGCCTTGCACCACGTCAACATTGCGCAAGGCACCGGGTTCAAGGTCAGGTCGGCAACCACCCAAGCCCTGCCCGAGGGGCTGGACCAGGCGGCTGTCCGCCAACTGCTGCTGTCACTGGACATTACGCAGAACTATGCCAAAAACGTCACCGACAACTTGTCGAATCAAGCGGCGGACTTTGAAAAACGGATCCTGCGCTTCGTCAAACAATTGCCCTGGCAACTGCTGCAACACGCCCACGAACTCAAACTGCAACAGCGGCTGTCCGATAGTGGCTTCGATTTGCTTCGGCAAGTGCTGGACATGCCGGACGCCATCGCCCGGGCGACTGTAGAAGGCGCACACGCAATTGCCCGGCCACTGCAACTGATCAAAACCAGCGGTGCCGCTACCGTCAAAGCGCTGGGCCTTTACCTGATTGGCCCAGGCTCGGGCAAGTCAGGCCCGCAAATCCTTTTTGCCCCTTACCACCCCGCTGGTTCACCGTTCATTGAGTTCGGCAACGAGGCCAGCGTTGTCGCGGCGCTCAACACACCGGGGCCATTGCAAGACATGTTGCTACGTCGCCTGCCGGACAGTGAGCAAACGGCGTTTCGCAACCTGTTCGAGTCCACTGTCGGCCAGTCGAGCGAAATCACCCTCGCGTCCAACCCCATCGGTGGCAACCTGCTCACCCATTTGTTCCATGACAACACCAGACTGTTGGTGAAGATGCTCGGCAGCCAGGCAAACGCTACCGCTCAGTCGGACTGGGAAGCCGTCAAACATCTTTTCGGCTCCGGCATCGAGCGCATTTCGGGCCTGCTGCCGGGCAAACTCGCGTATGTACAGTTTCTTTGGAAGGCCTACAAGGACGCCCTGAACTCAGCCGAAGCCCTGCAGGACCATCACTGGACAACCGCGTTGCGCGATTTTGTTGCCGGCGCGGCACAAATCCTGTCATTGGGCCGGTTGTCGCTTGAGGGATGGGCCGAAAGCGCCCAGGCAACCGGCGAAGCCGTTGCTCCATCGGTTGTCACCCCCGTGATCGCGCAACCCTGGTCGAAGATTCTGTCGACAGCAGCAATGCGTACCCGGCTGCAACCGTTCGAAACCACGGTTGAACTCAAGGACCTGGCGAAAAACAGCAGTGACGGCACCTATCTGGAACCGGGCAGCCAGAAAGCCTTCGCCGCCATTGCCGGCAAGGTGTACGGCGTGAGCAAGGCCGGCGCGGTCTGGCAAATGGTCAAAGGCACGCAAGAAGGCCCCGTGTTACACACTGCTCCTGACAACCAACTGGTCATCGACCCGGATTTCCACACCGTTCACTTCGGGAAAGTCGTCTCGAAAATGCGCAATCAGGATGTCAATTCCTATGTTGCCAGGGAGGTACTGAATATCGAGGCCCGGGGGATGGACGAAATCCGGGCCAAACATCCCGATAAGGCCCGCATGATCGTGCAGGCCATCGACATGGCTCGCTATTACGCGTTCAACAGTCTGCACAACCTGGTGCAACTCAGGAAACTCGCCCCGGGCACACGGCTCGATACCTTCCTCAAACAGTTCTTTGATGTTGACCAGGTCAACAACGCCCTGATCGAGAAAATCAGGCAGGCCATCGTCCCTATCTGCAACGCGCTGGTCGATCCCGACGAAGACTGGATGAATTCGCAACGCTTTATCGTCGGTTCAAACCGGAACTCGAAGGACAACCTCGTTGCGTTTGTCGTGCAGAAGGATCTACAGCGCAATGTGCACTTCACGGAAAAATTCTTCGATCAACAACTCGACTGGTACAAATCCCGCCTGACACAGCCCTTCGATCTCGACGGCCACGGCCAGGCCGCGACCTTGATACACGAGTTCGCTCATTTGTTTTCCGGGGCAGTGGACATTGCATACCTTGAGGCCAGGTTGCCATTCAGCGATTTGGTAGCGTCGGTCACCGCCAAGGACGCAGAAAAGAAACAGTCTCAGCTGGACTTCCAGCGAGAAGCCTTGTCGATGGATACCCCAGAGGAGGAACTGTTCGCACGCTGGAACAGCGGACTGCAATCCTGGATCAGCCTGGATTCGATACCGGGTTCTTATCACGTTGGTGAGACTATCCTGAAGCTGACGGGCAGCCAGACCATGGATGAGGCACGAGACGCTTTTTTAAGCGCGAAGGATTCGAAGCAGCGCATCGACGTCATTTTGCACAATGCCGACTCGATCGCTTTCTTGATCTGCGAAATGGGCCGGCAACTGGACCCGATACCGGTCGCTACGCCCCCTAAACCCTGATCCCGGCGTAATAACGCGCAGATCCCCGGATCTGCGCGCTACAGCAGTGTTTGATTTGATCTTTTTTTCACGCACCCCTGTGGATACTGCTACTCGATAGCAGGTGTTCCAGAGGCGAGGCGTTGAAAAAAAATTACACATTGATGGTTAAATGCCATGACTGATGTTCTCGCAGACTTCCCCCAAGGTTAGAATGCAGGAAACCAGGAAGGGCCAATGACCGATCACACGCTTTCGGAAGCCGAATACGACGCCATCACCGATGCCGCTGCGCATTGGTGCATGCGTCTGCACGCCAGTGACTGCACCGAGCAAGAGCGCCAGGCGTTCGCGCAATGGCGTAACGCGCATCCGCTCCATGCCTTCGAGTACGAGGCAATGCTGGAGATCTGGGATGTCGCTGGCGACCTGCCCCGTCCCGAACCTGTCGTGCCGCTGGTTCGCACTCAAGCCGAAAACCCGTGGCGACGCCTGGCTATTGCCGCGGCGATATGTGCCCTGGCACTGCCTTTGGCCGGTTATGGCGGCTGGCACCTGGGCTGGGTACCGAACGCGTACCAGCATTTCGAAGCGACCGACAATGTTCGAACGGTCACCTTGAAAGACGGCAGTCAGGTGGAACTGAACCTGGGCAGCGAGCTGACGTACAGCAACTACAAGGATCAGCGGCAAGTCACGCTGAAAAAAGGCGAAGCCTTCTTCAGGGTCAGCCATGACACCCGCCACCCCTTCGTGGTCAAGGCCGCCGAAGGCCGTATTCGCGTGACCGGCACCCAATTCAACGTCTGGATGTATGAAGACCAGGTCAAGGTCAACCTGATCGAGGGTTCCGTACTGGTCAGCAGCAACGCCAACCTGCCCGGCGACGGTTTGCGCCTTGACCCGGCGATGCAGGCCAGTTATCGCCACGGCGACTTCACCCCCCGCATCAGCCAGACCTATGACAATGACAGCTCGCTGGCCTGGCGCCAGGGCAAGCTGGTGCTCGACGATCTGGCCCTGAGCGATGCGCTGCCCTTGATCAATCGCTACCTGGACAAACCTTTGATGGTCGCTGACAACAGCACCGGCTCGATCCATATCGGCGGCATCTACAACATCAAAGAGATCAACGGCCTGGTGAAGTCCTTGCCGCGGGTCCTGCCGGTCTACCTGACCCGTAACCAGAACGGCAATCTGGTGGTCAACGCGATTCCGCAAACCTCCCCGAAAAGCTGAAAAGGCCGCCACCCCTGCGGGGTGCGGCCTTCAGCGTTCATGCAAAACTCCAGTCCCTTACTGCGCGGCCACCTTGGCATCCTGCTGACGGATCGTCTGCACCTGATAGGCCGGATCGGACAGGATCTGTTGCTCGGTGAAAGGCAGCACGCTCCATTGCTTCCTGGAAAAGGCCTGCGTTTGATCCCGTGAATACTTCGAGGTCGGGTCGCTGGACAACGAGAACGCCAGCAGCCCTTTGGCCTGCGGTCCGTTTTCGTCGAAGGTCACCACTTGCAGGTAACTCGTGCCGCTGACCACTTCACGCTTGCCATCGCTGCGCGGCACGCTCTGGATGGCGTTGTAGATCCCCAGCGCACCCGGCCCGCCATGGATCGGCGTCTGTTGTCCGCCGCTGCTGGCCACCTGGATATCGCCCCAACGGCTATCGGGTTTCAGTCCTGATGCCTTGACCTGTTCAACTGAACCCAGCATCGCTGCCCGCAGCGCCTTCGCCACTTGCGGGTGATCGACAGCGAGTCCACGTGGAGTATGTTGCGGATCCTGCGGATCGAATGCCACGCGCCATACCTCCGGCACTGACTCCAATGCCTCCATGACATTCTGGAAGTGCACAAAACCCAGACCGCTGCCCAGGTTCGCGTTGCGGTCCCAGGCCTTGAGGCTGGCGCACAGTGGCGCAAGTGTTTTTGCATCGGCACCGAAATCCGTCGCGCAAAATTGCAGCAGGTCCGGCATCACTTGATCCGCCTGATAAACCTGATCGTCCATCACCATGCGTTGCAAGTCCGCAGCCCCGACCTTGCCGGCCTTGGTCAACATACTCAAACGATCCAGGGCAAAACGTGAACGCAACCCCAATGGCTGGCTGTCCTGACTGATCAACGGAGAATAGCCGGTCAGCGGTTGCGCCGGGTTGGCCATCCATGCCGAGTCGTTGGAATGCTGGACAAAATCCTTGCGCAGCAATTGCGGCAACTTGTCCGCCGCATAGATACCCTGTTGTGGCGCCTGCGGGTCGATGCCCCAGGCACAGGCGCTGTTGGAACCGTCGAGAATGATCATCTGCAAGCCAACCCGCGGATCGCTGCATTGCGCCAGCTTGTCGACGCTGACGTTGGGCACCACCGAGAGGTTCATGTACAGCGTCTGCCCCTGATCGTCCGCCGCCAGCGTGTTGACCCACGGAATGCCCTGGATCCTGTGCACCGAGGCCTGGAAATCCTTGAGGTTTTCAGCACGGTTCATCGCGTACCACTGCTGCAGAACGCGGTCGTTATCCAGATTGGCGTCACGCAGGCTATAGGCGTATTGATGATCCCAATCCAGTCTTCCCGGCCATTGCACCACCGGACCGAACTTCGAGCTGTAGACCTCGTGGGAAATCGCCCGGACCTGCCCGTCCGCCTGCCTGACGTTAACGGTCACGGTCTGCTTGTCCAGCGGCAAGGACTGGCCGTCGAGCAGGTAACGGGTCGGATCCTTGGGGTCCAGTTGCAGGCGATACAGCGTGAAATGCCTGGACGAATCCACGGTGTGGGTCCAGGCCAGATGTTGATTGAAACCGATGTTGATCAGCGGCAGGCCGGGCAACGCCGCACCCATCACGTCCAGTTTGCCGGGAATGGTCAGGTGCATCTGATAAAAACGCATGCCGCCCACCCACGGAAAGTGCGGGTTGGCCAGCAACATACCGCGTCCGTTGAAGGAACGCTCGCTGCCGACCGCGACGGCGTTGCTGCCCCGGTCCAGGGCAAAGCGCTGCATCCGCGTGGCTGCCACCTGGAACGCTGCCTGTGCACTTGACGCCTGGGCAACGGCTTTGGGTGGCGTGGCACCGGCCAGGGCTTCGGCAAACTGGCCGACACCACCTTCGACCAACAGGCGCCGGGTCAGCTTGACCAGATCCGACGTGGTGATGTCGCGCACCCAATCGCCCTGGCACTGCGGCGGTAAACCCTGGGCGCGGCGTTCGCTCAAGGAGCGGTTGTACCCCGCCACATAGCCTTCAATCAGCTCACGCACTGGCGGGGTCTGGGCCTGCCAGAAACCGGCGACAGCTTGCGGGGTGTTCAGCCAGGTGAAAAACACATCGCTAACCAGGTTCTCACGCTCCTCAACGGTGAACTGATCCGGCCCGAAATACCGCGAACGTTCGCCATTCACCGTGGTGATCTCGTTGGCCAGCAGGCACAGGTTGTCCTGGGCGTAGGCATAGCCGATGCCGTAGCCGAGCCCGCGTTCGTTGTCGGCGCGGATGTGCGGCAGGCCGAAACCGGTTCTGCGGATGTCCGCGCTCGTTTGCGCAGGCGTACCGCTCGCGCTCGCCGCAAGGTTCAGCCCGAGGCTCAACCCCAGAGTCACACCCGCCAGGCTCAACCTGGTTAACTGGCTGGAAATAATCACGCTCGCTCCTGATCGAAAAATCGATGGCCACGGCTGCGCATACCCACGCGCACCAGGCCTCCCTGTAGGGACGAAGCTCACCACAAAAATTTAGGAAATTACTGTGCAACGACCCATGGTCTGACAGGTTGATCACGCGATGGCGACAAATTTTCTACATTCGAGCCTTCATGATTCGGGCGGCTCATACGTCTAGTCCTGTAAGAGCGCCCATTTTTTTCCTGATCAGGCTCTGAAAGGAGTTTTGCAATGTACAACTCGCAACTGCCAACGGACGGTAGCAATGCGCCAAAGGGTACTTCCTTGGGAGTCGGTGTATTCGAGCCGCGTACCGATCGCCACGGCAACGAGCGGATCCGGATCCTGCTCAAAAGTTTTGGCCTTCGAACCAGTCTGATCCGCCTGAAAGTCATCGACGCCCTGCTGACGGCCGCCGAAAACGACCGCAGCCTTGGCGTGCGCGGCGTGCACAGCCAATTGCTGGAGCTGGATATTCCCCTGTCCTTTCTCAGCGTGCGTGAAGTGCTAAAACGCTTGTGCAGCGAAGGCGTGATTGTCCTCAACCCCGACAAAAGCTACAGCCTGCATCCACAGGCTGCTGCCATCCTGCGCAACCGATGATCGAATGATCAGGGCTTGACCTTGCGGCGCATCACGCCATTGATGACCACCACGATCACCGCCACACCAATGGCGATGTACTGGAACATTTTTTCGCTGATGACGCCGGTGTTCTGCAACCAGGAAAGGCCAAACATGATCCCCAGCACCACCAGGGAGATCAGAATCGAGTATTTCAAACGTTGCGACTGAGTCATTGCGGGTTCCTGAATCTGAAAATGTATCCGGTTTGTATCGACGCGCATGCCAAGCGCTTACCCTGTTTCGGGGATAAGCGGCTACAAGCGGGGTCTCATGTTACAGCCGATGAAGAGTTTTAGCTTCATTGCGGCGATAACCATGAGGACTTTCAAATGTTGCGTCGAATCACTCTGCTGATTCCCCTGTTTGCCATCCTGACCCTGAGCGGATGCATTGTTTTCCCCCACGGGGGCTGGCACCACGATCACTATGACAACCATGGCGGACCGGGTTACTACCAGCATCGTTAACAACCACTCAATGCCCTGAATCCTTGCGGTAAAAGTCATTGCCGGGCTGGGCACACAGTTCCACCAGCCAATCGACAAACACACGCACCCGCCGGGATAACTGGCGGTGCGGCGGATAAAGCGCCGTCATCGGCATGCCCGGTGGCGGCACTTCCCTCAACACTTCACACAAACGCCCCTCCTCCAGTTGCCGCGCTACGTGATAGTACGGCATCTGCACCAGGCCATATCCGGCCTCGCACGCCGCCAGATAGCCATCGGCACTGTTGACCGCCACCTGCTTGGGCAAGTCGACCGACTGCACTTGTCCACCGACAACAAACTCCAGTCCATAGCGTTTTCCGCTGCTGCTGGAGACGTACTCGACCATCTGGTGCCCGCGCAGGTCATCGAGCGTATGGGGCGCAGCGTGCCGCTGCAGGTAGTCGGGGCTGGCACAGGTCACCTGATCCAACACCACCAGCGGCCGCGCCACCAGCGAATCGTCCAGCGGTGAACCACCGCGCAAGACACAATCGACACCTTCGCGAATCAGGTCCACCGGCCGGTCATTCAGGCCGATTTCCAGCTCGATCAAGGGATAGCGGGCGGTGAATTGCGGGAGTGCCGGAATCACAATCAGGCGCCCCACGCCCGCCGGCATGTCCACGCGCAACAACCCCTTGGGATTGTGGCGCGCGGCACTGAACACCGCTTCGGTCTCTTCCAGGTCCGCCAGCAAGCGCACGCAACGCGGGTAATAGGCCGCGCCGTCGAGCGTCAGGCTGATCTGCCGCGTGGTGCGTTGCAGCAGTTGCACCCCAAGGTGCGCCTCCAGTTGCTTGATCAGGATGGTGACCGAGGCCCGGGGCAATTGCAGGCTGTCGGCGGCCTTGGCAAAGCCGCCCAACTCGACGATTCGGGTAAAGACGCGCATGGCGTTGAAACGGTCCATTGCTGGCTCCACCGGCTGACTATTTAGATTTAACGAATAGTGATAGCCGTTTTAGCCGGTTTATCTTGTTTCTGTCGAGGCGAACAATGGCGATTCACTTCACAGGGAGCTGATTTCATGCACACACGTCAATTGGGAAAAAACGGTCCACAGGTGTCGGCCATCGGCCTGGGCTGCATGGGCATGACCGATTTCTACACCACCGGCACCGACACCCGGGAGGCCACGGCCACCTTGCATCGCGCGCTGGAACTGGGCGTCAACCTGCTCGATACCGCCGACATGTACGGCCCGCACTCCAATGAAGAACTGATCGGCAAAGCCATTGCCGGCAAGCGCGATCAGGTGTTCCTGGCCAGCAAGTTCGGGATCGTCCGCGACCCGGCCAACCCCACCGCCCGTGGCGTCAACGGTCGGCCGGAATACATTCGCCAGTCCATCGACGGTAGCTTGAAGCGCCTGGGCGTGGACACTCTCGACCTGTATTACCAGCACCGAATCGACCCGCAGGTGGCCATCGAAGAAACCGTCGGCGCCATGGCCGAACTGGTCAGTGCCGGCAAGGTGCGTTATCTGGGATTGAGCGAGGCCTCGGCGGCGACCCTGGAACGGGCGCACAAGGTTCATCCGATCAGTGCGTTGCAAAGTGAGTATTCACTGTGGAGTCGCGATCAGGAAGAAAACGGTTGTCTGGCGGCCTGCCAGCGCCTGGGCGTCGCATTTGTGCCTTACAGCCCGTTGGGCCGAGGGTTTCTGACCGGCGCATTGAAAAACCCGGATGATTTCGCGGCCGACGATTACCGCCGCTTCAGCCCGCGTTTCCAGGGCGAGAACTTCGCGAAAAACCTGCTGCTGGTGCAACAGATACAAGCGCTGGCGGCAGAAAAAGGCGTGACGGCGGGCCAACTGGCACTGGCGTGGGTGCTGGCCCAGGGTGACTACCTGATTCCGATTCCGGGCACCAAGCAACGCAAGTACCTCGAAGAAAACGTGGCTGCTCTGGATGTAGCGCTGAGCGCCGAAGAACTGCACGCGCTGGAAGCGATCTTTCCGGCAAATGCCACCGCTGGCCTGCGTTATCCGGAAGAAGTCATGAAACTGCTCGACCGCTAAGGGTTGCCGGCCCGTTCGATAAGCGCAACGGGCCGCCTCCCCCATCAAGCCTATCCTGACGATTTTGTAATGTGCCCCTCATCTGCCTGTCAGCGTTGATCTACCATCATCAAGCGGCGGCTCCTTGTAGCACTTCGAAACACTCCTTGAATGCCTGATCCATAAAAATGGTCAGAATGCGTTTTTTTGCCCGTTAGCCGAGACGAATCCCATGCGAAACCCTCTGCGTCTGATCGCCCTGAGTGCCCTGTTCTTGTCCTCCCTGGCCCAGGCCGCCGACCTCATTCCGATCGAGGTTCATCGCGACGCCAATTGTGGTTGCTGCAAAAAATGGATCACCCACCTGGAGGCCAATGGCTTCAAGGTCGAAGACCACGTCGAAGCCAACATGAGCGAGTTCAAGCAGCAGCACGGCGTGCCGCCTCGCCTGGCGTCGTGCCACACCGCGTTGATCAACGGCAAATTCGTCGAAGGTCATGTCCCGGCCGACCAGGTCCTGGCCTCGAGCAAGCGCGACGATCTGCTGGGCGTCGCGGCCCCCGGCATGCCCATGGGTTCGCCCGGCATGGAAATGGACGGCATGAGCGATGCCTATCAGGTCATCGGCCTGAAAAAGGACGGCACTGACGTGGTGGTTGCGGACTATCCCGCCCATTGATGTCCGGCGCGTACTTCGGGCTGTTTTTCGCGGCATTCGGTGCTGCCACGCTGCTGCCGTTGCAATCCGAAGCGGTGCTGGTCGGATTGCTCCTCAGCGATCGCTATTGGCTCTGGGCACTGCTGGCCGTGGCAACCTTCGGCAACGTTCTGGGGTCGCTGCTTAACTGGTGGCTGGGACGCAGCATCGAGCGATTCCGCGACCGACGCTGGTTTCCGGTGAGTCCCCGACACCTGGAAAGAGCCCGGCTGCATTACCAACGCTACGGCCACTGGTCATTGCTGCTCAGTTGGCTGCCGGTGATCGGCGATCCGCTGACGCTGGTCGCCGGGGTCATGCGCGAGCCGCTGGGGCGCTTCCTGCTGATCGTCACCCTGGCCAAAGGTGCCCGCTACGGCGTGCTGGCCGTGGCGACTTTGGGCTGGATGGGTTGAACCATCAAGGGTGGCGATTGCCTGTGTTTAATGCCGCCCCAATCGAATCGATCCAGCATCGGCGGATTTTCCATGGAGCTCTCCCATGTCGCGCCCCTTCTCCCGCTGGTTGCCCAGCCTTTTACTGACCGCCACCCTGCCCGTCATTGCCCACGCCGAAGGACCGGAATACGGCCCCGAGTTGCAAGGTTTTGACTCCCCCTACACCCTCAAGCACTTCGCCTTTGAATCCCAGGGCCAATCCCTGCAAATGGGTTACACGGACGTCGCCGCCCACGGCAAACAAGTGCCAAGATGATTCCCCAGTCCACGCTGGTCGAATTCCCCGGCATGGGCCACGCACCACAGATGGAAGAAGCGGCACAATTCCACCAGGCCCTGCTCGCCTGGCTGAAAAAGACCAACCCAGTGCGTTGAAGAGGAAAGGCTGATGCCAGTGCAGATTGCAGTGCTAGATGATTGGCAGGATGTGGCGCGGGATGTGGTGGCCTGGTCGGCGGGTGCTCCGATTCGTTTGCTGGGTTGATACTCCAATGTGGGAGCAAGCTCGCTCCCACAGGGATCTTCAGCGCACACAACGCTGCGCTATGTGCTTTCCTTGAAAACACCACGCGTAACGAATAATTGTTCATGCTGCGGTGTTCTCATCACATCAACCATGCGCTGCGTCTGGCGGGGCGCAACCTGATCCGAAACCCATGAACCTGTGGAGCAATGCCCATGAATATTCGCTTTGCTGTTCTGATGCCCCCCCTGTTGCTGGCCGTCGGGTTGTCCGGCTCCCTCGCCCTGGCCAACGGTGGTGGCGGCGGTGACGACATGCCCACCAGGCCCAACTGCCCGAAAGGTCAGGTGCTGGATACCAGATCGCATCGGTGCGTCAAGCAGACCAGCAACCTGGTGCCGGACGAAGACCGCACCAACTATGCCTATCAACTGGCCAAGGCCGAGCGTTATGAAGAAGCCCTGGCCCTGCTCGACACGCTGAAACAGCCAAATACGGCAAAAGCGTTGAACTATCGCGGCTACGCCACGCGTAAACTGGGACGTACCGACGAAGGCATCGGCTATTACCTGCAATCAGTGAAACTCGACCCGCAGTACGCGCAGGTCCGCGAATACCTCGGCGAGGCCTATGTGATCAAAGGCCGGCTGGATCTTGCGCAGGAGCAACTACAGCAGATCAAATCCATCTGCGGCAGTACTCAATGCGAGGAGTACCAGGATCTGGCCGAAGCCATCAACGGTTCATCGAAAACCTGACAACCCGAGCGGACGGAGGTCGCCATCGCCAGCGATCAGGCAATACGAACGGAACTGAACCAGCATCTGGCGCGTTTATGGCGCTACGGCCTGCTGCTGTCCCGGCAACGGCATGTCGCCGATGACCTGGTGCAAGCTACTTGCGTGCGGGCGCTGGAACGGGCCGGGCAATACGTGCCGGGAACGCGCATGGACCGCTGGCTGCTGAGCATTCTGCATTCGATCTGGCTCAACGAAGTCCGCGCCCGACGGGTGCGCCAAGGTCAGGGCCAGGTAGACGCCGATCAGGCCTTGTCGTTCGATGGTGAATCCGTGGCCCAGACCCACGTGTTGGCGGCGCAGGTCATCCGTCGCGTCGATGCGTTGCCCGAGACCCAGCGCGAAACAGTGTTTCTCGCCTACGTCGAAGGCTTGTCCTACCGAGAAGTCGCTGACGTCTTGCAAGTGCCCATCGGCACGGTCATGAGCCGCCTGGCCGCCGCTCGGGCAAAACTGGCCGAATACCCACCGTTGCACACGGTGCCCACCCCTAACCGAGGAGAACATTGATGAACACGATACCCTCGGACGAACAACTGGTGGCTTACCTCGACAACCAACTCGATACCGAGCAGCGCGCGCGCATCGACGCGGCCGTCAGTGCCGACCCGATGCTCGGCCTTCGCCTGCAGTGGCTGGATCGCAGCAGCCTGCCGTTCAAGGACGCCTACGATGAGCTCGCCCGACAGGCGCCGGTGGATCGCCTGCAAGCCATGCTCGCCACAATGCCCTCACCCGCCCGCCCCGGGCTCAATCGGCGCTGGTTCCTGGCCGCCGCGGCCGGGCTGCTGGCCGGCGGCGTGCTGGCGGACCGTTTGTTCCTCGGCTGGCAAGCGAGTCAGCAGACACACAACTGGCGCGGCCTGGTGGCCGATTACATGGCGCTCTACGTGCCAGAAACCCTGGATCACTTGCCCGCCGATGAAGCCGCCCAACGGGCACAACTGCACACCATCGATGCGCGCCTGGGCCTCGATCTCGCGCCGGCAAAACTGAGCCTGCCCCGTGCCGAGTTCAAGCGTGCGCAAATCCTCGAGTACGACGGTGCACCCATCGCCCAGATTACCTACCTCGATCCGGTGCACGGCCCCATGGCGCTGTGCGTCACCCGCTCCAACAGCGGCAGCCGCCATTTCGCCCGGGAACAGCGGCGCGAGCTGAACATCGTGTATTGGGCTGACATGGAACACGCCTGGATGCTGATCGGGCATCAGCCGATGGCGGATCTGGAGGAGATGGCGAAGCTGTTGCGCGGGCGGTTGAGCGCGTGAGCAGCGCTATCCCGAGCGCCAGTCAAACCGAAGCCGGCAACCACAAGCGAAACCGCGCTCCGCCCAGCGGCGAGGCTTCCACCGTCAGCGTGCCGCCCTGGGCCTCCAGTGCGCGGCGGCTGATCGCCAGTCCCAGGCCGAAACCACCCGTGGCGCGGTCGCGGCTGCGGTCGAGGCGGTAGAAGGGTTCGAAGATCCGCTCGCGCTCGTCGTCCGGAATGCCGATGCCGTCATCGTCGACCCAGATTTCACAGCCGCTGGCATAGACCTGCACACCGATCTGAATACGTTTCTCGCAGTAGCGCATGGCGTTGCGCAGCAGGTTTTGCAAGGCGCGGGCGGTCAGGCGCGGGTCCAGGCTGAAGCGTTCGAACTGGCCGTGGAGCAGCACGTCGATGACGATTTCCGGGGATTCCTGTTCTTCGTCGACGCTGCCGAGAATGCTGTCGATGAATTCATCCAGCGACACTTCGACCTGATCCGGCAGCCGCGCCGGGTTTTGCAGGCGGCTGTAGGACAGCAGCTCCAGCACCAATTCATCGAGTTCACGAATGTGCGCCACCAGGCTTTGCAGGCGCTCGCGGCTGGCCGCCGGCAAGTCGTCGGACAGGGCCAGCGCCAGGCCGAAATCCAGGCGCGTCAGCGGTGTGCGCAATTCGTGGGACACCGCATTGAGCAAGTCCCGCTGCTGGTTGAGCAGGTTCTCGATATCGCCGGCCATGGTGTCGAACACACTGGCCAGGCTGCCGATGTTGGAACTCGGGGAGATTTGCGTGCGCTCGCCCAAGTGGCCCTTGCCAAAGCGTTCGGCCGCGCCCTTGAGGCGCTCCAGATCACGCCAGTGCGGACGCAGCCACAGCAGCAGGCACGCGAGCATGGTCGCGCCGATCAGGACGTTGATGCTCCAGTACAACAGGTTGACGTCCAGCGGGTCCGGTGGCACGACCATTTGCACCACGGTGCGCTCATTCAGCGGCGCGACCGCCAGCGTGCGCCAGCCCCAGTCCCCCACGCGCACGACGTTCTCGCCGCGGCGCAAGCGCTGCTGTTCATCAGGCGTCAGGCTGCTGTCGTCATTGCTGCTGAGCACGATGTGCAGAGGAGAGAAGTCCTTGTCCATTTCAGCGGCCAGGGTCGGCCACTGTTCGGCCGGGACCCCGTGGAACTGCTTGACGATCAGCGTTTGCAGCCCTCGCGAGTAATCGAGGTTGTAGGTGACAAAGCGCTCGTGGAACACCTTGACCACCAGGTCCGGCACCAGGTAAATCGCGGCGCTGAACGAGACGATGGTCACCAGGTACAAACGGAAGAGGATTCTGAACATCGGCTCAGCATTCCCACTCGGAACGGCTGAACAGGTAACCCTTGCCCCACACGGTCTTGATCTTGCGCGCCTC
The DNA here is from genome assembly GCF_000967965.1 of Pseudomonas fluorescens. Taxonomy (GTDB): domain Bacteria; phylum Pseudomonadota; class Gammaproteobacteria; order Pseudomonadales; family Pseudomonadaceae; genus Aquipseudomonas; species Aquipseudomonas grandcourensis. The sequence goes on from NZ_LACC01000024.1 coordinate 107,868, forward strand.
TCCTGCGTGGTCGTCGAACTTGCGTCGCAGCTTGGAAATCGCCACGTCCACCGAACGGTCGGTGCCGTTGAATTCGATGCCGCGCAGGCGTTGCAGGATCTGGTCGCGGCTCAACACTTCGCCGGCATGCCGGGCCAGCACCACCAGCAGGTTGTACTCACCGCTGGACAACTCCACCAATTGCTCGCGCCAGGTCACGGTGCGTTCGGACAAATCGATGCACAGGTTGCCCATCAGAATGCGGTCGTTGGCGGTCTGCGGCTCGCTGAGGCTGCTACGGCGCAGCAAGGTCCGCACCCGGGCCAGCAGCACCCGCGGCTCGCAGGGTTTGGTGACGTAGTCGTCGGCTCCCATTTCCAGGCCCAGGACCTGGTCGTGGCTGTCGTCGCGGGCGGTAAGCATCAGGATCGGCAAGGTCGCCGAATCGGCACGCAGCAGGCGACAGACTTGCAGGCCGTCGAGGCCGGGCAGCATCAGGTCGAGGATCACCAGGTCCGGCGGATTGAGCCGCGCACGTTCGCGCACATGGTCACCGCGACCGATCACGCTGACGGAATAACCGTTGCGTTCCAGGTAGCTGGCAATCAGTTCGGCGAGGGCGGTGTCGTCTTCGACCAGGAGGATGTTGGGCATGGGGTGTTTCCAGAAAGAGCTGTGGCGCCAGATACGCCGCCATCGCGAGCCTGCTCGCGATAGCAATCTATCTGGCGCAATTGAATTCAAGAACTGAAGGATATAGCCCTCACGCCCATCTGAGTAAAACCCTTACACAATTTCACACAGCACCAACAAAGCTTCACCGCTACCCTCGCCTTCGCCCAGTAGGATGCTGGGGGTCTTTATTGGGGTATTACATGTCGAAGAATCTGCTTGCCAGGCTCAGTCTGATTGCACTGGCGTTGACACTGGGCGCGTGTGACAAGTCCTCGAACGCCGAGGAACAGGCGCCGCTGGCCACGGTTCGCATCGAGACCATCGAAGCGCGGCCACTGACCATCAGCAGCGAACTGAGCGGGCGGATTGCCGCACCGCGCATGGCCGAAGTGCGTGCCCGCGTGGCTGGCGTGGTCTTGCAGCGCACCTTCCGCGAAGGCAGTGACGTGAAACAGGGCGATGTATTGTTCCGCATCGACCCTGCGCCGTTCAAGGCTGACTTGGACAGTGCCGAAGCGGCGTTGCGCAAGGCCGAAGCCAACGCGTTCCAGGCCAGATTGCAGGAACAGCGCTACGCCCGGTTGATCGACGACAAGGCCGTCAGCGGCCAGGACTACGACAACGCCCGGGCCAACGCCCGGCAGACGGCTGCCGACGTCGCCGGCAACAAGGCCGCGGTGGAACGCGCCCGGTTGAACCTCGGTTACGCCACCGTCACCGCGCCGATTTCCGGGCGTATCGGTCGCGCGCTGGTCACCGAAGGCGCACTGGTCGGGCAGAACGAAACCACGCCGCTGGCGCTGATTCAGCAACTGAACCCGATTCATGCCGACCTGACCCAGTCCACCCGCGAACTCAACGAACTTCGCCGCGCCTTCCGTTCCGGCCAGTTGCAGCAGGTCGGCCAGGACCAGGCCAAGGCCACGCTGATTCAGGATGACGGCAGCCTCTACCCGCTGCCGGGCAAGATGCTGTTCAGCGACATCACCGTCGATCCGGGCACCGGCCAGATCATCCTGCGCAGCGAGTTCCCCAACCCCGACCTCGACTTGCTGCCCGGCAGTTTCGTGCGCGTACGCCTGGAACAAGCGGTCAACCAGCAGGGTATCAGCGTGCCGCAACGGGCCATCCAGCGCGACAGCGCCGGCATCGCCCAGGTGCTGCTGCTCGACGCCGAACAGCGGGTCGGGCAACAACCGGTCGAACTGGGCGCGGTGCAGAACGACCGCTGGATCGTCACCGGCGGCCTGAAAGCAGGCGACCGTATCGTCATCGAGGGCCTGCAGCACGCCCGTCCCGGCGAGAAAGTGCAAATCGACGACACCCCTCTTCCACTTGCCCAGGCGACTGGTCAGTAAGCAGGACGCTTCTTTATGCCGCAGTTCTTTATCGACCGCCCGGTGTTCGCCTGGGTGGTTGCCCTGTTCATCCTGCTGGCCGGTGCGCTGGCTATTCCGCAACTGCCGGTGGCGCAATACCCGGATGTTGCGCCGCCACAAATCGAAATCTACGCCGTGTACCCGGGCGCTTCGGCGCAAACCGTGGACGAGAGCGTGGTCAGCCTGATCGAGGAAGAGCTCAACGGCGCCGATCACCTGTTGTATTTCGAATCACAGAGCAGCCTGGGCAGCGCCACCATCAAGGCCACTTTCCAGCCGGGCACCAACCCGGAACTGGCCCAGGTGGATGTGCAGAACCGCCTCAAAGCCGTGGAGTCACGCCTGCCGCAAGCGGTCATCCAGCAAGGTTTGCAGGTGGAGAAAGTCTCCTCCGGTTTCCTGCTGTTGATCACCCTGACCTCCAGCGACGGCAAACTCGACGACGTGGCGCTCAGCGATTACCTGGCGCGCAACGTAATGAATGAGGTCAAGCGCCTGGACGGCGTCGGCAAGGCGCAACTGTACGGCGCCGAACGGGCGATGCGGATCTGGATCGACCCGCAGAAACTGCTGGCCTTCAACCTGACGCCGGCGGACGTCAACACCGCCATCGTCGCGCAAAACGCCCAGGTGTCGGCGGGCAGCATCGGCGATCTGCCGACCCGCACCACCCAGGAAATCACCGCGACCATTCTGGTCAAGGGTCAGCTCTCGACCCCCGAAGAGTTTGCCGACATCGTCCTCAAGGCCAATCCGGACGGCTCGACCGTGCGCATCAGCGATGTGGCGCGGGTCGAGATCGGCAGCCAGGAATACCAGTTTTCCACGCGCCTGAACGGCAAGCCGTCCACCGCCGTCGCCGTGCAACTGTCGCCCGGTGCCAACGCGCTGAACACCGCGACCCTGGTGCGGGCGAAGATGGACGAACTCAAGCGCTACTTCCCGGCGAACGTCGAGTACTCGATCCCGTACGACACCTCGCCTTTCGTCAAGGTCTCGATCACCAAGGTGGTCTACACCCTCGGCGAGGCCATGCTGTTGGTGTTCGCGGTGATGTTCCTGTTCCTGCAAAACATCCGCTACACGCTGATTCCGACCCTGGTGGTGCCGGTGGCGCTGATGGGCACCTTTGCGACGATGCTGGTGCTAGGGTTTTCGATCAACGTGCTGACCATGTTCGGCATGGTGCTGGCCATCGGCATTCTGGTGGACGACGCCATCGTGGTGGTGGAGAACGTCGAGCGGATCATGGCCACCGAGGGCCTGTCGCCCAAGGAAGCCACGCGTAAAGCCATGCAGCAGATCACCGGGGCCATCATCGGCATCACCCTGGTGCTGGTCGCGGTGTTCATTCCGATGGCGTTCATGCAGGGCTCGGTCGGGGTGATCTACCAGCAGTTCTCGCTATCGATGGCCACCTCGATCCTGTTCTCGGCCTTCCTTGCCCTGACCTTGACCCCCGCCCTGTGCGCGACGTTGCTCAAGCCGATTGCCAAAGGCGAGCACCATGAAAAGACCGGGTTCTTCGGCTGGTTCAACCGTCGCTTCGAACAACTGACCGACCGTTATCAGGGCTGGGTCGCCTACGCGTTGAAACGCACCGGGCGCTACCTGCTGATCTACGGCGTGCTGCTGATCGGTCTGGGCCTGGCTTTCAGTCGCTTGCCCTCCTCGTTCCTGCCGGTAGAAGACCAGGGTTACACCATCACCGACATCCAGTTGCCGCCGGGTGCGAGCAAGAATCGCACGGTGCAGGTGGCCGAGCAGGTTGAAGCGCACAACGCCGGCGAGCCGGGCATTCGCGACAGCGTGGTGATTCTGGGTTTCAGCTTTTCCGGCAGCGGGCAGAATGCGGCGCTGGCGTTCAGCACGCTAAAAGACTGGTCCGAGCGAGGCAGCGACGATTCGGCGGCTTCGATTGCCGACAGGGCCAACGTCGCCCTCAGCCAGATCAAGGACGCGGTGACGTTTGCCGTGCTGCCGCCGCCCGTGGATGGCCTGGGTACGTCCAGCGGATTCGAGTTTCGCCTGCAGGATCGCGGCGGTCTCGGCCATGAAAACTTGATGGAAGCCCGCACCGAATTACTCGCGGCGGCGCAAAAAAGCCCGATCCTGATGAACGTGCGTGAAAGCGCCCTGGCCGAAGCGCCGCAGGTGCAACTGGTGGTCGACCGCAAGCAGGCCAACGCGCTGGGAGTGTCCTTCGCCGACGTCGGCAACGTGCTGTCCACGGCCGTGGGCTCGGCCTACATCAACGACTTCCCCAATCAGGGGCGGATGCAGCGCGTGGTGGTGCAGGCCGAGGGCGACCAGCGCAGCCAGGTGGAAGACCTGCTGAAGATCCACGTACGCAACACCCACGGAAAAATGGTGCCCTTGTCAGCCTTCGTGCAGGCCAAGTGGACCCAGGGCCCGGCGCAGTTGACCCGCTACAACGGCTACCCGGCGATCAGTATTTCCGGTGAACCGACCCCGGGCCATAGCACCGGTGAGGCCATGGCCGAGATCGAACGGCTGGTGGCACAAGGTCCGGCGGGCCTGGGCCAGGAATGGACCGGGTTGTCGCTGCAGGAACGTTTGTCCGGCAGCCAGGCGCCGATCCTGCTGGGGCTGTCGCTGTTGATCGTGTTCCTGTGCCTCGCGGCGTTGTACGAGAGCTGGTCCATTCCGACCTCGGTGCTGCTGGTGGTACCGCTGGGCGTGCTCGGTGCGGTGCTGGCCGTGACCTTGCGCGGAATGCCCAACGACGTGTTCTTCAAGGTCGGGCTGATCACCATCATCGGCCTGTCGGCGAAGAACGCGATCCTGATCATCGAGTTCGCCAAGAGCCTGTACGACGAAGGCCACGACCTGATCGACGCCACCCTGCAAGCGGCACGCCTGCGGTTGCGGCCGATTGTCATGACCTCCCTGGCGTTCATCCTTGGCGTGGTGCCGCTGGCGATCGCGACCGGCGCCAGTTCGGCGAGCCAACAGGCCATCGGCACCGGGGTGATCGGCGGGATGATCACGGCGACGCTGGCCGTGGTGTTCGTGCCGGTGTTCTTTGTGGTGGTGATGAAGCTGGTGCGCAAACGCCACAAAAACACCTGACAAAACAATAACCTCTGTAGGAGCGAGCCTGCTCGCGATGGCGGACTATCAGTCAACATCATCGTCGACTGACACACAGCTATCGCGAGCAGGCTCACTCCTACAAGGAGACCTCTGTGGTTTCAAGATTGTGTTCACCTGGGCTAAGGTGTTTGCAAAGCCCCAACCCATCGAGCCTCCATGTCCTTCCTCACCCGCACCCACCCTCGCCTGTCCGCCGCCATCCTCCTGGGCATCGCGGTGGGCATTCTGGTTCCATCGGATTCGCCCATCAGCAAGATCCTCTTCGGCTGGAATGCCGGCGTCTGGATCTACCTGCTGCTGATGCTCTGGCTCACCGTGCGTTCGAAAGCGCCTGATGTGAAACGCATTGCCGAAATCGAAGACGAAAACGCCGGGCTGGTGCTGGCGCTGGTGTGCATTGCGGCGCTGGCCAGCCTGGCGACGATCACCTTCGAACTGGCCGGCAGCAAAGACCTGGAAACCACGCGCAAGCTTTTGCATTACGGCTTCACCGCCCTGACCGTGATCGGTTCATGGCTACTGATCGGGGTCATCTTCAGCCTGCATTACGCCCGGCTTTATTACATCTGGGACGGCAAGGAGCCGGCGCTGCGTTTTGCCGAAGGGCTGACGACCCCCAACTACTGGGACTTCCTGTACTTCTCGTTCACCATCGGCGTGGCGGTGCAAACCTCGGATGTCGGCGTGGCCACGCGGGACATGCGCAAGATCGTGCTCGCGCAGTCGTTGATCGGTTTTGTGTTCAACACCGCGATTCTCGGGTTCTCGATCAACATCGCCGCCGGCCTGTTCGGCTGATGACTGCACAAACGTTCTAGGCATGGCCCTGGCCGAGGCGTTAAATAGTCCGGCAAACCGTTTCGCAGGTGCCCCATGAGCGCTCACAACTGGATCGACCTGGCCCAGGATGCCGACACCGGCATCGAGACCCTGCGCGCGCATTTCGAAGGCCACGCCTACGACCCGCACTGGCATGACAGCTATCTGGTGGGCGTCACCGAGCAAGGGGTCCAGCAATTCAATTGCCGACGGGCCAGGCACCAGAGCACGCCGGGCAAGGTGTTTCTGCTTGAACCGGGTGACATCCATGACGGTGAAGCGCCGACCGCCGACGGTTTCACCTACCGCATGCTGTACCTCGACCCACAGTGGTTGCAGCGCGAACTCGGCGCCGTGTTCGATCATGCCCCCGACAACAGCCAGCTGAGCTTCGCCGCCACTCTGGCCAGCGATGCGCGCCTGGCCCAGGCCACCAGCCTGGCGTTTGAGACCCTGCATCGCGGTGAACTGAAGATCGTCCGCCAGACCGCCCTCGACGGCTTGCTCGAACGCCTGACCAGCCATTTGCACTGGCGCGCCCGCGATGGCCAGGACCCGCGTCTGCCACGGGTGGCGCAGAAAGCCCGGGAATACCTGCATGCCAACGCGCAATACGACATCGGCCTCGATCAACTGGCAGTAGTCACTGGCGTCGACCGCTTCCGCCTGACCCGCGCGTTCAAGGCGGCCTATGGAATGGCGCCCCACGCGTATCTGGTGCAATTGCGCCTGGCCACGGCGCGGCGGATGCTGGCCCGTGGCGAACAGCCGGCAGCGGTGGCGATGGCACTGGGTTTTGCCGACCAGAGCCATCTTGGGCGCTGGTTCATGCGCGCCTACGGCCTGACGCCGGCGCTGTACCGCAAGCGCTGCTCAAATCTTCCAGACAGGTAATACCGGCGACTGTGAATATCAACGTACTGATTTTCACCGGAGTCTGCCTGCGATGCTGTCCTCTTTCCCGACGTTGCTGCCCTTTCTGCTGTTCGCCTTTGTGGCGTCGATCACCCCCGGTCCGACCAATATTCTGGTGCTGAGCAACAGCGCCCGATTCGGTTTGGCCGCTGCGGTTCCGATCATCCTTGGCGCTTGCGCCAGCGCCGCGATGCTTGTGCTTTTGGTGGGTACGGGTGCCGGTTCTTCACTGACTCAATGGCCCCAGCTGCAAACGCTCATGCAGTGGGCTGGCGTGGCATGGCTGAGTTTTCTGGCCTGGCAAATCTATCGCGCCCCTGCCGTTGCCATTGCCATTGCCACTGCCACTGCCACTGCGCAGGCCGGGCAGCGCCTTGGTTTGCTCGGCGCGGCCGGCTTGCAATGGATCAACCCGAAAACCTGGATGATGGCGCTGGCGGTGGTCAGTGTGTTCGCCGGGGTGGGTGAAGACCGGCTTGTGCATGTGATGTACCTGTCCCTGGCGTTTTTCCTGATTTCATTGCCCTGCCTCGGGGTTTGGGCATTGCTCGGCGCGGGCTCCAGCCGTTGGTTGCGCTCACCCCACGCGATGCAACGGTTCAATCGCTTCATGGCGCTGTTACTGCTGGGTTCGGCGTGGTTGAGTGCATTGGCGTGATCTGGGAAGCCAGGCCTCGCGCTAAGGTTTCGGCAAGACCTGGACATACACCCAATCCGACACAACGTCTGCTGCAAAACGACTGCACACGGCGATATTGAGTGGCAATCCGGGGATCAGGTTGAACAGGGTGTGTTCTGGCTGGATAACGTCGGTTGGCGTCCACAGCACACTGACCCTGTAGCCAATCGGCGAAGGCCCCAATGGCGGGTCCCAGACAATGGAGACCCTGTGGCTTTCATTCTCCGTGACGTGCAGATTGCGCGGTGAATTTGATGTATCGCCTGTGGTGAATGTCGCGGTCACCGGGGCAGACAGTCCTCCTGCTCCACTGCGCGCCCGGACCTCCACGCGGTAAGTCTTTCCGGGCTCCAACAACGAGAAGGTGTATTCCATTTCACGGGTTGCACCAACGAACCAACCATCGCAGGCAACCAGGTAATCGGCCACGGCCACGTTGCCCGCCGGGATCGACCATGCCAGCGTTGCGCCAGTGCCCGTAATGCCGGTAACTTGCAAAGAGGATGGCGTGTCCGGACACGCACCGATCAAACAATCGGCTGGCGACGAAACGTTGTTCCCGCCTGCACGTGCCCGAACCGAAAACAGGTACTGGCGATCGGTGCTCAAGCCGGATATTTCGCACGGCGGTCGCGCCACGTTGATGGTCGCGATGCCGGCTCCGGATACCTCATAGCCCACGGCATTGGGACACAAATCGCACCTTTCGTAGGAATCGTCCCAACTGAGCAACACGGTTGTGGCGGTGTTGCGAGTGCCCCTCAAGTTTCCGGGCGCGCAGATGCGGACGCCATCGTAAGCCGGTGTGTTGAATCGCTTCGACACGAACCCGGAGAAATAGTCCCCCAAGCCGTATTTCCCGATGCCTTTGGCTCGCACTTTGGCTTCATACCCGCTCTGCTCGATCAGCCCGGTGATCCGGCAGGTGCTTTCGGTTTGCGTCATCAGAAGCTGATTGCCCAGATAAATCTCATATTGCGTCTGTGTCGTGTAATCCGCATTCGCACGCCAGCTCAAGCGCGCTGAATCATCTGTGAGTCCATCGACGGAAAGGTCTTGAGGGGCCTGAAAAGTTGGGGTCGACGCACTGGCCAGGGAGGGTTCGGATTCACCACTGGCATTGGTTGCACGCACCTCAATGAAATATCGAGTGTCGGGACGCAGGCCTTGAAAGCGATGGTTCATGTACGGCGTGGCTTCTGTAGCGAAAACCTCGCGTTGCGCAGTTTCGATTCCGATGCTGACCAGGTAGCCGGCCGATTGCGGTGGGGCCCAAACGATACTGACAGCATCATGGGTGGTGACGACGTGCAGGCTGCCAGGTTTGGGAGGCAGTGGCGGGCCATCAAGGGTCTTCTGGGTGGTGCGTGCCGGGGCTGATTCACCGTTGTGGTTACGAGCACTGACCTCGATAAAATAAAGCGTATTTTTGATCAGGTTTTCCAGCGGATGCCGCAATAGCTGCGTGGTCAGCGTCGTCACGGGACCACCGGGTTCTACTCCAAAACGAATCACATAGTCGACCGCACCGATGGAGGCAGACCACTCCACGGCCATCGCTGAAATGGAAGCGGTCGCTCGCAGCCCCCCAGGCATTGAGGGCACCTGCAACGTCTGTTGGGTTATGCGCGCCGGTGCCGAGTCGCCCACATTGTTGGATGAACGAACTTCGAAGTAATACAAGGTGCCCGCGCTCAATCCATTGAACGTGTACGCCATGCTCATGGTTGTTTCGTTGCGAATCACCGGTCCACTGGGTGCCCGGCCATAGCTGAGCTTGTAGATGGAGGCGTTCGCGGGGCCGGACCAGGTCAATGAGATGGTGTCCTTCGTAGGCGCCGTGGCGAGATTCGTCGGGCTGGCCGGCAGCGAGGATGCGGGTTTGGTGGTGGCCTGCGCATCCTTGCTGCCGGGAGAGACCTCGCTACCCTTGAGCCCGAAGGCTTTTATCGTGTATCGAGTATCAGGTTTGAGGCCGGTGAGGACATAGCGTAATGAACTGATCGGGACATCGAACCCGCCGACCATCCCCCCTTCTGTCTCCCACAGCAATCGAGTACCGGTGTGCCCGCCGCCGGCCATGTAACCCCAAATGACGCTGATGGACGACTCTGATTGCGGGGTCGCAGCAATCGTGACCGGAAGAGCAACATATGTCAGTTGCGGCAATGCGGATGGATGTTCACGGTCGACCACAGCACAGTCCTCAGGCAATGATTGTTATGCCTGCCATTAGATATTGCTTGCTGTTACGGCACCACTGACAGAACTGTTAGTGGAACGCCTGGTTCTTTCTGCTACTGGCAACCCGAAGCCGTTGCAGATCACCGGCAGCAACCTGGCAGGCACCTGCCAGGCGTTCAATTCGACGGACGGGCATTACACCGCACGCGGGATCGGACTGTGCCCATCCGTTTTTTTTGCCCGTGCTTTTTTCGGCACACCCGCTGGTGTCCACGACAAAAAAGCCCGTCCAATCAAAAAATTACCACAAGGTACGTAGGCTTCATGAGGACGGCGATGTCTCCTACAAATCAGGATGCATTAGCCGACAGTCTTTTCGCCGGTTCTCAACTAAAGTCGGCCACCTGTAATTTCTGACAGGTTCCATGAGGGTTTTATCGCGCTATAAGGGAGTCGTGCCTACAGCCTATATCCGTGTCTGTAGGGCGGCCGCGCGAACCACACCTTCATGCAGTAGGAGGATTCCGCCGCGCCCACGCCGTCAATGATGATGAATGGGAGATTCAATTATGTATCGCACCAATTCCGTGTCAGTTCGATCATCGCCAACTGCTGTCAACTTCGTGCCCCGGGAGAGCAAGCCACCACAAGCGATCAAACTCACCACCCGGGAAAAGGAAATCCTGCAGTGGAGCGCCGCCGGCAAGTCGTCATGGGAGATCGGCCAGATCGTCAGTTGTACCGAGGCCGGTGTGAATTATCACTTTTGCAACATTCGCCGAAAATTCGGTGTGAGGTCGCGCTGGATCGCCATGGTCATGGCGCTGGAGCAGGGTTTGATTCATATGCCTTGAACCGGTGTCTCCACAGTGGTCTGCGTGTCATCGCCCTCTGTTGAGACATTTCATGAACCCGCATCAAACGCCTCATTGCTCAACTCCTTCAACCCCCAGCGACAGTGCCTGTGACGATACGCCCGTATCGTACGGGCACCGCCCCGGCAGCCCGCTACGCATCATCCTCGCGGACGATCACCCGGTCGTGCTGGCGGGAGCCGAAATCGCCCTGTCCACGCCGACGCCACCGGCGCTCTCGATTGTGGCCAAAGCCCATAATGCCAAAGAGCTGATCGGGCTTTTGCAGCACACCCCCTGCGACCTGCTGATCAGCGACTACTCGATGCCCTACGCAGGCTTGCCCGATGGATTGGCCTTGATGGGTTACCTCAAACGCCACTTCGGCCATATCCCGATGATCGTGATGACTACGCTGCGTAACCCTTCACTGTTGCAAGCGCTGCTCAACACAGGCGTTGGTGGTTTGTTCGACAAGCGCAGCCCCCTGAGTGAGCTGAAGCGGGCGGTGCAAACGGTGGTTAAAGGGCGTCTGTACGTGTGTCCAACCTTTGCCACCCTGCTGGAAACCCACGCCTTGCCCGCCAGCGGCACACGCCTGCCACTGGCCAGCCTTTCCGAGCGTGAACTGGAGGTGGTGAGGTTGTTTGTCCAGGGGTTCTCCGGCCGGCAGATTGCTGCGCAGTTGAACCGCAGCGAAAAAACCATCAGCCGCCAAAAAAGAACCGCCATGGACAAGTTGGGACTTGACCATGACGGTGGGTTGGTTGAGTTTGCGCGGGTGAGTGGGTTGGGGTGAGGGTTTGTTATTAATCAGCCTGACAACTCGCCATGGTTAACATGTAATGGCTGGCAAAAAACTGGATGGCTGCTAGCACTTTCGGCGCCATCCAGTTTTGGTCGGTCAGATAAATACGCGCTGTTGCTTATCTCCCATAGGTAGGTCTGTGATGTTCTCGCTTAATAGATTTTGGTTTGCCTCCGGAAAGAGCATTCCTCCTATTAAGTTCATACATCCTATCTTGGTGCTGTTGAAGATACTCTTGAGCTCCTCTCATCCGGATAGCGGCAGCATTACTGTCGTGCTCTTGCGCTTTATTTTTTAAATCCTTTGATGACTCTTTGGTAATGCCCAGCTTCCCGACATTTTTTTTCACCCAATCATGTAAAGCGGTTGCGTTTTCCACATCAGACTGAAGTATTGCATTCATTTCTGTCGAATCAACTGCAAAACTACCCAAACCATATTCTTTTTCGTACAACTCTACATACCCTGGAAATTCTTTCAAGTCGTGCTCAGTAGCCTTATTTCCATCGGAGTTCTGCTCATGCAACTTTGCAGCTTTTCTCGCTCGCTGCACATCTTTAATCCGAATAGGCCGAACCTTCGCGCGGCCTTCTGTACCTTTCAATAAAGCCTTCGGCGCGCCTTTTTTAAAAGCCAGCGCACTGCTTGATCTATACCCCCTAAACCAACTCACAATCGAATGCCCATCCGGATCCGCACTCAAAACCGGCTCCCCCTCACAATACGCATACGCATTCACCCCACCCTCCCCAAACGGACTGAAACTGTCCGGGCTATGAAACTTCATCAGCCGAGGATTATAGGCGCGGTACCCATTACCCAGCAGTTGCCAGCCCGTTTGCGGCTCGCTGAATTCGCCGTTGTAACCCAAACCCGCAATCACCGGCTGTTGCGCACTGGGGTGACCATAGGGCGTAAACGCTACGTGATTGGCCCTGCCGCTGGCGACCTCACTCAATAACGTGTTTTTCTGATCAGCGACCAGCATCAACGACTTTGGGTCAGCACCTGCCTGGTGCTCGGCGAGCACAACTCCATCGCCGCGCAGGAAGCTTATGCTGTTGCCACCCTGTTTAAGACTGGTCAGTTCGCCGCCCTGATAAAAACGCTGCTGCTCCCCATTGCCACTGTCGACCCCGGACAAGGTGTCCAACGGATCGTAGCGATAGCCACTCGGCGATTCGCCCGGCAAGGCGCTGACACTGACCAAACGGCTCAGCGCATCGTATTCCAGCACCCGACGCACTTCATCACGAATCAAATTGCCGTTCTCGTCATACTCAAGTTCGATGACAGCGGGATACCCGTCAGCCGAGGCCGAGTTGGTCACTTTTGACAGTTGGGCCGGGTCGACACCCGTGTAGCTATAAACGGCGTTATTGGTACTTCTGGTGCCGCCGGGGCCCTGATACGTTGTGGTTACACGAGTCAGGTTATCCATGGCGTCGAACCTGAACAGCTGACTGATAATGGCTTTCCCATATGGATCCACCGGGGGCTGGCTGCCCTCGCACTGATAAAGCACCAGGCGCCCGCGCGGATCATATTCATAGGTTTCATCACGCAGCAGTGTCGGGCCTTCGCGCAGCGTTCTGCGCATCAACAGGTCGACTTCGTTGTAGACCTGCGTCAGTTGTTGCTCGATGCCGTTCAGATCGAAGGTACGTTTTGTCTCACGCCCCAATCCATCGTGTTCCAGGCTGATGGTCACATGTTGCCCACTGGCGCTGTCCCGAGTACTGATCGTGCTCGGTTGCCCCAGGCTGTCATACGTAAAGCTTGAAGAGGTGGTGCCCAGTCGGGTGTGTTCCAGGCGCCCTGCCAGGTCATAGGTATAGGATTGGGTCTGCTCAAGTACGTCGGTGTAGTTCAGCAACAGGCCCTGGCGACTGTAGTCGTAGTGCATGATGTCGACATTGCCGTTCTGAACCCGTGACTCGCTTTTGACCTCACCGGTGCTGAAGTATTGGCGAGTCAACTCCAGCCCTTCTTCCTTGCAACTGACCAACCGCGCATTTTTACCGTCGCGCACGTATTGAGCCGGTTCTTTATCAGGCAGGCGTCGCATGCTGGGCTCCTCGCCCAGTTGCGGCTGATAATCATAGGCAATCTCCTGATTGCTGGCGGTGATGACCGTCGCCGGACGGGTTTGCCCCGGTTTATAGGTAAAGCGTTGCCTGCGCCCTCCTGTGACAGACTCGCTCATGCGATCCAGGCCATCGAACGTTTGCTCGCCAAGTACGATACCGTCAACGCTGATTTGCGTCGGCAAATCTTCGGAACTGTGTTCGGCGTAACGGCGTTGTACAACAGCGCCGCCGGGCAGAATATTGGTGATCAACCGGTCAAACGAATCGTACTCGTATTGCGTGGTGGCATCGCGGGCATCGGTCTCCTCGACGGTGCGTCCCAGCCCGTCATAGCCATATTGGTGCTTGCCGACCAGCGTTTCGTCGGTCTCGAACCGCTCGACACGATCCGGCTTTTCGAACAAATTCAGGTACGTCAGCGTCTTGCCGCTGACCTTTTCTGCTCCCTCGCTCCAACTGCTCTGGATCGGCCCTTTCCACTGAGCGCTACCTATCGGGTTGGTGCGCTCATGGACCTTCACGCCGTCCGGCCCCGTGACACTGCACTGCATGCCCCACGCGTCATATTCCAGCTTGCTGGTCAGGGCGACCTGTTGTGCACCCCTCCAGTCGTATTGAGTATCCTCGATCAAATTCTCGAACAGGTCGTAACGTGCCGCCCATGTCTGCCGATACGCCTCGGCGCGCAGCGGATTGTCCGCATCCTGGCGTTCTTCGTACACCGGGCGGCTGAGGCCATCGACAAGACTACGGGTCTTCACCCCTTTGACATCGGTCACCACCTGACTGGCCTGCTGTCCATCCAGCGATGTCAGGAAGTACTCGTACTGGCGCGTGGCTTCGAATTCCGCCTCGCCTGGTGCGACGGTTTCACTGACTACCCGAATCAGTGAATCGTAGGTGTAGCGAATTCGCACTTCATTGTCGTCTCGGCTCAGCAATGGCTGTCCGTGAAGCAATGAGTCTTCACTGATGATGGTTTTTCGGACTTCCTTTGTGCCGGGTACATCATCAAAACCTCTGAAAGTTTCAGTGGTTTGCAACACGGTTTCTCCAGCCAGTGCGCTGGTGAGCCTTTCGTACTGATAGGAG
>NZ_LACC01000025.1:0-12307 GCF_000967965.1 Pseudomonas fluorescens
CCCCGCCTCCTACTCGATCCCGAATCCAAGTATCAACGCTCCCACAGGTTTTTCTGCATCAGGATTTATCCGGTTTAGCCAGAATCGTGTAGACGCAAGGCAACACAAACAGGGTGAACAACGTCCCGATCGACATGCCCGTTGCGATGACCGTGCCGATGTCGAACCGGCTGACCGCGCCAGCACCGCTGGCGATGATCAATGGCACCATGCCGAACACCATTGCCGCCGTGGTCATCAGGACCGGACGCAACCGGATGGCCGCCGCTTCCTCCACCGCTTCCCGTGCGGTCAGGCCCTTGTCCTTGCGTAGCTGGTTGGCGAACTCGACGATCAGGATGCCGTGCTTGCTGATCAGCCCGATCAAGGTCACCAGCCCGACCTGGGTATAGATGTTCATGCTCGACCAGCCCAGGAACAGCGGAATCAATGCGCCGCAGATAGACAACGGCACGGTGACCAGGATCACCAGCGGGTCGCGGAAGCTTTCGAACTGGGCCGCCAGCACCAGGAAAATGATCGCCAGCGCCAGGGCAAAGGTGACCCACAGGGCGCTGCCCTCCTGTACGTACTGCCTCGATGCGCCGGCGTAGTCGAAGGCAAAACCGGCGGGTGCCTCTTCCCGGGCGATCTGGTGCACGAGGTCGATGGCTTCCCCCATGCTCACCAGCGGTACGCCGGACAGTATGGCCGAGTTGAGTTGCTGGAACTGGTTCAGCTGTCTCGGTCGAGCACGGTCGGTGACGGTGATCAGGGTCGACAACGCCAACAGTTCGCCCTTGGTGTTTTTCACGTAGTAATTGTTCAGCCAGTCCGGATTGTCACGGAACGGCCGCTCGACCTGGGCAATGACCTTGTAGCTGCGACCTTCAATGGTGAAACGGTTGATCTCGCCTTCACCCAGCAGGGTCGCCAGGGTTCCCCCCAGATCCTGCATGGAAACCCCCATCTGCGCAGCCTTGGCGCGGTCGATATCCACCACCACTTCCGGCTTGTCGAAGGCCAGGTCAACGTGGACAAACGCAAACTTGCCGGATTCCTTCGCACGTTTTTTTACCCGTTCGACCACCTGTAGTAGCAATTCGTAATCTTTGGCAGAGTTGATAACGAACTGGAACGGCACACCTTCACCGGTGCCCGGCAGCGATGGCAGGTTGAAGCCGAAAATCTGCAACCCCGGGATCTTTTCCAGTTTGGCCTGCACCTCGGGCAAGATCGCCATTTGCGTGCGACTACGCTCGTTCCACGGCTTGAGCAGGAAACCGCCGATGCCTGATTGCACGCCGCTGAAACCGTTGATCTGGAATGACGAGTAGTACTCGGGAAACGCCTTGAAGATCGAGACGAACTCGTCGGTGTAGGTGTTCAGGTAGTCGAGGTTGGTCGGTTGCGGGGCGTTGGCAATCATGAAAATGATGCCCTGGTCCTCATCCGGCGCCAGTTCCGATTTGGTGAACTTGAGAAGGACCGGAATCAGGCACAACACGATCACGGCAAACACCAGTACCACCGGCCGGGTGTTGAGGGTGCCGTGAAGCAGGCTCTGGTAGCGGCGCTTGAGGCGTTCGAAAATCATGTCCAGGCGATGGGCCAGGCCGCTGGGATTCTCGTCGTGACGCAGCAGAAACGCACACATCATCGGCGACAGGGTCAGGGCGACGATACCGGAAATCACCACCGCGCCGGCCAGGGTCAGGGCGAACTCCTTGAATAGCGCCCCGGTCAGGCCGGTCAGGAAACCGATCGGTGCATACACCGCCGCCAGGGTGATGGTCATCGAGACCACCGGCATGGCGATTTCCCGGGCGCCTTCAATGGCGGCGTCGAGCGGTGTCTTGCCTTCCTCGATGTGGCGGTGAATGTTTTCCACCACCACGATGGCGTCGTCCACCACCAGGCCGATGGCCAATACCATCGCCAGCAGGGTGAGCAGGTTGATCGAGTATCCCATCATCTGCATGAAGAACATGACGCCGATCATCGACAGCGGGATGGTCACCACCGGGATCACCACCGACCGCAGGGCGCCAAGGAACAGGAACACCACCACGATCACGATCAGCACCGCTTCGAACAGGGTTTTCACCACTTCGTCGATCGAGGCCTGGATGAACAGGGTGGAGTCGTAGGCGATTTCACTCTTGAGGTTTGGCGGTAGCTGGGCCTCAAGTTCCGGCATGATCTTGCGCACTTCCTTGATCACTTCCAGCGGGTTGGCACCGGGCGTCGCCTTGATGCCTATGTACACCGACGGGGTGCCACCGAACGAGCTGATGGTGTCGTAGTTTTCCGCCCCCATTTCCACACGCGCCACATCGCGCAGCAATACACGGCTGTCGCCATCGACCTTGAGCGGAATCGCCCCGAAGGCTTCGGCGGACTTGAGTTCGGTATTGGCGTTGATACTGGTGACCACGTATTCGCCCTTCACCTCGCCGGCGGCCGAGAGGAAGTTGTACTGGCGCACCGCGTTGGTCACATCGCTGGCACTCAGGCCGAAACCCGCCAGCTTCATCGGGTCAAGCCACAGGCGCATGGCAAATACCTGGTTACCGAGGATCTCGGCTTCGGCCATGCCGGGCAAGGTCGCCAGTTTGGGCTGGATCACCCGTGACAGGTAATCGGTAATCTGCGGGTTGTTCAATTCCTTGCTGAAGTAACTGATGTACATCAGCACTGACGCATTGGCAGACTCTTTGCTCAGTACCGGATCTTCAGCGTCCTGGGGCAGTTGGTTCTTGACTTCGTTGGCCTTGGCCAGCAGTTCGGTAAACAGACGGTCACTATTGGAGCCGATGCGCGCGTAGATCGAGATCACCGAAAAGTTCTGGCGACTGACCGAGGTCATGTAGTCGATGCCCTCGGCGCTGGCCAGGCTTTGCTGCATCGGTTGGGTGATATAGCCCTGGATGGTCTCGGCGTTGGCCCCCGGGTAGGCGGTGGTCACCGTGATCAGGGCGTTTTCCATTTGCGGGTACTGGCGTAGCGGCAGCTTGCTCCAGGCCTGGAAGCCCAGCAGCACGATCAACAGGCTGACCACGGTAGCGAGAACCGGACGGCGGATGAACGGGTCGGTAAAAGCCATGGGAATTCCTTGATCAGTCCGCGCGTGGCGGGCTGTTCTGCCCGGCCAGGGTCTTGTCGTCGCTGATGGCAACGCGTGAGCCGTTATCCAGTTTGAGCTGGCCGGCGGTCACCACTTTCTCGCCGCTCTGCACGCCTTTGGTGATCATCACTTGCCCGTCGCGGCGTTCGCCGGTCTCGACAAAACGCCGTTCGGCGATCAGCACCGGTTGGCCCTTGTCGTCCTTTACCAGGCTGCCATCCTCGGCCTTCTTGGGTACGGCCACATACACCGAGTTGCCGTAGAGCGTGTAGGTAATCGCGCTTTCTGGCACCACGATGCGCGGCTGCGGGTCGGGCAGGAGCACCTGGAGGCTGGCGAACATGCCCGGCATCAACTTGCCATCGGGGTTGGCCAGGGTGGCGCGGACCTGCACGTTACGGGTGCTGTTCTCGACCTTAGGGTTGATTGCACTGATGGTGCCGGGGTACTCCAGGGTTGGATACGCCGCGACAACGACCTTCACTGGCTGGCCGAGCGCAATCTTCGGCACCGACTGCTCGGGCACGAAAAAGTCGACATACAGGCTACTGAGGTCTTGCAGGGTGGCGATCATGGTGCCGCTGGCCACATAGTCGCCGACGTCCACCTGACGAATGCCGATGGTGCCGCTGAACGGCGCGATGATACGTTTTTTCTCGAGCGCGGCCTTGAGCTGATTGACCGTGGCCCTGCTCTTTTTCAGGACCGCCGAGAGTCGGTCGAACTCGCCTTTGGAAATCGCCTGGCTGCCCACCAGCTGGCTGCCACGGTTGTAGTCCAGCTGGGCCAGTCCGAGGTCGGCCAGGGCGGTTTCGAGCAAGGCACTTTCCACCGCGCTGTCGAGCCGGACGATGGGTTGACCGGCCTTGACCTTCTGCCCTGACTCGAACTGGACATCGATGACGGTGCCATCGGTCTCCAGGCTCAGGTCCACGCCCTGCAATGCCTTGAGCGTGCCAACGGTAGGCAGGCGGGCTTGCCATGGGCGCTCGGTGGCGGTGGCCACGGCAACGCTGATGGCCGGTCTGGGCGCAGAGAAGCCTTGAACCATCGTGTAGATCGAGAAGGCTTTGTACGCGGCCAGGACCAGCACAATCAGTAGAACAACACCCAACATGATCAGCATGCGGCGACGCAGCATATCCAGTTCCTTGGAGAAAATCAGGTGAGACAGCGGGGCACATTACCGGGAGTGTAGAGGGTAATCCAACTGCCGTTTTTACAGGTTGTGAGGTATTAGAGGGGTGAAAGCCTGAAAAGATTCGCCGCCTCGGGTCGCGCCTGCGGGGTGTACGTCATCCCGCAGGCGCGGCTCAAAGCGGCGATTTTTTCAATGATTCAGGCCATCAGATGCAGATGGTTGTCCCAGAGCCCTGCGGGTAGCTCCAGTGGTTTTGCGACGAGGTTTGTCTGGCGGCAGTCGTAGTAGCGGCAGCGTCCCTGGCCCGAGGTCACGACAAAACCATCGGCCACGGCGCCGACCCCGGCGCAATCGGGCAGTGGCGCGTCCAGGCGTACCTCACCGCTGTCCAGGTCCCAGATGAAAAAGCGGTTGCCCCGTGGTGCCGTCAACGCCACCAGGCGCAAGTCGCTGTGTACCGCGACGCTGGCGGTGTAGTGCCCCATGGCCTGCAATTGGTGCTCGGGCACCGGGAACGCGACGAAGGGCTGACCGGGCCGCTTG
This sequence comes from Pseudomonas fluorescens, assembly GCF_000967965.1. Lineage (GTDB taxonomy): Bacteria > Pseudomonadota > Gammaproteobacteria > Pseudomonadales > Pseudomonadaceae > Aquipseudomonas > Aquipseudomonas grandcourensis. The sequence continues at coordinate 4,791 of NZ_LACC01000025.1, forward strand.
ATCGCCAGCAACTCTGACGACTCATGGGCCGCGCCCATGAACTGCTGGCTGGCGACGATGGTGCCGTCGCTGGCGATGGCCAGATGGCGCACGCTGTTCATTTGCTGGGCTAGGGTTTCCTTGCTCAACAGGGTGCCGTCGCGGTGCATCAGGACCAGGCTCGGTTCCATGGCGTTGAGGTTCATCTCCACCCGGCTTTCGGCCTCGGTGCGAATCCCGCCGTTGGCCACCACCAGGGTTTCGCCATCGGGCATCCACGACACTTGGTGCGGACCGAGGCCGTGGGTGGAAATCTCACCGCTGTGCACCAGCCGTTCGCCTTCGAACCTATACACGCCGAGCAGGCCGCGACCCGGGTCGGTAGTGTCGTTTTCGGTGGCGTACAGCCAGTCGCCGCTGTGGTGAATAACCGCGTGTCCGTAGAAGTGTCGGTTCGGCTGCGACACCACGGTTTGCAAGAGCGTGCCGTCGCGCAGGTCGATCAGGTAGCTCTCGGTGCCCGGACGGCGAGCGACGAACAGTGCAATCGGGAGTGTCGGGTGGTTGATGATGTCGTGGCAACGCTGGCCAACCCGGGTGGCGAACACCTGGGTACCATCCAGACGATAACCGACGGCGTAATGCTGGCCGTCGGTATCGTCCCGTGCCGAAAGCAACAACGGACTCTGGTCCTTTTGCCTGAACAGCTTCCAGCCGCCCAGCGTCACTGCACCCAGCAGCAAACTACCTAATGTCAGAACCTGGCGTCGCAGCATGGAACTGGCCCTCATCAGTCACCGTCGTTGGCGTTGAAGCCCAGTTGGATGCCCAATGCCTTGGCCAGATCGGCCTCGTGCAGGCGATGGACGACGTTGAGGCTGTCATACAGCTCGTTGAGTTGCTGGCGGCCGGCCTCGTCATTGAGCATGTCGGTCAGCGAACGCTGGTTGCCGGCAAACAGTTTCAGCGAGGCGGCATAGGCCGCATCGATCTTGTCGGCCAACGGCTTCTGCTGGCTCGGCAACAGGCCGCGCAGGCCTTTGTTGTCCACACCTTCCCAGACGGTCCTGGCGGCCGCGAGGCTGGCTTCCAGGCTGGTCAGGGACGCCTGGCTGCGCCATGCATCGGCCTGGAACGGTTGCGGCACGCCCTTGGTCTGGCGGCCCATCGGCGTGCCGAGTTTTTTCTTCAGGGTGTCGATGGCGGTGACTTGCACGCGCAGCAGATCGGCGATCGCTTCGTGGGAGTCCGCATAACGCTGGTTCGGGAATTTGCTCATTTGCGCGAGCATGCCGTCGGTGTTGTTCCAAGTTTGCAGAATCTCTTCGGCCAATTGCTTCTGGCGTTCGCCGATGGCGATCAGCAGCGGGCAGTATTTGCTCTTCTGCTCAGCGTTGGCCACGTCAGGCTTGCTGTCGAACAGAATGTATTCGTACGCCGAGAGCCCCTGTACCACAACGCTGGACTTGGCCAGGGCGGCGGCATCGATTTGCGGTTGGGCGGTGACCAGTTGCTCGACCTGACGGCCGACCAGGTTTTTCTTGTCCGGCCAGAATTGCACTTGCCACGAACGGTTGCCTTCGGCCAATGGCCCGATCAGCAGCGGTTGTAACTCGGCCCAGGCTTTTTGCGCGTGCAGGAAGTCGGCACGGGCGGTTTCCAGGTTTTCCTTGCCTTCGCAGTAAGCGAGGGCGCTGACCGCCAATTGACGGTCTGCTTCAACCCAGCGGGTGTAGGTCGGCAGGATCACCGACTTGGCGATAGCCGCCGACGTGACCGCTTGCGGGTCCTGGGGCGAACAGGCGCCCAGGGCGAGTGCGGCAAGGCTGGTGAACAACAATTTGGGACGGAACATGTCGGGCTCCCGCGAGTGGAATGCGTGTTAAAGGGAATTCAGGAACGCCAGCAGCGCAGCGCGTTGCTCGGCATTGAAAGACAAAACCTGTTGCTGCGCCGCAGTCGCCTCGCCGCCATGCCAGAGCACGGCCTCGAGCAGGTTGCGGGCGCGGCCGTCGTGCAGGAACTGGGTGTGGCCGCTGACCGCCTGTGTCAGGCCGATGCCCCACAACGGCGGGGTACGCCACTGGCGGCCGCTGGCCTGGAATTCGCTACGGTTGTCGGCCAGGCCGTCACCCATGTCATGCAACAGCAGATCGCTGTACGGGCGAATCACTTGATTGGCCAGTTCAGGTTCGGCGGCGTTGGCGGCGGTGGTGTATTTCGGTGTGTGACAGGATTGGCAACCGGCCTGATAAAACAAAGTCTTGCCGGCCAGCACTTCTGGCGCGTTGACGTTACGGCGGGCCGGTACGGCGAGGTTACGGCTGTAGAACAGCACCAGGCGCAGGATGTTGTCGCTGACTTCCGGCTCGCCATTGGGGCCGTTGCCACTGGGCGCCTGTTTACAGGCCGTTTGCGCGTCCGTGCAGTCATCAAAGGGTCTAAGGCTGGTCGTGAGCCCCATGTCACCCGAAAACGCGTGGACATTCTGCTGATTTAGGTTCGGTTGTCCGGCTTTCCAGCCAAATCGCCCCAGGACGGTCTTTTGCTGGGCATCATCCCAGACTCGGTTCGGTTGTCCGCTGATGCCTTTGTTCGCCTTGGCCTGTGCCTCGGCGTTGGCCAGGATTGCCTCTTCGGGGATCGCTTCGAGCAGACCCAGGCCAATCATCGGTGGCGCCACGCGGGCCGAGAAACGGGTGTCGGGGTGCATCGGGCCGTAGCCCAGTTGGGTGATGTTCAGGCTCGGTTTGCGCAGTTCGACTTCTGTGCCGTCCTTGAAGCGAACCGGCACGGCGGTGTAGTCGACCCGTACTTTACCTTCGGGGGCTACGCCGGGTACGGCCATGTCCTGGAACTGACCGCCGTAGACGGGCTCCGGCACCACGCCGAGCTGTTCGATGACCTTGGCATACGCCGGGGCGTCGGGAATCGACAGGCGTACCAGCATCGACACGGCGTTCACATCGTTGGGAGTCGGCGGATGGCCGCGGCCGTCCTTGATGTGGCAGCCCTGGCAGGCATTGGTGTTGAACAGCGGGCCGAGGCCATCGCGAGCGGTCGTCGTCGATGGCGCGATCACCCAAGGGCTGCGGAAGAAGCTGTTGCCGACACTGAAATCCACACGCCGTGACGGCGGCAGATTCGCCGACGGCATGGAAAACGCGTTCTGATCGGTCTTGCGCACTGTCGCACTGCCGCCGGAGCGGGCTTCACCGGGTTCGGCCTGGGTGAATTTCGGGGCGTCATCGCAGGCACTCAGGCCCAGGGCCAGAAACAGTGCGGACAAGCGAAGAGGCAGCGAGGGCATCAGACATCCTGCAAGACGAGCAAAACAAGGGCGCAAAGTCTAACAGGGGATGGGAATTTGAATAAGAGGAATTATCGTTCGCTTGATGTGGGACAGGGTTTTCACTTGAGACCGCGGCGCAGCCATCGCGGGCAAGCCACGCTCCCACAGGGATTGGAGGTGTACACAGTGACAGTGAACGCCAGAGAACCTGTGGGAGCGGGCTTGCCCGCGATGAGGCCACCAGCATCACCCTAAAAACCGATGTAAAAAAGGCGACCCGAAGGTCGCCTTTTTCATTCAGCCAGCGTTGATCAGAATTCGTGATCAGCGTTGTCCGGGTTCAGGTCGTTGATGCCCAGTTTGCCAGCGGCGGCTTCGATCGAACCGGTCTGCTTGACCAGGGACGCGATGGCGTCACGGACGATCTGATTGCCCGCGGTGTTGCCGGCAGCGATCAACTGGTCGTAGTGCTCACCCTTGTTGGCGTGATCAACCATGAGCTGGATCTTGGCTTCGGTGGCGGCCAGGTCGTCTTTGAGCGCGGTGTCGGCAGTCGGGTCGGCTTTGGCCACCAGGGACGACAGGCTGGCGCCGGTCATTTTGGTGCCGTCGACGCGAGTGTATTCGCCCAGGTACACGTTACGAATGCCCTTGGCATCGTAGAAGTGCGAGTTGTGGGTGTTGTCGCTGAAGCAATCCTGTTCGTCTTCCGGGGAGTTGGCTTCCAGGGAAACCTTCATGCGCTCGCCCGCCAGTTCGCCCAGGGACAGACTACCCATGCCGAACAGCATTTTGCGCAGGCCGGATTCAGCCGGTTCTGCTTCCAGGGTAGCGCGGTAGTTGTCGGCCACGTTCGGCTTCCAGTTACCGACCATTTCTTCCAGGTCGCTGACCAGCAGCTGAGTCACGGACTTCAGGTAGGCACGACGACGATCGTTGTGACCGCCGGTAGCGCCTTTGCCTTCCAGGTAGTCCGAAGCCGGACGGTTGCCAGCACCTGGGCCGGTACCGTTCAGGTCCTGGCCCCAGAGCAGGAATTCGATGGCGTGGTAGCCGGTGGCGACGTTGGCCTCGGAACCGCCCAGCTCGTTCAGGCTGGCGAGTTTTTCCGGGGTGATGTCTTTGACATCGACCTTGTCTTCGCCGATCTGGACTTCGGTGTTGGCGATGATGTTGGCAGTGGCACCCGGGTTGCCCAGGGCGTGTTCGTAGGATTTGTCGACATAGTCGATCAGGCCTTCGTCCAGCGGCCAGGAGTTCAGCTGACCTTCCCAGTCGTCAACGATGGTGTTGCCGAAGCGGAACACTTCACTCTGCAGGTAAGGTACGCGAGCGGCAACCCAGGCAGCCTTGGCGGCTTTCAGGGTGTCGGCGTTCGGCTTGGCGAGGAAGGCGTCGACGGCGGTTTGCAGGGTCTTCGCGGTGGATTCGGCATCGCTGTAGACGGCGAACACGATGTCGGCGTAATGGGCGACAACGGCTTTGGCAGCGGCTTCGTCGACTTTACCGGCAGCGGCAGGCACAGCGGCTGGAGCAGCCGGGGCAGCCGCAGTGCTGGCAGCTGGCGCGGCAGCTTTTTCTTGGTCTTTACCTTCGCCGCAACCGGCGAGGGAAATAGCGATGGCCAACAGACTGGCGGTAGCCAGAGGCATACGAATCATGGCGAACATCCTGCTTCGATAGAGGTGGAGTCGTGCAATGCACACGCAAAACTGCGACATAATGCAAATCTTTCGCATTATGTGTAAAGGGTTGTACCTGTAAATATTTCTTATTCAGCGAATGGTTTGCTGCAAATCAAGGGATCGCTCGAGCGGCTGAACGCCGCCGTGCGGTTCTTGACGATTCAGAGGATGGCCGCATTACTGCGTTGGGCCTGCTTGAGGTAAACGCCCAGCTCCCGTGCCGGCAAAGGCTTGCTGTAGTGATAGCCCTGACCTTCGTGGCAGCCTTCGGAAATGATGTAGGCCTCTTGCTCGGCGGTTTCCACACCTTCGGCAATCACCTGCATGCCCAGGCTCTTGCCCAGTTGGATGATGGCGCGAACGATGGTCGCATCGTCGTCGTCATCGAGCAGGTCCTGTACGAAGCTCTTGTCGATCTTGATCTTGTCCAGCGGCAGGCTCTTGAGATAGCTCAAGGACGAATAGCCGGTTCCGAAGTCGTCGATGGCGATCAGCGCGCCGGAGCGGCGCAGGCTGAGCAAGTGCTGGGCCGCGGTGCTGATGTCTTCCATCAGGCCGGTTTCGGTGACTTCCAGCTCCAGGCTGCGCGGTGGCAGGCGGTACATCTGCAGCAGATTGTTGACCACCCGTGGCAGTTCGGCGTGGTGCAATTGAACCGTAGACAGGTTCACCGCCATGCGCAGGTCGGAGAAGCCCTGGTCGTGCCACTCGCGCAGTTGTTTGCAGGCCTGGTCCAGCACCCATTCGCCGATGGCAATGATGGTACCGTTCTGTTCGGCCAGCGGGATGAACAGGTCCGGCGGCACCAGACCGTGCTCGGGGTGTTGCCAGCGAATCAGGGCTTCGACGCCCACAACGCGGTTGTCGCGATAGCTGATCTGCGGTTGATAGACGAGGTAGAACTGATTACGGATCAGTGCATCGCGCAGGTCTTTTTCCAGCTCGCGGCGGCGACGCATTTCGGTGTCGACGCTGGCGATATAGAACTGATAGCGGTTGCGCGAACGGGTCTTGGCCAGCGTCATGGTCTGCTCGGCCTTCTGCAGCAATTTCTCGGTGCTGTTGCCATCCTCGGGGAACAGGGTGATGCCGATGGTGGCGCGCAGGCGTATCTCCTGATGGTCGAGGGCAAACGCCGCTTCCAGGTCATCGAGAATGCTTTGCGCCAGCTCGGCGGCTTCGTAGGGCTGCTCGATATCGGCCTGGACCAGGGCGAACTGGTCGCCACCGAGGCGGGCGAGGGCGCCGAGGCGACCGCTATGACCGCGTAGGCGATCGGCCAGGGCCAGTAGCAACTGGTCGCCGGTCTGGTAGCTGAACTGCTCGTTGATGCCCTTGAAGTCATCGAGACCGACACACAGCACCGCGACCCGGCGCTGTAACTTGCCGGCGTCGATTAGGATCTTGTCCAGTTGCTGCTGCAATTGCTGCCGGTTCGGCAGCCCCGTCAGGAAATCGTACTGGGACATGCGCACCAGGCTGTTTTCCGCTTCGTGGCGCAGATGGGTATTGCGTTCGATGGATTCGAGCAACTGGTTGGCGGTGTTGATCCAGATGCCCAGTTCGTTGTTCTCGTGCCCCTTGAGCAGCGGGATCTTGTGCTCGCTGGGACGATCCGGATTGATTTCCGTGAGGTGCTCGATGATCCGCGACAGCGGCTTGGTCAGCAGCCAGTGGTAGACCAGATACAACACCAGCCCCATGGCGAGTGCGCGCAGGACGCCCGAGATGAAGATGATCACCGAGCTGACAATGAATCCTTGGCCGTAGTTGGCGGTATCGAGAGTGATGCTCAGGTCGCCGTAATACTCGCTGTAGGGCCCGCGGCCGACCAGCTGGGTGGTGAAGGTGCGTTCCTTGCCAAGAATCAGGTCGGTCAGCCAGCGACTGTTGGAGTGCTGCAATTCGCGGGTTTTTTGCGCGAGCATGGCTTCGTTGGGATGGCCGATGGAGGCCTGGCGTACGGCTTCGTCCTGAAACAGGCCTTCGATCACCTGCATGCCCATTTCCCGGTCCAGGCTATAGACGGCCTGGGTCGAAGGGTCGCGAAACATGTCGAGGATGCGTTCGGCATCGCTGGCGACGGCCTGGCGTGTTTTATAGGCATCGAACACAATCTGCGCGCAGCTCAAGACCACGCCGACGATCAATGCCGACAGGAGTACGACCCGGAGCAACTTCACCGACAAGCTGTTCTTGAGTTCCAGCTTCAAAGGGTTATTCCTTGTTCCGTGCGGGTAGCATCAAGTTGCCATGAGTATTGGCAATCCCGTGATGGCAGTCAAAGGGACAATCATCCTCGGGGGATTTTGCCTGCTGCTTGGCCGATTTGCAGTTGTCCTGGCGAGTTAGCCTATTAGTACTGTGTCGGTTGTCGAGTCCTTCAACTTGAGGGGCGGGGGTGGAGATATTTTCCTTTTGTTGATGTTAGTCGTCCGCGGCGGGGGAGCAAGGGCCGCAAGGCTTGTTTCATCGTCGGAAAATGCCTTGGATTCGGTAGGTTGTTTTGGAATTTCAACGGAGAGGGACATATCCATTTCTTCGGTAACGGCGGCTTATGG
>NZ_LACC01000025.1:12404-103754 GCF_000967965.1 Pseudomonas fluorescens
ATGAGTGGTGAGAAGCGTGGGTGTACGCTGGTCTGCCTTTGCTTTTCTGTGGGAGCGAGCTTGCTCGCGATGGCGGCCTGACAGCCGACCAATCTCCCACGCCTCTAAGCTGATCGTTCCCACGCTCCCGCGTGGGAATGCTGCCAGAGACGCTCCGCGTTACGTTTTTGCGAGTTAGAGCGGTGTAGGAAAGCGCCAGAAGTTTCCCACGCAGTTTTCAGGTTGCCCGTCGGAAGCGGACTCAATAGCCTTTGGCTGTCGCTGAAAGCTCAGCGATCGGGTGTGAGAACCCGGCTACTTATGGTCATCCAGAACCTGTGCACGCATAATCGCCGCCAGCTAGTCCGCTGTCTGTAAATGCGTCATGGCGGCTGTGTGCGGGCAGACTTAGGTCTGGTCCGGGTGTCCATACCGGTTTCTCACCTCGCACATAGCTGCCACCTCTTCACCGCGTGAGAAACGGCTAGTGGTGGCCCCAGCGCTAGAGGAATGGTTTTATGGACAAATTAATCCCCGATCCCCCCTACAACACCACCAAACCCTACACCCCCAACACCATGTTCATGATCGTCCCGGATATGGATACCGAATCCCTGCTGGCCCACGCTTGTGAGTCATTGGCTTCGGCCAACGTCATGGCGAGTGATTTCGCCCGAAAACGAGAAAAGCCCTGCAAGCGTAAACCTGCAGGGCTTCTCGGTCAGGCTGACCATCTCATTAAACCCGGCTAAAAAGCCGGGTTCTTTTGACTGGCGTCGAGCTTAAGCGGTGAAGGTTTTGCCTTCGAACTGCTCAGCCACGAACTTCCAGTTGACCAGGTTCCAGAACGCTTCGACATACTTTGGACGCAGGTTGCGGTAGTCGATGTAGTAAGCGTGTTCCCAGACGTCGCAGGTCAGCAGCGGGGTGTCGCCGTTGGTCAGCGGGTTGCCGGCGCCGATGGTGCTGGCCAGGGCCAGGGAACCGTCTGCCTTCTTCACCAGCCAGCCCCAACCGGAACCGAAGGTGCCGATGGAAGTCTTGCTGAACTCTTCCTTGAACTTGTCGAACGAACCGAAAGCCGCGTTGATGGCTTCAGCCAGAGCGCCGGTTGGTTGACCGCCGGCGTTTGGCGCCAGGCAGTTCCAGTAGAAAGTGTGGTTCCAGACCTGAGCGGCGTTGTTGAAGATACCGCCCGAGGAAGTCTTGACGATTTCTTCCAGGGTCTTGCCTTCGAACTCGGTGCCTGGCACCAGGTTGTTCAGGTTCACGACGTAGGTGTTGTGGTGCTTGTCGTGGTGGAACTCCAGTGTTTCCTTGGAGATGTGCGGCTGCAGGGCATCGTGTGCGTACGGCAGTGGCGGCAATTCGAAAGCCATGATGATTCTCCTAATCAGGTCAGTTGCGGTGAGCGCAAGGCCGATCACGGGCGGCCAGACAAGCGCCGGGGAGTTTGTACTCTTTGCGGCGCAGGGAGTCGGATCATAGCACCGGGGGGGCGGCATAACCACGCAACAACTGTGTGGAATAGAGGTTCCGCGAATCAGCTGGTCGCGATCAACTGCAGCGCTACGGCAAACATCATCATAGCCACCAACAGATCGAGTATTCGCCAGGTGCTGGGCCGGGCGAGCCACGGTGCCAGCCATGCCGCACCGAGCGCCAGGGTGAAGAACCACAGCAGCGAGGCACTGGCCGCGCCGACGACATAAGCGCCGGGCTCGGTTTGTTGTGCGCCCAGGGAGCCGATCAGCAAAACGGTGTCCAGATAGACATGCGGATTGAGCAAGGTCACCGCCAGCGCGCTGAGCATGACCGCCCGCAGCGAGCGTACGGTTTGGCCTTCGCCTTGCTCAAGGCTCTGTTTCGAAAAGGCGCGGCGCAGTGCCTGGCTGCCGTACCACAACAGGAACGCTGCGCCGCCCCAACGGGCGATGGCCAACAGCGTCGGATTCTGCGCCAGCACCGTCGCCAGGCCGAATACCCCGGCGGCCACCAACAGGGCGTCGCAGGCCACGCAGAGCGCCGCCACCGGCAGGTGATGTTCACGCCGCAGGCTTTGCGCCAGGACAAACGCATTCTGGGTGCCGATCGCCATGATCAGGCCGAAGGCCACGAGCAGCCCGTTCACATAACTTTGCCACATGATTTTTTACTCCGCGTTGGCTGCCAGATCCCGCAGCACTAGCAGGGCTCGGTCGGCGTCGGCCTGGCCGACAAACAAATGGTCGTGGTAGTAGCCGGCAATCACGTTGCAGCTGATTCCTGCCTGGCCAAGCGCCGTGGCGAATGCAGCGGTCAGGCCGACCGCTTCGAGGGCCGAATGTACGTTCAAGGTGATCCAGGCGGCGATGTAGTCGAAGCTGAATCCGGCTTTTTCGGCGTGGGAACGCTCGAGAATCACGGTCAGGCCTTCCTGCTCGCGGAAGCTGCCGACAATCTCCAGATCCTTGGGCAACTTGCCGTCGCGCAAGGTGCAGAACACGTATTCGCCGGCGTTGAGTTGCGGGCTCATGCTGCGCAGCAGCGTTGCCAATGAAGTTTCGCCAGCCATGTGGATTATCCTTGTTCAAGAGTTCTTGATGGTCATTGTCCTTGTGAAGGCTGTATAAGAAAAACCAATCTTGCTGATCGCTCATTAGGAAAACTGATGTTCGACTATAAATTGCTTTCTGCCCTGGCCGCCGTGGTCGAACAGGCTGGTTTTGAACGGGCGGCCCAAGTGCTGGGCTTGTCGCAATCGGCGATATCCCAGCGCATCAAGTTGCTGGAAGCGCGGGTTGGCCAGCCGGTGCTGGTGCGGGCCACGCCGCCAACGCCGACGGAAATCGGTCGACGGTTGCTCAACCACGTGCAGCAGGTGCGATTGCTTGAACGGGATTTGCAAAGCCTGGTGCCGGCGCTGGATGAAGAGGGCCTGCCGGAACGCCTGCGGATCGCCCTGAACGCCGACAGCCTGGCCACCTGGTGGGCGCAGGCGGTGGGCGAGTTTTGCGCCGAACAGCATCTGCTGATGGATCTGGTGGTCGAAGACCAGACCGTCGGCCTCAAGCGCATGCGCGCCGGTGAAGTGGCGGCCTGCGTTTGCGCCAGCGAGCGGCCGGTGGCAGGTGCGCGCAGCGTGTTGCTGGGGGCCATGCGTTACCGTGCGCTGGCCAGCCCTGCGTTCATTGCCCGGCATTTTCCGCAAGGCGTACGCGCCGATCAGTTGGCCCGAACCCCGGCGCTGGTGTTTGGCCCGGACGATTTCCTGCAGCATCGCTACCTCGCGTCCCTCGGCGTCGAGGGTGGATTCGAACACCATTTGTGCCCGTCCTCCGAAGGTTTCATTCGTCTGACGGAGGCCGGGCTGGGCTGGGGTCTGGTTCCGGAACTGCAGGTGCGCGAGCAACTGGAAAGGGGGGTATTGCAGGAGCTGCTGCCAGATAAGCCGATCGATGTGCCTCTGTACTGGCATCATTGGCGTAATGGCGGCCAGTTGCTGGGGCTGCTCACCGATCAATTAGTCAGCGCATCGAAGCAATGGCTGGTGCCTTGGAAGCAGCCTTAAGCGTCAAGCTGCAAGCTGCAAGTGAAGCGCTTGCGGACCGTTTTTAACTTGCAGCTTGCAGCTTGAAGCTCGTGGCTGCATTTGTTGGAGCAATTCATGAAGATTCTGGTTACCGGCGCAAGCGGCTTCATCGGCGGGCGCTTTGCGCGTTTTGCCCTGGAGCAGGGCCTGGACGTGCGGGTCAACGGTCGCCGGGCCGAGAGCGTGGAGCATCTGGTACGCCGGGGAGCCGAGTTCATCCAGGGTGACTTGAGCGACCCGGAACTGGCGCGCGAGCTGTGCTCGGACGTCGAGGCCGTGGTGCATTGCGCCGGTGCCGTCGGTTTGTGGGGCCGCTATCAGGACTTCCAGCAGGGCAACGTCCAGGTCACCGAGAACGTGGTCGAAGCCTGCCTGAAGCAACGGGTTCGGCGGCTGGTGCATTTGTCGTCGCCGTCGATCTACTTCGATGGTCGCGATCATCTGGGCCTGACTGAAGAACAGGTGCCCAAACACTTTAAGCACCCTTACGCCGCCACCAAGTACCTGGCCGAACAAAAAGTCTTCGGTGCCCAGGAGTTCGGTCTCGAAACCTTGGCCCTGCGCCCGCGTTTCGTCACTGGGGCCGGAGACATGAGCATCTTCCCGCGTCTGCTGAACATGCAGCGCAAGGGACGCCTGGCAATCATCGGCAACGGTCTGAACAAAGTTGATTTCACCAGCGTGCAAAATCTTAACGAGGCGTTGCTCAGCAGTTTGCTGGCCAGCGGTTCCGCGTTGGGCAAGGCCTACAACATCAGCAACGGCACGCCGATTCCCCTGTGGGACGTGGTTAATTACGTCATGCGCAACATGGAAGTCCCACAGGTCACCCGCTACCGTTCCTACGGCCTGGCCTACAGCATGGCGGCGCTCAACGAGGGCGTGTGCAAGTTGTGGCCGGGGCGCCCCGAGCCGACGCTGTCGCGTCTGGGCATGCAGGTCATGAACAAAAATTTCACCCTGGACATCAGCCGCGCCCGGCATTATCTGGATTACGATCCCAAGGTCAGTCTCTGGACGGCGCTCGATGAATTCTGTGGCTGGTGGAAGGCCCAGGCTGTTCGCTGACGCTCGAACAACGATCCCTGACTGAACCGGATTCGGGCTTGGGGGTCAATGGTTGCGGCTGTGGGGTTTATACTGCGCGGCATTAAGCCACTATGTGATTCACTAAGGTTGATTCAATGTCCATGCGAAACGATGCCAACGACGACTTCGATGATGTACCGAGCCTGCGTGCAGACGTTCTCGATGACGACTTTGCGCCCACCGCCCGCACGGTCGTGCATTCGCGCACGGCGCCGGTGGTGAAGGTCAAGGCGGCGAGTACCGGTGCCTTGTGGGCGTTGGTCGGGGCGTTGTTCTTTGCGTTCGCGGGCCTGGCCTGGTGGAGTTTTCAGCAGATCTCCCTGATGGAACAGCAACTGGTGGCGACCCAGGAAAGCTTCGCGCGAATCAGTGAGGAAGCGGCAGGGCGCCTGCAGGATATTTCCGGCAAGGTTGTTGCCAGCCAGACCAGTGTCAACACCGACAGCGAGGCCTTGAAGCTGCAAATTCGCCAGCTGGAGAGCAAGCTCCAGGACCAGAACGCCCAGCAGCAAGGTGTTGCCGGCCAGGCCTCGGACCTGGACAAGCGACTGGCACAAATGACCGCGCAAACCACCGAACTGGACAAGCGCCTGGTGCAATTGACTGCCCAGGACACCGAACATCAGACGGCCAATACGCAGTTGCAGGCCCAGGTCAAAGCCTTGAGTGCTGAACTGGCCGCCCTGAAAAGTGCCTCGTCGGACTCGGAAAAATTCGATGCACAGTTGAAAAACCTGGGCGCCGATGTTGCCGCACTGAAGAAGCAAGGCAATCCGAGCGCTGCCATCGAGCGTCTTGAACAAGACATGATCGTGCTCAAGAGCGTGCAGGACAACCGTCCGGCGGTCACACAGGGCTCGACCAACACGGCCGAGTTCGATGCCTTCCGCAGCCAGGTCACCCGCAACATCAATACCCTTCAGGCGCAGATCCAGAACCTTCAACAGCAACTGCGCGCCCGGCAGTAATTGTCAGTGGTGTGAGTATTTGTGGCGGGGGAGCTTGCTGTGGCGAGGGGGCTTGCCCCCGTTCGGCTGCGTAGCAGTCGTAAATCCGGTAGCGCATTTAATCTGTTGAATCGCGGTGAATGGATTCCGGGTGGCTTCGCCACCCAACGGGGGCAAGCCCCCTCGCCACAAAAATCTATGACCACGTTCTGGCGAATATTCGTACATATCCCCATCCCGTCTACGCTCTTGAAACACCACCAGGAACGAGGGATGCGCAATGGGGTTTCTGCATAGGTTCACCTTGCTGTGCGGCATGTTTTTGTTGTGCCTGGGCCAGGCGCAAGCCGCCGGGACGGAAAAGGACGACAGCAAGGCGGCCATTGCCCTGCTGGAAAAAGCCCTGGCTTACTACCACCAGAATGGCGACAAGGCCCTGGCGGCGTTCAGTCGCCAGGGTGAGTTTGTCGACAAGGACCGTTATGTCTTCGTGCTCGACACCAAGGGCGTGATGCTCGCCAGTGGTGGGCCGTCGTCGGCGCTGATTGGCCGGGACGTTTCGGAAGTGCTTGGGCCGGATTTGCAGAAAACCTTCAAGGACGCCCTGAAAGTGCCGGAAGGCAATGGCATTCAGCAGGCTGAATATCGCTGGCAGAACTGGAATGACGGCAAGGTTGAGCGCAAGCACGTCTACTACCAGCGCATCGGCCAGCGGATTCTGGCGGTCGGTTATTACCTTCCACGGGCCTCCGCCGAACAGGCCATGGCCTTGCTGAACAAAGCGGCCACCGATCTGGCCAAGGACGAAAAGGGCACCCTGACGGCGATCAACGCCCTCAAGGGCGGCTACCTGCAGGATGATCTGTACGTATTTGTCGTCGACCTGGACACCCAGCGTTACGTGGCTCACGGCACCAACCTGCGGTTGATCAATACCGACTTCAGCAAGATCGTGGACCCGGAAGGCAAACCGGTGGGCGAGCCGATTCTGGCGTTGATGGCCAAGCAGGATGATGGCGAATACGAGTACCGCTGGAAAAACCCGGTGACTGGCAAGGTCGAGAACAAGCACGCCTACCTGAAGAAGGTCGGGCATTTTCTGGTGGCGGTCGGGTATTACAGCCCTTGATTATATGGTTTCAATGAGGACGCCATCGCGGGCAAGTCGGATCGCCGCACCGCCGCTCCCACAGGTTTGAGTGTTGACCACAGATTTTGTGAACGACATCAATACTTGTGGGAGCGGGCTTGCCCGCGATGCAGGCGCCTCGGTCTATCTATCGAACCTTGTCCTCACGCCCACGCAACAACATGTTCGGCATGGCAATCGCCGCCGCCAGCCCCAGCAATGAAACAGCCGCGCTGACCGTCAGCAAATGCCGGAACGTCAGCAACAATTCGGCACGCAAGGCGTTCTGCGCATCACCCGGCGCGGCATTCAAACCGTCCAGCAACACATTCCCCGAACTGCCTTCGGCAATCAGCGACGAGTCGGCCAGGTGCGCAAAACTCGAGTCCTGCAACAACGCCAACAGCAGCGCCGACATCAACGCCACACCCACGGCACCACCCAGCGAACGGAACAGATTGGTGGTGCTGGTGGCGACACCGATATCCCGCTGGTCCACCGAGTTCTGCGTGCCGACCAATGACGTGGGGAACTGCATGCCGGAGGCAATCCCGCAGAGCAGCATGAACAGACTGCTCACGACGAACGCCTGGGGCGGGCTGAACGCCATGCCGATAATCGAGGCAGGCATCAGCGCCGCACCGCTAAGGATCATCGGTTTGTAGCGCCCGGTCACCGAGGTGCGGCGGCCGGCGAAATACGCGCCGATCGGCAAGCCCATGGCCAGGGGCAGCAGATGCAGGGCGGCGCTGTCGGCACCGGCGCCGGTGACGCTCTGAAAGCGCAGCGGCATCAATACGATCAGCGAGATGGCCTGGAAACTGGTGAAGAAAATCGTGCACCAGCACAGGATCGCGTTGCGGTTGGCGAACAGATGCATGGGCAACAACGGCTCCCGTGCCCGCCGCTCGTGGGCGACGAACAGCCCCAGCACCAGCACCGCACTAGCCAGCAGCGCCAGTACTTCGGCGCTGCGCCACGAATGGCCCTGACCGACCTGGGTGATGCCCAGCAACAATGCCGTGAGCCCGATGATCATCAGCATGGTGCCCAGGTAATCGATGATCGGTTTGCGTTGCGGAATCGGCAGGCCCACTAGCGTGCGATGGGCCACCAGCCAGGCACCCAGGCCCAGCGGCAGGTTGATCAGGAACACCCAGCGCCAGGACAGGTATTCGGTCATGTAGCCGCCAAGCACCGGGCCGGCGACGCTGGCCACGGCATACATACTGCTGAAATAGCCCTGGTAACGACCGCGCTCCCGTGGCGGCACGATGTCCCCGATGATCGCCTGGCTCACCGAAATCATCCCGCCGGCCCCGATGCCCTGGAGGATCCGCGCCAACACCAGTTGCTCCATGCTCTGGGCCATGCCGCAGAACACCGACGCCAGGGTGAACAGGCCCATGCCGAACAGCATCAGCTTGCGCCGCCCGTACAGATCGCCCAGTTTTCCGTAGATCGGCACCGCCACGGTCATGGCCACCATGTAGCCGGAAATCACCCAGGCGAGCAGGCTGACGTCCTTGAATTGCGCGGAAATGGCTGGCATCGAAACAGCGACGATGGTCTGGTCCAGCGCGCCGAGAAAGATCGCCAGCATCAGGGCGATCAGCACGCTGCGGATGGCGGGTTTGGGCGTTTCAGGCTGGTGGAGATTGGTCACGGGAAAACCTGCGGGCGGTGATTGACCCGCACGAGGCAAGGCGAGCGGGAATGCTCGCCAGTGTAAGTCGGTAGGAGGCTATTCGATAGCCTCATAAGGAAGACCGACGTAGTTTTCTGCAATGGTTTTTCGACCCGCTTCGGAGCCGACAAAATACTCCAGCTCCGACTCGGCAATGCGCTGGCTAAAGGCATCGTGGTCATCGAAACGGTGCAGCATCGAGGTCATCCACCAGGAAAACCGCTCGGCCTTCCACACCCGGCGCAGGCAGATTTCCGAGTATTTCTCCAGCAGATCAAGGCGATCGTCGCGGTAAACCTTGAGCAGGATGTTGAACAGCGTGCTGACGTCACTGGCCGCCAAATTCAGGCCCTTGGCGCCGGTGGGCGGGACAATGTGCGCGGCGTCACCGACCAGGAACATGCGCCCGTACTGCATGGGTTCGACGACGAAGCTGCGTAGCGGCGCGATGCTTTTTTCGATGGACGGGCCGGTCACCAGTTTGTCTGCCAACTGTTGTGGCAGGCGCGACTTGAGTTCGTCCCAGAAGCGTTGATCCGACCAGTTATCCACATGATCGCTGGTGGGCACTTGCAGGTAATAACGGGTGCGCGTCGGCGAGCGCATGCTGCACAGGGCAAAACCGCGCTCGTGGCGGGCGTAGACCAGCTCTTCGTGGGCCGGCGGGGTGTCGGCCAGGATCCCGAGCCAGCCGAACGGATAGATCCGTTCGAAGACTTTCAGGCTGTCGGCTGGAATCGATTGCCGTGCCACTCCATGGAAGCCGTCGCAACCGGCGATGTAGTCACAATCGAGACGATACAGTTCGCCGTCTTTCTCAAAAGTGACAAACGCTTCGTCGGTTTTCATGCCATGGGGAACGACGTTGTCGGCTTGATAAATCGTCTGCGCGCCGGCCTCCCGACGAGCGGCCATCAGGTCGCGGGTGACTTCGGTCTGGCCGTAGATCATCACGGTCTTGCCACCCGTCAGGGCGTGCAGATCGATGTGTACCTGGCGTCCGTCGAGGGCCAGTTCGAAGCCGTCATGGACCAGTCCCTCGGCGTCCATGCGCTGACTCACGCCGGCCTGACGCAACAGCTCTACCATGCCTTGCTCAAGCACGCCGGCGCGGATTCGGCCGAGCACATAGTCCGGGGCCTGACGTTCGAGAATGAGGGTGTCGATGCCGGCGTTGTGCAGCAATTGGCCGAGCAACAAGCCAGAAGGGCCTGCACCAATGATGGCGACTTGGGTTTTCAGCGTTTTCATTGTTCTTATGACTCGCAAGCTTCACGCGACCAGGGCCGGTGAATTATTTTTATGGATCGAGTGCTTGCATTTTTCCCTTGCGAGTCTGTCAATTGAAGGTGAAAACTGAGCCGATAGCTGTACATTCTGCCAATCGGTGCGATTATCGCCCGTCATCTACTCCGAGGCCTGGATTGAAGTGATGAACAAGCCTGACCTGCCTTCGATTCCGGTGTTCAAGCTCTACGGTGAAAGCCTGGATTGGCCGACCCCGGACTTGCTGCACTGTGAAACCATTTCCAAACGCAGTCGCGAACATCATTGGGAAATCAAACCTCACCGCCACGCTGATTTGTGCCAGTTGCTCTTCGTGTTCAAAGGTCAGGCCGAGCTTGAAATCGAAGGCAAGCGTACGCAACTGGTGGAACCGGCCATCCAGATCCTGCCACCGCTGTCGGTGCACGGCTTTCGCTTTTCCGAGGACGTGGAAGGGTTTGTCGTGACCCTGGCCGCGCCGCTGATCGCCCACCTGCAGATGCAGTTGGGGCAATCGGTCAATGCCCTGGCCCAGTCCGAAAGCTACCCGGCAGGCAAGGACGCCGAGTACCTCAACAGCCTGTTCAGCGCCTTGCAGAACGAATACACCAGCCATCAACCGGCGCGGGAAATGCTCATGCATTCGCTGGTCAGTGTGATCGTGGTGTGGGTCAGTCGCCAGGTGATCCAGCGCCGCACCGCCATGGCGCGACCGCAGCGGGCCCGGGAATACCTCAACGGGTTTATTCAGCTGGTGGAAGAGACCTATCGCCAGCACGTCAAGGTCGAGGACCTGGCGCACCGACTGGGGATTTCCGTGTCCCACCTCAACGGCACCTGCCGTGAGCTGGCGGGGCAACCGGCGTTGCAGATCATGCACGAACGGCAATTGCTGGAGGCCAAGCGTTTGCTGACCTACACCAGCATGACCATTTATGAAATGTCCGACGTGTTGGGGTTTTCCGATCCGACCAACTTCACGCGCCTGTTCCGGCGTCGTGTGGGGATTTCGCCCAAGGTGTTTCGCGACCGCTTGAAGGCCGATCAGGACAACGAAGCCTGACCCCCTTCGTTAGCGGAGGGCGTTGAGGGTGGCGTTGTGGGGGATACAGCGCTCGAAGTTGCAGCTCGCGTATTCACGGGGCAGGTTGCGCAGTTGCTCGACGCGCCAGGCCGCAGCTCCGTATAGCCCGAGCGTGACCGCACAGGTGATGAAAATCGCGAGGTATCTTCTTGTTTTGATGTTCATGGCGTTGACCTCTGAACGAATACCTTTCGGTATTACTTTGAGCATAGGTCAGCGCGGGTGAGTTACCAGCAAAGCACGTTATGGATGTACCGCGACATTCAGAACCCTGATACCTCCCACAGGGTTTCCATTCACAACCCGATATCCCACTCCGGTTCTTCGGGAAACCTCACCACCAGAAAATCCAGCAAGCTGCGCAACGCCGCCGGCATGTGTTTGCGCGAGGCATATACCGCATACACGTTCATTTGCCGGGGTTCGGCCGTCGGCAGCAGGCGAATCAATTCGCCGCTGTGGATGTACACGCCGGCCTGGTACGTGGGCAGCATCGCCACCCCGGCGCCGGCGATCGTTGCACGCAGCAGCGTGCTGGCCTCGTTGGCGCTGATGTTGCCCTGCACCGGTACTGAAACCTGCTCGCCGTCCTGCTCGAAATGCCACAGGCTTTTGCCGAAGTAGGAGTGGGTCAGGCAATTGTGCTGGCTCAGGTCCTCGACCCGTTGCGGCGCCGGATGCTCGCGCAAGTAAGCGGGGGACGCGCAGATCACCGAGCGGCAAACCGTCAGGCGGCGGGCAATCAGGTTCGGGTCCAGGTCGTTGCTGGTGCGGATCGCCAGGTCGATGCGCTCATCCACCAGGTTCACGGTGCGGTCGAGCATCTGCATGTCGATGCTGACGCCGGGGTAGCGTCGGACATACGCAGCCATGGCATCGGCCAGTTGCGCCTGGCCGAAGGAGGTGCTGACGCTTATCCGCAGCAGGCCGCGCGGTGCGTCATCCGGTTCGCTGACGGCGGCCTGCATGTCGGTGGACAAGTCGAGCATCTGCCGACAGCGGGGCAGGATCTCGGTGCCGGCGGCGGTCAGGCTCAACTTGCGCGTGGTGCGATGCATCAGGCGCGCGCCGACCCAGTCTTCCAGTTCCGCCAGATACCGCGATACCACCGGCCGCGACAGCTCCAGATGATCGGCGGCGGCCGACTGGCTGCCGAGGTCGACCACCGTGACGAACACGCGCATTGCTTGTAGACGATCCATGATTTGCCCGCTTTCAGAAACAAACTATGTTCAAGCATCGCATTTTTTGTACTGACTCAGGCAACTAAGCTCTGTTCCATCGCCAAGCAAGGCATTTGGACAACGGAGCAACAGATGATCGGTTTCACCACTTTAAAGCGCATTGTGCTGGCGGTCGCCGCCCTCGGTTTCTCCGCCCATGCAGCCGCCTCGACCCTGACGCTGGATGTCTACAATCCCGGCGAAAAAGCCATCTTCCCAGTGACCTCGGTACTGGTCAGCGGCGAGAAAGAAGCGATCCTGGTGGATGCGCAATTCGGCAAATCCCAGGCCGAACAGGTGGTGGAAAAAATCCGCGCCAGCGGCAAGCAACTGACCACCATCTACATCAGCCATGGCGATCCGGATTACTACTTCGGCCTCGACACCCTGACGGCTGCGTTCCCCAAGGCCAAAGTCCTCGCCTCACAGCCGACCGTCGACCACATCAAACGAACCGTCGACGGCAAACTGGCGTTCTGGGGCCCGAAAATGGGCACCGACGTGCCGGCCAAAACCATTGTGCCGGGTGTGCTCAAGGGCGACAGCCTGATCCTTGAAGGGCAGAAGTTGCAGGTAGTTGGTCTTGAGGGCCCGCAGCCGGATCGCAGCTTTGTGTGGATTCCGTCGATCAAGGCGGTAGTCGGTGGTGTCGTGGTGGCGCAAAACATTCACGTGTGGATGGCTGACACGCAAACGCAACAGTCCCATGCCGATTGGTTGGCTACGCTGCATTCCATTGAAACCCTGAAACCGCAGATGGTGGTGCCGGGTCATTACCTCGGCGAGAGCGATCGCTCCCTGGCCGCCGTGCAGTTCACCGCCGCTTACATCAAGGCCTTCGACGAGGAAACCGCCAAGGCCAAGGATTCTGCCGCGCTGATCGCGGCGATGAAGAAACGCTTTCCGACCCTGGGTGATGAAAGCTCCCTGGAACTGAGCGCCAAGGTCGCCAAGGGCGAGATGAAGTGGTAACCGGAAGTACATGAAGCCGAAGCAACTTTTGAGATGAAAGTGATTACCTGTGGCGAGGGGGCTTGCCCCCGTTGGAGTGCGAAGCGCTCCCCTGCATTCTTCAGCTACACCGCATGCAGTAGGTTTTACGACTGCTACGCAGCCGAACGGGGGCAAGCCCCCTCGCCACAAAGGTTACATCGATCGCACAAGTTACAAGTCAACCCACTGGAGAACGTCATGAGCAAAATCGCAATCATCGGTGCCACCGGTCGTGCCGGTAGCCAACTGCTGGAAGAAGCCCTGCGTCGCGGTCACAGCGTTACCGCCATTGCCCGCGATACATCGAAAATAGATCCGCGTGAAGGTGTGGTCAGCAAGGCCGTCGATGCCCTTGATGCCGCTGCGTTGCAAGCTGCAATTGCGGGCCATGACGTGGTTATCAGCGCGGCGCATTTCGCCACGCTGCCTGCCAGCGCAGTCGTAGGCCCGGTGAAAAAAGCCGGGGTCAAACGTCTGCTGGTGGTGGGCGGGGCGGGTTCGCTGCTATTGCCCGATGATACTCGAGTGATCGATAGCGAAGGTTTCCCTGAGGCTTACAAGGCAGAGGCCAGCGCCGGTGCAGAATTCCTCGCAAGCTTGCGTGAAGAGCGGGATCTGGACTGGACCTTCCTGTCGCCATCGGCCGAATTTGTCGAGGGCGAGCGCACGGGGAAATTCCGCCTCGGTCAGGATGATTTGCTGGTAAGCAGCGAAGGGCGCAGCTGGATTACTTTTGCCGACTACGCGATTGCAATGCTCGACGAAGTGGAAGCGCCGAAGCATTCGCGGCAGCGGTTTACCGTCGGATATTGAGTTCACTGGTCATTTGTAGGAGTGAGCCTGCTCGCGATAGCAGTGGAGCAGTCAACATTGATTTTGAATGTGAATCCGTCATCGCGAGCAGGCTCACTCCTACAGGGTGGAGCATCAGAGTTGTACGGTTTTACCGCGACTGCGCCTGCTCCACCAACCAGCCCATCAATTCCCTCAACTTCGGCGAAGGTCCTGGTTTTTCGGGGAACACCAGGTAATACGCAAGTCCGGTCGTCACTTTCAATTCGAATGGCATGACCAGCCGCCCGGCGTTCAGGTCATCGCCGATCAGCGACCAGTCGCCAATCGCCACCCCCGTTCCCTGGGACGCCATCGACATCGCCAGGTCCAGTGTTTCGAAATGCTGGCCCTTGCCGACATTGGTCAAATGCACATCCGCGGCTTTCAACCAGGCTTTCCAGTCCCGTTCGTCGCGGGTCGGGTGCAGCAGCAGGTGCTGTTGCAGATCGGCTGGGGCCTGCAGGGGCATAGGGCCTTCGAGTATCGGTCTGGAACACACCGGCGTGAGTTGTTCGTCGAAGAGTTTTTGCGACATCAATGAATCGTCCGGCGGTGCGCCGTACATCACCGCTGCATCGAATTGCTCGCGATGAAAATCCACCCCGTGCTTGACCGTGGTGGTCAGTTCCACCGGCACGTCCGGGCGTTCCCGTTGCCATTGCAACAGACGCGGCAGCAACCAGCGCATGACGCAGGTCGGTGCCTTGAGTTGCAGGGTTTCGCGCTTCTCGCCGATCTGTTCAACGGCCTCGTCGATCAGGCCGAAAATCTGCTGGACCCGTGGCAGCCATTCCCGTCCTTCGGCTGTCAGGTCCAGGCCTCGGGCCAGGCGGATGAACAGTTCATAACCCAGATGATCTTCCAGCCCGGCGATCTGCCGACTCACCGCGCCCTGGGTGATGTGCAGCTGTTCGGCGGCCCGGGTGAAATTGCAGCACTGCGCGGTAATCAGAAAGGTGTGCAGCGCCGGCAGGGGAGGCAGTCGTTTCATTGGGATCCAAGGTATGACGTGAGGACATGGCTAGTATGACTTTTTATCCATTGTTGCGGCTACCTGTCGCCCGTTCCAATGAGGCCATTCCCGGGCCTGCAAATCCAATCTAAACACAGCGCACGCCCGGCGTCTCAAACGAACAAAAAGGGCAAAGACATGGCGACGTGCGGCGAAGTATTGGTCAAGTTACTCGAAAACTACGGGGTCGAGCAGGTGTTCGGCATTCCGGGGGTGCATACCGTGGAGCTGTATCGCGGGCTGGCCCGTTCGAGCATCAACCACGTCACGCCGCGCCACGAACAGGGCGCCGGTTTCATGGCCGACGGCTACGCCCGCACCAGCGGCAAACCGGGTGTGTGCTTCATCATCACCGGCCCTGGCATGACCAACATCACCACCGCCATGGGCCAGGCCTATGCCGATTCGATCCCGATGCTGGTGATCTCCAGCGTGCAATCGCGCAGCCAGTTGGGCGGCGGTCGCGGCAAGCTGCATGAGCTGCCGAACCAGGGCGCACTGTGCGCCGGTGTCGCGGCGTTCTCCCACACCCTGATGTCGGCTTCCGAGCTGCCGGGCGTGTTGGCCCGTGCCTTTGCGCTGTTCCAGGCGGGCCGTCCGCGTCCGGTGCACATTGAAATTCCGCTGGATGTCCTGGTTGAAGAAGCCGACGACTTGCTCAGCAGCCTGCCGGTCAACATCGACCGCGCCGGTGCTTCGCCGAGCGCTGTGTCGCGCATGACCGAATTGCTGGCCGGCGCCAAGCGTCCGCTGATTCTCGCCGGTGGCGGCGCCATCGACGCGGCCGTCGAGCTGACTGAGCTGGCCGAATTGCTGGACGCGCCGGTCGCCCTGACCATCAATGCCAAGGGCATGCTCGCTTCCGGCCACCCACTGCTGATCGGCTCGACCCAAAGCCTGGTCGCCACCCGTGCATTGGTCGCCGAGGCCGACGTGGTACTGGCCATCGGCACCGAACTGGCCGAGACCGACTACGACGTGACCTTCGCCGGTGGCTTCGAAATTCCTGGCAAGTTGCTGCGCGTCGATATCGACCCGGACCAGACCGTGCGCAACTACCCGCCGCACGTGGCACTGGTGGCCGACTCGCGCAACGCCGCCCAGGCTTTGCTCAGTGCCCTGTCGCACAAATCCCTGGCCGAGCGTCGCAACGATTGGGGCCAGGTGCGTGCCGCCCGTTTGCGTGAAGAACTGGCCGCGGCCTGGGACGCACCGACCCTGGCCCAGACCCGTTTCCTCGAAACCGTGCTGCATGAACTGCCGGACGCGGTGTTCGTCGGCGATTCGACCCAGCCGGTGTACACCGGCAACCTGACGTTCAACCCGGAGCGTCCGCGTCGCTGGTTCAACTCGTCTACTGGTTACGGCACCCTCGGCTACGCCTTGCCGGCGGCGATTGGCGCCTGGCTGGGTGGCCGCGTCGAAGGTGGCGCGCGTCCTCCGGTGGTGTGCCTGATCGGCGACGGCGGCCTGCAGTTCACCCTGCCGGAACTGGCCAGTGCCGTTGAAGCGCGCACCCCGGTGATCGTGCTGCTGTGGAATAACCAGGGCTACGAAGAGATCAAGAAATACATGGTCAACCGCGCCATCGAACCGGTGGGCGTGGACATCTACACCCCGGACTTCATCGGTGTAGCCAAGGCATTGGGTTGTGCTGCTGAAGCGGTCAGCAGTGTCGAGCAGCTGCGCGGCGCCTTGCGTGTGGCCACCGATCGCCAGGGGCCGACCCTGATTGAGATCGACCAGACCCAGTGGATGCAGGCGGTGTCGAAATGACTTTCCCTACGACCCTGGATGGCCTGTACATCAACGGCCAATGGTCGGCCGGCAACGAACACCTGCGTGTGATCAACCCGGCGACCGAAGCCCTGTTGACCACCGTCAATGGCGGCGATGAGCGCGCCGTTGATCAAGCCGTGAGCGCGGCGACCCAGGCGTTCGCCGACTGGTCGAAAACCACGGGCGTCGAACGCGGTGCGATTCTGCGCAAAATTGCCGTGGGCGTGCAGGCCAATCGTGAAAAGCTGATGCACTTGCAGTCGAGCAACAACGGCAAGCCGCAATTCGAAGCCGCAATCGACGTCGATGACGTGATTGCCACGTTCGAGTATTACGCCAGTCTGGCCGAGGGGCTGGATGCGAAACAGGACTGCGCCATCGAGCTGCCGACCGACGATTTCAGCGCTCGCCTGCGCCGTGAGCCGTGTGGTGTGGTCGGCCTGATCGTGCCGTGGAATTTCCCGATGGTCACCACCGCGTGGAAACTCGCCCCGGCCCTGGCCGCCGGTTGCTGCGTGGTGCTCAAACCTTCGGAAGTGACGCCGCTGCCGGAGCTGGAACTGGCGGCGATCATTGCTGAAGCCGGGTTGCCAGCAGGCGTGTTCAACCTGGTGTGCGGCACTGGCCTCGCGGTTGGCGCGCCCCTGTCGGCAGACTCGCGCATCGCGAAAATTTCCTTCACCGGCAGCAATGCGGTCGGCGTGCAGGTCATGCAACGGGCGGCGGAAACCGTCAAGGGCGTTAGCCTGGAACTGGGCGGCAAATCGTCGTTGCTGGTGCTGGCCGATGCCGATCTCGACCTGGCGGTGGAAGTGGCCTGTGGCGGTGGTTTCTTCAACGCCGGGCAGATGTGTTCCGCCACCAGCCGCGTGCTGGTCGCCGATGAACTGGCCGATGAATTCCTGAGCCGAGTGAAGGCTCGTGCCGAAACGATTCGCGTGGCTGACCCGTTCGACCCGAACGTGGAAATGGGCGCGCTGGTCAATCAGGCGCAATACCAGCGCGTGCTCGGTCACATCGATCGCGGTTTGAGCGCCGGCGCCAAGCTGGTTTGCGGTGGCAATCGCCCGGCCGACCTGCCGCGCGGATATTTTTTGCAGCCGACGGTGTTCACCGAAGTGCCCCTCGACAGTGCGCTGTGGTGTGAAGAGATTTTCGGCCCGGTGATCTGCGTGCGCAGTTTTGCCTCTGAAGCCGAGGCGATTGCCCTGGCCAACGACAGCCAGTTTGGCCTGGTCGCCAGTGTGGTGACGCGCAATGCCGAAACCGCCGACCGCGTCGCCAACGCTTTACAGGCGGGGCTTGTGTGGATCAACGCGCCGCAGGTGATCTTCCCGCAGACCGCCTGGGGCGGCTACAAGCAGAGCAGCATCGGCCGCGAATTGGGGCCGTGGGGCTTGCAGGCTTTCCAGGAAATCAAACACGTAATCCGGGCGGTCTGAAGGCACGAAAAAGGTGAGCACATGCCTCCTGTTGAGGCATGCGCTGGCGTCATGGCTTCAATGAGTTTTTATCGATAGTCAGGTGTTTTACACGACCTCAGGATGAACTCGCTGGCTCAGCCAAGCCCCCGAAAATACGAGGGATAACGCTGATCCAGTCGCGCGGATGCAACAGTTTCGACCTGCCTCATACCTACAAAAACAAAGGGAGTCCGTAATGGGCGAGCATGATCTGAACAGACGTCAATTTATCAAGACCGTGGGCGTAGCCTCGGTTGCAGCGGCAGCCATGAGCATGCCGTTCATCAAAGCCAATGCCAGCGACACACGTTTTGCCGGCAAGACCCTGCGTTTGTTGACCTGGTCCGATGACACCGGCCTGGCTGCACTGCGCAACATCGCCGCGACCTTCGAAGACAAGTACGGCTGCAAGGTCATCGCCGACCGCACCGGCAGTACCTCGGAAATGGTCGCCAAACTCAAGGCCGGCGGTGATCGTCCGCAGTACGACATCATCACCCTGGCAGGTGTCGGCGCCGAAGGTCTGGCCGCCGCCAACCTGCTGGAAAAACCCGACCTCAACCGCATTCCCAACCTCGTCGATGTACCGGAGAAATACCGCACCGGGGCCAATGGTCACGGTATCGGTTACCTGCTGTGGTGCAACAGCCTGGTCTATAGCACCCGCACCCAGAAACAAGCGCCGGACAGCTACGCGGCCCTGTGGGATCCAGAACTGGCCCCGAACATCTTCCTGCCGCCGCCGAACTGGACCGAGGCCATGGACCTGATCATCATCGCCGCCAAACTGGCCGGTGGTGACGAACACAACATCGAGCCTGGCTTCAAGAAACTCGCCGAGCTGAAAGATCGTGTGGTGACCCTGGGCGAAAACCCCAACCAGATCGCCGAACTGTTCCGCACCGGTTCCCTGGACATGGGGGGGCTGTACGCACCGGCCTTCTTCCCGAAACAGATCCGCGACCCGAACTACGGCCTGGGCGCCACGTTCGGCATGAAGGAAGGTTTCTACACCGACCTGATGCTCTCGGTAATGCCGAAGAACCGTCCGGGCGATACCGACATGGCCTACGCCTTCATCAACCACTCTCTGGACCCGCTGGTGCAGGGCAAGATGGCTGAAGACATCTATAACGGCCCGGTCAACGCCAAGGCGATCATCTCCGCCGAAGCACGCAAGAGCCCGTACATCCTCACGCCGGAGCAGATTGCCGAGAAGGCGATCATGCACGACAACGCCTTCCTGGCGACTGTGCATGACCAATGGATTCGTCGTTACACGGAAATCTTTTCTTCCTGATTTCTGAGGTTCAAAGATCTTTTGTGGCGAGGGGGCTTGCTCCCGCTCGGCTGCGCAGCAGCCGCAAAACCAGGCACTGCGATCCATCTGGATCAACGCGGTGAGTGATTGGGGCCGCTTCGCGACCCAGCGGGAGCAAGCTCCCTCGCCACAGGTTCTTGCTCAATCTCAGTCTTGCTGCTTTCCATTGACGAGACCCTTTGCTATGGAACACCAACCTCTGACTCATCCGGTGAGTGCCGCCCCCGTGCGCGCCGCTCGGGGTGTTTCGCCAACGACGCGCGCCTGGCTTTTCCTCTCGCCGTCGATGCTGTTTCTTGGCGTACTGATTGCCGCGAGCCTGCTGGTACTGCGCATGAGCGTGGGCACCAAAGGCGCGGAATGGTCCGGGTTCAGCCTGGCCAGTTACGCCCAGTTGCTGGAACCCTATTATCTCAAGTCGCTGATGCTGACCCTGCGCCTGGCGCTGATCAGCGCGGTGATCGCAGTGATCCTGGCGATCCCGGTGGCCTACACCATGTCGCGCCTGACCTCGCCGTTCGTGCGGCGGATCTTCCTGGCGGCGGTGTTGCTGCCATTGCTGGTCAACCTGCTGCTGCAAAGCTACGGCTGGCTGGTGATCCTCGGCCCCGGTGGCATGCTCAACCAGACCCTGATGGGCCTGGGCCTGATCAAGCGCCCGATCATGCTGTTGTACAACCAGAACGGTGTGTTGATGGGCCTGGTGCAAACCGCCTTCCCGCTGGCCGTGTTGCCGATTGCCAGCGCCATGCGCGGCGTCGCCCGCAGTTACGAAGAAGCTGCCGCCACCCTCGGCGCCAGTCGCTTCCAGGTGTTCCGCCAGGTGGTATTGCCGATGAGTCTGCCGGGGATCATTACCGGTGCGACCCTGGTGTTCGCCTACAACGCCAGCAGTTTCGTGGTGCCTTTACTGCTCGGTGGCCGGCGCGTGCCGATGCTGGCGGTGATGGTGCATGACCAGATCGCCCCGCTGATGAACTGGCCCGCCGCATCCGCTGCCGGTGTGGTGCTGATCGTCACCACCCTCGCGATCATGACCTTGTCCGAATACATCACTGGCCGTCGTCGCCGCATGCTGGAGGCTTCGCAATGAGTACCCTGATCAAGAAGCGCCAGTCGCTGTTGCCGGGTGATACCGGCAAGTTTGCCGGCATCCTTTCGGGCTTCATCCTGCTGCTGGCGGTACTGCCGATCCTGACCATGATCGTCATGTCGTTCAGCGGCGCGTCGAACCTCGACTTCCCGCCGAGCAGCTACAGCCTGCAATGGTACAAGGCCGCCTGGCACACCTTCGTGTCGCCGGACGCCAGCGATGTGCTGAGCCTGGGCAAAGCCATGTCCACCAGCCTGATGGTGTCCTGCCTGACCATGGTCTTCGCGACCATCATCGCGGTGCCGGCGGCGTATGCCCTGACCCGTTGCGAGTTCCGTGGCAAGGCCGTGGCCCTGCAATTGATGTCGTTGCCACTGGTGTTCCCGATGGTGGTATTGGGGCTGGCGTTGCTGCTGGTGTTCGACAGCCTGCCGTTCCAGATGACCACCTCGCGCCTGGTGATTGCCCACGTGATCCTCGCGTTGCCGTTCGTGGTGAAGAACTGCACGGCGGCGATGCTCTCCATCGGCAGCGAAGTCGAAGAGGCCGCGCAAATGCTCGGTGCTTCACCGCTGCGGGCGATTGTCGATGTGGTGGTGCCGTTGATGAAGTCGGGGATCCTGGCGGGCATGCTGCTGGCGTTCATCGTCTCGTTCAACGAATTCACCGTGACCTATTTCCTCTACACCATCGACGTCATGACCGTGCCGATCTGGATGTACAGCCGCACCGTGTCTTCGCTCGACCCAACCGTATTTTCGTTTGCCGTGCTGATCGCGCTGATCGACTTCGTCCTGATCTGGGCGCTGGAGAAGCTAGTCGGTGAAGGTGGCGTTTCGTTCTAGCTTCTGCCTGGAGGTGCCTGCGCTCGATCATGCTGCGTTAAAAGTCAGCTCAGAATGCTCATTGACTAAAGTCAACTCCGCTTCTTCGCAGACTTTTGCCTTGCCTGATCTTCGCTCGGCGACCACCAGCCAGAACCTTTATTCTTGAGGTGATTCACATGTCTGGTCTGATTCTGGAAAACGTCGAGAAACATTACGGCTCGACCTGCGCGGTAACGGATGTGAACCTACATTTGCCCGAGGGCAAACTGGTATGTTTCCTCGGCCCTTCGGGCTGCGGCAAAACCACTTTGCTGCGCATGATCGCCGGCCTTGAAACCCTGACCGGCGGCGAGATCCGCCTGGACGGCGAAGACATCGGCAACACCCCGGCGCACCTGCGCAACTTCGGCATGGTGTTCCAGTCCCTGGCGTTGTTTCCGCACATGACTGTGGGCGAGAACATCGCCTATCCGCTGAAACTGCGCGGGGTCAGCAAGGCTGACCAGCAGGCGCGGGTGGTGGAGTTGCTGGAACTGATCCAGCTGCAAGCGATGATCAATCGTCCGGTGGCCAAGCTGTCCGGCGGCCAACGCCAGCGCGTGGCGATTGCCCGGGCGATTGCCTCGCACCCGAAAATCCTTCTGCTCGATGAACCGTTGTCGGCGCTGGACGCCAAGCTGCGCGAGTCGATGCAGGTGGAAATCCGTCAACTGCAACAACGCCTGAACATCACCACCATCATGGTGACCCACGACCAGCGCGAGGCCATGACCATGGCCGATATCGTGGTCGTATTGGGTGAGCACAAGGTGCAGCAGGTGGGCACGCCGATCGAGATCTACCGGCACCCGGCCAACGAGTTCGTCGCGGATTTCATCGGCTCGGGCAACATCTTCCCGGCCACGGTGCTGGGTAACGGCAAGGTCAGCTTGCCGGGCGGCGATGCGCTGCAAGTACCGATCTGCAGCAGCATTGTGGCCGGTGAAAAGGTGAAGATGCTGATTCGCCCGGAAGACCTGCAACTGTCGGCTCCGCAGGCGACAGCGGGCAACCGTCTACTGGGCAAAGTGACCTTCGTGCGCGATATCGGCGCGACCATCGAGACCACGGTGGAGTGTTCCGGGGTGTCGTTTACCGCGCTGAGCACGCCTTGCCAGGGCTTTGGCCTGAGTGTTGGTCACCCGGTGTCGGTGACCTTGCCGGTGGAGGCCTGCCGGGTACTTGGGGCCTGATCCGGATTTGATGTTGGCCTCACTGGCCTCATCGCGAGCAGGCTCGCTCCTACAGTTGATCTGAAGTGTTCACAAGTATTGTGTTCGCAGGAGATCCAATGTGGGAGCGAGCCTGCTCGCGATGAGGCCGGTACTGGCTGCAAAAAAGCCGGATCAGACCGACAAGCGCAACCGCGCCAGATCCCGCAACGGCGGAGCCCCGAACAACCGGCTGTACTCCCGGCTGAACTGCGACGGACTTTCATACCCGACCCGATACCCCGCCGCCGAAGCTTCCAGCCCTTCGGCCAGCATCAACCGCCGTGCTTCCTGCAGGCGCAACTGCTTCTGATACTGCAACGGACTCATCGCCGTCATCGCCTTGAAGCGGTGATGCAGCGTCGACACGCTCAGGTTCACTTCCTTGGCCAAATCATCAATGCGCAACGGCTGTTCAAAATTGCTGTTGAGCCATTTGATCGCCTGGCTGATGCGATGGCTCTGGCTGTTGGCGATGGCGATTTCGTATAGCCGATGCCCCTGTTTGCTGCGCAACAGGCGATAGAGGATCTCCCGGCGAATCAGCGGCGCGAGCATGGCGATGTCTTTTGGCGTGTCCAGCAACCGTGCCAGACGCAGCACCGCATCAAGCATGGCGGTGTCGAGTTTTTCGACATACAGCCCGCGCCCGGTCGGCCGGGAAGGCACGCCGAGAGGCCCGGCGTCGGCGATCAGTGCGGTGATTTCCGCCGGGTCGATGTCCAGGCGCAAGGCCAGGATCGGTTCCTCAGGCGAGACATCCACCACCCGTCCACTGAGCGGCATCGAGACCGAGACCACCAGGTAGTTCAACGGGTCGTAGTTGAAGTACTCGTTGGCCAACTGAACTTCCTTGCGCCCCTGGGCCATGATGCACAGCGCCGGTTGCGCGAGCACCGGGGCGAACTCGTGGGACTGGCTGTGGCGTGACATGAATAGCGAGCCGATGGCCGTGGCATAACTGCCATCTTCGGCGGTGTTGCGGCGAATGATCGCCGCCAGTTCCGCACGCTGCTTTTCCATGTCGGTGTCCAGCGGGGCTTGAAAGTGATCGAGCGACGACATGCGAGGCATCCTCGGCAAGGCATGGAAGGAATGGAGCAGAGCATAAGTTTGTGCAAGTGGCAGCGGTAGACACATCCTGTCAGATGCTTGCCTGATTCTGCTCGGGGTCGACCGGCGGTGTAGCCACTAGAGCCTTGTGCCGCAAGAACTTGCTTGAAACTCGTGTGGCAGAACCGTGACAGGGTTTTACAGCTTGTTACAGGCTGGCGATGCAGTTTCGCAGGATTGTGCAACGCGCCGGCAGGAATCGACTAACGAGACAGGCGTCGCGGCCCTTAACCTTTGATCCTGTCGCAGCCCGTCCCCCGGCTGCCACGCGACTCCCCGGGAGGGTTGAACATGTCCACGCAAATCCCCGTCAGTCATATGGCCTTCGTTCGAGCGCGCGCCGGGCGTTCGACGGAACTCGGTGTGCGCCTCAGCGCCCTGATCGAACCATCCCGCGCAGCGCCAGGCTGCCTGAGCTTTGCCTTGCAGCATTCGCAGTGCGACCCGGAACTGTGGCTGGTGTCCGGTTTCTGGAGCAATCAACAGGCCATGACCGCGTACTTCAGCACGCCGGCAATGGAGATTTTTGCCGAGTTGGTGCAGGAACTGGTGGTCAACAGTCTGGATTTCCACACCTTCAAGGATGTCTCGGCGGCGCAGGCCCTGGGGCAGTCCGCAGTCGCGGTACACAAACTGGCCGGTTGAGGGTTTAATGACGGCATTCTCAACCAGCCAGGACTCGCGACATGGCACGTAAAGCCTTTGATCACTTCGAAGCTGTTTCTGCTGTAGTACCGGGCGAGGGTGGTTACCACGCCGCTATCGCCGTCAAAGCGCTGGGTGGTTCCGGCGCCCCGCGTTTTCACAAAGTGCTGGAAGGCCAGACCTTCAAGACCGCTCACGAGGCTGATGATGCGGCCGCCAAGGAGCTGGCCCGTCTCAAGGACGTCAAGGAAAACACCGACCTGCTCTGGTGATTCTCACCGCCCCGGGCGGTACATCTTGAATAACGCCTCAGGCCCCAGCTGGAAATAATCCGCTGGCCCGCCGCCGCGCAGAATCGGTTCTGCCGCGGCGGTGTCGTATACCCCATCCTTCAACAGCCATTTGGCGATATGCACGGCGACCACTTCGCCGAGGATCAGCCAGCTCGGCACCACATTGCCGTCCGCCCGTTGCAGCTGGATGATCTGCGTGACCTTGCATTCGAAGGACACCGGGCTCTCGGCCACCCGCGGCACCTGAATGATTTTCGAGGCAGCGGTCGTCAGCCCGGCCAGTTCGAACTCGTTGACCTCAGGCTTGACCATGGCGCTGCTCTGGTTCATCTCCTCGGCCAGCGGCCGCGTGGCCAGGTTCCAGGCGAACTCGCCGGTTTGTTCGATGTTGTTCAGGCTGTCTTTGCGTCCGACGCTGGAAAAACCAACGATCGGCGGGATGTAGTTGAAGGCGTTGAAGAAGCTGTAGGGCGCCAGGTTCAAGCGGCCCTCGGCATCCTGTGAAGAAATCCAGCCAATGGGGCGCGGGCCGACGATGGCGTTGAACGGATCGTGGGGCAGGCCGTGGCCGTTGGCGGGTTCGTAGAAGTGGATGTCGTCGGGCATGGGAAGTGTTCCAGAGGGCAACATTTGAAGAGCGGACATAGTGCTAGGGCCAGACGCTGATTTCCAGTCTGATATAGAGCCCTGTGGGAGCGAGCTTGCTCGTGATTGCGGACTGACATTCAGCATAGATGTCGACTGAATGTCAGTCATCGCGAGCAAGCTCGCTCCCACAGGTTCTTCGGCCAACCCTGAAATTTGCTTTACCCCAGAAACGACTAAGCCCGGCCGAAGCCGGGCTGTGAGTTTCCCTCCACGATCAGCCGATAGCTTCAGCGCTACCGGTTTTGTCGAAACCGTCGGCAGCGACAGCGCCCGCGGTGCCGGTTTTATCGAAGCCGTCCGAGGCATAGGTTCCCGAGTGGCTGCGTTCGATGGCGGCGCTGGCACCGGATTCGAAGGAGGCCGAGCCGGTTTTGTCGTAGCCATCGGCGGCGAACGTGTTGGCGGCCAGTACGGAAAGGGCCAGGGCAAGGATCAGTTTGGTTTTCATGGTGGTGACTCCCGTCTCGTTGGCGTTTTGTGAAAAAAGCCAAGACGCCAGATATATCGATTAAATTTCGCAATTAAATCCTGCTACTTATCGATTAATTGGATGTTAAGGCCGTCAGGCTTTTTCGCTTTCAAGGACTGAGTGAGCGCATCGCAATGAATCGATCAGGCCGTTAAAGGTTGGGCGGCAAGCATTAACACGTGATTAATCGGCTCTTTTACCTGGGTGACAGATTTTTCATGAAACCCTTGCCCATTTTTACTACGGCAGCACCAATCCGGGAGCGGGCCGAATCTGGATTTGGCTGTGGTGGTGATTGCGGGGGAGCTTTGATCGCGCAGAACAAGCATGGCAAACGAGAGGTTGCCGAACTGACTTGATGTCGAGTCGGCTCCATTCGCGAGCAAGCCCGCTCCCACATTTAACCGGGTTGTTCCAGAAGGAACGCGGTCGAATGTGGGAGCGGGCTTGCTCGCGAAGAGGCCGGTACAGCCAGCTTCGATCTATCTATCAGTCAGTGACAATCCGCGAATGCTTGCGGGTGTCTTTCATGGTGACGTACACCAGCAACGACACGGCAATACACGCGGTCACGTACCAGTAGTAACCCGTTTCCATGCCGATGCTCTTGAACCACAACGCGATGTATTCAGCGGTGCCGCCGAAGATCGAGACGGTCAGTGCATACGGCAGGCCCACGCCCAGGGCGCGGATTTCGGTCGGGAACAGTTCGGCTTTTACCACCGCATTGATCGAGGTGTAGCCGCTGACGATGATCAGCGCCGCCATGATCAGGAAGAACGCGCCCCACCAGGTCTGGATGGTGTGCAGGGTGGTGAGGATCGGCACGGTGAACAGTGTCCCGAGGATGCCGAAGGCAATCAGGATCGGCCGGCGACCGATCTTGTCCGACAGCCCGCCGATGATCGGTTGCAGGCACATGAACAGGAACAGCGTGGCAGCGGAAATGGTGGTGGAGTCGGAGATGCTCATGCCGACGGTGTTCACCAGGTATTTCTGCATGTAGGTGGTGTAGGTGTAGAACGCCAGGGTACCGCCCATGGTCAGGCCGACCACGGTCATCAGTTCCTTGGGGTGACGCATCAAGGTGCGCATCGCGCTTTCCTTGGCTTTTTCTTTCTTGGTGAAGGACTCGGTCTCTTCCATACCGCGACGCAGGTACAACGCAACCACGGCACACAGCGCGCCGATGGCGAACGGGATGCGCCAGCCCCAGGCGTAGAGCTCCTCGGTGGTCAGGAAGTTCTGCAGGACAATCAGCACCGCCAAAGCGATGAGCTGGCCGGAGATCAGGGTCACGTACTGGAAGCTGGAGTAGAAACCGCGACGCTCCTTGGTTGCCATCTCGCTGAGGTAAGTGGCGGAGGTGCCGTATTCGCCACCCACCGACAGGCCTTGCAGCAAGCGCGCGAACACCAGCAGGATCGGCGCGCCGATGCCGATGACTTCATAGCTTGGGCTCAGCGCGATCAGCAGCGAGCCGAAGCACATCAGGTACACCGAGGCCATAAGGGCTTTTTTGCGCCCGACTTTGTCGGCATACAGACCCATCAGCCAGCCACCGATCGGACGCATCAGGAAGCCCACGGCGAAGATCGCGGCGGTGTTGAGCAGTTGGGCGGTGGTGTCGCCTTTGGGGAAGAAGGTCTTGGCGAAGTACAGGGAGAAGGCGGCGTAGACGTACCAGTCGTACCACTCGACCATGTTGCCGACAGAACCGCTGAAAATCGATTTGATGCGACTGG
Organism: Pseudomonas fluorescens; assembly: GCF_000967965.1. Lineage (GTDB taxonomy): Bacteria > Pseudomonadota > Gammaproteobacteria > Pseudomonadales > Pseudomonadaceae > Aquipseudomonas > Aquipseudomonas grandcourensis. Next base: position 39,865 of record NZ_LACC01000025.1, read on the forward strand.
CGGTGGTTCTTTCTTTAGCCGGCGTGGCAGCCGACCCAAGGGGCAGGGCGTTGGAGTTATCCATTGAAGGATCCTTCATTTAATTGTTTTTGTGGAGCGCGATTAAACGCAGCCTGCCAGGGCTATAGCAGGAGCTGTGCCAACGGGGAGAGGGCCGGTTTAGAGGGGGGAGGGTGTTTCAGTGCGCGGAAATCCGCTCATATGCGGCGGGTGGTGAGCGGAAAATTGCTTATCGGGAGGAGGTGCATTGCCTTTGCCGGCCCCATCGCGAGCAATCTCGCTCACACAATGTTCGGCGCACACAGATCCCCTGTGGGAGCGAGCTTGCTCGCGATGGGGCCAGAACGGGCACTGCGAAACTCAGTTTTCTTGCAGGAACATCTCTCGGCTCAACCCATGCCGCTGCATCTTTTCATTGAAGGTCCGGCGCGGCAGTTGCAGTTCTTCGAGCACCGCTTTCACATCGCCCTTGTGCCGGGTCAGTGCCGCACGCAGGCATTGCGCCTCGAACGCTTCCTGCTGAGCCGCCAGTGACTGGCCGGGCTCGATGCCCAAGGGCTCCGGCTCACCGAGCCCCAATACCTGACGCTCGGCGACGTTCGCCAGTTCGCGCACGTTGCCCGGCCAGTCGTGGCTCAACAGGTGACTCAACTGCGCGCCGCTCAACGGTGGAAATTTGCGTCCCAGGCGTTCGGCGGCGTTTTGGGCAAAGGATTCGAAAAGCAAGGGTATGTCTTCGCGGCGTTCGCGCAAGGGTGGCAGGCGTAGTTCAGCGACGTTCAAACGATAAGCCAGGTCTTCACGAAAACGTCCGGCCCGCGCTTCGTCGAGCAGGTCCGGCTTGGTCGCGGCAATGATGCGCAAATCCACGCGGATGCTCTGGTTCGAGCCCAGCCGTTCAAGCTTTTGCTCCTGCAATACCCGCAGCAATTTCACTTGCTGGGCCAACGGCATGCTTTCGATTTCATCGAGAAACAGCGTGCCGCCGTCGGCGTACTCGAGTTTGCCGATGCGCTTGCCGGACGCCCCAGTGAACGCGCCGCTCTCGTGACCGAACAACTCGGCCTCGAACAATTGCTCGGGGATGGCGGCGCAGTTGAGTGCGACAAAGGGCTTGTCGGCCCGCGGCCCGAAGTCGTGCAGGCAACGCGCGACCAGTTCCTTGCCGCTACCGGTTTCGCCGCGAATCAGCACGTTGACCGGCAGTGCTGCCAGGTCCAAAACCTGTCGACGCAGGGTCTGCAAACCCCGGGACACGCCGAGCAGCGTGGCGTCCAGCTTGGCGCGGTTGTCCGCCTGCTCGTGCAACGCGCGGTTTTCCAGCACCAGCCGGCGTTTGTCGAGGGCGCGGCGCAGGCTGCCGAGCAGGGTTTCCGGGCTGAAGGGTTTTTCGAGGAAATCGTAGGCGCCGTCGCGCATGGCCTCGACGGCCATCGGCACATCGCCGTGACCGGTCAGCAGGATCACCGGCAAATCGGCATCCCGGCGTTGCACCTCGGCCAGCAGTTCCAGGCCGGTCATGCCGGGCATGCGCACGTCGCTGAGAATCACCCCGGCAAAATGCCTGGGCAACTGCGCCAGGCACTCGTCGGCGCGGCTGAACAACTGCACCTCGAAACCCGACAGGCTCAACCATTGCTCGACGGCACTGCGGATGCTGCTTTCGTCGTCGACCACGATCACTGAGTTCAGCATGGTTCATGCACCTCCAGGTCGATGGGCAAGGTCACGGTGAACACGGCGCCTTTGTCATGATTGTCGGCACTCAGGCGCCCGCCGGATTCGTGAACGATGGCAAAGGATACGGCCAAACCGATCCCCAGGCCGTCGCCCACCGGTTTGGTGGTGAAGAACGGATCGAAGACCTTGGACAGGTTCTCTTCGGCGATGCCGCCACCGTTGTCGATCACGCTCAGGCGCCACAATTGTTCGTCGGCTTCGAGGCGAATTTCCAGGCGTTTGCAGGGTTTATCCTGCATCGCATCGAGGGCATTGCGCAGCAGATTGATCAGTACCTGTTCCAGGCGGATCGCATCGCCACGCACCCAGGCCGGGCGGGTCAGGTGCAGCACGGTACTGACCTGTTCATCGCGCAGCCGGGTGTCGAGCAGTTGCAGCGACTGGTCCACCACCGCCGCAAGGTCCAGGCGTTCGCGCAAACCGCTGGGGCTTTTGCGGGCGAAGGTTTTCAGATGGCCGGTGAGGGCGGCCATACGCGTGAGCATTTCATCCACTGGTTTGAGCGCTTTGTAGGCGTCGTCGACCCGGCCGTGGTCGAGCAGCAGGCGCAAGGTCGCCAGCTGCATGCGCTGGGCGGTTAGCGGTTGATTGATCTCGTGAGCCAGCGCCGCCGACATTTGGCCAAGCGCGGCGAGTTTGGCCGATTGCACCAGGCCCTCCTGGGCGGTGCGCAGGTCGCGGGTACGCTCTTCTACAAGCTGCTCAAGTTCTTCGCGACTGCGCTGACGCAGTTTGGCCAGGCGCCAGCGCTGGTTGAGAAACAGCAGCAGGAACACCAGGGTCAGCCATAGCCCGGCTGCGGCGAGGGCGGCGTTTCGGCTGTCTTCGAAGGCGACTTGCGGGCGCCGCAGCAGGTGCAGGGTCCAGCCCTCGCTATTCAGTGGCAGGGATTCCCACAGGTAATCCGCCTTGCCGTCGGGGCCGTCGACCCGAGCCAGGTCACTGTTGTCGTCGAAGCGTCGCAACGATTGAAACTCAAGCGGCGTCAGCGGCTGCTTGTCGTACTGGCGGGTGGCCTTGAGTTCGGCATGATCACTGTCGCTCAGCGGCTTGAGCAGGCGATAGCGCCAGCCCGGCTGGTTGGCGATGAATATGATCCCGCGCGCGTCGCTGACCAACAGGGTGTCGCTGCCCTGGCGCCACTCGCGCTCCAGTTCGGGGAACTCCAGTTTCACCACCATGGCGCCGAGGAACTGGCTGTCGTCATCGCTGACCGCGCTGGAGAGGAAGTAGCCGGGAATTCCGCTGGTCACCCCCACGGCGTAAAAGCGCCCGGTGCCCTGGGTGCGGGTCTGGTTGAAATAGGGACGGAAACCGTAGTTGTGGCCGACATAACTGCTGGGCAAACGCCAGTTGCTCGCCGCTACGGCCAGACCGGTACGATCGAGCAGTTCAAGGGTCGAGGATTGAGCGGCGCCGTTGATCTTTTCCAGTTTGCGGTTCAGCGCATCCTGCTGCTCGGGACTCACCACCCCCTTGAGCGCCGAGCGCAGCTCCGGGTCCAGCGCCAGCACGGCGGGCAGGGCGCGGTAACGTTCGATCAGGGTATGCAGGGACGTGGCATACAGCGCCAGTTGTTGATTGGCGCGCGCCGCGTCTTCGACCATTGACTGGCGCACGGTGTGGCGCATGGCCAGGGTGGCGGCGATGGCGGCACCGGCAATGATCAATAAGGTGTAGAGCGCCAGGCGCAGGGGTCGGGAGGTCGTCAACATGCAGTGAACAACAGGCCAAAATGGGGGAAGGCACCATAGCATGCGAAGGGCGGTCTGCTCTCGCTGGAGTACAGTTATCCGGCCGAAAAAAAACCGGTCTGTCGTTGCCGACAAACCGGTTTTTTCAGCGGACATCAGTGCCGTTTATTGCACTTCTACCGCCAGGCTTTCACTGATCTTTTTCTGCCAGATGGCAGGACCTGTGATGTGTACCGACTCGCCCTTGCTGTCGACCGCAACGGTCACAGGCATGTCTTTTACGTCGAACTCGTAGATCGCTTCCATGCCCAGTTCGGCGAAAGCTACCACGCGGGATTTCTTGATCGCTTGCGCCACCAGGTAAGCCGCGCCGCCGACAGCCATCAGATAAACGGCTTTGTGGTCCTTGATCGCTTCGATCGCGGTAGGGCCGCGCTCGGATTTGCCGATCATGCCCAGCAGGCCGGTTTGCTCGAGGATCTGGCGGGTGAACTTGTCCATCCGCGTCGCGGTGGTAGGACCTGCGGGGCCAACCACTTCTTCGCGCACCGGATCAACCGGGCCGACGTAGTAGATGAAGCGACCCTTGAGGTCCACCGGCAGGGTTTCACCCTTGTTCAGCATCTCGACCATGCGCTTGTGCGCAGCGTCGCGACCGGTGAGCATCTTGCCGTTGAGCAGGACGGTTTCGCCCGGCTTCCAGCTCTGCACTTCTTCCGGGGTCAGGGTGTCGAGGTTGACGCGACGGGCCGACGGGCCGGCTTCCCAGACGATTTCCGGGTAGGCGTCCAAAGGTGGCGCTTCCTGGGCAACCGGGCCGGAACCGTCGAGCACAAAGTGCGTGTGACGGGTGGCAGCGCAGTTCGGGATCATGCACACCGGCAGCGAGGCTGCGTGGGTCGGGTAGTCCATGATCTTCACGTCGAGCACGGTGGTCAGACCACCGAGACCCTGGGCGCCGATGCCCAGTTGGTTGACCTTCTCGAACAGTTCCAGGCGCATTTCTTCAATGCGGTTCTGCGGGCCACGGGCTTTGAGCTCGTGAATGTCGATGGATTCCATCAACACTTCCTTGGCCATCACTGCGGCTTTCTCGGCGGTGCCGCCGATGCCAATGCCGAGCATGCCTGGTGGGCACCAGCCGGCGCCCATTTCCGGGACGGTCTTCAGCACCCAGTCGACGATCGAGTCGGACGGGTTGAGCATGGCCATCTTCGACTTGTTCTCGGATCCACCGCCCTTGGCCGCCACGTCCACTTCCACGGTGTTACCCGGAACGATGGAGTAGTGGATGACTGCCGGGGTGTTGTCCTTGGTGTTCTTGCGAGCGCCCGCCGGGTCGGCGAGGATCGAAGCACGCAGGACGTTTTCCGGCAGGTTGTAGGCGCGACGTACGCCCTCGTTGATCATGTCGTCCACGCTCATGGTGGCGCCATCCCAACGCACGTCCATGCCCACGCGGACAAACACGGTCACGATGCCGGTGTCCTGGCAGATCGGACGATGGCCGGTGGCGCACATGCGCGAGTTGATCAGGATCTGTGCCATCGAGTCGCGGGCCGCTGGCGATTCTTCGCGCAGGTAGGCCTCGTGCATCGCCTGGATGAAATCCACGGGGTGGTAGTAGGAAATGAACTGCAGGGCGTCGGCAACGCTCTGAATCAGGTCGTCTTGCTTGATCACGGTCATGAGTCGCGCTCCTCTAAAAGACGGGAACATTCAATAAGGTGCTTGCAGCTTGGGTGCATCGGTCGGTTGCAAGCACCTTTCAAGGCACGCCGGGCAAGCTGGCGCGACGCTAAAAAGGCGCGGCAGTATACCGCGCCTCGCGCACAGGCACACGCGCCGGCAGTCAATCGTTGGTCGCATAGAAGCAGCTACAAGCGGCAAGTTTGAAGCTGCAAGAGGAGTGCGTGGCTTTTGTGGCGAGGGGGCTTGCCCCCGTTCGGTTGCGAAGCAGCCGCAAAACCGGTGAAAACAATCCGCCTGACACAACGACCTGTCTGTTACCGGGACTGCTTCGCAGTCCAACGGGGCGATGCGGCGGTCCGACAAGCCCCCTCGCCACAGGGTCGTGCAAGGCTCAGCCCGTCGATCCCGAAAATTGAATGGTCATTTATCGGTCACGCCACTAAAGTGATATGCGGTCTGTAGAGTAGGACGCTCTGTCAGTCTCCTTTCATCTGGTGAGTCAACGATTGACCCATAACGCCATCCAGCGCCTGTTGCTCAAACGTTTCGCCCTCGCGGCCGGCACCTATGCCCTGGCATTGCTGTTGCTGTGGCTGGCGTTTTTTACCGGTCACTACGATGCACCGCTTTCCAGTGTCGCCATCGGCAGCGCACTGGTGGTGATCAGCCAGGCCATCCTGTTCGCGGTGTTCTACAGTGGCTGCAACCTGCGCTTCGCCGACCCCAGTCTGACCGAGGCACAAGTGTTGCTGGGGCTGGGCTGGCAAACCTGGCTGATCGCCCATCTGGACGAAGCTCGGGGCGTGTTCCTGGTGTTTTACGTGCTGATCCTGCTGTTCGGCCTGTTCCATCTGTCACGCCGGTCTTTAGTACGATGCGCGCTGCTGGTGTTTTTCAGTTTCAGTGCGATCACGCTGTGGGAGGGCTACCACTTCCAGCTGCCTGACCCGGCCATGGCGGTGTTGCAGGTCTGTGTGCTGTTCATCGTGCTGGTGTGGCTGGTGCTGTATGCCCGCTATGTGCAGGCTTCGCGACAGCGTATGCGCCAGCGGCGTTTTGCCTTGCAGGCGCACCAGGACACGTTGCGCGGGATGATGCGCCAGCTCGAAGACCTGGTGGCCACCGACGAGCTCACGGGCCTGTTCAATCGCCGGCATTTCCTGCGCCTGGCTTCCCGCGAATTGAACGCCATGGACGCCGGTGTCGTGCATGGCCTGGCGCTGATTGACCTCGACCATTTCAAGCGCATCAACGACCTGCACGGCCATGCCGCCGGCGATCAGGTGCTGCAAGCCTTTGCCGGCGTTGCCAACGCGTGCCTGCGCGACGGCGATGTTCTGGCCCGCTACGGCGGCGAAGAGTTCGTGGTGCTGCTGCCCGATTGCGATGCCGCCAGTCTGACTTCGTGCTGCGAACGGCTGCGCATCGCATTTACCGATGTCGAGCTGATTGGTCTGAATGTGCGCAACCTCAGCCTGTCCGCCGGTATGACCCTGCTGGAGCTGGGCGACGACCTCGATGATGCCCTGCAACGGGCCGATCAGGCGCTCTATCGCGCCAAGCGTGACGGCCGCAACCGGTGCGCGGCAGCGTGGGAGAACGTCGATGCCTGAGCTGCGGGTCGGTGAGCGCCACTGGTCGGTGACGGCGGGCAGCAATCTGCTCGACGTGCTGAACCAGAACGGCGTGCCAGTGCCTTACAGTTGCCGCGCCGGCAGTTGCCATGCGTGCCTGGTGCAATGTGTGCGGGGGTTACCGAGCGACAGCCGCCCCGATGCCCTGAGTGCACAGCAGCGTGAACAGGGCTGGCGGCTGGCGTGCCAGTGCCAGGTGATCGAGGACTTGCAGGTGCACGCCTTCGACCCGCAAACCGATGGCCATCCGGCCGAAGTCGCAGCGATCGATTGGCTGAGTACCACGGTACTGCGCTTGCGGGTAATCCCCCAGCGACCGTTGCGCTACAGCGCCGGCCAGCATCTGGTGTTGTGGGCGGGCAGCGTGGCGCGCCCGTATTCTCTCGCCAGCCTGCCGCAGGAAGACCGTTTTCTGGAGTTTCATCTCGATTGCCGCAAGCCCGGGGAATTCAGCAATGCCGCCAGGCAATTGCGCATTGGCGATCCGATCCGTCTCGGCGAACTGCGCGGCGGTGCCTTGCATTACGACCCTGACTGGCACGCCCGGCCGTTGTGGTTGATGGCGGCCGGCACCGGGTTGGGGCCGTTGTTTGGTGTATTGCGCGAAGCGCTGCGTCAGGATCACCAGGGGGCCATCCGCGTCATCCACCTCGCCCATGATGCCGATGAGCACTACCTGGCCAAACCCCTGCAAGCCATGGCCGCCAGCCGTCCGAACCTGAGTGTCGAATTGTGGACCCCGGCCGAGTTGCCAGCGGCTTTGGCGCAACTGCGGCTTGTTTCCCGGCAAACCCTGGCCTTACTCTGCGGAGCCCCCGACAGTGTCGACGCCTTTGCCCGGCGCCTGTACCTGGCGGGATTGCCGCGCAATCAACTGCTGGCCGATGTGTTCCTGCCCCGTGGTTGAGCGCTGACTTTTCAGACGCGAGACCTGCCATGACCGATGCCATCGAAGTTGAACGCGAACGCGGCCTGTTGACCCTGCGCCTGAATCGCCCGGACAAGAAAAACGCCCTGACCCGCGCCATGTACAGCGACCTGGCCGAGGCGTTGAAACAGGCCGATAGCGACCCCGGGATCAACGCCGTGCTGATCACCGGTTCTGCCGAATGCTTCACCGCCGGCAACGACATCGCCGATTTCATCCAGCAACCGCCGAGCGGCCTCGACAGCCCGGTATTCCAGTTCATGCTCAACCTGCTCGAATGCCGCAAACCGGTGGTCGCCGCCGTGGCCGGAGCGGCGGTGGGCATTGGCACGACGATGTTGCTGCATTGCGACCTGGTCTACGTTAGCCGCGACGCACGCCTGCGCATGCCGTTCGTCAACCTTGGTCTATGCCCCGAGTTTGGTTCCAGCCTGATCCTGCCGCGCCTGCTCGGACAGGCCAAAGCGGCGGAGTTGTTGCTGCTCGGTGAAGGGTTCAATGGAGAACAGGCGGCCGCGTGGGGCATTGCGTCCGAAGCGCTGGGCAGTGGCGAAGAAGCTTTGGCCAAGGCGCGGGAGATGGCGCTGCGCTTCGAGTCGCTGCCGCCGGAAGCGGTGCGCATCAGCAAGCAATTGATGAAGGCGCCGGACCGGGAACTGTTGCGCAAGGTGATTGAGGAGGAGGGGGCGTTGTTTACCCAGCGGCTGCGTTCGCCGGAAGCGTTGGCGGCGTTGACGGGGTTTATCAAACGACACTGAGTCTTCGCTGACTGGGCCGGCCCATCGCGAGCCTGCTCGCGAAGGCGGCAGTTCAGCCAGTACAAATTCAAAATCAGAATGCAAAAAGCCCCGTCATTCACATGGCGGGGCTTTTGTTTTTCAGCAACCGGTCACTCAGACCATCGGGTCGCCAACGTGCAGGATCTTCATGCCGTTGGTGCCGCCGGTGGTGTGGTAGCTGTCGCCTTTGGTCAGGATGACCCAGTCGCCTTTCTGTACTACGCCGCGCTTGACCAGCTCGTCGATTGCCTTCTGGCTGACTTCGTTCGGCGCCAGCGAAGCCGGGTCGAACGGGATGGTGTACACGCCACGGAACATTGCCGCGCGAGCCTGGGCTTCGCGGTGTGGGGTGAACGCGTAGATCGGCACCGAGGAGCGAATGCGCGACATGATCAGCGGGGTGTAGCCACTTTCGGTCAGGGCAATGATCGCCTTCACGCCCGGGAAGTGGTTGGCGGTGTACATGGTCGCCAAGGCAATGCTCTCGTCGCAGCGGGCGAATTCCTTGCCGATGCGGTGGCTGGAGGTCTTGCTGGTCGGGTGCTTTTCGGCGCCGACGCAGATACGCGCCATGGCCTGAACGGCTTCCAGTGGGTACAGGCCAGCAGCACTTTCAGCCGAGAGCATTACGGCGTCGGTGTAGTCGAGCACGGCGTTGGCTACGTCGGACACTTCGGCGCGGGTCGGCATCGGGTTCTGGATCATCGACTCCATCATCTGGGTCGCGACGATCACTGCCTTGTTGTGGCGGCGTGCGTGCAGAATGATTTTCTTCTGGATGCCCACCAGCTCGGCGTCGCCGATTTCCACGCCCAGGTCACCACGGGCAACCATCACCGCGTCGGACGCCTTGATCAGGCCGTCGAGGGTTTCGTCGTCGGCCACGGCTTCGGCTCGTTCGATCTTTGCCACCAACCAGGCAGTACCGCCGGCTTCGTCGCGCAGCTGACGGGCGTATTCCATGTCGGCGGCGTCACGCGGGAAGGAGACCGCGAGGTAGTCGACTTCCATTTCCGCGGCGAGCTTGATGTCGGCCTTGTCTTTTTCAGTCAGGGCCGGAGCTGTCAGGCCGCCACCGCGACGGTTGATGCCTTTATGGTCGGACAGCGGGCCGCCGATGGTCACGGTGCAGTTCAGTTCGGTGGCCGTGGCGGTATCGACGCGCATCACCACGCGACCGTCGTCGAGCAGCAGCTCGTCGCCCACGCCGCAGTCCTTGACCAGGTCCGGGTAGTCGATGCCGACCACTTGCTGGTTGCCTTCGGTCAGAGGATGACTGGTGGAGAAGGTGAATTGATCACCGATCTTCAGCTCGATCTTCTTGTTGGCGAACTTGGCGATACGGATTTTCGGGCCTTGCAGGTCGCCCAGCAGGGCGACGAAGCGACCGTGCTTGGCGGCGAGCTCACGCACCAGCTTCGCGCGAGCCTTGTGCTCGTCGGGAGTGCCGTGGGAGAAGTTCAGGCGGGCGACGTCCAGGCCAGCCAGAATCAGCTGTTCGAGAACTTCCGGCGAGTTACTGGCCGGGCCAAGGGTGGCGACGATTTTGGTACGACGGACGGACATGCAAAGACTCCTGAGTTCAAGCGCTGAGTGAGGCTACTATGCTCCGAAGTTGTAGTCATTGTTCGTTTGCACTACTTATTTCTTTCTTTATTGAACCCTGCAACTTTGCGTCCCGGCAGCCTGAAGATTTCCGACCATGGGTCGATACAGCGTTCAAGACAGGAGATTTCCCCATGCGTTTCGTTCTCATTGCCGCCCTTGCCGTCAGCGCCCTCAGCGTCACCGGTTGTACCCGTTGGGCGATGAACCACCATTTGAATAACGCCTACAGTGCCTATGACCGGGGCAATTGCGAGCAGGTGATGCTCGAGCTGTCCAAGGTCGAACGCGACAGCCGCGCGCGGCCTTATGTGTGGCCGGAAGTGTCGATGATGCGCGGCCTGTGCCTGGAGCGGCAGAAGATGTACATCGATGCGGTTCAAACCTATCAGTTCATCATGGCGTCCTACCCACAGAGCGAATATGCCTATCGCTCCCGTGCCCGCATCGAAACCCTGCAGAGCCTGGGCCACTACCCGACGCGCAGTGCCGCAGCGGCAAAACCGACGCAGTTCTGACGGCCGTAACCCTCTGATCGCTGACTCCCCGGCGGTGGTGAGCTATAGTCCAGTGAACCGGTTTTAGAGCGTTGCCTCTGATGAACCGGGGCAACACCTGTGACCGGCACAAGCAGGACTCTGCGCTACAAGGACTGGCGCACCGGAAGCGGGGAGAGCGGGCAAGACTTATGCATACCCGTTCCGAAGCAGTAGTGCGGCTCTGCTTAAGGGCCTTGCATAGCGAAATTGCACATGTTCACCGACCGCCGAATCGAGCGGCATCAACTGCCGTACTTCCTGAAAGTGTTCAACGGCATCACCGGCAAACCCATCGGCTACCTGGGCAATGTCTCCGAAGACGGGCTGATGCTAATCAGCCAGTTGCCGATGATGATCGGCGCGGACTTCAACCTGCGCCTGAAAATTCCCGCCAGCGAGGGTGGCCTGCGGATCATCGACCTGCAGGCCTATTGCCTGTGGTGCCACGAAGACGCGACCCCCCGACATTACGACACCGGATTCAGCCTGCAACGGGCGCCACCGGAATATGGGCAACTGGTGGAGGCATTGAAGCAGTACTTCAGCTTTCTGCCGTTGCCGGCTTCGGCTTGAGGTCACCGGGAAACCGACTGTGAGTGATTGCCCAGGCTCAGAGTCCGGTTCTTTTCCAACCCAGATACCGGGTCACCAGTTCTGCCCCCAACTCACCGGGTCGTGCATCCATCACCAACACTCCATGAGCGTTCAAGCGCTCATGGAGCTCGGCGCGAGCATTCAGGTAGTCCACGGTCCCGCAATAGGCCAGCGCTTCGGGCAAGGTCTGCACCGGTGACTGACGCAGGGTATCAAGCACGTCTTCGCGTAGGCTCGCGACCAGCACCTGATGCTGCCGGCTCAAGCGGTGGACGGCCGGAAGCAGTTCATCGTCGTCCTCTTCGCGCAGGTTGGTCACCAGCACCACCAGAGCCCGGCGTTTTTGCCGTGCCAGCAGTTGCGTGGCCGCGGCTTGATAGTCGGCGCTGCGTTGGGTGCTGTCCAAGTCATAAACGGTATTGAGCAGGGTGTTGAGATGGCTGGTGCCTTTTACCGGCGCGAGGTAGCGCGGCTGTTCGCTGGCAAAGGTACTCACCCCCACCGCGTCGCCCTGACGTAGAGCGACGTAGCTGAGCAACAGACAGGCGTTGAGAGCGTGATCGAAGTGTGACAGTTCATCATCCTGGCTGCGCATGTGCCGGCCGCAGTCGAGCATGAAAATGATCTGCTGATCGCGTTCGTCCTGATACTCCCGGGCAATTGGCATCCGCTGGCGGGCGGTGGCTTTCCAGTCGATCTGGCGCAGGCTGTCGCCCTCGCGAAACTCGCGCAATTGATGGAATTCCAGGCCCAGGCCCCGGCGTTGTTTCTGGCGTACGCCAAGCTGGCTGAGCCAGTTATCCACAGCCAGCAATTGCCCTTCATAGAGACGGGCGAAGTCGGGGTAGACGCGGGTGGCGTCGGGCAGGTCGAGCAAGCGTCTGTCCGACCAGAGCCCCAAGGGGCTTGGCAGGTCGATTTCGCAGCGTTCGAAGCTGAAGTGACCGCGTTTGAGCGGTCGCAGGCGATAACCGGCCAGGCTGTGCTGGCCGGGTTGCAGCTCGACTGTCAGGGGCAGGTTTTCGAAGCCCAGGCCCGGCGGTACGTGGTCGAAGACTTGTACCTTCAGCGGTTGCGCAAAGTCGTGTTCGACCGTCAGTTGCACCTCGCTCCATCGACCTAGCGCCAGGCTGCCGGGTATCTGGCGTTTCAGTCGGGGCGAAAGCAGGCGCTTGAGGCGAATGGCATCGAGGATGGCCAGGGCCAGCAGCGCCAGGAGCAACCCCCAATTGATTGCCATGAGATTTGCCGGAACCGCGAACTCCAATGCTCGCAAAGTGCCCGACACAATGGTGCAGGCCAGCAGGATCAACAGCCAGGCGAGCATCAGGCGCGAGGGTTTCACAGGCGCGGTGCCGGCACTTGGTCGAGCATCTGCTGGAGCACCTGATCGACATCCAGGCCCTCGATGTCCAGCTCCGGCGCAATGCGCACGCGATGGCGCAGCACAGCCAGGGCGCAACCCTTGATGTCATCCGGAATGACGAACTCACCGCCTCGCAACAGCGCACGGGCCCGGGCACATCGCACCAATGCGATGGATGCGCGTGGGCCGGCACCGAGGATCAAACCGGGCCAGTTGCGGGTGGAACGGGCCAAGCGCACGGCGTAATCGAGCACCTGATCGTCCAGGGCCAGGTCGCTGGCGATGCGTTGCAGGGCCAGTACATCCTTGGCCTGGAGCAACGTACGCATCGGCTGGACATCAAGCATGTCGGCCCGGGTCGATCGGCTGACCTGACGCACCATGTCCAGCTCTTGCCCGGCGTCGGGGTAATCCATGCGCACCTTGAGCATGAAACGGTCCAGTTCAGCCTCCGGCAAGGGGTACGTGCCTTCCTGTTCGATCGGGTTTTGCGTGGCGAGCACCATGAACGGTTGCGCAATCGGCAATGGCTGGCCTTCGAGGGTGACTTGCCGTTCCTGCATGGCTTCGAGCAGCGCGGCCTGGGTTTTCGCCGGAGCACGATTGATCTCGTCCGCCAGCAGCAGGTTGGTGAACAATGGCCCCTTGCGCAGTTTGAATTTCTCGGTCTGCAAGTCATACACGGCATGCCCGGTGACGTCGCTGGGCATCAGGTCAGGGGTGAACTGGATGCGCGCGAACTCACCGCCGAAGCAGCGGGCGAGGGCGCGTACCAACAGGGTCTTGCCCAAACCCGGCACGCCTTCGAGCAACACGTGGCCGCCGGCGATCAGTGCCGTCAGGACGTCGTCGATCACGCTGTCCTGGCCAATCACTGCTTTTTGCAGTTCCTTGCGTACGGCCTGGGCCAGATGGCCGGCACGCTGACGCTGTTGAGCTGCGTGGCTCGGTGCGTCGGGCTCGATCGGTTGACTCATAGGGCGTTCCTCAAGGATTGCAGGTGGGCGACCTGACGGCTGAATTCAACGCTGGAAAGCCGTTGTTTCGGTCGCGGGCTCATGGCCTGGCTGATGGCGCGTGTGGGTTGGCCGGTCAGGCGCGCGAGCACCAGCCATTGTTCGGCAACGCCGAGTTGTTCAAAACCGGGATGGCGGCGCCGCACGCGCCGCAGGATGTCTTGCTGCAAGGCTTGCAGCAGGCCGGCCTGACCGTTGCGGCGCAACAGGAAGTCGGCACTGGCACGCAGGTGCTCCTGCAATTGCCGGCGCGCTTTCGGCGCCGGTTCCAGCAGTGGCCCCTGACGCACGCCAAAGTGCCAGAAACCCAGGCCGATCAAGGCGAATAGCGCGACCAGCGCTTGGGGGAAGTAACGCAGCAACAAGGTCAGCAGGCTGTCGTGACCGATGTTGAATATCAGGGTCACGCGGGTGTCGGCGGTCAGGTACCAGAGTAGCCAGGCGTTGTCGTATCGGTCGATGGCCGGGGTTTTCCACAGGTCGGCATCGGTGACCACGATGATCGAACCGAGCCCGTGGTCGAGTTGCATCATGTGGGTGGCCCTGGCGCTGTTGGCCCAGGCCAGGGCGAGGTTTTTCGGGTCTTCGAGATGGAACGCGGTATCGAAACCGGCATAGGCCGGGGCGTCCTCGTCCTCCAGATAGAGCTTGGTCAGTAGCGGGTACGGATCTTCACCGACACCCGGCGGTGGGTCCTTGAGGTCTTTGCTCAGGGACTGGTGCAGTTCCACCCGGTCGAGCAGCAGGTCATTGCTATGGCCGAGTTTTTCATCCCACAGCGACTCGGCGACGAACAGAAGCCGCCCGCCGGCCCGAGTCCAGTTCATCAGCTGGTCGATCTGCCGTGGGGTCATGTTGCCGCGTTCCCCGAGCAACAGCAGGCTGTGTTGACGCGGGTCGAGGCTGGGCAGGATATCGAGGCCGTCGGCGTGGCCGACGTTCAGGCCCTGCTTGTGCAGGAACAACTCCGCCGCCAGATAAGGGTTGGCATTGGCTTCGGGGGAGGGGCCGTGGTCGATTTCGGTCTGGTAGGGGGTCGCCTTGAGGTACAGAGAAACGCACAGAGCAGCCAGCAACACGGCAACCAACGCACCGGCTATCGAGCCCCAGCGCCGACTCAACGGACAGCCTCCGGGCCGAACAGAACACGCCAACCGTTACACAGTTCCTGCTGCACCTGAGCGGGCGGCAGGCGATGCCCGTAGGCCATGTTTTGCCAGTGCCCGGTCAGGTTTTGGCTATAGGCCAGCAAGGCCGGCTGCTGCAGTAGCTCGACACGCTGAAGCACCTGGCCCTCGGTGTCGGCGGACTTGAGCGCGATGTTGAAGTCGTGCAACAGACGGCTGAGCAGGGCGCGATAAAGCAAGCCGAGCGCTTCGCGCGGGTGGGCCTGCCAGAGGCTTTCGGCGTGGGCGGCGATGTCGGCGGGCAGGGACTCGGGCTTGAGATCCAGGCCGAACGCCTGCTGCGGTAACGGTCCCGTGGCTTTGTTGACGGGGATCGGTCGGCGGCTGACGAACGCCTGCAACCAGTCGCGATAGCGCCAGATCAACAGGCCGATGGCGCCAATGACGATGCCCCACAGCACGATTTCAATCAGGGTCGCCAATGCCCCGAAGCCTTGCCCCTCAAACAGTTTCAGCAGGGCCTTCAACCATTGCGGCGTCTTGCCATCGTCCACGGCTTCAGCACTCGGTTGCTCTTCGCCAAAGCGGTAGCGTGTCACCGTTTCCCGGTTCTTGAAGGGCGGCTGGTCAAGGATCGACTTGATGCTGTCCCTGGAGGCCTGGCTGGTCAGGGGTTGGCTCAGTAGGCGCGGGCTGTCGGGTGAAATGGCCGGTTCGGCGGCCCACGCGCTGTGGGTGGTCGGCACTAGCATAATCGCGGCCATCAACAAAACTGCGCCTGCACTGACGAGGCGTTGGCGCATTCGGCGGAACACCAGTTCGATATCCCAGGCCTCCAGTACGGTGCGCCGGTTCAGGTAAAGACTGAAACCGCAGGCGACATAGATCGGTTCCCAGACCACCAGCACCAGTGCATAAAAGGCGTTGGTCAGGTGTTCCAGCCAACGCCAGTCCTGGGTGGCCGCCGAGATCAGCGACTGCCAGCTCCAGTCGAGCGCGACCTGTTGTGGCAGCAGCAGATAGAACAACACCATCAAGCCGATCCACAACGTGCCTTCCAGGTGTGCGCCGATGATCGTCAGCCAGCGTGCGGCGCCGGCTTCTCGCTGCAACAGCACCTGTAGGCGCTGTTGCCGTTGCTGCCCGTTGAGTCCTTCGAGTTGCACCACTGGCATCAGGAAACTGCGGGGCAAACTCAGGCGTCGCCAGGTCAGGCTGGCCAGTAATTGTGGTTTGAGCAGGCGTGGCCATTGGTGCAGCGCCTGCTTGAGCGTGGGCGTTTCACCGAACATGGCCTGGGACAGGATGTATAAGGGCAGGCGTTCGAACGCCGGCTTCAGCCACCAGAAAATGAACACGGCGAGTGAAGGCGAATCCCAGAGGATCCAACTGAGCAGCGCGAAAACCGGCAAGGTGACCAAGGCCCAACTGGTCATCAACAAACGTCGATGGCGTTGGCTCAGGAGCACTCCGAGGTCCATGGCTTCCCAGGTCGAACGCGGGCGAATCACCACCGTGGCGTCACTCAGGCGCATGGCGGCGACGTCCGGCGAACACGAGATAAACCACCACCAGCAGCCAGAGCGCAGCGCCGACCAGATATTTGGTCTGGTGCGAAGGGCCGGTCATTGACGACCAATAGGCTTCGATAAACGCCGCAATCAACAGAAACAGCATGACCCCGCAAATCAGCAGTACGCTCTTGCGCGCCGCCAATCGCAAGGCCTCGGCCCGTGGCAGGCGCCCCGGGGCGACCAAGGCCCAGCCCAGCTTCAGACCGGCGGCTCCGGCCAGGGCGATGGCGCTGAGTTCGAAAGCGCCATGGCCGATCACGAATGACCAAAAGGTTTGCCCGTAGCCGACGTAGGTCAGGTGCCCGACCACCGCCCCGATCATCAGGCCGTTGAAAATCAGGAAAAACACAGTGCCCAATCCAAACAGCAAACCGCTGGCGAAGGTCTGAAAGGCAATGCCGATGTTGTGCATGATGTAGTAGCCGAACATCGCCCAGTCCTCACTGGCGGCTCGTTCCGCCGTGCGTCCGAGGTGACCGGCAACGGGGTCGTACATGCTTTGCATCTCGCTGACCTGCTCGGCGGGGATCAGGTTGTAGATCAGCTCCGGGTACAGGTAAACCAGCAGCGCGAAACCGGCCAGGCTGCCAAAGAACATCAGGCTGGCGGCGAGGACAAAACGCCACTGTTCGCGCACCAGTCGTGGAAAGTCAGCCAGGATGAACGCCAGCACATTGGCCCCCAAACGGCTGCGATGACGGTAAAGCTGTTGGTGTCCGCGCAGCACTTGTTGCTGCAAGGTGTCGATCAGAAAACTGCTGTAGCCACGCTCCTGTGCCAGTGCCAGATGTTGGCAAAGGCGTCGGTAGTCCTTCGGGAAACTGCCGGCGTCGGTGGCCTTGGCGTCCCGCTCCAACTGTTCGAGCAGGTGGGCGAAATGGTCCCATTCGGCCTTGTGCCGGCTTTCAAAAAGGCTTTGCTTCATGTCGGCCCCAACAAGCCGCGGGCGATGCCGTTGATCTCGGTCACCGCCTGCGGGGGCTGGACTTGCAAGGGTTGGGCGAGAATGGAAGCCAGTTCATTGACCCGCGCTTCGGAGAGTTCACCTTGGCGCTCGGCAAACCCGAGGATGGCCCGTTGCTCGGTGAGTGTCAGGACAAAGGCCGGGCGGCGGGGCCGGGCTTCAGGGAGCTGGGGGCGGGTGTGCGGTCGTTCGCGGTAGATCACCAGGGTCCCGGCGGCGATATCGCCGAGGCGCTTGAAGTGTGGATGTTGCAGGCAACTGATGGCCCCTAGGAAGTAACCGAAAGGCAGCAGGTCGACAACGCGCAGCAGGTTGCGCAGCAGTGACGCGGACCAGCCGACCGGAGTGCCATCGTCGTGCACCACCCGCAAGCCCATCCATTGCTTGCCCGGCGAGCGGCCGTGGTTCAGCACCTCGAACAGCACCATGTACCACCAGCTCACCACGAAAAGCAGGATCGAGCCGAGCCCGGCTCCCAGTTTGCCGAGCATCGCCAGCACAATGAACAGCACGCCCAGGACCAGGCCGCGTAAACCAAGATCGATGGAGAATGCCAGCGCACGGACCATCAACCCGGCCGGGCGCAGTGGCAGATCGACGCCCTCCGGCGTTTCGACCTGGTACCGCGTATCCAGCGGCGGTGACAGCGGTGCATTCCCTGGCAGTGCTGTGGTCTCGAGCATGGGCAACCTGACGATGTGGCCTGGATCGGGATTGTGTATCCATTCGATGCTAGCAGCCTATGCGGGGGGAAACGACATAACTATGTATTGCATGGTGAGTCGCGCAAGGTGCTTGAATGACAAGACTACTGGCCGGGGCGGGAGGTGAACGCCTAGACTTTGCCGATCTTCAGTTCAGGAATCGCCCGTGACCTCCATCTTCTGGTACGACTACGAAACCACTGGCATCAACCCCCGTTGCGATCGTCCGTTGCAAATGGCCGGCCTGCGCACTGACTTCGATCTCAATGAAATCGACGAGCCGGTCAATCTTTACTGCCAGCCCAGTGATGACATCCTGCCGCATCCGGCTGCCTGCACGATCACAGGGATCACCCCCGGGCAACTGCAGGCGCTAGGCTTGAGCGAAGCCGATTTCATGACCCGGGTGCATGCCCAACTCGCGGCGCCCGGTACCTGTGGCGCGGGGTATAACACCTTGCGTTTCGATGACGAGATGACCCGCTACAGCCTGTACCGAAACTTTTTCGACCCCTATGCGCGGGAGTGGCAGGGCGGCAACAGCCGCTGGGACCTGATCGATGTGGTGCGCGCCGCCTATGCCTTGCGCCCCGATGGCCTGGTCTGGCCGACCGATGACGAGGGGCGGGTCACGCTCAAGCTCGAACGCCTGACCGCTGCCAATGGCATCGATCATGGCAATGCCCACGAAGCGCTGTCGGACGTTCGCGCAACGATCGCCCTGGCGCGCCTGATACGGGAAAAACAACCGAAGTTGTACGACTGGCTGTTTCAACTGCGCAGCAAACAGAAAGTCATGGACCAGATTCGCCTGCTGCAACCGTTGGTACATGTTTCGGGGCGTTTCTCAGCCGCGCGCAACTATGTGGGGGTGGTGTTGCCGCTGGCCTGGCATCCACGCAACAAGAACGCCCTGATTGTCTGTGACCTGCACCTCGATCCCCAGGGCCTGCTCGACCTGGATGCCGAAAGTTTGCGCCAGCGCTTGTATACCCGCCGCGACGAACTGGCCGAAGGCGAGTTGCCGGTACCGTTGAAGCTGATTCACATCAACAAGTGCCCGGTAGTGGCACCGTTGTCGGTACTTCGCCAGGAAGATCAGCAGCGTCTGGGGCTGGATATGGCGCTGTATCAGCAGAGGGTGTCGCAGCTCAAAGACGCTCGGAAAGTTTGGCAGGATAAAATCCTGGCGATTTATGCCCGCGAAGACTTTTCCCGGAGCGAGGATCCTGAGCAGCAGTTATACGATGGCTTTATCGGTGATCGGGATCGGCGATTGTGTGAACAAGTCAGGACCGTTGACCCGATGCAATTGGCACAAGAACAGTGGCCTTTCGATGACGAACGTTTGCCTGAATTGCTGTTTCGATATCGCGCACGCAACTTTCCCGACACGTTGAGTTCCGAAGAGCAAGAACGCTGGCGAATATTCTGTCAGAAACGTTTGTCAGACCCTGAATGGGGTGCACCCAATACCCTTGAAAGTTTTGTAGAAGCCGCGGCCCAATTGAGCGTTAGTGCTACTGCGTTTCAGCAGGGGGTGCTCAGTGAGTGGCAGGATTATGTCCAGGGACTGCGCCAGCGTTTGCGTCTTTGAAATCGAACATGCCAGGGCTTAAATGCCGCGCATAAAAAAAACGCCAGCATTTGCTGGCGTTATTTTTTGTCACGGATCCATCTGCGACAAGCTCTGAGGCTTAGCCCAGCAGGGTAGCCCAGCCTTCCACCACGTCACCGCCCCACTTGGCTTTCCACTCTTTCAGAGTCTTGTGGTTGCCACCTTTGGTTTCGATGACTTCACCGTTGTGCGGGTTTTTGTATTGTTTAACTTTGCGAGCACGCTTGGTGCCGGTAGTTTTCACTGCACCGCCGCGTGGTGCCTTGGTTTTGGATTCTGGATCCAGCAGCGCGATGATGTCACGCAGGGACTTGGAGTATTCGCCCATCAGGGTGCGCAGTTTGCCTTCGAATTCCAGCTCGGTTTGCAGTTTGTCGTCTTGGGACAGGTTCTTCAAACGGGCTTGCAGCTCTTTGATAGCTTCTTCGGTGGCGCGATATTCGTTGATCAAGGACATGGTGACTACCTTATGTTGTACGCTGGATGGCAGGTGACAGTGCGGCAATAATAGTCACGGTGTTTCATCAAGTAAACATTTAAGGCAAGTTTATTTAATTTAATGGCCGGGGTTTTGGCGCGCATTGGTAGTGCAGTTATTAGTGTGGTCCCGGTCTGTCAGATATACATAAATTAACAATTGGCCGGTAGCGCAAGAGCATCTGTGCAAGCAGGCACTGCTGGTGTCCGCCCTGCCGCCCTGACCTTCCGGCAGGGTGAAGCGTCAACAATACTGCAGTTTTGCTGCGCAATCGCTAGAATGACGGCCTTTGCGAAGTTCTGGAGTTTCCCCCTCATGCGCACTTTTCGTCTGGTGATTTCTTGCCCGGACCGTGTTGGCATCGTTGCCAAAGTCAGTAACTTTCTGGCATCACACAACGGCTGGATCACTGAAGCGAGCCATCACTCGGATAATCTCAGTGGCTGGTTCTTCATGCGTCACGAAATCCGTGCCGACTCCCTACCATTTGGTATCGAAGCGTTTCGTGAAGCCTTTGCCCCGATCGCTGAAGAGTTCTCGATGGACTGGCGCATCACCGATACCGAGCAAAAGAAGCGCGTGGTCCTGATGGCCAGCCGCGAGTCGCACTGCCTGGCCGACTTGCTGCACCGCTGGCACAGCGATGAACTGGACTGCGAAATTTCCTGTGTGATTTCCAACCATGATGACTTGCGCAGCATGGTGGAGTGGCACGGTATTCCGTACTACCACGTCCCGGTCAATCCGCAGGACAAGCAGCCAGCCTTCTCCGAGGTTTCGCGCCTGGTCAAACAGCACGACGCCGAAGTGGTGGTGCTTGCCCGCTACATGCAGATCCTGCCGCCCGAGTTGTGCAGCGAATACGCGCACAAGGTCATCAACATTCACCACAGCTTCCTGCCGTCGTTCGTCGGTGCCAAGCCGTACCACCAGGCCTCCCTGCGTGGCGTGAAGCTGATTGGCGCGACTTGCCACTATGTGACCGAAGAGCTGGATGCCGGCCCGATCATCGAGCAGGACGTGGTGCGCGTCAGCCACAGCGACAGCATCGAAGACATGGTGCGTTTCGGCCGTGATGTCGAGAAAATGGTGCTGGCCCGTGGCTTGCGTTATCACCTGGAAGACCGCGTGCTGGTGCACGGCAACAAGACCGTCGTCTTCTGACAGACCTGCGGCACAGTTGAAATTCGAAGGGCCTGGGCGTTCAATCGCTTCAGGCCCTTCGCCGTTTCTGCACCGAGGACATGACCATGGCCGATCCACTGGACAAAGCCACCGCCAAGGCTCCCGCCACGCTGGGCGAGGGTTGCCTGAGCCGCTACGACCCGGATGACATGGGGCCTGAAACCGGTACTGAGTTTCCTGACGCCGCGCAATTGTGGGAACAGTTGCAGCAAGAGCCCGAGGACAAACCTGAGCCTGCCTGAGTTTCATCAACCTCATCAGCAGCGACCGACGAGCAACAGCAGTCCGCGAGTCATGCGGCACGGCTCATACGGTCGTTTTGCAGCGCCAGCCAGTGGGCCTTGGTCATTGGCACTCGTCCGTTGTCGAGCAGGCGCTCAAGGGTTTGCAGCCAGTATCGGCGTGAGAACTCATGGCGCATGTCCACCGGGTGCAGGCCCAGGCGAATCACCGGGGCGTGCTGCCAGCGCTGTTCCCGCCAGTCGCTGACGAGCTTCGATACGCCCCGGCGCAAGGCACTGCGCGCGCTCCAGACCAGCCCCGGCGCCTCGATCGCGATGAAATCCGGTAGCCGGTACAAATGTCGCGAGTCGCCGGTGTAACTCAACGGCAATTGGCGCAGTGCCTGGCGAGTGCCTTGGCTCATCAGCCAGGCCGGGGCGACGAACCCCTCCAGCGGCCAGTCATGCCGGTGGAACATCTCGATACCCGAACGCAGGCGGGCGAGGGCGGTTTCTTGCGACAAACAGTAAAACTCGCCTTCGTGGGTATAGACCCGACGTATGAACCAGTCGCGAGGATTGCGGGTCATCGGCCCGTCGTCGCAATGGAAATAGCCATGCAGTGCCAGTTCGTCGCCCAAGGCGACCCTGGCACTGAGCTGGCGGCAAAATTGCGGATGGGCGTCCAGATTGTTGTGTTTGTGCAAATCCGGGATCACCAGCCAGGTGATCGGCACGCTACCCAAGGCGTCGACGGCTTTGACGAACGGCTGGTAATCGGCCCAGGTGGGTGGTGCCACGTCGTGCAGTACCAGAAGTAAAGCGGGACTGTTCATGGTCTCAACCATTGGCTGTCAGCGGCCATTGGCTGCCGAGCACGGCGTGATAGTGCTGCAGCAGGCTGTTGACCACCGTATCCCAGGCGTAATGCCTTTCGACATGTAATCGCGCTTGTCGGCCCAGCGCTACGCTGCCCGAACCGAACAGCTCTCGAACGGCAGTGGCCATTGCGGCGGGGTTGTTCGGTGCGCAGAGCACGCCACAGTCATTGGTGACGATTTCCTCGAAGGCCCCGGCCGCCACGGCCACCACCGGTATACCGCTGGCCATGGCTTCGAGTAACACCAGGCCGAAGGTTTCCTGATCGCCAGCGTGGAGCAATGCGTCGGCGCTGGCCATCAGGCGGGCAACTTGTACGGCCGGGCAGAATTCGTCGATCACTGTCACGTTGGACGGCACGGCCGTGGGCATCGACGAGCCAACCAGCAGCAGGTGATAGCGTCGGCCCAGGCGTTTCATGCAGTCGAGCAACACCGGCAGGTTTTTTTCCTTGGAACCGCGCCCGGCGAAGATCAAGAGGCGGGCGTTTTCGTCCAGGCCCAGTTCGGCCCGCAGCCCGGGGTCTCTGGCATCGGGATTGAAAGTTTGCAGGTCGACGCCCAACGGCTGCACGAAGACATTCCTGACCCCAAGTCCGGTAAGTTTGTCGGCCATGATCCGACTGGGCGCCAGGACCCGGTCGAAGTTGCCATAGAGCTTGCTGACATAGGCCTCGACATTGTTGGTCACCCAATGGCCCATGCGGTTGCTGACCAGTAGCGGCAGGTCCGAGTGATAAAAGCCGATGACCGGTACATCGAGTTGCCGCCGTGCATCCAGCGCCGCCCAGGCGGTGAGATAGGGGTCGCCGACTTCGATCAGATCGGGTTGCAAGTCTTTCAGGACATTGCGCCAGGGCGCCAGACGCAGAGGAAAGCGATAGCCCTTGCCGAAGGGCAGGGCAGGGGCGGGAACAGTGAAGATGCCATCCTGCTCGCTCAAGGACGATCCGGGGATCAGCAAACTATGGCGAATGCCCGGCTTGATGCCCAGGCGACGGTGCTTCGCATCCAGATAAGTGCGCACGCCACCGCTGGCAGGGGCGTAGAACATGGTGATGTCCGCGATATGCACGATGAACGATCCTCCGGTCCCGGTACTCCTTTGGTTGACCTATATGAAGGATAGATGTTCGGTTGGGGGTTGTGCGGGTGGGGGCGTCAGCGGGGGTTTGTAGTGTTTGGCAGGCCGCTATCGCGAGCAGGCTCGCTCCCACAAAGTCAGCGTTTAACCCTGTGGGGGCGAGCCTGCTCGCGATGGGGTCAGTTCAGGCGCTAGATACGGAAACTGCCTACCAACTGCTTCAACCGCGCCGCCTGCTGCTCAAGGTCCGAACACGCGCGCAACGTCGATTGCAGGTTTTCCACACCTTCCTGGTTCAGTGTGTTGATCTCGGTGATGTCGACGTTGATCGACTCCACTACGGCGGTCTGTTCTTCGGTCGCAGTAGCCACTGACTGGTTCATGCCGTCGATTTCACTGATACGCAGCGTCACACTGTTCAGGCGCTCGCCCGCGAGGTTGGCGATTTCCACGCTGTCCTGGCTGTGGCGCTGACTGTCGCTCATGGTGCTGACCGATTCCCGGGCGCCGACTTGCAGCTCCTCGATCATGGTTTGTACCTGTTGCGCCGATTCCTGAGTGCGGTGTGCCAGGTTGCGCACCTCGTCCGCCACCACTGCAAAACCGCGACCGGCTTCACCGGCGCGGGCGGCTTCAATAGCGGCGTTGAGTGCCAGCAAATTGGTTTGTTGGGAAATGCTGGTGATCACTTCGAGAATCTGCCCGATGTTCACCGTTTTGCTGTTCAGCGATTCGATGTTGGAGCTCGATGCGCTAAGCATGCTCGACAGTTGATTCATCGCCGCGATGCTGCGGTCCACCACTTGCTGGCCGTCTTCGGCCAGGTTGCGGGCATCGCTGGCCTGGTTCGACGCCTGAGCGGCATTACGGGCAATTTCCTGGGCAGCGGCGCCGAGCTGGTTGATTGCGGCGGCCACACTGCTGGTGCGCGAGGCTTGCTGGTCGGAGTTGAACATCGACGAGTTGGAAGCGGCCACTACGCGCAATGCCACTTCGTTGACTTGCCCGGTGGCCGAGGACACCTCGCGGATCGAGCCGTGAATGCGCTCGACGAAACGGTTGAACGCGGTGCCGAGGGTGCCGAATTCGTCATTGTTCTGGATGGTCAGACGCTTGGTCAGGTCGCCTTCGCCGTCGGCGATGTCGGCCATGGCACGGGTCATGACGTGCAACGGCTGGATCAGGATGCGAATCAGCATGCCGAGCAGGGCGATGATGATGGCCACGGCAATGATGGTCGCAACGACAGCCGAGGTGCGGAATTCGCTGAGCATCGAATAGGCTTTTTCCTTGTCGACCGACAGACCGATGTACCAGTTGACCGACGACAAGCCTTTGATCGGGGTGAAGGTCACGATGCGGGTTTTGCCGTCGACCTGGATTTCGCTCATTGCACTGCTGATGGCCGGCGTGTCTTGCGGGTAGACATCCTTGAGCGTCTTCATCGCCAGCGCTTTGTCGGGATGCACCAGGATCTTACCGTCGGAGCTGACCAGGAAGGCATAACCGATGCCGTTGAAATCCAGTGTGCCAAGGCTGTCGGCGATCACCTGCAAACTCAGGTCGCCACCGACCACGCCGATGTTCTGGCCGTCCTTGAAAACGCTGTCGACAATGGAAATCACCAGTTGGCCGGAGGCCAGATCGATATAAGGCTCAGTTAATGCCGAACCGCTGCTGCCTTGCGCGCTCTTGTACCAAGGGCGTGCACGCGGGTCATAGCCATCGGGCATCTTGCTGTCCGGGCGAATGATGAAAGAGCCATCCTTGCTGCCGAGGTAGGCGCCCATGAAGGTCGAGGTCACGGCTTTTTGTACAAGCAGGCTGGAAACGTTGTCGGCATCGGGGTTGAGCGCGACAGTTTGTGACAGGTTTTCAATCAACAGGCTGCGCCCGTTCAACCAGGTCTGGATATTGTTAGCGGTAACTCCGCCCATTTCCTGCAGATAATTTTCCAGGTCTTTGCGGATGGCGTTGCGCTGCAAATAGTCGTTGTAGAGCGTGAAGGAGGCGAAGGCGGCAATCACAATGAGGGCGGCGGCAAGCAGGATTTTATGGCTGAAACGCAGATTTTTGTTCATGGCTTGAGGTTCCGCTAAGGTCTTAATGTCCAGCGCGTGCTTTTATAAAGGGGCGCGCAACGGGCAAGGTTGAAAGCAAGTGAATTTTCCGACTCTCCTTAGGGAAATTTCCGACCAGATCGTGTCTGACTGCTTTGTCGTTATCTCT
This sequence comes from Pseudomonas fluorescens, assembly GCF_000967965.1. Lineage (GTDB taxonomy): Bacteria > Pseudomonadota > Gammaproteobacteria > Pseudomonadales > Pseudomonadaceae > Aquipseudomonas > Aquipseudomonas grandcourensis. Next base: position 65,514 of record NZ_LACC01000025.1, read on the forward strand.
ATCGGCCGTGTAGGACCAAAGATTAATCATGGGTGACCAAATGCCTGACTCATTGCAACTCGTTATCGGTGCCGATCTCGAAGGGCAGCCGATTGCCCAGGCCATGCGCCTGGCGAACCGCCACGGATTGATCGCGGGCGCGACCGGCACCGGCAAGACCGTGACTTTGCAACGAATGGCCGAAGCCTTCAGCGATGCCGGCGTGGCGGTGTTCGCCGCCGACATCAAGGGTGACCTGTGCGGCCTTGGTGCCGCGGGCAACCCCCAGGGCAAGATCGCCGAACGGATTGCCGGGATGCCCTGGCTCAACCACAAGCCTCAGGCTTATCCGGTGACGTTGTGGGACGTACACGGTCAGTCCGGTCATCCTTTACGCACAACCTTGAGTGAAATGGGGCCGCTGCTGCTGGGCAGTCTGCTGGAGCTGACCGACAGTCAGCAGTCGGCGCTCTACGCCGCGTTCAAAGTGGCGGACCGCGAAGGCCTGTTGTTGCTCGATCTCAAGGACCTGAAGGCGCTGCTCAATCACCTGCGGGACAACCCCCAGTTGCTGGGCGACGATGCGGCATTGATGACTACCGGCTCCAGCCAGGCGCTACTGCGACGACTGGCGACCCTGGAGCAACAGGGCGCCGAAGCCCTGTTCGGCGAGCCGGCGCTGCAACTCGAAGACATCCTCCAACCCACTGCGGACGGCCGTGGGCGCATTCATTTGCTGGATGCCAGCCGTCTGGTTCATGAAGCGCCGAAAGTCTACGCGACGTTCCTGCTGTGGCTGCTGGCCGAGCTGTTCGAGCAGTTGCCGGAGCGCGGCGATGCCGACAAACCGTTGCTGGCGTTGTTCTTCGACGAGGCTCACCTGTTGTTCAACGGCACGCCCCAGGCATTGCGAGATCGTCTGGAACAGGTGGTGAGGCTGATTCGTTCGAAAGGCGTGGGCGTGTATTTCGTCACCCAGTCGCCGGGTGACCTGCCGGATGATGTGCTGGCGCAGTTGGGTTTGCGCATCCAGCACGGTCTGCGTGCGTTCACCGCCAAGGAGCAGAAGTCACTGCGCGCGGTGGCCGAAGGTTTCCGGCCGAATCCTGCGTTCGATGCGTTGTCGGTGTTGACCGAGCTCGGAATCGGTGAGGCGCTGGTCGGCACCCTGCAGGAAAAAGGCACGCCGGAAATGGTCCAGCGGGTGCTGGTCGCACCGCCGCAATCGCGGATCGGGCCTTTGACCGACGCCGAGCGCACGGCGCTGATTGCCGGTTCGCCGTTGAAAGGGCGTTATGACAAGCCGATTGACCGTGAATCGGCCTATGAGGTGCTGATGGGACGCAAGGGGCTGGCACCTGAGCCCGAAGCGGAGCAGGGCAAGCAGGAACCGAGTTTCACCGAGCAGGCCGGAGAGTTTCTTGGAACCGCGGCGGGTCAGGCCTTGAAATCAGCGATGCGACAGGCGGCGAATCAGCTTGGGCGACAGTTGGTGCGCGGCTTGATGGGCTCGTTGCTAGGCAGCAAAAAAAGCCGGTAGCGAGTGGACACAATTTAACTGTGGGAGCGAGCCTGCTCGCGAATCGGTGTGTCAGGCAACATCATTGTTGAATGTTATGCCGCCTTCGCGAGCAGGCTCGCTCCCACAGGGGGCGCCTATGAGGATTTGGTTTTGGCGTGCGCCGCCAACCGCTCCAGCGCTGCCCGCAAATTCGGGTCGCTGATGCCATCGGCCGTGGCCTGAATGGTCGCTGCCGCGTCGTTGGACAAATCCATGGTATGCCCGGCCGCACCTTGCTGAACGGTCGGAGGTTGAACTTTGAACAGGATCCGGGTCAGATTGGCGAACTCATCGAACATCTGCAGTTGCCGTTGCAGGCGCTTCTGCTGGTAGCGCAGGCGGGTTGCCCAATGACCGTCGGTGACAATCAGCAACAAACTGCCTTCGCGCCAGGAAGCCACGTGGCAATGCTCGCGAGCGGCGGGTTGCAATTGGCTTTCGAGCAAACGTTGCAGGTGACCCAGGCGTTGAGCGTGGCCAAGAATGGCCTTCAGCGGCTTGGCTTCGCGTAGTAGAACGGCAGGTACTTTGGCCGTAAGTGGGCGAAATGCCATGATCAGACACCTGAAGTAACAGAGGCGCCATGGTAGCAGAAAGCGCCGAATGCACCCGCCCATTGCTTTTGTGGGTGCTTTACCCATTAAATCAACAACTAACTTCTGTCTTGAACGACTTGAAGTTGAGCAAAACGCCCTTATTTTAAGTGAGCCCCGTCAAAGCGCTGTGCCAGCATCGTGGAATATCGCCACTTTCCTCTCCATCGTTTCCGGGTAGAATGCTCGTTCGCATGCGGCCATGAGGGCTGCACGGGCGACTCACGGGGCCGCCCTCCATCCCTTTAGTGTGGAAGATCCTGCCGATATGTTTGCGCCTTTGTTAAAGAAACTTTTTGGAAGCAAGAACGAGCGTGAAGTCAAACGCATGCTCAAGACGGTGCAACTCGTCAATGCCTTCGAAGAGCAAATGGTGGCCCTTTCGGACGATCAATTGCGTGCCAAGACAAGCGAGTTCAAGGCCCGCATCGCCAAAGGGGAATCCCTCGACAAACTGCTGCCAGAAGCCTTTGCGGTCGCCCGCGAAGCCGGCAAGCGTGTCATGGGTATGCGCCACTTCGATGTCCAGCTGATCGGCGGCATGACCTTGCATGAAGGCATGATCGCGGAAATGCGTACCGGTGAAGGCAAGACCCTGGTGGCAACACTGGGCGTTTACCTCAACGCGCTGTCCGGCAACGGTGTGCACGTTGTGACGGTGAACGACTACCTGGCCCGCCGCGACGCCAACTGGATGCGCCCGCTGTATGAATTCCTCGGCATGACTGTCGGCGTTGTCACGCCTTTCCAGCCGCCGGAAGAGAAGCGCGCTGCCTACGCCGCCGACATCACCTACGGCACCAACAACGAATTCGGTTTCGATTACCTGCGCGACAACATGGCGTTCAGCATGGAAGAAAAATTCCAGCGCGAACTCAATTTTGCCGTGATCGACGAAGTCGACTCGATCCTCATCGACGAAGCCCGTACGCCGCTGATCATCTCCGGTCAGGCCGAAGACAGCTCCAAGCTGTACATCGAGGTCAACAAGCTGATCCCGACGCTTGAGTTGCACATCGAAGAAGTGGAAGGCGAAGTCACCAAGGCCGGCCACTACACCGTTGACGAGAAGACCCGCCAGGTCGAACTCAACGAAGCCGGTCACCAGTTCGTCGAAGAAACGCTGACCCGCATCGGCCTGCTGGCTGAAGGCGAGAGCCTGTACTCGGCGCATAACCTGAGCCTGCTGACTCACGTTTACGCCGGCCTGCGTGCGCACAAACTGTTCCACCGCAATATCGAGTACATCGTGCAGGACGGTCAGGTCGTACTGGTCGACGAGCACACCGGTCGTACCATGCCGGGCCGCCGTTTGTCCGAAGGCCTGCACCAGGCCATCGAAGCCAAGGAAAACCTGAACATCCAGGCCGAAAGCCAGACGCTGGCGTCGACCACCTTCCAGAACTACTTCCGTCTGTACAACAAACTGTCCGGCATGACCGGTACGGCTGACACCGAAGCGTTCGAGTTCCACCAGATCTATGGCCTGCAGGTCATGGTGATTCCACCGAACAAGCCGCTGGCTCGTAAAGACTACAACGACCTGGTGTTCCTGACCGCCGACGAGAAATACGCGGCAATCGTGGCCGACATCAAGGAAAGCATGGCTGCAGGCCGTCCGGTTCTGGTCGGTACCGCCACCATCGAAACCTCCGAGCACATGTCCAGCCTGCTCGTGAAGGAAGGCATCGAACACAAGGTCCTGAACGCCAAGTTCCACGAAAAGGAAGCCGAGATCATTGCCCAGGCCGGTCGCCCGGGCGCACTGACCATCGCCACCAACATGGCCGGTCGTGGTACCGACATCCTGTTGGGCGGTAACTGGGAAGTGGAAGTGGCTTCCCTGGAAAACCCGACCCCTGAGCAGATTGCCCAGATCAAGGCCGACTGGCAGAAACGTCACCAGCAAGTGCTCGAATCGGGCGGTTTGCAGGTGATTGCCTCCGAGCGTCACGAATCGCGCCGTATCGACAACCAGCTGCGTGGTCGTGCCGGTCGTCAGGGCGACGCCGGTTCCAGCCGTTTCTACCTGTCGCTGGAAGACAGCCTGATGCGCATCTTCGCCTCTGATCGGGTGAAGAACTTCATGAAGGCCCTGGGCATGCAGCCTGGCGAAGCGATCGAGCACCGCATGGTGACCAACGCCATCGAAAAGGCCCAGCGCAAGGTTGAAGGCCGCAACTTCGACATTCGTAAACAACTGCTCGAGTTCGACGACGTCAACAACGAACAGCGTAAAGTGATCTATCACATGCGTAACACGTTGCTGGCCGCCGACAACATCGGTGAGACCATCGCCGACTTCCGTCAGGACGTGCTCAACGCCACCGTCAGCGCGCACATTCCTCCGCAATCGCTGCCTGAGCAGTGGGACGTGGCCGGTCTGGAAGCTGCACTGCAGAGCGATTTCGGCGTAGCGCTACCGATCCAGCAGTGGCTCGACGAAGACGATCACCTGTACGAAGAAACCCTGCGCGAAAAACTGATGCAGGAACTCATCGCCGCTTACAACGAGAAAGAAGACCAGGCGGGCGCCGAAGCGCTGCGCACCTTCGAGAAGCAAATCGTTCTGCGCGTGCTGGACGACCTGTGGAAAGACCACTTGTCGACCATGGACCACCTGCGTCACGGTATCCACTTGCGTGGTTATGCCCAGAAGAACCCGAAGCAGGAATACAAGCGCGAGTCGTTCACCCTGTTCTCCGAGTTGCTGGATTCGATCAAGCGCGACTCGATCCGTGTGCTGTCCCACGTTCAGGTTCGCCGCGAAGACCCGATCGAAGAAGAGCAGCGTCTGCGTCAGGAAGCCGAGGCACTGGCCGCTCGCATGCAGTTCCTGCATGAAGAAGCCCCAGGTCTGGAGCAGCCGGAAGTGTTGGGCGAAGAGGTCGATGTTGCCCTCGCTGCCGCGCCGGTTCGCAACGAGCAGAAGCTGGGTCGCAACGAGCTGTGCTATTGCGGTTCGGGCAAGAAGTTCAAGCATTGCCACGGGCAGATCCAGTAAAACCCGTTTCAAACGCTGAAATACCCGCGCCGCGACCGGCTTCTGCCGTCGCGGCGTTTTACCATTCGAACCACCGTTCTGCTGAAACGGTGCTGACATCATCTATAAAGGAGCGCATTCATGGCTGTTGGTCTTGGTCCTTTGCCAACGTTGCACCCGGTTGCCGGTTTTGAACTCGGTATCGCCTCGGCCGGTATCAAGCGCCCGGGGCGCAAGGATGTTGTGGTCATGCGCTGTGTTGAAGGCTCCACGGTTGCCGGCGTGTTCACTCTGAACGCCTTTTGCGCTGCACCGGTGATCCTGGCCAAGCAACGCGTGCAAGGCCCTGTGCGTTACCTGCTGACCAACACCGGCAATGCCAATGCCGGCACCGGCGAACCGGGGCTGGCCGCCGCCGAGCGCACCTGCGCCAAGCTGGCGGAACTGACCGGTGTCGATGCCAGCCAAGTGCTGCCGTATTCCACCGGTGTGATCGGCGAGCCGCTACCGGTCGAGAAAATCGAAGGCGCGCTGCAAGCGGCCCTCGACGACCTGTCGATCCACAACTGGGAAGCTGCCGCCACCGGCATCATGACCACCGACACCCTGCCAAAAGGTGCCAGCCGTCAGTTCCAGCACGATGGTGTGACCATCACCGTTACCGGTATCAGCAAAGGCGCCGGCATGATTCGCCCGAATATGGCGACCATGCTCGGCTACATCGCCACCGATGCCAAAGTCTCCCGCGACGTGCTGCAAAACCTGATGCTGGACGGCGCCAACAAGTCGTTCAACCGCATCACCATCGACGGCGACACCTCGACCAACGACTGCTGCATGCTGATCGCCACCGGTCAGGCGGCACTGCCGGAAATCACCCGTGCCGAAGGCGAACTGTTCGCCAAGCTCAAGCAAGCGGTGTTCGAAGTGTGCATGGACGTGGCCCAGGCCATCGTTCGTGACGGTGAAGGCGCGACCAAATTCGTCACCGTTGAAGTCAACGGCGGCGGCAATCACCAGGAATGCCTGGACGTCGGTTACACCGTGGCCCACTCGCCGCTGATCAAGACCGCGCTGTTCGCTTCCGACCCGAACTGGGGCCGTATTCTGGCGGCCGTAGGCCGTGCCGGTGTGCCGAACCTGGACGTGAGCAAGATCGACGTGTTCCTCGGCGACGTGTGCATTGCCAGCCGTGGCGCGCGCGCGGCGACCTACACCGAAGCCCAGGGCTCGGCGGTGATGCAGCAGGAAGAAATCACCATCCGTATCGAGTTGGGTCGTGGCGATTGCAGCGAAACCATCTGGACTACCGACCTGTCCCACGAATACGTGAAGATCAACGCCGAGTACCGTACGTAAGATCGAGTCGATCCCATCGCGAGCAGGCTCGCTCCCACAGGTTCAGTGGCGTACACGAATGTTGTGTCCAGCGCGGTCACTGTGGGAGCGAGCTTGCTCGCGATGGCGGTTTGCCGGTCAGCCACTAGACTGGCTTGTCCCTAAATCTAAAGGTCCCGAACATGAGCCTGCACCTGATCATCGGCGACAAACTGCATTCCTCCTGGTCCTTGCGCGGGGCCTTGGCCCTCGATCTGGCTGGCGTTTCCTACACCGAAGAACTGATCAAGCTGAACCAGCCGGACACCCGTGAGCGTCTGCTCAAGCATTCGCCGACCGGCAAGGTCCCGCTGCTGAAAACCGAACACGGCACCATCGCCGACTCCCTGGCGATTGCCGAATACCTGGCCGAACAGTTTCCCGAAGCTAACCTGTGGCCCAAAGACACTGCCGCTCGTGCCCAGGCGCGTTCGGCGTGCGCGCAGATGCACAGTGGCTTTTTCGCCATGCGCGGCAACATGCCGTTCGACCTGAGCCATGACGCAGCGCTGTCGCCGGTCCCGGCCGATGTCCAGGCGGACATCGAGCGCATGTCAGCGTTGTGGGCCGAGTGTCGTGCCACTGCAACCGAGAGCGGTCCGTACTTGTTTGGCCGCCTCACGTTGGCCGACGCGTTCTTTGCACCCATCGCCGTGCGCTTGCGCACCTATCGGGTGAAACTGTCCGCGGCTGACGAAGCCTATGTTGAAACCATCTACCAATGGCCAGCCTTCAAGGCCTGGCAGAAGGCCGGACTGGAGGAGTTGCAAAGGTGAAACGAGTCCATGTCGCCGCCGCCGTCATCCGCGATGGCAGTGGCCAAATCCTGATCGCCCGTCGTGCGGATTCACAGCACCAGGGCGGTCTGTGGGAGTTTCCCGGTGGCAAGGTCGAGGCCGATGAGTCGGTCGAAACCGCACTGGCCCGTGAACTTCATGAGGAGCTGGGTATCGTGGTCGGCGCGGTGCGCCCGCTGATCAAGGTCCGGCACGATTATCCGGACAAGCAGGTGTTGCTGGATGTCTGGGAGGTCTCGGATTTTACCGGCGAGCCCCACGGTGCCGAAGGCCAGCCGCTGGCCTGGGTGTCGCCCCGCGACCTGTCGGGTTACGAGTTTCCGGCGGCCAATCAGCCGATCGTCGCGGCCGCGAAATTACCCGCTCAGTACCTGATTACCCCGGAAGACCTGGAAACACCGGCGTTGCTGCGCGGCATCCAGAAGGCCGTTGCTGGCGGCATCAAGCTGATCCAGCTGCGCGCACCGAACGGTTACGATCCGAAGTATCGCGACCTGGCAGTGGATGCTGTGGGCTTGTGTGCCGGCAAGGCGCAATTGATGATCAAGGGGCCGTTCGAATGGCTGGGCGACTTCCCGTCCGCCGGTTGGCACATTACCTCGGCGCAACTGCGCAAGTACGCAGCGGCGGGCCGACCGCTACCGGCATCGCGCTGGCTGGCGGCTTCGTGCCATAACGCTGAGGAACTGGCGCTGGCCGAACAGATGGGGGTGGATTTCGTGACCCTGTCGCCGGTGCAGCCGACCCTGACTCACCCAGGCGCCGAGCCGTTGGGTTGGGAGCAGGCGTCGAGCTTGATCGAAGGGTTCAGCAAGCCGGTGTTCCTGCTCGGTGGGGTTGGTCCGGCGGAGGTCGAGAAAGCCTGGGCGGCGGGTGCGCAGGGTGTGGCGGGGATTCGGGCGTTTTGGCCTGATTCCCAGTGATGCAAATGGCCTCATCGCGAGCAGGCTCGCTCCCACAGCGGATTTGTGACGCTCACAAAGCCTGTGGGAGCGAGCCTGCTCGCGATGAGGGCCTGACGGGCGCCGACTAAACCTCAGGTTTCGCCGCAGGCTGCCAAAGAATCTCCGGCACCCCCTGACGCTTGGCAATCAGCCGCGCCACCACAAACAGCAAGTCCGACAACCGATTGATGTACGCCAGGCCAACCCCGGCCAACGGCTCAATCGCATTGAGTTGCTGACAGCGCCGCTCTGCGCTGCGTGCCAGACTGCGGCAGACATGAGCCTGAGCAATCAGCATTGAGCCACCGGGCAAGATGAAGTTTTCCAGCGGCCCCAACTCTTCATTCCACACATCGATCGCCGCTTCCAGTCGTTCGATTTCCGCTGCATTCAACGCCTGATACACCGGCATCGCCAGTTCGCCACCCAGATCAAATAACCGATGCTGGCAGGGAGCCAATACCTCGATCACTTCGTTCAAGCCTGGGAACTGGACAGTTTTCGCCGTCAACCCGGCCAGAAGCACCCCAACCTGGCTGTTCAGCGTATCGACCTCGCCGATTGCTTCAATGCGCGGGTGATCTTTCGGTACGCGACGACCATCGCCCAGCCCGGTCTCGCCTTTGTCGCCAGTGCGGGTGTAAATCTTCGACAAACGAAAGCCCATGGTTACCTCGATAGCAGATTGAGTTGTTGCGAGACGGGCGGCGTGCTCGCCAGGGGCAGGCGCAAGGTGAAGCAGGTGCCTTGGCCCAGGGTCGATTGCACTTCCATCTGCCCTTTGTGGTTATTGGTGATGATGAAGTACGACACCGACAGCCCAAGTCCGGTGCCCTGGCCGATTTCCTTGGTCGTGAAAAACGGCTCGAAGGTCCGTTTGCGCACGCTTTCGCTCATGCCGACGCCGTTGTCCTCGACCTGAATTTCTGCCCATGGCGGATTCAGTCTGGTGCGCAGAATGATCCGCCCCGGCTCGCTGTCGTCTTCGCGCTGGTGGATGGCTTGCGCGGCGTTTTTCAACAGGTTGAGCAGCACTTGCTCCAGTTCGTTGGCGGTGCCTGGGACCGGTCCCAGGGCTGGATCGAACTGGCGAATGATCGCCTGGCCCTTGAAGTCGAAACCTATTGCCAGGTCGAAATCGTTACCGGCGATCTCCACTGCCTGGTCGATCAGGGCAGGCAAATCGCACGGGGCCATCTGGCGGGTGCTGCGACGACTGAAACTGAGCATGTGGGTGACGATTTTCGCCGCCCGGGCACCGGCCTGCTGGATGCCGTCGAGCAACTGTGGCACTTCGCGCACTTGCAGATATTGATTGACCGTCGCCAGTTCGATGCCGGCCTGTTCGGCCACTTCAAGGTTCTTCGGTAAATCGGGGGACAGGCGTCGGCGAATGTTTTGCACGTTGTGCAGGATCGCACCCAGCGGGTTGTTGATCTCGTGGGCCATGCCGGCGGCAAGACCACCCACCGAAAGCATTTTCTCCGACTGCACCATCATCTCTTCCAGGGACAGGCGCTGGGTGATGTCGTCGATCCGGATCACCACGCCACGCCCGGCACCACCCATTAACGGATAGAAAGTCAGGGCGTAGTGGCGGGGGTCGTCGTCCTTGAGCCAGGTGACACGTTCGATCTTGGCCACCGTATGCTGCTCGACCGTTTCCTTGAGTTGCGGCAGGAACGGCTTGAGCGGTTCGAAAGCGAGGAAGATAGGCTGGTTCAGGGCTTCATCGAGGCGCGTGCCGGACAGGGCAGTGGCTTCCTGGTTCCATTGCGTCACGTAGAGTTGTTCGTCGAGGGCGATCAGCGCCGACGGCATGGAGTCGATGATGCTGTTGAGGTAGTTCTGGAAACCGGTGAGCTTTTTCTCGATCTTGCTGCGCACCTGGACTTCGAGCTCCAGTTTGCGGTTGGTATGGCGGGTTTCTTCCGCCAGACCCTGAGCCTGGTCGTAGGCTGCCTGGGAGTCGTCCCTGGCCCGCTTGAGTTGCTGCTCCCTGGCCTCGATCCGCGAAAGCATGGTGTTGAACGCCTCGGCGAGGCTGCCGATTTCATCGTGGTTTCCGCGCGAAGCACGCAGTGCGTAGTTTTCTTCACGGGTTACCTGCCGGGACAATTCTTCGAGCTGGTGGATCGGCCGGGTAATCAGGCGCTTGATCTGGCGGGCAATGATCAGCCACAGCAGCACGCTGAAAATCAGGATGCCCAGACTGGCCGTCAGGGTCCCGGTGTAGAACGCCACTGGCAGTTCGCTCGTGGCCACCAACAGCAGGTGCCCTGGTGCCGCATCGGTGCGGGGCAGGGGGATGACTTGGTTGGTACGAAACTCGGTGGCCTGCCAGTCTTCGATATGCCGGAAACGCTTCGGCAGTTCCAGGTTGTCGCCATGCTGCAATTGCGCCAATCGCTCACCCTTTGCGTCATACAGGGCTGCCGCGCGCAAAGGCGAATAGCTGTTGAGTTCATTCAGCAGGCGTTCGGCGCTTTGCGGTGACTCCAGGGCTTCGGAGGCCAGGCTCGGGTTGGATACCAGCCGGCCGATGGTCTGCAGGGCTTGGGGCGCCATGCTTTCCTGGGAGATGTAGTAGGCGGCGCTGATAAAGGTCAGGTTGGCAACCAGCAGGACGGTGACCATCAGTACCAGCAGGGCGGCCAGCAGTTTCTGGCCGACGGGCAGGTTTTCAAGACGCTGGCGCAATGGCATCGGATTCATCGCAGACAAGGAACAAGTGGCCAGCGTAGCCGCTGCTCAGTCGCTGGGCAATCCAAGGCTTTGCAGGCGTGCGATCAACCTTGCCTCAAGCTGATTGAGGTGAGGCAGATTCAGTTGATGGCGCCCGGCTACTTTGCAGACGTAACCGAGCAGGTAGCTGATTTCCGTGCGGCGCTGGCCTGTGACGTCCTGATGCATCGAGGAGTAGTTGGCTGCGGTGGCGTGGATCACCCGTTCGACTTCCTGCTGCAGGTTTTCGGCCGCTGCCGGCTGGCCACAACGCTCGAGCAACTCCACCAGTTCACCGCACAGGGTGGCGACTTCGCAGTGATGTTGCTGCAAACCGCCGTTGCGGCAATCGTGCAGCACCGTCAGCGGATTGATCGCACAGTTGAGGGCGAGTTTGCGCCACAGCCTGGTCAGGATTTCGGTGCTCCACTCGTGGGGGATGCCGGCAGCGCTCAAGTCATCGAGCCAGATCGGCGCCACCGGATGGCTCGCATCCCCCAGCCAGGTGAAGCCATGCCCGGCAAACACCGCGCGCCAATCGCCGTCGCGGAAGGCACCCTCGGTGCTCGAGGCATAGATGCAGCGTGCCTGAGGAACCTGTGCGGCCACCGCGTCCTGACTGCCCAGGCCATTTTGCAGCAGGATCAGTTCGGCGCCTGGGGCCAGGCGTGGCGCCAATTGAGCCACTGCACTTTCGGTGTCGTAGGCTTTACATGCCACCAGAAGGCGGTGGATCGGTTGGGGACTGTCGGCTGTCTCGGCGGGCACGGCATAGAGTTGCGCCTCGCCGTGTTCCACCAATGTCAAACCACCGGCCGTCTCATAGGCCTGCAGTCTCGCGGTGTCCCGCAGGATCAGCCTGACCGGCACTCCAGCCCGTGCCAGACGTGTCGCCCATAAAGTGCCGAGGCTGCCGGCGCCCAGTACATGCCAGGTGGTGGACATCAGCTTTTTACTCTGTTTAAGGCGTGCATCGGCAGCTCGCAGTGAATGATGGGAAAGACCCGTTATAATCAGCGCGGATTTTAACCGCAAGCCAGGCGTGCTCCATCAGTGCGCCTTTAAATTTGGAGAGATTACATGCCGTCGTTCGACGTGGTATCCGAACTGGACAAACACGAAGTCACCAACGCGGTCGAGAACGCCGTCAAGGAACTCGATCGTCGTTATGACCTGAAAGGCAAAGGCAGCTTCGAGTTCAAGGAAAAAGACCTGACCGTCAACCTGACCGCCGAAGCGGATTTCCAGCTCGAAGCGATGATTGAGATCCTCAAGCTGGCGCTGGTCAAGCGCAAAATCGACGTGCAGTGCCTTGAAGTCAAGGACGCGTTCGCGTCAGGCAAGCTGATGAAGCAGGACGCCGTCCTCAAGGAGGGCATCGACAAGGAGCTGGCGAAGAAAATCGTCGCCCATGTCAAAGACGCCAAGCTCAAGGTCCAGGCGGCCATTCAGGGTGAGCAGGTGCGCATCACCGGCAAAAAGCGTGATGACCTGCAAGAAGCCATTGCAGTGCTGCGGGCCAAGGAATTCGGTATGCCGCTGCAGTTCAACAACTTCCGCGACTGAGTCTGAAAGCGGGAACCTCTTGGCGTTTGCGACGTCGCAGATCCAAGCACGGCAGAAACGATTGAGCCCGTCGCGGTTCGATCTTTCTGCCGCTTTTTTTACGCATGCCGGGTAGCCGGAAAACAGGAGAGAGTAGATGGACTTAAATGCCGAGGTAGACAATCTGGTCAAGGTATCCCAAACCTGGATCCCGATGATCATGGAATACGGCAGCCGTGTATTGCTGGCGATCATCACCCTGGCCATCGGCTGGTGGCTGATCAACAAGGTCACGAAAAAACTCGGCGGCCTGATTGCATTGCGTAATGCCGACCTGGCGCTGCAAGGCTTTATCAGCAGCCTGGCGAACATCATCCTCAAGATCCTGCTGATCGTCAGCGTGGCCTCGATGATCGGTGTGGAAACCACTTCGTTTGTGGCCGCGATCGGTGCGGCGGGTCTGGCCATTGGCCTGGCCTTGCAGGGCAGCCTTGCGAACTTCGCCGGTGGCGTGCTGATTTTGCTGTTCCGTCCGTTTCGCATCGGTGACTGGATCGAGGCTCAGGGTATCGCCGGTACTGTCGACAGCATCCAGATTTTTCATACCGTACTGCGTACTGGTGACAACAAGACCATCATCGTGCCTAACGGCAATTTGTCGAACGGCATCATCACCAACACCAATCGTCAGCCGACCCGTAAAGTCGTGTTTGATGTAGGCGTTGATTACGAAGCGGACCTGCAGAAAGCCCGTGAAGTTTTACTGGAATTGGCCAAGGACCCGCGAGTATTGGCAGATCCGGCACCACAGGCGGTTGTTTCTACCCTGGGTGACAGTTCGATCACACTTTCGCTTCGTGTCTGGGTAAAGACTGCCGATTACTGGGACGTGATGTTCATGTTCAACGAACTGTCCCGTGATCGTCTGAGAGAGGCGGGCATCGATATTCCATTTCCGCAGAGGGTTATTCGTGTGGTTCGGGAGTCGGCGGTGCAGTAATGGGGTGTGCGGTTAGTGCCTGACTTCTTGGTCAGGCATGTACTGCAGAGTCTGTTTGGTTAAATGTTGTACAGCAGACAACGAAAAAGGCCCATCCGAAGATGGGCCTTTTTTTGATTACCGCAAACTAACTTTCTGTGATTACAGAATGTTGAGCGGGTAGTCGGTGATCAGGCGGAACTCAGAGATATCGCCTTCGCCTTCGTCAGCATTGGCGGTGTGCCATGCTTGGCGGATGCGGAAGGACAGATCCTTGGCTGGGCCGGATTGAACGACGTACTTGGCTTCCACGTTGGTTTCGTGGTGTTTGCCGTCTGCACCGTACAGAGGGTTGCCATTGCTGTCGCGGTATGTGCTGTTGGCAGCCAGACCGGTACCGTCGATGTTCCAACCATTCACGTAACGGACCATGAAGCTCAGGCCAGGTACGCCGTACTCGGCCATTTTCAGGTCGTAACGGGCTTGTACCGACTTCTCGCCAGGGGCGTTGAAGTCAGAGTACTGGATGGAGTTGGCGAGGAAAATCGAGTCGCCACCACGGTTGTTGTCACCCACACCGATGTAGTCGAACGGGGTATCGCCGTTGACCTTCTGGAAGGCCAGGGTCAGGGTGTGCGCTTTCAGGAACGAGTAAGCAGCGGCCAGCGAGTAGGCGGTGTTGCCGATGTCGCCTGCTTTAGCGTTACCGGTATCCTTGGTGTTGTAGATGTTACCGTCGAAGTTGATCGAGTTGTCGCCGCCCAGTGCGAGGGTGTAGTTCGCGTTGGCGTAGTACTGGTTCCAGACGTCTTCGAGCTTGGCACCGTAAAGCGATACGCTCAGGTCCGGGGTAATGCCGTACTTGCCACCGAAGTAGTCGATGGAGTTGGCTGTCACGCCAGCGTAAGTAGCGAACAGTTCGCCGTCACGAGCGTTGCGGTCCTGGCTGGTTGCCGAGTAGAAGTGACCGGCTTCGAGGTCGAGGTCTTTGACTTCGCTGCTCTGCAGTTGGATACCGCTGGCAGTTTGGTGAAGGATGCGGGAGCCGCCAACAGCGAACACCGGAGAAGTGCTTGGCTGCATGTCGCCGATTTTCAGCTCGGTCTTGGAGATGCGGAACTTGGCGGCAGCGCCGGCTTTGCCCTGGCTGTTGTTAACTTCGCCATCAGAGTCCACGGACATGTTGCCGGAACCTGCATATTTGTCGGAACCGTCCAGCTTAATGGCCAGTTGGCCCCAAGCTTCAACGCCAACACCGATCAGACCTTGGGTGTAGCCCGAGCTGTACATGCCCTGAATGCCCTGGGTCCAGTCTTTGTCATCGACTGCGCCGTCTTTCTTGTTACGGTTGTAGTAGTAGTTGCGAACCAGCAAGTCGAGTTTGCTGTCTTCAACGAAACCTTTGGCTTCGGCCTGGTCGCTTACGAAAGGTGCGGCTACTGCCAACTGAGTACTGGCTGCTGCTGCAACTGCCAGTGCGATCATGCTCCACTTCATCACGCGCATCGTGATTTGCTCCTTTGGTTTTAGAAGAGTACTGCCGTCCCACCTGTTTTATTATCTGGGCGGCTCTTTCTTTTTGTGTCGGCGCAAACTTATATCACGCCGACAATGTTGGCGATACTTGCGTATCTAACCTTTCGCCTTCTTTACGACCCTGTCGCAAATAGCGTGGTAGATGTCGCAAATTTCCAGCTCCGACGCAACCGGGCGGACAACTTTAATGCTGTTTTCTGCGCCTTGCCGTCGGTAAAAAGAGTCCTGGTGAAACGTTTGAATCTCCATCGGGCTACCTTGCCACTATTTTTTTTGCCTGAGTGTCTCCGCTTCCAGCGGGTGCCACATCGGGCGATGTTGGGTATGAATGCAACAAGCGTGCACAAATTCGTGTTTTGTTACGCTTTTTTTCCAGTTGACTGCCAAGTGCTGTAAAAACCTCATAAAACCGGGGGTTCAAGCGCTTTTAGTTTTGGCTTGACGCCTTGCCTGGCATCATGTTGCGCCCCTTTCATCGACAGCCTGGCAATCAGAAATGTTACCGGTTCACCCCACCACTGAGTAAATGGCGGATGTCGAAGCGTTCAGCGTAGACCCACTGTGCGGTTTTGGTGCAAAAAAATTTTAGCCTTGTATTGAATTCATCTCTGTCGGCCGCTTGCCTGAAGCGAGCTCTTTCTTGCTGGTCAGTCATTTCGGCGTTTTTTGCCTGCTATTCGGTTCTGTAATGGTGCGCGGCAGCGAAAATCGTCCCATCCGGGGGCGGCTGTCATCTTTTCGCTGGCGCTCGTGGCCTCGATGCAAGGTTCGCCGTGAAGCGTGCGCCGTTCGCAGGTATGCTGCCGTCCGGTCGCTTGGTGCGCTGTTCCGTCAGGATGGGCGCTAAGCTGAAAAATGATGACCCGGCGGGAGTACGCGCAGTGTTCGCTTTAGATCCACGACTTCAACAAGACACGTTACCGATCGGGGACTTTCCGCTCTGCCGGTTGCTGCTGTCCAACGATTCGAACTATCCCTGGTTCATCCTGGTACCTCGTCGCGAGGCTATCAGCGAGATATTTCAGTTGGATGTCGCAGAACAGCAACAGCTTTGGCAGGAAACAACTGCGCTGTCGCAAGTGCTCAAGGACGCGTTCGATGCGGACAAGTTGAATGTGGCGGCGCTGGGCAATGTCGTCAGTCAGTTGCACATGCATGTGATTGTGCGCAAGCGTGAAGATGCTGCCTGGCCTGCACCGGTATGGGGTAAGCATCCTGCAAAACCCTACAGTTCGGAGCAGATCGCCGCGATTCGCGAACGTTTGCGCTTGATTTTGGCCGATGACTTTACGTTTCTGGAGGGCTGAATCATGAGCCTGGAAGAACGCGTTACCGAGCTTGAAAGCCGTCTGGCGTTTCAGGATGACACCATTCAGGCATTGAACGATGTGCTGGTGGCGCAGCAGCGGGTGGTCGAGCGTCTGCAGTTGCAAATGGCCGCGCTGCTCAAGCGGCAGGAGGAAATGGTCGGGCAGTTCGAGTCATTCGAAGAAGAAGCGCCGCCGCCGCACTATTAAGCACGTTGCAGGCATGAAAAAACCGCGGACAGCTGGGCTGTGCGCGGTTTTTTTTGGCCTTGAATCAGCGGCGCGGCAGTGCGGCGATCACATCTTCGGCTTGCAGGCCCTTGTCACGATTCATGACGGAGAACTCCACGCGCTGGCCTTCGACCAGGACGCGGTGGCCTTCACCGCGAATGGCCCGGAAGTGGACGAAGATATCGTCGCCGGAATCGCGGGAGATGAAGCCGAAGCCTTTGGACGTATTGAACCACTTGACGGTACCGGTATCGCGGTTGCTCATGTCGTAGCTTGGCGAGGCGGCAGCTGGTGACGACTTGTAGAAGCTGATGCCCAGGTGCAGGGCAACGGCGATCAGGGCTGCGACCAGGCTGAACAGTACGGCGGGTTGACCGGCGATGACGGGCATCGGTGCGATCAGCGTCAGGGTTTGCAGGACCACGCTCAGCACCAGCAGGGCGCTGACCAGGTTTTGCAGTTGGTGGCGCGGGCCTTTGTTCCAGTAAGGGATGACAGGCGCAAGTGTGAGATTGAGCAGGCCGAAAAAGGCCAGGTACAGTGCGTCAGGTTGTTGCAGGTAAGGTAGGGCTTCGGATTGCAGGCTAGGGATGAAGGACAGCAGCAAGGCCGCTGCGCCTATCAACAGATGGACGATTTTCAACATTTTGATTAACTCACGTTAAGACAGCTCACAAGGAAGAGCTGATGGCGCACGGTTCGCTTCAAGATAATAAAGAGGCGTTGGACACGTACCCGGTATCAGCCTATGCGCCGTGCCCGGAAAAAATAGGCACTGGCGACACGCTGTCTATTTAACAGCAAAGCCGCAGGCTACTCAAATCAGGGCGTCCGGCGGCTCTTTTGGGGGCAAATTGCCGCAGGTTGCCCCAAGTTACGGGACTGCGGTACCTATCTATGGCCGATTTGCTGACCCGGCGTATGCAGGTGCATGAAAAAACGGCATGGATGCTTCGCGCTCTTCTTTCCTACACAATTCCATACGGTGCTTCTGAAGGGGGCATCGCTTTGCTGCGTGGGAAAATGTCCGGAGTAGGACGTTCTCCAGGGTCTGCCAAAAGTTGTTGGCTTATCCTACGTCGAGGGTCATAAAGTCGGCTGGAAAATACCTTTGCATCTGCGTTTTTATAAGTCGACAGACAGTTGCGCTTAAAGAAACCAGGATGGCAAAGGAGTGTCAGCGTTATGGTTTATGAAAGGCAAGAAGAGGGGCGATGCGGTTCGCACAAGGATGTAAGGGTTGATCCGTTTGTTCGCGAGTTCGATATGGGGCTGGCCCAGCCCTTGTCCCGCTCCGTACGATTGAATGGCTTCGCCACCTGTTTGCGGCTTGAGCAGGTTTATTGGGATATTTTGGGGGAGATGGCCCGGGTCAATGGTTGCTCGGTCAATAACCTGCTGTCTCATGTGGATCGCGAAGTTCACTTGCGTCACGGCGGGGTAAGGAACTTCAGTGGATTGGTGCGGGTTGTCTGTGTCGTGCACAGTCTCAAGAAAGGGGGTTGCATCGCCACGGCCTAGTCTGGACGGCGAAAGCAGCAGAGTGTCGGTCTGTGCAGTCTTACGGCTGCACAGGCCGCATTTAATGGATATAATCCCGCTCTTTGCCGCAAAACCCTGCGTGTGCGGTAGCAATCTGATCGCCGAGATAACCTCCATGCCGATGTACGATTATCAATGTGCTTCCTGTGGTCATCAGTTGGAAGCCATTCAAAAGATCAGCGATGCACCGCTGGTCGACTGCCCTGCCTGTCAGGCGCCAGAGCTTAAAAAGTTGCTGTCCATGCCGGGCTTCCGCCTCAGCGGCACGGGTTGGTACGAAACCGATTTCAAGACCGGTTCCAAGAAGAACCTGGCCGGCGGCGACAAAGCTGACTAAGGCCCGGCCCCTGAGTTGTGACCTGAGTTGAACGACACGCGTGGGTTCTTGCATCATCCTGTAGCGGATGTGCCCAAGGCCTCCAACCGAATTTCGAATTACGAGAAGTGAAACCACGACCATGATGCGCAGCCATTATTGCGGCCAACTGAACGAAAGCCTGGACGGCCAGGAAATTACCCTTTGCGGATGGGTCCACCGTCGCCGTGACCACGGTGGGGTGATTTTCCTCGATATCCGTGATCGTGATGGTCTGGCCCAGGTCGTGTTCGATCCGGACCGCGCTGAAACCTTCGCCGCTGCCGATCGCGTGCGCAGCGAGTACGTCGTGAAGATCACCGGCAAGGTTCGCCTGCGTCCGGCCGGTGCGACCAACGCCAACATGGCGTCGGGCATGATCGAAGTCCTGGGCTACGAACTGGAAGTGCTGAACGAGTCGGAAACCCCGCCGTTCCCGTTGAACGAGTTCTCCGACGTCGGCGAAGAAACCCGCCTGCGCTATCGCTTCCTCGACCTGCGTCGCCCGGAAATGGCCGAGAAGCTACGTCTGCGTTCGCGCATGACCACCAGCATCCGCCGCTTCCTGGACGAGAACGGCTTCCTCGACGTCGAGACGCCGATCCTGACCCGTGCCACCCCGGAAGGCGCACGCGACTACCTCGTGCCGAGCCGAACTCATGCCGGTTCGTTCTTCGCCTTGCCGCAATCGCCGCAGCTGTTCAAGCAACTGCTGATGGTGGCCGGCTTCGATCGTTACTACCAGATTGCCAAGTGCTTCCGTGACGAAGACCTGCGTGCCGACCGCCAGCCGGAATTCACCCAGATTGACATCGAGACCAGCTTCCTCGATGAAAAAGAGATCATGGGCCTGACCGAGCAAATGATCCGCAACCTGTTCAAGGAAGTGCTGGGCCTGGAGTTCGGCGAGTTCCCGCACATGACCTTCGAAGAAGCCATGCGCCGCTACGGTTCCGACAAGCCAGACCTGCGTAACCCGCTGGAACTGGTGGACGTTGCCGATCAGCTCAAGGAAGTCGACTTCAAGGTGTTCAGCGGCCCGGCCAATGACCCTAAATGCCGCATCGCCGCACTGCGCGTGCCTGGCGGCGCGAGCATGCCGCGCAAGCAGATCGACGACTACACCAAGTTTGTCGGCATCTACGGCGCCAAGGGCCTGGCGTACATCAAGGTCAACGAGCGCGCGAATGGCGTTGACGGCCTGCAATCTCCGATCGTGAAGAACATCCCTGAAGCCAACCTCAACGTGATCCTGGATCGTGTTGGTGCAGTTGACGGCGACATCGTGTTCTTCGGTGCCGACAAGGCCAAGATCGTCAGCGAAGCGTTGGGCGCATTGCGCATCAAGCTCGGTCACGACCTGAGCCTGCTGACCTGCGAATGGGCTCCGATGTGGGTCGTTGACTTCCCTATGTTCGAAGAGAACGACGACGGCAGCTTCAGCGCCTTGCACCACCCGTTCACCGCGCCGAAGTGCTCCCCGGCGGAGTTGGAAGTCAACCCGGCGGGCGCTCTTTCCCGTGCCTACGACATGGTGTTGAACGGCACCGAGCTGGGTGGCGGTTCGATTCGTATCCACCGCAAAGAGATGCAACAAGCGGTCTTCCGCCTGTTGGGCATCAACGAAGCGGAACAGGAAGAGAAATTCGGCTTCCTGCTCGACGCCCTGAAATACGGCGCGCCGCCGCACGGTGGTCTGGCCTTCGGCCTGGACCGTCTGGTGATGCTGATGACCGGCGCCCAGTCGATCCGTGAAGTGATCGCCTTCCCGAAAACCCAGAGCGCGGCAGATGTCATGACTCAGGCTCCGGGCCAGGTAGATGCCAAGGCATTGCGCGAACTGCACATTCGTCTGCGCGAAACGCCTAAGGCCGAGTAAGGCTGACCTGAAGGGCGCATCTGCGGATGCGCCCTTTCTTTATAGATAGAGCTGTTCAAGATTTTTGTTTGCCGGCTGGCGCAATACAGCGCAGCGGGCAATGTTTCAAAGAGAATTCGGAGCGAGTTATGGCAGGTCATTCCAAGTGGGCGAACATCAAGCACCGCAAAGAACGTCAGGATGCCAAAAAAGGCAAGATTTTCACCAAGTGGATTCGTGAACTGACTGTCGCGGCCCGCCAGGGCGGCGGTGATCCAGGTTCCAACCCGCGTCTGCGCCTGGCGTTGGACAAGGCCCTTGGCGCGAACATGAGTCGCGACATCATCGATCGGGCAGTCGCCCGTGGTGCCGGTGCCGCCGATACCGACGACATGGTCGAGCTGACCTACGAAGGCTACGGCCCGGGTGGCGTCGCAGTGATGGTCGAGTGCATGACCGACAACCGTAATCGCACCGCCGCCGCTGTTCGCCACGCGTTCAGCAAATGTGGCGGCAACCTCGGGACTGACGGTTCGGTGGCCTATCTTTTCGAACGCAAGGGGCAGATCTCCTTCGCTGCTGGCGTTGACGAAGACGCACTGATGGAAGCCGCCATGGAAGCCGACGCCGATGACGTGGTGACCAACGAAGACGGTTCGATCGACGTTTTCACCTCGTTTGCCGGGTTCTATTCCGTGCGTAACGCACTGGAAGCGGCGGGTTTCAAAGGTGACGACGCGGAAATCGTCATGCTGCCGACCACCAGCGCCGAGCTCGATCTGGAAGGCGCCGAGAAAGTCCTCAAGCTGATCGACATGCTCGAAGACCTGGATGACGTGCAAAACGTCTACTCCAATGCGGACATCCCGGAGTCGGTGGCGGCACAGCTCGGTTAAGGGCGACCAGGATTCATTGTGGGGGCGAGCCTGCTCGCGAATGCGGAATTTCAGGCAGCATCGTTGCTGAATATGAAGCCGCTTTCGCGAGCAGGCTCGCTCCCACATTTGTTATTCGTTGTATTGAATTTCGTGCTTTTACTTAACCCGCAGGCGTTATGACTTTAATTCTTGGTATCGACCCCGGTTCGCGCATCACCGGTTACGGTGTGGTTCGTGATACCGGCCGTGGCTGTGAGTACGTCGCTTCCGGTTGTATTCGCACCGGTGCCGGCGAGCTGCATGAACGTCTGCAGATTGTCTACCGCGGGGTGCGGGAGATCATTCAGACTTACCATCCGGTGACCATGGGGATCGAAAAGGTGTTCATGGCCCGTAACGCCGATTCCGCCCTGAAACTGGGGCAGGCCCGTGGCGCCGCCATTGTGGCGGGCGCGGAAGAAAACCTGGAAATTGCCGAATACTCCGCGACCCAGGTCAAGCAAGCGGTGGTTGGCACCGGTGCGGCTAATAAAGAGCAAGTGCAGATGATGGTCATGCACATGCTGAAATTGACCAGCAAACCCCAGATCGATGCGTCGGACGCCCTGGCGATTGCGATCTGCCATGCTCATACCCGCTCCAGTCTGCTGCCCCACGGTCTGGGTGCTGCACGCAGTCGTGGCGGGCGTCTGCGTCTCTGATAGCATCAGCAATCATTTTCATGGAGTGAGGGCGTTCCGCCTGGGTTGTCGGCGGTAATCCCTCGCTCTATCAGTCGCTGGCCAAGAGCTGGCCAACGCTCAAGGATTTGTAACGTGATTGGACGTTTGCGCGGCACCCTGGCTGAGAAGCAGCCTCCCCATCTGATTCTGGATGTAAATGGCCTGGGCTATGAACTTGAAGTGCCCATGACGACCCTGTACCGCTTGCCGTCGGTCGGTGAGCCGCTAACCTTGCATACCCATTTGGTCGTGCGCGAAGACGCACAGTTACTCTATGGTTTTGTCGGCAAGCGTGAGCGCGATTTTTTTCGCGAATTGATCCGCCTCAACGGCGTCGGACCGAAACTGGCCCTGGCCTTGATGTCTAGCCTGGAAGTCGATGAACTGGTTCGTTGCGTACAGTCCCAGGACACTTCGGCGTTGACCAAGGTCCCGGGCGTCGGCAAGAAAACCGCCGAGCGCTTGCTGGTGGAGCTCAAGGATCGCTTCAAGGCCTGGGAAACCGTACCGGCCATGTTCGCCCTGGTGCCGAACCAGCCGAATGGGCCGGCTCCGGTGAACACTGCCGAGACTGACGCGGTCAGCGCCTTGATTTCCCTGGGCTACAAGCCACAGGAAGCGAGCAAGGCGGTGTCTGCGATCAAGGAGAAAGATTTGAGCAGTGAAGACATGATCCGCCGCGCCTTGAAGGGAATGATCTAAGTGATTGAAGCTGATCGTCTGATCGCTGCCACGCACAGCCCGCGTGAGCGCGAAGAAGTCCAGGACCGCGCCATTCGCCCGGTCAGCCTGGCCGAATACATTGGCCAGCCGACCGTTCGCGAGCAGATGGAGTTGTTCATTCAGGCCGCTCGCGGTCGTAACGAATCCCTGGATCACACGTTGATCTTCGGGCCGCCCGGCCTGGGCAAGACCACCCTTGCCAACATCATCGCCCAGGAAATGGGCGTGTCGATCAAGAGCACCTCGGGGCCGGTGCTGGAGCGCCCCGGTGACCTGGCGGCGCTGTTGACCAACCTTGAGCCCCACGATGTGCTGTTCATCGACGAAATCCATCGCCTGTCGCCCATCGTCGAAGAGGTGCTGTACCCGGCCATGGAGGATTTCCAGCTCGACATCATGATCGGTGAGGGGCCGGCCGCGCGTTCGATCAAGCTGGATCTGCCGCCGTTCACCCTGGTCGGCGCAACGACGCGGGCGGGGATGCTGACCAACCCGTTGCGTGACCGTTTCGGTATCGTCCAGCGTCTTGAGTTCTACAATACCGCCGACCTGTCGACGATTGTCAGTCGTTCGGCGAGCATCCTCGGTTTGCCGCTGGACCCGGAAGGTGCTTTCGAAATCGCCCGACGTGCCCGTGGCACCCCACGAATCGCCAACCGTTTGCTGCGCCGGGTGCGCGACTTCGCCGAAGTTCGCGCCAAGGGCCACATCACGAAGCCGATTGCCGACCTGGCGCTGAACCTGCTGGACGTCGACGAGCGGGGCTTCGACCACCAGGACCGGCGTCTGTTGTTGACCATGATCGAAAAGTTCGACGGTGGGCCAGTCGGGGTCGACAGCTTGGCCGCCGCCATCAGCGAAGAGCGTCACACCATTGAAGACGTGCTGGAGCCTTACCTGATCCAGCAGGGCTACATCATGCGCACGCCACGGGGGCGGGTGGTGACGCGGCATGCCTACCTGCATTTCGGTTTAAACATTCCGTCACGATTGGGCGAAATGCCCGTGGTAGACGAGTTTCTCGATGCCGCTGACGATTAATTAACATTGCGTGCTGATTTTTTCGGGCAATGTAGGGTCCCAGGACCGTACTTTCACGTGAAAGCCGCAGAACAATGAAAAACAGTTGCCATGCCGGATTGGCAACCTGAGGAGTAAGCACTAGAGTATGCGCGCGCAAAACGGGCTTGAGCCTTTCGCACATCGCTGTCGCGTTTATTACGAGGACACCGATGCGGGGGGCATCGTGTATTACGTTAATTACCTCAAGTTTATGGAACGGGCTCGAACCGAGCGGCTACGAGATCTGGGCTTTGCCCAATCCACGCTTGCCGGCGAGGACCTGTTGTTCGTCGTGCATTCCAGCGAAGCGCGCTACCACGCGCCGGCGCGACTGGATGACGAACTGCTGGTAAGCGCTGAAGTAATCGAATTGAACCGTGCCAGCCTGCGCTTCAAGCAGCAGGTCAGGCGGGCAACGGATAATGTGCTGCTCTGCGAAGGGCAGTTTCTGGTGGCCTGTGTGCGCACTGAAAGTTTGAAACCCCGGGCCATTCCCGAAGCTCTACGAGCGGCCTTTGCCGACGTGAGCGGCGCGGGTACACACTCAAAGCAGGAGATAAAGCGTGGAAGCTAACGTCGTCGACCATTCCTCCATGTGGAGCCTGGTCAGCAATGCCAGTATCGTGGTGCAACTGGTAATGCTGATCCTGGTAGCCGCATCGGTGACCTCGTGGATCATGATCTTTCAGCGCAGCAACCTGCTGCGCGCCGGTCGACGTGCCCTGGAGAGCTTCGAAGAGCGCTTCTGGTCGGGTATCGACCTGTCCAAACTGTACCGTCAGGCCGGCAGCAATCCGGACCCTGATTCGGGCGTCGAGCAAATCTTCCGTGCCGGCTTCAAGGAATTCTCCCGTCTGCGCCAGCAGCCAGGCGTTGACCCGGAAGCGGTCATGGAAGGCGTGGCCCGTGCCATGCGCGTCGCCATTTCCCGCGAAGAAGAAAAGCTCGAGCAGAGCCTGCCCTTCCTGGCCACCGTTGGTTCCGTCAGCCCGTACATCGGTCTGTTCGGTACGGTCTGGGGCATCATGAACTCCTTCCGTGGCTTGGCGACCGCCCAGCAAGCGACCCTGGCCACTGTGGCCCCGGGTATCGCCGAAGCACTGATCGCCACGGCCATCGGTCTGTTTGCCGCGATCCCTGCCGTAATCGCTTACAACCGTTTTGCTGCTCGCAGCGAAACCCTGCTGGGCCGCTACTACACCTTCGCCGACGAGTTCCAGGCGATCCTGCACCGCAAAGTGCACACCAGCGAAGAATAAGCAGGTAATTTCCAATGGCTTTAATCGCTCGAGCTCGCAAAAAGCGCAAGCCGGTCGCCGAGATGAACGTGGTGCCTTACATCGACGTGATGTTGGTGCTGCTGGTGATCTTCATGGTGACCGCGCCGATGCTCAATCAGGGCGTGAAAGTTGATCTGCCCAAGGTTTCCAGCGAAGCCTTGCCGCAGGACAACAACACACAGGTCCTGACCATTTCCATCAAATCCGACAAGACCTACTACTGGAACCTTGGCAGCGAAGTCGACACCGAAAAGCAGCAGGATCGGGCCATGACCCTGCCGCAGATGACTGACGCGGTGACCAAGATCATTCGCGTCGGCAACGAAGGCGGCAAGCGTACCCAGGTCTTCATTCGCGGCGACAAGAGTGTCGATTACGGTTCCGTCATGGGGGCCATGGGCGGGTTGCAGAAAGCCGGGGTCGGTAATGTTGGCTTGATTACCGAGGCGCCCTGATGCAGCAACAGCGAGAGCCGTCCGCCTCGGAAAGCTACTTCTGGCCTAGTGTCTGGGCGATTGGCTTGCACGTGCTGGTGTTCGGCATGCTGTTCGTCAGTTTTGCCTTTACCCCGGAACTGCCGCCGGCCAAGCCGATTGTCCAGGCGACCTTGTACCAGCTGAAATCGAAAAGTCGGGCGACCACCCAGACCAATCAGAAGATTGCCGGTGAAGCGCAGAAATCTGCTGCGCGTCAGACCGAAGTCGAGCAGATGGAACAGAAAAAGGTCGAGCAGGAAGCGGTGAAGGCTGCGGAACAAAAGAAAGAAGAGGCGGCTCAAAAGGCCGAAGAAGCCAAGAAGGCCGACGAGGCGAAGAAAGCGGACGAGGCGAAAAAGGCTGATGAAGCCAAGAAAGCCGACGATGCGAAGAAAACCGCGGAAGCCAAGAAGGCAGAAGAGAAACAATTGGCTGATATAGCCAAGAAGAAAGCTGAAGAAGAAGCCAAGAAAGCTGCGGAAGAAGAGGCCAAGAAAGCGGCCGCTGAAGAAGCCAAGAAAAAGATCGTCGAAGACGCGAAGAAGAAAGCCGCGGAAGACGCCAAGAAGAAAGCTGAAGCTGAAGAGGCGAAGAAGAAAGTCGCCGAGGAAGCGAAGAAGAAAGCTACCGCCGATGCTGCGAAGAAGAAATCGCAGGATGCGGCGCGTAAATCCGCCGAAGACAAAAAGGCCCAGGCCCTGGCAGATTTGCTTTCCGACACGCCGCAGCGTCAGCAGGCCTTGGCCGATGAGCAGGGCGACGAAGTCGCCGGCAGTTTCGATGACCTGATTCGTGCGCGTGCAGCGGAAGGCTGGGCTCGTCCACCTTCGGCACGCAAAGGCATGACGGTCGTATTGCAAATCGGCATGTTGCCGGACGGTACGGTGACTTCGGTCAGCGTGTCCAAGTCCAGTGGCGACGGTCCGTTTGACGCCTCGGCTGTTGCAGCGGTGAAGAATATTGGACGTTTGACAGAAATGCAGGGAATGAAGCCGAGTGATTTCGCTCCGTATCGTTCATTCAAGATGACATTCACACCTGAGGATCTAGCCTTGTGAGAAACCTTCTTCGAGGAATGCTGGTCGTTATCTGCTGCATGGCAGGGATGGCGATGGCAGATGAGAAAAACATTCTGGTTACCAGTGGCAGCGATCGGGCGACCCCGATCGCCGTAGTACCGTTCGGCTTCCAGGGCGGTAGCGTGCTGCCGGACGATATGGCGGAAATCATCGGTAACGACCTGCGCAACTCGGGTTACTACTCGCCGCTTCCAAAGCAGAACATGATCAGCCAGCCGAGCCAGGCCAGCGAAATCATCTTCCGTGACTTCAAGGCGCTGGGTGCCCAGTACGTCATGGTCGGCAGCATTGTGCCGGCGGGCGGTCGCCTGCAGGTGCAATACGCACTGTTCAACGTGGCCACCGAGCAGCAAGTGCTGACCGGCAGCGTGTCGGGCGGCGTTGATCAGTTGCGCGACATGGCGCACTACATCTCCGACCAGTCGTTCGAAAAACTCACGGGTATCAAGGGTGCCTTCTCGACTCGCCTGCTGTACGTAACGGCCGAGCGTTTCTCCGAGAACAATACTCGCTATACCCTGCAACGTTCGGACTACGACGGTGCTCGCGCCGTGACCCTGCTGCAGTCGCGCGAGCCGATCCTGTCGCCGCGTTTCGCACCGGATGGCAAGCGCATCGCTTATGTCTCCTTCGAGCAGAAGCGTCCACGCATCTTCATGCAGAACATCGACACCGGTCGCCGTGAGCAGATCACTAACTTCGAAGGCCTGAACGGCGCGCCAGCCTGGTCGCCGGATGGCAATCGCCTGGCGTTCGTCCTGTCGAAAGACGGCAACCCGGACATCTATGTGATGAACCTGGGCTCGCGTCAGATCAGCCGCGTTACCAACGGTCCCGGCATCAACACCGAACCGTTCTGGGGCAAGGATGGCTCGACCATCTACTTCACGTCCGACCGTGGCGGCAAGCCGCAGATCTACAAGACCAGTGCCGGTGGTGGCGGTGCCGAACGCGTGACTTTCGTCGGTAACTACAACGCCAACCCTAAATTGTCGGCTGATGAAAAGACGCTTGTCATGATTCACCGTCAGGATGGCTTCACCAATTTCAAGGTGGCGGCCCAGGATTTGCAGCGCGGTAGCGTAAAAATCCTCACTGATAGCACTCTGGACGAGTCGCCTACTGTCGCGCCCAACGGCACCATGGTAATCTACGCCACCCGCCAGCAGGGCCGGGGAGTCTTGATGCTCGTGTCCATCAATGGACGCGTAAGGCTCCCGCTTCCTACCGCACAAGGCGAAGTCAGAGAACCTTCCTGGTCCCCTTACCTGAACTGACGCGGCGCTATACGTTGTACTTAACACACTGGGGTTCATTAGGAGTTTCACGATGGAAATGCTGAAGTTTGGTAAATTTGCTGCGCTGGCACTGGCCATGGCTGTAGCTGTAGGTTGCTCGTCCAAAGGCGGCGACAATGCCGGTGAAGGCGCGGTAGATCCAAACGCTGGTTACGGCGCAAACACTGGTGCAGTTGACGGCTCCCTGAGCGAAGAAGCTGCACTGCGCGCTATCACCACTTTCTACTTCGAATACGACAGTTCGGACCTGAAGCCAGAAGCCATGCGCGCTCTGGACGTTCACGCCAAAGACCTGAAAGCAAACGGCGCTCGCGTTGTTCTGGAAGGCAACACCGACGAACGTGGTACTCGTGAGTACAACATGGCACTGGGCGAGCGTCGTGCGAAAGCCGTTCAGCGCTACCTGGTACTGCAAGGTGTTTCCCCAGCTCAGCTGGAACTGGTTTCCTACGGCGAAGAGCGTCCAGTTGCTACCGGCAACGACGAGCAGTCCTGGGCTCAAAACCGTCGCGTCGAACTGCGTAAGTAATTCGTCATGCGAACGTGCCGTCGTGCTGTAACTGTCTTGGCTCTCAGCCTCGCGCCGCTTGCGGTGTGGGCTGCGGTTCCTGTGGTCGATAATGACTCCGGCTATAACAATAGCGGGAGTAGTTATCCGCCTGCAGGTTACGGTACGAACGGCGCCTATGCCGGGGGAGGGGTTTCGGCCCCTGTCTCGGCACAGGGCGAGCTGTTCAACCAACTGCAATCAATGCAGCAACAGATCGAGCGCCAGCAAGGTGCGATCGAAGTTCTGCAAAATGATGTAGCGCGCATGAAGCAGGAAAACCTGGAGCGATACCAGGATCTTGATCGGCGCATAGGAACCGGCGTTGCACCAGCCGCGACTCCTGAAAATTCTTCCACCGGTGGTGATATGAATGCCGCTGGTGCCGCAGCAGGTGCGGCAGCTGGCGCAGCCGCTGCTCAAGCACCTGCCGCGGGTAGCGAACCGGCGGATCCGGCGAAGGAAAAGCTCTATTACGATGCTGCCTTCGACCTGATCAAGGCCAAGGACTTCGACAAGGCCAGTCAGGCTTTTTCCGCTTTCCTGCGCAAGTACCCGAACAGCCAGTATGCGGGCAACGCCCAGTACTGGTTGGGCGAAGTGAACCTGGCCAAAGGCGATCTGCAAGGCGCAGGTCAGGCATTTGCCAAGGTTTCGCAGCTGTATCCCAAGCACGCGAAAGTGCCGGACTCGCTGTACAAGCTCGCTGACGTAGAGCGTCGCCTGGGTCATACCGACCGGGTCAAAGGCATTCTGCAGCAGGTGGTGTCCCAATATCCGGGCACTTCCGCCGCTCAGCTGGCCCAGCGCGATCTGCAAAAAATGTAAGCCTGCTTGATCCGTTTCAAAGAAACCCGCGCTTGTCGCGGGTTTTTTCGTTAGAATTCACGCCCTTTTTATGAAACACGCTTTTAGGGGCCTGCGCTTTGCCGGGGTTCCTTCAAGTGCCTGACGGAGGCGGACAGCCTGTTTAGCTGTTACGCCCGTGGCGACTATGCAAGACACATTGAGAATCACCGAAGTTTTCTACTCGTTGCAGGGAGAAACGCGGACTGCTGGCCTGCCCACTGTTTTTGTGCGCCTGACCGGTTGCCCTCTGCGTTGCCAATACTGCGACAGCGCCTATGCGTTCACAGGCGGAACCATCCGCACGCTCGATGACATCCTCGAGCAAGTTGCCGGTTTTCGCCCGCGATACGTCTGCGTCACGGGCGGCGAGCCCCTGGCTCAGCCCAACGCCATTCCCTTGCTCAAGCGCTTGTGTGACGCCGGTTACGAAGTGTCACTGGAAACCAGTGGCTCCATCGATATTTCGGCAGTAGATTCCCGGGTCAGCCGCGTTGTCGACCTGAAAACCCCGGGTTCGAAGGAAGCGCACCGCAATCGCTACGAAAACATCGAGCTGCTCACGCCTAATGATCAGGTGAAGTTTGTCATCTGTTCGCGAGAGGACTATGACTGGTCCGTTTCCAAGCTGATCCAGTACGGTCTGGATCAGCGTGCCGGTGAAGTCCTGTTTTCACCAAGTCACCATGATCTCAATGCTCGGGATCTGGCGGACTGGGTGGTGGCGGACAACCTGCCAGTGCGTTTGCAATTGCAGCTGCATAAATATCTATGGAATGACGAGCCGGGGCGCTGAAATGACTGAACAACTCAATACTGCTGAAAAACGTGCGGTCATCCTGCTGTCCGGTGGCCTGGACTCGGCGACTGTCGTGGCCATGGCCCGTGCCGAAGGCTACAGCTGCTACACCATGAGCTTCGACTACGGTCAGCGCTCTCACGCCGAACTGTACGCCGCCGAGCGTGTGGCGCGGGATCTGGGTGTGGTCGAGCACAAGGTAATCGGTCTGAACCTGAACGGCATGGGCGGCTCGGCCCTGACCGACACCAGCATCGATATTCCGGAAGAGTTGGGTGAAGGCATTCCCGTGACGTACGTGCCTGCGCGTAACACGGTGTTCCTGTCCCTGGCCCTGGGCTGGGCAGAGGTACTCGGCGCACGGGACATCTTCATCGGCGTCAACGCGGTGGATTACTCCGGTTACCCGGACTGCCGTCCTGAGTTCATCGAGTCGTTCGAGCGCATGGCCAACCTGGCAACCAAGGCCGGTGTCGAAGGCAATGGCTTCCGCATTCAGGCGCCTCTGCAGAACCTGAGCAAGGCGCAGATCGTTGAGGCTGGCGTGAAGCTGGGCGTCAATTACGGGATGACCGTTTCCTGCTATCAAGCTGACGATAACGGCCGTGCGTGTGGCAAATGCGACAGCTGCCGACTGCGTGCGGAAGGCTTTGCGGCGGCCGGAATCAGTGATCCAACCCCTTATTTTTGATTTATTTCAAAATAGGTGTTGAATAGTCCTTAAAAATCAGTATTATACGCGCCACCACACAGCGGGTCGTTAGCTCAGTTGGTAGAGCAGTTGGCTTTTAACCAATTGGTCGTAGGTTCGAATCCCACACGACCCACCATTTTTGTAGCAGTTTTAAAAGTCTGGAAGGCCCACGCAAGTGAGGATTTCCGGATTTTTTTTTGCCTGCAATAAAGCAGAGCGACCGAAGCTGCGCCCACTGCGCGGTGGCGATGGATGAGTCGTTCAGCAGGCGCTTGGTTAGGTAAGTGTTTCGTCTGGCGGTGACCTGGCTGCGTTGATGCTCGATTTGCGGGCCACATGAGTCATTGACGAGGGCATCCTCAAAGACACCCTGTCTGACCCTGGCGGAGGCGTTGGAGCGCCTCCCAGGGCCTATATGCCTTTCGCCACTCCTTTGAACAACCCCTTCAGCTGTTGATTGCCGGCATCCACGAGATGGTTGTCATCGAAGTACAGTGGAACGCCGTCCTTGGACCCCATGCAGTGTCCGTCAGGACAAAGGTATGGAGTTGGGTCTACCACCGTTACGTTGCAACGCTTTGCAACTGCTTCAATTACGGCGATAGCGTTCCTGTTGCGCTGCTCATACTCATACAGCGGGATCGAAATGTCTGATGCCTGCTGGAATATCCGCCGATGCAGATTCAAGCCTTTGTAGACGCTGAAGGGCATTTCCGGAATCGGCTTCACCATATAAACCGGATGATTTTTCGCGATCGAGCAGACGACGTCGGAGTATTGCGCCGTGTAGGTCTCGACAAATGATGAATCATCCAGGTTCTTCTGTTCAGGGAAGGAAATACGGTAGCTGTTGTTTCTGCTTGGGTCTGAGTACAGCGCCGCCCTGCTGAACAGCACTACAGGGATGCCCTGGTACGACCTTTTCAATACTTCCAGTTTTTCATGGTTGAACGCTTGGCATTGGCTTTCCAGCTCTTTGTCTCGCATTGCGAAGTTTTGCAGTGGGGGGCAGCCGCCGCGAGCCCAAGACAATGCGGCCTGCTGGTTCTCCATCTGGACAGCCGCAGCCGTAGATTGTGCATGACTGTCGCCAAACAGGATGACCGACACTTCACCCGTCCCGAGTTTGCAATCGGAGGCGGCATAGTTGTTGGGGTAGCACTCCTGCGGGTACAGCTTGCTGGTGTATTCGGGCTGCCCCAAGTCGACAAATGCAAACCGCACGGCCGGGTGGTTCTTCACTACCGAGGATGTTATGGCTGACAAGGCAACAACCCCTACTGCGTATGACGCGAATTTGAGGATCGTTCCTGGCGCAGACGTAATCTTCTTCACCTTCGACTCAATCAGGTAGAACGAAAGTGCACCCAACACGAACGAAAGAGCGATTGCTCCCACAATGTGCGGCACGCTCGTAAGCAAGCCGCAGCTATAGAGAAACACCACCAGCGGCCAATGCCACAGGTAAACGGAGTAAGAGATTTTTCCGGTGAATTGCAGAGCCTTGTGGTTGCTGAAAACTGACTGAGTATTCCCGTAGATCACTAGCGCTGTGCCCAAGACCGGTAGCGCCGCAAGATACCCCGGCCAGAGATCCTGCTCAGAAAAGCAGAACACACTGGTCAGAATTGCCAGCAGCCCGAGTCCCTCGCAAACCGTGCTGTTGCGCTTGCCGAGTTGAAGGGGAAACAGAAATACCAGTCCCCCCGCGATCAGCTCCCAGGCACGGGTTGGCAGCATGTAGAACGCAAATACGGGATTGGCCTTCGTCACAAGGATGGACGCGCCGAAGGACATCAAGGCCAACACCATCAGTGCATGGGTGGTCTTGCGGGCACCAAAACATTTGTATAGCGCCATGAGCAGCACGGGATAGAGCATGTAAAACTGCCACTCAACTGACAGCGACCAGGTATGCAGCAACCAGTTCTCGTGCAGCGGAGCATCGAAATAGCTCCCGCCTTTGGCAAACATGAAATTTGAGCTGAAGAGCAAGCTGCTTTTGATCGTTCTGATGGTGTCCCGGTAGTCGTCCAAGGGTAGAAACACGAAGCCGAACACCAATAGCGCAACGCACAGAGCCAATAGCGCCGGAACAATTCGGCGTGCTCTTGATGCGTAGAACCCAAGGAGGGAGAAATTTTGTTTTTGGAGGCCGGTAAAGATGATTCCGGTCATCAGGAAGCCGGATATGACGAAAAAGACGTCAACCCCCGCAAACCCCCCACCGAACCCTTCGATCTTGAAGTGGAAAAGCACTACGGATATGACGGCGAGTGCTCGTAATGCGTTGATATTTTTATGAAATTGCATTTTCTACCTGCTATCGCGTCCCTGTTGGCAGCTGGCATTGTAGTGGCCGTGTTTACTGATTCATACATTCTCACTACAAATCTATTTGCCTATGAGCATTGCTGTAGAGCACGCGGGGCAGTGCAGGTCAGAATCATCTTTTGCATCTGCGGGATATTCTGTAGCCTTGCGCATCTTCAACGCTGTCCGTGCCTGATGAATACTCACTTTCCCGGCGGTACCCAGAAGGGTCCGGAGCCGGGTGTATACTCGACTTTCGCGCAAACGCGCCTGCAGGTCTTGCGAACATGACGCAGATTTCCGAACGCCTTTTGGTTCAGGCTCACCTCGACGCCAAGCAGCCCAAGCCGCTGACTGCCGAGGAAGAAGCTTATTACCGTGCCGCCATTGCCGCCGAGCTCAAGGCTCAGGACGCGGTGATGGTTGCCCACTTCTATTGCGATCCGGTGATTCAGGCCCTGGCCGAAGAAACCGGTGGTTGCGTTTCCGATTCGCTGGAGATGGCCCGCTTCGGCAACGCACATCCGGCCAAGACCGTGTTGGTCGCCGGTGTGAAGTTCATGGGTGAAACCGCGAAAATCCTCAACCCTGAAAAACGTGTGCTGATGCCCACCCTCGAAGCGACGTGTTCGCTGGACCTGGGTTGCCCGGTGGACGAGTTTTCGGCGTTCTGTGATCAGCACCCGGAACGCACCGTCGTGGTGTATGCCAATACCTCGGCGGCGGTCAAAGCCCGGGCGGACTGGGTGGTGACGTCCAGCTGCGCACTGGAGATCGTCGAAAGCCTGATGGATAACGGCGAGACCATCATCTGGGGGCCGGACAAACACCTGGGCACTTACATTCAGCGCCAGACCGGTGCTGACATGCTGCTGTGGGACGGTGCCTGCATCGTTCACGAAGAGTTCAAGTCCAAACAGCTTGAAGACATGAAGGCGCTGTACCCTGATGCGGCGATTCTGGTGCACCCGGAGTCGCCGACATCGGTGATTGAATTGGCCGATGCCGTGGGTTCCACCAGTCAGTTGATCGCGGCGGCACAGAGCCTGCCGAACAAGACGTTGATCGTTGCGACCGACCGCGGCATTTTCTACAAGATGCAGCAGCTGTGCCCGGACAAGGTCTTCATCGAAGCGCCAACGGCCGGTAACGGCGCAGCCTGCCGTAGTTGCGCACATTGCCCGTGGATGGCCATGAACACGCTTGAGCGCACGCTAAAGTGCTTGAAAGAAGGGGCGAACGAGATCTTTGTCGATCCTGCGCTGATTCCGCAGGCGATTCGCCCATTGAAGCGCATGCTCGACTTCACTCAGGCTGCGCGGATGAAGCTGGCGGGTAACGCCTGATTCGCCGGCCGCCAAAAAAACGCCCCGATAGGATCGGGGCGTTTTTGCATCTGGCGGTTTACCTGGTTTTCTTCGGAATTTGTACGAGCTGAGTGTTGGAGTACATGTCATGCCAGCTGCGCTTCTGTTTATCGAACAGTGGCCAGATAAAACCCAGCCCTGCGCACAGCCATGAAGCAATCGACACCACAAACCGCAACAGCGCCTGCCACAGGCTGATGGGTGAACCATCGGCGTTCTGCACGCGAATGCACCACACCTGCATGCCCAGGGTCTGGCCAGACCAGGTCCAGAACTTGGCGAAAAAGCCGAACAGCACAAACAGCAGCACCGTCGAGAGCAATGGGTCGCCGTCCAGCGCGCCGGCCTCGGTCAGTGTGCGCATTTTTTCTTCGCCGAGGATGGCCATCTGGATCATCTTGTAAATGCCGCTGGTGACGATCAGCAGGGCGGTACACAACAGGAAGTCATAGAACATCGCTGCCAGGCGACGACCCAGGGGAGCGGCGGGGAAGTCGCCCTGGGGGTTGAGAAGGTGTTTCGACATGGCAGCCTCGGGGCAGAAAAAAGAAGCCATTTTACGGATTTACGCGCACAAAAAAGCCCCTGATGTCAGCATCAGGGGCTTTTTCGTTACAGAAGATCAGGCTTCTGCTTGTACTTCGTCAGCCTGCATGCCTTTCTGGCCCTGCACGGCGATGAAAGTCACTTTCTGGCCTTCTTTCAGGCTTTTGAAGCCGTTGCCCTGGATAGCGCGGAAATGCACGAACAGATCCGGACCGCTTTCAGGAGTGATAAAACCAAAACCTTTCTCGTCGTTAAACCACTTGACGGTACCGCTCTGACGTTGGGACATTTCTTATTTCCTTTGACGCAAAAAATTAATGACAGTCTCCTTCTCATGAAAGAGTACTGGGGCTGGTTGCAGGAGAGTAAGAAGACGTCGAACGGGATGTAGCTAACTTGTAGGCTACTGCCCAGGTCACGATTCCAAGCGACCCATGCAAACACAGTGAACAAACTCTACGCCAACTACGGGAGAAAAAACAAGCCCTGTGAAGGCCCCGTATTTCCTCAGGTTGATGGCAAAGTCAGTCCACTAGCGGGGGCTTATTCCCTGGTCTTGTTCAGTTGTTTTCGATCGTTATAAGCAAAGTTCATAATCGAAGCTTATAGCCAAACGGTGCACTGTTATATGGCGGTTGCGTTACACATTAGTGCACCGTTAACGCAACCGCGTTACTTATAGGAACATTCAATCAGCCGCGATAGTAGCGTTGTGGAACAAATGGCATTTTGCTTACAAGCAAAGGCACCTTTTTCCCACGAACGATCGCCCAAACCGGTGTGTCCAGTGCGATATAAGCGCTGTCGACATAACCCATGGCCAGCGGCCCGCCCAAGGTTGGCCCGAAACCGCCGCTGCAGACGCTACCGATGATGTCGCCGGCTTCGTTGACGATCTCGGCGCCTTCACGCACGGGTGTACGTTCCTGTGGTAACAAACCTACGCGTTTGCGGTTCACGCCTGCCTGTTGCTGGGCGAATACGCTTTCAGCGCCAGGGAAGCCGCCGGCCCGCGCACCATCGGCACGACGCGGCTTGGAGATCGCCCACAGCAGGCTCGCCTCAATCGGCGTGGTTTCGGTGTTCATGTCATGACCGTACAGGCACAAACCCGCTTCCAGGCGCAGGGAGTCGCGGGCGCCAAGGCCGATGGCGGCCACTTCGGCTTCAGCGAGCAGCGCGCGAGCCAGGGCTTCGGCGTTCGCGGCGGGTACGGAGATTTCGAAACCGTCTTCACCGGTGTAACCCGAGCGGCTGGCAAAGCAGTCCACACCCAGCAGCTTCACGCGGGCGAACTGCATGAAGGTCATCTTTGCAACTGTAGGGGCCAGGCGTGCCAGCACGGTCACGGCAGCCGGGCCTTGCAGGGCGAGCAGAGCGCGCTCTTCGAACAGCGGCTCGATCGTGCACTGGTCGCCAATGTGCTTGCGCAGGTGGGCCAGGTCCTGGTCCTTGCAGGCGGCGTTGACCACCAGGAACAGTTCGTCGTTGCCCAGGTTGGCGACCATCAGGTCGTCGAGGATGCCGCCCGTCGCATTGGTGAACATGGCGTAACGCTGCATGCCCACCGGCAGATCGATGATGTCCACCGGCACCAGCGTTTCCAGGGCCTTGGCGGCATTGGCGCCGGTCAGGCGGATCTGGCCCATGTGCGAGACATCGAACAGCCCGGCCTGATCACGGGTGTGCTGGTGTTCTTTCATCACGCCCAGCGGGTACTGGACGGGCATGTCGTAGCCGGCGAACGGCACCATGCGCGCGCCGAGTTCGATGTGCAGTGCGTGCAACGGGGTTTTCAACAGTTGTTCGGTGGACATATTCAGCTCCTGAAGAAGGGTGCAGATGAGCGCGCATCAGCACTCGATAATGTTGACCGCCAAACCGCCACGGGCGGTTTCCTTGTATTTGCTTTTCATGTCGGCGCCGGTCTGGCGCATGGTGCGAATGACCTTGTCGAGGGAGACGAAGTGTTGTCCGTCGCCGCGCAGAGCCATGCGCACGGCATTGATGGCCTTGACCGAGCCCATGGCGTTGCGCTCGATGCAAGGCACTTGCACCAGCCCGCCAATCGGGTCGCAGGTTAGTCCGAGGTTGTGTTCCATGCCGATTTCCGCGGCGTTCTCCACTTGTTGCACAGTGCCGCCAAGCACTTCGCACAGGGCACCGGCGGCCATCGAACAGGCGACGCCGACTTCGCCCTGGCAGCCGACTTCGGCGCCGGAGATGGAGGCGTTTTCCTTGTACAGAATGCCGATGGCTGCGGCAGTGAGCAGAAAACGCACCACGCCGTCGTCATTGGAGCCCGGGATAAAGCGCATGTAGTAATGCAGCACCGCTGGAATGATCCCGGCCGCGCCGTTGGTGGGGGCGGTGACCACGCGCCCGCCATTGGCGTTTTCTTCATTGACCGCCAGGGCGTACAGGTTGACCCAGTCGAGCACTGACAACGGGTCGCGCAAAGACGATTCCGGGTTCTTGCACAATTGCCGATGCAGCGCGGCGGCCCGGCGTTTGACCTTCAGTCCGCCGGGCAGGATGCCTTCATTGCGGCATCCGGCGGCGACGCAGTCCTGCATCACTTGCCATATTTTCAGCAGGCCGGCGCGGGTTTCCGCTTCCGGGCGCCAGGCGCTTTCGTTGGTCAGCATCACCTGGCTGATCGACAGCCCGTATTTGACGCAATGACCGAGAAGATCCTTGGCACTTTTGAACGGAAAGGTCAGGGGCGTGGCGTCTTCGACGATGCGATCGGCGCCGGCGGCGTCCTCATCGACCACAAAACCGCCGCCGACCGAGTAGTACTCGCGGCTGCGGACCTGCAGGCCCGCTGCGTCGAAGGCGCGGAAAATCATGCCGTTGGGGTGATAGGGCAAGGGTTTGCGAATCATCGCCAGGTGTTCTTTCTCGTTGAACGCAATGCTGTGTTCGCCGAGCAGGTTCAAGCGGCCGTTACCACGAATTTCTTGCAGGCGCGCAGCGACGGTTTCTGTATCCACGGTGTCCGGGTGTTCACCTTCCAGGCCCAGCAGCACAGCCTTGTCACTGCCGTGGCCTTTGCCGGTGGCGCCGAGCGAGCCGTACAGCTCGACCTTGACGCAGGTGGTGGCCGTCAGCAGCCCTTCACGGCGCAAGCCTTCGACGAAACGCACAGCGGCGCGCATCGGGCCGACGGTGTGGGAGCTGGAGGGGCCGATGCCAATCTTGAACAGGTCGAACACGCTTAACGACATGGTGGTTCTCCGGTTTCTTGTTATAGGCGTATCACGGGAGATGCTTTGCGTAGGAGCTGCCGCAGGCTGC
>NZ_LACC01000025.1:103791-263372 GCF_000967965.1 Pseudomonas fluorescens
CAGCCTGCGGCAGCTCCTACAGGGTATTGCGGTGTTTCTGAAAGTGGGGGCGAGTAAATCCGCCCCCTCATTGGTTTAAGCGTAGCTTTCGATCGACGGGCAGGCGCAGACCAGGTTGCGGTCGCCGAACACGTTGTCGACGCGACCGACCGGCGGCCAGTACTTGCCTTCGATCAGCGACGCAACCGGGTACACCGCTTGCTCACGGCTGTATGGGTGCGACCACTCGCCCACCAGTTCCTTGGCGGTGTGCGGAGCGTTTTTCAGCGGGTTGTCGTCCTTGTCCAGGGTGCCGTTTTCCACTGCACGGATTTCTTCGCGGATGCGGATCATGGCGTCGCAGAAGCGGTCCAGTTCTTCCTTGGATTCGCTTTCGGTCGGCTCGATCATCAGCGTGCCGGCCACCGGGAACGACATGGTCGGTGCGTGGAAGCCGAAGTCGATCAGGCGCTTGGCGACGTCATCGACGCTGATGCCGCTGCTGTCTTTCAGTGGACGCAGGTCGAGGATGCATTCGTGTGCCACCAGGCCGTTGCTGCCGGTGTACAGCACTGGGTAGTGCTCTTCGAGGCGACGGGAGATGTAGTTGGCATTGAGGATCGCCAGCTGCGAAGCACGCTTGAGGCCCGCGCCACCCATCATACGAATGTACATCCAGGTGATCGGCAGAATGCTCGCGCTGCCGAACGGTGCCGCGCAAACGGCGCCTTCCTTGCGCTCCATCTGTGCGTGGCCCGGCAGGAATGGCGCCAGGTGCGATTTCACACCGATCGGGCCGACGCCCGGGCCGCCACCGCCGTGGGGGATGCAGAAGGTTTTGTGCAGGTTCAGGTGCGAAACGTCGCCGCCGAACTTGCCCGGGGCGCAGAGGCCGACCATGGCGTTCATGTTGGCGCCGTCGATGTACACCTGGCCACCGTTGTCATGAACGATGCCGCAGATTTCGCGGATGCCTTCTTCGAACACGCCGTGGGTCGACGGGTAGGTGATCATCAGCGCGGCGAGGTGTTCGCGGTGCTCGATGGCCTTGGCGCGCAGGTCTTCGATGTCGACGTTGCCGCGGGCATCGCAGGCGGTGACGACCACGCGCATGCCGGCCATGTTGGCGGTGGCCGGGTTGGTGCCGTGGGCCGACGACGGGATCAGGCAGATGTCGCGACGGTCTTCGCCACGGCTCTGGTGGTAGGCACGGATCGCCAGCAGACCTGCGTATTCACCCTGGGAGCCGGCGTTCGGTTGCAAGGACACCGAGTCGTAGCCGGTCGCAGCGCAAAGCATTGCTTCCAGTTCGTCGGTCAGTTGCTGGTAGCCGGCGCTTTGCTCGGCTGGGGCGAACGGGTGCAGGGCGCCGAACTCGGCCCAGGTCACCGGGATCATTTCGCTGGCGGCGTTGAGTTTCATGGTGCACGAACCCAGCGGGATCATGGTGCGATCCAGGGCCAGGTCTTTGTCGGCGAGCTTGCGCAGGTAGCGCATCAGCTCGGTTTCCGAGTGATAGCGGTTGAACACCGGGTGGCTGAGGATCGGCGACTGACGCACCAGCGCGGCCGGGATGGTGCTGACGACCGAGGCGGCGAGGGCGGCGAAGTCCGGCAGGGTCTTGCCGTCGGACAGCAGGCTCCACAGGGCCTCAACGTCGGCCTGAGTGGTGGTTTCGTCCAGGGACAGGCCCAGGCGCTCGCCATCGACCACGCGCAGGTTGATGCGCTGGGCGTGCGCCTTGTCGTGCAGGGCGGCGGTTTGTGCGCCGGTCTTCACGGTCAGGGTGTCGAAGAAGCTCGCTTGCTCGACGTTCAGGCCCAATGCGCTCAAGCCTTTGGCCAGGATCGCGGTCAGGTGGTGCACACGATTGGCGATCTGCGTCAGGCCTTTCGGACCGTGGTACACGGCGTACATGCTGGCGATGTTGGCCAGCAGTACTTGCGCGGTGCAGATGTTGCTGGTGGCTTTCTCGCGACGGATGTGTTGCTCGCGGGTCTGCATGGCCAGGCGCAGGGCCGGGTTGCCGAAACGGTCTACCGAAACACCGACCAGACGGCCCGGCATGTCACGTTTGAACGCGTCCTTGGTGGAGAAGTACGCCGCGTGCGGGCCACCGAAGCCCAGTGGCACGCCGAAGCGCTGTGCACTGCCGATGGCCACGTCGGCACCGAATTCGCCTGGCGCGGCCAGCACGGTCAGGGCCAGCAGGTCGGCGGCCACGGCAACGAGGGCGTTCGCGGCGTGGAAGCGTTCGGTCAGCTCGCGGTAATCGAACACGTCACCGTTGCTCGCCGGGTATTGCAGCAGTGCGCCGAAGAAAGGCGTCACGTCAGTCAGTTCGAGTTCGTCGCCAACCACTACGTCGATACCCAGAGGCTCGGCACGGGTGCGCAGTACGTCGAGGGTCTGCGGGTGGCAATGCACGGAGGCGAAGAAGGCGTGGCTGCCCTTGTTCTTGCTCAGGCGTTTGCAGAAGGTCATGGCTTCGGCAGCGGCGGTGGCTTCGTCCAGCAGGGAGGCGTTGGCGATCGGCAGGCCGGTGAGGTCGCTGATCAGGGTCTGGAAGTTCAGCAGCGCTTCGAGACGACCCTGGGAGATTTCTGGCTGGTACGGGGTGTAGGCGGTGTACCAGGCCGGGTTTTCCAGCAGGTTGCGCAGGATCGGCGACGGTGTGTGGGTGCCGTAGTAGCCTTGGCCGATGTAGGTCTTGAACAGCTGGTTTTTAGTCGCGATGGACTTGATCAAGGCCAGGGCATCGGCTTCGCTCAAGCCGTCTTCCAGGCCGAGGACGCTGGTGCCCTTGATGCTGTCGGGAATCACGCTGGCGCTCAGGGCTTCCAGGGAGTCGAAACCGAGGCTGTTGAGCATCGCTTGCTCGTCACCGGCGCGCGGGCCGATGTGACGGGCGATGAATTCGTTGGCGGTGCTTGTGTTTACAACGGCAGGGTTCACTTGGGTCATGTTGGTGCTCCTCAGGCTTCGGCGTTGGCTTTGATCAGGCGGTCGTAGGCGTCCTGATCCAGCAGTTGGGCGACAGCCGAGGCGTCGCTTGGCTGGAAGCGGAAGAACCAGCCTTCGCCCAGCGGATCTTCGTTGACCAGCTCAGGGCTGCTGTCCAGCGCCGGGTTCACTTCCAGCACTTCACCGTCCAGTGGCATGTACACGCCGCTGGCAGCCTTTACCGATTCCACGGTGGCGGCTTCGGCGCCTTTGTCGTAGGACTGCAGCTCAGGCAGTTGAACGAAAACCACGTCGCCCAGGGCGTTCTGTGCGAAAGCGGTGATGCCGACCGTGACGCTGCCGTCAGCTTCGGTGCGCAGCCATTCGTGATCTTCAGTAAAACGCAACTCGCTCATAGAAACTCCTAAGGGGCCAGACTCGTCTGGTGGACGCGATTGAATGCTTGGGCGATGCCCGGGTTATGGGGAATACATAGCAAGAACGCGGCCAACGTTGTTTTTGTTGTTATTGATCAATGATTTAGGTGGTTTCGACAAACGCTGAAAATCAATCGTTGTAGCGAAATCGATACGGCATATGTCAATGATAAAAGCCGAGGTGGATCAAAGCCTTGCACAGCCGTGATCGGAGAGGGGTGTAGCGATATCGTTCCGCTGTAGCGCTTTCAGTACAGATGGAGGTCGTTTTTGGCGCGGTTTTTCGGATGACGGAGGAATCTGTAGGAGCGAGCCTGCTCGCGATAGCGTTCGTTCAGTCGACATCGATGGTGGCTGTCAGTCCGTCATCGCGAGCAGGCTCGCTCCTACAGTTGTTCGGTGTCAGGCTTCAAGCCTTGCTCGGAATCCCGTACTTGCGCAACCGATGGGCAATCGCCGTGTGGGAGGTTTGCAAGCGGGTAGCGAGTTGTCGGGTCGAGGGATAGCTGGCGTAGAGTTTTTCCAGCAGGGTTTTCTCGAACTCGTCCATGGCCTGTTCCAGGCTGTCGACGTCATGGTCGCTCTGACGGGCCACCGAGGTGCCGGCGATGTCGAGGTCGCCGATGTCCACCAGGCTGCTTTCGCAAATCGCCGCGGCGCGGAAGATCACGTTCTGCAATTGCCGCACGTTGCCCGGCCAGCGGTTGCCCAGCAGCGCCGGGTAAGTGCCCGGCGCCAGGCGACAGATCGGGCGCTGGATCTGCGCGCAGGCCTGCTGCATGAAGTAGCGGGCCAGCAGCAGGATGTCCTGGCCACGCTCGCGCAGCGGCGGCACTTCGACGTTGAGGACGTTGAGGCGATAGAACAGGTCTTCGCGAAACTGCCCTTCGCTGACCATTTTTTCCAGGTCGCGGTGGGTGGCGCTGAGGATCCGCACATTGACTTTGACCTCACGGTCACCGCCGACCCGGCGAAAACTGCCGTCGTTGAGGAAACGCAGCAATTTGGCCTGCAAGTACGGCGACATCTCGCCGATTTCATCGAGAAACACCGTGCCCTGGTTGGCCAGTTCCATCAACCCCGGCTTACCACCCCGTTGTGCGCCGGTGAAGGCACCGGGGGCGTAGCCGAACAGTTCACTTTCGGCGAGGTTCTCCGGCAATGCCGCGCAGTTCAACGCCAGAAAGGGTGAGCTGTGCCGGGCGCTGATGGCGTGGCAGGCGCGGGCCACCAGTTCCTTGCCGGTGCCGGTTTCACCCTGGATCAGCAGCGGTGCATCGAGGGCCGCCACCCGCTGGGCGCGCGCCTTGAGGGTGCGGATCACCGGAGACTCGCCGAGCAGTGCATCGAAACCTTCGGCGTGGTCATGGTGTAGCGCGGAAAGGCGTTCGCCGATGCGGTTCGGTTGGTACAGGGTCAGCAGGGCGCCGGCGTCGGTGATCGGTGTGGCGT
The DNA here is from genome assembly GCF_000967965.1 of Pseudomonas fluorescens. Lineage (GTDB taxonomy): Bacteria > Pseudomonadota > Gammaproteobacteria > Pseudomonadales > Pseudomonadaceae > Aquipseudomonas > Aquipseudomonas grandcourensis. The sequence goes on from NZ_LACC01000025.1 coordinate 108,603, forward strand.
CGAGCAACAAGGTCTGGCCGTTGACGGTAATTTCCCGCAGCGGCAGGCGAAAGCCTTGTTCGAGCAGGGCATCGAGCAAGGCCGGGTCGGCAAACAGGTCGCCCACGCTTTCACCACCCGGTTCGCGGCCGTACAGGGCGATCAGGGCCGGGTTGGCCAGCAGCACCTTGCCGTCGCTGTCCAGTGCCAGCACCGGGTCGGTCATGGCGGCCAGCAAGGCGTCGAGCTGCAAGTGCCGGCGCTGGCCTGGCAGGATGTCGACCACCGTCACCGCTTGCACGCCACGCACGCTGAACAGGGCATCGCGCAGTTCCTCGAGGACTTGCGGGCTCAGGGTCGGGGCGTCGATATAGACATTGGGCGGGACCATTTCCACCGCATCCAGGTTCAGATTGCGCCCGCCGAGCAGGGCCAGGACTTCCTGGGTGATACCGACGCGGTCGATGAAGCTGACGTGGATACGCATGGGGCGGTTTTGGGTTCTGCAGTGCGAAGGGTGGCAAGTATGCCTTGGGGCGGGCTAATGGTGAAATTTTGCGCGGACTTCTACATGGCGATGATCACCTGTGGGAGCGAGCAAGCTCGCTCCCACAGGTGCAGTCTCCAAGTGGAAACTGGGTTATTCCAGGTGCTCGGGTTTGACCGGGTCGCCCGATTTCATGTTCAACTGCACCCGCACGTCTTCGAACATTTGGTCGTAATGCTTGTGGATCGAACCGATGTTGCTATGGGTTTTCGGGATGCCATGCTTCTCGGCAATCTTGGTGACGTTGCTGGCGAAGTTGTAGGCCATGTCCTTGGGCAGGAAGAACGACTCGCTCATGTCCTTGTTCTGAATGCTGCCGTGCATCTTGAACAGCATCCCTTTGCCTTCCTTGGGATCCTGGCTGACTTCATAGTCGAGGTAGATGTTGTAGCTGACGTCATCCTTGTTCAGCGCGTGTCGCTCGATGTGCAGGTGACCCGGCTCGAACGTTGCCATTATTGACTCTCCTTCGAAAGATCTTGAATCAGGACAGGCCTCAGGCCTGCCCCGCAGTTTCGTTTATTGATAGCTGATGCCCGGTGTCGCCGTACTGATGCGCGTGCCGGCCTTGCCCTGGACGATCGCTTCGATGTCCGCGAGCGAACCGATCACCGCCACTTTTCCAGTATGGCGCGCGAACTCGCAGGCTGCCTGCACCTTCGGTCCCATGGAGCCGGCGGCGAAGCCGAGTTTTTCCATTTCGTCGGGGTGGGCCTGGGCGATGGCTTTCTGCGTGGGTTTACCAAAGTCGATGAAGGCGGCGTTGACGTCGGTGGCGATCACCAGCAGATCGGCTTCAAGCTGTTCGGCCAGCAGCGCCGAGCACAGGTCTTTGTCGATGACCGCTTCGACGCCCTCGAGTTTGCCGGGTGAGGTGTACATGGTCGGAATGCCGCCGCCGCCGGCGCAGATCACGATGCTGCTTTTTTCCAGCAGCCATTTGATCGGACGGATTTCGAAGATGCGTTTCGGTTTCGGGCTGGCGACCACGCGACGGTATTTGTCGCCGTCCGGGGCAATCGCCCAGCCTTTCTCGGCGGCGAGTGCTTCGGCCTCATCCTTGGTATAGACAGGGCCGATGGGTTTGGTGGGGTTCTTGAAGGCCGGGTCATTGGCATCGACTTCGACTTGGGTCAGCAAGGTCGCGAAGGGCACTTCGAAGTCCAGCAGGTTGCCCAGTTCCTGTTCGATGATGTAGCCGATCATGCCTTCGGTCTCAGCACCGAGCACGTCCAGCGGATAGGGTGAAACCGAGGTGTAGGCCGCCGCCTGCAATGACAGCAGGCCGACCTGAGGGCCATTGCCGTGGGCGATGACCAGTTGGTTGCCGGGATGGATCTTGGCGATCTGTTCGGTGGCGATCCGGATGTTGGCGCGCTGGTTGTCAGCGGTCATGGGTTCGCCCCGGCGGAGCAGGGCATTACCGCCCAGAGCAACGACGATACGCATGGTGCTAGTCCTTCTGAACAGAGGAAAGGCAAACGACTCGGTCAATTGTAGGAGTGAGCCTGCTCGCGATTGCGCAGCATCTTTCGACATTAATGTTGAATGTCAGACCGCTATCGCGAGCAGGCTCGCTCCTACATTGACCGGTGCCGGTCTTATAGATCAGCCAGCGTCGACACCAGAATCGCCTTGATCGTGTGCATGCGGTTTTCCGCTTGCTCGAAGGCGATGCAGGCCGGCGACTCGAACACGTCATCGGTCACTTCGATGCCGTTCTTCAGGTGCGGGTACTGCTCGGCAATCTGCTTGCCGATCTTGGTGTCGCTGTTATGGAACGCCGGCAGGCAGTGCATGAACTTGGTGCGCGGGTTGCCGGTGGCTTTCATCAGTTCGGCGTTGACCTGATACGGCAGCAGTTGCTGGATGCGCTCGGCCCAGGCTTCGACTGGCTCGCCCATCGACACCCACACATCGGTGTGGATGAAGTCCACGCCCTTGACCGCCGCTTTCGGGTCTTCGGTGAGGGTAATGCGCGCGCCGCTTTCTTCTGCGTACTGTTTGCAGCGAGCCACCAGGTCGTCCGCCGGCCACAGGGCTTTTGGCGCGCAGATGCGCACGTCCATGCCGAGTTTGGCGCCGATCAGCAGCAGTGAGTTGCCCATGTTGTTGCGCGCGTCGCCCAGGTAGGCGTAGCTGATCTCGTGGATCGGCTTGTCGGCGTGTTCACGCATGGTCAGCACGTCGGCGATCATTTGCGTCGGGTGATATTCGTCGGTGAGGCCATTGAACACCGGTACGCCGGCGAACTTGGCCAGTTCCTCGACGATTTCCTGCTTGAAGCCACGGTATTCGATGGCGTCGTACATGCGCCCGAGCACGCGGGCGGTGTCCTTCATGCTTTCCTTGTGGCCGATCTGCGAGGAGTTCGGGTCGATGTAGGTGACGTTGGCGCCCTGGTCATAGGCTGCAACTTCGAACGCGCAGCGGGTGCGGGTCGAGGTTTTTTCGAAGATCAGCGCGATGTTGTTGCCCTTGAGATGCTGCTGTTCGGTGCCGGTGTACTTGGCACGCTTGAGGTCGCGGGACAGGTCGAGCAGGTAGCGCAATTCGCGAGGGGTGTGGTGTTCCAGGCTCAGCAGATTGCGGTTATGGATATTGAACGCCATTTTGGATCTCCTAAGGTGTCGGTTATCCCCTTGGCCTGCGCATGCCCTTGGGTAGAGGGCAGCGAGGGTCAAGGCAATAGGTTAGTAGTCAATCGGGTCGCGGATGATCGGGCAGGTCATGCAATGGCCGCCGCCCCGTCCCCGGCCGAGTTCGCCGGCGCTGATGGTGATCACTTCCACACCGGCCTTGCGCATCAGGGTGTTGGTGTAGGTATTGCGGTCGTAGCCGATGACCACGCCCGGTTCCACGGCCACTACGTTGTTGCCGTCGTCCCATTGCTCGCGTTCGGCGGCGAAGCTGTTGCCGCCGGTTTCCACCACGCGCAACGCTTTGAGGTTCAGGGCCTGGGCGACGGTGTCGAGGAAGTTGGTTTCTTCGCGACGAATGTCGATGCCGCCCGCCTTGCTTTCATCGGGACGCAGGGTGAAGGCGACAATCTGGTTCACCACTTCCGGGAAGATCGTGACGAGGTCGCGATCACAGAAGCTGAACACGGTGTCCAGGTGCATCGCCGCGCGGGATTTCGGCAGGCCGGCGACGATCACTTTCTCGACCGCCTTGTTTTTGAACAGGTTCACCGCCAGTTGGGCAATGGCCTGGCGCGACGAGCGTTCGCCCATGCCGATCAACACCACGCCGTTGCCGATCGGCATCACATCACCGCCCTCAAGGGTGGAGTTGCCGTGGTCTTTGTCCGGGTCGCCGTACCAGATCTGGAAGTCGGCGTTGGTGAACTCGGGGTGGAACTTGTAGATGGCGGTGGTCAGCAGGGTTTCCTGACGGCGCGCCGGCCAGTACATCGGGTTGAGGGTGACGCCACCGTAGATCCAGCAGGTGGTATCGCGGGTGAACTGGGTGTTGGGCAGCGGCGGCAGGATGAAGCTGGAGTTGCCGAGGAAGTCGCGGAACATCTCGATGGCCTTGCCGCCGAAACTGGTGGGCAAATCATCGCCTGATACGCCGCCGATCAGGAACTCGGCGATGTGACGTGGCTCCAGGCTGCGCAGCCACGACGCGGTTTCGTTGATCAGGCCCAGGCCCACCGAGTTGGCGGTGATCTTGCGTTCCAGAATCCAGTCCAGGGCTTCGGGAATGGCGACGATGTCGGTCAGCAGGTTGTGCATTTCCAGTACATCGACGTTGCGTTCGCGCATCTTGGTGACGAAGTCGAAGTGGTCGCGCTTGGCCTGGGCCACCCACAGCACATCGTCGAACAGCAGTTCATCGCAGTTGTTCGGGGTCAGCCGCTGATGGGCCAGGCCGGGGGAGCAAACCATGACTTTGCGCAGTTTGCCGGCTTCGGAATGGACGCCGTACTTAACTTTTTCCTTGGTCATTACAGTGATCCTCCAGATGACAAAACAGGGTAGTTACAGAGTCAGGAAACCGTCGTAGAGACCGTAGGCCGCCACCACGGCGCCGACGACCACCGCAGCGAAAATCAGCTTCTCGACGTTGGTGAAAACCGGTTTGTTGATTTCCAGCTTGGCCTTGGCGAACAGGATTACGCCGGGGGCGTAGAGCAGGGCGGACAGCAGCAGGTACTTGATGCCGCCGGCGTACAGCAGCCAGATCGCGTAGATCACGGCCACGGCACCGATGATGAGATCCTTCTGCCGCTCGCCCGCCGCGCCTTCGTAGCTTTCGCCACGCACCGCCAACAGCAACGCATAGGCCGCCGACCACAGGTAAGGCACCAGGATCATCGAGGTGGCGAGGTAGATCAGCGACAGGTAAGTGCTGGCGGAGAACAGTGTGATGATCAGGAAAACCTGCACCATGGCGTTGGTCAGCCACAGCGCGTTGACCGGTACATGGTTGGCGTTTTCCTTGCGCAAAAACGCCGGCATGGTGTGGTCCTTGGCAGCGGCGAACATGATCTCCGCGCACAGCAGCACCCACGACAGCAACGCCCCCAGCAACGAGATGATCAAACCGACGCTGATCAGCACCGCACCCCAGTGACCGACCACGTGTTCCAGCACGGCGGCCATCGACGGGTTCTGCAGTTTGGCCAGTTCCGGCTGGGTCATGATCCCCAGCGACAGCACGTTGACCAGAACCAAAAACAACAGCACGGTGACAAAGCCGATCACGGTGGCTTTACCCACATCGCTGCGTTTTTCCGCGCGGGCCGAAAAGATGCTCGCGCCTTCGATGCCGATGAACACCCACACGGTGACCAGCATCATCTTGCGCACCTGGTCCATCACGCTGCCCAGGTCCGGGTTCTTCAGGCCCCAGATATCGGCGGTGAAGATGTCCAGTTTGAAGGCGAACAACGCAATCAACATGAACAGCAGCAGCGGCACAATCTTGGCGACGGTGGTCACCAGGTTGATGAACGCTGCTTCCTTTATTCCCCGTAATACGAGGAAATGTACGGCCCAGAGCAGCACCGAGGCGCCGATCACGGCGGCAGGGGTATTCCCCTCCCCAAATAGCGGAAAGAAGTAGCCGAGCGTGCTGAACAGCAAGACGAAGTAGCCAACGTTGCCCAGCCAGGCACTGATCCAGTACCCCCAGGCGGACGAGAAGCCCATGTAGTCGCCGAAACCGGCCTTGGCGTAGGCGTAGACCCCGCCATCCAGATCGGGTTTGCGGTTGGCCAGGGTCTGGAACACGAACGCCAGGGTGAGCATGCCGACGGCGGTGATTGCCCAACCGATCAGAATGGCGCCGACATCCGCGCTGGCCGCCATGTTTTGTGGCAAGGAAAAGATCCCGCCACCAATCATCGAACCCACGACTAACGCAACCAGCGCGCCGAGTTTCAGTTTTCCGGGAGCTTCAGACATTGCATGACTCCAATGCAGGAGAAGAGAGGCAACAGACTAATTCCGTTGGCTATCCAATCAGCTGACTTAGATCACTAAATGAGAGCGTTCCCAGTTTCTTGGCGGAGTGCCATCATTTGCAAGGCGGCTGCCTGTAGCGCTTGTTCTAGAGCCTTTTGTACATTATTTAAATAATTTTAGAGTTTGTTTCGAATTATGACGCTAGTTGGTTTTTCAGAATTCGCAAATTTTACCAGCGGGTTTTTTGTACGAAATTGATGTATTGGAAAAACGTATACAACAAATGATTATAACGGCGCCTCTAATAGCCGTTTTGTGCAAGTAAAAATACGCATGTTGGCGTTATCCAATAAACGTTATTACTCTTCAACAGTTTAGTTGACGCCTGTTATGTGACGATCTCGCGGCAGTTGTCACCCCCACAGAAATGGAGATGCAACGATGGCGCAATCACCGAACAAGCTTCGCCTGAGCGCATTGATCGCGTTGGTGGTGGGTTCGATGATCGGCGGCGGGATTTTTTCCCTGCCGCAAAACATGGCGGCCAGGGCCGATGCCGGGGCGATCCTGATCGGTTGGGCAATCACCGCCGTCGGCATGCTCACCCTGGCATTCGTGTTCCAGACCCTGGCCAATCGCAAGCCGGAGTTGGACTCCGGGGTGTACGCCTATGCCAAGGCCGGGTTCGGCGACTACATGGGCTTCTCGTCCGCCTGGGGCTACTGGATCAGCGCCTGGCTGGGCAACGTCGGCTACTTTGTGCTGCTGTTCAGCACCCTCGGTTACTTCGTTCCGGTCTTTGGCGAAGGCAACACGCCGATCGCCATCGTCTGCGCTTCGGTGCTGCTCTGGACCGTGCATTTTGTGGTGATGCGCGGGATCAAGGAGGCGGCGTTCATCAACCAGGTGACCACGGTGGCCAAGATCGTGCCGCTGATCATGTTCATCGTGATTGCCGCCGTGGCGTTCAAGGCGGACATCTTTACCCTCGATATCTGGGGGCGCAATAACCCGGAGTTCGGCAGCGTGATGGATCAGGTCCGGCACATGATGCTGGTCACCGTGTTCGTGTTCATCGGTATCGAGGGCGCCAGTGTCTATTCGGCCCGGGCAGAGAAACGCTCCGACGTGGGCCGGGCGACGGTGATCGGGTTCATTGGGGTGTTGGCGCTGCTGGTGCTGGTGAACGTGTTGTCGCTGGGGATCATGACCCAGCCGCAACTGGCAAAACTGCAGAACCCCTCGCTGGCGGCGGTGCTTGAACATATCGTCGGCCCCAGGGGCGCGTTACTGATCAGTGTCGGCCTGGCGATCTCGCTGTTGGGGGCCTTGTTGTCCTGGGCACTGCTGTGCGCCGAAATCCTGTTCGCCACGGCGAAAGACAAGACCATGCCGGCATTCCTGACCAAGGAAAACGCCAACCATGTGCCGGTCAATGCGATGTGGCTGACCAACTCGATGATCCAGCTGTTCCTGCTGATCACCCTGTTTTCCGCCGGCACCTACACCAGTCTGATTTATCTGGCGTCCTCGATGATTCTGGTGCCGTACCTGTGGTCGGCGGCCTATGCGGTGTTGTTGTGCACACGGGGTGAAACCTATCAACAGGCACCCGCCGAGCGGATCAAGGATTTGCTGATCGGTGGCATCGCCCTGGGTTACGCGGTGTGGTTGCTGTATGCCGGCGGCCTGAAGTATTTGCTGCTGTCGGCGCTGCTGTATGCACCGGGTGTGATCCTGTTTGCCAAGGCACGTAATGAGCAGGGCAAACCACTGTTCACGGTGGTCGAGAAAGGCATTTTCACCTGTGTCATCGGTGGTGCTGGGCTGGCGGCTTATGGGTTGTACAGCGGGGTGCTCAGCCTGTGAGGTTGTTGCTGGCGTACCAGCCGCCCTATGACTGGCCGGCGTTGCTGGGGTTCTTGTCGGCGCGGACGATCGTTGGCCTGGAAACCGTGGTCGAGGGTGTCTACTCGCGCAGCATCGACTTGCATGGCGTTCACGGTACGTTTTCGATCCAGCCTGCTGCATCCGATGCACTTGAGCTGAGCCTGGACTTTCCGGATGCTGCTGCCGTGCCCGAGATCGTTGCGCGAGTGCGGCGAATGTTCGACCTGGATGCCGACCTGTCCGCAATTCACCGGCACCTGACGGTTGATCCGCTGATGGCGCGGTTGATTACCGAACGCCCGGGCCTGCGCGTACCGGGGGCATGGGATGGGCTGGAACTGGCGATCCGTGCGGTACTGGGGCAGCAGATTACGGTAGTGGCGGCGATCCGGTTGGCGGGCAAACTGGTTGCGCAGTACGGCACGCCGTTAAGTTCAGCACTGCCGGGATTGACCCACGCTTTTCCCCAGGCCAGCGTTTTGGCGGACGCAGATCTGGCAGCGCTGGGCATGCCGAAAAGCCGAGGCCGGACGTTGTCGGGTGTGGCTCAGGCGTTACTCGATGATCCGCGATTATTCGAGCCCGGTCAGGACGATGGTATTGCGCGGTTGCTGGCGTTGCACGGGATTGGTGACTGGACGGCGCAATACATTGCCTTGCGTCAGTTGCGGGAGTTGGATGGGTTTCCCAATGGCGACGTGGGGCTGATCAATGCGCTGGCGGCGCTGGAGGGTGGGCCGGTGACAGCGAAGCAGCTGTTGTTGCGGGCTGAAGGGTGGCGGCCGTATCGAGGGTATGCGGCGCAGGTGCTGTGGACTTCGTTGAGTCGGGCGGACTGAGCTGATCCGGTTTTTGTGGTGCTGTTTCGGGCACCATCGCGAGCTTGCTCGCGATGGCTATCTAAAACTCACTACCACTGCGCGCGATGTGAACCCAATTCGGTTGCCGGTAGCGCCCATTGCAACGGTGTCCCAGTTATCTTCAAAGGAGCGTGCAATCGGTGCGCCGCCCCCCACGGTGTCTGCTCCACCATCAACCGCTGATCCTGCTCATCTTCCGCACGTAACGCTTCAATCGTCCCCGGCCCATGCTCGATCAACAACCTCGCCGTACGCGCCAACGACAATCGCGCCGAGCCCCCCGTACCGTCGTTCAACCGCTGTGCCAACAACCGGATCGCACTGGCTGCCATCAAATACCCGGTGGCGTGATCGAGGGCTTGCACCGGCAATGGCGTCGGCTTGTCCGCCTGCTTCCAGCGCATGCCCGCTTCGGCAATGCCACTGCTCATCTGCACCAGGCTGTCGAAGCCCCGCCGGTTTTGCCAGGGGCCGCTCCAGCCATAGGCGTTGAGGCAGACATCGATCAGGCCGGGGTTCAGTCGTCGGCGTTCATTCATGCCCAGGTCAAGTCGCTCCAGCGCATCGGCGCGATAGCCGTGGAGCAGAATGTCGGCATCCTTGAGCAGGCATTCGAATACGGCGCGGTCGGATTTGTCGTTCAGATCAAGTCGCGCGCAGCGTTTTCCCAGGGTGACTTCCGGCACCACCCCGGGCTCGTTCCAGGTTGACGGGTCGATGCGCAAGACATCGGCGCCCAAGCCTGCCAGAAAGCGACTGGCGATGGGGCCTGCCAGTACTCGGGTCAAGTCCAGCACCTTGATGCCGGCCAATGGGCGAGCAACCGTGCCTGTCCACGGTTTGCCGTTCTGGCTTGGGTGGTTGGCGAACTGAATCAAGGGTTCGGCATTCACTGCCTGGCCTTGAGGATGGACCTGCCATTGTTCCCAGGTGCGCATTTCGGCAGCACAACCACCGGCATCGACCACCGCCTGCTCCAGCTCGCTTTTCGCCCATCGAGCCACTTGGCCGGCCATCGCTGCGCGGTCGGTACAGGCACCGAGCACGCTTTCGGCAGCGGTGCGGTGATGGGACGCGTTGGTGTGCAGGCGAATCCAGCCATCGCGGGTGGCGTAGTCACCGGCGATCGGGTCCCACAACGGCGGAACGCTCCAGCCAAGCGGGCGAATCGAGGTTGCGAACCAGAATGATGCGAGGCGTCGGTCAACTTCAAGGTCGGGCAGGTGCCCGGTTTGCTGGTGCAGCAGTTCGCTGGCGGCCTGGCCTGCGGCAGCGATGCTGGCGCAGGCCAGATCCGTGACGGCAAACGCCGAGGGCAGGGCGCCGCTGGATGTGAACGGAATCGAGGTGTGAGGCAAACCGAGTGCGGCTTGAATGGACGTGAGCAGATCAGTCATCGAAGGGCCCTCCGGAGCGAGAGCCAGATCTTAGTTCAAAAAATTCCAGGTCAGATGAAATCCCTCTGTGGGAGCGAGCTTGCTCCCACAGGGGATGTGGCGATTTTTTAAACGCGGAACTGATCCATCAACTTCATCTGGTGAGTGGTCAGGGAGTTGAGCTGGCTGCTGATCTGCGCCGATTCCGTGGCCTGGCCAGTCAGGGTTTCGGTGACGGTGCGGATCGCCGAGACGTTGCGGTTTACCTCTTCGGCGACTGCGCTTTGCTGCTCGGCGGCGCTGGCGATTTGCAGGTTCATGTCGCTGATCACGGTGACCGCGTCGCTGATCTTGCCCAAGGCCTGGACCGCCTGCTGGATCTGCCCGGCGTTGCTGTGGGCCTGGGTCTGGCTTGAGTGCATGGTGGCGACCACGCCGCGGGTGCCGGACTGGATGCGTTCGATCACCAGGCGAATTTCTTCCACCGAATCCTGGGTGCGTTTGGCCAGGTTGCGCACTTCATCGGCAACCACCGCGAAGCCACGACCGCTTTCACCGGCTCGGGCGGCTTCGATGGCGGCGTTGAGCGCCAGCAGGTTGGTTTGCTCGGCGATGCTGCGAATCACCTCCAGCACCGAACCGATCTGTTCGCTGTTGACCGCCAGGGCTTCGACTTCGGTCACGGCCTTGCTGACTTCTTCGGCCAGTTGATTGATGTCGCGGGTGCTGCGCTCGATGATCGACATGCCGTCGCGGGCCGACTGGTCGGCACCCTTGGCGGCGTTGGCCGCGTTCGAGGCGCTGTTGGCGACATCGTGGGCGGTGGCGCTCATTTCGTTGGACGCCGTGGCGACCTGGTCGATTTCGCGGAACTGCACCTGCATGCCTTCACTGGTCTGGCGGGCGATTTCCGAAGACTGGTCGGCCGTGCCACGGGCATCGGTGATGCTTTGCTTGATCTGTGCGATGGTCGGCTGCAGCTTGTCGAGGAAACGGTTGAACCAGCTCACCAGTTCGCCCAGTTCGTCCTTCTTGCTGTAGTGCAGGCGCTGGGTCAGGTCGCCGTCACCGCTGGCAATCGCCTTGAGCATGTCGGCCACGCTGTTGATCGGGCGGGTCACGCCGGACGCGGTGAGCCACATCAGCAACAACCCAAGCAGGCCGGCAATCACCGCCACCGACAGCGCCTTGAGCGTGCCGCTTTGCTGGGCATCGTCGAGTACCGCTTGCAGCTTCACCGAGTCGGCCAGCAGCACTTGTTTCGGCAGGTCGATCACCACGGCCCAGGCCTTGGCGTCGGCAATCGGGCTGACCGGGTACACCGCGCGGATCAGGTCGCCTTGCTGGAGAATCTTCGGCGCGCCATTCGCGAGCAACTGCAGGATGTCCTTGCCATCGCCGCCCAGGGTGTCGCCGATGTTCTTGCCGACTTTACCTGCATCGACGCTGTAGGCGGCCAGCACGCCGGTGCCGGAAACGATGAGCATGTGCCCGGCACTGTTGAACAGGTCGCGCTGGGAGTTGACCGCCGCCGCTTGCAGGGCGTCGAGGGCGATGTCGATACCGACCACGCCGATGGACTTGCCATCCACCAGCAGCGGTACGGAAATGGTGGTCATCAACACTTCCTTGCCACCGACAGTATCGGCGTAGGGGTCGAGCAGGCAGGTGCGCTTGCTGTCCCGAGGGCAGGTGTACCAGACGTTGTATGGCGTGCCGCTGAGGTTCAGGGTGGTTTTGGTCATGTCCTCTTCGACCATGATCGTGTTGAGGGCATCCCCCCCGGCGCGGCTCCAGTACGTGGCGAAACGACCGATCTCGTTGGATTGACGGGCGGCGTCATTGGCGAACTCGCTGTCCTTGCCGTCCAGGCCGTTGGGTTCGAACGCCAGCCAGATGCCCAGCACTTTGCCGTTGCGCTCGAAGGCGGTTTTCAGGCTCTGGTTCAACTCTTCACGCAGGGCGCCGGGTTCAAGGGAACGCTTGGCGGCCAGGTTACGCAAGTCCTGGATCTGGTCCGCGAGGGCGGTCACCACCGTCAGGGTTTCACCGAAGGTCTTCTGCACCCGCACCGCTTGCTCGGCGGCCTTGGCCTGAAGCAGATCCTGCACACTGGAGGTGAGCATTCTGCTGCTGGAGTCGCTGACCAGGTCATCGTTCTGATTGGTCTGGTAGATGTTCATGCCCACTATCAAGGCGACTACGCCCAGCAGGCACAGACCGGACAGCAGGACGATTTTCAGGCGGATGGACAGTGAGTCGAACATAGGGCGAGCTCGCGAATGGATGAAGTGTTGGCTGTGGGCCGTTGCGGCTCACTCGCTAAATCCATTTAGCGCCGATCAATGCACATCGGCGTGGCGTTGAGGTTACATGAGGGGCAACCCGACGAACGGTAATGGTTGAACGTTTGCGCAGGAAAATGTGCCGAAAAGCGCTTTAAAACGAAGAAATGTCGCGGAGTTGTTCAGGTGGGTTCCGGCAGTGATTCCGGTCGCGACCAGATCCACAGGTTGCCCAGCCCCATGCCGGCAATTGCCAGGTAAATCGGCCAGCCGTGATCGAGCATCACCAGCATCAGACCGGCACATAACAGCATGCTGACCGTGGCGCTGACTTTTGCCCTGCGCGCGATGATCTTGCCGTTGCGCCAGTTATGGAGGATGGGGCCGAACAGCCGGTGGTTTTCCAGCCAGGCACTCAGGCGCGGCGAGCTGCGGGTCGCGGCCCAGGCGGCCAGCAGGATGAACTCGGTGGTTGGCAGGCCGGGTATGACGATGGCGATCAGGCCGATGCCCAGGCTGACGTAGGCCAGCAGGCCGAAGAGAAGGCGGGAGAGTTTGGAAGAGGTGGGCATGGGCTCTGGGGTGGCGTGTGACGCTGAATGGAGATCTTACAGATTCACCCGGCCCTTTGTAGGAGTGAGCCTGCTCGCGATAGCGGAGTATCAGTCGACAATAATGCTGTCTGGAATACCGTCATCGCGAGCAGACTCGCTCCCACAGGGTCGGTGTTGTGTCAGGCGACTTCCGGTGTGCTGGCGTAAGCCTGCTCCAGCAACACGGTAAACCGGTTGAACGCGTCGATGGCGCCTTTTTCCACGTCGGCTTCTTCCTGGGCGCTGAATGCCAGGCCGTCCAGGGTCTTGACGAAGCTCTTCCAGCCTTCAGCGCGGCCACCGGCCGGTTCGCCGAGGTGGCGGGCGCCGAAGGTTTCGCTCAGGCCAAGGCCCACGGCACGCTTGATCAGGAACGCCGCGCCGAGCTTCGAGCCTTCCGAAACAAAGATCCAGCCCAGGGCTTCGGCCTTGGTCGGGTTCTTCAGTGCACCGGCGACAGGTACCGGCACGTCGGTGTCCAGGTCCGCGAGGTCGGCCTTGGCGGCATCGGCACGGCAGCGGGCCGGCAGGTCCGGGACGATGGCGGTCAGTTCGGTATCGTTGTACAGCGACATCAGCTCCGACTGGAACAGGTACTGCGCCACCACGAAGCGGGCGAAATTGGCCGGGGTTTCAAACGGAGCATGGGCCTTGACCAGGGCATCGAGCTTGCTGTGCGGCTCGTTGGTGATCTGGTTCAAACGCTGCGAACGCAGGTTGGAGCGTTGTTCGGTGGCCTGGGTAGTCATGGCAATTCCTTGGAGAAAGAGGAGGCGCTTGGTAACGAGACGAAGAGCAAGGCGCCTGACAGTAAAAAATCCTCACCGGACGGCTTGATGTAACCGCCCGACGAGATGAGCGGATCAGATATCCCAGATCAGGTTGACCGCAAAATTGCGACCCGGCTGGGTCAGGCGATCGAGGTTGGCCGGTTGGGTCACGGAGGCTTCGCCGACGCTGTCGTAGCCGCGCACGTCATCCCACAGCCAGTACTTCTTGTCGGTGAGGTTGTAGACGCCGCCGCTGACGGTCACGTCGTCGGTCACCTTGTAGAACGCGCTCAGGTCCAGAATGCCGAAACCGGGCGTCTTGAACTGGGTGCTGGTGCCGTCCGGGGTTTTGAAACTGGTGCTGTCGACGCGGTCCTTTTTCTTCACCAGCGTCCAGCTGAGCAAGCCACCGTAGGTGTCCTGGTCGTAGCCGAGGCCGAATACGCCGGTCAGCGGGTTGACGCTGTTGAGCGGCTCGCCGTTGTCGTCGTTGCGACCGTAGGCATAGGCCACCGAGCCCTGGGTGTAGAGACCTTGCGGCGCGCCGAAGGCATCGAGGTTCAGGCGGCCCTTGACCTCGGCACCCTTGATGGTGGCGTGCTTGATGTTGTTGCTCTTGAAAATGGTCTCGCTATAGCCGGGCGTGATGGCGTTCTCGTTGATGAAGTCGCGGTACTTGTTGTAGAACACCGCCACGTCAAACGAGCCCTGCTCGAAGTTGCCGCGCAAACCCGTCTCGTAGCTTTTGCTCTTTTCCGGTTCCAGGTCCGGATTAGGCGCGACCCGATAGCCGCCGGCGATGTTTTCGAAACGGCCATACAACGCCTTGGCGGTCGGGGTGCGGAAGCCTTCGGCGTATTGGCCGAACCAGGTGTAGTGGTCGTTGAAGCTGTAGGTGGTGCCGAACTTCGGCGACAGGCGATGCCAGGTCTTGGTCTCGTCGCTCACCACGCCGTTGCCGCTCTGGTCGGCGGTGGCCAGGAACTCTTCGGTGATGTGCGGCTTGAGTTCGGTGTAGTCGTAGCGTGCACCGGGCAGGAAGGTCCAGTTGCCCCAACTGATCTGATCCTGGGCGAACAGGCTGTAGCTATTGATGGTCGGGTCCGGGAAGTCACTGGCGGGTTTCAGCGTGTCGAGGGCGCTCGGGGCGCCAATGACACGGCAGGCACCGGCCACGGTCAGGCAGGTGCCGGTACCGGTACGCAGGCCGGTAACTTTGTCCTGCTTGATGGTGGTGCCATAGGTGACGAAGTGATCGGTATCGGCGATGGCAAAGGACTTGTCAGCCTGGGCGTCGAATACCCATTGGCGATCCTTGAAGTTGGTATCACGGTTACGCAACACGGTCCGTGACGGCGGCGCGTAGATCTCTTCGGTGCTCTGGTCGGTCTTGGCGATCTGGTAGTTCAGCGTCCACTTGATGTTGTCAGCCAGTGCGCTGTCCAGACCGAAGCTGTGTTCCAGGCCAAAGCGTTCGCGAGTGATCGTGTCGTTACCGGTACGGGACTTGTAGAAGCCCATACCGCGTCCGGCATTGAACGGGCCGCCCACCGCGCTCAGTTGATTGGTGTCGCGGTCGTCCTTGTAATGCTCGTAGGTCAGGCCCAGGCGCGCGTCGTCAGCGTAATCCCAGCCCAGTTTAGCCAGCACGCTGGTGGTGCGCACGTCCTGGGGGTTGGCTTCAGTGCGGTTCAGGCCAGTGCCGCCGGTTTCGCCAAAGGACTCTGTTTCATGACCGTTGCGTTGACTGAGATGCAGCAGGCCGTCGAACTCGCCGGTACGGCCGGCGACGGTGCCGGACGTCAGCCAGCTGTCGTCGGCGGAGCTGTAGCCGGTTTTCAGACGTGCGCCGACATCCTTGCCCGGTTTGATGATGTCGTCCGGGTCCAGCGTGTAGTAACTGACCGCACCGCCAATGGCGCTGCTGCCATACAGCACCGACGCCGGGCCCCGGAGGATTTCCACACGCTTGACGATTTCCGGGTCGACATAGTTGCGGTTGGTCTGGGCATACGGGCCGTTGAAGAAACCGTCGGGTACCTGCACCCCGTCGACCTGGGTCAGTACACGGTCGCCATCGATACCGCGAATGTTGTAGCCCGTGATGCCGGCGCGTTGGCCTGAACCGCCTACCGATACACCGGGTTCGTAGCGCACCAGCTCCTTGATGGTATTGACGTTGTTGCGGTCCAGATCTTCGCGGGTGTAGACAGAGACCGTGCTCGGTACGCTGTTCACATCCTGCTCGTTACGGGTGGCGCTGATGGTGACCTGATCCAGATTGAGGGCACTGCTACCGCTGCGTTTTTCTAGAACGATGCTGTTGTTGCCCAGCTTGCGATAGCCCAGGTTGGTCCCCACCAACAGGCGATCCAGGGCTTTCTCCGGCGACAGCGAACCACGGACTCCCGGCGAGGCCACACCCTGCACCAGCTCCGACGACACGCCGACCTGCCAGCCCGTCACGGCGGTAAAGGCATTGAGTGCCGACACCAGTGATTGCTGGGGAATGGCGAACGCGTAGTCGCCCATTTTGCGGGTCGATTGCTCGGTGGCGGTGGTGGCCATGAGCGGTGCGGTACCGGCCATCAGGATGGCAGCGGTCAGCAGCGACAGCACGCGGGAAGGTGTAGGGGCTTGGCGGGTAAGGCGAGGGGACATCGATAGCGCTCCGTGTCGCACGAATCTTTATAGGTGCTGATTGGCATGGTGAGATGCGAATCAATTGCATTGGCTATAACGAGACGTACGGGGTTTGGCTATCGAGTAAAAATAATTCTCATTCAGTTCAAGATGACCAGCGCCGGGAATTCCTGGAGCCGGGCCGAGGTGATGTGGGCCAGGGAGCGAACCACGTCCAGGGGCTGATCGAGGCGGTAGTTACCCGTTACGGTGACATCGGCCAACTGTTCGTTGTTGTTGATGATCCAGCCCGGGTAGTAGCGGCGAAGTTCTGCCAGCACCTGGTTCAACGGGCAGTTTTCGAACACCAGCCGTCCCTGGACCCACGCCAGGTCGGTGGCGGCATCCAGCTTGGCCGGATGGTCGAAGCCGTTGGGGCCGATGCGAATGCTTTCCCCGGCGGACAAGCGCACCCGCGCGTCATCCCGGGTGGCGCGCAAGTCGACATCCCCGCGTTGCACCCGCACCTGCGCCACGCCGTCGAGGTAACGCACGGCAAATGCGGTATCGCGAACGCTGGCCGTGACCGGGCCGGCGTCGATTTCCAGTGGTTGGCCGCGATTGGCCTGCACTTCGAAAAACGCTTCGCCCTGATACAGGCGGGCAACACGTTGTTGGTCGTTGATGGTGCTTGAGAACGCCGAATTGGTATTGAGCAGGACCTTGGACCCGTCCTCCAGTTGCAGGCGCTGGCGCTCGCCGACCACGGTCAGGTGATCGGCCTGCAGGTGCATTGGCAAACTGCTGAAACTGAACAGCCCGAGCAGCAGCACGGCGGCGGTGGCCAGTGGTTTCCAGTGCGGACGCAGACGGGCGAGGACAGTGACTTTCGCCGGACGGGCGGCCAGGCTTTGCGCGCATTGCGCCACTTGCGGGCCTTCCCAGATCGCCTGGGCCTTGGCGAACGCCTGGGCATTCAGCGGATCGGCGTCGAGCCATGCATGGAATTGGCGGGCCTGCTCCTCGTCGGGACTGCCGAGCACGATCAGCCAGTCCAGGGCCTGGTCCATCGCGCTTGCGTGGTCCTGCGCCGATGAAGGCTCTGGGGAGCGGTGGTTGTCCGTCACGGTGTTTCCTCGGCAGTGTCTGTGCACGGCTGTTTTTTTAGTGAAGCGTAAAAGTGGGCCAAGGGTAGCAAAGCCCGATGATCAGCGCAGTCGGTCCAGGTGTGCGCAGGGCCTTGGCGCTCAGTTGGCGCTCAAGCGATCGGCAACCCCGATGCAGATCGACATGATCAACTTGAGTTCTTTCTGCACGGTGCTGAGGGACACGTTTAGCTCGTCGGCGATTTCCTGGTAGCTGTGCCCGTGCAGGCGGCTGAGGATGAAAATCCGCTGTTGGCGGGCACTGAGTTGACTGAGGCTCACGTTCAGGCGCTCCAGCAATTGTTCGGCGTGTGCGGCATCTTCGGCGCTGCTGGTGGGGGCGGCGATGCTGTGCATCACCTCCTGCGGCACGTCGTCGACCATGGTGCGCGAATGGATGCGCCGCGCGCGCAAATGGTCCAGCGCCAGGTTGCGCGCCGTCTGGAAGACGAAGGGCTCAAGATGATCGATGGCCCGTTCGCTCAATGCACGGGTCACCCGCAGGTAGGTTTCCTGCAGGAGGTCTTCAGCGGTGCTGTGATTGTTGACCATCCGTTCCAGCGTGCGCAGCAGGGAGGTGCGCTGGGTGAGGAAAACGTGGTTGAAGCGTGACTGACTCACGGGAGAACCTGATCCATTTCGAGTAGATGATAATGCTTATCATCTACTCGAGTGGTCAAGTACTGATTTGTGAAGCTTTACGCGCGACCCTGCAAATAGGTGGCGTAATCGGGAATCCGATGGAGGTGCGCCTGATCCATCAGCGGACTGCTGAGCAGGTAGTCGGCGCTGCATTCGTTGCACGCCACCGGGATGTTCCACACCGCCGCGACCCGCAGCAACGCCTTGATGTCCGGGTCGTGGGGCTGGGGTTCGAACGGGTCCCAGAAAAACACCAGCATGTCGACCCGCTGCTCGGCGATTTGCGCACCGAGCTGTTGGTCGCCGCCCAGTGGCCCGCTGATCATGCTTTGCACCGGCAAATCGAGGCGTTGTTGCAACAACAAACCCGTGGTGCCGGTGGCGACCAGATCATGCCGGGCCAGTCTGTCTTTTTGCCGTTCGGCCCAGTCCAGCAAGAACACCTTGCAGTGGTCATGGGCGACCAGGGCGATACGCTTGCGCGCCGCCATGGTCTTTTGCGTAAAGCTGATGCCGATCATCGATGGTTGCTCCGGGCTTATTCGGCGTTGCACAGCGCCAGGCAGTTATCGAGCATGCGGTTGGAGAAGCCCCATTCGTTGTCATACCACGCCAGCACCTTGAGCAGCTTTCCGCTGGACTTGGTGTGGTTGGCATCGAAAATCGACGACAGCGGGTTGTGGTTGAAGTCGCTGGAGACCAGCGGCAGGGTGTTGTAGCCAAGTATCTTCGAGTGCTGGCTGGCTTCTTTCATCAGCGCATTGACTTCCTCTGCGCTGGCTTCTTTTTTCAGATGCACCGTCAGGTCCACCAGCGACACGTTGATCACCGGTACGCGCACCGACATGCCGGTCAATTTGCCCGCCAGTTCCGGCAGCACCAGGCCGACGGCTTCGGCAGCACCGGTCTTGCTCGGGATCATGTTCTGTGTGGCCGAACGGGCGCGGTACGGATCGACGTGATAGACGTCGGTCAGGTGCTGATCGTTGGTGTAGGCGTGGATGGTGGTCATCAGGCCGCTTTCGATGCCCAGTTCGCGATGCAGCACCTGGGCCACCGGGGCCAGGCAGTTGGTGGTGCACGACGCATTGGAAATGATCTGATGCGACTGGCGCAGAATGTCGTGGTTCACCCCGTAAACGACGGTGGCGTCGGCGCCTTTGGCCGGAGCGGAGATAATCACTTTGCGCGCGCCCGCCGTAATATGCGCGGCGGCCTTGGCCCGGTCGGTGAACAGACCGGTGCATTCGAACACCACATCAATTTTTTCCGCGGCCCAGGGCAGGTCGGCCGGGTTGCGGATGGCGCTGACCGAAATGCGGTCGCCGTTGACCGTCAGGCTCTCCTGGTCGTGCTGGACATCGGCATCGAACGTGCCGTGAACGGTGTCGTACTTGAGCAGATGAGCATTGATCGCGCTGTCGCCAAGGTCGTTGATGGCGACGATCTGCAGATCCTGACGGTAGCCCTGGGTATAGAGTGCTCGCAGGACATTACGGCCGATGCGGCCAAAACCATTGATTGCGATTCGAAGAGTCATAGTGCGGCGCTACCGTCGTTTTGTTGTTGGAATTACAAGATTATTCGCAAAAAAATAGAAAACAAGCCTTTTTAATGGCAATATTTTGTTCAATCTACAACGAGTGACCTGAATCAACTGGTCCAACCGATCAAGAAAACCGTCTGTCATCCCATCGACACCGGCCTTTGATCAGCATAGACAATCAGGTCGCCACATCCGTTAGCCTGGAGTTCTACACATGCATCCCCGCGTCCTTGAGGTCACCGAACGGCTTATCGCCCGCAGCCGCGCCACGCGTGAGGCTTACCTTGCATTGATTCGCGGTGCAGCCAGCGACGGTCCGATGCGCGGCAAGCTGCAATGCGCCAACTTCGCCCATGGCGTGGCCGGTTGCGGCAGCGACGACAAGCACAGCCTGCGGATGATGAACTCCGCCAACATCGCGATAGTTTCGTCATATAACGACATGCTCTCGGCGCACCAGCCGTACGAAGTCTTTCCGGAGATGATCAAAAAGGCCCTGCGCGAGATCGGCTCCGTCGGCCAGTTCGCCGGTGGCACCCCGGCCATGTGCGATGGCGTGACCCAGGGCGAGCCGGGCATGGAACTGAGCCTGCCGAGCCGCGAAGTGATCGCTTTGTCCACGGCCGTGGCGCTGTCCCACAACATGTTCGACGGCGCACTGATGCTCGGCATCTGCGACAAGATCGTGCCGGGCCTGATGATGGGCGCGCTGCGCTTCGGCCATCTGCCGATGATCTTCGTGCCGGGCGGGCCGATGGTGTCGGGCATTTCCAACAAGCAGAAAGCCGACGTACGCCAGAAGTACGCCGAAGGCAAGGCGACCCGCGAAGAGCTGCTGGAATCGGAAATGAAGTCCTACCACAGCCCTGGCACCTGCACCTTCTACGGCACCGCCAACACCAACCAGCTGCTGATGGAAGTCATGGGCCTGCACCTGCCGGGCGCGTCCTTCGTCAACCCGAACACGCCGTTGCGCGATGCCTTGACCCGCGAAGCCGCGCACCAGGTCACACGTTTGACCAAGCAGAACGGCAACTACATCCCGATCGGCGAAATCGTCGACGAGCGTTCGCTGGTCAACTCGATTGTCGCGCTGCACGCCACAGGCGGCTCGACCAACCACACTCTGCACATGCCGGCCATCGCCATGGCGGCGGGCATTCAATTGACCTGGCAGGACATGGCCGACCTCTCCGAAGTCGTGCCGACCCTGAGCCACGTCTACCCGAACGGCAAGGCCGACATCAACCATTTCCAGGCCGCGGGCGGTATGTCGTTCCTGATTCGTGAACTGCTGGAAGCCGGGTTGCTCCACGAAAACGTCAACACCGTGATGGGCCACGGCCTGAGCCGCTACACCCAGGAGCCGTTCCTCGACAATGGCCAACTGGTCTGGCGCGAAGGCGTGACCGACAGCCTCGATGAAAGCATCCTGCGTCCGGTCGCCCGCGCGTTCTCGGCGGAAGGTGGCCTGCGGGTGATGGAAGGCAACCTCGGTCGTGGCGTGATGAAAGTCTCCGCCGTTGCCGTGGAAAACCAGATCGTCGAAGCGCCGGCCATGGTGTTCCAGGATCAGCAGGACCTGGCCGATGCGTTCAAGGCCGGTTTGCTGGAAAAGGATTTTGTCGCGGTGATGCGCTTCCAGGGCCCACGCTCCAACGGCATGCCGGAATTGCACAAGATGACGCCGTTCCTGGGCGTGCTGCAGGATCGCGGCTTCAAGGTGGCATTGGTCACTGACGGACGCATGTCCGGCGCGTCGGGGAAAATCCCGGCGGCCATTCATGTCAGTCCCGAAGCATATGTCGGCGGCGCTTTGGCGCGGGTCCAAGAGGGCGATATCATCCGCGTCGATGGCGTCAAAGGCACCCTGGAGCTTAAGGTGGACGCCGAAGAATTCGCAGCGCGCACTCCGGCCAAAGGCCTGTTGGGCAACAACATCGGCACCGGTCGCGAGCTGTTCGGTTTCATGCGCATGGCCTTCAGCTCGGCGGAGCAGGGCGCCAGCGCCTTCACTTCTGCCCTGGAGACGCTTAATTGAAACTGGCTTTGGTCGGTGACATCGGTGGGACCAACGCACGTTTCGCGTTGTGGAAAAACCAGCAACTGGAATCGGTCCAGGTGCTGGCAACGGCAGATTTCCCCAGCCCTATCGATGCGATCAGCCTCTACTTGAGCGGCCTGGGGTTGGCGCCGGGGGCAATCGGTTCGGTGTGCCTGTCGGTGGCAGGCCCGGTGAGTGGTGATGAATTCAAGTTCACCAACAATCACTGGCGCCTGAGCCGCAAGGGCTTTTGCCAGACCTTGCAGGTGGATCAGCTGTTGCTGGTCAACGACTTCTCGGCCATGGCCCTGGGCATGACCCGTTTGCAGCCCGGCGAATTCCGCGTGGTTTGCGAGGGCACGCCGGAGGCGCTGCGCCCGGCCGTGGTGATTGGCCCGGGCACCGGCCTGGGCGTCGGCACCTTGCTCGATCTGGGCGAGGGCCGTTTCGCCGCGTTGCCGGGGGAGGGCGGTCACGTCGACCTGCCATTGAGCAGTCCGCGTGAAACCCAACTCTGGCAGCACATCTTCAACGAAATTGGTCATGTCAGTGCAGAAACAGCCCTGAGCGGTGGCGGTTTGCCCCGCGTCTATCGGGCGATCTGTGCGGTGGACGGGCACACGCCGGTGCTCGACACACCGGAAGCGATTACCGCTGCCGGGCTGGCGGGCGACCCGATTGCCGTGGAAGTGCTTGAACAGTTCTGCTGTTGGCTCGGTCGCGTGGCCGGCAACAACGTGCTGACCACGGGTGGACGCGGTGGCGTGTACATCGTTGGCGGGGTGATTCCGCGGTTTGCCGATTTCTTCCTCGAAAGCGGTTTCGCCAGGTGTTTCGCCGACAAGGGCTGCATGAGCGATTACTTCAAAGGGATTCCGGTGTGGCTGGTGACGGCGCCGTATTCGGGGTTGATGGGTGCGGGTGTGGCGCTGGAGCAATCAATCCCCGCTTGAAATGCAATCAAAATGTAGGAGTGAGCCTGCTCGCGATGACGGTGTGTCAGTCGACAGAAATGTTGAATGTGAAATCGTCATCGCGAGCAGGCTCACTCCTACAGTGGTTTTGTGGTGTTTGTAAAATCGGTGCATAAGGCATAATCCGCCCAATTCAAACAACAAGGACGCCGCCCCGTGAGCTCAGTCAACAAGTCGATTTTGTTGGTCGATGACGATCAAGAGATACGCGAGTTGCTGGATACCTACCTGACCCGCGCCGGTTTCCAGGTACGTACCACGCCCGACGGTGCCGGCTTTCGCCAGGCGCTGAACGAGGCGCCGAGCGATCTGGTGATCCTTGATGTGATG
This sequence comes from Pseudomonas fluorescens, assembly GCF_000967965.1. GTDB lineage: Bacteria > Pseudomonadota > Gammaproteobacteria > Pseudomonadales > Pseudomonadaceae > Aquipseudomonas > Aquipseudomonas grandcourensis. The sequence continues at coordinate 131,617 of NZ_LACC01000025.1, forward strand.
CTGCCCGACGAAGACGGCTTCAGCCTGTGCCGCTGGATTCGCCAGCATCCGCGCCAGGCGCAGGTGCCGATCATCATGCTCACAGCCAGTTCCGACGAAGCCGACCGCGTCATCGGCCTGGAACTGGGCGCCGACGATTACCTCGGCAAGCCCTTCAGCCCACGGGAATTGCAGGCGCGGATCAAGGCGTTGCTGCGCCGCGCGCAGTTTGGTCAGGAGCGAAGTGGCGGTGAGGTGCTGGCCTTCGATGACTGGCGGCTGGACATGGTCAGCCATCGGCTGTTTCACATCGATGGCGAAGAGGTGATTCTCTCGGGCGCCGACTTTGCGCTGCTGAAGCTGTTCCTCGATCACCCGCAGGAAATCCTCGACCGCGACACCATCGGCAACGCCACCCGCGGCCGTGAACTGATGCCCCTGGATCGCATCGTCGACATGGCGGTCAGCCGGTTGCGCCAGCGCCTGCGCGACACCGAGAAACCGCCACGGCTGATCCGCACCGTTCGCGGCAGTGGCTACCAACTGGCAGCCAACGTGGTTGCCAGCAATGGTCACTGAGACTTTGCGCAAGCTCGCCGCCAAGGTGCCGATGCCGCGTTCGCTGCTTGGGCGGATGTTGTTGCTGACCTTGCTGGCGGTGTTGTTCGCCCAGACGTTGTCGAGCGTGATCTGGGTGTCGCAACTGCGCGCCACGCAGCTCGAGGGTCTGGTCACCAGCGCCCGCAGCCTGGCCCATTCAATGACCGCCAGCGTCAGCTATTTCCGTTCGTTGCCGGTGGCGTTTCGGCCCTTGGTGCTCGACCAGTTGCGCAGCATGGGCGGCACCCGGTTCGTGGTGACGTTAAACGACAAACCCTTGGGCATGGAAGTATTGCCCATCACCCCGCGCAAAGAGGCGGTGCTCAAGGCGGTGGACGAAGTGCTGCGCCAGTCCCTCGGCCAGGACACGGACATCTCGGTGACCTTCGTCAGCCCGGAAGACCTGCGCATCTTCAATGGCGGCCTGAAGCTTGATGAGTTGCCACGCTCCTGGGCGCACTACGCGCTGACCCTGGAGCCGGTGAATCCGCCGGTGCTGGTCACGCAGATCCAGATGGCGCCGGGCGAATGGCTGTACATCGCCTCGCTGTTGCCCGAGCCCTACACCAGTCTTGAGGAGCAGGGCCTGCCGGCGCAGCAGGTGTGGTTTATTGTCCTGACCAGCAGCTTTTTGCTGTTGTTCATCGGCCTGCTGGTGCACTGGCAGAGTCGTCCGCTCAAGCGCCTGGCGCGGGCGGCGCGGGATCTGTCGCTGGGGGCTGACGTGGAGCCGGTCGCCGAAGGCGGGGGCAGCGAAGTGGTCGAGGTCGGCCGCGCCTTCAACACCATGCGCGAGCGCATCAGCCGTTACCTGACCGAGCGCAGCCAGTTGTTCAGCGCCATTTCCCACGACCTGCGCACGCCGATCACCCGCCTGCGCCTGCGGGTTGAATTGCTCGAAGACGAAACACTGCAAGCCAAGTTCGGGCGCGATCTGGACGAGCTCGAATTGCTGGTCAAGGGCGCGCTGCAATGCGTCAAAGACACCGACATCCACGAGAACATCGAGCCAGTGGACCTCAACCATGTGCTCGACTGTCTGGTGGAACCCTATCTCGCGCCGAACGGCAACGGTCGCGTAACCCAGCAGGGGCGGGCGCTGGCGGCGTACCCGGGCAAACCGCTGGCGCTCAAGCGCTGCATCGGCAACCTTATCGACAATGCATTGAAGTACGGGCAGAACGCGCACCTGCACATCGATGACGACGAAAGCGCGTTCATCCTGCATGTCGATGATGAAGGGCCGGGCGTGCCGGAGCAGCGTCTGGAGCAGGTGTTCGAACCGCACTTCCGCCTGGCCGGGCAACAGCAGGGCTATGGCTTGGGGCTGGGGATTGCCCGCAACATTGCCCATAGCCATGGTGGTGAGGTCAGCTTGCAGAATTTGCGTGAGGGCGGGTTGCGGGTGACCCTGCAGTTGCCCCGCTCAATGGATTGACACCGACCCAGTGGCGAGGGAGCTTGCTCCCGCTGGACTGCGCAGCAGTCCCTCTTTTGGGGGCGTTTCGCACCCCAGCGGGAGCAAGATCCCTCGCCACAAACATCACTCACTATACAAATGTCACAGCTCGGTGACATAACCCACCCCCTTCGTTACATGCCTACCTTCCCCCGTTGTTTATGCTGCCCCACAGTCATAACAACAAAAAAGGTACGCCATGGACACCTTCCAACCGGCCTTCAGCAGTTGGCTGAACGCACCTGCCCATCAGCAATGGCTCGCCACCGAAGGCGTGCGCCTGCTGGCCTTCGCCAAGGCTTCGAAACTGCCTGAAGGCTTCGGCAACCTCGATGAAACAGGCCGCCTCGCGGCTGATGCGCAAGCCCAAACCATGAACACCGCGCGCATGACCCACAGCTTCGCCATGGCCCACATTCAGGGTTTACCGGGTTTTGCCGAACTGGTCGATCACGGCGTTGCCGCCCTGCGCGGGCCGTTGCGCGACGCGCTGCATGGCGGCTGGTTCGCGGCCGCCGAACATCGCGACGGCAATACCGGCAAGAACGCCTACCTGCATGCCTTCGTTGCGCTGGCTGCGAGCTCCGCGGTGGTCGCGCAGCGCCCCGGTGCGCAAGCCTTGCTCGATGATGCCATCGATATCATCGACACTTACTTCTGGAGCGAAGAAGAAGGTGCGATGCGCGAATCCTTCAATCGCGACTGGAGCGAAGAGGAGGCGTACCGGGGTGCCAACAGCAACATGCACGCCACCGAAGCCTTCCTCGCCCTGGCCGATGTCACCGATGACAACCGCTGGCTGAGTCGCGCGCAACGGATTGTCGAGCGCGTAATCCATGGTCACGCCGCCGCCAACGATTATCTGGTGATCGAGCATTTCGACCGCGGCTGGCAACCGCTGCGCGAGTACAACCGCGAAAATCCAGCCGACGGCTTCCGCCCCTACGGCACCACTCCGGGCCATGGTTTCGAGTGGGCGCGGCTGTTGTTGCACCTCGAAGCGTCGCGGGTGAAGGCCGGGATGCTCACGCCTGGCTGGCTGGTCACCGATGCGCAAAAACTGTTCGAGCACAATTGCCTCCACGGCTGGGACGTCGATGGGGCGCCGGGCATTGTCTACACCCTGGACTGGGACAACAAAGCGGTGGTCCGCCATCGCCTGCACTGGACCCATTGCGAAGCCAGCGCCGCCGCCAGTGCCTTGCTCAGGCGCACCGGGGAAGTGCAATACGAACACTGGTACCGACTATTCTGGGAGTTCTGTGACAGTCATTTCATCGACCGTTGCGATGGCAGTTGGCATCACGAACTCGACCCGCTGAACCGCCCGAGTGCCGATATCTGGCCAGGCAAGCCTGACCTTTACCACGCCTGGCAAGCCGTGCTGATTCCGCGCCTGGCGCTGGCGCCGAGCATGGCCACGGCGCTGGCGCAGTTGTCCCAGAGCGGTTCTATGTAACCATGCGGTGACATTCGCGCATCCCTTCGTTACCTGCGAGGGGATATCCCCTGTTTAGAATCCTATGCAGCGCAAGCAACAGACTTGCATGCATAACAACAAGAAAGGTGCTCCTAGATGAATGCGATTTCTCGCCTCGCTACTGTCATTTCTCTCGCTTCCCTGTCTGCACTCCCTCTCAGTGTCCTGGCCGCCGAATCCAAAGGTTCCGTTGAAGTCGTTCACTGGTGGACTTCCGGTGGTGAAAAAGCAGCGGTCGATGTCCTGAAGGCTCAAGTCGAAAAAGACGGCTTCACCTGGAAGGATGGCGCAGTCGCCGGCGGTGGCGGTTCCACGGCCATGACCGTACTCAAGAGTCGCGCCGTGGCCGGCAACCCGCCGGGCGTTGCACAGATCAAGGGTCCGGACATCCAGGAGTGGGGCAGCACTGGCCTGCTCAGCACCGACGCGTTGAAAGAAGTATCCAAGTCCGAAAACTGGGATGGCCTGCTGTCGAAGAAAGTCTCCGACACCGTGAAGTACGAAGGTGACTACGTCGCCGTGCCGGTGAACATCCACCGCGTCAACTGGCTGTGGATCAACCCGCAAGTGTTCAAGAAAGCCGGGATCGAAAAAGCCCCGACTACCCTCGAAGAATTCTATGCCGCCGGCGACAAGCTCAAGGCCGCCGGCTTCATCGCGCTCGCCCACGGCGGTCAGCCTTGGCAGGACAGCACCGTGTTCGAAGACGTAGTGCTCTCGGTCATGGGCGCTGACGGTTACAAGAAAGCCCTGGTCGACCTGGACCAGAAAACCCTGTCCGGCCCGGAGATGACCCAGTCGTTCGCCGAGCTGAAAAAGATCACCGGCTACATGGACCCGAACCGCGCCGGTCGTGACTGGAACATCGCCGCCGCCGACGTCATCAATGGCAAGGCCGGTATGCAGATGATGGGCGACTGGGCAAAAAGCGAGTGGACGGCGGCGAAGAAGGTCGCGGGCAAGGACTACCAGTGCGTAGCGTTCCCGGGCACTGAAAAAGCCTTTACCTACAACATCGACTCCCTGGCGGTGTTCAAGCTCAAGGCCGATCGCAAGGGCGACATCGCTGCCCAGCAAGACCTGGCCAAGGTCGCCTTGGGTACCGATTTCCAGAAAGTCTTCAGCATGAACAAGGGTTCGATCCCGGTGCGTAACGACATGCTGAACGAAATGGACAAGCTCGGCTTCGACGAGTGCGCCCAGAAGTCGGCGAAGGACTTCATCGCGGACGACAAGACCGGCGACCTGCAACCGAGCATGGCGCACAACATGGCCACTTCCCTGGCGGTGCAAGGCGCGATCTTCGACGTGGTCACCAACTTCATGAACGACAAGGATGCTGACCCGGCCAAGGCCAGCGCCCAACTGGCCTCGGCTGTCAAAGCGGCCCAGTAATCCCTTGGCATTTACCTGAGTGAGTTCCCCCTTGTAGGCGCGAGCAGGCTCGCTCCTACAAGGGATCGCACTCCGATCCTTACATCTAAACCTGGATTATCCCGATGAGCTCTGTGGCGGTTTTCAGCAAAGCCTCACCGTTCGATGCGCTGCAACGCTGGCTACCCAAGTTGGTACTCGCGCCGAGCATGCTGATCGTGTTGGTTGGTTTCTACGGTTACATCATCTGGACGTTCATTCTGTCCTTCACCAACTCCAGCTTCATGCCGAGCTACAAGTGGGTCGGTCTGCAGCAATACATGCGCCTGATGGACAACGACCGCTGGTGGGTCGCGAGCAAGAACCTCGCGCTGTTCGGCGGCATGTTCATCGGCATCAGCCTGGTGCTGGGTGTGTTCCTCGCCGTGCTGCTGGATCAGCGCATTCGCAAGGAAGGCTTCATCCGCACCGTCTACCTGTACCCGATGGCGCTGTCGATGATCGTCACCGGTACCGCGTGGAAATGGTTGCTCAACCCAGGCCTGGGCCTGGACAAGATGCTGCGTGACTGGGGCTGGGAAGGCTTCCGTCTCGACTGGCTGGTAGATCAGGATCGCGTGGTGTACTGCCTGGTGATCGCCGCCGTATGGCAGGCCTCCGGGTTTGTTATGGCAATGTTCCTCGCCGGCCTGCGCGGTGTCGATCAATCGATCATCCGTGCCGCACAAGTCGACGGCGCAAGCCTGCCGACCATCTACCTGAAGATCGTCCTGCCAAGCCTGCGCCCGGTGTTCTTCAGTGCCTTCATGATCCTGGCGCACATCGCGATCAAGAGCTTCGACCTGGTCGCGGCGATGACCGCGGGTGGTCCGGGTTACTCCTCCGACCTGCCGGCGATGTTCATGTATTCCTTCACCTTCAGCCGTGGCCAGATGGGCATCGGTTCGGCCAGCGCCATGCTGATGCTCGGCGCCGTGCTGACCATCCTCGTGCCGTACCTGTACTCCGAGCTGCGAGGCAAACGCCATGACTAATCAACTCGGCAAACCAGCCTTGAGCTTCAGCCGCATCGCTATCTACGCAACTCTGTTGCTGGCGGCAGCGGTGTACCTGATCCCGCTGGTGGTGATGCTGCTGACCAGTTTCAAATCCCCGGAAGACATCCGTACCGGCAACCTGTTGAGCTGGCCGACCGTGATCGACGGCATTGGCTGGATCAAGGCCTGGGACGTGGTCGGCGGCTACTTCTGGAACTCGGTGAAAATCACCGTGCCGGCGGTGCTGATTTCCACGTTTATTGGTGCGATGAACGGCTACGTGCTGTCGATGTGGCGCTTCCGTGGTTCGCAACTGTTCTTCGGCCTGCTGCTGTTCGGCTGCTTCCTGCCGTTCCAGACCGTGCTGCTGCCGGCCTCGTTCACCCTCGGCAAGTTCGGCCTGGCCAACACCACCACCGGCCTGGTGCTGGTGCACGTGGTCTACGGCCTGGCGTTCACCACGCTGTTCTTCCGCAACTACTACGTGAGCATTCCGGATGCGCTGGTCAAGGCCGCAAGGCTTGATGGCGCGGGCTTCTTCACGATCTTCCTGAAGATCCTGCTGCCGATGTCGATCCCGATCGTGATGGTCTGCCTGATCTGGCAGTTCACCCAGATCTGGAACGACTTCCTGTTCGGCGTGGTGTTCGCCAGTGGCGACGCCCAGCCAATTACCGTGGCCCTGAACAACCTGGTCAACACCAGCACCGGGGCCAAGGAATACAACGTTGATATGGCCGCCGCGATGATCGCCGGGTTGCCGACACTGCTGGTCTACATATTCGCTGGCAAGTATTTCCTGCGTGGGCTGACGTCCGGCGCGGTCAAGGGGTAGAAACATGGCAACTCTCGAACTACGCAACGTCAACAAGACCTACGGCCCCGGCTTGCCGGACACCCTGAAAAACATCGAACTGAAGATCGATGACGGTGAGTTCCTGATCCTGGTCGGCCCGTCGGGCTGCGGCAAGTCGACCTTGATGAACTGCATCGCCGGCCTGGAAACCATCAGCGGCGGCGCGATCCTGGTGGACGACGCCGACATCAGCGGCATGAGCCCCAAGGATCGTGACATCGCCATGGTGTTCCAGTCCTACGCGCTGTACCCGACCATGAGCGTGCGCGACAACATCGCGTTCGGCCTGAAGATCCGCAAAATGCCGACCGCCGAAATCGACGAAGAAGTCGCTCGGGTTTCCAAGCTGTTGCAGATCGAACACCTGCTCAGCCGCAAGCCCGGTCAGCTCTCCGGTGGCCAGCAACAGCGCGTGGCGATGGGCCGTGCCCTGGCGCGGCGGCCGAAGATTTATCTGTTCGACGAACCGCTGTCCAACCTCGACGCCAAGCTGCGGGTCGAGATGCGCACCGAAATGAAACTGATGCACCAGCGCCTGAAAACCACCACGGTCTACGTGACCCACGACCAGATCGAAGCCATGACCCTGGGCGACAAAGTGGCGGTGATGAAGGACGGGATCATCCAGCAGTTCGGTACGCCGAAGGACATCTACAACAACCCGGCCAACCTGTTCGTGGCGAGCTTCATCGGTTCGCCGCCGATGAACTTCATCCCGCTGCGTCTGCAGCGCAAGGATGGTCGTTTGCTGGCGCTGCTCGACAGCGGCCAGGCCCGTTGCGAGTTGCCGCTGGGCATGCAGGACGCCGGTCTCGAAGATCGCGAAGTGATTCTCGGCATGCGCCCTGAGCAGATCATCCTGGCCAACGGCGAAGCGAACGGTTTGCCGACCATTCGCGCTGAAGTCCAGGTCACCGAACCGACCGGGCCCGACACCCTGGTCTTCGTCAACCTCAACGACACCAAGGTCTGCTGCCGCCTGGCACCGGACGTGGCGCCAGCGGTGGGCGAGACCCTGACCCTGCAATTCGACCCGGCGAAAGTGCTGCTGTTCGATGCCAAGAGTGGGGAGCGTTTGGGCGTTGCTGGCGTGCCGAAAGCCGAGGCGCATGCTGACAACGTGGCCCAATTCAAAGGCCGCTGAAGAACAAATGTGGGCGCGAGCTTTTGTGACGAGGGGGCTTGCCCCGTTGGGGTGCGAAGCGCCCCTGAAACCTGTCACTGCGATTCCGAGTCGGAAAATGGTGATTGTTTTTTACGACTGCTTCGCAGTCGAACGGGGGCAAGCCCCCTCGCCACAAAAGCCACTCCCACAGGGGGATCAGTGATGCGCGGCCTGTCGCGTGTCGCAACCGTTGTAACCGCGTTAAAGAAGAAAAGTTAATAACAATAAAACGAGGAAGTAGGGATGAAGATGAAGAACAAGGCCCGGTTGATCTGCCAGGTTTCAGCAGCGGCAGCACTGGTACTGGCCGGCAATGCGATGGCCGATGAAGCGTTCAGCTCCGATTCCAAGTGGATGACGGGCGATTGGGGTGGCGAGCGTACCAAGCTGATCGAGCAAGGCATCGACATCAAGATGGACTACGTCGGTGAAGTCGGCGGCAACCTGCATGGCGGTTTCAACGATGACAAGACCGCGCGCTACGCCGACCAGTTTGGCCTGGGCGCGGCGCTGGACCTGGAGAAACTGTTCGGCTGGGATAACACCCAGGCCAAGATCCAGCTAACCAACCGTAACGGTGAGAACATCTCCAACGACCGTATCGGCGACCCGCGTGCCGGCACCTTGAGTTCCTCCCAGGAAGTCTTCGGTCGTGGACACATGGTCCGTCTGACCCAGTTGTGGATTCAGCATCAGTTCCTCGACAACAAACTGGACGTCAAAGCCGGTTACTTCGGTGAAGGTGAAGACTTCAACACCTTCCCGTGCGAATTCCAGAACCTGGCGTTCTGCGGATCCCAGGTGGGTAACTGGGCCACCAACATCTGGTACAACTGGCCGGTCAGCCAGGCGGCGATCCGCGTGAAGTACAACATCAATGACGAGCTCTACGCTCAGATTGGCGCGTACAACCAGAACACGTCGCAACTGGAGCACGGTAACGGCTTCAAGCTCAGCGGCAGCGGCACCAATGGCACCGTCCTGCCAGTCGAGCTGGTCTGGTCGCCGAAGGTCAACAGCCTGCCGGGCGAATACCGTGTCGGTTACTACAAAAGTACCGCCCCTGCCGACGATGTTCTCGAGGACGACAACGGCCAGAACGCCGCGACCACCGGCAACCCTTATCGCGTCCACGATAGCAAGCACGGCTACTGGTTCGTCGCGCAGCAGCAACTGACCAGCCACAATGGCGACGCGTCCCGTGGTCTGAACATCGCGGCCAACGCTACGTTCCACGACAAGGACACCAACTTCATCGACAACTACCAGTCGCTGATGTTTGTGTACAAGGGCCCGTTCGACGCGCGTCCGAAGGATGACGTGGGCATCGGTTTCGCCCGTATCCATGTCAACGATGACGTGAAGAAAAACGCCGAGCTGACCAACGCGGCCAATGGTGTTTCGGAATACGAAAATCCGCTGTTCTCGCCGATTCGTGAAACCGAATACAACTACGAGATCAACTACGGCTTCCACGTGACCAACTGGCTGACCGTACGCCCCAACCTGCAATACGTCACGCACCCGGGTGGTGTGGATGAAGTCGACAACGCGCTGGTGGCCGGCCTGAAAATTCAGTCGGTGTTCTAACGCGTCTGCGATAAGCTTCTCTCCATGTGCGCATATTTGCGGACAGCCATGGCTGTCCGCTTTTTTTTGCGGGCCGCGCACCCCGGTGACAGTTGATTTCAGGACCGTGGCACATGCTTGAGCATCCGCTACAACGCTTCTTCAAATCCTTGCGCGAGCGATCCGTGTTTGCGTGGGAGCGCTATCAGATGCGCGACGTGCTGGTGATCGACCATCCGCTGTGTCAGGCGGTGTTCAGTCGTCAGGGCGCGCAGTTGTTGCACTTCCAGCCCAAGGGCCAGAAACCCTGGCTGTGGTGCGCGGCGAAGTGGCCGCAGGTCGGCGCCATTCGTGGCGGCGTGCCGGTGTGTTGGCCCTGGTATGGCCGGCATCCGAGCGAAAACGCCTGGCCGTCCCATGGCTGGGCGCGGTTGCTCGACTGGAAGCTGCTCGACAGCAACAGTGACGACGATGGCGTGCGATTGCATTGGCAACTGAAGTTGTGCGACTGGCAGGTGGACCTGCATGCGCACCTGGGTGAACGCATGGAACTGCGCCTGAGCACCGAGCATCAGGACGACATGCCGTGCCAGTTGAGCCAGGCTTTGCATGCTTACTGGCGTATTGGCGATGTCAGTGAGGTAGCGCTGTCTGGGCTCGAGGGCGCGCAGGGTTACGACCAGTTGAGCCGGCAGGTTTGTCAGCAGGAAGGCGAATTGCGCGTGGACGGCGGATGCCAGCGGGTGTTCCAGCACGATGGCGAATTGCAGTTGAACGACCATGCCTGGGACCGGGCGTTGTGCATTGATACCGGGGATACGGCAGACACGGTGGTGTGGCATCCCGGTTCACGTCCGTTGCTCGGCGTGACCTGGAACGAGATATCCGAATTTGTCTGTGTGGAAGCGGCGAGCGGCGGTACCGACAGCCTGTGCCTGAAGCCTGGGGAGCGGGCGCATTTGAGTTTGCAGGCGCGGGTGGGGGTTTAGTTCTGGATCTTGTGGTGTCTGTGCGGGCCCCTTCGCGGGCAAGCCCGCTCCCACAGTGAGCGCGTCGAACACAAAACCTTCGACAACCGCTGTACCTGTGGGAGCGGGCTTGCCCGCGAAGAGGCCAGAGCCGGCAATAGAGATCTAGTTGAACTCATCCCCAACCGGATACCGGCTGGCATTCAAGCTCTCCTTGATCTTGCGCAAATGCGGCTGGAAATCCACGCCCCGGCGCAAGGTCATGCCGGTGGCGAGTACATCCAGCACGGTCAGCTGGATGATCCGCGACGTCATCGGCATGTAGATGTCGGTGTCTTCCGGCAGCGGGATGTTCAGGCTCAGGGTGCTGGCCTTGGCCAGTGGCGAGTTCTCGGCGGTCAGGCCAAGCACCGAGGCGCCGTTTTCCCGGGCGATGCGCGCCACTTCCACCAGTTCGCGGGTGCGACCGGTGTAGGAAATGATCACGAACAACTCGCCTGTATGGGCCACCGAGGCAATCATGCGCTGCATCAGCACATCCGCGTGGGCCGTGACGGCTAGGTTGAAACGGAAGAACTTGTGCTGCGCATCCAGTGCCACCGGGGCCGAGGCGCCGAGGCCGAAGAAGTGGATCTGCCGCGCCTGGATCAGCAGGTCGACGGCGCGGCTGATCAGGTTCGGGTCCAGTGCCTGGCAGGCGCTGTCCAGCGAGGCGATGGCGCTGCCGAAGATCTTCTGGGTGTAGGCCTCCGGATTGTCGTCGGCTTCCACCGCACGGCTGACATAAGCGGCGCCACTGGCCAGGCTCTGGGCCAGTTGCAGCTTGAGCTCGGGGTAGCCGCTGACGCCGAACGAACGGCAGAAACGGTTGACCGTCGGTTCGCTGACCGAAGCGGCCTGGGCGAGGGCGGCGATGCTGAAGCGGGTGGCCTGCTGCGGGTTGAGCAGGATCACCTCGGCGACTTTGCGTTCGGCCTTGTTCAGGTCTTCAAGGCGATTCTGGATTTGCTCCAGTAAATTTCGCACGCGGTCCATATAAGTATCCTTTACACCTGCGCCAACAAGCGCGCGGCTAATGCAAAAAGGGCCTTTGGTGAGGCCCGTAACGGTGGCCTATCCTACTGATGGCTCCGACCGACCACCACTCGGAATCTGTATTTTGCGAAAATGTTGTGGTTATTACTACATTTTCCCTTGAGTGATGCCTTGAAAAAAGGTATTTGTAGCTTAACTTGATAAAAGAACAAACATCATGCTCTCGATTACGGTTGAACCGTGCACCTTTGCCTTGTTCGGCGCCCTTGGCGACCTGGCCTTGCGCAAGCTGTTTCCTGCCCTTTATCAACTCGACGGCGCCGGCCTGTTGCACGAGGACACGCGGATCATCGCGCTGGCCCGTGAGCCGGGCAGCGAGCAGGAACACTTGGCGTTCATCACCTCCGAGCTGCGCCGCTATGTCGGTGCCAAAGAGCTGGACGAAGCCGTGGTCGAGCGCTTTCTGGCGCGCCTGAGCTACCTGCACGTCGACTTCCTCAACACCGAAGATTATGTGGCCCTGGCCGAATCCGCCGGCAGTTCGCAGCGGGTCATCGCCTACTTTGCGACCCCGGCCGCCGTGTATGGCGCGATTTGCGAGAACCTGGCCAAGGTCGGCCTGGCACAAAACACCCGTGTGGTGCTGGAAAAGCCCATCGGTTCGGACCTGGAGTCCTCGCGCAAGGTCAACGACGCCGTGGCGCAGTTCTTCCCGGAGAACCGCACCTACCGCATCGACCACTATCTGGGCAAAGAGACCGTCCAGAACCTGATCGCCCTGCGTTTCGCCAACAGCCTGTTCGAAACCCAGTGGAACCAGAACTACATCTCCCACGTGGAAATCACCGTGGCCGAGAAGGTCGGTATCGAAGGCCGCTGGGGTTACTTCGACAAGGCCGGCCAGCTGCGGGACATGATCCAGAATCACCTGCTGCAACTGCTCTGCCTGATCGCCATGGACCCGCCGGCCGACTTGTCCGCCGACAGCATCCGCGACGAGAAGGTCAAAGTGCTCAAGGCCCTGGCGCCGATCAGCCCGGAAGGCCTGACCACTCAAGTGGTGCGCGGCCAGTACATCGCCGGCTACAGCGAAGGCAAAGCGGTACCGGGGTACCTGGAAGAACCCAATTCCAACACCCAGAGCGACACCGAAACCTTTGTCGCCCTGCGTGCCGACATCCGCAACTGGCGCTGGGCCGGCGTGCCGTTTTACCTGCGTACCGGCAAGCGCATGCCGCAGAAGCTGTCGCAGATCGTCATCCACTTCAAGGAACCGTCGCACTACATCTTCGCTCCCGAGCAGCGCCTGCAAATCAGCAACAAACTGATTATCCGCCTGCAGCCGGACGAAGGCATTTCCTTGCGTGTCATGACCAAAGATCAAGGCCTGGACAAGGGCATGCAACTGCGTAGCGGTCCGTTGCAACTGAATTTTTCCGACACCTGGAGCAGCGCACGGATTCCCGATGCCTACGAGCGGTTGTTGCTGGAAGTGATGCGCGGCAATCAGAACCTGTTTGTCCGTAAAGATGAAATCGAAGCCGCGTGGAAGTGGTGTGACCAGTTGATCGCCGGGTGGAAAAAATCCGGTGATGCGCCCAAGCCGTACGCGGCTGGGTCCTGGGGGCCGATGAGCTCCATTGCTCTGATCACGCGGGACGGGAGGTCGTGGTATGGCGATATCTGATTTGAAACTGCCGCAGGGCGTCAGCGCCCATGCATACAAGAGCCCAGTGCTGCTGGCTGAAAGCCTGGCACTGAACGTGGCGAAACAACTGAGCGACGCGATCGACGCCCAGGGCACTGCGACCCTGGTGGTTTCCGGTGGCCGCAGCCCGGTGGCATTTTTCCAGCACCTGGCCAAGCAGACGCTGGACTGGTCGAACGTGGTGATCAGCCTGGCCGACGAGCGCTGGGTGCCGGTCGAACACGCCGACAGCAACGCCGGCCTGATCAAGCGTTACCTGCTGCAAGGCCCGGCGGCCAAGGCGCAGTTCCTCAGCCTGTACAGCGCCAGTGCCAACCTGGAGCAGGCGGCCGAGCAGGCCGACCGTTTGCTGTCGGAGTTGCCGGTGATCGACATGCTGATCCTCGGCATGGGCGATGACGGCCACACCGCGTCGCTGTTCCCCAACAGCCCGAACCTTGCCGAGGCATTGCAGGCCGATGGCGTTCGTCGCTGCTGGCCGATGCTGGCGCCGACCGTGCCGCATCAGCGCCTGACCATGAGCCGCGCGCTGCTGGCCTCGGCCAAACACAAGGTTCTATCGATTTCCGGTCAGTCCAAGCTGACCACCCTGAGTACCGCACTGGCCGGCGACGATGTCGCCGCAATGCCGATTCGCGCGTTTCTGCAACCCACGTTAGAGATTTACTGGTGCCCATGAGCCAAGGAACAGCCGCTATGACAAACCCATCCCCGACCGTTTCCATGGCGGACAAAGTTGCCCTGATCGACAGCATCTGCGCGAAAGCGCGGATCCTGCCGGTGATCACCATCGCCCGCGAGCAAGACGTTTTGCCGCTGGCCGACGCCCTTGCGGCCGGTGGCCTGACAGCCCTGGAAGTGACCCTGCGTTCGCAATTCGGCCTCAAGGCCATTCAGATTCTGCGCGAGCAGCGTCCGGAACTGGTGACCGGCGCCGGCACCGTGCTGGATCGCCACATGTTGGCGGCGGCGGAAGCGGCGGGCTCGCAATTCATCGTCACCCCGGGTATCACCCGCGACCTGCTGGAAGCCAGCGTCGCCAGCCCGACTCCACTGTTGCCGGGCATCAGCAATGCCTCGGGCATCATGGAAGGCTACGGCCTGGGTTATCGCCGCTTCAAGCTGTTCCCGGCTGAAGTCAGCGGCGGCGTCGCGGCCATCAAGGCTTTGGGCGGTCCGTTCGGCGAAGTGAAATTCTGCCCGACCGGCGGCGTGGGACCTGCCAACATCAAGAGCTACATGGCGTTGAAAAACGTCATGTGCGTGGGCGGTAGCTGGATGCTTGATCCGGAGTGGATCAAGAATGGCGACTGGGCCCGCATTCAGGAATGCACCGCCGAGGCCTTGGCGCTGCTGGACTGATCGCTTCACCCTACACCTCGTTGTGTGTTCTACGGCTTTACGGTGCGCTTGGTCGGTGCACCGTTTTTTTTTGCCCGGAACAAACAGGTACGACTCGAAACCTGTGGGAGCGGGGACATCATGCGATACATAGTTACCACATGACGAAAATCGACCGGTGCTAGCCTGCGTTCATCTTATGGAAGAGAGAACGTCATGGACGCTACCACCTCAGTTGCACCCCCGGCACCGCTTTACCTGCTATCCCCCGAACAAATCGCCGGCCCGTATTTCCGCAACCCCAAACTGATCCGCAGAAACATCAGCGAAGGCGCCGAAGGCGTTCCGTTGGTGTTGCGGTTGACCATTGTCGATGCCATGACCGGCGAGCCGGTCCCCGATGCGCTGGTGGATATCTGGCACTGCAATGCCCGCGGTGCCTATTCGGGCTGGAGCAAGATCAACCCGGACGTCGAGGTCGATACCGGTGACATCGGCGCCGTCCCGCGCACCGATGACGATACCTACCTGCGCGGCGGGCAGTTCACCGACAAGTCGGGCACCGTGCGTTTCACCACGATCTATCCGGGTTTTTACGCCGGCCGCGCCTTGCACATTCACGTCGCGGTGCGCATCACGGCCGGCAACAACTATCTGCAAGAGCGGCATGTCGCCTGGGTCGGGCAGCTTTACCTGCCTGAAGTGGCCTCGCGCTCGGTACTCGGCAGCCGCGCGTACAGCGGCCGAACCGTGCCGGCCCTGACCAACGATCAGGACTTTTTCTATACAACCATGGGCGGTGAAGAATCGACCTTGAACGTGCACACCCTGGGGCGGGATTCGGCTGAAGACGGCTACTTCGGGCAGATGACCATCGGCATCGACACGTTCGCCGTGTCGACACAGATCAAGCCCGAGGACTTTGACAAGTACACCGTCTGAGGTCAGCCCAGTTCGGTCAGTGCCCTGGCCAGCACATCCATGTCGGCCGCCGTTGTGGTTAGCCCCGGTGTAATGCGGATGCACGGACCACACGCCGCGCCGCTGCGGGTCACGGTGAACAGGTTGTACTCATTGAGCAGGCGCTCGACCATGGCTTGCTGGTCGGCATGCCGGGTAAAGCGCAACGAGGTGATTCCGCAATACAGGCGCGGGTCATCCGGGGTCAGGACTTCTACGCCCGGCAACGGCCGCGCCGCACTGACCCAGCGGTTGCGCAGATAATTGAGCCGCGCGCCTTTGGCCGCGGCTCCCCCCATCGCCCAATGTTCTTCGAGCACCAGCGGCAGAGTCAGCAGCGCCGGGATGTTGGGGGTGCTGTACGGGGTACGGGCGCGAATGTCAGTGGGTGGAAAATGCATTTCACCCATGTCCGGATCGATGTCGGCCAGGCGTTCGGGGGCGATGTAGATAAAGCCGAGGGTCAGCGGTGCACCGATCCACTTGTGCAGATTGAAGCCGGCGAAAGCGATACCGAGTTCGGTCAGGTCAAATTCGAGTTGGCCGAGGGCATGGGCGCCGTCGAGGATGACATCGATGCCATGTTCCTTCGCAGCCGCCGCAATCGCCTGCACCGGCATCACCAGGCCCGTGCGATGGGTGACGTGGGTCAGGGCCATCAGCTTCAGCCGCGGATGTCGCGCGAAGGCTTCCCGATAGGTATTGAGCAGGCCGTCGAAGGTTGCCGGGTGTGCGTGTTCGATCTCGATCACTTCGACACCACGATTACGCGCCAGCCAGCGCATGGCGCCCTTGACCGTGTCGTATTCCAGATCGCAAATCAGTACCTGATCACCGGGCTGCAACCGGTTGTAGTTGCGGATCAGCGACTGCAAACCTTCCGAGGCGTTACGGGTCAGGGCGATGCTTTCAGCGGGTACGCCAATCAACCTGGCCAGTTGCGCGCGGATCTTCAGGCTGTCGCCCTGTTCGAAACGCTGGCGCACGTACACCGAATTGCTGCGGTTGATCAGTTCGATGTTGCGCTGGTATTCCTCGACCACCGTGCGCGACATGCGTCCGAAGTAACCGTTCTCCAGGTTGAGCGGGCCGGGTTCGACATCGTAGCGGTCGGCAAAGGTTTGCCAGAAGGCTTCATCACGGGCGCGGCGGGTGTTGTCGGGCATGGGGGACTCGTCAGGTGATTCAGTGGCGCGGGGCAGGTTTACCGTGTTTGGCGCGCAGCGGTTCGAGCAAGTCCGACAAACCGTTGTGGTCGATTTCCTGCATCAGGGCCAGCAGGCCACCCAACTCGCCATGGGGGAAACCCTCCCGGGCGAACCAGTTCAGGTAAGGGCCGGGCAGGTCGGCAATGATTCGACCCTTGTACTTGCCGAAGGGCATTTCGCGGGTGATCAACAGTTCGAGCTTTTCAGGGTTCATCAATCGGTCGTCTTGATTCAGTCAGTCTGGAAAATACAGGCATTCTGCATGCAGGCCAAATGACAGATCATGCAAATAAAACGGATACAGATTTTCTGATAATGGATAACGGTTTGAAAAATAAGGAATAAACAAACAGTTCCGGGCTGGCATGCAGGGTGCACTACTCATTGCATCTTTCATCAACCGAGAGGAACTGAAAAATGACCGACATGAAAAAAGAAGCGATTTCTGTACTCAACGACCTGATTGAAACCAGCAAGGACGGTCAGGCCGGGTTCAAGACTTGCGCTGAAGACATCAAGCACCCGGAACTCAAAACCCTGTTCATCAAGCGTTCGACCGATTGTGGGACGGCCGCTGCGGAGCTGCAGTCTGCCGTGCGTTCGATGGGGGGCGATCCGCAAACCTCCACCAGTGTCAGCGGCGACCTGCACCGTCGTTGGGTCGACGTGAAATCGATGTTCACCGGCAAGGGCGAGGAAGCGGTACTCAATGAAGCCGAGCGCGGTGAAGACCATGCGTTGAAGGCTTACCGGGACGCCATGGAGAAAATCAACAAGCACAACCTGGTGGGCATTCGCGACTTGGTTGAGCGTCAGTACCACGGCGCGCAGCGTAACCACGACCAGGTAAAAGCCCTGCGTAACCAGGCGCGTGCACGTTCGTAAGCCAAGCTGAAACAACTGTGGGAGCGAGCAAGCCCGCTCCCACAGTTGTTTGTTTTTGACCCGTCAATCAGCCGATGCTGATTGCCGGCAGCTCGGTCAACGTCACGCTCTGTTGCTTGCGTGGCGCGAGGATTTCCGCCTCACCGTCCACCACCAGTTCATCGCGCTGGTTGAACACGCGAGTGGCAATGCGCACGCGAAACTTCGGCAGTTTTTCCAGGATTTCCAGGCGCACGGTCAGGGTGTCGCCGATCTTCACCGGTTTCTGAAAGCTCATTTGCTGGCCGATGTAGATAGTCCCCGGGCCAGGCAATTCGCAGGCGACCGCTGCGCTGATCAACGCGCCGCTGAACATGCCGTGGGCGATGCGCTCCTTGAACATGGTGCTGGCGGCGTATTCGGCATCCAGGTGTACCGGGTTGTGGTCGCCGGACATCGCAGCGAACAACTGGATGTCGCGCTCTTCGACCGTCTTGCTGAAACTGGCGGTCTGGCCGACTTCGAGGGCTTCGTAAGGGGTGTTGGTAACCTGGGTCATCTGTCTCAATTCCTGTGACGAATTAAAAAATTCACAAAAAAACTATTCGGACCGGTGCGGCCGAGGAGCGCTCAAGGCCTGTGCGATCCAGTTCAGCACATCGGCGATGATTTCATCGCGGTTGCTCTCATTGAACAGTTCGTGCCGCGCCTGCGGGTAAACGGTCAGTTGCAGGTGCCGGCTGCCGGCCGCTCGCAGCGCGTCGGCCAGATCCTTGAGACGCTTGCCTTCGCTCACCGGATCACATTCGCCGCCAATCACCAGCAGCGGCAGGCCCGGGTCGATCTGGGCGAGATTGGACGCTTTGCTGATTTGCTGCAAGCCGCCGAGCAAATCGATCCACAGTTGGTTGGTGCAACGGAAACCGCAGAGCGGGTCGTTGACGTACAGATCGACCTGCGCCGGATCACGGCTGAGCCAGTCGAACGGCGTGCGTGCCGGTTTGAATTTGTTGTTGAACGAGCCGAACGACAGCCATTCGATCAAAGCGCTGCGTCCTTTGCGGCCTTGGCGCAGGCGTTCGAAACGGGCGATTTGCCGTGCCGCGCGATAAAGCGCCACAGGCTGGAAGTTCGAGCCGCTGAGGATTGCCCCGTGCAGGCTGGCACTGTGGTGCAGCAGATAGGCCTGGGCGATGTAACTGCCCATGCTGTGACCGAGCAGTACGATCGGGATACCAGGGTGCTGCTGGCCGATGTGCTGGTTGAGGCTGGCCAGGTCGCTGACGACCTTGCACCAGCCATCGTCATCGGCGAAATGTCCGAGTGTCCCGTTTTCGGCAGTTTTGCCATGTCCACGCAGGTCCGGCGCGCATACGCCATAGCCCTGGTCACAGAGTTTTTCCGCCAGGGGGCCATAGCGGCCGCTGTGTTCGGCCATGCCGTGGGCCAGCAGAATCATTGCCTTGAGGCTGCCGTCGGGGAGCCACTGATTGACGAAGAGGCGGCTGTGGTCGCTCGTGGTCAGCCAGAAAGTGTCATGGATCATGGCGGTTCCTTTGCATGAGGCTGCCTGGTTGGAAACAGCTCGTTGCAGTTTATAGCGCATCCTTGGCTGGGCGTCTGATCAGCCTACGCCACGGCGAGTAGATTCATACGGTCAATGACGGCCGTGGGCATATTTGCCTGCTACGTCATAACTGCTAGTGTCCGTGAAGCTCCGCTTTTTGCATTTTTTTTGAAAAGTGACAGAAAAGTGGCCCCGGATAGATTCAGGTAAAGAGGACAACAACAATGCAACCTGATTTCTGGAATGACAAACGCCCGGCCGGCGTCCCGCTGGATATCGATCTGGGAGCCTACAAGTCGGTGATCGAGGTGTTCGAGCGTTCCTGCAAGAAGTTTGCTGACCGCCCTGCGTTCAGCAACATGGGCGTGACCCTGACCTACGCCGAACTGGAACGCCAGAGCGCTGCCTTCGCCGGCTACCTGCAAGCCCACACCGACCTGGTGCCGGGTGACCGCATTGCGGTGCAGATGCCCAACGTCCTGCATTACCCGATTGCCGTGTTCGGTGCCTTGCGCGCCGGATTGATCGTGGTCAACACCAACCCGTTGTACACCGCGCGGGAAATGCGCCACCAGTTCAAGGACTCCGGTGCCCGGGCGCTGGTGTACCTGAACATGTTCGGCCAGAAAGTCCAGGAAGTGCTGCCCGACACCGATATCCAGTACCTGATCGAAGCGAAGATGGGCGACCTGATGCCCACCGCCAAGGGGTGGCTGGTCAACACGGTGGTGAGCAAGGTCAAGAAAATGGTTCCGGACTACTCCTTGCCCCAGGCCGTTTCCTTCAAGAGTGCGCTGCGCATGGGCCGTGGCCTGGGTATCAAGCCGCTGAAGGTCGGCCTCGACGACATCGCCGTGCTGCAATACACCGGCGGCACCACCGGTCTGGCCAAGGGCGCGATGCTGACCCACGGCAACCTGGTGGCGAACATGCAACAGGCACGGGCCTGCCTCAGCCAGTCGGCCAGCGACGGTCAGCCGCTGCTGCGCGAAGGTCAGGAGGTGATGATCGCGCCGCTGCCGCTGTACCACATCTATGCCTTCACAGCGAACTGCATGTGCATGATGGTGACGGGCAATCACAACGTGCTGATCACCAACCCACGGGACATCGCCGGCTTCATCAAGGAACTGAAGAACTGGCGGTTCTCGGCGCTGCTGGGGCTAAACACGCTGTTCGTCGCGCTGATGGATCACCCGGACTTCAAGACCCTGGACTTCTCCAGCCTCAAGCTCACCAACTCCGGCGGCACCGCGCTGGTCAAGGCCACCGCCGAGCGTTGGGAACAACTGACCGGTTGCCGCATCACCGAAGGTTACGGCCTGACCGAAACTTCGCCGGTGGCCTGCACCAACCCCTACGGCGATCAATCGCGGATCGGTACGGTCGGCATGCCGGTACCGGGCACCACGCTGAAAGTCATCAGCGATGACGGCGTCGAACAACCTTTGGGTGAGCGCGGCGAGCTATGCATCAAGGGCCCGCAGATCATGAAGGGCTACTGGCAGAAACCTGATGCCACGGCCGAGGTGCTGGATGCCGAGGGCTGGTTCAAGTCCGGTGACATTGCGGTGATCGACCCGGACGGTTTCGTGCGCATCGTTGACCGCAAGAAGGACATGATCATTGTCTCGGGTTTCAACGTGTACCCGAACGAGATCGAAGACATCGTGATGGCTCACCCTAAAGTCGCCAACTGTGCGGTCATCGGTGTGCCAGATGAGCGGTCGGGAGAGGCGGTGAAGTTGTTCGTGGTGGCCCGAGAAGCGGGCGTCAGCCTTGAAGAGCTGAAGGCTTACTGCAAGGAGAACTTCACGGCGTACAAAGTACCGAAGCACATCGTACTGCGCGAATCATTGCCGATGACGCCGGTGGGCAAGATTTTGCGGCGGGAGTTGCGTGATATCGCCTGATCGGTGAATGGCCGCGCCTGGCGCGGATCGCGGGCAAGCCACGCTCCCACAGGTTCACTGTTGTGCACATACTATGTGTACGACGCGAATCTTGTGGGAGCGGGCTTGCCCGCGATGCTTTTCGGCGTACGCTAAAGCCCCGGTTTCTGCGGGCTACAGGTCTTTATAGGTTTTTTGCTCTAAAATGACTGCCTTAAGGTCTTGAGTCACAAATGTGACCGTAGAGGCCGCTTTTGGCTCTAGTCGACCCTTGGCAAAGCTGCTACTCTCGGCGCGCTTTGTGACTTCTCGGCCTTCTATCAGCCAGATTCACCAATGACCAAACACCAATAATAATCGCATCAAATGCGGTGCTGAATTCGCGTTGCTGAGGAGTGGGCTTCCATGATCGAAGACTTTTGGAAGGATAAGTACCCAGCTGGGATTGCTGCCGACATCAATCCAGACGAGTATCCGAATATTCAGGCAGTGTTGAAGCAATCCTGCCAACGCTTCGCCAACAAGCCGGCATTCAGCAACCTGGGCAAGACACTCACCTACGGTGAACTGTACGAATTGTCCGGTGCGTTTGCCGCTTACCTGCAACAGCATACCGATTTGCAGCCCGGCGATCGAATCGCCGTGCAACTGCCCAATGTGCTGCAGTACCCGGTTGCCGTCTTCGGCGCCATCCGCGCCGGGCTGATCGTGGTCAACACCAACCCGCTGTACACCGCACGGGAAATGGAACACCAATTCAACGACTCCGGTGCCAAGGCCCTGGTCTGCCTGGCCAACATGGCGCACCTGGCGGAAACCGTGGTGCCGAAAACCGGCGTCAAGCACGTGATTGTCACCGAAGTCGCCGACCTGCTGCCGCCGCTCAAGCGTCTGCTGATCAACAGCGTCATCAAGTACGTGAAGAAGATGGTGCCGGCCTACCACTTGCCCAAGGCCGTCAAGTTCAACGACGTGCTGAGCAAAGGCCTGGGCCAGCCAGTGGCCGAAGCCAACCCGGCCAGCGGTGATGTCGCGGTGCTGCAATACACCGGCGGCACCACGGGCGTGGCCAAGGGCGCGATGCTGACCCACCGCAACCTGGTGGCGAACATGCTGCAGTGCAAGGCGCTGATGGGTTCCAACCTCAATGAAGGTTGCGAGATCCTGATAACGCCGCTGCCGCTGTACCACATCTATGCGTTCACCTTTCATTGCATGGCGATGATGCTGGCGGGCAACCACAACATCCTGATCAGCAACCCGCGCGACCTGCCGGCGATGGTCAAGGAACTGTCGAAGTGGAAGTTCAGCGGCTTCGTCGGCCTGAACACGCTGTTCGTGGCCCTGTGCAACAACGAAGGCTTCCGCAAGCTGGATTTCTCCGCGCTGAAAGTCACCTTGTCGGGCGGCATGGCCCTGCAACTGGCCGCGGCCGAACGCTGGAAAGCGGTGACCGGTTGCGCCATCTGCGAAGGCTACGGCATGACCGAAACCAGCCCGGTGGCGACGGTGAACCCGATCCAGCACATCCAGATCGGCACCATCGGCATTCCGGTGCCGTCGACCCTGTGCAAAGTCATCAACGATGCCGGTGTCGAGCAGCCATTGGGCGAAATCGGCGAGTTGTGCGTGAAGGGTCCGCAAGTCATGAAGGGTTACTGGCAGCGCCAGGAAGCCACCGATGAAATTCTCGACAGCGAAGGCTGGTTGAAGACCGGTGACATCGCGCTGATCCAGCCCGATGGCTACATGCGCATTGTCGATCGCAAGAAAGACATGATCCTGGTGTCCGGTTTCAACGTGTACCCGAACGAGCTCGAAGACGTGCTGGCCACCCTGCCAGGCGTGCTGCAATGCGCGGCCATCGGAATACCGGACGAGAAGTCGGGCGAGGCGATCAAGATTTTCATCGTCGCCAAGCCGGGCGTGACCCTGACCAAGGAACAGGTGATGGAGCATATGCGCGCCAACGTCACTGGGTACAAGGTCCCGCGCTCCGTGGAGTTCCGCGATGCACTGCCGACCACCAACGTCGGCAAGATCCTGCGTCGTGAATTGCGCGATGAAGAGCTGAAGAAGATCAACGCGAAGAAAGCCACCGCGTAATCAACAAAAAGCCCCGCAGATGCGGGGCTTTTTGCATCTGTAGGAGCGAGCTTGCTCGCGATGGTCGTTAACGATAACGCGTGTTTACTGGTTAAACGCAGCGCTCTTGAATCCATCGCGAGCAAGCTCGCTCCTACAAGCGAAACGGCGCGAAGTTGACGTTGGTGCCCGCCGGGCGCATGTCTTGCAGGAAGGAGTCCTTGTCGGCGCTCAACTCCAGGCTCAATGCCGCCTTGCGCTTGCCTTCATTACGCACCACCAGGCCTTCGAGCTTCTCGCGCAGGAACACGGTCGGCACTTTCAGGTGCAGCAACTCATCGGTGTCCGGCGTGTGCATCAGCAGGTGAATCCACTCGTACTGACCGATTGCAAGGCGCGTCACCGGGAGGTCGAACCACCAGATGTTGCGGTTACGGTTCAGTTCGGCGAAGTGGCAGTTGTTGACGCCAAGCACAGCACCGCCGAGTTCCTGGTTTCTGCGGGCAATGGCCTGCTTTTTATCGAGTTTCATAACGTTCCTACGGGATTGGATCTTCAGCGCCAAGGCCTGAATGTGATGCGCATTCTCAAGGGTTGGCCCGCAAACATAAAGCGCAACCTGCACTGAACGATGAAATGTCGTGGTGAAACAAATGAAACTCCCTGCAAAAGCCCCTGGTCAACCTTGTGTAACGACTTTCCTGCATTGAAATGTCTTTAATGAAAAGAAGACGCGGCCATCTTCAGATGGCCGTTTTTGTGTCAGCCTGAACTTGCACGCTGAATTTGTTTCAAAGTCGCCAACTGGGCTACCTTGATGAAAGAAAACAGCCCCTGAGTCGTCACGACTTCAACCCAATCCGTATGCGGCGAATGGAGACGCGAATGATTTTCCCGGACATGAGAGGCTTGCCCCTGCACCGTGTGATGATGCGCACGGTCACCGAGTTCATCGCCGACGAGATGTCGACCTATGCCTCGGCGCTGGCCTATCAAATGCTCTTTTCGCTGTTTCCGTTCATTCTGTTCCTGATCGCACTGATCGGCTTCCTGCATCTGCCTGACTTCTTCTCCTGGCTGCGCCTGCAATCGGAACTCGTATTGCCGCCCCAGGCGCTGGAGCAGGTCAACCCGGTGATCGACCAGCTTCAGCAGTCCAAGGGGGGGCTGCTGTCAGTGGGTATCGTGATTGCGCTGTATACCGCCTCCGCCGGTGTGCGGCTGATGATGAGCGCGATGAACGCAGCCTACGACGTGGTTGAAGGGCGCCCACTGTGGAAACGCTTTCCGTTGTCGATCATCTACACCGTCGGCATTGCCGGCATGTTGCTGATCGCCGCGGCACTGATGGTGCTCGGGCCGCAGGTGATGAGCTGGATCGCTGCGCAGGTCGGCCTTGAGTACTTCATCGTCACGCTCTGGACCATCGCACGCTGGCCGGTGATCGTGATTTTGCTGATGGTCGCGGTGGCGTTGATCTACTACGTCATGCCCGACGTCAAACAGGAATTCCGCTTCATCACCCCGGGCTCAGTGCTGGCGGTGGTGGTATGGATCATCGCGTCCCTGGGCTTCGGTTTGTACGTCAAGGAGTTCGCCAACTACAACGCCATGTATGGCAGTATCGGTGCGATCATCGTGTTGTTGCTGTACTTCTACATTTCCGCCGCGGTGCTGCTGCTGGGCGCGGAAATGAATGCCGTGATCGAGCACATGTCACGAGAGGGCAAGGACCCTGGTGAAAAAGTGGCTGGCGAGCATGGTCCCGTCCATGAGGAAAAACACCACGTGTCGGGCCTGGGCCGCGATCACTCACACAAACCGACCATTGATGAAACCTGATCATGATTCGTGAAATTCTGAAAATGGGCGATGAGCGCCTGCTGCGCATTGCCCCGCCAGTGCCGGTCGAGATGTTCGACAGCCCCGAACTGTGGCAACTGATCGATGACATGTTCCAGACCATGGAAAGTGTGGGGGGCGTTGGCCTGGCCGCTCCGCAGATCGGCGTCGACCTGCAACTGGTGATCTTCGGTTTCGAGCACAGCGAGCGTTATCCGGATGCCGAGGCCGTGCCGCAGACGATCCTGATCAACCCGTTGATCACACCGCTGAGCCCGACCCTGGAAGAGGGCTTCGAAGGCTGTCTGTCCGTGCCTGGCCTGCGTGGTGCGGTGCAGCGTTACCAGCAGATTCGCTACGAAGGCGTCGACCCCAAGGGTGAACCCATCGTGCGTTTTGCCTCGGGGTTTCATGCGCGGGTGGTGCAGCATGAGTGTGACCACCTGATCGGCCGCCTGTACCCGTCGCGCATTACCGACTTCAGCAAGTTTGGCTTCACCGAAGTGATGTTCCCGGACCTGGATCCCAACGCGGACGAATAGATCACCGCAAAACCCTGTGGGAGCGAGCTCCAACTGGCTTGAGTAAGTTAAACGGTTGGTTCCAACCCCATCGCAATCATCGGCTTGCTGCGCGCATAGCGGCTCAACCGTTCAACCATCGCGTAAGGCATCGGCGGATCGAACGTAAACCCGCGTCGCTCATAAAAGCCCCGCAAATCCGGATGGCAGAACAACCACACCGGCAGTTCGCACTCCTTCACCGCAGCCGCAATCAACCCGGCGGCAAGCCCTTGTTCGCGACACCCCGGATCGACAAATAACCCGGTCAGCCAATGTCCACCGGACACCGGCCGTAAACACAGCACGGCAACGATCTGCTCACGCCGGGCCACCCACAGCTGCGCATCGCGCACGGCTTTCATCGACGATTGGTGAGCGCGGTAGAACTTGTTCATCAATGGCCATAACGGCTCGTCGAGCAGGGTGAATTGGGTATCGGGCATGGTCTCGGACTGTCGGTGTGCAAAGCGGGCGATTATAAAAGAACGCGCGCGCCGGGATAGGTGTATACCTGATCTCACATCCCCATGAGTGGAGTACGCATCATGTCCAAAGGTATGGATTCAAAGAAAGCGGCGAAAAAGAAACCGGTGAAAACCGCCATTGAAAAGCGCGCGGACAAGAAAGCCAAGAAGGTCGGGGTGTTCGGTCACTGATTCAGCGTTGATTGATCGCTCCCATGCAACATGGGAGCGATCCTCCAGAAAATAATCTGCAAGATTTCCCAAGGCCAATGCACAGAAGGGGACTGGTCCCCGATCTGAGCAACGCCATGCCCCATTACTTTGATAGCGCCCACCAAGAAGAAATCGAAACCCTGCGCCGACGCTTCACCGCGCGCACCGAATGGCCGACCTGGTTGCTGTTGATCGGTGTATGCAGTGGCTGGTTTGGTATCGTGTTGAACAGCCATCGATTGGGTTTGTGGTGGAGCACGCTGTTGCTGATTCCTTTGCTGGTGCTGTGGTTATCCGTGCAACACGAACTGCTGCACGGCCATCCCACGCGCTGGCCAACCCTGAACAAAATCCTTGGCTACGCGCCGTTTGCCGTCTGGTATCCGTACACCTTGTACCGCGATAGCCATTTGCTGCATCACCGTGACGAGGATCTGGCCATCGGCGTATCGGCACTGTTCAAGGCGCAATACTCGGACCTGGTGACGTTCTTTGAAAAGGTCGATCTGCCGATCGATCTGTTGAACCAGACCCTGGGTCAGATGAGTGAAAAACGACAGAAACCCCGTGAGGTCGTCGAAGCGTTTTTGCGTGAGCAGCCGCAGGTGTGGAAGGGCTGGGTGCCGGGGGAGGTGGTTAGCAAGGTGAGTGCAAGCTTGTAGTTTTGTGCTGTCTGGAAGGTAGCCATCGCGAGCAGGCTCGCTCCCACATTAGGTCTGTATTGCCCACACATCCCGTGGTCAACCAAGATCCCCTGTAGGAGCGAGCCTGCTCGCGATTGATCTCAAGTCTTACGCCAATTCGGCGGCCAACGCCGCTTTCACCGCCGGCCGCTGATCCACCCTGGCTTGAAACCTTGCCAACGCCGGCCACTCATTCAATTCAATATCGAACAACCGAGCCCAACGCAGCACCGTAAACAAATACGCATCAGCAATGCTGAACCCGCCCGCCATCAAGTAATCCTGCCGCTCCAGCGTCTGGTTCAACACGGCAAAACGCTTGAACAATTTCTCCTTGATCAGCGCTTTCATCTCTTCGGGAAATCGAGCGTTGAACAGCCAACCGAGCCCGCCATGAATCTCCGTCGAGATGAAGTTCAGGCATTCCTGTAACCGTACCCGCTCGAATGTCTCCTGCGCTGCGGCCAGTTTCGCTTGCGGCCGCAGATCAGCCAGGAATTGCAGAATTGCCGGCCCTTCGGTCAGCACTTCGCCGTTATCCAGTTGCAAGGCTGCGACGTAACCCTTGGGGTTGATGGCGAGAAAGTCGTCGCCGTCGGCCGTGGTTTTGCTGATGTTGTCGACGCGGATCAATTGGAAAGGCAGTTCCAATTCGCGCAACACAATGTGTGGCGCCAGCGAGCAGGCTTCGGGGGCGTAATACAGCTTCATGGGGCGGGCTCTGGTTGTGGATTTACGCCAGTGTCATAGTGCGCGGTGCCACCGATAAAATTAATCTTTCAGAAAACTGCCATAAGGAAAGCTACTGCCATGATGAACCTGATGCACTGGCGAATGGTGGTGGCTGTGGCGGATACCGGCAACATCACCCGGGCCGCCGACCGGGTCGGTATGACCCAGTCAGGTGCCAGCCAGGCCCTGGCCTTGATCGAGGAAAACCTCGGTGTTCAATTGTTCACCCGGGAAAACCGCCAAACCTTGCCGACAGCCATCGGCCTGGCGGTCATCGAGCAGGCGCGGACCATGCTCGGTGCGCTGCAAGCCATTCGGAGCACCGTCGAGGCCGCAAAAGGTGTTGAACGCGGGACGATTCGCCTGGCCAGTTTTCCCATGGTCCTGGCGACCTTTCTGCCGCCTTTGCTGCGTCAGTTCAATCGGCTTTACCCCGGCATTGAGGTGGTTGCCCTGGAAGTCAGCGATGACGAAGTGGAAACCCTGCTCGACGCGGGACTGGTGGATGTCGGCGTGGTCCTCAATCCGTCTGCCGAGCGCAAGGCCAGTCCATTGGGACGCGATGCCTGGATGGCGGTATTGCCCGGCGGCCATCTGCTGGCGCGGCGTTCCCATGAAGAAGGCGTCTGCCTCGAAGAGTTGGTGACGCAACCTTTTGTACTGGCCACGGGCGGTTGTTCGACCAATGCGCGAAGCCTGGCTGCCGATGCGGGGCTGCAACTGCAGGATGTGCGCGTCGAGGTTCGCGAATGGAGCAGTGCGTTCACCCTGGTGCGGGAAAACATCGGCGTGAGCCTGGTTCCGGAGATGACGCTGCCGGGTAATCGGCAGGGTTTGCGCGTGGTGCCGGTGCTGCCGCAGATCGACCGTGAGTTTGCTTTGGTGGTCGCGACAAACAAACCACCGTCGGCGGCGGTGCAAGCCCTGCTGGGTATGCTCGACAGACGGCAACCCCCAACAAGCAGCTGAATCGTTTTTGTCCTCAATGCTGGCCGACTAGTGGCCTTGCAAGCCCAAGGTTGCTGTCTATGATCACCTGTAACTAACCATGTCGGCCGTGATGGGGCGGTCGATGTCTTGGCGAAAGAGTGCGCAATCGAAGGCGCCAACACTTGATGACAAGGAGCTGTCCGCTAAATGGAATTTGTTGTGAACCTGTTAGGGTTGGCCCGCATGCGGGCTATCAAGAGAAGGATGTCTTGATGAGCGTGTCGCTATAAGGACCCTCCGATTGATCATCAATTATCACCTGACTAGTCCTTCTTTTTTGGAGGGATGCGTGTGCCTGTTCCATGGAACGTAGTGGTGGATGTGAAAGACCTGCAACTTTCATCAATCAAAAAACCGCGCTGAAGGTGATACAACAATGTTCAACCTACATCACAAGGCTGACCTGCTGGAAATCGAACGATTCAGCTGTGCGCTGACTGAGGCTAATGCCAAGTTGGCGGTGATCAGTCGTTCGATGGCGATGATTGAATTCACTCCGGACGGCATTGTCATCGATGCCAACGAAAACTTTTGCAATGCCATGGGCTACAGCGCCGACGAAGTGCGCGGCAAGCATCACCGGGTCTTTTGCGAAGAGCAGTATTACCGCAGCGATGAGTACACCAAGTTATGGCGCGACCTCGCGCGGGGCGAACCGCTGAGCGGGACCTTTTTGCGCTTGCACAAGAGTGGTCGGGAGATCTGGCTCGAAGCCAGCTACATGCCGGTGCTGGGCCCCGACCGGCAGGTGAAAAGCGTGATCAAGGTCGCCACCGACATCACCTCACGGGTCAACAAGGAACACGAAAACGAAAGCAGGCTCGCTGCGATAGGCCGTTCAATGGCCGTGATCGAGTTCACGCCCGAAGGCAAGGTCATCACCGCCAACGAGAACTTCCTGAAAACCATGCAGTACTCGCTCAACGAAGTGGTGGGGCAGCATCACAGCCTGTTCTGCCACCGTGCCGAAGCCGAGTCCCAGGGTTACCGGAATTTCTGGGCTTCGCTCAACCGCGGCGAATATCACTCCCATCGTTTCGAGCGCAGGAACAAGCAGGGTCAGACAATATTCCTGGAAGCCTCCTACAACCCGTTGTTCGACGCCAAGGGGCGGTTGTACAAAGTGGTCAAGTTCGCCAGCGATATCACCCACCAGATGACCACCCTGCAAACCGCCGCTGAATCGGCCCACAGCACCTCGGTGCAAAACGACGTCTGTGCGCGCAAGGGTTCCGAGGTGGTGCAGCAGACGGTGCAGATCATCCAGGACATTTCCCGGGACTTGAACGAGGCGGCATTGAGCATCGACGCCGTGAGCAAACAGTCCGACATCATCGGCACCATCGTGCAGACCATTCGTGGCATTGCCGATCAGACCAACTTGCTTGCGCTAAACGCGGCGATCGAAGCGGCCCGCGCCGGTGAGCACGGGCGCGGGTTTGCGGTGGTGGCCGATGAAGTGCGCAGCCTTGCTGCGCGCACCAGTCAGGCGACGCTGGAGATTGTCGAGGTGGTGCGCAAGAACCACGATTTGTCGTTGAGTGCGGTGTCGAGCATGCAATCGAGTCTGAGTCGAACCGGGCTCGGCGTTGAATTGGCGAACGAGGCAGGGGAGGTGATTCTGGAAATCCAGCAGGGTTCGCGGCATGTGGTGGATGCGATCAGTCAGTTCAATTCGACGTTGCAATTGAACTAGCCGCGGCAAATGAAAAAGGGTCCCGGTAGAGGGACACTTTTTTATTGTGTGGTGGGCAGCAACCTGTGGCCATTCAGGGCAAGCCGTTGCAGCCGTGCTTGAGGAACCCCGGACGCTGCGCCAGGCGCTGGAAATACTCATCGACAGCGGGGAAGTCAGGCCGGTCGATCGGCGTCATCAGCCAGCGATTGACCGATAAACCGATGACAACGTCTGCCAGGGAAAAGCGTGGTCCGGCGACATACGCCTTGGTGGTCGCGAGTTGATGTTCGAGGATGCCCATTTTCTGGTTCCAGCCGCGGATGCCGACTTCGAGGCGATGGGCGTCCTGGAACTCCGGGTCCTTGCGCACCAGCGCCATGAACGCATAGCTCCAGGAAGGATTGAGCTCGGTGGCTTGCCAGTCCATCCACTGTTCCACCCGGGCGCGTGCCGCCGGTTCGGTGGGCAGCAGATCGTGCTGGTGTTGGTGTTTGCCGGCCAGATAGCGGCAGATGGTATTGGATTCCCACAACACGCCGGCTTCATCGATGATCACCGGCACCTGTGCGTTGGGATTGAAGCGCAGGAACTCGGGGCTGTGGGTAGATGCAAAACCACTTCCCCAGTCCTCGCGTTCGTAGGTTATGCCCAGCTCCTCGCAGGTCCACAGGACTTTTCGGACGTTGATGGACGAGGCTTTGCCGAGAATCTTCAGTGTGTGTTCCATTTGAGCAACTCCATCGCGTATGGCGTATGTGTAATTGTAGGAGTGGTCTGTAGGAAAGGCGTTTCGGCAGGTTTTCGCTACCTACGATTTCTTGCGTCATTGCCTACAACTACGCCAGAATCCGCCGGCTTGTGCGCCTGGTATCCGGACTCTATCGTTCCGTGTCGCTGCAAATTCAGCGATCGGGTCTAGCAGCCTGGATACTTTAGACGCATGACGTCCATCCTTCGTGATCTTGCCTGTCAGTTCACGTTATGGCGGTTGTGCGTGGGAAGACCTTCGGGTCTACCGGGTTCTAGAGTCCTGGTCTGCTAGCCCGCGCACGGCTGCCACCTTGTTTTTCGTCTAGCAGCGAACTGTGGCAGCTCCATCACTCTAGGAGCATTGCCATGTTCAAACCCACGCCCACCCCCCCACGCAATCCCAGCCCAATGTTCTCCATCTCACCCGGCATCAACAACGAGACTCTGTTGGCGCACGCCTGCGAATCGTTGGCCTCGGCGAGTGTCATGACCAATGACTTTGCTGCTTTTCTGGAAGGTAGCCAGCGCAATACGGCATTGGCGATCGCACAGATCATCATGCTGGCTGAACTGGCGGTGAATCGTGTGCTGGATAACCTCGATCCGCAGGATTAATCGCGGAAACTGTGGCGAGGGAGCTTGCTCCCGTTCGGCGGCGTAGCCGTCGTAAACCATGACATTCGGTGTACCAGATCCACCGGGAACGCAGGTTTTGGGGCCGCTTCGCAACCCAGCGGGAGCAAGCTCCCTCGCCACAATGGATATGTGTCTCGCTTATGTACTCTCCCGCACCTTCAACTCAAACCCCATGTCCTGCACCGGCTTGGCCACAGTGTTGCCGGCCATCAGCGTCAGCATCTGCTCCGCCGCGCGGCGGCCGATGGCTTCGCGCGGGGTGTTGATGCTGCTCAGGCGTGGGACCATGTGTTCGGACATGGGCAAGTCGTTGAAGCCGAGGATCGCCACCTGTTCGGGGATCTTGATCCCATTGCGCATGGCTTCGAGCAAGGCGCCCTGGGCCAGGTCGTCGTTACCGAAGAAGATCGCATCGACATCCGGATGACTGGCCAGCAGTTGCAGGAACAGCTCGCCGCCGAGGCCGACGGAGGAGGAGCGGGGGGTCAGCACTTCCAGGTCCGGGTCATACAAACCGGCCTTTTGCAGGGCTTTGCGGAAGCCTTCGCCGCGCAGCAAGGTGCGCTGATCCAGTTGCGCGCCGATGTAGGCCAGGCGCTTGCGGCCGCGAGACAGCAAGTGTTCGGCAGCCGTTTCGCCGGCAGCCAGTTGCGAAAAACCAACGCAATTGAGCCCGGCCGCGCTGTCCAGTTCCATCATGTACACGCAAGGAATGTTGCTGGCTTCGATCATCCGCCGCGAACTTTCGGTGCGGTCGAAACCGGTCAGCAACAATCCGCGCGGCTGATAGGCCATGTAGTTGCGCAGCAGGTTTTCTTCTTCATCGCGCGAATAATGGAAGTTGCCGATCAGCACTTCGAAACCCTTGGGGCGCAAAACCTGATGAATGGCTTCCAGGGTATCGATGAACAGCAAATTGGATAATGAAGGCACCAACACCACCACCGAATGGCTCTGGGCCGAGGCCAGGGCGCGGGCGGCGGGGTTGACCACATAGTTGAGTTCCAGCGCCGCTTTCTGCACCTTTTCCACCAGTTCGGTGGCCACGGTGCTGACGCCCCGCAAGGCGCGGGAGGCGGTGATCGGGCTGACGCCGGCCAGTCGGGCAACTTCGTTCAGGGTAGGGCGGCCAGTGGTACGGGTATTTTTATCGTTCTTGGTTGTGTTCATCGACGGCTTGCCAAACAAAATTCAAGGCACTAAGGTAGCGCTGTCTCGATGCAGCTGCAAATGCGTGAGCGAGGGTTCGCCTGATCCTTGCTTTTTGGTGTCGGGACCTAACCTGCTGCAACCCATAAAATGACAAGAAAGGCGTCGGCAACTTCTGCTTTTGGTCTAGTGTCATAACTGGCAAAGGTAGCGCTGTCTGCGCGCTGAGGTGTTACATGAATCATCCCATCACCGCCCTGGTCATCATGGGCGTTGCCGGTTGCGGCAAGACGTGCGTCAGCGAGGCCTTATGCCACTTGAGCGGCGCCACTGCCATTGAAGGCGACTCTTTTCACCCTGCCGCCAACATCGAAAAGATGAGCGCGGGTATTCCCCTGAACGATGAAGACCGTGCCGGCTGGCTCGACAGCCTGTGCGATGAACTGCGCCGTGTCGACGCCATGGGCCAGCGCCCGGTGCTGACCTGTTCGGCGCTCAAGCACGTCTATCGCGAACGTCTGCGCAGTGCCTTGCCGCGCCTGGGCTTCGTGTTCCTTGAGTTGACCCCCGAAGTCGCCGCCGACCGTGTGTCCCATCGGCCAGGCCACTTCATGCCGTCGACCCTGATCGACAGCCAGTTCGCCACCCTCGAATCGCCGGTCGGCGAGCCGTTGACCCTGGCGCTGGATGCTTCGACCCATAGCGTCGAACAACTGGCAGCCCAGGCTCATGTCTGGTGGCAGGCGCATGGCCTGAAGCAGGCGGTATGACTGTGTTTGCAAAGACAGCGCTGTCCTCACGACTTCTGATCAACCCGCTTTAATAACAACAACAACCAGGAGACACCCCTAATGTTTGGCATGTCCCACGAGACGTTCCTGCTGCTCGATGCAGTGGTTACGGTGATCGGGCTTATCGTCCTGATCACCAAGTTCAAGTTGCACCCATTCCTCGCACTGATCATCGCCGCAGCCTTCCTCGGGCTGACCTCCGGCATGCCGATCGGCACCATCATCAAGGCGTTCCAGGACGGCTTCGGTGGCGTGCTTGGCTTTGTCGGCATCATCCTCGCGCTGGGCACGATGCTCGGCAAAATGATGGCCGAATCAGGCGGTGCGGATCAGATTGCGCAGACGTTGATCCGCGCCTTCGGCAAGGACAAGGTGCAGTGGGCGATGATGTTCGCCGCGTTCCTGGTCGGCATTCCGCTGTTCTTCGAAATCGGCTTCGTGCTGCTGATTCCGCTGGTGTTCATCGTGGCCCGCCGCACCGGCGTGTCGATCATCAAGATCGGTATCCCGCTGCTGGCCGGTCTGTCCGCCGTTCACGGCCTGGTGCCGCCGCACCCGGGTCCGTTGCTGGCCATCGGCGTGTTCGGTGCCGACATCGGCAAGACCATTCTGTACGGCCTGATCGTTGCGCTGCCAACCGCCATCATCGCTGGCCCGATCTTCGGTACGTTCATTGCCAAGCACATTCCCGGTCATCCGAACCAGGAGCTGGTGGATCAACTGGCACGCGAAACCGATTCGGCTGAACTGCCGAGCTTCGGCATCACGCTGGTGACCGTGCTACTGCCGGTGTTCCTGATGCTGCTGAAAACCTTTGCCGACGTGGTGCTGCCCGATGGCAACATCTTCCGCGCTTTCATGGACCTGATCGGTCACCCGATTTCGGCGTTGCTGCTGGCATTGCTGCTGTCGCTGTATACCTTCGGCTACAAGCAGGGCATCGGTTCCAGCCAAATGATGAAATGGCTGGATGCGAGCCTCGCGCCGACCGCCGCGATCATCCTGATCATCGGTGCCGGTGGTGGCTTCAAGCAGATGCTGGTGACCAGCGGCGTGGGTGACGTGATTGGCCACATGGCGGTGAACGCACAGATCTCGCCGATCCTGCTGGCCTGGCTGGTGGCGGCGGTGATCCGTATCGCGACCGGTTCGGCGACTGTGGCGACCATCACTGGCGCCGGCATCGTGGTGCCGGTGGTGGGGATGATTCCGGGTGTGAACCGTGAGCTGCTGGTGCTGGCCACCGGTGCAGGTTCCCTGATCCTGTCCCACGTCAACGACGCCGGTTTCTGGCTGGTCAAGCAGTACTTCAACATGACCGTGGCCGAAACCTTCAAGACCTGGACCGCGATGGAAACCATCCTCTCCGTGGTTGGCCTGTGCTTCATCCTGCTGTTGTCGCTGTTCGTCTAAGCGATTCGACAGACACAAAAAAACCGCAGCGATGCGGTTTTTTTGTGGGTGAAATAGATCTCTGTCAGTGGATGCATTTTGTGGCGAGGGAGCTTGCTCCCGCTCGGCTGCGAAGCAGTCGTAAACCCGTCAACCGCATCTCTATGGCGAAATGAGGTGCCCGGATTGGGGGCCGCTTCGCAGCCCAGCGGGAGCAAGCTCCCTCGCCACAGGAATGTTGTTGCCACAGGTTTTTGTGTCAGGCGTTGGATTTGTTGACTAGCCCATCCGCCCTGAACATCCCGCGAATCCCGCGCACGGCCTGACGAATCCGGTCCTGGTTTTCGATCAGGGCGAAGCGCACGTGATCATCGCCGTATTCGCCAAACCCGACGCCCGGCGAGACACACACCTTGGCTTCGGCCAGCAGTTTCTTGGCAAACTCCAGCGAGCCCAGGTGCGCATAAGCCTCGGGAATCTTGGCCCAGACGTACATCGAGGCTTTCGGGTTTTCCACCATCCAGCCCAGTTCATGCAGGCCTTTGACCAGCACGTTACGCCGCTGCCGATACTGCTCGGCGATGTCGCGCACGCATTGCTGATCGCCTTCCAGCGCCGCGATGGCCGCGACTTGCAGTGGGGTGAACGTGCCGTAGTCGTGGTAGCTCTTGATTCGCGCCAGAGCGTTGACCAGTTCCGGGTTGCCGACCATGAAGCCAATGCGCCAGCCGGCCATGTTGTAGCTCTTGGACAGGGTGAAAAACTCCACCGCAATGTCCTTGGCCCCCGGCACCTGCATGATCGACGGGGCTTTCCAGCCGTCGTAGACAATGTCGGCGTAGGCCAGGTCGTGCACCACCAGCACATCGTACTGCTTGGCGAGGGCAATGACTCGCTCGAAGAAATCCAGCTCCACGCACTGGGCGGTGGGGTTGGACGGGAAGCCGAGGATCATCATCTTCGGCTTGGGGATCGAGCCGCGAATGGCCCGCTCCAGTTCAGCGAAGAAATCCACGCCCGGCACCAGTGGCACCGACCGCACTTGGGCGCCGGCAATCACCGCGCCGTAGATGTGAATCGGGTAGCTCGGGTTCGGCACCAGTACGGTGTCGCCTTGGTCGAGGGTGGCCAGCATCAAGTGCGCCAGGCCTTCCTTGGAGCCGATGGTGACAATGGCCTCGCTTTCCGGGTCGATGTCGACCGCGTAGCGATCCTTGTACCAGTTGGAAATCGCCCGGCGCAGGCGCGGAATGCCCTTGGAGGTGGAGTAACCGTGGGTGTCTTCGCGCTGGGCGACCTGCACAAGTTTTTCGACGATGTGCGGCGGCGTGGCGCCGTCGGGGTTGCCCATGCTCAAGTCGATGATGTCTTCGCCACGACGACGGGCGGCCATCTTCAGCTCGGCGGTGATGTTGAAAACGTAAGGGGGGAGTCGATCTATGCGCGCAAAGCGGCGCGGCGAACCTTGTTCGGCCATTGTTGCCTCGGATAACGTAAGCGCCCGGAACCGTCCGAGCGACGCTGGTCACTGCGGTGACCTGTGGCGGAATGTAAGGGCAGCTGTGGCAGACTGTCCAGCCTCAATGTAAACAAATTTGTCCGAAGGATAGGGTTCGATGGAATTTACCAGCGGCTTCTTGCTGAGTCTCTCGCTGTGCCTGGATATCGGTGTGGCCAACATCGCGATGATCACCCTGGCCATGCAGCGCGGCTATTTCCAGGGCTTTGCCCTGGGGCTCGGGACCTGCGTCGGCGACCTGATCTACGCGGTACTGGCGCTGGCCGGCATGACCGTGTTGCTGCAGTACGAAAGCGTGCGTTGGGTGTTGTGGATCGGTGGCTCGGCGCTGCTGGTGTACTTCGCAGCGAAGATGATCTATTCGGCGATTCACCACGAGGCGCTGCTGGCCGAGACGGCGGAGGTCGGGAACAATTCCCACCGCAAGGAGTTTTTCCGCGGGATTTTCCTGGCCATGTCTTCGCCCAGCGCGATTCTCTGGTTCGCCGCGGTGGGCGGCACCTTGATCGCCCGTTCCGGTGGCGGTGGCCCGCTCAGCTCGGCACTGTTTCTCGGCGGTTTCCTCTGTGCCGGGCTGCTCTGGTCGGCCGGGCTGTGCTTCGCCGCGAGCCATGGCGGCAAGTTGCTGGGGGACAAGCTGCTGCGTTATTCCTACATGGCATCGGCGGCGATCTTCTGCTATTTCGCGGTCTATGTGATCCTATCGGGTTACAACGAGTTCGTTGGCGCCGCTGCCGTCGAGCAATTGCACGCACTGTAATTGGGCGAATCGGGTTTGGCTTCTATACTCCCAGCCGAACCCATTTTTATGCGTCAGGAGTCGAGTCATGGATGAGTTAGCACGCGTCGAACTGACGCAACCGCGCTTCGAACACGGGCACTTCCTGCTGATTGCAGGGCTGGGCGGACAATTTACCCAGCAAACCACCCAAGGCATTCCCGATCTCTGGGAAAAATTCATCCCGCATATGGGCCACATTCCTGGCCAAAAAGGCGAAGTCACCTACGGCGTCTGCTGCAATTTCGACGGCAAGGGCGGCTTCGACTACATCGCTGGCGTCGAGATCAGCAAGCTCGACGACTTGCCGGAAACCTACCGCTGGGTAGAAGTTCAGCCGCAGCAGTACGTGGTGTTTGAACACAAGGGACCGCTGGACACCCTGCCGCAAACCTTCCAGTACATCCATGGCACGTGGCTGCCGCAGTCCGGCCATGAGCTATTGGCGGCCCCGGAGTTCGAGCGCTACAGCGAAGACTTCAACCCCAAGCTCAACACCGGCAAGCTGGAAATCTGGCTGCCGATCAAGGCGTGATACGTGTATCGAGAGGCGGATCAGCCGATTCGTCTCTCGATGTCCCACGGCGGCTGATTTATCATCCCCAGCCTTTCCCACGCTGATTCCGAGCTGCCATGAACACCGTCATCCGCAACGTCACCCCCGCCGACCTGGACCGCTGCTTTGCCATCGAAACCCTTGCCTATGAAGGGGACGAAGCCGCGACCCGCGAGAAGATCGCCACCCGCATCGCCACCTGGCCCGAGGGTTTTATCGTCGCGGAAGTGGACGGGGTTGTCGCCGGATTCATCAATTCCGGTGCGGCGTTCCAGGTGGAAATGTCGGACGAGGCGTTCAAGGAACTGATCGGCCACGACCCGGCCGGGCCGCACGTGGTGATCATGTCGGTGGTGGTGCACCCGGATTATCAGGGCCAAGGCCTGGCCAAGCGCCTGATGGGCGAGTTCATCGAGCGCATGCGTGGGATGGGCAAGGTCACCATCAACCTGATGTGCAAGGAGCGGCATATTCCGTTGTATGCCGGTTTCGGCTTTGCCTACGTCAAGCCTTCGGCGTCCGACCATGGCGGCATGGCGTGGCATGAGATGGTGCTCGAACTCTGATCCGACGTAGATCCCCTGTAGGAGCGAGCCTGCTCGCGAAGGTGTGTCAGCATAAGTGGTGTCGACTGACACTCCATCGCGAGCAGGCTCGCTCCTACAGGGGGCGGTGTTGTATCAGTAATGTCTGCAAAAAACTAACGCGCAGTCAAAACACCAACCCCATCCGCCGCTCATAACCGATCCGGCCCTTGTACGCCTCGCCGCTGTCGACAAAGCCAAACCTGGCGTACAGGGCGATCGCAGCCTCGTTGTCGGCGTCCACCGACAACTCCAGCCCCCTGATTTCCGGCCAGGCCAGGCGCGCCGCTTCGGGCAGCGCCTGCAGGCAGGCCTTGCCGTAGCCCTTGCCCTGGGCACGTTGGTCGACTTGCAGGGCATGCAGCGTGGCGCTGTGCTCATCGGCCCAGGCCGGCAACACCGGCGGGCGCTTGAGCAGCAGGAAAGCGACAGGCACATCTTCGGCCAGCAGGGCGAACCCCTTGACTCCGGGGCCGGGCTTGGACAACAAGGTGTGCAAGGCGCCGTGGATGTCACCCGAGAACTTGATCTGTTCCGAATGCACTTCAATAGCCTCGACCTGCTGGCGTTGCAGCACATTCAGGCATTCATAAGGCACAAGTCGGGCTGTCACTGGCGTGTCCTGTTTCCAACTGAAAATGAGCCTCGGATTCTAGCGAGTTTGGCTTTATGGTTTATTTTTATTTCGTCTGTCGATTTGCCGGATCGCCGGACGACTAAGGGTGTCTTCCAATAAAAACCACGGAGAACCACCATGAATGCGCAAACCCAGATCCAGAACCTGATCGAAACCTATCGTCAGGCCATGATGGCCAAGGACGTAGATAAAATCATGACCCTGTATGCCGACGACATCGTCTCCTTCGACGCGGTCAAGGCCTTGCAATTCAAGGGCAAAGAGGCGTACCGCGCGCATTGGGAAGATTGCATGAAAATGTGCCCTGGTCCGCACATTTTCGAGTTCCAGGACATCCGCATCGAGGCGTCCCAGGAGATCGCCTTCGCCCATTGGCTGGCCCATTGCGGCGGCACCAACGACAAGGGCGAAACCCAGGCCTGCTGGATGCGCGGCAGTGCGTGCTATCGCCAGGAAGACGGGTTGTGGCAGATCGTCCATGAGCACTGGTCGGCGCCGTTCGACATGATGAGCGGCACCGTCCTGTTCGATCTGAAACCCTGATCGATGTTATTTGTCGGGGCGCCGCGCCAAATGGCCAATCCACGGCCATAGTTGATCCGTTCGAATCAGGAGACGTTCATGAAGTATTTATGCCTGGTCTACAGCGATGAGCACCTGCTGCATTCGCTGCCGGAAAGCCCGAAGGACGAAGAGTGCATGGCCTATGCCGAGTCGATCCAGGGCAGTGGCCGGATGGTCGCCGCCGAGGCGCTGGAGTCGGTACAGACCGCCACTACGGTGCGCATGCGCAACGGCAAGATGTCGATCACCGATGGCCCGTTTGCTGAAACCAAGGAGCAGTTGGCCGGTTTCTACCTGATCGATGCCAGGGACCTCAACGAAGCCATCCAGGTCGCCGGGAACATTCCGGCGGCCCGGGTCGGCAGTGTCGAAGTGCGCCCCGTTCGGCAGTTGAATCCTTAAGATGCCGGGGCTGCCGGTTCAGGCGCAGGTCGAGCGGGTCTATCGCGAAGACTCGCGGCGGATTCTTGCGACTCTGATTCGCTTGCTGGGGGATTTCGACCTCGCCGAAGAGGCCTTGCACGAGGCGTTTTTCATCGCGGTCGAACGCTGGCAGCGTGATGGCGTGCCGGACAATCCGCGGGCCTGGCTGGTGTCCACCGGGCGCTTCAAGGCCATCGATGCCTTGCGCCGGCGCGCGCGTTTTACCGCGTCGCAGCCCTTGTTGATCGCGCAACTGGAGGCGCTGGAACAGGCCAACTGGAGTGATGAGGACGTGGAAGACGATCGCCTGCGGCTGATCTTCACTTGCTGCCACCCGGCCCTGGCGGCCGACGCGCAAGTGCCGCTGACGCTGCGGGAAGTCTGCGACCTGACCACGGAAGAGATCGCCCGGGCCTTTCTCTCGGCCCCGGCCACCATCGCCCAGCGCATCGTGCGCGCCAAGGCGAAGATTCGCGACGCGAAAATCCCTTATCAAGTGCCGACACTCGCCGAGTTACCCGAGCGTTTGGACAGCGTATTGCGGGTGATTTACCTGGTGTTCAACGAGGGGTACTCGGCGTCCATCGGGGCCGAACTGATCCGCGAGGATTTGACCCGCGAAGCGATCCGTCTC
This sequence comes from Pseudomonas fluorescens, assembly GCF_000967965.1. Lineage (GTDB taxonomy): Bacteria > Pseudomonadota > Gammaproteobacteria > Pseudomonadales > Pseudomonadaceae > Aquipseudomonas > Aquipseudomonas grandcourensis. Next base: position 172,342 of record NZ_LACC01000025.1, read on the forward strand.
GGCCGGTTGCTGGTGGAACTGCTGCCGGAGCCGGAGGTGATGGGCTTGCTGGCGTTGATGCTGCTGCACGAGTCGCGCCGCCCGGCCAGGACCTCGGCGAGCGGCGAGCTGATTGTGCTGGACGAGCAGGACCGTTCGCTGTGGGATGCCGGGTTGATCAGTGAAGGCTGCACGTTGGTCGAGCGGGCGCTGACCATGGGACGATTCGGGCCCTATTGCCTGCAAGCGGCGATCGCGGCGGTACACGCCGAAGCCCCGACGGCGGGGGAAACCGATTGGCCGCAGATTGTCGGTCTGTATGACGTCCTGCTGCGGGCGGTGCCGTCGCCGGTGATCGAGTTGAATCGTGCGGCGGCGATTTCGCAACGCGATGGTCCACTGGCGGGTCTGACGTTGGTCGACGCCATTCTGGAGCGGGGAGAACTGCTCGACTACCACCTGGCGCATTCGGCGCGGGCGCAGTTCTGTCGGCAACTGGGCCGCAAGCAAGAGGCGCGGGCGGCGTGGGAACGGGCGCTGGCGTTGACCCGACAGGAGCCGGAGCGGCGGTTTATCGAAGAGCGGCTCAAGGCACTGGATTGATGCGGCCGTACTGGCCTCATCGCGAGCAAGCTCGCTCCGAAAGGGATTGATGGCGTACTCGATACCTGTGGGAGCGAGCCTGCGCGCGAATGGCCGCGCCGCTATTCCAGCATCTTGCCCAGCAACCAGCTCCCCGCCGGCCCCGGCGGATTCAGACGCGACCACAACGCATCCACCGACACCGTTTTCGGCCAGCCGCGCACCACCAGTTCCCGCAACGTGTCGGGCCCGAACCGCTCGACCAGCCAGCGGGGCAACGGCGCCCAGCCGAATCCGCCCTGGGCCATTTCCAGCAGCATCAGATAACTCGGCGCCGACCAGACGCGGCCCTTCGCCCGACTTTCATAGGGATTGATGATGGTGGCCAGACGCAGCTCGCGGTGCTGCTGCAGTACGTCCCGGTCGACATAGTCCACTGTCGCCAACGGATGTGCCGGGGACACGAACAAGGCGATTTCCGTACGCTCGTCCACTGTCGAGCTGACCAGGTCCGGCGGGTAGCTGTCCTGCATTTCGGCAAAGGCAATCTGCGCTCGTCCGCTTTGCACCAGCGACATCAGGTCATCGCATTCGGCGATCAGGCATTCGAGCTCCAGGTCCGGATAACGTTGCTCGAAGGCACTGAGGGCGGCTTCGAAGCGGTCCGACTGATAGGTGTCGGACAGCGCCACCGTCAGCTTCGCTTCCACCCCTTGCGACAGCTGGCTGGCGGCTATTTCCAGGCGACTGGTGGCAGCCAGGATGTCTTCGGCCCGTTGCAGCATGACGTGCCCGGCCGGGGTCAGGCCGGGTTTGCGGCTGCTGCGGTCGAACAGGGTCAGGTTCAGGTCGATTTCCAGGCTGGCCACCGCCGCGCTGATGGTCGACTGACTGCGGCCCAATTTGCGCGCCGCGGCGGAAAACGAGCCTTGGGTCGCGGCTTCGACAAATGCCAGCAACACTTCGTGAGAGGCCATGAACTATCGCCTTGATCGATGGTTATTGGTTATGAAGTATCGGTGTGATGACGGATCATGGCAACCACACAGTCACTCAAGGGAATTCGGCCATGAGCGCCAACAAATCCATTACTGAACGTATTTTTCAAGCCATCGGCTTCGAACTGCTGGCCATCCTGATCTGTACCCCGTTGCTGGCCTGGATCATGAAGAAACCGATGATGGAAATGGGCATGGTCACCGTCCTCATCGCCGGCCTGGCCCTGGCCTGGAACGTGGTCTTCAACGGTATGTTCGATCGGCTGCTCAAGCGCCTCGCCATCGCACACAACGCCTGGGTCCGCGTGGTGCATGCGCTGTTGTTCGAAGGCGGGCTGGTCGCCCTCGGCGTGCCGCTGATCGCCTGGTGGCTGAATGTCAGCCTGTGGCAAGCGTTCCTGCTGGATATCGGTGTGTTGCTGTTCTTCCTGCCGTACACCTACGTCTACCACTGGGCGTATGACGTGGTTCGGGAGCGGATGCTGGTGACTCGCGAGGTTTGCTAAGTACCGTTTTTGTGGCGAGGGCGCTAGCTTCCTCGCCACAGGGGTTAGCAGACGTTAATAATCCTGCTGCTTGCGAAACGCCCAGCGCCCGGCGATCACGGTAAAGGTCGCGACCAGCGCCACCAGGATCCAGAAACCCTCCGGATCACCGGCCAGCGGAATACCACCGACGTTCATGCCGAAGAAACCGGCGATGATGTTGATCGGCAGCGCCAGCACTGTCACCACCGTCAGGGTGAACAGCGTGCGGTTAGTCTGTTCGTTGATGTTGGCGGCGATCTCTTCCTGCAACAGCTTGATCCGCTCACCCAGCGCCGTGAGGTCGTTGATGATCAGCGCAAACTCCTCGGTGGATTTGCGCAGCTCCTTCACGTCTTCCTTTTGCAGCCATTGCGGCGGCCGGTTGAGCAGGCGCAGCAACGAGCCCGGTTCCAGCGCCAGTAGCCGTTGCAATCGCACCAGCACCCGGCGATTGGCGCCCAGTTCGGCGCGGTTGGTCGACAACCGCGAGGACAGCAATTGGTCTTCGATTTGATCCACGCTCTGGCTGGTCTTGCGCACGATCTGGGTCAGCACTTCACCCTGGTCGCGCAGCAAGTGCACCAACAGCTCCAACGGGGAGCGAAAGCACTCCCGGGCCTTCACCGACGAGCGCAATTTGTCCACCGAGTGCAGCGGTTGCAGGCGTGCGCTGATGATCAATTGGCTGCGGGCGCACACCCACAGGGTCGATACATCCGAGGAGACAATGTTGCTGAGGTTGAACACCACGTCGTTGACCACCGCCAGCAGCGCGGAGTCGACATGCTCGATGCGCGTCGAGCGCGAGCCTTCGTGCAGCGCTTCGAAAAATTCCTCGGGCAATTCCAGATGGCTTTTCATCCAGCGCTCGCACGCGGCGTGGGCGAGGTTCAGGTGCAGCCAGAGAAACTGCTCGTCGCTCTCCGGCTGTTGCAGGTACTGCAAGGCCTCGGCGGAATTGATTTCCCGACCGGCCTCACCGGGGCGAAAACTGAAACCGTAAAGCAGGCCGAACAGATCCGTGTCGCGATGGCTTTGATCGATGCTGTGGTTCATGAGGACTCGCAAGGGGAGGCGCCTGTCACGTGTTTTACAGGTTCACTTGAGCGGCATCATCGCAAGCGGGGGTGACGCTTTTGTGACGCTACACATGGCTGCGTACCGGGTTGCTTACCGAGTCGGTACACAGTCGATCTCAAGTGCGGGCATGGGGGTGATGATGACGTGGTGAACATCAGCCCTATTGGAGTCAGACCATGGTCAGGATCTGGACCTGAATCCCGAAAACGCAAAAGCCGCACGATGTTCCCATCGTGCGGCTTTTGTCTGTTTCGGGATTACTTGTCCTGTTTGTTTTCCAGGACCTTGCCGTTGGAGGCATCGATTTCCACATCCCACTCGACGTTCTTGGCGTCACGCAGTTCGATTTCGTACTCGTAACCGTTGAAGTGGTTGTCCAGCTCGGTCTTGGTAATCGTTGCACCCGGGTGCAGATCCAGCGCGATCTTGTTCAGGTCTTCCAGTGGCTTGATCTTGCCGTCCTTGACCAGTTGCGGGATCTGATCGACCCGCACATCGGCTTGGGCCAGGCCGGCGGTGAGCGTCAGGGTTGCAGCGGTAAACAAAGCAGTCAGAGTCTTCATGGGCTTCTTTCCTTGGGTGATTCGTTCAAGTGAGATCAGGTTACCTTGTGTAACTTAATCCACCCTTAAAACCCCCGACATGTCCTGCATCAACCCTCTGAGGGAGTGAGCCTGCCCGCGATGCAGGCACCTCGGTGTCATGCCAGGCAAGGCTCAATAGCCGTTGTTCTTCAACACTTGATCGACACTCGCCGCGGCCGGGCGTTTATAGAACTTCAACAACTCACTGGCACGATTGGTGAAGATGCCGTCGACACCGGCGTCCATGACTTTCCGGTAGTCCACCGCATCGTCGATGGTGTAGACGTGCACCAGCAGGCCCTGGTCGTGGGTGTACCGGTTCATCCAGGGTTGCACCAGATCCGAGTAACTCTGGTCGCCACCCTGGGTCAGAGCGGCGGACGGGCCAGTGCCAATGGCGCCCTGGGCCTTGGCGTAGTCGACCCAGTTCTGGAATTCGGCTTTGTCCTTCGGTTGCTGTCTGGCGTAGTAAGCGGCTTTATCCTTTTCGCCGGACTCGGCAAATGTCACCTTGGACTTGGGCTCGATACTGCCTTCGCCGACCCACAACAGCAGGATTTTCGGCACCTTCGGCATCTCCTTTTGCAGCAGTTCGAGGCTGCTCTTCTCGAAGGTCTGCAGGACTACCTTGCCTTTGCCCTGGCCGACCGCCAGCTCGCTTTTTGCCAGTTTCGAAGCGGTCGGGCTCAGCCAGCCCCGGTCCTGAAGTTTTTCCCTGAGGTCGTGTTCGATGCCGGGAAACTGCTTGGGCTCCTTGGTCTCGATATACAGGCCGGGCTTGTGCAGGCTGTTGCCCTCGGCGATGTCGATGATTTCATCAAGGGTCAGAATCTTCAGACCCGCGAAGGCCTGACGTGCGCGATCCGGGTACGCGGCATTGAACCAGCTGCCCGCGTCCAGGGTTTTCAGTTCGGCCATGGTGAACGCATTGGCGGGGCTGTCCTTGCGCTCGGGGAATTTTGTCGCGACGTCGGTGGTGCGTTGCAGATTGTTGTCGTGCAGGGCAAACAGCACGCCATCCTTGCTGCGCTGCAGGTCCAGTTCCAGGTAGTCGGCGCCCAGGTCGCGGGCAGTCTTGTAGGCGGCGGCGGTGGATTCCGGCGCATCAAACGACGCGCCACGGTGGGCGATCACCGCTGGATGCGGAATGCCCAAACGGGTCGCGAGTGCCGAGGGGGCGGGTTCGCTGGCGGCCTGTGCGTGACCGAGGCCGAGCAACAGGCTCAGTAACAGGGCGCTTTTGGTAAAGGTTGCGGGCATGGTCGAGATCCTTTCGCAATAAGTGAGCGGTCCCTTTTAACAACTCATCTTTGCAGGCGCTATCGTCAGACCGACATAAACCTGTCTAAAGCTGATTTTCGTCAGCGTTTTTGTGCGCCCGTTTGCAGTACGCTGGGGCCCTGCAATTTCCCCGGCAGAGGGAAACGCAGGCCCTGCGTGCAAACCAATGATCACCATTGCGGGGTTTACCATGCGCATCACTTCCCAGCTCATCTGCCAGGCTGCCGACCAACTCAAAGGCTTCGTCGGCCTCAACCGCAAGACCGGGCACTACATCGTGCGCTTCAGCGAAGACTCGTTTGGCATGGACGTGGCGGACGACGGCATCATCCCGACCAGCGAATTCGTCTGGGCCGCGGGGCCCGAGCAGACCATGATGCTCAAGCGCGAATTGATTCAGTTGCTGCTGGACCAGAACATCGATGACCGGATCAACATCACCGAGCCTTTGCGGGTGTACATGAACCGGCGTGAAGTGCCGGAGATTTCGGCGGTTCGCAGTTTGGTTCGGGGCTGAGTTTTTGCACTGACTGTTCTGGCCTCTTCGCGGGCTTGCCCGCGAAGACGGCCTAAATAACACCCCATCATTTACAGACTGAACCCGTAAGCCCGCTCAACCCGGCACACCCGCGTATGACACCGCGCATACCAGGTCGAGCGCCCACGCTCGCGAATCGCACTGTGCTCAGGATGAAGCTTCCACGCCAGAATCGCCGCTTCACTGGCCCAGTACGACACCGTAATCCCAAGCCCATCCTCGCCCCGAGCCGATTCCACGCCGAGAAACCCCGGCTGTTCACGGGCCAGTTCCAGCATCCGTGCGGCCGCTTCGGCGTAACCCTGGTCACCCTCGGTGCGCAGTGAGGTGAAGATCACTGCGTAATAAGGCGCAGCTGGTGTATCGGCGATCATGACGAGTGCCCCGCACAGGCTTCGACAAAGGCGCCAACCAACGGCGGCAAGACGCCTTTGAGCGCAGCCCGCTCGGGCTGGAACAAGGTCGCGACAAAAAACGGATGACCGCTGAGTTCGACCGCGCGCAGTCCGTGTTCCGAATCGTGGCCGACGGCGTGAAGTTCGCGCTTGAGCAGCTCCCCCTCGAATTGCGGGTTCACACCATAACGACAGCGATAGCCTTCCCGAATCTCGGTGTTTTCGTACGCCTGGGCGAGCATCGAACCCTCAAGCAAATGAATCGTATCGACCGCTTCCACCAGCGCGCACGACAGCGGCGTCAGCAGTGCCCGTGCTGCATCGGGATTTGTCTCGCCGTGTTCGGCATCCGACCAGCCCAGCACGTTGCGCGCATATTCCAGCACCGCGTGTTGAAAACCACCGCAGGTGCCGAGGAAAGGTCGCCGCTGTTCGCGAGCAAAGCGAATCGCCAGCAATGCACCGTCCATGCTCCGGTAAGGGCTGGCCGGCACACACCAGAAACCGTCGAATGTGTGCAACGGTGTCTCGGCGTGGATTTCATCGGTGGCCAGCCATTGCCATTGCACGTTCAGGCCACTGTGTTCAGCGGCCTGTTCGAGGGCGACGGGAATGGCCTGGTGGGCGGTGACTTGCGGGTCGTAGTCGCCGATCAGGGCGATGCGAATCGGGCGGGTTTCCATGTGGGGCCTCTGCACTTGTTGATTGCTGGTGCCCACTATAGATTGGCGTTCACGCACTCAATATTGGCGTTTTCCCAAGTGATCAATGCAGCAACGCACTATCGACTGGACTACCCCGACCTGGCCCTGATCCTCGCGCTGGTGCGCGGCGGCTCTCTGGCCCGGGCTGCGCAACTGCTGAAGGTGGATGTCTCGACGGTGTTTCGAGCGGTGCGCCGGCTGGAGGCTGCGCTGGGTCAGCAACTGTTCGAAAAAAGCCGCGCCGGTTACCTGCCCACCACCCTGGCGCAGTCCCTGGCGGAACAGGCCGAGCGCGCTGAGCAGGCGCTGGAGGCGGCGCGCATCGGTGTGGAGCAGGGCGGTGAAGTGATCAGCGGCGTCGTGCGCCTGACCTGTACCGATTCGGTCCTGCAAGGTTTGCTGTTGCCGGCGCTGGCGCAGTTCATGCCGAACTATCCTGCGCTGACCCTCGAACTCAGCACATCCAATGATTTTGCCAACCTCAGCCGTCGAGATGCCGATATCGCCCTGCGCCTGACCCGCACGCCACCGGAGCATCTGGTGGGACGGCGGCTGGCGGATATTTCCTACCGCGTGTGCGCCAGCGAGCGATACCTGCAATCGGTCAATAGCACTGACCTGGCCTTATTGACCTGGATCGCCCCGGATGACTTCCTGCCTGATCACCCGACCGTTACCTGGCGTCGCCAAGCCTTGCCGGGCGTAACGCCGGGCTATCGCTGCAACAGCATGCTGTCGGTGACCGAGTTGGTCAGGGCGGGGCTGGGTGTAGCGGCGTTGCCGGACTTTTTGATCGGCGACGGATTACAGCCGCTGAGCGAACCGTTGCGTGGATACGACACCGCGCTGTGGCTGCTGACCCGTCCCGACTGCCGCGCCTTGCGCTCGGTGGTCACCTTGTTCGATGAGTTGGGGCGGGCGCTGAAACTGCCGTGAAACTGTTCAGGTCTTGGGCTCATCCTTGCGCACGAAGTGCTGGTGCATTTCCGTGGTCAGGTTTTCGATGCGCTCGGTGAGGGCCTTGGTCATCTCCGTGAGCCGGGTGTTCTGCTCAAGCAACTCCAGCAGTTGCGCGGTGTTTTTCGCGGCTTGTGCCTGTCGCTCACTGTTGGCGGTCGCCAGCGCTTCGCGGTGCTGCGCATCGGCATCGGATTGGGCTTTGTCCCGTGCGGCCTGACGCGTCTGGGCCAACAGAATCAATGGCGCGGCATAGGCCGATTGCAGGCTGAAGGCCAGGTTGAGCAGGATGAACGGGTACACATCGAAGTGGGTGAAACCGGACACGTTGAGGCATACCCAGGCGACCACGATCAGCGTTTGTGCACCGAGAAAAGTCGGTGTGCCGAAGAACCGCGCAAAGGCTTCGGCGCGCAGGGCAAACTTGTCATTGCCAAAGGTCGGTGCCAGGTGGGCATGAGGGCGATGGAAACGCAGGTGATCGACGTGGGGGGCGGTTTCGTGGCTGGTGGTCATGATGCTCTCTGTCTGGCGCTGGGACTGAAGCTCACTATAGCCTCAGCGCCGGTTTCATTCTGAAACACATCGCACATTCAAATCAGAGCCATCAATCCGTCGCCACCACCGTCGAACTTGTCATTTATTGCAACTGATAGCAGGCCAGAAACATGTCCAGCGCGGACTCGGCCACCTGGTGTTGTTCTTCCGGTGACAAGCCAGGCTTGCCCATGGAAATCTGCGGCCAGAAGGCAAACGACTTGAGCAGCCCCTGCACCTGTTGTGCGGCAAAATCAGGGGCAATGGCTTTCAACCGACCATCGGCCTGAGCGGCACGAATCCAAACCGTCAGCCCTTCTTCGCGTTCGCCCATTCGCGCCACCATATCCTGCGCCCGCTCCGGGGAATGAATCGTCGCCGCTATCGCCACCCGCGCCAGGTCGAGAAAATTGTCATCGCCCAACATTTGCAGCTTGGCCATGAGCAATCCGCGCAATTGCTCGCGCAATGGCAGGTCGGGACGGTAGGCCGTTTCCTGTTCTGCCGTCACCCGGATCCATAACTGATTGAGGATCTCGGCGAACAACTCTTCTTTGCTGGGAAAGTGGTTGTACACCGTGCGCTTCGACACCCCGGCAGTGGCAGCAATCTTGTCCATGCTGGTGATCTCGAAACCGTTGTCACGGAATTCGTTGATCGCGGCTTGAATGATCGCTTGGCGTTTTCGGTCGGTGAGGCGCTGTGGAGCTGTCATAAGTACGCTTCGGCAGGGAGAAGGGGGAATTACACTCAGCAGTTTACTTGTCATCGACTTTGATGCAACCTAGAAACTACACTGTGCAGTGTAATGTTTTGTTAATCCTGCCCAGCAAAAATAGAAAGTCCGGCTGATGCGTGCGTGCCTTGGCCATTTATCGTCCCAAAGCGGAAAATCGCGTCATGCGCGGTTTTTCTGGAGTCATTCAGTTATGGCCAATTCAAACTCCCCGGCGGACAACGCCTCCACACCTGAAGCGTCCCGACAGGCTCAAGGGCAGTATCAAAACTTCACACCGGTTCAACGTTTAAGCTTTGGCAAAACCATGGGCATCCTGTGGAACGCGCTGTTCCACAAACCGCAAAACACCCGCCCAAGTGCACCCGTCCCGGTGCAAGCCCTGACTCAAGCCGCGCTGATCGCTGCGCCGAACCACAGTGTCTATCGCCTGGGCCACTCCACAGTGTTGCTCAAGCTGCGCGACAAATTCTGGATCACCGACCCGGTCTTCGCCGAGCGTGCCTCGCCCGTGCAATGGGCCGGCCCCAAGCGATTCCACCAGCCACCGATCAGCCTGGAACAATTGCCACCGATCGAAGCGGTGATCCTGTCCCACGACCACTACGACCACCTGGATTACCAGGCTGTGCTGAAGCTCGCGGACAAGACCAAACACTTCCTTACCCCATTGGGCGTAGGCGACACCCTGATCAAGTGGGGCATCGACGCCAGCAAAGTCCGCCAACTGGATTGGTGGCAAGGCACGGAAGTCGATGGCATCCAGTTCATCGCCACCCCGTCGCAGCACTTTTCCGGCCGTGGCCTGTTCGACAGCAACAGCACCCTCTGGGCCTCGTGGGTGATGATCGACGGCGACACACGCATTTTCTTCAGCGGTGACAGCGGCTACTTCGACGGCTTCAAACGCATCGGCGAACAGTACGGCCCATTCGACCTGACCCTGATGGAAACCGGTGCCTACAACGTCGACTGGCCGCACGTGCACATGCAACCCGAACAAACCCTGCAAGCCCACCTCGACCTCAAGGGCCGCTGGCTACTGCCGATCCACAACGGCACCTTCGACCTGTCGATGCACGCCTGGTACGAACCCTTCGATCGCATCCTGGCCCTGGCCTGGGAACGCAACGTGTCGATCACCACACCGCAGATGGGAGAAGCGTTCAACTTGATGCATCCTCGGCGTGGTGGGGCGTGGTGGCTGGCGGTGGAAGGGGAGAGTGATCGGGTGGTGGTGCAGAACGCGTAAAGTTGTGGTCTCGGCCGGTCTGCGGACCGGCTTGGGAGCTCAACTAAATCAGTTAGCCACGCTAGTTCTTTAACTGCTCAAGGAACCCCGAGATCTTTTCCACGCTCAGGTCGCGAAACTTCCCTCGCAGTATTTCGTTTAGTTCTTCGGCAGACAATCCGAGCTTCTGCGCAGCATCAGTCTTACTCAATCGACCGCTTTCCAGCAGTAGGCCGATCTTCATAACGCATTCAGATTTGGCTCGCATATCACCAGCATCGGGAATGCCCAGTGCCTGATAAACGCAGTTTTCGCCATCGTCGATTTCGTTCATCTGTTGATCCTCACTCCACCATCGCAAAATCCGCCCGACCAACCGGATTCGGCGTCGACCCCTTCACATTCATCCCTCGACCCGGCGCAAACCCCGGGAAGAACACCAACCCTTCCGATTCGAACCGATAGGCCAGCGCCAGGCGAGTGACATCCAGCACCTCCTGGCGGGCCTCGAAGCGTTGAATGGCATCCACCGAGACCCGGGATTCCCGCGACAGCTCTTGCACACTCCAGCCCAGCATCGCTCGGGCCTGGGCGCAGTGGGCCGGGGTGAATTGGAAGAGGGCGATACGTTCCAGGGTGATTTTCATCGCTTGAGAGGCCATGGTGTTCTCCGGGCTCGAGAGTGTTGGTCAAAATATACTGTGTTTTTGTACAGTTGTTTTGAGCCCGGATCAAACGCATTTTTTGATTTTTCTTTTCAGCCAGACGAATGGCACTGCGCTTATTTGCCCACCAACCCCGGCGCTTCCCGCACAATAAAGTGATCCAGGTTTTCAATGTTGGCGCTGAACACCCCGAACGTCTGCTCGGGGTTTTTCTTGCTCGGCACCTGCTTCAGCTCAGGCGTCACCCCATAAAAGAAGCAGTAAAGCTCCCGCCCGCTCTCGATGGCGTGCTTGATCTCCTCCAGGAACGCCTTGCGCTTGCGGTAGCTGTCGATGAGTTTTTTGCTCAGGTAGACATTGACCGAGTAAGGCTTCTTCTCGAACCAGACCTTCTTCTCGAAGTCGATGCGAAAGCTCTGGGTGTAGTCCTTGATCACCTTGACCTTGCCCCAGTAAATCAGCCCCTTGTTGTCTTGCAGGTACTCGATCTTCTTGAAAAACGATCCGTAAGGCGCGGTGTGCTCGCCAATCTTCAGCGGCACGCGCTTGAGCAAGTCCTTGTCGTCGAAATTCGACACGAAACACTCCACCGGATGGGCAAAGACGCTGGTCTTGTCCGGGGCCGATTCCCTACTCGGTTGTTCGATATTGCTAGCCGCCTTACGCGCCAATGGCTCATCCCGAACCTCATCGGCAATCACCACCGGGCTGGACGGCTTACGCACATACTCACGCCGAGTCAGTAACAATTCCGACGGGAAATTTTCCTCGCGGCTGTCATCCGTTTCCGCCTCGTCCACACCCGACGCCGGCGTCTTCAAGCTGACATAAGGACACCCCTCGACATGCCGCGTACTCGGCAGGTTCTTGAAGTGCGGCGTGCGCACATAGTTCACATTCTTGGCGTTGAACGTGCCCAGCTCATTGGTGGCATCGAACGCCAGGCGACAGGCATCGTTGGGGCACTGGAAGTGTTCCCTGACGGAGTCGAAATCCATCATTTCGTCGAAATTCAGATCCCGCACGTCGTAGATCGACAACTTGTCGTTGAGGCTGAGGCAATAGGCGAGGTCGAATTTCATGTCGGCTTCCAAATCCTTTAGATGAACAGCTTCCAGTGATGGCGCATTCGAAGCAATAGCTACACTGAGATCACTTCGATATCCCGGAGTTTGCACAGTCCATCAAAGAGCGCGGTTCATGAGCCAAACAGATGCTTCGCCCCCGCTCCCGGAGCCGGGCCGGATAGCCCGCCGGGATGAACAGACCGGTTGGCGCCGTTGGCTACCGGGGCTGGGCATGCTGCGCGAATACCAATGGGCATGGTTGCGTTACGACCTCGTGGCCGGCCTGGTGCTGACCACGATGCTGGTGCCCGTCGGTATCGCCTATGCGGTGGCATCGGGCGTGCCCGGCATTTATGGCCTCTATGCGACCATCGTTCCGCTGCTGTTCTATGCCTTGTTCGGCCCCAGCCGCATTCTGGTGATGGGGCCGGATTCTTCCCTGGTGGCGGTCATCCTTGCCGTGATCATTCCACTCTCCGGCGGCGACCCGCAGCGTGCCGTCGCCCTGGCGGGGATGATGGCGATCGTCTCGGGAGCGGTGTGTATCCTGGCCGGTATGGCGCGCCTGGGTTTTATCACCGAGCTTCTGTCCAAACCGATCCGCTACGGCTACATGAACGGCATCGCACTGACCGTATTGATCAGCCAGTTGCCCAAGCTGTTCGGCTTTTCGATCGAATCCGACGGCCCATTGAGAAACATATGGGCCATCGCCTCGGCGGTGATGGAGGGAAAAGTCAACTGGACCACCTTCACGGTGGGCGGGCTCACCCTGGCGGCGATCCTGCTGCTCAAAAGATGGCCGCGGTTGCCGGGCATCCTGATCGCCGTGGTTGGCGCGACGGTCGCGGTGGGAGTGCTCGACCTTGCGACACGCGCCGGCGTGAAGGTCCTCGGTTCGCTCCCCCAAGGCTTGCCCGGTTTCGCCATCCCCTGGATCACCAGCGCCGACATCGTCCCGGTGTTGATCGGCGGTTGCGCCGTCGCACTCGTCTCGTTCGCCGACACCAGCGTGCTCTCCCGTGTCTATGCGGCGAGGACCCGAACCTACGTCAACCCGAACCAGGAAATGGTGGGCCTCGGCATCGCCAACCTGGCGGCCGGTTTTTTCCAAGGCTTCCCGATCAGCAGCAGCTCGTCACGCACGCCCGTGGCCGAGGCCGCCGGCGCCAAAACCCAACTGACCGGCGTCGTCGGCGCACTGGCGGTTGCCTTGCTGCTGCTGGTGGCACCGAACCTGCTGCAACATCTACCGTCCAGCGCCCTGGCGGCGGTCGTGATCGCCTCGGCCATTGGCCTGATCGAGATCGCCGACCTGCGGCGGATCTATCGCATCCAGCGCTGGGAATGCTGGCTATCGATCGTCTGCACGGTCGGCGTGGCCGTGTTCGGCGCGATCGAGGGCATCGGCCTGGCCATCGTGATTGCGATCGTTGAATTCCTCTGGGATGCGTGGCGCCCGTACTCCGCGGTATTGGGCCGCGCCGACGGGGTCAAGGGCTACCACGACATCAAACGCTACCCCGACGCGAGCCTGATCCCCGGCCTGGTCCTGTTTCGCTGGGATGCACCCTTGTTCTTCGCCAACGCCGAGCTGTTCAGCGACCGCGTGCTGGACGCCGTGGCGGCATCGCCCACGCCCGTGCGCTGGCTGGTGGTCGCCGCAGAACCGGTCACCAGCGTCGACGTGACCTCCGCCGACATGCTGGCCGAACTGGACGATACCCTGCACGCGGCGGGTATCGAGTTGTGCATTGCCGAGATGAAAGACCCGGTCAAGGACAAACTCAAGCGGTTCGGGTTGTTTGCGCGGTTGGGGGAGACGGCGTTTTTTCCTACGATTGGGACGGCTGTGGATAGTTATGTGGCGAACTATCAGCGGGAAGATGAAGGGAACCGATTGCCGTGAAACCCACGAGATCGAAATAGAGACTTCACATCAAGGAGCGAACCATGCCGAACAACTGGCCCGCAGGGATTGAGCACGTTGTCGTGCTGATGATGGAAAACCGTTCGTTCGACCATTTGCTGGGGGATTACACAAGCATCAATCCCGCGTGTGACGGTATCAACCGCAAGGCGCCCAGCACCAACCCGCTGAAGCTGGCCAATGGCAATTCGACGGTGATCACCCAGGCCTCGGAGTTCCCGGAGAACTACAGCCTGTGGGCGCCGCCGCCCCCTCTGCCTCCGGCACTGCCGCCGAGCAACAGCGAGGGTTTTGACCTTGGCCACGAGTTCGTCAACGTGGAGAAACAACTGGGCGTTTCGTTCAAGACCAGCCCGGCCAACCCCACGCTCAATGGTTTTGCCCAGGACGCCTACGACAAGGCCCGCACCGACCTGAAGGTGTACAAAACCTGGTCGCAATCCATGGCGCAACGGGCGATGAACTACATCCCGTTCGGCGCTACGCCAGCGAAGGATACGCTGCCGGCCATCCACGGATTGGCGCGTAACTTCACCGTGTGCGACCGCTGGTTTTCCTCGGTGCCAGGCCCGACCTGGCCGAACCGATTTTTTGCCATGCTCGGCAGCTGCAATGGTCATCTGCTGATGCCCTCCACCGGCACGGTACTGGCCGGCATCAAAAGCCTGATCGCACAATTTGGCGGCGAGAGCATTTTTTCGCTGCTGCGCGACAACGGTCATGACGCACGCATTTATTCCGACGGCGCCGTCCCGCTGGCGGCGCTGGTCAAGGGTGGTTTGCAGCACCTGAGCATCGAGGATTTCAAGTCGGACGTCGCCGGTAACAAGCTCCCCGAACTGTCCTGGATCGAGCCGAGCTATGGCCTGCTCAACGGAAAACTCGGGCCAAACGTGTCCCATCATCCACCTGAAGATTTGCGCTTTGGCGATCAATTTGTCGGTGAGGTGTTCAACGCCTTGTCGGCCAATACCGCAGTCTGGAGCAAAACCCTGTTCGTGCTGCTGTACGACGAACATGGCGGCTTCCATGACCACGTGGTGCCGCCAACTTGCGTGGCGACCGGTTCAACGGTCGATGTGCCCTGGAAAAATCCCTTCACCCGCCTCGGCGTTCGTGTACCGGCGATCCTGGCTTCGCCGTGGCTCAAGCCGGGTTTGATCCCCTGGACGGGCGATGTCCAGGCGCAGCACTACGATCACACCAGTTTGCTGGCCTTTCTTTGCGATCATTTCAAATTGCCCCGCAGTGCCCTCGGCCCACGGGTGGTCGCCGCGCAGCACTTCGGCAATGCAGCCATCTGGCGTGCCGCGCCGAGCGTTACGGCTGCGCCGACATTGGCAGCCACCGTGGTGCCGAGTCGCGCCGGGTTGCCATTGATCGAGTCCGAACTGGCGACCCAAAGTCGACAGGTGGTGGACAGCGCCACCGGTTACCTCGACGGACTCGATCCAGAGCAGATCTGGAAGAGCAGCGCCCAATGGGTCAGCGGTTTTCTCGGCAACCGCAGCCGTGCCTTGGCTGATCCGGGGCAGGCGGCACTCACGCCTGCCGCGCCCAGTGCGGACAGCCTGGAGGCGAAACTGCGGCGCCTGCAGGATCTGATGGTCACCGCCCAAGGGCAAACGGTGCCTCCAGTTGCGGCGCCTGCCAGCAAAGCCCTGGTCGAGCCGGGATCGGAGGTCGCGCCAACACGGCTGCGCATCCTGTGCCTGCCCGGTGTCGGGTTCAGCCGGGCAGCAGGCGGGCAGGGCGGCATCGATGCGAACTGGCAGGAACAATGGCGCATCTTGATCCGTGCTCAACTGGCACAGAACGGTCGCCCCATCGATGACCAGGACATCGACTTTCTGTGCTTCGATGACCAGCTCAAGGAAGGACCGGACTTCGCCCAGATCACCCGAGGCCTGGCGATGCTGAGGGCCGATGCCAGGGGCAAGGCCGACGAGAACTTCGGCAGTTGGGGCCTGCCGGTCAACCAGATGTTGCGCACCACGGTGGGCGCCCTCGTGCAATGGATCGAAGACGCCGACTTGCGCACGGAGTTGACTCAACATCTGCTGGCAAAGATCGAGGCATTCAATCCACAGATCATCTTCGCCCAAGGCTTGGGCAGCCTGATCGGCTACGACGCCCTGCGCCGTTCGGTGGCGAAAAAAGGATCGGCACTCAAGCGCATCGATGGCCGAGTGTTCGTCAGCTTCGGCTCACCGATCGCACTGCCGCTGGTGATGCGCGAGGTGTGGGGCGGGCGGGTCCTGCGCCTGAGTGAAAACGGCCGAGGCATCCGCCGCTGGTTCCACCTCCATAACCCCAACGACGGCTTGCTGACCCGGCCGATCACCTCGCCGGATTCCGCGCGAGTCGACCTGCAAACCGAATTCACCTTGCCATTGCGCGATGACCTGCTCGACCTCAATCACGCCGCCCAGGCCTACTTGTCGTCACCCACCAGCCAGACCGGCCTGTGGCCGCAACTGGCCCGCGACGTGGTGGCGGCACGGGCACTGGAAGTGCCTGCGTTCCTGTCCCGCAGCGGCCAACGCAAACGCCGCGCCCTGGTGGTCGGCATCAACGATTACCTCGACCCGAGCGCACGCCTCGACGGCTGCATCAACGACACCTACCTGATCAGCCGCATGCTCCAGGAAAGCGGCTACGACGCCGGCGACATCCGTTTGCTGCACGACGCCCGAGCGACCCGGGCCAACTTCGTCGAGCGCCTCGAATGGCTGGTGGAAGGCGCCCGTGCCGGGGACGAGCGCGTGTTGTTCTACTCCGGCCACGGCACCCAGTTACCGGTCTACAGCAGCAGCGGCGAAGCCGATTGCATGGACGAAACCCTGGTACTCCACGACTTCGACTGGGACGACGACAGCACCCACTTCACCGACAAACTGTTCCGCCAGTTCTACAGCCACCTGCCATTCGACCCGGACGGCCACGGCGCCAAACTCACCGTCATGTTCGACTGCTGCTACGCCGGCGGCATGACCCGCGGCAACGGCCGCGTGCGCGGCATCACCCCACCCAGCGACATCCGCCACCGCATGCTGCGCTGGGACCCCTACGCCGGCGACTGGGACCGCCGCGTCTACGCCGTCGACACCGACCGCCGCGACTTCAGCGAACAAGACAACAAAACCCGCGGCCTCACCCGAACCCGCACCACCCAAGGCGCCGCCACGGGCCTGCGCCCCGAGAAAAAAGCCCAACTGCTGCGCCAAGGCAAACTCTACGGCCACCACGGCCCGTACATGCCCCTGATGCTCTACGCCGCGCGGGAGAACGAAAAAGCCAATGAGTATGAGGTGGGGTCGAATAGCTATGGCGCGTTCACTTATGCCCTTGTTGAGCAGCTACGCAAATTGCACCAGGAGGATGCGACGTTGGGGTTTGATCAATTGATCGAGCGGGTGGGGAGTGTGTTGAGCGCGAGGTCGTTGGGGCAAACACCGGAGATTGTTGGGCCGAGCGGGGTGAGGGCGGCAGTGTGTCCTTGGCGGATTAGTGGGTTGGGGAGGTGAGGTTTTAGCTTTATTGCAGGCAAAGAAAAGGGCCGCTGGAAAAATCCAGCGGCCGAGGGTGTCCTAGATTTTGTGTAAACGGGATTTTTATTAAACCGTTAACAGACGATCTTCGAACTGGATACTGAAGCGATTCAAGGCCGCTTTCCAGTCCCGGATCGGCATCGTCCACTTCTTGCTGATGTTGTTTAGGGCCAGATAAAACAGTTTCATCACCGCGTCATCGGTCGGAAATGAGGCGCGCGTTTTGATCACTTTGCGCAGGCTCATGTTGATCGATTCGATGGCGTTGGTGGTGTAAATCACCTTGCGAATCTCGGCTGGATAATCAAAAAACGGGATCACTCGAGCCCAGTTTCGCCGCCATGACAGGCTGATCGACTGGTACTCAGCGTCCCATTTGGCTTCAAATTCGCAGAGTCGTTGTTCTGCCAATTCGGCGGTGGTCGAGGTGTAAATCAACTTGAGGTCAGCCGCCACTTCCCGCTGTTTTTTCCACGACACGAAATTCAGGCTGTTGCGCACCATGTGCACGATACACAGCTGAACGACGGCTTTCGGGTAGACCGTTTCAATGGCCTCAGGGAAGCCCTTGAGGCCGTCCACGCAGGCGATGAAGATGTCCTGCACGCCACGATTCTTGAGTTCGGTCACCACCTGCAGCCAGAATTTGGCGCCTTCGGTTTGGGCGATCCACAGACCCAGCACTTCCTTGTGACCGGCCATGTTAACGCCGATAGCCAGATAAACCGCCTTGTTGCGCACGGCACCAGCGTCACGCACTTTGACGTGAATGCAGTCCAGATAGAGGATCGGGTACAGCACGTCCAGCGGTCTGGCTTGCCACAGCTTGACCTCGTCACTCACCGCGTCGGTAATGGCCGAGATCAGGCTGGGAGAGACCTCTGTGCCGTACATTTCCTGCAAGTGCGCCTGGATTTCTCTGACACTCAAACCGCGCACGTAGAGAGAAATGACCTTGTCATCGAAGCCTGTCCAGCGGGTTTGATGCTTGGCGACCAACTGCGGCTCGAAGGAGGCCTGACGGTCGCGAGGGATGTCGAGCGGCAGTTCGCCGAAGTCGCCCTTCAGGGTTTTACCGCTGTGACCGTTGCGCGCATTGGCGGCAGCGTTGGTGATCGCTGCGCTTTTGTCATGCCCCAGGTGTTCGGTCATTTCGGCTTCAAGGGCCCGCTCGACCAGCATCTTGGTGAGCTGTTTGAGCAGGCCGTTTTCACCGATGAGGTCTTCGGGCTTTTTGTAATTGCTCAGCAGGCTGTCGGCCAATTTAACCAGTTCAGGATCAGGTTTGACTCGTTTGGCGCGCTTGGATTTTGGCTCGGTCATTGGATTTCCTTGGGGTAGGCAGTCTCCTGCCAAATGACCGTTTACACAAAACTAATTACACCCTCCAGCGGCCCTTTAGCATCGAAACTCTAAAGCCTGCCCCAGATCCCCTGTGGGAGCGAGCCTGCTCGCGATTCGCAAGACCAACGCAGCAACCAGGCCAACCACCAACCTTGTGGCGAGGGGGCTTGCCCCCGTTGGGCTGCGAAGCGGCCCTAAATACTGCAACTCGGGTGCAACAGATAAACCGAATTGTCCGGATTGACGACTGCTGCGCAGCCGAACGGGGCGGTTCGGCGCTCCGACAAGCCCCCTCGCCACGGTTTTTTGTTCCGCTCGGTTATTCGGGCTTCAACCGTTTCACCTTTGTATAAAGCAAAGCTGTGAACTCATCCCGATCACTCGAGTGGTGACAACGCCGATGACAGTTCGGGCACAGCGCTACAGCATTGCTCGGGCGGTCTGAGCCTTCCTGTGCCAAATGCTTAACGTGATGAACCTCAAGAAACGGACTGCCCGACTTTTCAAACGGAGCTGGGTTGCCACAGCCCTCGCATTTACCTTCAGCCTGTTGGCGAACCCACGCTCTCACTTCCGGATCACGAACATACGACTTTCCGCTGGACTGAGTTTGCTCTGGTCTCTCAATCCCTTTTGGCTCGACTTTAATCGGTTGTCGCTCAAGCTTTGCAGCTCGCTGCTCCAGTGTCGCTTCGTCGGCTGTCGGGGCAAAGTCTTCAGGAGTTAAAGGACCTGGAGCATTGAGTGCTTCACGAATGCTCTTCGCCACATTGGCGCCGACATTCTTGGCGGGTTTGTAGCCCTCAATGCGGTCACGCCCGAGTTCAACCAACACGGTAGAAATGTTCTGCATCCGAAACTCAACCGAACCTTTGGTCCGACCGGCCAAAGCACCCTCGCGCAGGACGCGATTTTCATGAGCCTTGTTGATCGCCTGACCGTTCTGCTCGCGAGAAAGCATGCTGAGATAGGCATCGACCGCAGCCTGAATCTCTACCTCACTCCAATCACCGTTGCTTTTTTCCGTATCCATACAATCGCCGAGGGTTAAATACCCTCGGACGATACTGAGTGGCCACTACGACTGTCTACGAAAATTCCTACACAAAGAAGAGAGGGTTCTTGCAGGCGGTCCTACAGGCAGGGCACCTAACCCATCGAATGCTTCGACGACTGAAACACCTGCGCAACCTTCCGCCACCAAGACTTAACCACCGGCGTCCGCTTTTGCGTGTGATCGAGCAACAGATAAGGCATGTCCCGAAGCCGAATCCAACCTTCGTCCTGCCAATGCAGCAGGCTCAGCGACATCTCCGGCCAATCCAACAAACTCAACATCGGCCGATCCGAATTACCCGGCTGCTCCGCATCACGTAAGGCCGGCACCACTAGATGGGTGATCCACTTACGCAGCAACCGATTTCCTGGTGCGTAGTGATACACCAACAGCGCATACACACCTGACTCGCTGAGCATCAACTGCTTTTCTGGTTGCCGGTAATACTCAATCCACAACGGGCGGTGTTGGTCTTTGTCTAGTTTGTTGACCATGCGCTCACTTAGATGGAAACCCATCAAGCGGCCGATATCGCGGGCGCAGAACCATGGTTGGTTTTCCAGGAGGAGGGCATGGAGGGGGAGGTTGTGTCGGGTAAAGACTGTGGGGATGTATGGATCAAGCATGGTCAGCCTCCTGAGTCGGAAGCATATTTTTAGCAGCGAAGCTGTAGGTGATTTCCTTCAATAAGAAGGGAAAACGCTTAGGCATATCCATTACCTCTACTTGATAGCTTTCTTAGGGCTAAGGCGCCGGGAGTTAAGAAACCCCAAGTAGAAGGCCGGACATATTCCCCTTACGGGTCTTGTATTAGCCCACTCCCGACATAGCAGAGGTTTTTCACGCCCACGAGAAATCCGTAGGCACAAAAAAGCCGCATCTTTCGGGAGCGGTCAGGCCGCTACTTGAGGCGTTTCTTAGGCGCCGGGATAAGGAGGTTAGAGACTCAACATGACGCCGTCAAGCTGCATGGCTAAATTTTGTTTTGCTTATGTGTTGAATAAATATGTAGTAATAAACTAGCCTTGGTAATTTATTTGAGATAAGTATTGGTCCGCGGCTGGCGTAAGACATAGTCGGATTGTAGTAAAAAATGCAGGCCATCTGCGAGTGAAGTAACGACGGGCCAAGTTATTCATCCCTTGTTCCGCAGTATGGCCAGCTTGTCTTTCTCTCTTTTTGTTGTGTTCTATGTTTCTTATGACTCTTAATCTGGATTGAGCTAGTCGATCGCAGTTAAGGTTAAGCATGTCAATGGTGTTTTGGACGAGCGTCTCCATATCAGCATGCTTGTTGTTAGGCCATGCAGGATGCTCTACGCATGCTGTGGTATTCGGAATCAATCGGCCCGTATGCATTTCTATTTTCAGCAAGATGGGGGAGGTGATTATCAATGCGGGATTGATTATCCATCCATCACAGTCTATTGAAAGTTTTCCAGTGGTTATCATTTGATCCTTATATGCATCGCAGCTTAAGTTTTCTTTCGCTGGTTCCATATAGTGATCGGCTGTTGTTACATGGGCATAAGAGCCGCCTGCGCATACAGCAAAGAGATTGCTCCAGTCGAGAGCCCAGTTATGTTCGGGAGTGATGTCAGCCTTTGGGTGGAAATGCTCGACACGGCACATCAAAGGGTTGTTTTCTCTGATATCTATTTCACAAAATGCGCATATTCCTCCTGCATCAGCGATAAGCTGTGATCGGCAGTCATTGTAGGTGTTTTGACCTCCATACATAGCGTCATTCTTCATTTGCTGCCATGTACTTTGTGGTGCATTAGCGCGATATACAGTAAGCGTTGGCGGTTCCGCCTTCCTTAGCACTCGCTTCATTCGCCAAGCTCCCACTTGCGATTGTCAATACGGAGGTCTGCATTCATTAGCTCAGGTTCGTTGCCTTGGTAACGCTGATCTAATATCTGACGTAGCTCTAATGCTCGTTCACTGCTCCATTGGTCGTTGTAAACCAATGTTAAGTATTCGTTTAGTTCTTGTGTTGCCCGGTTGTGCGGGGGACGTACTTCTTGAAGTCCAAGAACCTGCTTGAGTAGGCGTTCTGGTTCTGCCCCTTCGGTACCTGGAGGTGCAGCAAAAATTTTATTGCGTTTAATGATTTTAATGCAGTCGGACGGTACGGTAGTTAAAACCTGCGGGCTGTGACTTGTGACAATGAATTGAATGTTTTTGAAGGCTTTTTGTAGTTGGCTAAGAATGAGTTGTTGCCAGCTTGGGTGTAAGTGCATATCAACTTCGTCAATTAGCACGACTCCGGTGGTTTTAACTGCTGCAAGCTCTTTTAGGTGTGGGTTAAGTTTTATGCAGCGATAGGTGATGTCGCCTACCATTGCAAGTACGCTTCGAATTCCATCGCTAAGTTGGTCGACTTTTAATATCCCTTGTTCTTCGTGGTTGAGGATTAAGGATCTTTCATTGTCGACACTGTATTCAAGTGTGTGCCATCCTGTCGTTTCCTTTAGGAAGATGTCGACTACATCTTGAACGACTTTTATTCGATTCCATGCATCTGATTTTTCTTGGTCGGTGACATGCTGCTGCGCAGACATATTGGTATAGCTTTCCCATGCCCATATAAACCACTCCCGAAAATGCTTGTACGAAGAAGCGGGGTCCATGCAGTTTCGATATGCAAACGTTCTAATGTAAAAATCACTTCCTGTTGTATCGTCTTTTTCGCTTGTCTTTGCTTCGGTTAATTTTTTTTGTGCCCATAGGCGACCGGTACCATAGTAGCCAAATACAGGTAGATCAATGGGGGGTAAATCTGGGTCGCGAATTTGTGCTTGTACGTCTCGCGCCCATCCTCTTAGGATGTTTGTTCCATAACCATCTTTTGTTTTTGTTTTTCTCGCTTCACTTTCACGTATGCGTGTCCAATTTTTTTCACCTAATCCCCAGTCACCTTTTGCGCTAACACAAGAAGGCAGTTGTCGAGCCATATCACGGCCAGTCATTTTGATGAGTCGGATATCTTCAATTGAAATGCTGTTAAGTGGGTCATTAAATGTTGAGGATTTTGCTAGGTCGAAACTGTTGATAAACGGCCACAGTGCGATGCGTATTGCATCTAGTAATGTTGACTTTCCTTGACCGTTTTCTGCAACTAGCACGGTTAATTGAGAACTCAGGTCGAGTTTAAGCTCATGAAAGCAACGGTAGTTTGAAATTTTAAGTTCGCTTAACTTCATGTTTTGCCTCAAACTCTGAATTTATATGATTGCTCTTTAGCATTCTCGCTTGACTTGAAGTGTCGGTTAGCGGTTTGGCTTTTTTTGAAATTGAAGCGTTAGCTTATAGCAGATTTAAAAAAAAAGGCTGCCATGGGCAGCCTTTTTTTGAGCGGGATGACGCGGTTGTTAATGTTTCAATCCCAGCTCAAAGCCCCACCAGTCTGATACTCAATAACCCGCGTCTCAAAGAAGTTCTTCTCTTTCTTCAAGTCCATGATCTCGCTCATCCAAGGGAACGGGTTAGTGGTCCCTGGGTACTCTTCCTTCAACCCAATCTGCGACAGGCGACGGTTAGCGATGAACTTGAGGTAGTCCTCCATCATCGCCGCGTTCATGCCCAGCACGCCGCGAGGCATGGTGTCACGAGCGTATTCGATCTCCAGCTGAGTACCCTGCAGGATCATCTGCGAAGCTTCTTCCTTCATTTCGGCGTCCCACAGGTGTGGGTTTTCGATTTTGATCTGGTTGATCACGTCGATGCCGAAGTTCAGGTGCATGGATTCGTCGCGCAGGATGTATTGGAACTGCTCGGCGACGCCGGTCATTTTGTTGCGGCGGCCCATGGAGAGGATCTGGGTGAAGCCGCAGTAGAAGAAGATGCCTTCCAGAACGCAGTAGTAGGCGATCAGGTTGCGCAGCAGTTCTTTGTCGGTTTCGACGGTGCCGGTTTCGAACTTCGGATCGGAGATCGAGCGGGTGTATTTCAGGCCCCAGGTGGCTTTTTTCGCGACCGATGGGATCTCGTGGTACATGTTGAAGATTTCGCCTTCATCCATGGCCAGCGATTCGATGCAGTACTGGTAGGCGTGGGTGTGGATCGCCTCTTCGAAGGCCTGGCGCAGGATGTACTGGCGGCATTCCGGGTTGGTGATCAGGCGGTACACGGCCAGGACCAGGTTGTTGGCAACCAGGGAGTCGGCGGTGGAGAAGAAGCCGAGGTTGCGCATCACGATGCGGCGCTCGTCGTCGGTCAGGCCTTCCGGGTTTTTCCAGAGGGCGATGTCGGCGGTCATGTTGACTTCTTGCGGCATCCAGTGGTTTGCGCAGCCGTCCAGGTACTTCTGCCAGGCCCAGTCGTACTTGAAAGGTACGAGTTGGTTGAGGTCGGCGCGGCAGTTGATCATGCGCTTTTCGTCAACGGCGACACGGGCGGAGGCGCCTTCGAGTTCGGCGAGGCCTTCGGCGACGTCGAGGGAGTCCAGGGCGGCTTTGGCGCGGGCAACGGCGGCGGAGTCAGCGGCGGTTACGGCACGGGCTTCCAGGGCGGCGGCACCGCCGGCGCTGTCGAGACGGTCCATGTTGGCTTCGGTGGCGTGGCCAGCGTTAGTGCCCTTGACTGCTACTTCCGTGTCTTCTTTGTCGAATTCGTCCCAGCTCAGCATGACGTGTCGTCTCCTGCGTGAGGGCCAGTGTGCCCGTGTGAAATTGGATAGGTCGGTTTTTCACACGGCCTTACTGGCCGCGTTGGATCTAAAGGAATCGTTTTTTGCGGCAGCTATACGCAGGCATCAAACAGAATTTTGTACGGGGTTCCGAGAGCCACTGATGGGCGCAGCAAGCGTTGATCGCTTGTGCGGGGCTTCAGACTGGCTTTTCGTCCCTGTAAGGGAATATTGCAGGCCCGTTTAAGGCCGCATTATAGGGAAGTTTTGCGTGCTGTGGTGCGGCGAAATGGCTCACGGATCGGTCGACGGGGGCCGTTTTTCGGTCGGAGTGAGGGTTTACAGGGCTTTGGAGGGCATTGGTGGGGGAAGATTTTTTTTCCTGATTTTTTGCCCCGGTTTATTTTTGTTCAAGAAATAACCAAAAAAGGCTTTTTTCACTACATCTTGTGTTTCGGTGGGGTTTTCTCAGGCTCCAGACACAACTAAGCCCGACCGAAGTCGGGCTGTGAAGTCACGCTGGCGGATCAGCTTAGGTGAGCGGCACCGACGTGATCAGCGCCATCTGCAGCGAGGCGGGCGGCGCCAGTGTGGTCAGCACCATCGGAAGCGACAGCTGCTTCGCTGGTGTAAGCAGCCGAGCCGGTGCGGTCGTAACCATCGGCGGCGAAGGTGTTGGCTGCCAGGACGG
The DNA here is from genome assembly GCF_000967965.1 of Pseudomonas fluorescens. Lineage (GTDB taxonomy): Bacteria > Pseudomonadota > Gammaproteobacteria > Pseudomonadales > Pseudomonadaceae > Aquipseudomonas > Aquipseudomonas grandcourensis. The sequence continues at coordinate 197,408 of NZ_LACC01000025.1, forward strand.
AGAGGGTCAGGGCGAGGATCAGTTGGGTTTTCATGGTCGTTGCTCCAGTTGCGTAAGTGTTGTTTGTCTTGGGTTGCAGTTGATACTGCTCCGACTATTTCGATTAAAAAGTGCAAATAAATGCTTAAAGCAATCGATCTGGTCGATCATTAAGGTTCGGCGCTTCATCTGCCTGATCGCGGCGGGTGGGTCGAACCTTATTGGGGGAGGGGTGAAGCAGGAGGTCAGCCGTTAGAGCAACCGTTGCCCATCGCGCTGTAACGCAGGATATGCCGTTGGCCGTGGGAATCTTCGTATTCCATTTTCATTGGCACGACTTCACACACGTTCGGGGCTTCGCTCATGGAGATCACTTTGGCGATGTCCAGATTCATCGAGTAAGTGTATTCCTCGATGGGCGGTTGTTGCTCGGCGACATCAGTCGGGACCTCGCCGGCCATGGCGGTCAGGCACACGCTGCTGAGGGCCAGAACCAATAAAGCTTTCATTTAATATTTACCTTTTAGAGGTCGAAAGGGGGCACGCAATCCTTTTGAGATTGCGTGTGGAACTTCAGTACCAGGGTGTTTTGATTAACTGCCTTCGTGGGGGCTGCAACTTGGTTAATCAGGTTGCCTTGTTGGCGTGGCTGATTTTAGGTGTGCGCGCCTCGTCCATATAGCCGTGGATTTGATAAACACTTTTGACAGATCCTGTAACAATCCCCGATCTGTGCGGGTGTCAGCCTTGAAGTGGGTGTCCTTTAGTGCCCCATCGCGAGCAAGCTCGCTCCCACAGGTACCGCGGCGGTAGTGGGTTTGAAGGTTTTTCACGACATTTTGTAGGGGCTTGTTACTACCATCGTCGAATGGTTCTATAGGCCCGGCCCCGCTAAAACGTGGTCATACAAAAACAACTATTCCACCGAGGTAAGAAAGATGAGTGCGGCTTCCCTGTATCCCGTTCGTCCCGAGGTTCTGGCTAACACGCTGACCGACGAGGCGACCTACAAGGCCATGTACCAGCAGTCGGTCGTCAACCCGGACGGCTTCTGGCGCGAGCAAGCCAAGCGCCTCGACTGGATCAAGCCTTTCACCACGGTGAAGCAGACTTCCTTCGACGATCACCATGTCGACATCAAATGGTTCGCCGACGGCACCCTGAACGTTTCCTACAACTGCCTCGACCGCCATCTGGCCGAGCGCGGTGATCAGGTTGCGATCATCTGGGAGGGCGATGACCCTGCCGAAAGCCGCAACATCACCTACCGCGAGCTGCACGAGCAAGTCTGCAAGTTCGCCAACGCCCTGCGTGGTCAGGACGTGCACCGCGGCGACGTGGTGACTATCTATATGCCGATGATCCCCGAAGCCGTGGTCGCCATGCTGGCCTGTACCCGGATCGGCGCGATTCACTCGGTGGTGTTCGGCGGTTTCTCGCCGGAAGCCCTGGCCGGTCGCATCATCGACTGCAAATCCAAAGTGGTGATCACCGCTGACGAAGGTATTCGTGCCGGCAAGAGGATCCCGCTCAAGGCCAACGTCGACGACGCCCTGACCAATCCGGAAACCAGCAGCATTCAGAAAGTCATCGTGTGCAAGCGCACCGGTGGCGATATCAAGTGGAACCAGCATCGCGACATCTGGTTCGAGGACCTGATGAAAGTGGCGGGCACCGTTTGCGCGCCGAAAGAGATGGGCGCCGAAGAAGCGCTGTTCATCCTTTATACCTCCGGCTCCACCGGCAAGCCGAAGGGCGTGCAGCACACCACCGGCGGTTACCTGCTGTACGCAGCCATGACCCATGAGCGCGTGTTCGACTACCGCCCGGGTGAAATCTATTGGTGCACCGCCGACGTCGGCTGGGTCACCGGCCACAGCTATATCGTCTACGGTCCGCTGGCTAACGGCGCGACCACGCTGCTGTTCGAAGGCGTGCCGAACTACCCGGACATCACCCGGGTGGCGAAGATCGTCGACAAGCACAAGGTCAACATCCTCTACACCGCACCGACCGCGATCCGCGCCATGATGGCCTCGGGCACCGCCGCCGTTGAAGGTGCTGATGGCAGCAGCCTGCGCCTGTTGGGTTCGGTGGGCGAGCCGATCAACCCGGAAGCCTGGGACTGGTACTACAAGAATGTCGGCAAGTCCCGTTGCCCGATCGTCGACACCTGGTGGCAGACCGAAACCGGCGGCAACATGATGAGCCCGCTACCGGGTGCTCATGCGCTCAAGCCAGGTTCTGCGGCGCGTCCGTTCTTCGGCGTGGTGCCGGCACTGGTGGATAACCTGGGCAACATCGTCGAAGGCGAGGCCGAGGGCAACCTGGTGATTCTCGATTCGTGGCCAGGCCAGGCGCGCACGCTGTTTGGCGACCATGACCGCTTCGTCGACACCTACTTCAAGACCTTCCGTGGCATGTACTTCACCGGTGACGGCGCCCGTCGCGATGCCGATGGTTACTACTGGATCACCGGTCGCGTGGACGACGTGCTCAACGTGTCCGGCCACCGCATGGGCACCGCCGAGATCGAAAGCGCGATGGTCGCTCACCCGAAAGTCGCCGAAGCGGCTGTGGTCGGTGTGCCGCACGACATCAAGGGGCAGGGCATCTATGTCTATGTCACCCTTAAAAACGGCGAAGAGCCGAACGAGCAGTTGCGCCTGGAACTGAAAAACTGGGTGCGCAAGGAAATCGGCCCGATTGCTTCGCCGGATGTGATCCAGTGGGCGCCGGGGTTGCCGAAGACTCGCTCGGGCAAGATCATGCGCCGGATTCTGCGCAAGATTGCCACGGCTGAATATGATGGGTTGGGTGATATCTCCACCCTGGCTGATCCGAGTGTGGTGCAGCATTTGATTGATACCCACAAGACGATGAATGTCGCGTAAGCGGCGGTTCTGAATCACTGAAAAGCCCCGTCAGGTGTTGAGCCTGGCGGGGCTTTTTTGTGCCTGGGTTTTTGTGTTGGCTGGGCGGGCCTCTTCGCGGGCAAGCCCGCTCCCACAGGTTTTGTGGTGTGCTTCAGATCGCCTATACACCGCAAATCCCTGTAGGAGCGGGCTTGCCCGCGAAGGCGATCTGTCTGACACCCAATAAACAACAGCCAATAAATATCGGCTTCAGCCGTAGGACGATTCCTACTGTTACCCGTATTCTTTCAGGTTACTGAATGTGTAACCGCATCACGCCAATACGGGGCATTGGGAAACGCCTGGGCTCAAATCCGTGCCCGAAATGCGCCTCAAAAAAGTAAGCCACTACACTGCGCTTGCCGGATTAGAAGGGTTTGCCAATAATAGGCCCGCAATTTGCAACATAGATCGGTTCAATGTCTTTTGCTCCTGCATGATTTTGCAGGGCTGTCAACGCGCTAAAACGGCTTTCTCGGTGCTTCTGTAATTAGTTGTCGCATTGAAGAAATATCGGCCTCGGGCCTGTCGTTAGAATGCCGATCACTCGCTCGTCGTTGTCTGTGTCGAAATTTCGCACACGCAATGTAGGACGCAGCACTGCTTTCCGGTTCCACTCACTCGCATATTGGGCTGTTGCTCACTCTGCCGTTTTTGCCCTTTACCGATGGAGTCCCAAGATGAAGAAACTCGTGCTGCTTGGCGCCCTGGCACTGTCCGTGCTGTCCATGCCAACCTTCGCCGATGAAAAACCTCTGAAAATCGGTATCGAGGCGGCTTACCCTCCGTTCGCTTCCAAAGCGCCGGACGGCAGCATCGTTGGTTTCGACTACGACATCGGCAATGCACTGTGTGAAGAAATGAAGGTCAAGTGCGTTTGGGTCGAGCAAGAGTTCGACGGCCTGATCCCGGCACTGAAAGTGCGCAAGATCGACGCGATCCTGTCGTCCATGTCGATCACTGAAGATCGCAAGAAGTCCGTGGACTTCACCAACAAGTACTACAACACCCCGGCTCGCCTGGTCATGAAGGAAGGCACTCAGGTCAGCGAAGGCCTGACCGAGCTCAAGGGCAAGAACATCGGCGTGCAGCGTGGTTCGATCCACGAGCGTTTCGCCCGCGAAGTCCTGGCCCCGCTGGGTGCCGAGATCAAGCCTTACGGTTCGCAGAACGAAATTTACCTCGACGTGGCTGCCGGCCGCCTCGACGGCACCGTGGCAGACGCTACGCTTTTGGATGACGGTTTCCTGAAAACCGACGCCGGTAAAGGTTTCGCCTTCGTCGGCCCTGCGTTCACCGACGTCAAATACTTCGGTGACGGCGTAGGTATCGCGGTTCGCAAGGGCGACAAGGAAGATCTGGACAAGCTCAACAACGCTATCGCGGCCATTCGTGCGAACGGCAAGTACAAGCAAATCCAGGACAAGTACTTCGCCTTCGATATCTACGGCAAGTAACACGTCTCTGCGACAAGTCCGAAATGGCGCAAGCAACAGGATCTCTGAGGTTTGCGCCATTTTTTCATCCCAACTTTCGAGGACCTGAATCATGTTGAAAGGCTACGGGGCTGTCATCCTCGATGGCGCTTGGCTGACGCTTCAGCTCGCCTTGTCGTCCATGGCCATGGCCATCGTTCTGGGCCTGATCGGCGTGGCACTGCGTCTGTCGCCGGTGCGCTGGCTGGCCTGGCTGGGCGACCTGTATTCCACGGTAATCCGCGGTATTCCCGACCTGGTGCTGATCCTGCTGATTTTCTACGGCGGCCAAGACCTGCTCAACCGCGTCGCGCCGCTGCTCGGCTTTGACGAGTACATCGACCTGAACCCGTTGGCCGCTGGTATCGGCACCCTGGGCTTCATCTTCGGTGCGTACCTGTCGGAAACCTTCCGTGGCGCCTTCATGGCGATCCCCAAGGGCCAGGCCGAAGCCGGCATGGCTTACGGCATGAGCAGTGTCCAGGTGTTCTTCCGGGTGTTGGTGCCGCAGATGATTCGTCTGGCGATTCCGGGTTTCACCAACAACTGGCTGGTATTGACCAAGGCTACCGCGCTGATTTCGGTGGTGGGTCTGCAAGACATGATGTTCAAGGCCAAGCAGGCGGCCGATGCCACCCGCGAGCCTTTCACCTTCTTCCTCGCAGTGGCGGCGATGTACCTGGTGATCACCAGTGTGTCGTTGCTGGCATTGCGTCACCTTGAGAAGCGCTACTCGGTAGGCGTAAGGGCGGCTGATCTATGATCTTCGACTACAACGTCATTTGGGAGGCCTTGCCGCTGTACCTCGGCGGCCTGGTGACCACCCTCAAACTGCTCGCGCTGTCGCTGTTCTTCGGCTTGCTGTGCGCATTGCCGCTGGGCTTGATGCGCGTCTCGAAGAACGCGGTCGTCAACATGTCGGCCTGGCTCTTCACCTACGTGATCCGCGGCACGCCGATGCTGGTGCAGCTGTTCTTGATCTACTACGGTCTGGCGCAGTTCGAAGCGGTGCGTGAAAGCTTCCTCTGGCCGTGGCTGTCCAGCGCAACGTTCTGTGCGTGCCTGGCGTTCGCGATCAACACCAGCGCCTACACCGCCGAAATCATCGCCGGCAGCCTGCGCGCCACGCCGAACGGCGAGATCGAAGCGGCCAGGGCCATGGGCATGTCGCGGGTCAAGATGTACAAGCGCATCCTGCTGCCGTCGGCCCTGCGCCGCGCGCTGCCGCAGTACAGCAACGAAGTGATCATGATGCTGCAGACCACCAGTCTGGCGTCCATCGTGACCCTGATCGACATCACCGGTGCCGCGCGCACGGTCAACGCCCAGTTCTACCTGCCGTTCGAGGCGTACATCACCGCCGGCGTGTTCTACCTGTGCCTGACCTTTATCCTGGTGAAGCTGTTCAAGATGGCCGAGCGCCGCTGGTTGGGCTACCTGGCCCCGCGCAAGCACTGAATACCACTGACTGACTGTTTTTGTGAGAACCGACAGCATGTACAAACTTGAAGTCCAAGACCTGCATAAACGCTATGGCAGTCACGAAGTGCTCAAGGGCGTGTCCCTGAAAGCGGCAGCCGGCGATGTGATCAGCATCATCGGTTCCAGTGGCTCCGGCAAAAGTACTTTCCTGCGCTGCATCAACCTGCTGGAGCAGCCGCACGCGGGCAAGATCCTGCTCAACAACGAAGAACTGAAGCTGGTGGCCAACAAGGACGGCGCGCTGAAGGCGGCCGACCCGAAGCAGCTGCAACGCATGCGTTCGCGCCTGTCGATGGTGTTCCAGCATTTCAACCTGTGGTCGCACATGACCGCGCTGGAAAACATCATGGAAGCGCCGGTGCATGTGCTGGGCATGTCCAAGGCTGAAGCACGCGAGAAAGCCGAACACTACCTGAACAAGGTGGGCGTGGCTCATCGCAAGGATGCTTACCCTGGCCACATGTCCGGCGGCGAGCAGCAGCGCGTGGCGATTGCTCGTGCGCTGGCGATGGAACCTGAGGTGATGCTGTTCGACGAACCAACCTCGGCCCTTGACCCGGAGCTGGTCGGCGACGTGTTGAAAGTCATGCAGGCCCTGGCCCAGGAAGGCCGGACCATGGTCGTGGTGACCCACGAAATGGGCTTCGCCCGTGAAGTGTCGAACCAACTGGTGTTCCTGCACAAAGGAGTGGTCGAAGAAAGCGGCAACCCGCGCGAAGTGCTGGTGAACCCGCAATCCGAGCGTTTGCAGCAATTCCTCTCGGGTAGCCTGAAGTAATCGCTCCCGTTACGCACCAAATTAGGCCATGCTGCGCAGCGCGCGCCAGATGGTCTAATTTGGTTGCAGCCGCTTCTGGCTTTTAACACTGTTTTCGCTTCGGATTGCCCACCATGACTGCCCATCGAATTGGTTTCCTGATTTGGCCCAGCACTAAAGCACTGACGCTTGCGCTGGCTGAGGAGGCCTTGCGTGTTGCCCAGCGTGTGCATCCGGACGTGGTTTACGAACTGTCGTTCCTGCAGGCCGAACCGCCAGCCGAAAGCGCCTGGCAATTGCCGGGTGAGGCGTGGACTGGCAAGCTCGAGAACTTCCAGAAACTGTTCCTGCTCGCAGACGAACCACCGACCGCACTGGCGCCGGCGCTCAGCAGTGCGCTCAAGCAACTGGTGCGTTCCGGTTGCGTGATTGGCGGTCTGTCGGCCGGGGTTTACCCGCTGGCACAGCTGGGCTTGCTCGACGGTTATCGCGCGGCCGTGCACTGGCGCTGGCAGGACGATTTCGCCGAGCGCTTTCCGAAGGTCATTGCCACCAGCCACCTGTTCGACTGGGATCGCGATCGCCTGACGGCGTGCGGCGGCATGTCGGTGCTCGACTTGTTGCTGGCGGTGCTGGCCCGCGACCATGGTGCGGAACTGGCCGGTGCGGTGTCCGAAGAACTGGTGGTCGAGCGCATTCGCGAGGGCGGCGAACGCCAGCGCATTCCGTTGCAGAATCGCCTCGGCTCCAGCCATCCGAAGCTCACACAAGCCGTGTTGCTCATGGAAGCCAACATTGAAGAACCGCTGACCACCGACGAAATCGCCCAGCACGTGTGCGTGTCCCGTCGGCAACTGGAGCGCATCTTCAAGCAATACCTCAACCGTGTGCCGAGCCAGTATTACCTGGAACTGCGCTTGAACAAGGCCCGGCAGATGTTGATGCAAACCAGCAAGTCGATCATCCAGATCGGCCTGTCCTGTGGCTTCTCCTCGGGGCCGCACTTCTCCAGCGCCTATCGCAATTTCTTCGGTGCCACGCCGCGGGAAGATCGCAACCAGCGGCGCAGCAGCAGCCCGTTCGAATTGTCATCGGTGCCGCCGGAGCGCGGTTGATCCGCGCCTGATCCCGATCAATCTTCCGGTTCGGACGCCTCGGACGTCGACACCTCCAATTCTGCCCGTTCGATTACTTCCTGAACTCCGAAATCGACGCTAGTCAGCCTGAAGTACTCAAGCAGAATTTGCAGGCTTTCCTCAGAGAACGGATTACCCCGCAGGCTGATGCTTTCGGCGACCTCCAGCGGCAGTTCGAGGAGGTCGGCGGGTATCTGACTGATCGCGTTGCCGCTCAGGTCTACGGTTTCCAGGCTCTTGAGCTGCATCAGTCCGGCGGGTAATTCGCTGAGCCCGCAGTTATCCAGTTGCAGGGTCGCCAGGTCCGTCATCTGGCTGATATCCGGAGCCAGCCCCAGCGGATTGTTTCTCAAGTCGATGAATTCCAGGCGGGCCATCTCGGCCAGGTTCAGGACCGACTGCGGAGTCAGGGTGATGTTGCAGTCGAGGAGATTGAGCGACTTCAAGTCGCTCATCCGGAAGATTGCCTCCGGGATATCGCCCAGCCTGAAGTCGTTGATAACGAGGGTCTTGAGTTTGGGGAAGCGCTCCAGGAACCCTGTGACGCCTGTGGTCAGGCCGCTCTCGCTACTCAGGTAAACCAGGGAAACATGGCTGAAATCTGCGCTCAGTGTCGGCAGGTTACCGGTAATCCGCGTCTCCAGACTCAGGTCATAAGTAGTTGCTTGCAGCGATTCGTTGAAATCATCCAGATCGGTTTCTCGGCGCCAGCAGCGCAGTACGGACTCTCTGAATGCGTCCCGCGTCGAATGTTCGATCAGCAGTTGCTGGGCAGTGAACGGTTGATTGCTGTGAGGGTGGACGGCTGGAATATTGCCGGTCCAGGCCGACAGGTCGTTTTCAAGGGTGGTGAGTTCGGCTTCCAGACGGGTCAATGCGATTCGCCCCTCGTCCAGTGTGCCGGGTAAAAGGAACACGAATTTGCTGGCATCCTCCTGGTCCAGCATGGGGTACAGCGTTTGCACGCGGTGGATATCTGCTTCTTCGGCAAAGATACCGAAGTCCTGACGGGTTTGCTGGAAGTGCTGTTTGAGGCGTTCACGGGTTGCGCTTGAAAACGGATTGTTGCCCAGGTCGATGCCCTCTTGGGTGCGTTGTTGCAGTGTGAACAGTGCGCTGGGCAGTTCTTTGATCTGGTTGTCATTGAACAGGGCGGTGCGCAGGCGCGGACGAGTCAACAAGTCACTCGGTAGATCAGAGATGCCCGTCTGCGATAAATCGATGTAGTTCAAATCGGGCATGCTGCCGACATCGGGTGTCAGGCCCAAGGGGTTCTTGTACAAGTCCATTGTGGTCAACCGATGCAGTCCCGCGAACCCGACCTGGCTCTCGGGGCTGAGGGTGATCGCGCAATTGCTCAGGATGAGCTCTTCGAGTTGCAGCGATGGAAGGGTGTCCGGCAAGCGGCCAAGGTTGAAGTCGCGCAGTTTCAGGGAGCGTAGCCCGGTAAAGCTGCGCAGAAATTCGTGCATGCCCCGCGTGGCGCTACCTCCATCCATCCTTAGCATTGTGATGCGGCTGAAGTCGGAGCTCAGTGTCGGCAATTGGCCGATGATGGGTTGGAAGAAGTTGAAGTCGGCTGTTTCAAGAACGGTCTCGGGAAGGGTCCATTGCTGGCGCCAGCAGTGGGCCAGATCGATAGCGAATTGACGACGGACTTGCTGTTGCGCAGCGAACTGCTCGGGCGTGATCCTGATTTGCGAGTCTGGAATGAACAGCGGAATTTCATCGCGCCAGGACGAAAGCGTCTCCAGCAGTTGCGCGTGTTGAGTCAAGAGCCGACTCAGCTCCGCTCGTGGTCCACTGGGATGCTGCTGCAAGCGTTCGACGAAGGCGTCGAGCTCTTCGGCGGATAGATGGGGAAACAGTGTCTGCGCCCGACTTTGCAAAGTAGGTGTGTTGCGTGGCATTTGACGATACCCGTCACCGCCACCGAGCAAGCGCATGACCTTTGGGTCGTAAGTGGGTTTGAGGTCGGGGTGTTGAGCCAGCAGCGCGCGCAATGCATCACGGCTCAAGGCGTGCTGGCGAATCAGCTGCTTGAGCCGTTCACCTTCACCGATATTCAGATTCAAGGCGGTGCGTTCGCTGTCCGGCATGGCCTGTAGCAGGCAGGTGTAAAGCGAGCCCATGCCGCTGAGTTCTTCACCGTCATGATCGAAGGCCTGATACGAGCCTTCTTCTCTGAGCACCAGCACTTTACGCAGGGGCGCATCGATACGGCCAAGGTTGTCGATCAGCGCGCCTTCATGGGCGTACTGGCGGATTTCCAGTCGTAGCTCTGTCGTCCAGCCCGGCAGTTTTTCCAGGGTGTGCAAGGCCAGCCGGTCAGTGTCGAGGTTGTTTTCGGTCGATGGCAATTCAAGCCCCTCGTAGGCGCGAGTCATGCGCACTTGCAATCTGGCTTCCCGGCTCAGCTCGGCCAGGCGAGGGGCAAGGGTTGAGCTTTTCAGCTGTTGCATTTCCAGATCGCTTACTGTGTCCACAATCGCTTGTGCAACGCTGCGTGGCAGTCCGGGCTCGGCATCCATCACCACTTGTACGGCTGCGCGAGCACCACGTTCGAGTCGGCGATATCGCTGGTCGAACAGCGTCTGCCGTTTCTGTTCGGCAAGCCGCGCGAGTATCTGGCGCAACCGCTGCGCCCGGTTTTCCGGGGTTGAGGAGGGGTGACCGAACTCTTCGCCCATCAGCGTTCTGGCTTCGCTGTCCGACAGGGTCAGGAGAAAGGTTTTCAGCAGGTCGCCGTCGGTGAGGCGGGCGGTATCGATTTGCACGACGGGCACATCGGGCGCCGGGCTTTGCCAAAGGGTTTGCGCATTTTCGTCGATCAGTCGCAGGCCTTTGTTTGCCGGCCAGTAGCCGTTTTCATTGAGCAGTTCCAGCTGTGTCACCGGATCCGCCTTGAGGAGGTGTTCCGACTGGTCACTGCCGATCTGATCGATAAAGGCTTGTATGTCCTGATCGATCCCGAAGCGTTTGAGTGTGTCGGCCAATAGCGGCGGCACCTGTCCGGCATTTACATGCATCTTGCGCAGGACATCTTCGTGGCTGCCGCTGATGCTGAGGATGCGCCCGCGGGTGCTGGCCGAAAAACGCTGCATGTCCGGGCCGACACGGTGCAATACGGCGGCCTGGTCCCAACTCAACGGCTGGTCGAGTTCGGTTTGCCAGGCACCGCTGCCGTTGTGTCGCAGTTGTGGTTTGTAGGCGTCAGGGCGGGTGGGGTGGTTGATGCGGTACTGGCCGGTTAGCGGATCCTTGCTCACGGCGTAGTGCTTGTTTTCCAGGGACAGCAGGCTTTTGCCCTGATGTGGGTGCAGCCCCAGCTCATCCGGTTTTGCATCCTTGGGTAAAACACCAGGGTGTTCATAGCCGATCAGGTTCGGCTGCCAGTAGCGGGTATCGCCGTTCGGCCGCTTTATCGTATTGAAACGGTCGATGAATTCAACGATCTCCCGGGGCAATACCGAGCGAAATTCGCCGGCGGCGATCGCACCCCCTGCGGCAAAGGTCCCTAGTTGCACCGCGGACTCCACCACGCCCATCAAGTGCCCGAAGGCTTCGCGACTCTGCCCCTCGGCCCAGTCGACCACGCTTTCGAAGGTTTCGTCGAGCAACTGGTAGGCCATGTAGCCCAGCATCAGTTCACCGAGAAACGGCACGAATGGCAGTGCCACGAACGCGGCGATGTTCAGCAGTGCCGAGGCAATTTCCGTGAAGGAATCCCACAGCGCCCAACGGGCTTTCTGGTCGACCGTTGCAGTGGACACCGCGATCACTCGCGCATCGTTGAGGATCTTGTTGAGCTTGCTCTGGTAGAGGTGAGCCCACAGTTCTCCTGTGACAGGCGTTGCCACGATCTGCAGATTCGCACGGGGGTTGGGTAGTTCCCGCCAGGTCGGACGAGAATCGCCTGGCTGGACCGGTTGCCAGGTGATCGGGGCAAGCAGGTGGTTCAACTGTGCGAAAAAGTAACCGCGATCCTCATGGTTAATGAAGCGGCTGAAAAACTGTTGATAGGCGGGGTCGCATAGGCGCCGGCCCAGTTCCTCGGCGAAGGCCGCAGACGAGGGGTATTCCTTGATCGGCTGTTCGGGGTCGCCCGGTATATAAGCCACCACGCGAACCACTTCCCGGGCGCGCTCCAGGTCCGGGGCAAACAGCAGGATGCCGGTCAGGCACGCGTTGAGGATCGTCAGGTCATGACAGCGCCATGGCTGCTTGTGCAGGCGCAGATGTGGCAGGTTGTCGAGCAGGCCGAGAATCAGGCTGTGAGTGCCGCTGCCCAGGAGGTTTTGCATCTGCGCCAGGTGTAATGCAGCGGTGATTGCGGATTTCTGGCTGTCGCGGATTTTCCCTTGCAGCAGCGCCGAGTCCACCGGGTTGCCGATACTCAGATTGTCTTCCAGATAGGTTTTATAGCGCTGGCCAATGTCCAGCTCCCGGCACATGCCGGTAAATACCGTGACAGGCATTTCTTCCAGGATCTGCGGCAAGGTCAGGAATTGCCCGTTGGAAGACGGCGCGGTGATGTACGTCGAGGCAGGCTCGAACGCATCTGCAAGGGTCTCGGCACTTTCGAAGTTGTGCAGTGCGGCGTCCAGCAGCGATACCGTCCAGGTGCGCGCAGCGCCGGACTTCAGCCGTAACCACGGCAGGTGATCAGGTAGGTAGAGGCGCAAAAACGTTTCGCGCACATTCAGATCCAGGCCAAAGCGGCGCTTGAGTTCGGCCTTGAGCAGCGGTTCGGCGAAATCCGCGGGGTTCTGCAGGTTGGCCAGCGCCTTGTCGACCTGGTTCTGGCTGGCGACCTGGCGGGCGATCAATCGGGCGAGTTCCGTGTGCTGAGGTTTCGACGCCGCCCGTAGTCCGGCGGGCAGGGCGGGGGTGATGTTGCGTAGCGCCTCGCGTCTGTGGGGCGCCGTCTGACGGAGCCAAGAGGGGATGACATTCTGCAGATGTTGGAAATGAGCGTCCGGCCTGAAAGCGTCGGAAGCAACAGTGGCAGTAGATTCGGTAATCATGGGGTCAGTGGCCGTTGGATTTGAAAGGCCACTAGGAAAACCCGCGAAGCTGGACGCTGTGCGGTACATATTTACCGCACTCGGACCATTGGCAAGAGTTACAACGCAGCAAGCCTGCCGCAAACGCCCGCCGCCAGTTAAACTGCGCCTTTGCGACCCTATATGTCGCATTGCCGTAAACCCGGGAAAATCCGGGGTTTGCGCTATAAGAAGTTGTCGCTTGGCGGCAAGGCCGGGCTGAAAACTGTCCTTACAATCCTCACCAAGCTCGCCAGTTTCAGGCGAGTGTTTTCTCTTCAGGAGACTCCGATGTCCGTTGAGCACGCTGCGGTACAACGCGCCGATTTCGATCAGGTAATGGTTCCCAACTATGCGCCTGCCGCATTCATTCCTGTGCGTGGCGCCGGTTCCCGCGTTTGGGACCAGTCCGGCCGCGAGCTGATCGACTTCGCGGGCGGGATTGCCGTCAACGTCTTGGGTCACGCACATCCGGCGCTGGTCGGTGCCTTGACCGAGCAGGCGAACAAGCTGTGGCACGTGTCCAACGTGTTCACCAATGAGCCGGCCCTGCGCCTGGCCCACAAGTTGGTCGACGCCACCTTTGCCGACCGCGCCTTCTTCTGCAACTCCGGCGCCGAAGCCAACGAGGCCGCCTTCAAGCTGGCCCGTCGTGTCGGTTTCGACCGTTTCGGCAGCGAGAAGTACGAGATCATCGCCGCGCTCAACAGCTTCCACGGCCGTACCCTGTTCACCGTGAACGTCGGTGGCCAGTCGAAGTACTCCGACGGTTTCGGCCCGAAAATCACCGGCATCACCCACGTGCCGTACAACGATCTGGCTGCGCTGAAAGCCGCCATTTCCGACAAGACTTGCGCCGTGGTACTGGAACCGATCCAGGGCGAAAGCGGTGTGATCCCGGCTGAACTGGAATACCTGCAAGGTGCCCGCGAGCTCTGCACCGCGCACAACGCGCTGCTGATCTTCGACGAAGTGCAGACCGGCATGGGCCGTACCGGCCATCTGTTCGCCTACCAGCATTACGGCGTGACCCCGGACATCCTGACCAGCGCCAAGAGCCTGGGCGGTGGTTTCCCGATCGCGGCGATGCTGACCACCGAAGACCTGGCCAAGCACCTGGTCGTCGGCACCCACGGCACCACTTACGGCGGCAACCCGCTGGCGTGCGCTGTCGCGGAAGCCGTGATCGACGTGGTCAACACCCCTGAGGTGCTGGCCGGTGTCAACGCCAAGCACGACAAGTTCAAGGCCCGCCTTGAGCAGATCGGCGAGAAGTACGGCCTGTTCACCAAGGTTCGTGGCATGGGCCTGTTGATCGGTTGCGTCTTGAGCGATGCCTGGAAAGGCAAGGCCAAGGACATCTTCAACGCCGCTGAGCAAGAAGGCCTGATGGTCCTGCAAGCCGGCCCGGACGTGGTGCGTTTCGCCCCGAGCCTGGTGGTGGAAGACGCCGATATCGATGCCGGTCTCGACCGCTTCGAACGTGCCGCAGCAAAACTGACGCAAGCCTGATAGATCCTTCGATGCCTGACCTTTCAGGCGTCGAACCCAATTTTGATGCCGGTCCCGCTTTTCTGTAGGAGCGAGCCTGCTCGCGATGGTGTGTCAGTCGACATCTTTGTTGCTGACCCACCATCGCGAGCAGGCTCGCTCCTACCAAGGTCTTCAAAAGGCAGGGCTGGCTTATTTTCCTCAAAGAGTTTTTCGAAAAAGGAGTGACACCATGCTGGTGATGCGCCCTGCGCAAATGGCTGATCTGGGCGAGGTACAGCGTCTGGCTGCGGACAGTCCGATTGGTGTCACTTCCTTGCCGGATGACGTTGAACGCCTGAGCGACAAGATCGCCGCAAGCGAAGCCTCGTTCGCCGCCGAAGTGAGTTTCAACGGTGAGGAAAGCTATTTCTTCGTCCTCGAAGACTCTGCCACCGGCAAGCTGGTCGGTTGCTCGGCCATCGTGGCGTCGGCCGGTTACTCCGAGCCGTTCTACAGCTTCCGCAACGAAACCTTCGTGCACGCTTCCCGCGAGCTGAAGATTCACAACAAGATCCACGTGCTCTCGCAGTGCCATGACCTGACTGGCAACAGCTTGCTGACCAGCTTCTATGTGCAGCGCGAGCTGGTGGGTTCGCCGTGGTCGGAGCTCAACTCCCGTGGCCGTTTGCTGTTCGTGGCCAGCCATCCGGAGCGTTTTGCCGATTCCGTGGTGACCGAGATCGTCGGTTACAGCGATGAAAACGGCGACTCGCCATTCTGGGATGCCATCGGTCGCAACTTCTTCGACCTCAACTACGCCGAGGCCGAGCGTCTGTGCGGGCTGAAAAGCCGTACGTTCCTCGCCGAACTGATGCCGCATTACCCGATCTACGTGCCATTGCTGCCGGACTCCGCTCAAGAAGCCATGGGCCAGGTGCATCCACGGGCGCAGATCACCTTCGACATCCTGATGCGCGAAGGTTTCGAGACCGATCACTACATCGACATCTTCGACGGCGGCCCGACCTTGCACGCCCGTGTCTCGGGGATCCGTTCGATCGCCCAGAGCCGTGTGGTGCCGGTGAAGATCGGCGAACCGGTCAAGGGTGTCGGTCGCCAGTATCTGGTGGCCAATGCCCAGTTGCAGGACTACCGCGCTGTGATGCTCGAGCTCGATTACGCGCCAGGCAAACCGGTAACCCTGGACCTGGAAGCGGCCGAAGCCCTGGGCGTCGGCGAGGGTGCCAGCGTGCGCCTGGTCGCGGTTTAACGTCGCAATTGATGCCTAGAAAGCAGCGAAGTTTCACGGGTGGCGCAGGCGGCCCGTTTGAGGAGATAGCATGATCGTTCGTCCCGTACGCAGCAGCGATTTACCCGCTCTGATCGACCTGGCCCGCAGCACCGGCACTGGCCTGACCACCTTGCCGGCCAACGAAGAGCGGCTGGCCCATCGGGTCGGCTGGGCCGAGAAGACCTTTCGCGGCGAAGCCGGGCGGGGCGACGCGGACTACCTGTTCGTGCTCGAAGATGACGACGGTCGCGTGGTGGGTATTTCCGCCATTGCCGGCGCCGTCGGTCTGCGTGAGCCCTGGTACAACTTCCGGGTCGGTCTGACGGTCAGCGCTTCACAAGAGCTGAACATCTATCGCGAAATCCCGACGCTGTTCCTGGCCAACGACCTGACCGGCAACTCCGAGCTGTGCTCGCTGTTCCTGCACGCCGATTACCGTACTGGCCTCAACGGCCGCATGCTGTCCAAGGCGCGGATGCTGTTCATCGCCGAGTTCCCGCAAATGTTCGGCAACAAGATCATTGCCGAAATGCGCGGTGTGTCCGACGAAGCCGGGCGTTCGCCGTTCTGGGAAAGCCTGGGTCGGCACTTCTTCAAGATGGAATTCAGCCAGGCGGACTACCTGACCGGCGTTGGCAACAAGGCGTTCATCGCCGAACTGATGCCGAAATTCCCGCTGTACACCTGCTTCCTGTCGCCGGATGCGCGCAACGTGATCGGTCATGTTCACCCGGACACCGAGCCAGCGTTGGCCATGCTCAAGAGCGAAGGTTTCAGCTACCAGGGCTACGTCGACATTTTCGACGCCGGCCCGGCCATCGAATGCGAAACCGGCAAGATCCGCGCCGTGCGCGACAGCCAGGCGCTGGTGCTGGCCGTCGGCACACCGGGTGACGACGCCACGCCATTCATCATTCACAACCGCAAGCGCGAGGACTGCCGCATCACTGCTGCACCGGCACGTCTGGCCGCCGGCACCCTGGTGGTCGATCCGCAGACCGCCAAACGTCTTCAACTCAACGCTGGCGATCAAGTGCGCGCCGTGGCGTTGTCCGCAGCTCGGGAGTCGAAATAATGAAGTCGCTTTACATCGCAGGTGAATGGCTGGCAGGTGGGGGCGAAACCTTCGAGTCGCTGAACCCGGTGACCCAGCAGGTGCTGTGGTCCGGTGCCGGTGCCACCGCCGCTCAGGTCGAGTCGGCTGTGCAAGCTGCGCGTCAGGCGTTCCCGGGCTGGGCGCGGCGTACCCTGGAAGAGCGTATTTCGGTTCTGGAAGCCTTTGCCGCCGCGCTGAAGAATCACGCTGACGAACTGGCCCGCACCATCGGTGAAGAGACCGGTAAACCCCTGTGGGAAGCGGCGACCGAAGTCACCAGCATGGTCAACAAGATCGCGATCTCGGTGCAAAGCTACCGCGAGCGTACCGGCGAGAAGAGCGGCCCCCTGGGCGACGCCACCGCTGTGCTGCGCCACAAGCCTCACGGTGTGGTGGCGGTATTTGGTCCTTACAACTTCCCGGGTCACCTACCGAACGGACACATCGTGCCGGCACTGTTGGCCGGTAACAGCGTGCTGTTCAAGCCAAGCGAACTGACACCGAAAGTCGCCGAGCTGACGGTCAAGTGCTGGATCGAAGCTGGCCTGCCGGCCGGCGTATTGAACCTGCTGCAAGGCGCTCGCGAAACCGGTATCGCCCTGGCGGCGAACCCGGGCATCGACGGGCTGTTCTTCACCGGTTCCAGCCGCACCGGTAATCACCTGCACCAGCAATTCGCCGGTCGTCCGGACAAGATTCTGGCGCTGGAAATGGGCGGTAATAACCCGCTGGTGGTCGATCAGGTCGCTGACCTCGATGCCGCGGTGTACACCATCATTCAGTCGGCGTTCATTTCTGCCGGCCAGCGTTGCACCTGTGCCCGTCGCTTGCTGGTGCCGCAAGGTGCTTGGGGCGACACGTTGTTGGCGCGCCTGGTGGCGGTCAGCGCGACTATCGAAGTCGGTGCCTTCGATCAGCAACCGGCGCCGTTCATGGGGTCGGTGGTTTCCCTTGGCGCTGCGAAAGCGTTGATGGATGCGCAAGAACATCTGCTGGCCAATGGCGCCGTGGCGCTGCTGGAAATGACTCAGCCTCAGGCTCAATCGGCCTTGCTGACCCCGGGCATCCTGGACGTGAGCGCCGTTGCCGATCGTCCTGACGAAGAGCTGTTCGGCCCGTTGCTGCAGGTGATCCGCTACGCTGATTTTGAAGCGGCGATCGCTGAAGCCAACGACACCGCCTACGGTCTGGCCGCCGGTCTGCTGTCCGACTCCGAAGCGCGCTACCAGCAGTTCTGGCTGGAAAGCCGTGCCGGTATCGTCAACTGGAACAAGCAGCTGACCGGTGCCGCGAGCAGCGCGCCATTCGGCGGCGTCGGCGCCTCGGGCAACCACCGCGCCAGCGCCTACTACGCGGCGGATTACTGCGCGTACCCGGTGGCCTCGCTGGAAACGCCGAGCCTGGTGATGCCTGCCGCCCTGACGCCTGGCGTGAAGATGGCGTGATGCCCAATCGCGAGCAGGCTCGCTCCTACAGGTTCGATGGTGGACACACATTTTGTGTGCGACACAAATCCTGTAGGAGTGAGCCTGCTCGCGATGGCCGCTACGCGGTCTCAAAGAACAGTTACTGAAGCCTATAACAACAGATTCTCGTGGAGCCTCGCTGATGAAATCCTATGAAGTCAATTTTGACGGTCTAGTGGGGCCGACCCATAACTACGGCGGCCTGTCCTACGGCAACGTCGCGTCCCAGAGCAACAGCCAGCAGTCTTCCAACCCCAAGGAAGCGGCGCTGCAAGGCCTGGCAAAGATGAAAGCGCTGATGGAAATGGGTTTCCAGCAAGGCGTACTGGCACCGCAAGAGCGCCCGGATGTGGCCGCACTGCGTCGCCTGGGCTTTGGCGGCACCGACGCTCAAGTGATCGAGCGCGCTGCCAAAGACGCGATGCCGCTGCTGGTGGCCAGTTGCTCGGCCTCAAGCATGTGGGTGGCCAACGCCGCCACCGTCAGCCCGAGCGCCGACACCGCTGATGGCCGCGTGCATTTCACCGCCGCCAACCTCAACTGCAAATATCACCGCAGCATCGAGCACCCGACCACCAGCCGCGTGCTGGGGGCGATGTTCGCTGACCAGCAACACTTCGCCCACCACGCCGCCTTGCCGGCCGTGGCGCAGTTCGGTGACGAAGGCGCTGCCAACCACACGCGTTTCTGCCGTGAATACGGCGAAGCCGGTGTCGAGTTCTTCGTGTTCGGCCGCAGCGCGTTCGACACCCGTTTCCCAGCACCGCAGAAGTACCCGGCGCGCCAGACCCTCGAAGCGTCCCAGGCCGTTGCCCGTTTGCACGGCTTGAGCGATGACGGCGTGGTCTACGCGCAGCAGAACCCGTCGGTGATCGACCAGGGCGTGTTCCACAACGACGTGATCGC
Organism: Pseudomonas fluorescens; assembly: GCF_000967965.1. Taxonomy (GTDB): domain Bacteria; phylum Pseudomonadota; class Gammaproteobacteria; order Pseudomonadales; family Pseudomonadaceae; genus Aquipseudomonas; species Aquipseudomonas grandcourensis. The sequence continues at coordinate 216,429 of NZ_LACC01000025.1, forward strand.
CGTCGGTAATGGCGAAGTGCTGTTCTATCACGAGGACGCGTTCCTCGACACCGAACAGATGCTCGCTGAACTGCAGAGCAAACTCGCCAAAGTCGGTGGGAAATTTCAGTCAGTCTGCGTACCGCGTTCCGCAGTAAGCGTGGAAGATGCCGTTCGTTCCTACCTGTTCAATAGCCAACTGCTGTCGCGTCCTGACGGCTCCATGCTGTTGATCGTGCCGGAAGAATGCCGTGGCAACGAGCGTGTCTGGCAATACTTGCAGGGTTTGACCAGCTCCGGCGGCCTGATCCGCGAAGTGAAAGTCTTCGATCTCAAGCAGAGCATGCAGAACGGCGGTGGCCCGGCTTGCCTGCGGTTGCGCGTCGCACTCAACGAAACCGAACTGGCGGCCGTCAACCCAGGGGTTATCATGACGGCACCGTTGTACGGCACACTGACCGAATGGGTCGAGAAGCACTACCGCGACCGCATGACCGAAAACGATCTGGCGGACCCGCAATTGCTGCTTGAGTGCCGGACGGCACTGGATGAACTGACGCAAATCCTTAAACTGGGCGCGGTTTATCCATTCCAGATCAATTGATCGACGGCGCGCTGCTTCCCATCGCAGCGCGCTGCTTCATCTCAAACGAGAGCGTAAAGACATGAGCGATACCCTGCAGCTGATCCTTGAAGACACCGACGGCACGCAACTGGAGACTTCCTGCACCCGCGTCGCGGTCCTGTGGCAAGGTAAAGAGCTGTGGATCCAGCAGGACGGCCGTGGCCAGTTACTGATCGGTGTGGACGTCGAGGAAGGTGACGCCGAGTACGCCAACCTGCTGTTGCGCCCATTGGCGACTAATCTGGTAAGTCTGCAACTGGAGATGGAACCGGCTGAACTCGGCGACGACGAGGATCACGTTCACGGCCCGGATTGCAACCACGACCACTAAGGAAACCGCTCTATGCTCGCCCTCGGCAAACTGCTTGAACTGACCCTCGCCGGCCGCGAACCGGCGGAGAAGACTCAACTGACTGTCGAAGGCGTGCGCATGCGCTGGTTGAGCGAAGGTGCGCTGGAAGTCCGACCACCTGAAGCGCGTGACAACGGCCTGGACCTGCTGCTGTCGGCGGGGATCCACGGTAACGAAACAGCGCCGATCGAGCTGCTCGATCGTCTGTTGCACGACATTGCCCGCGGCGACTTGAAGCCGCGCGCACGTATTCTGTTCCTGTTCGGTAATCCCGAAGCGATTCGCAAGGGCGAGCGTTTTGTCGAGCAGGACGTCAATCGGCTGTTCAATGGCCGTCACGAACAAAGCAGCGGTTGCGAAGCCCTGCGCGCCTGTGAGCTGGAGCGTTTGGCTGCCAGCTTCTTCAGCCTGCCGGATCGCCAGCGCCTGCACTACGACCTGCACACGGCGATTCGTGGCTCGAAAATCGAGCAGTTCGCCTTGTATCCGTGGAAGGAAGACCGCCAGCATTCGCGTCAGGAACTGGCGCGCCTGCGGGCTGCTGGAATGGAAGCGGTGTTGCTGCAGAACAAACCATCGATCGTCTTCAGTTCCTATACCTACGACAAGCTGGGTGCCGAGGCCTTCACCCTGGAGTTGGGCAAGGCGCGGCCGTTCGGTCAGAACGACGGGGTCAACGTCTCTCTGCTGGAGAAGCGTCTCAAGCAGATCATCGAGGGCACCGAACCAGAACTGACTGAGGGCGCGCTGGACGGTTTGCAGCTGTACAGCGTGGCGCGAGAAATCATCAAGCACAGCGACAGCTTCCGCCTGAACCTGCCGGCGGACATCGAGAACTTTTCGGAGCTGGAAGTGGGTTACCTGCTGGCGGAAGACATCGCCAACACCCGCTGGATCATTGAGGAAAAGGGCGCACGGATCATCTTCCCGAACCCCAAGGTGAAGAATGGTTTGCGTGCCGGCATCCTGGTCGTGCCGACCACGGACGAAAACCTGGCATAAGCCCAACACAAAACCAATGTAGGAGCGAGCCTGCTCGCGAAAGCGATGTATCAGTCAACATATTCGTCGACTGACAGTCCGCCTTCGCGAGCAGGCTCGCTCCTACAGGTTTTTGCGGTGATTACACGGCTACCGCACGCGGCTCACTGCGACGCAGCGAGCGGATCTTCAGCAGCGTATCCGCACAAGTCTTCGCCGCTTCCTGGCCTTTATGCAGGAAATGCTCGAAGAAGAACTTCTGGTGCTCTTCGCCGGCATGGAAGTGGTGCGGGGTCAGGGACACCGAGAACACCGGCACTTCGGTTTCCAGTTGCACCTGCATCAGGCCGCTGACTACCGACTGGGCGACGAACTCGTGACGGTAGATGCCGCCGTCCACCACCAGAGCTGCCGCGACGATGCCGGAATAACGACCGGTCTTGGCCAGCAACTTGGCGTGCAGGGGCATTTCAAAGGCACCGCCGACTTCGAAGAAATCGATGTCGGATTCCTGATAACCCTGGGCAATCATTTCGGCGACGAAGCCTTTACGGCTCTGGTCGACAATGTCCTTGTGCCAGCAGGCCTGGATGAACGCAACGCGCTCGCCGTGATGGTGTTTGCTTTTGCTGTCGATTGCGGTGGGTTGCATGTTCTGACTCCTGTTTGTGTGAAAAACAGGGCGTTATGAATCGAAGGGGATCTGAGGGTACGCACGCTTGCACGAATGCCGGCGGACGGCCCTTTGTTGTCAATCCCGTTCTCTCTTCATCCGGACTATGACCGTCGGCCCCGGGATCACACCGGGTCTGCTGACCTTGCTGCCGGCACCGCCGAAGCCATGCTGTCACCAAGCGCTCGCGGGCTATGCGCATTGCGCGCAATTACCGCCGGTGGGGAGTTGCACCCCGCCCTGAGAACGTTTTTGCCGCCCAAATGTTTGGCGGCGCAGCGTTTTTATCACATATTTCCGGTGTGCGCATGGCCCCTTTTGGATGATTGCTATCGAGTATTTCGCTTTATTAGTGAGCATTATCCGAGCCCAAGGGTTGATTAATCGTCGCCATGCCCGCAGTAATTCCTACCTGAAAGGGATTTCCCCTGCTTACCGAGGCCAGATTCATGAGCGTTATCGATCTTCGCAGCGACACCGTCACCCAACCTTGCGCCGGCATGCTCGATGCAATGACCAAGGCCGCCACCGGCGATGACGTGTATGGCGAAGATCCGACGGTCAATCACCTGGAAGCCGAACTGGCCAGGCGCCTGGGTTTTGCCGCGGCGCTCTTCGTGCCGACCGGCACCATGAGTAACCTGTTGGGGTTGATGGCCCATTGCGAGCGCGGTGACGAGTACATCGTCGGCCAGCAGGCCCACACTTATAAGTACGAAGGTGGTGGCGCGGCGGTGCTTGGCTCGATCCAGCCACAGCCGCTGGAAGTGCAGGCTGACGGTTCGCTGGACCTGGCGCAGGTTGCGGCGGCGATCAAGCCGGACGACTTCCATTTCGCCCGCACCCGTTTGCTGGCGCTGGAAAACACCATGCAAGGCAAGGTTCTGCCGCTGGAGTACCTGGCCCGGGCGCGCAGTTTTACCCGCGAGCATGGCTTGCAACTGCACCTGGACGGCGCACGTTTGTACAACGCGGCAGTGAAACTGGGTGTGGATGCCCGGGAAATCACCCAGTATTTCGATTCCGTCTCGGTGTGCCTGTCCAAAGGCCTGGGTGCGCCGGTCGGTTCGGTGCTGTGCGGCTCGGCCGAGCTGATCGGCAAGGCCCGGCGCCTGCGCAAGATGGTCGGTGGCGGCATGCGTCAGGCCGGTATTCTCGCGGCGGCAGGCCTGTATGCGCTGGATAACAACGTACAGCGCCTGGCCGATGACCATGGCAACGCGCAGTTACTGGCCGAAGGCCTGCGCGGGGCGGGGTTCGAGGTCGAACCGGTGCAGACCAACATGGTTTACGTGCAGATGGGCGAACAGGCCGAGGCCATCAAGGCCTTTGCCGCCGAGCGCGGGATCAAGCTCAGTGCCGCCGCTCGTCTGCGCATGGTCACGCACATGGACGTCAGCCGCACGCAAATCGAGCAGGTCGTCGCGACATTCGTCGACTTTTCGCGCAAGTGATAGCGTTAGCACTCCAATTGACCGTTTCTATCGTATAAACACGCTGTACCCCGCGCGCAGGGCCGATATAATGCGGCCCTTTGCCGTCGCTTCGTCTGTTGACGTTTCGAACAGGCCTTTGGCCGCAGCCTCCGTGGAAGAACCTAATGAAAAGCGCAGAAATCCGTGAAGCCTTCCTTCGCTTCTTCGAAGAGCAAGGCCACACCCGTGTAGCCTCCAGCTCTTTGATTCCGGGCAACGACCCAACCCTGCTGTTCACTAACGCGGGGATGAACCAGTTCAAGGACTGCTTCCTGGGCCAGGAAAAGCGCGCGTACACCCGCGCCGTCAGCAGCCAGAAATGCGTGCGCGCCGGCGGCAAGCACAACGACCTGGAAAACGTCGGTTATACCGCTCGTCACCACACCTTCTTCGAAATGCTGGGTAACTTCAGCTTCGGTGATTATTTCAAGCGTGATGCCATCAGCTACGCCTGGAACTTCCTGACTTCCGACAAGTGGTTGAACCTGCCGAAGGAAAAGCTCTGGGTCACCGTCTACGCCAGCGATGACGAGGCGTATGACATCTGGACCAAGGAGATCGGGGTTCCGGCCGAACGCATGGTGCGTATCGGCGACAACAAGGGCGCGCCGTACGCCTCCGACAACTTCTGGACCATGGGCGATACCGGCCCGTGCGGTCCTTGCACCGAGATTTTCTACGATCACGGCGCCGACATCTGGGGCGGCCCACCGGGCTCGCCGGAAGAAGACGGCGACCGTTACATCGAAATCTGGAACAACGTATTCATGCAGTTCAACCGCACCGCCGATGGCGTGTTGCACCCGCTGCCAGCGCCGTCGGTCGACACCGGCATGGGCCTGGAGCGGATCAGTGCCGTGCTGCAACACGTTCACTCGAACTATGAAATCGACCTGTTCCAGAGCCTGCTGAGCGCTTCGGCCAAGGCCATCGGCTGCACCAACGACGCCCAGGCGTCGCTGAAAGTCGTGGCTGACCACATCCGTTCCTGCGGCTTCCTCATCGCCGACGGCGTGCTGCCGTCCAACGAAGGCCGTGGCTACGTGCTGCGCCGGATCATCCGTCGCGCTTGCCGCCACGGTAACAAGCTGGGCGCCAAGGGCAGCTTCTTCTACCAGATCGTTGCGGCCCTGGTCGCCGAGATGGGCGAAGCTTTCCCTGAGCTGACATCCCAGCAGGCGCACATCGAGCGCGTGCTGAAGGCTGAAGAAGAGCAGTTCGCCAAGACCCTGGAGCAGGGCCTGAAGATCCTCGAGCAGGATCTGGCTGAACTCAAAGGCGACGTGGTGCCGGGCGACGTGGTGTTCAAACTCTACGACACCTACGGTTTCCCGATGGATCTGACCGGCGACATCGCTCGCGAGCGCAGCCTGACCATCGACGAAGCAGGTTTCGAGCGTGAGATGGAAGCCCAGCGCGTCCGTGCCCGTTCCGCCAGCTCCTTCGGCATGGACTACAACAGCCTGGTCAAGGTTGACGTGGCCACCGAGTTCACCGGTTACATCGCTCACAGCGGTTCCGCCAAAATCGTTGCGCTGTATAAAGATGGCCAGTCAGTCGACGTATTGAGCGAAGGCGATGAGGGCGTAATCGTTCTCGACAAGACGCCGTTCTACGCCGAGTCCGGTGGCCAGATCGGTGATTGCGGTTACCTGCAGGCGGGCAGCGCGCGTTTCGACGTGCGTGACACCACCAAGACCGGGGGTGCATTCCTGCACCACGGTATCCTGGATTCGGGTAGCCTGATCGTCGGTACGCCGGTCGAGACCCACGTTGATGCCGAGGTGCGTCACGCCACGTCGTTGAACCACTCCGCGACTCACTTGCTGCACGCCGCATTGCGTCAGGTGCTGGGCGATCACGTTCAGCAGAAAGGCTCGCTGGTCGACAGTCAGCGCCTGCGCTTCGACTTCAGCCACTTCGAAGCCATCAAGCCTGAACAACTGAAAGCGCTGGAAGACATCGTCAACGCCGAGATCCGCAAGAACTCCGAAGTTGAAACCGAAGAAACCGATATCGAAACCGCCAAGCAGAAAGGCGCCATGGCGCTGTTCGGCGAGAAATACGGCGACAACGTGCGCGTGCTGAGCATGGGCGATTTCTCTGTCGAGCTGTGCGGCGGTATCCACGCCAACCGTACCGGCGACATTGGCCTGCTGAAAATCATCAGCGAAGGCGGTGTGGCATCGGGCGTACGTCGTATCGAGGCAGTTACCGGTGCGCAAGCGCTGGCCTACTTGAACGCGGCGGAAGAACAACTCAAGGAAGCGGCCAGCCTGGTCAAGGGCAGCCGCGACAACCTGATCGACAAGCTGTCGGCTGTGCTGGAGCGCAACCGTCTGCTGGAGAAGCAACTCGAGCAGTTGCAAGCCAAGGCTGCCAGTGCTGCAGGCGACGATCTGTCGGCCCAGGCGCTGGACGTCAAGGACGTGAAAGTGCTGGCCGTGCGTCTGGACGGTCAGGATGGCAAGGCGCTGCTGGCGCTGGTCGATCAACTGAAAAACAAACTCGGCCGCGCAGTGATCCTGCTCGGCAGTGTCCATGAGGAAAAGGTCGTTCTGGTTGCAGGCGTAACCAAAGACCTGACTGGCCAACTCAAAGCCGGTGATTTGATGAAGCAAGCCGCTGCGGCAGTGGGCGGGAAGGGTGGTGGTCGTCCAGACATGGCGCAAGGCGGCGGTACCGACGCTGGCGCACTGGATGCGGCACTGGCCCTGACCGTTCCGTTTGTAGAGCAGGGTCTTTAAGGCAGTGCTTGCGGCCCGCAGTCTAGTGGTGGGCCGCAACGCTGTTTGAGTGATTATTTGGGCGCCCTTCATGGGCAGAGGCGGCTTTGAAATGGCTTTGATCGTACAGAAATTTGGAGGCACCTCGGTCGGCACTGTCGAGAGAATCGAGCAGGTCGCCGACAAGGTTAAGAAATTCCGCGATGCCGGCGATGACCTGGTGGTTGTGCTGTCTGCAATGAGCGGCGAAACCAACCGTCTGATCGATCTGGCCAAGCAAATCAGTGGCGACGGCCAACCGGTTCCGCGCGAGCTGGACGTGATCGTTTCCACCGGTGAGCAGGTGACGATTGCCCTGTTGGCCATGGCGCTGATCAAGCGCGGCGTGCCGGCGGTGTCGTACACCGGCAACCAGGTGCGGATTCTGACGGATAGCGCGCACAATAAAGCGCGTATCTTGCAGATTGATGACCAGAAGATTCGCGGTGACCTGAAGGCAGGTCGTGTGGTGGTTGTCGCCGGTTTCCAGGGCGTCGACGAGCACGGCAACATCACCACCCTCGGTCGTGGCGGTTCCGACACCACCGGCGTGGCACTGGCGGCAGCCCTGAAGGCTGACGAATGCCAGATCTACACCGACGTCGACGGCGTTTACACCACCGACCCGCGTGTGGTGTCCGTGGCTCAGCGCCTGGACAAGATCACCTTCGAAGAGATGCTGGAAATGGCCAGCCTCGGTTCCAAGGTGCTGCAGATCCGCGCGGTCGAGTTCGCCGGCAAGTACAACGTTCCGCTGCGCGTACTGCACAGCTTCAAGGAGGGTCCGGGCACCCTCATTACTATTGATGAAGAGGAAACCATGGAACAGCCGATCATTTCCGGTATCGCTTTCAACCGCGATGAAGCCAAGCTGACCATCCGTGGCGTGCCAGACATCCCGGGCGTTGCCTTCAAGATTCTCGGCCCGATCAGTGCCGCGAACATCGAAGTCGACATGATCGTGCAGAACGTTGCGCACGATAACACTACCGACTTCACCTTCACCGTGCACCGCAACGACTACCAGGCGGCGCAGGCCGTGCTGGAAAAAACCGCTGGCGAGCTGGGTGCCCGTGAAGTCGTGGGCGACACCAAGATCGCCAAGGTGTCGATCGTCGGCGTTGGCATGCGCTCTCACGCAGGCGTGGCCAGCCGCATGTTCGAATCCCTGGCCAAGGAAAGCATCAACATCCAGATGATCTCGACTTCGGAAATCAAAGTCTCCGTAGTGATCGAAGAGAAGTACCTGGAACTGGCTGTGCGCGCTCTGCACACGGCTTTCGAACTGGACGCACCGGCCCGCCAGGGCGAGTGATGCGTTTGCCAAAAGGCGCGGTCTGACCGCGCCTTTTGTTTTTTTGAATGGCGTGACCCTCGAGCCTGTTCTTTTGCTCGCGCTAGTCAATACTCAGGCATGTAGGGCTGCGACCGCTCCGGTTGTGGGTCGAGTGCCTTTTTTTTGCAGACTGTTGTCCCTGAAATGTAATGCGTGAGGAGAAAGGTATGCTGATTCTGACTCGTCGGTGCGCAGAAAGCCTGATTATCGGTGATGGCGAAATCACCGTGACCGTGCTCGGCGTCAAAGGAAATCAAGTGCGCATCGGTGTTAATGCCCCCAAAGAGGTGGCTGTTCACCGGGAAGAAATTTACCTGCGTATCAAGAAAGAGAAGGACGAAGAACCAAGCCATTAATTTTTATCGTTTTTTATGTTTGCAAACGGGGAAGAAGCTGGTTAATATACGCCCCGTGTTGCGGAGAGCTGGCCGAGTGGCCGAAGGCGCTCCCCTGCTAAGGGAGTACACCTCAAAAGGGTGTCGGGGGTTCGAATCCCCCGTTCTCCGCCATTATTTGCGTAGTACGTTGTAATCTGGCTTCTTCGGTAAGTTGTTGAAATTACTAGAAAAAGTGTTTGACATAGAGATTAGACGGCCTATAATGCGCGGCAACAAATGCACTCGTAGCTCAGCTGGATAGAGTACTCGGCTACGAACCGAGCGGTCACAGGTTCGAATCCTGTCGAGTGCACCATTTAAGAGTTAGTTGCAGCAATGCAGGTAACTTGGCTTCAACCAGTTGTGATCTGGTCTAAAAACACAAATTGCACTCGTAGCTCAGCTGGATAGAGTACTCGGCTACGAACCGAGCGGTCACAGGTTCGAATCCTGTCGAGTGCACCATACAACAGAAAGCCCGCATTTAATGCGGGCTTTTTGCCGTCTTGGATTTGGCTTTTCCTTTCGTGCATCCCCTCTCGTCGAACTCCACCTGTGCGCTGCGACCTCTCTGGGTATCGTAGCGGTAGCTCGTGGCTGAATTGCGAATACTGATCCTGTCCGGCTTGCCGAGGGCGCTTTCGACGTCTTGCTGGCTCATGCCGGCGACCACTCGCTGATTGATGATTGCCTCCCGGCGCTCTCTGGCACTGATCAGGTTTCCACACTTGTCCTGCGCCTGACCGACCACGGTCGGCTCTTTCCTCTGGATTTTAATTCCTGATGTTTCACGGGGTTCGGCCGGCGGCAAAAGCGCCCTCGTGCTGCCAGGGGTGAAGGCACGGACGTCCTGGAGTGAAACGCTCTCTTCCGCGGCACAGCCCAGTGTGGTGAAGGTAATGCGCCCATTGGCCGCCTCGCAGCGCTGAACGGTGGTGGCGAGCGCGAAGGGCAGGGGGTTGAGCAGGGTGAAAAGCAAAAAGAATTGTGCAACTGATGGCATCAGGCGTCCTCCGTGACGTTCCTTTTCAAGGGTAACGGCTACAATTTTCGAATAGGAGGTGTGTTTTCTTTTCTGGATGCTTCGTCGCATTTTCCTGGATCAGGACGATGCTCAGGTTTGTTATGCAAGCGCTTGTTTCAGCCGAGATTTTTTAACGTTTAAAACCGTCAGGCGGTGTATCATTGCGCCCGTCAGCCCCGCCGGGGCTTGTGGAATACCTCCATGGACTTACCCAGTAGTTACTCAGTACCCCGTTTCACCAATCATGAATTGACTGATTGATCCTTCCGGCGTGCCCCGCTGCTGGGAGTGGAGTTCGCCTATGTCCGATGTTGAAGTAAAGAAAACGCAGGAAAGCTTGCAGGATCGCCTGGCTCAGGTGGTTGAGTTGCTGCAGCGCCAGCGAGTTGTAGAAGACCTGACTCACCGCCAGGAAGGCCCGCATCATGACCGGGTCGAGAACCTGGTTCACCGGCAGAACCTCGTCGAGTTGCAACGCAAGCTCGATGACCTGCACTCCGCCGACGTCGCCTACATCCTTGAAGCCTTGCCGCTGGACGATCGTCTGACGCTCTGGCAACTGGTCAAGGCCGATCGCGACGGCGACATCCTCCTTGAAGTATCCGATTCGGTCCGTGAAACGCTGATCGCCGACATGGACGATCACGAGCTCCTGGCAGCCGCCAAGGACATGGATGCCGACGAACTCGCTGACCTGGCCTCCGAGCTGCCGCGAGACGTCGTCCATGAGCTCATGGAGACCCTCGACCAGCAACAACGCGAGCGCGTGCGTTCGGCACTGTCCTACGACGAGGAACAGGTCGGTGCGTTGATGGACTTCGAGATGGTGACCATCCGCGAGGATGTCAGCCTTGAAGTGGTCTTGCGTTACCTGCGCCGTCTCAAAGAGTTGCCGGGCCATACCGACAAGCTGTTCGTGGTCGATTACGACGGCGTCCTCAAGGGCGTATTGCCGATCAAGCGTTTGCTGGTCAACGATCCGGACAAACAGGTTGCCGAGGTGATGGCCAGCGATCCGGTGAGTTTCCACCCGGACGAAGACGCCTACGACGCCGCCCAGGCGTTCGAACGTTACGACTTGATCTCGGCGCCCGTGGTCGACAAGAACGGCAAGCTGATCGGCCGTCTGACCATCGATGAAATGGTCGACCTGATCCGTGAAGAGAGCGAAAGCGAAGTTCTCAACATGGCGGGTCTGCGTGAAGAGGAAGACATTTTTGCGTCGGTCTGGAAATCCCTGCGTAACCGTTGGGCCTGGCTGGCGATCAACCTGATTACCGCGTTCGTGGCTTCTCGGGTGATCGGTTTGTTTGAAGGTTCGATCGAGAAACTCGTGGCGCTTGCGGCATTGATGCCGATCGTGGCGGGGATCGGCGGTAACTCGGGTAACCAGACCATCACCATGATTGTTCGGGCCATGGCGCTGGACCAGGTGAGTACCGGCAATACCTCGCGCCTGATGCGCAAGGAATTGGCGGTAGCGCTGATCAATGGCGTGATCTGGGGCGGGGTGATCGGTGTGGTTGCCTACCTGCTCTATGGCAGTTGGTCATTGGGCGTGGTGATGACCGCCGCGATGATACTCAACTTGTTACTGGCGGCGTTGATGGGGGTTTTGATCCCGATGACCCTGGCGAAGATGGGGCGCGATCCGGCAATGGGTGCCAGCGTGATGATCACGGCCATGACCGACAGCGGCGGCTTCTTCATCTTCCTGGGGCTGGCGACAATCTTCCTGCTCTGAAGTCCGCTTCACTAAAACCCGCCGTTTGGCGGGTTTTTTTGTGCCCGGATTTCAGGCAAAAAAAAGCCAGCGATCAGGCTGGCTTGGGCTTTCTGGCTGAATCAGGACGCGTCGGCGGCCATTTCAGCGTCATGGGCGATCAGAGATACCAGGGCGTTCTGCTGTCGATGGGAGAGCTGGCGGAAGCGCTGCAGCAGCTCCCGTTCGTGCAAGGAAAGCTCGGGGCTGTCCAGGCGCATGCTCAACTCTTCTCCCAGTGCGCCTTCCTGAATAAGACTCTGCTCAAGGCGCGCAATGATTTCGGAGTTCATGCTGCGATGATGATTGCGAGCCACCTCGGCAATGCGTTCACGCATTCCGTCTGGCAGACGTACGACGAACTTGTCAGCCGTACGGCTGGAATAAATTGCCTGTTTCAATGGGCGCATATATTTAACCGGTTAGTTCAGGGGAGCGGTTTTCGGGATTGGCCGCAGGATGTCTGGTAGGACAAGCGCTCTGACCAAATGTTCAACCTGAATTGATAGAGGCGCGCATCATGCCTCAAAGCAGCCAGATCCTTGGCGTCAATTCTGTGACAAATATTGAACTGGATAAAGGCGTTCTGCCAGCACCAATTATCAGAAATGCGGACTGGTTTGAAAAGTTCGGCCAGGCCCCATCACTTCCTGCTTTCTCCACCCGACGAAAGGTTTCCGACGAGCAGGAAAAAGTGAACTCGATCCCTGTTCCTTGTCTTTTACAGAATAGTGGCAAATGGCCGATTTACTAGGGGGAGTCGTATGGATGGGGGGAATTCAGGATGGATGGCAGGCCCTTGCAACGGGTCTGCCATGTCGGGATCAGCGCAGTACCGGATCAAACTTGATCTTGCGCCCGGCGATCAATGCGAGCACGAACAGCGCGCTGAATACGCCACAGGCGATCAGGGGGAGGGTGACGACCATGCCCTGGGTCAATGACAGATGAAAAATGCCGCTCGACAAGGCGAGGATGAAGAAACTCGCGGCTGATCTGGACATGCTGTACTCCTGGTGAGGGTCATTCAAAATACCAAACGTTCGGCAGACGGAGCTGGTACCAGGGTGTTTTTCTGGCTGTTCTCCTGACTGACAAAGCCGTGCTGGTCGCTCGTCACTGCCAGCTGTGGTGCCTTCTGCAACTGAAGGTAATGCGGCATGTGTTGGGCAGCCTGCGTAGCGCTGCTCTCGGGAACAAAATGAACTCCCGCTAAAACCGCCAGTGCGATGGCATAGGAGAGTGAAAGGGCGCTCTTCATGGGGCGGGCCTCGGTTGTTCTGTGAGAACAGCAGAAGCAGCTCGCATGCCAGAGTTTATCGGTAATTAAATTCTTTAAAAACAATGAATTAAGTTATTTTTGGTAAAGCGCCATATTGCATTTTGCAATGATGGCTTTTTGCAGTGATGCAATTTGCACGGTAAACAAGTCCGCGCCCGGCCGAGGCGTCTGCCTACACTTAAAAAGCCTACGGACGACATGACAAAAGCCAGCCCGGCCGTTAACATGCACGCCGTCCATCGCACCGCGCATCGGCGCGGTCAACGTGTGTCTCAGTAGCTCAATTGGATAGAGCATCCCCCTCCTAAGGGGAAGGTTGGCAGTTCGAACCTGCCCTGGGACACCATATAAATTGGGCCTTTCAAGCCATACTCCTGTCAGCTTAAATTTTTCGTGACAGCAGGGTGGCAGCAGCAGGCCAAAAAGAAGCCCCGCCAAGCAATGCTCGGTCGGGGCTTTTTTTATGAGTGTCTCGTCTGGTCAGTGCCCATGGTCTACGGTTATGACCCTACCTACTGCAGCACAGAGGTGATCCGAATCACCAAGTTCATACAATGCTGCAAGCTTCTGCATCAGATTCGTAAAATCCGATTTTGCTTTCATCACCCAATCCTTATTCAGCGCGCTATACCAAGCAGGCCCGAAGTCGGCGCTCTCCAAGATAGCTATTGCCTGCTCGTTACAGTCCACCATCGGGCCGAGCACCTCTTCTGGTTTGCCGTGCGCAAGATTATCTCTGAGCTTGAAGATTTCCCTAGCAAACTGGAGATGTCTATCACCCCAAACGGCCGTCACTCCTGCATTTCTATGAAGGATGTCCACCTTGCTTTTCCAAGGGACTCGCTCGATCTCATCCCAAATTTTCACGCGGCGTGAGCCAATTGAGTTCAAATATGACTCAATTGAAAAAGCCATGAATACCACCATGGGCACGACTTTTTCCACGGTGACGGGCACCTCTTCAAAGTCCCGAAACATAGTCATAAGGGTTCGTATGTTGATGCCTTGAGCGGTGAAGTCTACAGCTGGTTGAAATTTCACTTGTTTATCCTGGTTGATTCAACTCACAGAAATATCTCGGATACGGAGCACTGTAGTCGTCGAGCACTTGGCGTGCCGTGCCGTTGCACGAATGCCCAAGCCGGCGCCGAGCAGTTCTGTAACGCGCTTGTGCAGATCCTCATCGACCGGCCGGCCCTGGTATTTACCGGCAGCTTTAGCCTTCTCGATACCCTGGGCTTGGCGCTCGCGGCGCTGCTCGTAATCCTTGCGTGCGATCGCGGCCATCATTTCCACCAACATTGAATTGATCGCCCCCAACATCCGTCCGGTGAACTCGTCGCCCTTCGTGTCCTGCATTCCCTGGTGACTGGTTGGCAGATCGAGCGCAACGATGCGCAGGCCCTTGGAGTCGATAGCAGCCTTGAGCTTTTTCCAGTCCTCCACCGGGAGGCGGGATAGGCGGTCTATCGATTCCACCAGCAGCACGTCGCCCTTGCGCGCATCTTTCAGCAGGCGCAGCAGCTCCGGCCGGTCGGCAGTTGCGCCGCTGGCGTTCTCCAAGTACACGCTCGCAATGACCTTGTTGTGGTCACTTGCGAACTGCTCAAGCGAGGCCCGGGCGCGGCCGGCGTCTTGTTCTTCGGTGGAGGCTCGGAGGTATGCGCGGATGAACATGATGGGTGCCTGTATCAGTTAGGGCGTTCTACTAATAATGTTGCACTTTGGGTGTTACTTATCAAGCGGAAAGCCTGAAAAAGACAAAATTAGCCCGTATCTGGATAGGCATACCTTTTTGTTTCGTGGACAAGGTGATGGCGAAACAGTAGCTTCTGGATGAAATAACAACGAGCTATCAACCATGACGCGAGCTGCTTACGACGAAACCCCGCTGCGTGCATCAGTCCAGCGCATCCTGGATATGCGCAAAATGTCAGAGTTTTCGAGCGAAGCCGTAGCATTAGATGAAGGCTATTCATTCGCCCGCGATAAGGTTTTTGCTATTGCTCAGGTTCTTCAAGAGCTTCTCGATAAGACGCCTGCGGAACTCACAAGCGCTGGTGGGTTGAGCACGCTGAATAGCCATATTCAGGCCCCACTTGCTGAGCTGGTTGCATTTGTCAGTAACGGGAATCCTGGCCATATCGTTAACGCATCTTCGCAGCTAGACCAAAATGTAATGTCCACCTTTTGGGCGTTCACTCCACAGCTCCAGGGAACTGCAAAGAATACCTTTCCTGCCTTGCTCAAAGCCCAGGCCGATTTTTCGCAGGGTGTCATACAGGAACTGACTAAGACTCGAGATGAATTAGCGAACGACCTGGTCGACATCATCGAAAAAAGTGGAATTCTCTCGAAGAAGCTTGATGAGGCGATTGAGATTGCAGCGAAGGAGCGTGCGGAAGCGTCTGCTGCCGTTGCCAAGCTGGAGCAGGTGTTTACCCAGGCTGAAGGTGCACGGCAAGCAGTCTTTGACGCGAGTATCGTCGAGCAACAAGGGCTGCACAAAGAGGAAATGAAGCTTCAGGCATATATCGCCTCTAGAACACTAGAAGAGATCAGCAATTTTCGAGATGAAGCCGCTCGTATCGTGCAGGTGGTGGGGAACATAGGAGTAACAGGCAACTACCAGTTGATTGCCAACTCTGAAGGCAAACAGGCTAATTTCTGGCGTTGGGCCACGATAGGGATTTTTGGCACTGGTATTTTGATTGCGGTGGCCACTTTCTTGAAGTTTTGGTTCGAGCCATTTACTCCTGATAGCGCAGTGTCAGTCCTCATAAGGCTGTTTTACGCCATTGTGATTACCACGCCAGCGATTTACACAGCTAGAGAGTCAGCCCGTCATCGAACAAATGCGGATAGGGCTAAACAGACCGAGTTAGAGCTTGCGTCGATCGGTCCGTTTATTGAACTGCTTCCTGAGGAAAGTAAGGTGGCAATACGTACGGGCCTTACATCTAGTTATTTTGGTCGAACTACGGAAGCGCACACTGTCAGTAGCCCGCTTGATCCCGAACACATCAAGAGTTTGGTTGAGGCGCTGAAGGCTGCGAAAACGGTTTAGTTGAGGCAGAGGTGGTCACCAGTCACACCTGGTCTTCTGCGTAGATGGCGGCGCTGATAATTGCTCCGCCTACCCGACGCTTCCCGTAACAGAGCGGGACTGGGTTTCCGGAAGCGGTGGTGTTTCGCGCCGAACCGAACGCGTATCCAGGTTGATTTTCTGGCGCAGCACTTGTCTTGAGGCCGCCGGCCTGGGGGCTAAGCATTTGAATAACGCCTCCAGCAACCATACCCACGCCTGATGCGAATAGCGCTGCTGACACCGGAGGCGCCCAGAACGTGAAGAATGACGCTGCTATAAGCAACGCGCCGACGACCGTTTGCAAAACACCCGCGCGCTTACTACCAACGATCACAGGCGCGATGATGATGTCGCCTTGACCTTGGTAGGTGAGCTCGCTCTCACGAATGTTTTTTTTGCCTCGAAAAACGGCGAACACGAGCCCGCGAGACTTCGCATTAGACAGAAACCGTTCAAACCCTGGGATCTGCACTGACAGTGCTTTGATGGCCTCGGCCGGCGTGCGGACGGAGAACTGGTAGGACTTACCGAACTGTCGTAGCTGCCCGTACAGTTTGATGGTGGTGAACGGGGCATATTCGATTGCTGTAGCGGCCATGGGGCCTCCTATGGATTGGTGGATGGGGCGGGCAGCCCAAGACGAATGGCGAGCACTGCGCGCGACATATGCGCCTGGTCGATGGTCAGTTGCTCCTGGCGCGGGTCGTAGTTCCACACCCGGTTGTAGATCGCCTCGCTGGCCCGGGCGCCGCGGAATGTTCCGCGCATCAGGTCGGCTGACACCCTGGCCTCTTCCTCGGTGAAGTAGGGGCCGTCGATGGTCACCTGTTGGCCATTGCGGACGTGTTGAACCTCCCACACCAAATAGCCGGCGTCTGGCCCCTGTATTAGCTCGTAGGGTTTGAACTTCTGCGTACTGCACGCTTCGTTAAAGCGCTCTTGAAAGGTCATATCGTCACACTCACAGAGTCTGCCGCTGATCGGCGCTACCAATACTTGCGTAGCGCACGGACGGGTAGTTAGGCCGCTTCGGATTGATCAGGAGACGCTTTTGCGGAGGTGCGAGTTGGCATTTTCGCCAGCCAGTCGCGAAGCGCTTCGGAGCCTTCGCAGCCCGATCTCCACTTCTCAAACCGGCCGGTGTATCCATTCGAATTGGCGACCATACCGCTCAGTGCGACACCGGCATTGGAGGCGGTGGCCAGCACGTCATCGTAGATCGCCAGCATTTGCTTGAGCCCTTCGATGTCTTCGGCGCGTGACGCGGCAATACCTGCGCGCGAAAGGCTGTCAGCCGCCTCTGGCGATAGCCCGGAGAGCATTGGATTTGCCCTGAGCACCGCCTCTACAACGTCGGGATGACTGCCTGCTCGCGCTTCAGCTACTAGTCGCTGACGCTCCTCCGGCTTGAGGCCTCGCACGATGGCGCGTAGCTCCTGATCAGCCAGGAAACCAACAACGTCCGAGCTAGCGCGGGGCGTGACCGCGGCAAAGCCGCTGGCCACTGTCTGGGCCAGTGTGAGCATATCTTTTGCTGCCTTCTCCATCGCAGGCATCAGGGCGGGGATGATTCCATCAATCTGCTCCTTGCCCTTGCGCTCAATGGCTGCGGCGTTGAGGTCTTTGTTCTCGCGAATCGAGAGTATTTCTTCTCCGAGGTCCTTAAACGCCTCCAGCGACAAGCCCTGCAAATGGCGAACAGACTTCAGCAAGCCACCGGCCTGCCAGGTGCCTTTGGTGCCATCTGGTCGCTGAATATTGAATGTTCTTGCCTCTACCTGATGGTGTTCGTATTCGGAGTAATGGAGGTTGGCCAAGCCAACTTTGAGGACTGATCGTTTGCCGATTTTCATTGAGTTACCTTTTGATTGTCTGGCCGTGGGGCGGCCGGTTTTGGTCTGAGGCTTCGCTCAGGATTTCGAGTAGGGACACGTTTTCTCGGGCGCCACCGCCGGCTGCGGCTGTGTGCAACTCGTCCATAAGGGCGCTAATCTCTCGCACGTCACGATTGAATTGAGTGAGCCCGGATTGATGACGCAACTTGGCCACCTGGCTACGGATGTTCATGGCGGGCCTCGATCATCAGTCGATACTGTTCTGCGACGTGATTTTTAATGTCTTGCCCGTCAGCCAGCGGCGGGAAGATCCAGGCACCCGGACTTGGGAATGGCCGCATATCCATCACACCTACCGGAGCGGGACGGCGGAGGCTTTCAATTGCGCGGACGTGGAGAATGAACGCCTCTGCCAGATTGGCCGCGTCGCTGCTGTTCATGGTGCGCAGTGGGAAGTGCATGACCGCCTGTACGCCTTGGACGGGATAGTTGAACGAATGGCCCACTGTCTCGGGGTAATCCATCTCCCCCTCAACCGCGTCAACCCTGCAGTCCACCACCGTCAACATAACGAGAACTGTCTCTTCGTCTTCGGCGCCGATCTTCTCTGCGATTCGCTTGAGCTCGGCCCGCATCCACTTAATGCTCATTGCCGCATTCCCTCCATCTGTTCGCGGAGGTCTTCGACGGCCTTCTGTAGCTCGGCAACTTCGATTACCCGGGCAACAGCGCCTAGCCCTTCGATCAATGCTTTGCCCTGGTCTGGCGGTAGCTCGCCGGCGGCAACTGCGCGAAGGATTGATTTGGCTGCGCTGGGTAGGTCGGTATCGTCGAGGTCGAAGCACACTGTTTCGGCAGTTGGCTTGATTGGCGGTACCAGGCGTTCAAGGATCAATCGGCAAGCCTGCATATCGCCCTTCTTGGCTGCTGTCAGAACCTTCTTTGTTACGGCGTCTGCACCTTCCGCGAGTCGGGCGCGTAGCTCTTGCGTCTGGCCAGAACGGCCACCGGGATTACCCGACTGTCCGGGCTTCCATTTGCCGGCTTTATCGCGATCAGTCATGCGGCGGGCGATTCCATGGCGATGACCGGCTTGTTTTCAGCGAGCGCTATCAGCAGGGCGGATGCTTGAACGCTTCCGTCTGCCGCGGCTTCGCGAAGGCGGCCCCAGGCGGCAGCAACTTCAGAGCGAGTTGGTTTGTGCTGGCGTCCTCGGGCGGGCTTAGCTGTGTTCATAGGTGCTGCCTCGATGGGTTTTGAGTGGCTCAAAAACTCACATTAGGCATGATCTGATCATTTATCCAGTGCTTTTTAGGTGCACCTCAGGTGCTACACGGAACGAGACGGAATGGGACTGAAATAGTTGGTTTTGGCGGATGGAAACGGGGATTTTTTTGTTGCAGTAAGTTAGGGGTAGGCAAAGTGATACAGCGTCACAGGTGAACGATTCGTTCACGCTCAATCTGAGGACGGGGAATTGCGGGGAGCGCCCTGCGATGGCGGGTCTTCCTCAATTTGAGGAACTGTTGCCGCTGGCCGAAGTTGGCCGGATTTCAAATTCATCCTACCCCCAATGGGGGCTGGGCTTGACCTCCCAATTTGGTATGGCAGGTGTCGCGACACGTTTTGCGAATGATGAAAACGTGTCGCGGCGCTGATGCCGAGGCAAAGTGATGGAATCCCACTTTGGTCCGGCTCAAATGTCAGCCAGTATTACAATTGAGTCGCGCCTGCTCCGGCCTGCTGTCAGGCGTAACTTTAGCCATACTTGCATACCCATTTCGACCACTTTCCGAGTGCCTATGAAGCCTTCCGACAAAGCACAGACCTCAATTGGTGATGATTGGAGACTCCAGCTAATCACCCATCTGACGCAGGAGTTCACCTCGCCCTGGACCGGTACTATTTCACCGGTGGGGACGCGAGTTACGCTCTCTTCAGTGGTTCAAATGACGAAGAAGAAACAACTGACGATCCCTCTTCCCAATGCTTCAGCTTTGCTACTCAATTCGGCGGCAACAGCGTTTACCGCAGCACGTGAAATTCGTGATCGGAGCGGAATAGACAAGAGTCATCACATGGAGGTCAGTTTTAAGAGCGACGCGGATGCTTTTGACTTCATCGAAAGAATGATCGAGTCGATAGTGCTGGCTTTTACTGCGCTCGAAGCTTTTGTGAACGAAATAATTCCCGAGGATTATTTCTACGCTCACCACAATCGAAGCGACGTTGTCCTGGAGGCGTCAAGCAAACCCACGATAGAACGACATATTCGGATTGATACAAAGCTGACTGCAGTTCTTCCTGAGATTTTGAAATGCTCATCACCGAAAGGCACCAGATGCTGGCAGGGGTATCGGCAATTGAAGACTACGAGGGATCGTATAGTGCATATGAAGACACTTGATCGTCGATCCTCAGGCCCAGAAGTAGAAAGCGTTTGGAAAGCAATAATTTTGTCTCCCGCGCCTCATCTGGCTGCAAAGGCTGTGATTGATCACTTCGCCGTTCACATGCAGGACAAACCAGCGTGGCTCATAAACTTCCCCAATACCAGGTGATGATTCCTCATTAAAACGATCAACCGACGAAGATGTTGAGGAATCGCCCCCGTGTCGCTTCCTGGGATGGGACAGCCAACCAACTGAAACCTTCGCCGATTGGCGTGCCAAGTTCAGTGAGCCAAAATCATCGGACAGAGACCAAAACGTCACACTCCACTATATCTTGCTGGTGGGGACGGGAAAACCGCGGGCTTTTACTGGCGTTTGTATGTTTGGGACTACGGGGGCCGGTATTGGTTTTGGTCTGCTGCTCGCGCACAATGGCGTTTTCAAAGGGAGTAAGGGTGAAATGGCACTAACACAGGAGCAAGAGGCGTTTGCGGTTGGTCTTATTGATGGTGCTCAGAGAGTATTTGAGAATGCTGATCAGCTTTTCTATGAGGCTGGTGTTCTGGCTGATGTAAAAGCATTTCCTAGAGCATACCTGTTACACCAAATCTCACTCGAAGAGTGCGGAAAAATCGAAATATTAGGTGCCGCGGTTCTCTCCTACTTAATTGGAAATGAGGTGGATGTAAAATCCCTTTCTAAGGTATTTAGACGGCACGAAAGTAAAAATAAAATGAATGCGTACTTTCTTCCTCTCTCTGAGAATGAGGAAGTTGCAGAGAAAAGTAATAATGTTGCGGCGGCAGTTAGCGCATTTAAAGTCGTTCAGGAAGAGTTTCATCAGGAATCAAATCGCTTAAAGAACTCATCTTTATATGTTGACTTCGATGGTAATTTTACATCTCCTCTAGATGTTATCTCTCAGGACGATTACGAAAGGATCCGAGCGCAGAATGCAAAGTTTATGGGGCTGACAAATATTAAGGTGCAGATGTTGTCTAGATGGAGAGGCGATCTCAATGCAGCCGTTAAAGAGGCGCAAGAAATTTTCGAGATCGTTGATGAGGGAAAGCTGGGTGAAATGTCTATGGTTGAAGTTAGAGATACACTCTCTAAGCGATTAGAAGATATCGCTAAGGACCGCAGAAAGTAGTAGCTGGCAAAGTAAGCGATACTTTCGAGTTTGGAAGCAGGAGGCCAGATTTGAGATCTTAACTCTACCGGGGTAGTTGGCTTAAAAGTTAGCCCGTCCATCAGACCAAGCCAGCTCACTGAGACCGAATCATCTCGCTGCGCAAGATTTCACAGTGGGAGCATTGTATCACGGGCTTTTGCCTGAAGGAGATGCCCTTAACACTGAGGGCATCAACCTGGCACGCGGGATTTTGCTCACATTAACCCTGCGCGCAAAGATTTGAGTGAACCGATGGTGGCCCAGTTTAAAATTGGAAGCTCAGAGTGGATGGCCGACATGTCGGCGTCTTTAGTCTTGCTTATGTTGGGTAGTTGTATTTAGTTAAGAGTGATTCTAGTTTTTTATTGAGGGTGTAGTACTCATAAATTTGCCCTGAAAATACTGAAAGGTCAGTGTTGTTAAATCTTTGATTTGCTAAAAAGCTAGCCGTATCGACGTGATTGCAGTCATCTATCGCAGCAAGATTGCTTATTAGTTCTGCTTCAAGAAAAGGGAGTTGCTGTAGAATTCTTTGGATGCTCGATTTTGTTCTGTTTGATTGGTACTCAAAATATTGAAACCAATTTGCATTTTTTTGATTTAATCCAAACGAAAGCGGAGCCTCAGAGTATGGCGGGATTTTTTTGAGTGCTAGCTCGAGCTCTTCTTTGGATAGTGCATTGAATCCTAGGTCGGTATTGGCCGCTTGGCTAAAGGCTGAAACTTGAGCTCTGCAAGATAGAATTACACGATTTATATGCTTGGCGATGTATGGTGCGATTGTTTTTCTATCGTTGGTCTCTTTCAAGTGCACAACAATTAAGTAAAACACATAGCTCGCTATTACTGATGCAAGTATTGATTCGACCATTAGGCCTAGGCTGTATGCACCAGTAAATAACGGTTCAAATTTGTTCAGTATCAGTATTTTTAATAGGAGTAGTGAGGCTGATAAAACTAAAAGAATGTTGGCTTGTGGGGAGGCAGACTTTATAAGGTGTAGTATTTTCAATTGCGTTTCCAATTTTATCAATAGGTGTGTGTTTTCTCTGGAACCTTGAATCCCTATAGCGCCGCCATTTATCCGTTCGAGACGGCCCGGCAAATAAAGTTTAAGACCTCTTTTATAGAGATCCGGCCAGTTTTGTCTCAAGCACACCTTTGCGCCCCTCAGACTCGCTCACCAGATGGAGTTGGCTCCTTGCGTAACCGAATCCCATTTTTACCTCTTGCCACACGTACAGATTTCTTCCGGGTTGGGCGTTGATCTTAAGCATCGTCAGGTTTTCAGCGTCAGAACCGATTGTGTGTGAGCCTGCTGACACTTCTGCGACAAGGTATGTATTCGCCGCCGTAGCGCCGATCACTCGCCCATCGACAGTTACCGTCATCTTGATGGCCGCGCCCATATTCTCGTTGCGATAGATGTAGACCCTGGACATATCTGGCACGGTGCCGAAGCGCTTCATCTCAGCGTCTGCCACGGGGTCTCCCATGGGTACCGAGGCGCAACCGTGGAGAGCGCCGATCAGGGCGAATGCGCCAGCAGTCTTTTTCATCTGATGTCCCTATCTTTGGAGTGGGTGGCGGTTTGCCACGCTGCGAGGCTTTATACCCCGGCAACCGCTGGGTGCCAACTGCCTGCAGGTTGTTCTCCCATTAGGGGTTGAGCGCTTCCGGATCTCAAATCCAGACGTGAACAGAAAACCCCGCATCTTCGGGCCTGCAATTATTTTTAACTCTGTTATTGCGTGACTAGTAACGATCGTATATCTTCTCTTCATCGTAACTAGTAACAGGGGCTTCAAATGACGGATCAGGTCAATCCCCCGCGCTCATCAGCAGCCAGGCAGCGGGACTACAAAGAGCGTCAGCGAGCAGCAGGATACAAACTCACAGCGCTATGGATTCACACGGAAACTGAGGAGGAGGGTAAGCAGGCGGCGCGGGACGGCAAACCACTCAAGCCGATGGCGTCGAAAGACCCCTTGAGCTGGGCGGCGGGATGGATCGCCGAGAAGGGGAAGCAATAAAGCCCCCTAGATCCGGGTACTTAAATGTGAGGGAATCCCACTTTTAAAAGGTGCCAAGCCGCTGCGTCAACAGCGGCCTGGCGATCACACGACGACGCTTAGAGGCACACGTCATGCAATTTAAACAGAATATCATCCAAATCCTCGATGCGCGCGGGGGAATCATTGGCACTATGGTGCTGCCCGCCAATATCAAGTTGAACGACCTGGCTCCGCTGAAAATGCTGGGCGCCATCAACGTGAAGGTCTTGCCTTACACCGCTCCATACGAAGGAATCAGCGCAGGAGGTGTGCAATGAATGTGCAGACCCTGCCGGCCGCATTGACTCTCGATGGTGAGTTTCTCGCTGACGCGATTCTAGATTCTCGCGATATGGCTTACATGAACTTTGCGCGCGAGGAATTCAACAAGCTGGTACAGATCCTGTGGCCGCTGCTCGACCCATTGTTGTGTCATGAGGAAAATGTTGTCGCTTCCGATATCGCCCGTCACATCGAGCAAGTACGCTCCTTCAGCGGCAACTTCTGCTGGAAGTATCGTCACCTGGGCGCATCCCATGGCGTGGTTGGAGCTCGCGAAGGAATTGACTGAGCACTACGAAACTTCGTTGTATCGAAGGCACTACCCTGCAACGGGGTGGTGCCTTTTGCTGTGTGCGAGCAAAGCATTGGAACAGGCGCACGGGTTTCAACGGCTGGTGTGGTAGATATCTATAAGGGTGTATTGATTCGATACAGGAAGAATTGATTTAGTGGTATTGAATCAATACACGATGAGTGAGTTTCTGAACGCTACCGGACAGAACGGTACTTTCAATTTTTCTACGTGTATCGATTCAATACCGCTACGTGTATCGATTCAATACAGGATCAATTCGAATCTGTCAGATCCCGGACAGTTCTCGGAGGGGCAATTGTTGGTGAAACCTCGAGCTCTTTTCCCGGGCATTCGTCGATTGCATACCAGGAAAGCGCGTACAGCGCGCACCTTGACCCGTGGCGGGAGAAGTGACTGGTGCGGGTCTGAACGATCCAGCCGCCATTCAGCAAGTCGGTAAGAGCTTTTTGAAGGATGTTTGGAGAGCTGACCCCCCATTCTTTGGCCATCGTGCGCGTAGCGGACAGGTCGCCATTGTTGCTCCCGTTGTACTGCATATGCAGCTCCATCAGAACACCCCTGGCGGTGAAGCTCAGCGCGCGATAGGGAGCCGATTGCCCCATTTGCCATAGCATCATGGCAAACGGTTTAGCCTTGGGCTTGAACCCCTTTCTTTTTGTCGCCATTCGGCTGCTCACAGGCAGGAGCAGAGATGCCCTCAAAACTGAGGGCATCTCTGCTGTTCTTGGGTTACGACGCTTCGCGCATCAAGATGTATTTGGCCACGCGATGCGGTGGGCGGCCTGGCTCAGTGGACTGGTGCGTCCAGAAGGTGCGGATTTCATGCCCCTTCTTCCTGAGGCGGCGAATGGTGCTTGGTGGCTGAACGATGTCGAGCATTTGAGCCGCTTCGACTGAGGAAATCGGGCCGGTTCGCAGCGCCTCGATCATTTTACGGTCTTGCTCGACGGAAGAATGACGTGTCATAGTTTGCCCTTCACGTTGGTGCTATCCAGTGTGTTTTCGCTAAGGCGGTGCTCGAACACCGCCTTGGCAATCTTCTGCGCAGCCCTGCGCCATACTTCCCCCTTATTCTTGCACTTCACCGCGCGCCGTCCTTTGCTGCGCGCTCGATCCAAGCCTTGAGCTCCGTCATCAAAATCAGACGGCGCCGACCAAGCTTGAAAGCCTTCAAGTCCCCGGAAGCAATCAGTTCATATACGCCCGACCGGGAATAGCCGACGATCCTTGCTGCATCTTCGACGCTCACTGAGAGGGGAGCGATTTGGTGTGCTTGTTCCATAGATTTCTCCAAATGCCCATCGAGATTGATCGGGCGATGTGAGAAGCGTATTGCTGTATTTGCTGTACGTCAACTGCAGTCAATGGCTGAATGTGAACGCATGGACTTCGCCGGACGCAAAAGGTAGGATTCGGTTAAAGTGCAAATTGACGGGTGTGGATTAGATGGCGAAGAACAAGCCCAGCCAGGGCGCACGGAAGACAGAGACATTGACACTGCGTCTCGATCCCAAGGTAAAGCTGATGATCGAGCTTATATCTCGCATTCGCCGGCAATCCATCACGGGTGTAGTGGAAGCCGCAATCGAGGAGATTGCCTTTGATTTGGATGCGCCCTTTGTATCTGGCGGAGAAGCGCACCCCATGTCATTGCTCAGTTCTGTAAGCGAGATATGGTCGACAGACGAAAGCGAACGATTCATTCAGCTTTGCACCTATCTGCCCTCACTGATTACCTACGAAGAGCAGCGTCTATGGGAGACGATCAAGGCATCTAAATTCTTTCTCACTGATTGTATTGGTGATAATGCCCAATATTGGGACGTGCCAGGGGTAGGGAATGTTGATAGGCAAAATGTTAGGCGCTGGTGGCAGGATCTGTTGGCTCATGTCGAGGACAACAAAGAGAGCCGAACTATTGTTCCGTTCGAGCCGCCATTCTAAATCAGCTCTACCGCTGCAGCCTTGGTGCCTGGCGCCAAGTGGGCATACCGAAGCGTCATTTTGATATCGGCGTGCCCCAACAGATCCCGTACCGTGTTGAGCGGTACGCCAGCCATTACCAAGCGTGACGCGAAGTCGTGACGCATATCGTGCCAGCGAAAGCCATCAATCTTGGCTCGCTCCAGCAGATTGAGCCAGGCGCTTTTAACGTCCTCCAGGCGGCCGCCGGATTGACTCGGGAAAACGTACCGGGACTTCCCGACCTGCTTTTTCCAATCCTCCAGTACGCCGAAGGTTTCCTTGTTCATCGGGATATGGCGCGTATCGCTCGTTTTGGTAGTGGCGCCGGCGGCGGTGATCGTCTTCGTTTGGAAGTTCACCGCTGACCATTTCAGGTCGAACAGCTCGCCGCGCCTCATTCCGGTATTCAGCGAGACTAGAACCATGGGTTTCAGGTGGTCAGTGAAGGGCAATCCCAGCAGGCTCGGCATCAACTCTTTGCCGCGGTTTGCCCGCCACTTGTTCGCAGTCTCGCGCTCCGCCCGCGCTTCGTCTTGGCGCGCGTCTAGCGCTTCGCGCAGGCGCTTGGCCTCATCGACATCCAGATAGCGGACCAACCCCATGGAGTCGACCTTGAGGGCTTTCAGCTTGTCCATCGGGTGGGCGCTGATGTACTCCCATTCAACGGCCCTACTGAATAGGCCGCTGATCGAGCCCATTTTGCGGTTGACCGTCGACGGCTTGTTGCCCGACTGCATCCATCCGGTCCGGATCTGGTCCAGGTCGCGTCCAGTGATTGCATCGAGACGCTTAGGCATGATCGATTCGAAGTTGTTGTCGAGCGTGTGCAGGGTTTTCTCATGCCCTTTGTGGTGCGTCTTGAACCATGGAATATAGGTGTCGTCGATGAACTGGCGCAAAGAGGGCAGGGCGGCGCCTTTCCGCCCTTGGGTGACGGCCAGCGGCTCCCCGTGGGCGTGTGCATCGGCCAGGTACTGGGCGGACTCGGTGCGCGCTTGATCGAGGGTCATAACGCCAACGCGGCCAAGGGTGGCATTCTTGTTGCGGCCCCAGGTGACCATGTACGATTTATGCCCGCTCGGCAGCACGCGGATGAACAGGCCCGGCTGTACAGTGTCATGGACGCGGTATGCCTTCGGCTCAGTAGGCAGGCTGTTGATGAGCTTTTGTGTGATCTTCGTTTTCAAGCGGTCCAGCTCCGTGACAGCGCCGTGGCAGCGAAAAGAACTATACGGGGCCGTTTTATCGGACGCAACCGGACTGGAAGCCCAGTAATCGCTGGTCTCTCTCAAGCCGGGTTGCTTCTAAATTGACCCTCCTAAGGGGAAGGTTGGCAGTTCGAACCTGCCCTGGGACACCATATTTCGCAGTTCTCCCCGCCTGTTTCAACGCTTCCTTTTTCACGATTAGTAGATAACGTTCGAAAAGCCCAGGTCCCCGGGATCTATTGACGCCATCAACCCTGCCTTCGCGACTTTCCGTCTCCTCCCCCACGTAGTCTGAATCTCCCATCCCGTCTGGGAGTATCCGCCGATGTGCCGTCTGCGGTGCTTGTTCATAGTTGTGACCAATAGATCAGAAAATGGTCCAAGGTCGACCTCCGATGACTGGACCCCGCCCAGGAGAAAGTCATGGCTATGCGCAAGAAAATCTCATCGCTAACGAATGACCTGACCAGTAACGCCGGTGACCATCCTTCACCCGTCAACCACGACTGGACTTTTACCTACATTCCGACCGTCACCACCAACCTTAAAGACTACGCCCCCGGCAGCACTGCCATCATCACGGCCAGCGGTTTCGCCGCCGGCAGCACAGTGACGCTCGAAGTCGACCACGCTATCGGTGCCGGCGCGGATGGCGTGTGGGGTACGTCCGACGATGTGCTCGATACCAACACCGGAGCGGGTCACGAGCCCTGGTCCGTGACCGACGGCGGCGCCGGCGATCTCGACGGCCAGGTCAACGGCAGCGTCACCACCTCGTGGTACGTGAATCCCGACGACTCGGCAGGCGCAACGTTTCTGCTCACCGCGGCCGCTGCGGGCGCCGATGGAGTGGTCGGCACCGCTGATGACGCCGTGGCGACAATGTCGTTTACGGACAGCGTTTTGGGCGTCGTGGCAACCGGCGAGGACGTTACGCTGGACGAAACGGCCGGATTGCAGAACGCCACTGCCACTCCAACCCCTGCGGGGGACGCTGACGACAATGACATTCTGGTGGCGTCCCTGCCTTCGATCTTCACTACCCGTTTAGCCGCACTGGGGGCAGGTACCGCCACGGGGGCGGCCTTGAGTGGCTATACCGGTGCCGCGGACAACACCGGCAGCAATGCATTCACCATCACCGCTGACCCCGGAGCAAGCAGTATCGATATCAGCTTCGTCGGCTTCTCTGGCGCACCGCTCAATGGCGAGGACAGCGGACTGGATACCCTCGATGGCACCAGCATCCTTCTCTATACGGATACGAACAACAACATCGTTGTGGGCCGAGCCGGGAGTGCAACCGGCGCGATCGTGTTCGCTGCCTATATTGATGAAACCGGATCGCCGGCCACGGGTGGCAAGATCTGGACCGTGGAGTACCAACCGCTCAAACATCCCGTTATGACGAATGCCGATGATTCGCTCAATCTGCTGGATAAGGTTTTCATCGGGGCTAGCCAGGACCTGGAATTCAGTCTGACCGGTGTGCCCTCCGGTTCGAACCTGTTCCTGATGTTCACGAAGGCGAATCCGAACATTGTCGATGACGCTGGTGTGTTGCGGATCACGGATCCCACCATCATCGCCACCGGCAAGGACCCCGCTGACCAGTCAAGCGGCGCCAATATAAACACTGGCGACACGATCATTACCAGCCAGGCGGCTAACCCGACCACCTTAGGCACCAACAACCAGATGATTACGGAACAGGAAGGCATCCGTTTTTCGTTCGTCACGGGTGCCAGGCAGGATCTAACCATTCCCAACCTCAGTCAAAACGAAGCCGATGTTGAATCCAACATCGACTTTACCGACGTCTTCAATGCGAAGATGGCCAGTTTCGACGTTGTGCAGTTGCAAAGTGGCAAGAGTGCCGTGGTAAGAGTCAGCGCATTCAGCACCGCTGCTGAGCCTGGCGCGGATTTCATCAATGGGTATGCGGGTGATGCGTCGGTGGCCATCACCAATGTTCGAGTCTTCAACAATAGCACCGGGCAGGTGATCGAGAATTCAAACGGCTCGGTGAATGATCCGGCCATCACCATCAGCATTGCTGCAGGGGTCGCAACCATCACCGGCGTTAAAGCCGGCTACCAGATTGAATACACCACTACGTCGGACCACAACCGCGTGCTCGTCGAGAACGGCGCGGCCGTCACTGCCAAGGGCAATGAGCACGCCGATTTTGATATTGGTGGTTTCACGCTGGTCCAGGCCTCAATTACAAAAACCGAAATCGGCTCCAGGATCATCTTCGACGACGATGGACCGAGCATTACCACCACCGGCACGGAGCCGACATTGACGGTGGACGAAACGATACTGACGACCAATGACACCCAGAGCTTCGCCGCCAACTTCAACTCGGCGTTTGGCGCCGATGGTGCCGGCACGCTGACCTATGCGCTGGGCGTGGTGGCCGGGGCTTCCGGATTGACGGACACGGCCTCGGGCCAGGCGGTGAACCTGTCGCTCAATGGCACGGTGGTGGAAGGGCATACGGCCCTCAGCAACCTGCTGGTGTTCACGGTCAGCGTGGCCGCCAATGGCAGCGTCACGCTCGACCAGGTCCGCGCCGTGGTGCATGCCAACACCGCCAATCCCGATGATTCGACGAGCCTGACCTCGGACAGCCTGGTGACGCTGACCGCGACCAAGACCGACGGGGACGGCGACAGCGCCCAGGCGACGCTGAATATCGGGCAGAACCTGGTGTTCAAGGACGACGGGCCAAGCATTACCACCACCGGCACGGAGCCGACATTGACGGTGGACGAAACGATACTGACGACCAATGACACCCAGAGCTTCGCCGCCAACTTCAACTCGGCGTTTGGCGCCGATGGTGCCGGCACGCTGACCTATGCGCTGGGCGTGGTGGCCGGGGCTTCCGGATTGACGGACACGGCCTCGGGCCAGGCGGTGAACCTGTCGCTCAATGGCACGGTGGTGGAAGGGCATACGGCCCTCAGCAACCTGCTGGTGTTCACGGTCAGCGTGGCCGCCAATGGCAGCGTCACGCTCGACCAGGTCCGCGCCGTGGTGCATGCCAACACCGCCAATCCCGATGATTCGACGAGCCTGACCTCGGACAGCCTGGTGACGCTGACCGCGACCAAGACCGACGGGGACGGCGACAGCGCCCAGGCGACGCTGAACATCGGGCAGAACCTGGTGTTCAAGGACGACGGGCCAAGCATTACCACCACCGGCACGGAGCCAACATTGACGGTGGACGAAACGATACTGACGACCAACGATACCCAGAGCTTCGCCGCCAACTTCAACTCGGCGTTTGGCGCCGATGGTGCCGGCACGCTGACCTATGCACTGGGCGTAGTGGCAGGAGCTTCCGGGCTGACGGACACGGCCTCGGGCCAGGCGGTGAACCTGTCGCTCAATGGCACGGTGGTGGAAGGGCATACAGCCCTCAGCAACCTGCTGGTGTTCACGGTCAGCGTGGCCGCCAATGGCGGCGTCACGCTCGACCAGCTCCGGGCCGTGGTGCATCTCGACCCGACCAATCCGGATGATTCAACGAGTTTGACCTCGGACAACCTGGTGACGCTGACCGCGATCAAGACCGACGGGGACGGCGACAGCGCCCAGGCGACCCTCAACATCGGGCAGAACCTGGTGTTCAGGGACGACGGGCCGGCACTCAGTTTCGGCAACTTGATCGGGACCGGTAGCGTCCTTGCGCAATCCGGGTTCTGGAATATGGCGACGGGAGCCGACGGGCTGGGTGCGGCCGGTCTGGATATCTCGTTGGTCAATGACCACTTCACCCTCGTCAGGCCCGACAACACGACCATGACCGGGACCGGCACGCTCCACGAGCTGGCGCAATCACCGGATGCCAATGGCGCGTACCACTTCGCGGGAACGTTGACCGGTGATTTCGACAACAACACCGCAACCTCGGATACCAACGTCGACTACACGCTGACCGCCTATGCCGATGGTCACTATGCACTGGATCTGGTGCAAGGCTTCAGTTCGACGATCGTGCTTAGCAGTGCAAACGGCTCGCTCGCTGCCGGCGGCCCGGATTCGGTGCGCACATTGTTAATCCCTCACACGGATAACCCGGCTATTCCTTCGACCTCCGAGGAGATCGTGTTCTTTTCCGCGAAGGCGCTTGCGTTGCCTGCGGACATCCTGACCGGCATCGGGCTCGGAGCATCCGACCCCACCGAAGCCACGCTACAGACCAACCCCTTGCCGGCGTACATCGACCCCGCATCCATGAACGTCAGCGCGTCCGGCATCGGCGTCGGCAATAACGTTTTCCAGGGCGATAACCTGGCGGCAATCAGCGCCGCCGATGAAAGTTTCGTCATCAATCCAGAGAGCCTGCTGACGGGCATGAAGGTCTTCATCGACAACTCCGTGGCGGGTTACAACACGGCGACCGAGGATCTGTACTACAGGATCTACTACGCGGATGGCACGCATTCGAACCAAGTCGAGGTGAACACCCTGACGTCGGAGGCTGGCGGCCAGGTGTCCTTCCTCGTCCAGAAGGAGGGTACGGTACTGATCGACGCTGTTCAGCTGACGATGGGCCGGGGCGATGTCAAGATCCCGGTGATCCAGTTCATTCAGCAGAGCGAGAGTCTGGCCAGCGATGTCCAGCTGGCGTTCAGCGCGACGTTGACGGACAAGGATGGGGATTCGGCGACGAGTACGTTTAACGCCAACCTGTTCGCCAACGACCCGGCCAACGCATCCTTCGACTTCTCGCTGGCTGGCACGATCGGAAAGCAGGATGCGTTCAACGTCGACCTGTCAGTCAATGAGAACAGGTACCAGGTCACCGGCTTCGATACGGGGTCTGGCGTGCAAGACAAGCTGGTGCTCAACGGCGACCCGAACGCCGTTGTCCAGATCGACAACTCGGGCGCAAACGGCGTCGTGACGGTTGCCGAGTCTGGCGGACAAGCAACGACCATCACAGTGGTCGGGGCCCATGTTCAGAATACCGACATCTTTTTTGGCAGCGCCTGAGGCTTTGCGCGTGAACGGATGCGAGGGTGGCCTAGGAAACCACCCTCGCATTCTTTTTGCGGTTCAGATACGAGATCCCCATGATCGCATGCGCTGTGAACTGGCGAGCAGCACAAGGCTTGAAAAGCGCGGCGGGTAGGTACAGGTTGGCGTGGCGGAATTTACCGAGAACGACATCAGTATTGCGGGGCACTCTGTCTGACCCGGTCTACCGACAAGGATGGCGGAACGGTGGCGGTCTACCCTCTGAAAGTGAGGAGCAGACCGTCTTGTATCGACTTGAAATTCAATCCAGCTCCACCCAGACGGACTCGGTCGGGGCTTCGTTGGTGAGCCCGTGTTTCAGCGCATACATCAGCAAGTCGATACGGTTGATCAGATTAAGCTTTTGATAGATGTTGCTGAGGTGGTTGTGCACGGTGTGCTCGCTGATCCCCAGGCGCCCGGCGATGCTTACATATTTGGCGGACGGTTCGCCGACGATGGCGCGAATCAGTTCTCTCTCTCGCAGCGTCAACCGCGCCTGTTTCGCCTGCTCCAGATTGCATTTAATGGGCATTTGCCCGGTCACGGCATAGCCGCAAAGGCCGCCAGCCCAGGCTCTGTCCATTGCAAAGTCGCTATGGTGGACCTTGAGGATGGCCTGGATAATCGATTCCGTCGGGTCTTCCGCCAGCACGATGCCGCGAGCGCCAGCCTCTATCGCCTGGGCAGCGGGGACGACTTCGTACAGACCCTTGAGCAGCAGCACTTTCATTTCGGCGCTACGGGTGAGTCCCGCGATGACATCCAGAGGATTCAGCGCATCCGGAAAGAAACTGAAAAAAATCACATCGGGCCGCAGTTGATCGGCAAGATCCAGCGCCTGGGTATAGGTGGTGGCCTGTGCTGTCACTTCCATCCGGGGCTTTCTGGCATTGATCAAGTCGTGAAGGCCCATGAGCACGAGGGGGCGACAATCGATCAACATCACACGAATTGGCTCTTTTTGGTCGGTCATGATCTTCCTGACCCCCTTGAAAAACCAATGATGACCTCTACCCGCAGATCTTCCTGGGTCAACCATTTGCTCGCCAGGCAGGCGCGATCATTGGTAATCACCGACCCCGGAGCCATTTCCATCAACAGCACCGGCAGGCGGCGCGAACGTTTCCAGAAGGCAGCCAAAGCCCGGGAGAGCAGATAAATACGAATAATTATCAGTGGTTTACGCATGATGATGTGCTCCCTCCCGCCTCTCAACTGATTCTAGGTCAACCCGGAGCGCTACCTGCCCGCCCGTCCGTCAGTCCTCGATCCAGGTTCGGTGCGGACAGGACTGTCCGATGCTCTCGAGAAGGGGGAGTAACCCTCGAAAATCAAGGTATTAGGCCTGCCATAGATGGCCAATGGCCAAGATCGGATCCACATCACGATCGTCAACTAATCGACGAGTGGCGTTCACTTAGGAGCGCTAATGTTGACTTAGTCAATTTATCGGCGAAATCTGCCTGGTCAGCCACCGGCAATTGTGGGTGTTCATGCATCAGCACTTTTTTGTGCGCGAGTTCTCGTTTTCAGTAGCGCCTTCGAATATTCAGAGTGAGCGTTGAGGAAGGTTCTCAAGGGAATGCCATGGCTGGCCGATAACACGGCAGTTACGAGCCTCCTCTCGCGGTCGATGCATGTGTTGATTGGCAATGAGTAGGTGTTTGATGGCTAAGGGCTACCAGCTATCATCTGCGCGCCAAAATATGGGCTGCAAAGCTGAGTCCGTCCGTGTATTTGCCTTTGGGTTCTTCTTCTTAAATTGCCTGGAAATCTTCGATGCTGTCGTATCACCAAAAGCGTTTTCTGATCGTCGATGATTTCTCGGACTTCCGCAGTTC
Source organism: Pseudomonas fluorescens (assembly GCF_000967965.1). GTDB lineage: Bacteria > Pseudomonadota > Gammaproteobacteria > Pseudomonadales > Pseudomonadaceae > Aquipseudomonas > Aquipseudomonas grandcourensis. Next base: position 250,256 of record NZ_LACC01000025.1, read on the forward strand.
GGTCAGGTCGATGCTGCGTGAACTGGGCGTCAAGGAAGTGGACACTGCCGATACCGGCGAGCAGGCGCTGAAAATGTGCTCGCAGAAGGCCTACGACTTCATCCTGCAGGACTTTCATCTGGGCGACGGCAAGAAGAATGGCCAGCAGGTGCTCGAAGACCTGATGGAAGAAAAGCTGATCAGCCATGAAGCGGTGTTCGTCATGGTCACCGCCGAAACCAGCCAGGCCATGGTGCTCAGTGCGTTGGAGCATGAGCCCGATGCCTACCTGACCAAGCCGTTCAACCGTTCCAGCCTGGCCCAGCGTCTGGAGCGCCTGGAGCAACGCAAGACCCTGCTCAAGCCGATCCTGCAGGCCCTCGACCGCGGTAAGCCGATGGAGGTGCTCAACGCCTGTATCGCCCTGTGCAAACAAGACATCCGCTATTCGCCACTGTGCCTGCGCTTTCGCGCCGATGCCCTGCGCGACCTGAATCAGAACGAAGCGCTGGAGCGTCTCTACGACAGCATCATCGCCGACCGCCCGTTGCCATGGGCGTTTGCCGGGTTGGGCAAGTTGCTGTTCAAGCGTGGCCAGGTCGGGCAGGCCAAGGGCATTTATGAAAAAGCCCTGAAAGTCTTCCCGATGATGCCGTCGCTGTATGACGGCATGGCGGATGTACTGGTCGCCGAAGGGGACACCAAGGGAGCACAGCGCGTACTGGAAGAGGCGATTCGCCTGTCGCCGCTGGCGGTGCGTCGCCAGGCATTGCTCGGCAAGCTGGCGATGACCAACGAGGACTTCGACACGGCGGCCAAGGCCTATCGCCAGGCAGTGAGCCAGGGCGCGCAGTCACGGTTCAAGGATGCCGAGAGCAACCTCGGCCTGGCCCACGCCTTGATCAGCAAGGGCAGCGAACGGGGCCTGGACACGCGGACTCGCCTTGAAATCAACACCACATTGAGTGCCGTGGCCAAGGAAAACCCCTCCGATCCGGGCCTGCAAATCCGCGCGCGCCTGATGAAGGCCACCAGCCTGTTGCTCAACGACGCCGAGACGGCCGACAAGCTCACCGAGCAAGCCTTGCTGCGCCTGGATGGCATGGAGCAATTCATGAGCGCCGAAGCAGCCTTGCTGGTGGCCAAGCAGCTGAAACTGCTCGGGCAGACCGAGGCCGGTACCGCGATGCTGAAAAACTGCGTGGAAATCTACGGCGACGATCCTGTGGTCATGAAGGACATCGCCAAGCAGACCGACGACCCGAGCATCCTCAATTCCGGCAACGCCGCCGCGGAACTCAACCGTCAGGGCGTGCGCGTCTACAAGACCGGCAACCTGGTGGAGGCCCGGCAGGCATTCCGCAAGGCCCTGGCGATGCAACCGAAGAACATCAGTATCGCCCTGAACATGGCGCAGTCGTTGCTGCATGGCACCGATACCAGCGTTCCTTCGGCGGAGCTGGAAGAGTGCCGGGTCTGCCTGAAAATGGTCGGCCTGATGCCCGACACCGACGCGCGCTATCCGCGTTATCAGAAGCTGAAAAGCAAGGCGCTTGGCCAATGAACGACAACGAGCAGGCACTGGATTTCTCCACGGTGATCGCCTCTACCGTGCACGATATGAAGAACTCGTTGGCCATGCTGATGCAGGCCCACAGCCAGTGGCTGGGACGATTGCCGGAGTCGGCGCGGCAGGCGCCGGAGCAGGGTGTGATCGACTTCGAATTCGCCCACCTCAACGGCATGCTGGTGCAGTTGCTGGGGCTGTACAAGCTCGGCGTCAACCAGATGCCATTGCAACCGGCCTACCATGAGCTGGACGATTTCATCGAAGCACAACTGGCCTGTCATCAGGAGGTGTTCGCCAGCCGCAGCATCATGGCCACCTATGAAGTGGACCCGCTGAGCCCGCTGGGCTTCTTTGACCGTGAGTTGATCGCGTCGGTATTGGCCAACTGCATCAACAACGCCATTCGCTTTGCGCGGCATGCCGTTTTGATCAGTGTCAGCGACGAAGCCGGGCAACTGGTGTTGACCATCAATGACGATGGCGAGGGATACCCGGCGCAGATGATCGAGCGTCAGGCCGATTATGTGCAGGGCATCAATCAAAGCACCGGCAGCACCGGGCTGGGCCTGTACTTTGCCGGGCGAATTGCCGCGCTGCATCAACGCAATGGCGTGGGTGGGCGTACCGAAATCAGCAATGGCGGGCCGTTGGGTGGTGGGGTGTTCCGCCTTTACCTGCCCTGACCGGCAGCAAATTTATCGACGCTGCTTGAAATTCTGAACACGTGGAGCCTATTTTGTACGGTCGCCGTTCGCGGCCCGCACAATAACAAGGATAGCGTCATGACGACCGTTGGCCTGAGTTCACTCGCGCAGCGATTGACGGGCATTGATCAAGTTGAATGTGTTACGCCGGATTTGAATGGCGTTCCACGGGGCAAAGTGATGACCAGCGAGGGTTTTCTCGACGGTCGACGTTTGCAGATGGCGCGGGGCGTACTGTTGCAATGCATCATGGGCGGATATCCGCCGGCACGGTTTTACGGCAGCGATGATGGCGACCTGGCGCTGATCCCGGACCCTGCACAAATCCACCGCTTGCCCTGGAGCCATCCACCACGGGCCTTCGCCATTTGCGATGCGGATGAACTGGGCACCACCACCAGCTCCAATCTGTCGACCCGTGGACAGCTCAAGGCGGTGATTGCCCGTTACGCGGCCCGAGGCCTTGCGCCGGTAGTGGCGACCGAGCTCGAGTTTTTTGTCTTCGCCCCCAACACTGACCCGACTCAGTCGTTCCAGCCGCCACTGGGGCTGGACGGTCGTCGCGAGGATGGTCAGTCGGCGTTCAGCGTCAGTTCCAACAACGGCTTGCGGCCGTTCTTCAATGAAGTCTACGAGTGCATGGCGGCCCTGGGGTTGCCTCGCGATACCTTCATGCACGAAATGGGCGTCAGCCAGTTCGAGATCAATCTGCTACACGGTGATCCGCTGTTGCTGGCCGACCAGACATTCCTGTTCAAGCACTTGCTCAAGGAGGTTGCCCTCAAGCACGGCCTGAGCGTGGTGTGCATGGCCAAGCCGTTGCCGCATACGCCGGGCAGTTCGATGCATATCCACCAGAGCGTGGTCGAAATCGATTCGGGGCGTAACGTGTTCAGCGACGAGGCGGGGCAGGAGACGGCCACCTTCCGCCACTTCATTGCCGGTCAGCAAACGTGTATGGCCGATTTCACTGCGTTGTTTGCGCCGAACGTGAACTCCTATCAGCGCTTGTGCCACCCTTACGCCTCACCGAATAATGCCTGCTGGTCCTATGACAACCGGGCGGCGGGCCTGCGCATTCCGGCCAGTTTGCCGGTGGCCCGTCGGGTCGAGAACCGCTTGCCGGGGGCCGATGCCAACCCGTATCTGGCGATTGCCGCAAGCCTGGCGGCGGGGTTGCATGGCATCGAGAAGGCATTGGAGCCGAGCGCGCCGATCCAGGGTGAGTTCGAAGTTCCGGACAATCTTTCGTTGCCGTGTACCTTGCATGCGGCACTTGAGCGTCTGAAACGTAGCCAGTTGGCCAAGGAACTGTTCGGCGCGGAATTCATCGAAGGCTACATCGCTTCGAAGACCCTGGAACTGACCAGTTTCCATGATGAAATTACTCCCTGGGAAAGGCGTGTTTTAGCAGCCCAGGCCTGACGTCCCGTCGACATCCGGCTATCGTTTAGCGATAGTCGATTCTCACTGCAAGGAGCCGCTCGGAACGCCGATGCGCCAAATCTGGAAATCCTTTCGAGCGCTGTATTTCGCCTCGCTGATGATGTTGATCGGCTCGGGCCTGTTGAGTACTTACCTGGCGTTGCGCCTGGCTGCCGACCATGTCGACAGTCTGTGGGTCGGTGCGCTGATGGCCGCCAACTATTTCGGCCTGGTGCTGGGAGGCAAGATCGGTCACCGGTTGATTGCCCGGGTCGGGCATATCCGGGCCTATTCGGCGTGTGCCGGGATCGTTGGCGCGGCGGTGCTCGGCCATGGCCTGGTGGACTGGTTGCCGGCCTGGCTGTTTTTGCGGGTGATCGTCGGCCTCGGCATGATGTGCCAGTACATGGTGATCGAGAGCTGGCTCAATGAACAGGCCGATGCCAATCAGCGCGGCATGGTCTTCAGCGGCTACATGATCGCTTCGTACCTGGGGCTGGTGCTGGGGCAGTTGATTCTGGTCATGCACCCAGGGCTGGGGCTTGAATTGCTGATGTTGGTCGCCCTGTGCTTCGCGCTTTGTCTGGTACCCGTGGCCCTGACCCGGCGGATTCACCCGGCGCCCTTGCATCCGGCACCGATGGAGCCACGGTTCTTTATCAAGCGCGTGCCGCAGTCATTGAGCACGGTGCTCGGGGCGGGCCTGATCGTCGGTTCGTTCTATGGTCTGGCGCCGCTGTATGCCTCGCAGCAAGGGTTGTCCACCGAACAGGTCGGTCTGTTCATGGGTAGCTGCATTTTTGCCGGGCTGCTGGTGCAGTGGCCGTTGGGCTGGTTGTCCGACCGCTACGATCGGGCCGTGTTGATCCGCAGTTTCGCGTTCAGCCTGGCCCTGGCCGCACTACCGCTGGCCATCATGCCGCAGGTGCCGTTGGAGGTTCTGTTTATCGCCGGTTTCGTCTGTTCGCTGGTGCAGTTCTGCCTGTATCCGTTGGCGGTGGCGTTCTCCAATGACCATGTCGAAGGCGATCGCCGGGTGTCCTTGACGGCAATGTTGCTGGTGACCTATGGCGTGGGTGCGAGTATCGGGCCGCTGGTGGCAGGTGTGCTGATGAAGCTGTTTGGCAGCCAGATGCTCTACGCCTTCTTCAGTTTCTTCGCGTTGGTACTGGTGTGGCGGATTCGCCCGAAAGCAGTGACCAACCTGCATCAGGTCGACGACGCACCGCTGCATCACGTCGCCATGCCGGACAATATGACGAGTTCGCCACTGGTGGCCTGCCTCGACCCGCGTGTTGATGAGCAGGTGGTGCAGGATCAGATGTGCAATCCGGTGAATCCGGAGCCGCCAGCCGAACCGGAAGCCGAATCAGGAACTGAATCCGATCAGCCGCCAGAAGATCCTGACTCGGGCCGCGAGCAAAGCTTTACCGAGGCCAGGCCTTAAAATCGGGGCACAAAAAAACGGGCAGTCGCCGCAAGGGACTGCCCGTTTTTTGTTGACGCTCTATCACATGTCGTCTTTGTCGAAGCGACGCGCCTCGCGTTGCAACTGGTAGACGAAGCGTTCGACCTGACGCTGCACCAGCCCGCTCATGTTGTGGAAGCGAATGCCGGCGAAGGTGGTGGAAATCCTTTCTTCGAAATGCAGATAACGCAACTCGACCGGCGCGGTCATCTTGCCGAAGGGCAGGTCGGCGGTGAAACGGTCGTAGACCTGACCCAGTTGCAGGCTGCCGGTGATGTCGCCGTCGAAACGCAGTTTGCAGCCGGTGGCGGAAATATCCAGCAGCTTGCCGCTGATCGGCGCCTTGAGCTTTTCGCCGTCAAGGTTGACGTTGACCAGTTGTGCCAGCTTCAGCGCGGCGCGGAACGCATTGCGGCGCTGGTGGTACACCACTTCATCGGGCAGGGGGCCGCGGTAGCAGCGGCTGCCAGCGGACTCGTCGATGTTCAGCTGGCCGTTGCTTTCCCAGGCAATGCGTACGCCTTCGTGGAAGCCTTCGACCCGGAACGGCTCGCCCGCCAGCAGATAGCGCTCGCCATCACGGGGAATCATTTCGTCCAGGGCAATCATGTTGCTGTCACGGTCCAGGTCCACCAGATAGCTCTGGAAGCGCTGGCTGCGCTCGTGGAACGTGATGATCAGCGGGTCATGGCTTTCGAGCAGCTGGCGCAGGTTGCTGGAGATTTCCAAGGGCGTGGAGAGCACCTTGGGTGGCTGCGGAGCATCATCCACGGATAAGGCATTGGACACGGTTAATCAATCTCCAGACAAAATTTGACTACGGCAGGCTAGCAGTTTGCCAGTATGTTGTGCGTCTTGATAGAGCGGGGGCATTGACCGGCTCATGCCTGACTGAGCGGGCGCGGCTTGGCAAGCTTGGAGAATGTTCCGCTGGCATCGTAAAGCGCCGGGGTTTCACCGCCGTTGAGGATTTTCAGCTGGGTGGCCGTAGCGGCCTGCTGAGTGAGGATCGACTGGCCGTTGTTGGCGTTGATGGCCTGGCACTGGGCCAGGAGATCGGTCAGCACGTCACTTTGCGCCAGCAACTGCTCGCCAATGCTTGACTGGCCGGCCAATTGCTCCAGACCGCCACGGTTGGTCGGCAGGTTGAGGCTGGCGAGGATTTCACTGCGCTTGCGGCCATGCTGTTCGAGCAAAACGACCAACGCCTGTTTCTGCGCCAGGATGTCCTCGAGCAATGGCATGTCGCGACCATGCAATGCGAGGGATTCGGTCTGCAGTAATTCCAGCAGGTGTTGCGCTGGAGCAAAGTCGTCGGTGATCAGTTGCAGTAAATGAGTGTCGTGCATGGCTGGCCTTGGGTTTTAAGCGTCCAAAAGCCTGGCGCCGGCGGTGGCCTAGCGCTGGGCTTCGAAGTTGAGCAGTTTGCTGGCTACACGGTTGCTGTCGACTTTATAGCTGCCATCGGCAATCGCTGCTTTCAACTCGGCCACGCGGGCGTTGTCGACGGCAGGCTGATCGCGCAGCTTGTCAGTGACCTTCTGCAACTGTTGAGCCTCATTGCTGAGATGTACCGATTCCCCGCTTTTGACGGTACCGGCCTGTTCGGCCGCGGACTCCAGCGGCGCGGATTTGCCGGCCTCGGCGCTTTCCTTGCTGGTGCTGGTACGTGTACTGCCCGTCAGGGACGAGGAGCTGTTCAAACGGCTGAAATCGATGACCATGATAAAAAAACCTCTGGGAATTTGGACGCTTGCCATGGTTTCGGCCATTCCCTGGAAAACTTTAGGCCCATTTATCAATGAACCTTGCGCGCGTCAGCGCTTGCCCTGCATGGAGCACAGTCTAGGGAACCGCCGCGGCAAGCGCCACATTCTGATGAGCAGAGAGCCTTACATGGACACTTCCACCTGCCCCGGCGCCATGACCTGCGCCTTGATGACTCGTTGGGAATTGAGGTTTTTCACCCGGATCTGCTCGCTCAGGCTGCCGTTTGACAGCGCTTCGCCCGGCATGCGCACGCTGAGGGTACCGCTGCGGGCGGTGATCACCACCTGATCACCCTTGCGGATGACTTCGGCCTGTTCGATATGCACCAGGGTAATCACCTGGTCGGCGACCATTGGTCGGGTCAGTCGCTGCCCGATCGCCTGATCCAGGGAGGTCAGGTAGCCCTGGCTGGTGAGGCTGATATCGCGCTCGCGCAGGACCACATCCCCAGGCTCGACAATGGCGGCGCGGCGCAGTGGTCGGGCGCTGGTCACGACATCGCGAAACAGGCGGACTTGAGCGGGTACGAACACCGTCCAGGGGGACGCGCCCTCGCAGCGAACCTTGACCGTGACCCGTCCCAGCGGCTTGGGACTCTCGAGCGTTGCTGTCAATTCCTTGTCGCACATGGGCATGTGCATGCGCGGATCGAGCTGGTTGACCTGGATCTCGTAGCGACCTTCCGTTTGACTGGTAGCCAGATAGTCTTCTACGGTGAATTCAAGAAAGCCCTGAGTGACGCCGATAAGCATGTCAGGCAAGGTAACCGCGTCAGCAAGGGCAGGGCTGCCAGCGTTGAACAGGCAAACAGCCGCCAGCACGCCGAGCAATTTGCGGTAGGGTGTGGTCAGGCGTCGAAAAAATGTCGGTTCTGTGTTCATAACGATTAAAAAAGCAAGCGCCGTGCCGTTTAGTGATGAAGGCGCGTCGCAACAACACTTGGCGTTGGCGTAGGAGTCTGGGCATGGCTGGTGTAATGGATTCGGTAAACCAGCGCACGCAACTGGTGGGGCAGAATCGCCTTGAACTGTTGTTGTTCCGTCTCGACGGCCAGCAACTGTACGGGATCAACGTGTTCAAGGTTCGGGAGGTGCTGCAATGCCCCAAACTGACGCTGATGCCCAAGTCCAGTCCTGTCGTGTGCGGCGTGGCGAACATCCGGGGGGCGACCATTCCAATCCTTGATCTGGCGATGGCAACTGGCTCCGGCGCGTTGAAGGACAAGAACAACCCCTTCGTGATCATCACGGAGTACAACACCAAGACCCAGGGTTTCCTGGTGCGCTCGGTGGAGCGCATCGTCAACATGAACTGGGAGGAGATCCATCCACCGCCCAAGGGCACCGGGCGCGATCACTACCTCACGGCGGTGACGCGGGTCGACAATCAGTTGGTCGAAATAATCGACGTCGAGAAGGTGCTGGCGGAAGTGGCGCCGACGCCGGAAGCGATTTCCGTCGGTGTAGTGGATGTCGAAACCCAGCACAAGGCGCTTTCGTTGCGCGTGCTGACGGTCGACGACTCGTCGGTGGCGCGCAAGCAGGTCACGCGTTGCCTGCAAACGGTCGGCGTCGAAGTGGTGGCGTTGAACGACGGTCGGCAAGCGCTGGACTACCTGCGCAAACTGGTCGACGAGGGCAAGAAGCCGGAAGAAGAGTTCCTGATGATGATCTCCGACATCGAGATGCCGGAGATGGACGGGTACACCCTGACGGCGGAAATCCGCAACGACCCGCGCATGCAAAAGCTTCATATCATCCTGCATACTTCGTTGTCGGGGGTATTCAATCAGGCGATGGTCAAGAAGGTCGGTGCCGATGACTTCCTGGCCAAGTTCCGTCCTGATGACCTGGCATCCCGGGTAGTCGACCGGATCAAAGCAGCAGATATCAGCTAGGGGCCCGTGCTCCTGGCAGTCAACACGATTTAAGAGGCGGCATCATTGTCTACGGGTAATTTGGATTTCGAACAGTTCCGGGTATTCCTGGAAAAAGCCTGTGGCATTTTGCTCGGTGAAAACAAGCAGTACCTGGTCTCCAGCCGTCTCAACAAACTGATGGAACAGCAAGGCATCAAGTCTTTGGGGGAACTGGTTCAGCGCATGCAGACCCAGCCGCGCAGCGGTCTGCGCGAGCAGGTGGTGGATGCCATGACCACCAACGAAACCCTGTGGTTTCGTGACACCTACCCGTTTGAAGTCTTGAAGAACAAGGTACTGCCCGAAGCGATCAAGGCCAGTCCCGGCCAGCGCCTGCGCATCTGGTCGGCAGCGTGCTCGTCGGGTCAGGAACCGTATTCGCTGTCGATGTCCATCGACGAGTTCGAGCGGGTCAACATGGGCCAGTTGCGGATGGGCGTGCAGATTGTTGCCACCGATCTGTCCGGCACCATGCTGAACAACTGCAAGACCGGCGAGTACGACAGCCTGGCCATCGGCCGCGGTCTGTCGCCTGAGCGCCTGCAGCGTTATTTCGACCCTAAAGGGCCGGGGCGCTGGGCGATCAAGGCGCCGATCAAGAGTCGGGTGGAGTTTCGCTCGTTCAACCTGTTGGACAGCTACGCGAGCCTCGGCAAGTTCGACATCGTGTTTTGTCGCAACGTGTTGATCTACTTCTCCGCCGAGGTAAAGAAGGACATCCTGCTGCGTATCCACAGCACGTTGAAGCCAGGCGGTTACCTGTTCCTCGGCGCTTCCGAAGCGTTGAACGGTTTGCCGGATCATTACCAGATGGTCCAGTGCAGCCCGGGGATCATTTACCAGGCGAAGTGATTTCGTTGGTGTTGTCAAAAAAACGGGAGTCCTCAGGGGCTCCCGTTTTTTTGTCCGCAATATCTCTCCCACACACCGCAAATCCCCTGTAGGAGTGAGCCTGCTCGCGAGAGCGGTTTCACATTCGACATATCCGGTGACTGATACACAGTCATCGCGAGCAGGCTCACTCCTACAACAGTTGTTCGGTGGTGTTGGTGAGATGGGTGCCAAGCGGCAGAAAAGCGGCATCCGGCGGAAAACCGTTGCCGCTTTTCTGGCATTGCCGCGTTGCCAAGGCCGGCAAAGCCCCGGTTTCCGGGGTTTTTTGAATTGGCATGGGGCTTGCTAAGTTGATCCTACGAAAAATCAGGTCACCCGAAGGTTTCCCGACATGAGCATCAGCTTCGATAAAGCGCTCGGTATCCACGAACAAGCCCTGGGCTTCCGCGCCCAGCGTGCCGAAGTCCTGGCCAACAACATTGCCAACGCCGATACCCCGAACTACAAGGCTCGGGACCTGGACTTCTCGAAAGTGCTCGCCGAGCAGAACGAGAAAACCAAAAGCGGCACCTTCGCCTTGAACATGACCAACAGCCGTCATATCGAAGCTGAAGGCCTGGGCAATGGCGACGAATCGTTGCTGTATCGCACGCCGATGCAACCGTCGATTGACCAGAACACCGTGGACGCCCAGCTGGAGCAGTCGAACTACGCGGAAAACGCGATCGGCTTCCAGGCCAGCTTCACCCTGCTCAACAGCAAATTCAAAGGGCTGGTGTCAGCCCTGCGCGGAGAGTAAGCCATGTCTCTATCCAGTGTTTTCAACATTGCCGGTAGCGGCATGAGTGCGCAGACCACGCGCTTGAACACCGTCGCTTCGAACATCGCCAACGCCGAGACGGTCTCGTCGAGCATCGACCAGACCTACCGTGCACGCCACCCGGTATTCGCCACCATGTTCCAGGGCGGGCAGAGCGGCGGCAGTGATTCGCTGTTCCAGAGCCAGGACGCCGCCGGTCAGGGCGTTCAGGTGCTGGGTGTGGTCGAAGACCAGAGCAATCTTGAAGCGCGCTACGAGCCGAATCATCCGGCGGCCGATGCCAAGGGTTACGTCTACTACCCGAACGTCAACGTGGTGGAGGAAATGGCCGACATGATTTCCGCGAGCCGTTCGTTCCAGACCAACGCCGAAATGATGAACACCGCCAAAACCATGATGCAGAAGGTCCTGACCCTCGGTCAGTGATAAGGGGCGACTCAGATGAGTATTAACGATAGCACCAGTGCTTTGAGCCTCAAGGACATCCTGGCCAACTCTTCGATCAAGAACACCGCCACGACTGATGGTCTGGCATCGGCTACCAACAGCCCCACGGGCAACAAAGCCCTGGGCAAGGATGCATTCCTGCAGTTGCTGGTGACCCAGCTGAAAAACCAGAACCCGCTGGAGCCGCAGGACAACGGCGCTTTCGTGGCCCAGTTGGCGCAGTTCAGCAGCCTGGAAGGCATCACCACGCTCAACGACACCGTGAGCGGGCTGGCCAGCAACTACAACTCGTCCCAGGCATTGCAGGCTTCGTCGCTGGTGGGGCGTTCGGTCATTGCACCCGGTGACAAGGCTGTGGTCGACACGTCGAAGAGCCTCAGCGGTACGGTGGTGGTGCCATCGTCGGTGGCCGCCGCCACCCTGAATATCACTGATGCGAGCGGCAAGACCGTACGCACCATCGACCTGGGCGCTCAGAAGGCAGGCAACGCCAGTTTCATCTGGGATGGCAAGAATGACGCGGGCGAAACGGCAGCTGCAGGTACTTACACCTTCGGCGCTACCAGCACGATCGACGGGAAGTCCGTGGCGCTGATCACCAACCTGCCAGCGACCGTCAACAGCGTGACCATCAGTCAGACTGGCGGTGAGTTGATGCTCAATCTGGCCGGGCTGGGCACCGTCGCTCTGTCCAAAGTACAAACCATTGGTATGTAAGGCCGACTAACCCGGCACAAAGGAGTGGATTATGTCTTTTAATATCGGCCTTAGCGGTCTCTTTGCATCCAACAAACAACTGGACGTGACCGGCAACAACATCGCCAACGTCGCGACCACCGGTTTCAAATCGTCCCGTGCAGAATTCGAAGATGTGTACTCGGCAACTCGCCTGGGCACCGGCAGCAAGACCGTCGGCAACGGCGTGCGCCTGGCCAACATTTCCCAGCAGTTCGGCCAGGGAGACGTGAATAACACCGGCAACGTGCTCGACATGGGTATCCAGGGCAATGGCTTCTTCGTCCTGAGCAACAACGGTTCGCTGACCTACACCCGTGCCGGTACGTTCAAGACCGACAAGGATGGCTACGTGACGAACAGCGACGGTACGGCCCGTCTGCAAGGTTATGGCGTGGACTCCAATGGCAAGATCCTCAATGGCGTATTGACCGATCTGCGGATCGACACCTCCAATCTGGCGCCGAAATCCACCAGCACCGTTTCGTCGACGATCAACCTGAACTCTACGGCCGTGGTGATTGACCAGTCGGTCGCCACCAACAAATTCGATCCGACCAAACAGGCAACTTTCACCAAGCAGTTCAGTACCCCGGTTTTCGACACTCAGGGTAACCAGCACACCATGGATCAATACATGGTCAAGACCGGGCCGAACACTTGGGATACCTACACCCTGATCGATGGTCGCAATCCGGACGGTTCCTCGCCTACCGGTACGGGTGCAGTTGATCCAATTGCTTCGACCATGACATTTGATACATCCGGCAAACTGGTTTCGGTCAGCACGCCAGTGACGCCACCGACGACCCCGCCAACATCGACCACCAGCAATGACCTGAAAATCAGCAACTGGACGCCGGGTACCGTCACCAACGGTGTCTGGGCAGCCAACGGCGCGGCAGCCGATCCGGCGGGCCTGACCATTGCCATGGGCAACACCACCCAGTTCAACGCCGACACCGCGCGTTCGATTCCATCGCAGAACGGTTATGCCACTGGCCAGATCACCAACCTGACCATCGACGGTAGCGGCGTACTGCTGGCCAACTTCAGCAACAACCAGACCAAGCCAATCGGCCAGATTTCGCTGGCAAGTTTCACCAACGAACAAGGTCTGCAGCCGGTGGGTGGCACCAGCTGGAAAGAAACCTACACCTCGGGTATTCCGGGCTACGATGCGCCGGAAACCGGAACGCTGGGTTCCGTCGTTTCGAACTCCCTGGAAGAGTCCAACGTCAACCTGACCAACGAACTGGTCGACCTGATCAAGGCGCAGAGCAACTACCAGGCAAATGCCAAGACCATCTCCACCCAGAGCACCATCATGCAGACCATCATTCAGATGACTTGATGCTGGAAAGTGCAGTGCAAGGAGCCCCTCATTAGAGGGGCTTTTTTGTTGGTACGCCAGGCATGGCGCGGTGCGCGTAAGCGCAACCAGCTT
>NZ_LACC01000026.1 GCF_000967965.1 Pseudomonas fluorescens
GGTTGGCAAGCGGCCCTGCAACGGGAACTGCGGCGGGTACCAGACGGGGGCGTGTTTCACTTCGGACATGACGAGGGCTCCGGCAATTGCAACGGGGTCTTGATCGGATATTCAGGGCTGCCGTAGGCGTAGCAGGAGGTGGTGACCTGCAGTTCGTCGCAGGGCAGGAAGTGCACGGTGAGGCCGCAGACTTTTTGGCCGGTGTAGTCGGGGATGGGGACTACTTGGGTGTGTTGGCGTTTTCGCGCATCGATTTTGTCAAGCCAGGCGTCGTATTTAGCCTCATCGGAGAGACCTGGATTGTCATACGAATAAGCAACTCCCGTCTCCCATTCGACGCGTACTGTCATGCCCGGTTGCCAGCGCGAAGGCGCGATGTAACAGCACCCCCCGCCCCCTCCTTGATACGGACCGATGATGTCCAGCCCCGAATGGCCATTGACGCTAAATTGGTTGATGGCCCAATGGGTATGATTGATCGCTTCGAGGGTGCTTGCATGGACGAATTCTGTCTGCACCGTCAGGGCAAGTCCGATCAGGGCGCCAAGCAGCGAGCGCCCCGTGAGTATTGAGCCAGTTGCATTTACTGCACGGCGAAACGTCACTTCAAACCAATGCATCGTTAACCTCACCGCCCTTGGCGTCATAAGCGTCCCAGATCTCATCAATGGCTCGATGCACTTCGGCGAGACGTTCGGCGTCCATCACCGGTGGCGTTGAAGGTGAAGTCTCGATAGCGGGTGCGGTCGTGCCCCCCGCCAGTCGAACGGCACCCTCTTCCCCATACAGCGCCAGATCCCGACGGCCGAAGTCACCGAAGAACACCATGCGCTCGTTGAAATAGTGACCTCCGGGCTCACGCCCAAACTTATAGAGAAACCAGGCCCTTGAGTCGTGGACCTGATCGTCGAACAGGGCACGTAGCAGACCCTCGGGCTGCGTGGCGTTGAGGTACTCAGCCACATGCCCTCGGGTGTTTTCGTCGCGGTGGTTGCCCCAGTCCGTGGGAGGCGGGAACAACCGGCTGACCAAGGTTCGTCCCGCGGCTTTGATGCGCTGGCGCTCGGCACGGGCCAATTCGGTGGACAGAAACGAGAACTGGGGCAGCGCCAGCTGGAGCATGAGCAACGCGATATTGCCCAGCTTTTCGGTGCCCCGGTAGGCGGCGGCGAATTCCTCGGCGGCTTCGCGCAACTGGGTTTGCGCCATGTCGGCATCGAAGTCCTTGACCCCGGGGTCCTGCGGCGCTTTCTCGGTACGCCCAAGATGTTCGAGAAGCTGTTGCACCTTCCGTTGGGCCTCAATTTTCTGCTGCTCGGTTTCGCGCCGGGCCTTGGCCGCCTTGCGATCTTGCGGATCAGCCTCTTTGTCGCTGGCCTTGCGGTAGAAATTGGTTTCGATCAGGCTGGCGAAGCCATAACGGTCGATGCGCCAGGCGGTGATCCAGCCCACTTGCGCGTGCAGAGCTTGTTCCAGGCTTTCGCTGGCGCGGAGTGGTCCATAGTGTTCGGATTGTTCGATGGAGAGTGGGCGAAGTGCGGGGTCGAGGCCCAAAGTCACCTGTCGCCAGGCGTTGACGCGAGTTATCAGAGTTGGAGACACACCGAACTCTACTTCAACATCAGCCTCCATCGCTCGCCAACACTCATGGCTCATGTCTACTGGCAAGGAAGGTGGCGGAACTTTTAAGGGTGCACCATGAGTAAAAGCATCGGCATACAGATCGTGCAAAGCAATCTGGGACAGCAGCAGACGGTCATCCCTTCCAATAGCCTTCCCCTGATCCCCAGGCGGATACCCTCCACCCAGATCCGAATGCACCTCCGGATAAATCACTTCAACACTGTTGTCCGGATACCCCCCCTGCTTACGGCGAATCGATTCCAGCGGGAAACACAACCGCTGCTCATGGCTGGCGACCAGATGAAGGCAACGCTTGACCAACCCACTGGCGGGCAACTGCTGATTGCCATCGGCCCAGCTCATATGGCCGTTCGCCCCCGGAATGATATCGGCAAGACCCACCGAGGCCACGGTGTCCAGCAGCCCGAGGTATTCCACGCTCACCGGCAACTCCAGATCGAGCAGCTTCAGGCTCGACGTGCCCCGGGCCAACAGCTGATTCAGTGCGCTGACAAACGCTCGCGCCGCCGCGGCACCGCGAGAGAACCCGTACACGTAAAGCTTGAGCCCCAGCAGTCTGACCTGCCCGGGCTGGCGCTGCTGCAGGGCGATGCGTAATGGTCGGGACAGGGCGCTGAGCTGCTTTTGAAACTCGCGCTGGCGAATACCGAAGCTGCTCGCCCACTCCAGCCCCGGCAGGCTGCCCATGGCCCGGACCGCCGCCAGCAAACTGGTGTTGTCCAGCCGCGGCTGACCCAGCGTACGGCGCAGGGCGTCGAGGATCATCATCAGCGCCCAGTTGATGCGCTCCTCGCCATAGCTGGCGCCCGCCAGGCCGAACAGGTTGTAGTCCAGGTCGCCGACTTCGGCGAACGGCGTGCCGACGCCGGGCATGTAGTACTTGAAATACTGGCCGTTTCCGGTGCCTGGCGCATCGGTCAGGCCGCGGGCGGTGCTGGAGCCGTGGGTGGTGCCGCCGGCATGGCCGTCGCCAATGCTGGCGCGGAACAAACGCGCGACGTTGGTCGGATGTTTGGGGTTGGACAGGTACAGGTCATTGTTGAGGTTATTGCCGGTGCCGTCGAAGAACAGGCTGATGTGCACGGTTTTGCAGCAGGGTGGCAGTACGCGGCGACCTGCCGCGATGCACAGTGCATCGTGGTAGTCACGTTCCTGACTGTTCTGGCGATGCAGGTTCTGATGAACCTGCGCGGCCCGGGTGGGCAAGCGGCCCTGCAGCGGAAACTGCGGCGGGTACCAAACGGGGGCGTGTTTCACTTCGGACATGACGAGGGCTCCGGCAATTGCAGCGGGGTCTTGATCGGGTATTCGGGGCTGCCGTAGGCGTAGCAGGAGGTGGTGACCTGCAGCTCATCGCAGGGCAGGAAGTGCACGGTGAGGCCGCAGACTTTCTGGCCGGTGTAGTCGGGGATGGGGACTACTTGGGTGTGTTGGCGTTTATAGGAGCGCATTTCATCTCTCCAAGCTAAGTACTTGGGCCTATCAGCAAAACCGGGGAACCCATCGGGATAAGCCACTCCAGTCTCCCAATCGATCTGCACCGTCATCCCCGGTTGCCAGCGCGACGGCGCGATGTAACAACACCCACCGCCACCACCTTGGTACGCGCCGATAATGTCGATGCCCGAGCGTCCATCGACGCTGAATCGGTTGATCGCCCAATGGGTATGGTTGATGCCTTCGATCGTGCTGGCGTGGACGGTTTGCGTGAGCAAGGTCACGGCGAGGCCCCACAGGGTGCCGAGCAACGGGCGCCTCGTGAGCCTGATGTCGACTCTTTGTCGCGAATGGCGGACAGCCAACTCAGACCAGCGCATCGTTCACCTCGCCGCCGCTAGCGTCATAGGCATCCCAGATCGCGTCGATGGCGCGATGGACTTCAGCGAGGCGCTCGGCATCCATCACCGGTGGCGTTGAACGAACGGACTCGGACGTGGGTACGGTCTTGCCCCCCGCCAGTTGAACGGCACCCTCTTCTCCATATAGCGCCAGATCCCGACGGCCGAGGTCACCGAAGAACACCATGCGCTCGTTGAAATAGTGACCTCCGGGCTCACGCCCCAAGTTATAGAGAAACCAGGCCCGGGAGTCGTGGACCTGATCGTCGAACAGGGCGCGCAGCAGGCCCTCCGGCTGCGCAGCGTTGAGGTGTTCAGCCACATGCCCGCGGGTGTGTTCGTCGCGGTGGTTGCCCCAGTCGCTGGGGGCCGGGAACAACCGGCTGACCAAGGCTCGCCCCGCAGCTTTCATGCGCAGATGCTCGGCAAGAATACCTTCATAGGCCTGATAGGGTTGCTGACCCAGCGCCAGCAGGACCACGCGCCGGGCGATGGTGCGCGGCGATCCGGGGCTCCGGTAGGCCGCGGCGAACTCCTCGGCGGCTTCGCGCAACTGGGTTTGCGCCATGTCGGCATCGAAGTCCTTGACCCCGGGTTCAAACGGCGTTTTTGCTACATCCTCCCGGCGTTCGCGGTTGTGTTGTAGCTTGCGCCGGTCTTCGACTTCTTTCTGCTTGGCGTCGCGCTTGTCCTCGGCGTCCTTGCGCTCTTGCGGGTCGGCTTCTTTGTCGCTGGCCTCGCGGTAGAAGTCGGTGCCGATCAGGCTGCCGAACCCATAGCGGTCGATGCGCCAGGCGGTGATCCAGCCCAACTGGGTTTGCAGGGCCTGCTCCAGACTTTCGCTGGCGAGGAGTGGCTCGTAGTGTTCGATTTGTTGGAGGGTAAGCGGGGCCAGTGCGGGCTCAAGGGCGAGAGTCACCTGCCGCCAAGCGTTGAAGCGGCTCACCAAAATTTCAGAAACGTCATACTGCTCTTGCAAATCAAATTCCATCGCCCGCCACAAGTCCTGGCGTAACTCTATAGGTAGGGCATCCTTAGGTACTTTAAACGGTGCGCCATGAGCAAACGCGTCGGCATACAGATCATGCAAGGCGATCTGCGACAACAACAGACCGTCCCCCTCGATGCTGTCCACGCTAAAAGCCTTCCCCTGATCCCCAGGCGGATACCCTCCACCCTGATCTGAATGCACCCCCGGGTAGATCACCTCGACACTGTTCGCCGGGTAGCCCCCCTGCGCACGGCGAATCGACTCCAACGGAAAACACAATCGCTGCTCATGACTGGCCACCAGGTGCAAACAGCGCTTGACCAGGTTGGCGGGCAACTGCTGATTGCCATCGGCCCAGCTCATATGGCCGTTCGCCCCCGGGATGATATCGGCAAGCCCCACCGAGGCCACGGTGTCCAACAGCCCGAGGTATTCCACGCTCACCGGCAAGTGCAGGTCGAGCAGTCTCAGGCTCTGCGTGGCCCGGGCCAACAGTTGGTTCAGCGCACTGACAAACGCTCGCGCCGCCGTCGCACCGCGGGAAAATCCGTACACATAAAGCTTGAGCCCCAGCAGCTTGACCTGCCCGGGCTGGTGCTGCTGCAGGGCGATGCGCAACGGCCGAGTCAGGGCGGAGAACTGTTTGTAAAACTCACGAAGGCGGTTGCCGGAACCGGTCGCCCACTCCAGCCCCGGCAGGCTGCCCATGGCCCGGACCGCCGCCAGCAAACTGGTGTTGTCCAGCCGCGGCTGACCCAGCGTACGGCGCAGGGCGTCGAGGATCATCATCAGCGCCCAGTTGATGCGTTCCTCGCCATAGCTGGCGAGCGCCAGGCCCATCCAGTAGTAGTCCAGATCACCGACTTCGGTAAAGGGCGTGCCGACGCCGGGCATGTAGTACTTGAAAAACTGGCCATTGCCGGTGCCTGGTGCGTCGGTCAGGCCGCGGGCGGTACTGGAACCGTGAGCGGTGCCGCCGGCATGGCCGTCGCCAATGCTGGCGCGGAACAAACGCGCGACGTTGGTCGGGTGTTTGGGGTTGGACAGGTACAGGTCGTTGTTGAGGTTATTGCCGGTGCCGTCGAAAAACAGGCTGATGTGCACGGTCTTGCAGCAGGGTGGCAACACCCGGCGACCGGCCGCGATGCTCAAGGCGTCGTGGTAGTCATGCTCCTGACTGTTCTGGCGATGCTGATTCTGATGAACCTGCGCGGCCCGGGTTGGCAAGCGGCCCTGCAATGGGAACTGCGGCGGGTACCAGACGGGGGCGTGTTTTACTTCGGACATGACGAGGGCTCCGGCAATTGCAACGGGGTCTTGATCGGGTATTCGGGGCTGCCGTAGGCGTAGCAGGAGGTGGTGACCTGCAGCTCATCGCAGGGCAGGAAGTGCACGGTGAGGCCGCAGACTTTCTGGCCGGTGTAGTCGGGAACAGGAACCTTCTTGCTGTGCCGACGTTTCTGAGCCTCGATTTTGTCAACCCAAGCCAGATACTTGGGCCAATCACCAAAGCCGGGGTACCCCGCCGTGCTACCAGCTCCTGTTTCCCAGTCGACCCGTACTGTCATCCCCGGCTGCCAACGCGAAGGCGCGATGTAACAACATCCCCCACCCCCGCCTTGGTACGGACCAATGGCATCCAGACCCGAGCGGCCATTAACGCTGAACTGGTTGATAGCCCAATGGGTGTGATTGATGGCTTCGAGCGTGCTGGCCTGGGTGCTTTGAGCAAACAAAGCACCGATCAGAACGCAAAAGGTTGTCCCCCAATGACTAGCGACTGATGATTTAGGCATAGGCTTCATTTCGCGGGTTTCCACGGTGACTCCACTCCTGTGGTTCGCACCTTTTCAAGAACAAAGGCTTCTCGCTGAGACTCAGATAGCAACCCGGCTTCAGTTGCCTCGATCATGGCCACGTAGCAAGCGCGGAAACGACGTTCGGCGCCCCACTCCAAAGGAAAGGCATCCCTCAGTCGTTTCACGACCAAAGTGGCATCGCTGACACACCCAAGGATGTCCAATTGATCGTCACTGAGTTCGATGAGGCTGAAACACTCGGGCCTTTCCGGCGGTTGGCTGCTCCCCAGGAGGCGCTGCGGTGAGCCATCGCGATCGAGCCAGCTCCAGAACACCGCCGGGGCCAGCAGGATGTGCTGTTGAGCAGGTTCAAGCACGTGACTGAACAGCAACGGAAATACCCGCGGATCGTAGTAACGCAGAAGTCCCGGGTAGCCGCCGTTGACGGCTTCCAGGCAGCGCCCCAGGCACTCGGCCAAGTGCTGGAAAGGCCAATGGGAGGCCAGCACCAACAGTTGCGAGCCACCCCGCAGCGCCTGCATCAACCCGATCAGCCATTGCCGTTGCAGTGGCTGCGCCAGATCGATGCGCACCAACAACGGAGCCAGTTCATCGGCACCGGCCTCCGGTAACCCGGTGAACAATGAATGCCAGGGAATCGCCGGTTCGACACTGAGCACGCTGGGCAGCCACGGGGTGGCGCTGCCCGCCTGGTCGATGATGACGTCCAGGCAGCTGATAGAGGCCTTGGCGCAGGAGACTTCCAGCAGCTCCAGCCAATTTGTGTGAGCAACAGCCGTCATCCTCGTGCCTCCCTGAGAACGAAACCCTGAGCTTTCGCCTGAGCCTTCTTCAGGCACGCCTTGCACACCGAGCCTGGCAGTTCAGGCAACGGAAACGCTTCGCCGGCGGGCGGACTGAAAATGCATCGCCCGTAGAAGTCGATCACCTCTGGACTGAGGAATTGGATCCTGCCCTGCGGGGTAATCCGGATACAGCCTTCGCCGGAGCCCAGGGTGATGCCATTTCTGGCCGTCAGTTGCAGATGGCCCTGCACCGATTGCATGGTGATGTCGTGTTGGGCAATCAGGTTCATCAGGTCGCCATGGGATTCAATTTCCAGCGGTCCCTTGCCTGACACCAGGCGCATGCCTTCCTGCTGGGCCAGCAGGGAAATGCCTTGATTGGCGTGGGCAGACAAGCGTTGAGCAGCGGCCAGATTGATCTCGTTGTTGCTTTGCAGATAAAACGAATCACCGCTTTTCAACAGCGCACTGGCGGGTGTCACCGCGCTGATGCCGTTAGGCGCGCTGAGTAGAATCGCCGGGGCTTTGAGATCTTGAGTATCGGCTTGCAATTGCTGCAGACCGTCGATACCCGGCTGACGACTGTGGTGGGCCTGGGCGATGGTTTGCCAGTCGGCAATTTGCTGTTTCGCCCCGTCGATCTGGTTGGATGCACGCGCCATATCCAGCGCCGGGCCTTGCGCCTTGAGCTGCGCATCGGCACTGATGAAGACGCCCTTGCCGCCTCTGATGGCGCCCCAATCATCCGTACGCAGCTCAAACCCTTCCCCCCGCTTCTTCCGCTGGCCATCCACCAGATGCCCCAGATTCAGCTGACTCTTGCCGCCATACTCGGTACTGAGCTTGACGTGCTCCTGCCCCCGCGTGTCATCCATGCGCAACTTGTTGTTGGCCGGCGTGCGCAGCACGTTGCGGTGGTCGTTGCGCTGGGTCACCAGGTCCGGGTGCTGATCGTCGTGCAGGGCGTGGGCGATGTAGGGGCGGTCCGGGTCGCCCTGCTCGAAGGCGATGGCCACTTCGGTGCCGGCGATCAGTGGCAGGTGCAGGCCGTAGGTGTCGCCGGCGTAGGCGCGGGCCTGGCGCAGCCATTTGCTTTCGCGGCCGGCGGGCCAGGTGTCGCGGTCGAAGAGGAACTTGACCCGGTAGCGCCCTTGCATGTCGATTTCGGTGTAGAGGGGGTTGCTCTGGGGGTGGGTGATGCGTGCCGGCAGGGTGCCGGCGATCTGTGGTTTGGGTGGGACCTCTGGGCGAAAGCACAGGCGCAAGGCGTAGGGCATGGCCTCGAAATCGCAGGTCAGGCTGCGGTCGCGGGCGGCGCGGGTGGTGATCTTTGTGATCACCACCCGGGAGGCGAAGGCCTTGGGGGCGTCGCCGCTGATGGTCAGGACCTGGCCGGGGGCCAGGGTGGCGCTGCTGCTGGTGCCGCTCAGGTGGGTCTGGTTGTTGAGGTAGCGTTCGTGGCGCAGGCGCGCATAGAAAAAGCCGCTTTCGCTTTGCAGGTCTTCGTCGCGCAGGTGGGACTTGCCGAGCACGCGGTAGGGTTCGGCGTAGTGGTAGGCGTCGCCGTAGGTGTTATCGGCGACGCCACGGGTCGTGGCCACGCCGTGAGTGGTGGGCTCGCCGAGGGTCTGGTCGACCTCGCCGTCGAGGTAGGCGCGGCTGTCCTCGGGGTGATAGGCGCGCACGCTAACTTGCTGTTCCACCACCTTATGCCGGGTTTGCAGGGCCCAGACGCTGTCCTCGACGCTGTTGCTGAAGCCCGACGGCGAGCGCAGCGGCAGTTCGACGTCGAACTGGTAGCAGCGCTGGTCGTCGCAGAACTCGACGACGTCGAAGGCGAGCTCTTCGTGCTGGATGCAGCGGTACCAGATGCCGACCTCGGCCAGGATCCGGCTGATGAAAGCCAGGTCGCTTTCCTGGTACTGCATCACCTGCTCGCGCGGCGGGTACTCGCGCTTGAGGTTGAAGCGAAAGTGCCCGGTGTCCAGACCGTGGCGGTCGCGCAGAATGCTTTTGACGATGTCTGGCACGGACTGGTGCTGATAGATCCGCGTTTGCTGGCCGCGATCGAGCAGGGCCAGGCGCGGTTGCAGGGTGACTTCGTAGCGGGCTTCGTCGATTGAGCCGGACAGGCGCTGGCAGGCGGTGATGCGGCCATAGACGGTGCGCAGGGGCTTGGGCGGTTTGGGCACTTCCCAGTCGAACACGGGCACGTTGGACGGTGCGTCGTACAGGCTGAACTCGGCGTACTGGCCGATGAATTTTTCCGCGCCGATGTCGAGGTCGCTGGCGGTGAATTCGATGCGGTAAAGGTACGGTTGGCTCAGGTACTCATGGCCCTCGAAGGTGAGGACGTCGAGGTGGGTGTCGAGTTTGTCGATCTTGAGTGTGTGGCGGTTGTGGCCGAAGACAGGGTTCATGCTCGGCCCTCAGGTGCAACGACTGAAGGTCCGTCGGTGAATTGCAGCGTGATGCCCTCCTCTTCACTAAAGCCCAGGGTCACGCCAAGGGTTTTGTATTTGGCGGCCTGACGCTGCAGCAGCTGTTGGCTGAGCGCCGGCAGAATCTGCTGGTTGAGCAGGCTGTCGATGTTGCGCGCACCGGTGTCGGGCAGCAGGCAGGCGGCGACCAATGCATCGTGCAGGCCATCCTCGACCTGGCAGGTCAGGCCGTAATGGCTGTGCAGGCGCCTGGCGACCTTGGCAAGTTTCAAGGCGACGATATGCTTGAGCGCGTCGGCCAGCAGCGGGCGGTAGATCAGGGTCTGGAAGCGGGCGAGCAACGCCGGCTGGAAGTGCTCGCGCAGCAGCGGTCGCAGCCATTCGTGCAAGTCGCTGTCGCTGGCTTCGGGCTGTTCGCGCAGACCGTTTTGCAGCTCATCGCTGCCGAGGTTGGAGGTCATCAGGATGACAGTGTTGCGGAAGTCGATTTCACGTCCTTCGCCATCACGCATGAAGCCGCGGTCGAACACCTGGTAGAACAGGTTGAGCACGTCGCGGTGGGCCTTTTCCACTTCATCCAGCAGCACCACGCTATAGGGCCGCTGGCGCACCGCTTCGGTGAGCACGCCGCCCTGGCCGTAACCGACGTAACCCGGTGGCGAGCCCTTGAGCTGGCTGACGGTATGGGCTTCCTGGTACTCGGACAGGTTGAGGGTGATCAGCGATTTTTCGCCACCGAACAAGCAGTCCGCCAGCGCCAGGGCGGTTTCCGTCTTGCCGACGCCGCTGGTGCCGACCAGCAAAAATACCCCGAGCGGCGCCTGCTCTTCGGTCAGGCCGGTCTTGGCCGCGCGCAGGCGCTGCGCCAGGGCACCGAGGGCATGGTCCTGGCCAATCACTCGCTCGGCCAGTTGCTGTTCGAGGTCCAGCAGGCTGGCCTGTTCGTCCTTGAGCAAACTGCCCAGGGGCACGCCGGTCCAGTCGGCGATGACTTCGGCAACGCTGCATGCATCGACGTCGAGGGACAGCATTGGCTGGCTGCCCTGGGCCCGCAGCAATTGCTCCTGCAGTTTCGCGCAGAGGTCGCTGCGGACCGGTTCAGCCTGACGGGCATCGAGCAATTGACAGGTCAGGTCGAGTTCGTAGCGGTACTGGTGCAGCAGGTCATCCTGCTGTTGTTGCAGCTCGACCTGCTGCCCGGCGATCAGCGTCAATCGTTCGCTCAAGTCGCTGCCATTGAGTTGCACATCCTGTTCCAGTGCGCGCCGCTCCAGCTCCAGCGCGGCATGCCGGGCCTTGAGCCGCACCAGTGCCTGGGGCTCGCAGTCGAGGCTCATGCGCACCCGCGCGCTGGCGGTGTCGAGCAGGTCGACGGCCTTGTCCGGCAGCTGGCGGCCCGTGAGGTAGCGCCGCGACAGGCTGACCGCGGCCTGCACCGCCGCGTCCTGAATGTGCACGCCGTGATGGCTGGCGTAACGGGCCTTGAGGCCGCGCAGCATCAGGCAGGCGCTGGCATCGTCCGGCTCGTCGACCTTGACCATCTGGAAGCGCCGCTCCAGGGCGGCATCGCGCTCGAAGTACTGTTTGTATTCGCTCCAGGTGGTCGCGGCGATGGTGCGCAATTCGCCTCGCGCGAGGGCCGGCTTGAGCAGATTCGCCGCATCCGCCCCGCCCGCCTGGTTACCGGCGCCGATCAGGGTGTGAGCCTCGTCGATGAACAGCAGCACCGGGTTGGCCGCCTGCTGCACGGCGTCAATGACGTTTTTCAGGCGTTGTTCGAATTCGCCTTTTACCCCGGCGCCTGCTTGCAGCAGGCCAAGGTCCAGGGTGCGCACGCTGACTGCCTTGAGGCTGTCCGGCACGTTGCCATCGGCAATGCGCAGGGCCAGGCCTTCGACCAGCGCGGTCTTGCCGACGCCGGGCTCGCCGACGAGGATCGGGTTGTTCTTGCGCCGCCGGCTGAGGATGTCGATGACCTGGCGGATTTCATCGTCACGCCCGAACACCGGGTCGATCTGCCCGGCCCGCGCCTTGGCGGTGATGTCCTGGGTGAACCTGTCCAGTACCGCTTGCAAGGCATCGTGCACGGCAGCTCCGGGGACAGGTAACGCCGGGGGCTGGTCCAACGCACTTTGCTGTTGGACTTGCGGGCGTTCTTCGGAGTGTTGATCGAGCAGCGTCGACAGCTGCTGCAACTGGATTTCACTGAGGCTCAGCATTAGCCAGGCCGCATCGCTATCCAGCAGTTGCGGACTGTCCTGCAGCGCGCCCAGCAGGTGCGCCGATCGCAAGCTGTCATGCCCTTCCAGCGACGCGCGCAACCAGGCGCTCTCGATCAGTTTGTGCAACTTGCCGCACAACTGCGGCTTGCCTTGCACGCTGCGCGGCAGACTGTCGAGATGGTCAAGCAGACCGCGCCACAGTGCGTCCATGTCCCATTCATGACGACGGGCGATCAGGGTCAGGTCGCCCTCGCCCTGCTCCAGCAACTTGAGCAGCCAGTGTTCGATGCTGATTTGCCCATGGGCTCGGCTTTGACACAAGGAGGCCGCTGCACTGAGCGCCTGGGCGCAGTAAGGATTGAGGCGGCGAAGCAGGCGCGTGGAGTTGTCGGTCATGGAGGTACGTCCTTGTGCTGAAGGGTCAGCGGATAGTCGGTCAGGGCGATGGAAAGTGTCGGGATGGGCTGGGTTGAACGTCCGCGCACAGACGCTCAACCCAGTGCACCGGAACCAGCAGGCAGAGGCCTGCCTGCTGGTTATTCAACGTTACCCTCTACTACGTTTGTCCCATTTATCGTCGTGTTTGAGGTTTCCGTCCTTGAAGTCCCAGAAGATCTCCTCGTAGCGCAACTCAACCTCTTCCAGGTGGTTGAGTTTCGCCTTGTCCGGATCTTTGACGTCGTGCATTTTCGACTCGACCTTCACTACCTTCACTTTTTTAAGCAGGGTGTTGTAGTACTCGACTTCCTGGCCAGCGTCGTCGATGCGATAAAATTTGAACTCGGCGCTCTCGAGTGTCTGGCCTGTAGTAGCAGCCTTATAGAGGTATGTGCTGGAAGCATCGATTTCCTTAGTGAACACGTACGGAGCATGGGTCCGCGTACCGGTCAATTTTCCGGTGTTATCGTCGCTGGCGATGTAGACGCTGTGGTTGTGAGCGACCACCTCGATACTGCCTTCGCGACCTTGCACGGTCACTGAACCTTTAATGTCCGCACCGCCGTCATTTTTCAGCCACAGGTAAACGGGAATTGCCATGTGAAGCTCCTTTTCTCAGTACACAAATGCCGCGTTTGCGGCAGGGAGTTGAACGTCGGCCCCGGCCGTGGGTAGCGCGCAGGCCCCCGCTTCCGGCACCAGACGGATATCGACGCGACGGTTGGCCTGACGCCCCGCCTCGGTGTCATTGCTCGCGATTGGCTGGCTCTTGCCAAAGCCCTGCACCGCGAAGCAGCTGTCGGGGATGCCGCCCATGCGTTGCATCCACTCACGTACCGCTGCCGCCCGAGCACGGGACAAGTGCAGGTTGTGTTCGTCGCTGCCCACGGCATCGGTATGCCCGGCGATGACGATCAGCCAGCCAGGCTGGGCCTTGATGCCGACCAGGGCATCGATCAGCACCCTGGTTGATTCGGGCTTGAGCCGGGCGCTGGCACTGCTGAACAGCGACAGACTGTCCAGGCGCACCGTTCGCGCGGTACGTGCCGCCAGCGGGCGGGTCGACGGTTGCTTGTGATCGGCTATGGTCGTCAACACCCGGTCACGCAGGCGCTCGCCGTGATACAGGCCAAAACCCAGAGCCATGGGGGCGCCCAGGCGGTAGTAGGCGTCAAGGCGAACCGCGTCCTCGCGCAGCACGTTCAACGCATCCTCACGCCGGGCGAATTCGGCTTGCTCAAGACGCGTCGGCGGGGCAATGGACGTGTAGCGCCGCAGGTCGTCACTGACCTGGCGCAGCAGCAAGGTGTTCTGCCAGGCCGAGCTGATCAGGGCGACAACGGTGGCAAACGTGAACCCCCATACCGCGATCACGATTGCGCCACGCTTGGGTGATGGTTGAGGCTGCCGGGGCAGCAGACTCAGCAGAGGGTCAGGAAACGGCAACGGCTCCCCCGTTTCCTGTATAGCGCCATCGGCGTCCAGCAGCGCGGTCTTGTCCCGCTGCCATTGCCGCCACAAGTTGCCGGGCACATAACCGGGCAGTGTCGGCACCAGGGTGCAGGCCCACACCAGCGGCAGGCCGATAGCGTGGCGACCTTCACGGCGGGTGAAGTGCGCCAGGACATGTTCGTCCAGCCAGGCAGCTGCACTGTTGAGCTGGATGCCGGCCTGCAAACGTTGGGTATGGACTTCACTGCAAGCGGACTGCCGGTACCAGTCGTTCGGGCTGAAGCTGGTCCCCGCCTGCAGAATGTTGCAGCGGTCCTGGCCGGCGCCCCAACTGAACCAGGCCCCTTTGGCTGCAGGGGACTGCAGATAGCTGACCAGCATCAACGGCAAGCTAAAGCCGCGCTTGCGCGTCAGCGCGACCTGATGATTGAAGGTGCGCACCTGCCCGGCCAGCACCCCGGCATTGGTGTGCTCGCCCGGGTTGACGACAAACATCACACTGAGCTGTCCGCCCCACTGGGGACGCAAGGTCATGATGCTGTCGACCAGCCCC
Source organism: Pseudomonas fluorescens (assembly GCF_000967965.1). GTDB lineage: Bacteria > Pseudomonadota > Gammaproteobacteria > Pseudomonadales > Pseudomonadaceae > Aquipseudomonas > Aquipseudomonas grandcourensis. The sequence goes on from NZ_LACC01000026.1 coordinate 14,185, forward strand.
GGCAGCTGTTCCACACGGGAGACCCGCAAGTAACATCCCTGCTCGGTCAAGCGCTGCGCAGGATGATCGGCGCCCCCCTCGCCAAACAGGCCGGACAGGCCGTCGCCACAGACCAGCACCACAGGATGGCGGTAGTTCGCCGGTGGCATTGCGAAATCATCGAGCGAACCGGGCAGGTCCCGTTGCAGCGCTGCCTGACGCACTGCCCGGCCCCACGCCAGCGCAACACTGCCGACAACGATCAAGACCCCGACCACACGCGTCCATCCGCCAAGCGGGATGATCGCCAGCAGCATCAAGGCCAGCGCCCCTGCCCACAGCCAGAGCCCTTGTTTGAGTTTGAGCGTCATTGGCTCACCTCAGGCTGCTGCGGACAATAGCGTCGCCACAAGACTACCCAACCACTGATCGAGCCCGTACCAGACACCGACCAGCAACAGGCCGGCTACCAGGGCATTGACCAGGGGCGAGCGCAGGCCCGGGCTCACCGTAAGGCCTCGACCGCCGCTGACCGTTGCGGTCGACCGCCGATGCAATTGCAAAGGGGCGACCCGTTCATTCAGGGTGGTCAACAGTTGCTCGCGCTCCGGATCATTGATATCGGCATAAAGACCCTTGAAGCCCAGGGTCAATACCCGTTGGAACGCAGTCAACACAAGCGGATCCGCTGCGGGTTCGCGCAGCACCTCACGCATGTCCTCATAAAGGAACACCCCGGCCTGATGGCGATTGAAAAACTTCGTTTGCAAGGGTTCGCTGGCCCAGCGCGAATGGGCATTGTCGCGGGTGAGGTTGAGCATGGTTTCATCCAGCAACGCGCATTGCGCATGGCTGATATGGTCGATGCTGCGTTGCGTCAGCCCCGCCTCTGCAAGCGACTGGCGAAGGCGTTCGACTTGCTGCACGCACAACGCTTTGACTTCATCGCTGTTCTGCGCCGAGGCACCCAGCCGCAACTCGACCACCAGCAGGTAGCTGTCCTGCAGCAATGCGTCGATATCAACCGCGTCGTGTTTTTTCGTTTCGATCAGGTTCATGCACGTAGTACCGCGAACAGTTCAAGTTTGACGTCGGCCAGGGTGCTCGGGACGTAGAAGGCACAAACGCCCTGAGCCAGAATGGCTTTGCCCTTGACATGGTTGAGGTCGAGGGCGAAGTACTGGTTTTCCAGGCGCAGGGGAATGGCCGCCGGCACATGGCTGAGGGACTGCAACGGCACGCCGTCGAGGGCGGCGTTGACCAGTTGATCGACTTCGTCCGGTGTACCGATCTTGCACAGGCGCGGGAACTGGCTCTGCAGTTGCACCGCTGGCAGGCGGCAACGCACCGACAGGTAGAAGTCGGCGCTGTCTGGCTCGCGCAGTCGATGGTCATCGAGGCGCACCTGCCAGCGATTGGCCGAACTTTCTTCAAGGTCCAGGGCAATGACCCGCGAAGGCAGGCTGGCCTCCAGCAAGGTGGAAATCATGCGCAAAAGTGGCGGGAACACACTTTCCAGGTCTTCGTGGCGGTAAGGCGGAATCTGCTCGACATCGTGTTCGAGGGAAAAGGTCAGCAGGCTGCCGGCCAGTTTCGTCAACTCCAGATAGACCTGCTCGGGAGGTCGCGCAGGCCAGGCCTTGAGATCGGCCAACACCGGCTGGTAAGTGTTCAAGGCATTGAGCAGCCAGAACAATGACACGTCGGCAACGGCGAAGTCGGCCATGCGTTGATTGCTTTCGCGGCGCATGCCCATCAGTCGCTGGCGTTTGGAGGACAGCTGGCTCAACAGGTTATCCAATTGCGTCAGCAACCCCGGGTGCGCGGCGAAACTGAGCAACGGCGGAATGTAATCGGGGTCAAGGCTCCAGGCGCCCTGCCCGTCGCGCATCAACCGTGCGATGGGACAGGTCAGGTAATCGCCGTTCTCGTCGTGCTCGAAGCGCAGGCTCAGCACCTGTTCCAGCACGCCGACCGATTGCACCTCATCGGTGTAGATGTCCTGCACCCGTCGCCAGTCCTGGCGATATCGGGTAGGCCGATCCCCTTGCCCGCCATCGAACAGGCAGTTGTTGCCATTGGCCTGCTCCAGCGGCAGGGCCAGCAGCAAGGTAGCTGTCTGGCTGTCACCGGTCTGCAGGCGCGACAGGTCGAGACCGGGGGGCAGCCGATCCACTTGATCGCTGTCGATCAGGGTACCGTCCGGCATCCGCAGATTGAGCCGGGTGGCCTTGAGCGTGCCCAGGCGCAGAGCTTCCAGGTCGAAGGCGACACTGCGAACGCCCCAAGGGTGCACCAGGCAAAGACGAGCCAGGCACTCGTTGGCCCAGGCCTCCCAGCGCGCCTGCTGCTGGAATTGCTGTGGGGACAGCAATGCCCCCGCGGCCCACAAGGGGCGGTCGATTTTCATGAGGTCGTATCCCTACGAAGTGGCGTGGGTGTGAGCAGGAATCAGGCTTTCGCCTTGGGCATCTGCGAAACCAGCGACAGGTTGACGTCCATGCCTTCCACCTGGAAATGCGGCACGGCATACAACTTGACGCGGAAGAAGCCCGGGTTGTCCTCGATGTCTTCGACGGTGACCCGGCCAGCCCGCAACGGGTGCGAAGCCTGCAGCGAGTCGCCCGGATCGTTCATCTCGGTGACCAGCCCGCTGACCCACTTGTTCAACTCCAGCTCCAACAAACGGCGATCCTTGGTGGTGCCGATGTTTTCGCGCTGGATCAGCTTCAGGTAATGGGCAATGCGTGACAGCAGGAAGATGTACGGCAGGCGCGCATTGATCCGGCTGTTGGCGGAGGCCTCCGGGGTGTCGTACAACGCCGGCTTCTGCGTGGAGTTGGCCGAGAAGAAGCACGCATAGTCACGGTTCTTGTAGTACGACAGCGGGATGAAACCGAGGTTGGCGAACTCGAACTCGCGAGTTTCCGGAATCATCACTTCCGAAGGAATCTTCACCTGATTGCCAGTGCCCAGATCGTACAAGTGGATCGGCAGGTCGGTGACCGCGCCGCCAGACTGCGGACCGCGGATCTGCACGCACCAGCCGTTGGCGATGAAGCTCTTGACCATGTTGGCAGCGAAGGCGAACGAGGCGTTGGTCCATAGGTACTTGTCGTGGTCCGGCCCCTTGACGCTTTCGATGTAGTTGAAGCTGCGCACCGGAACGGTGTCCGGGCCATAAGGCAGACGGCCCAGCACTCGGGGCATGAGCAAACCGATGTATCGCGCATCATCGCTGTCGCGGAACGCTTTCCACTTGAGGTATTCGGCACGGTCAAAGTAGTTGCCGATGTCTTTGATGGCGGCCACTTCTTCCATAGAGCGCTTGCCAAAAAAGGCTGGGCCGACGGAGCCAATGAAAGGCATGTGCGCTGCTGCCGAGACTTTGGAAATACTGCGCAGCAAGGCAATGTCTTGCGGGCTGCGGTCGAATTCGAAGTTGGAAATGGCAGCGGCGATCGGCTCACCGCCCGGTGTGTCGTACTCCTGGGTGTAGGTATGCATGTACAGACCGCTTTGCGCGATCTCTGGTGCATCCTCGAAATCCTGGACCAGGTGATCCTTGCTGATATCCAGCAATTCGATCCGCACGTTCTGGCGGAAATCGGTCTGATCGATCAACGATTTCACGCCGCGCCAGGTGGACTCGACCCGCTGGAAATCCGGGTGATGCATCACAGCGTCCAATTGGCGGCTGATTTGCGCATCCAGCGATGCGATATGTTCATCCAGCAGTGTCCGGTCCAGACGCCGGACCTTGCGCGAAGACTGCTTTATCAACTTCAGGAAAACACTGACCGCAGCGGTAACACGCTCATCGACAGAAACGTCCGACAGTGCCTCGGAGCTTTGAAACATTTCAATCTCGCCCAACGCTTTTACCGGATTGAGATTGATCTTGCCAAACAGTGCGCCATACACACCCTGGCTTTCTTCAGGCAACACCGTAGTGCCACGCGATTGCATGTGAGAATGTTCGATAGACATTGTGAAAACTTCCTTTTAAACAGACCGAGGTTAATTAACGAACGGCTTGCGGAGCCAATGCAGCCAACTCGCCTCGCAGTTCGTCAGTCAGTGCCTCGTCCATGAGGATTCGCTCCAGCTCCAGACGAAACCTGGCATTGTCCAGAAGGTTGGACTTGAGGTCGCGCAGCAGGTTGCGCATTGCCAGCAGTGCGCGCAGCTGCGGAATTTGCCGGGCCACCTGCTCTGGCTCGAAATCCTTCATGCTCTGGAAACCCAGAACGACCTCCGCGTCGCTGGCATCCTCCACCAGGGTATTGGCCACCGCCAGCTTGAGCTCGGGAGAAAATTCGGCCAGTACGCTATCGAAGTTGTTCTTGTCGATGGCGACTTTGCTTCTCTCGGATAAAGGGCGCTGTTCCTTGCCGTTACTGTAGTCACCCATCACCATCAACTTGAGCGGCAATTCGGTTTTTTTCTGGGCATCGCCAGTATGCAAATCGAGTTTGATGTTGATTCGTGCCTTTGGCACTTCGTTTTGAAAACTACCAGAAGCCATAAATCCTCCTTGGATATTTGTAACTGCATGCACAGTTACAAATAATCAACTACAAAAATCTGGTTCAGCCATTGCATTGACATATCCAGACAAACTAACAGCCATCGTTCGCGACCTTGTCTCGGCCGCAAAAAAAATGAACCTTTTGAAGTGAAACTGCAATCAATGAAACAAAAGCTTAAAACTTTCCGGAGGCAATGGTGAACTATCGTACGAAGTCATTCTACCCACGACAAACATATAAAGACCGAACGCACACCGCGCTGGGAACTTACTTTCACTATAAAAAGCAATTTCCCTACGCTATTTAAGAAGTTTCCTACAAATAGCTTATTGGCGTGCTTTGAAGGCGACTCAATGCAGTCGCAGTGAAACCAGTCGATACGGTTTTCCAGGAAAACCAGGGGTGGGGTGGAATGTCATGACTGCCTGCGCCCGGTCCAGAACCGGGAACAGGCAGCACAGACCAGGCAGACTTCAGAATTTCTCTGCGATGTACTTGAACGGATAGTTCGGATCCCGATAGTTGCCGGGACTTTGGCGCTTGGGCAGCTTCACTTTCGCCCGCCGTACTTCTTCATAAGGAATACTGTTCAGCACATCGCTGATGATGTTCAGTCGCGCCCGTCGCTTGTCATTCGAGTTGGCAACCCGCCACGGGGCGAATTCGGTGTCGGTGGCCTCGAACATGTCGTCCCGGGCACGGGAGTAGTCGTACCAGCGGTTATAGGACTTGAGGTCCATGGGCGACAGCTTCCAGATCTTGCGCCCGTCGGTGATACGCTCCTTGAGGCGTCGGGTCTGTTCTTCCTGGCTCACTTCAAGCCAGTATTTGATCAGGATGATTCCCGATTCCACCAGTGCCTGCTCGACGCGCGGCACCACGGTGAGAAAATTGCGCACTTGTTCTTCGCTGCAAAAGCCCATGACCCGCTCCACACCGGCGCGGTTGTACCAGCTGCGATCGAAGATCACCACTTCACCAGCCGCCGGCAGGTGCGGCAGATAACGCTGCACATACATCTGGCTTTTTTCCCGCTCGGTCGGCGCCGGCAACGCCATTACCCGGAACACCCGCGGACTGACCCGTTCGGTGAGCGCCTTGATGGTCCCGCCCTTGCCGGCGCCGTCACGGCCCTCGAAGATGATGCAGACTTTGGCGCCCGTGTGCTGCACCCACTCCTGCAGCTTGACCATCTCGACATGCAGCTGCGCCAGCTCCTCGAGATACACTTTGTTCTTGAGCTTGCCGCTTTCAACCGGTTTGCTTTTGCTTGCCGCCTTCTTCTTCGCCATGCCCGTTAACTCCTTCAATGCGTCACATAGCGTCCGGAGCGCCCCCGGCCGCGTTCATTCAGCGTCGACTGCGCTGATAATGTTCAACCGCCAGTTCCAGGTTCAGGAACATGCGCGCCTCGCCCAGCGCATGGCCCAGGGGTGCCTTGATGACCATTTCCCATACGCTCGGGCTCATGCCCACCAGCCACAATGAAATGCCTTTTTCCTGCAGTTGCTGTTCCGCCCCGGTGAGCATTTTCAGCGCGGTGTATTCCAGGTCGAACACGCTGCGCAGGTCCAGGACCACGACCTTGGGGTTCGCCACGTCAATCAGCGGCCGGATCTTGTCGGCGATGCGCTCGGCATTGGCGAAGAACACCCGCCCTTCGGGCCTGAGCAACAGCAACCCGTCAAAGTGTTCGTCATCGATGTGCTCGGCGGACTGCGGTCGGTACACATTGGTGCCAGGCTTGCGTCCCAGGACATGCACGGGCGGGTCCGAGACCTGATAGGCCAGGGCCAGCAACGAGACGATGATCGCCACGACGATCCCTTGCAGCGTGCCCAGCAGTATCACGCCGATCATGGCCACCACGGCCCAGGCAAATTCGGTACGGCGAACCGACAGGATCTCGCGAAATTCCGCCGGCTCGATCAGGCCCACCGAATACACGATCACCACGGCAGCGAGCGTGGCGTTGGGCATCAGGCCAATAAGCGGTGCCAGCAGCAGGCACGTGCCCAGTGCCAGTGCGGCGGTGACCAGTGCGGCCAGTTGCGAACGGGCGCCGGCCAGGCGGTTCACCGCCGTCTGGGTGGTCCCGCCACCGGCGACCATGGCCCCGAGAAACGCACCGCCGATGTTGGCAACGCCCGTGGCCAGCAGCTCCCGGTTCGGTTGTGGCGCGGGCTCGTCACTGCGGGCAAACGCGCGCCCCGCCGCGATGGTTTCGGTGAAACTCATCAGCGCGATACCCATCGCCGAGGACCACAGGGTCTCGGCCATCGACCATACCGGCAGGGTCGGCGCGGGCAGTCCGATCGGCACCACGCCGACGGCGGACACACCAAAGCGCTCCAGACCAAACAGGCTCATGCCGATGATGCCAAGCGCCACCGCAATCAAAGGCGCTGGCAGTCGTGGTGTAAAGCGCTTCATTCCCACCAGCAGCAGGACCATGAACACGCCGACCGCCACGGTCGGCAGCGAGGCATGGCCGACGCTCTGGACCGTGGCCACCAGGTTGTGCAGGAAGCCGCCTTTGTCGATGTGCGTGCCCAACAGCTTGGGCAACTGGTCGAGCACGATGACCACGCCGATGCCGGCCTTGAACCCCACCAGCACCGGCTCGGAAATGAAATTGGCGACGAAACCCAGGCGCAGCAGCCCGGCGACAATCAGGATCGCGCCCACCATCAGGGCCAGCGTGGCGGAGCCGGCGAGCAAGGTCGCCGCATCGCCATCGGGGCTGAGCTGGCCCAACGCGGAGCCGGCGAGAATGGCCAGGGTGGTCGTGGTGCTGACGCTAAGCGGGCGCGACGTGCCGAGCACGGCATAGATCACCATCGGCACCAGCACCGTGTACAGCCCGACCTGCACCGGAAGGCCGGCAATAGTGGCGTACGCCAGCGCCTTTGGAATGACCACGGCCGCTGCCGTCAGCCCGGCGACCACATCGCCTCGCAGCCAGTCTGGCCGGTAGCTGCCGAGCCACTCCGGGATCAACAGGCTGCGCAAGGTTCCCCGCTGTGGGGTGCCTGGAATCCGCTCTTGCGGATGGCTGCCTTGTTGATTCATCAGTCACTCCAGTGGCAAATCGTCCCGTGCGGATGATGAGTGGGCTCAACTGACCGCACAATCCGTTAACTGCACGCATAACCATTGCAAACCTTCATCGGCATCGAAGCGCGTGTGCCAGCAAGCAATCCACGCAGACTCGACCAGTTACAAATGTAGCCGGTTTGCACGGCTACGCCGCCACATGGCTGGCGAAGGAGACAGACGCCCCACCATCACCACTAAAAAATGGAAAGCCTTATATGGACGACGTCATGAAAGCAATAAATGAGCTATACCCGCTAATTCCCCCCATTGCAGTTCTTCAACTCAGGAGTTTGGCAATGAAGCTCAGAACCTCACTGGCCGCACTCATGGTTGCGGCAAGCCTTTTCGGCTGCACCACTTCATCGACCCACGGCGTGAACGTCAACCTGGTCGCCACCCGGCAAAACGCCGGCCAGATCGGCACCGTCACCTTGACCGACTGGGACAAGAAAACCGGGCTCAGTTTCTTCATCAGCGGTGCTCCAATGGGGGTTACCCTGCCCCTGCGTCTTTACTCCTTCATCAATAATGGCAGCTGCGAGCAACCCGGGTCAGTCGCCTACGCGATGAACGACACCGTCAACACCGAACGCCAGCCCGTACGCGGCTGGTCTTTTACCAGAACCGCGCCTGTGCCGTTGCAAACCCTGGTTGACGGCAAGTATTCGGTGGTCGTGCGAACGGCTTCGACCGATGGCAACGTCGATATCTTTTGCGGGGATATCAAGGCAACAGAACCGGTGAAATAGCCGCGGCCGATTCAGGTCGGCTCACGCCCCGGTACCGCTCGTGCCACCGGTTGTCCGGTGCGAGCGGTGGCGTCGGGTGAACGGAACCGGGGCCGGCGGCAACAACCGGTAACAAGCCTGTCATTACTCACTGATAACGTCCAAGCGCTTTCCCGAACCGCATCCGCTCGATCTCTGATCGCCCGGTTCCCTGTACCAGGGCTTTGCCCATCCGCTCAAGGTGCCACTTCAGGTGTACGCAAGCACGACGCGCAAGCAAATCATCATCAGGTCCAACGACATGAGCTGCGACGACTTCGGCGCGTTGTTCTCGAGCCTGTTCGGCAACCTCTATTGCGACTCTCCGCCGCCGCCGAAAAACATCATCATCGGCGGGGTCTACGGCCGGCACGAAGGTGTCAGTTTTCGTCGCATGCACTATCGCGGTGACTTCACGGTGGCTTTTCCCGCCCCCCTTGATGAAATCACCTTTGTCATTCCCACCGCCGGGAAGATCATCTTCAACCACGTTACCGAGTCGGTCGGTTTCGCGCAGATCGGCCTGGCGATCGACAAAGCCGAGGTCCGCTCGGCGCGCTTTGTCGACAACCACGCACAGCACGGGATTTCGATCAGCCGCCAGCTGATTACCGAGCGCCTGTCGACGCTGCTGGGCAAACCTATCCTGCAAAAGGTCCATTTCGAACCTGTGGTGGACCTGAATGTGTCGGCCTTGCAGGGCATCCGGGCGTTGATTGAACTGGCCACAGGCACCGAGTTCGACCTGCTGATCAACACAGGTTCGCTGATGCCTTCGCGCCTTCGCGAAATGCTGGTCGATGCGGTACTGGAAGCCTGGCCGCACAACTTCACCGAAGCTCTTCAGCGCCCTTCCCCACTGATAGCGCCACGGCATGTGAAGCTGGCCGTCGAGTACATCCAGGAGCACCCCGACCACCTGGCCAGCGGCACCGAGCTGGCGCAATTGACCAACGTCAGCCTGCGCGCATTGCAGGAAGGTTTTCAGCGTTTCATGGGCACCTCGATCGTTGCCTATCAGCGCCAGGTCCGTCTGGAGCGCGCCTTTGCCGCGCTGTCCCAAGGGGTGTCGCCGTCGGTGACAGACGTGGCCTTGCAACTTGGCTTCAGCAATGTCGGCCGGTTTTGCCAGTATTTCCAGAGTGCCTACGGCATCAGCCCCGCAGACGTGAGAAAGGGCCTGCGAACGCGGCCGATAGCGACCAATTGAGACATTGTGGGAGCGAGCAAGCTCGCTCCCACAAATTGCCTTAACTGATCGTCAGAACAGATAACTGGCCTTCAGCCCGCCATTGAAGCCGTGGCTGTCGCCGCCGCCGCTGGCGCCGACTTCTGCCCCCACGCTCCACGGGCCAAGGTTGGCCATGACGTTGACGCCACCGGTGAACTGGTCACGGTTGTCGAAGGCGGCTTGCTGTTCGATGTCCAGGCCCAGCAGTTGCCCTTCGCTGTCGACTTCATGGTCGCCCAACACATGCTCGTAGCCCACTTGCACGCCCGGCACCACTTGCCAGGCACCGAGGCCGACAGGTGCAAAGGATGCGTTGAGGTTGGCCACCGCGCTCTTGCGGGTCTCGTGGATGCCGTCGACATCCAGGGCCAGCTCGCTGCCTTTTTCCTGGAAGCCCGACAGGTTGACGTGGCTGATCCGCACGCCGAGGCTCGGCTCAAGGGTCACGCCGTTTACCGGTACACGGTAACCGAGCGCCAGGGTCGCGCCGGTGAGGTTGCCATGGCTGTCGCCCTTGGCCGTGCCCAGACCACCGCCCAATTCGCGCTTGCTCTCGTAATCGAGATAGCCGGCGCTGGCATCGGCATCCACAAACAGGCCGCGCTCCAGGCCGTTCGGGGCAAAGCGTGCGCCGACGCTGAAGAAGGTCAGGTCGGTATCGGCCTCGCCACCTGCGCCACCGACATTGCCGCTGCTGTAGCCGAAGCCGGCATGGGCGCTGAGCTGTTCGGAAAAGCGCTGGGTCAGGCCGATCATCATGCCCTGGCTATGCTCGTTGCTGCTGGAGGCCTGGGACGAACCATCGGTGCCCAGATACCCCGCCAGAGCGGTGCTCCACAGGCGATATTGCCCGGCCTTGAGGTCGATGCCACTGGTGAACGGCGCGCTGGCCTGTTCGATCATCGCGCCCTGGCGCAGCAGATAGCTCGCGGCGTCGGCATGCACCTGACCGCCGACGGTGGACTCGACGCCCCCGAGGCTGCGGGCATCGATGGCCGACTGCAGGTAGTAGTTGTAGGCGCTGTAGGTGCCCGACAGGTTGCTGTTCTGCAGTTGTTGCAACAACTGCGCGCCGGCCGCGGCGTTGCCGGCCAGGTCCGCTGCGCCAGGCAGGCTGTTGTAGAACACCATCTTGCCGCGCAGCACGTAGATGGTTTCCTGGGACAGGCCGAGGCCTTCCTTGAGGTAGTTGTCCATCGTGCCGTATTGCGCGGTCACCTGGTCCAGGCCGGCTTGCAGGTAACTGGCCTCCACACCGATCAGCGGCCCATAGATGGTCGCCAGGCTCGGAGGCAACGCCGCCAGGGTCGCCTTGATGCGCGCGGCGGTGTAGTCGTTGGTCGCCAGGTAGTTGCTCATGATGGTGGCATCGTCGACCCCGGCGATGCTTTGCAGCACAGCGGCGGTCCAGCCCGTGCGGTCCTTGCCGGCGGTGCAGTGGAACAGCGCGGCGCCGTCAACCGTGGCGAGCTCATTGAACAGCTGGTTGAACTCGCTGCGCATCCCCGGGTTCCGGACGAAATCACGGTTGGTGTCCTGCATCATGGCGGTGGCTTCGGCGGCACTGTGGAACGCAATGTTGGTGACGTTCGCACCCGACGTGGAGCCGCCGATGATGTCGATGTTGGTGTACGTCGCTCCCGTGAGCATCTTGTCGGGCGTGGCGGCGATCTCGCTGGGCGTGCGCAGATCGTAGACCGCCTTGATGCCCAGGCCGTTGAGGGTCGCCAGATCCGCCGCCGACGGCGTCAGCGCGTTGGAGCGGTAAAACACCCCGCCACGCATCGTACCGTCATTGGCCGTGGTGTACGCGGTGGTGAGACCGGCGACATCGCGGAAGTTGTCGATGCTCTTCAGGCGCGGGGTGTTGAGGGGGACTGTCTCGGCAGCTTGGGCGGCAGCGATGGACAGGCTCAAAACAGACAGCGAACACACAAGTCGTTGGAACACAGTGCAGCCTCATTGAAATCGCGTTGGGCTGACTAATATCTACATTGAAATGGCGCTGAACATGACAAATCGCCTGCAAACGCAAATCACTGCGCGATGTGTCCAGGTGGCTCGTTTTCTGTCCGTGTAATGCCCATTGTGCTGGCGGAAAACGAGATGCGCGGTGGTCGCCGATCAATTTCCAGGCATAAAAAACCCGCCTTGCAGCGTAATGCTGTTCACTTAAGGACGAACACTGTATCTCTGGCGAGGGAGCTTGCTCCCGCTGGGGCGCGAAGCGGCCCTAAAATGGGACTGCTGCGCAGTCCAGCGGGAGCAAGCTCCCTCGCCACAGGTTACTTATTGCTCGCTCTATCTCTTAAATGAACGGTATTACGCCTTGCAGCGGGTTTTTTGCTTTTCTAGAAACTGATCCGTCGTCGCGAACTCAATGGGTTTTTTTCGAGGTCGACAGCCCTGCTTTGCTCAAGCCTTTGGTGTTGTGCTCACCCGGCGTCGAGGCCGAAATAGCCCTGGCCTTGGAGATGCCGCGAGTATCCTTGGAATGGGCGATGCCTGAGGTCGTGGTGCCATGACCGTTGTCATCGTTGCGCTCACTACCGTAGTGGTTCCCGCTCAGGCCATGGTCGCGCACGGATTTGCCGGCATGGTCGCTGTCCAGCCCGTTGCCGCGGCCGTTACTGCCGGAGTGGCCTGTACCGGCGTGTCCGCCACCCATGCCGCCGCCGTGGCCTGCGCCGTTTCCACCGCCATTACCGCCACCATTTCCGCCGCCATTACCACCGCCGCCACCGCCGCCGTTTCCGCCGCCACCGCCACCGCCACCGCCGTCTTTCGCGTAGGCGGAACCCATGATCGACAGGCCACTAGGCAGCAAAGGGGCGGCTGCAAGCATCATGGCGCATGACATTACAGCAACGAGACTCTTGTTTTTAAAAAGCATGATTGCTTCCGTAGGAGGTTGATATCGCGTGACGTATGACGCGATATCCCTCCAACAGTTCAAGTACCACGACAGACGGCTGGAGCACCTTGAATCAGCGGGAAGACTACCTTCCACACGTCAATCAAACGCACCGTCGAGAATTTCATAGACAAGCCCGGTGGCCAGCGCAACCAGGATCAGGTCCGTGCCGACTTGCTGCCATTCGTAGCCATCATAGTGGGGCAGCCTGCCGACCAGTCGGCCATCCAGTTTTTTGGCGATGCCGGGTGGAAGCGGCTTGCCTCGGGCAAGGTTCTTTTGAATACCCGGTGGCAAGTCAGGCCCGGGGCTCCAGTAGCCGGTATTCACGCCAATGATCTCGAGCACGCTGCCCCGGTTGATGCTCGGGCCATTGCTCCAGTCCCCGCCACCGCCGGAATTCTTGTTCTTGTTGCCATGACCACCCTGGTTGCCATGGTTGGCCTTCCCGTTGCCCTGGCCGTTACCGGGATCGGCCAGCGCCGTCACCGAGCCACAGACCAGAGTCAAACAGGTAACAGCTGCAATCAATGATCGAGTCCTGAACATGATTCATTCCTTCGTGGTGGGGAATAGTCCCTGAAATTTAGACGTTATAGACGAAGTTGGTTCCATGAAGTCACCCACCGCCAAACCGTCTACGCTCATCCGATCGAAGCCTTGCCGGCGTTTGCCGATGGATGGGGCTTGTCGATTATATGCAACTCACCGCGCCTCCTCATCACACATCCCTGACATCCGAAAAACATGTAGGAATTTACCCCCCGTGGCGAGGGAGCTTGCTCCCGCTGGGCTGCGAAGCAGCCCTCATCCATTGCAACTCATTTCCTCAGACACACCGCAGTGCCCGGTTTTACGGCGGCAGAGCCGCCGAACGGGAGCAAGCTCCCTCGCCACAGGGGGCTTTTGGCGTCCTACAGGCCGGTTGCAGCCGTCGAAATGGATGCCTAATGTGCGCCGGTCGCTGACTTGAGTTGGCGGTTGGGTTTCGCAGCCCAAACAACACACACCCTTACACCGTCAAACAACAATTCTGGCAAACTTCGCCAGCATTACGTTTTATGGCGGTTGTACGTGGGAGATCTTCGGATCTGCCGGGTTTTGGGTTGTGGCTCGGTCTGCGAACCTGCGTATAACTGCCACCTAATTGTTTCGCAGCAAAAAGGTGGCGCTTCATTAATTTTTTGAGTGAGCTTAAAAATGATGAACACCCCACACCGCCGCTTCACCCCAATGAAACAAATCGCCACCAGCTACCCCGTCCTCCTCATCGACAGCGACGCCCCGCTGCGCGAACTTCACAACTGCGCCGCCGAACGCCTCAACGCCGTCCTGCAATACCTCAACCTCATGGCCTGCACCAGCCTCCCCGACTACGCCGAAAACGACATCAACACCGTCACCAACATTTCGCGGATTCTGCTTCAGGATGTGCGGGATGTGTTTGGCGTGATCGAGCAGCGGGGGTTTGAGGGGCCGAAGAAGCAGTGACATTTTTCAAGCACAAAAAACCCGCATTTCTGCGGATTTTCAATGACCACCGTTCAGTTGGCTACAGAAGCCATCAGCAGACTGACGCACCGGAACTGTTTTTGAATACCGTCTAAAAAATTCATCTCCTCCGCCGATGGGTAATTGCACTGACTTGACCAGTTGTTTGCATAGGACCTGACCAGCTGTTTGCATGGGACTTGACCATCACGCTGCGTGGCCATGACCGGCAGAGAACGACCCGTAGCGGTCTTTGGCGGATCTCGAGAGTTAATCTCTGACCATCCGCTTTTTGGCTGCAGATCACGATTGGCTGTTCTCGAAGCCAAATGGTCCGTAACGGCGGCGCGTAAATACTCCGGAACTGAATCTGAGCTGCTCAGCTGCGCAAGGGGATGCTGGCTTATTGTGATCTACACTCCCTGAGCGCGTGAGTAGGCGCTTCGCCACAAGAAGTATTCAAATTATTTCACCGTGGCCATGAAGGCCCACGGGCCAGCTTGCTCAAACTAACGAGGTAGAAATGAACAGGAAGTTTAACCGGGGCTGGACAATGGCTGCGGCACTCGTCGTAGTGGGTTCAACGCTTTTTGCGGGGTGTGCGAGCAAGAACGATCCGATCACGCAGGCAGATAAGGCGGATGAGGCCAAGGGCGTGCCCGCGCCGAGTCTGGAGCAAACCAAGGCGATCGCCGAGGAAGGCTTTATCTACGGCTTGCCGCTGGTTATGAATTACGCCGTGATGAACGAATTCGCGGTGGACTCCAAGTCTAGCCAGTTCAAGGCCCCCTTCAACCAACTGCACAACGATCATCGGGTCGCGACACCGGCTGACACCGCCATCATTACACCCAACAGCGACACGCCGTACTCGATACTCTGGGCCGACCTGCGTGCAGAGCCACTCGTGATTACCGTGCCGGCCGTCTCCAAAAAGCGCTACTACTCGGTGCAACTGATCGACGGCAACACCTACAACTACGGCTACATCGGGAGCCGGGCAACTGCCAGCGCGCCCGGGAGCTACATGATTGCAGGCCCCGACTGGAAGGGAGCGACACCTCCAGGCATCGAGAAGGTGTTCAGCTCCACGACTCCCTTCGCACTGACCCTGATCCGGACCCAGCTGTTCAATCCGGCGGACATGCCAAATGTCGAGAAGTTGCAGGCGGGCTATAAGATCCAGTCGTTGTCCGCCTTCCTCCATCAACCTGCGCCGCTCGCTGCGTCGAAGATTGATTTCGTGCCGGCCACCACGGATGGCATCAAGGCCAACTTCTTCGAGTACCTGTCGGCCGCGCTGCAGTATGTGCCAGCATCGGATGACGACAAGGAGATCCGGGCCAGGCTGGCCAGTATCGGCGTAGGTCCTGGACGGAACTTCGAATTCAAGGACCTCTCGCTCGAGCACAAGGCCGTGGTCCTGCTCGGGATGAAGGCCGGCGACGAGAAGGTCGACAAATTCCTCTCGAGCGGAATGAAGAATATCAACGGCTGGAGTGTTGGCGCGTTCTTCGGCGACCAGGCGTTCTACAAAGGCGACTGGCTGATGCGGTCTGGCGCCGCGAAGGCTGGTCTGTACGGTAATGACGCCGCCGAGGCGATGTACCCCATTACTCGTACCGATGGCAATGGCCAGACGTTGAATACCGGCAAGCACAGCTACACGCTCACCTTCCCCGCCGGCAAATTGCCGCCAGTCAATGCCTTCTGGTCAGTGACCATGTACGACGGCAAAAGCCAACTGCTGATCAAGAATCCGATCAACCGCTACCTGATCAATTCGCCGATGCTGTCGGCCATGAAAAAGAACGCGGATGGTTCACTGACGCTGTACATCCAGAAGGATTCGCCGGGCAAGACCAAGGAGTCCAATTGGTTGCCCGCGCCTGACGACACGGCCTATCTGGTGATGCGCCTCTATTGGCCGAAAGCCACGCCACCTTCGATTCTTCCCGCGGGTGAGGGCAGTTGGCAGCCACCGGCGCTGGTGGTATCGAAATAGTGCGACTCTTGCGATCTGCTGGCACTCGCCGTAGGTCGGTGTAGGCCAGTGCTACCTTTTGGCCAATAGCAGCCGATCATGAAGGGCTGCTATTGGCCGTTCTCTGCCGATCATGGTTACAAAGCGTGCTGGTCAAATCCGATGCAATCGGTGGTCAGGTCGAACGCAAGCGGGTGGTCAAGTAGAGTGCAATTTCGCAGCTGATTCATTTAGACTCGACTGTTGGCTCATGGGGCCAGGCCAAGCCCTGTAACGGATATCCAAGACAGCTTTTCATGAAAAAAATAATCAGTTATTTGCGAAATAGTTACTGGAAAAGATGGATTCGCAAACACAAATGCAAAGTGGCGGGCGGTTTATTGTCACTGCACAAAAGAACGACACTGACCATAGAAGAAGGCGTGACGCTTGGGAATGTGGTCATAGAGTCGAAAAAGCTGGAAATCGGTGCCCATACCTATATCCGCAGTGACTGCTTCCTTTCGGCGGTCTCCTCCATTGGCAGGTTTTGTTCCATCAGTAGCAGCTGTTTTATCGGCCAGCAAAAGAGCTCGCATCCGTTGGACTGGCTCAGTTCACATCCCTTCCAATATACCGACACGGCGCTGGTTTACGACCCGGAGGTTGTGGACATCACGATTGGGCATGACGTCTGGATCGGCCATAGCGCGATGATCCTGGAAGGCGTGACCATAGGCACTGGCGCTGTCATTGCAACTCGCGCCCTGGTTGCCCATGACGTGCCACCGTACGCCATTGTTGCCGGCACCCCGGCAAAAGTCGTCAAGTATCGGCACACACCCGAGTTGATTGAGGCGCTGATCGACAGCAAGTGGTGGGATGTTGATGTCGAGGTGCTCAAGACATTACCGCTCAATGATCCGCAAGCCACTTTGGCTCTGTTGGCCACCCTGCAGAAAGAAAACCGCGCCGACTATCAACAGATCGAAGTAACCCGCAAAGGGTGCAGTATTTCGTCTTGAGCAGCGGGAATGACCAGCGCTGCACTTCAAGATGCCTGGCAGGCACCCGATTCGAATGATAAAAAAACCCGCATCAGATGCGGGTTTTTGACGGCTGGTTGTTGATGAACCCTGCCCGAAAAGCGCTTATCAGAAGTTCGCCGGTGTGTTGGCGCTGATGATTTCCGCCTCATCCGCCCCGATATTGCGAAACCGGTGCGGCAAGGTCGTCGGGAAGTAATAGCCATCCCCGGCGTTGAGCACGCTCACCTGGCCATCCACGGTCAATTCCACGGTACCCCGGGTCACCAGCCCACACTCCTCGCCTTCGGAATGCACGATCGGCTCTTCACCGGAGCTGGCGCCCGGTGCGTATTGCTCGCGCAGCAAACGCATCTGCCGGCTTGGCACGGACGCGCCGATCAGCAGCAGGCGCAGGCCATGGCGGCCGAGGTCGGGCTGTTCGTTGGCGCGAAAGACGTACTGGTGCTCGCGGGGTGGCTGATCAAAGGTGAAGAAGTCGGCCAGGGACATGGGGATGCCCTCCAGCAACTTCTTCAGGGAGCTGACGGAAGGACTGACCCGATTCTGTTCGATCAGGGAGATGGTTGCATTGGTGACGCCGCT
The DNA here is from genome assembly GCF_000967965.1 of Pseudomonas fluorescens. Taxonomy (GTDB): domain Bacteria; phylum Pseudomonadota; class Gammaproteobacteria; order Pseudomonadales; family Pseudomonadaceae; genus Aquipseudomonas; species Aquipseudomonas grandcourensis. The sequence continues at coordinate 31,792 of NZ_LACC01000026.1, forward strand.
ACGCCGGGCCAGCTCGCGCTGGGACATTTTGTAGCTTTCGCGTACTAATTTGAGTCGTGAGCCCGTGTCCATGACAGCCTTATGTGCGTGCTACTTAAGGGTAATGGGGGTGGAGTGCAGGCGCGGATCACGCCGTTTTCCGGTCCCGGAAACGTGAAAGGCGGCTATTAAATCACGTTTGTTCGTAATGCTCAGCAGGTTCGATAAACGGCAGAAGAAAAGAACCGGTTGATGAAAATTCTCAGCCAAGACACAAGACCTGTGGGAGCGAGCTTGCTCCGGGCGGCGCTCCGACGATGGCGGCGGGTCAGTCAACATCAATGTCGAATGTCAGACCGCTATCGCGAGCAAGCTCGCTCCCACAAAGGGCGGCGGTGTTTCAGGGATTAAAAAGCCGGCAGCACCCTTTGGGGAGATGCCGCCGGCGAGGTAAAGCTTAGATGCCGAAACGGTCGCGCAGCGAGTAGTACACGGCGCCGAGGGCGGTCAACGGGGCCGAGAAGGTACGCCCGCCGATCATCGGCATGTGCGGCAGCGAGGCAAACGCGTCGAAGCGCTCGGCGTCGCCACGGATCATTTCCGAAATCAGTTTGCCGGCCAGGTGCGAACAGGTGACGCCGTGGCCGCTGTAGCCCTGCATGTAGTAGGCGTTTTTCTCGATACGGCCGAATTGCGGCATGCGTGACATGGTCAGCAGGAAGTTGCCGGTCCAGCGGTAGTCGATCTTCACGTCCTTCAATTGCGGGAAGGTCTTGAGGATTTTCGGGCGGATCAGTTGTTCGATGTCGTCCGGCTCGCGTGCGCCGTAGACCACGCCACCGCCGTACAGCAGGCGGTTGTCGGCGGTCAGGCGGTAGTAGTCGAGCAGGTAGTTGCAGTCTTCGACGCAGTAGTTGTTCTTGATCAGGCTACGCGCTTGCTGCTCCGACAACGGCTCGGTGACGACGATCTGCGAACCGCACGGCATGCTCTTGCTGGTCACGCGGTTGTCCAGGCCCTGCGGCAGGTAGGCGTTACCGGCGATCAGCAGGTACTTGGCCTTGACCACGCCTTTGGCGGTGCGCACGGTGATGGGCTCGCCGTAGGTGATTTCCACCGCCGCCGATTGCTCGTAGATCTTGCCGCCCAGGCCGATGATGGCCGAAGCTTCACCGAGTGCCAGGTTCAGCGGGTGAATGTGGCCGCCCTGCATGTCCAGCAGGCCGCCGACGTAGGCATCGGAACCCACTTCGCGCTTGATGTCAGCCGCGTCGAGCATTTTCAGGTTCTTGTTGCCGTAGCGTTCCCAGCTCTTCTTCTGCTCGGCCAGGCCGTTGAGTTGCTTCTTGTTCATCGCCGCGAAGATACCGCCGGGACGGTAGTCGCACTGGATGTCGTAGTGCTGTATGCGCTGACGGATGATGTCGGCGCCTTCAAAAATCATGCTGCCGAGGATTTCGGCAGTCTTGTCGCCGTAGCGCTCTTCAATGACATCGACGTCGCGGCTATAGGAGTTGACCAGTTGGCCGCCGTTGCGACCGCTGGCGCCGAAGCCGACCTTGGCTGCTTCGAGCACGGTCACGCTGTAGCCCGCTTCGGCGAGGAACAGGGCCGAGGACAGACCGGTGTAGCCGGCGCCGATCACGCAGACGTCGCAGTCCACCGCCCCTTCCAGCACCGGAAAATCGCCGGTGAAGTTGCGGGTGGCGGCGTAGTAGCTGTTTACATGCTGTTGGTTAAAAGAGTCTTGTTTCATACATTTCTCCGAGGGTCGCCGACAGCGTGTCGGCGGCCGTCGCTGTAAAGGTGTTAGAGCTTGATCCAGGTCGCCTTGAGTTCGGTGTACTTGTCGAACGCGTGCAGCGATTTGTCCCGACCGTTACCCGACTGCTTGAACCCGCCGAACGGCGCGGTCATGTCGCCGCCGTCGTACTGGTTGACCCAGACGCTGCCGGCACGCAGGCCACGGGCGAAGGTGTGGGCCTTGCTCAAGTTGCTGGTCCACACGCCGGCGGCCAGGCCGAAGATGCTGTCGTTGGCAATCGCCAGGGCTTCATCGAAGGTGTCGAAGGTGATGACCGACAGCACCGGGCCGAAGATTTCTTCCTGGGCAATGGTCATGGCGTTGGTCACACCGTCGAAAATCGTCGGTTCCACGTACTGGCCACCGGTGTCTTCGAGGGTGCGGCTGCCGCCGGCGATCAGTTGGGCGCCCTGCTCTTTGCCGATGCCGATGTAGCGCAGCACGTTGTCCAGTTGACGCTGGTCGACGACCGCACCGACGGTGGTTGCAGGATCCAGCGCATGACCTGGTTTCCAGGCTTGCAGGGCTTCCACCAGCAATGGAATGAACTGCTCGCGAATCGAACGCTCCACCAACAAACGCGAACCGGCGGTGCAGACTTCGCCCTGGTTGAAGGCGATGCCGCTGGCCGCAGCCTGTGCTGCCGCGCGCAGATCCGGCGCGTCGGCAAACACCACGTTCGGGCTCTTGCCCCCGGCTTCGGCCCAGACGCGTTTCATGTTGCTCTGCCCGGCGTAGATCATCAGCTGCTTGGCAATCGCCGTGGAGCCGGTGAAGGCCAGCACGTCGACGTCCATGTGCAACGCCAGCGCCTTGCCGACGGTATGGCCGTAGCCCGGCAGGACGTTGAACACGCCTTTCGGGATGCCGGCATCCAGCGCCAGCTGCGCGATGCGGATCGCGGTCAGCGGCGACTTTTCCGAAGGCTTGAGGATGAACGAGTTGCCCATCGCCAGGGCCGGAGCGAATTTCCAGCTGGCCATGATCAGCGGGAAGTTCCACGGCACGATGGCCGCGACCACGCCGACCGCTTCGCGAGTCACCAGGCCCAGTTGATCCTGGGGTGTGGCGGCGACTTCGTCGTAGATCTTGTCGATGGCTTCGGCGGTCCAGCGGATCGCGTTGGCGGTCGCTGGAATGTCGATGCTCATGGAGTCGCTGATCGGCTTGCCCATGTCGAGGGTTTCGAGCAGGGCCAGTTCTTCCTGGTTCGCCAGGATCAGATCGGCGAAACGGATCAGGATGCGCTTGCGCTCGGCCGGGGCCAGGTTGGCCCATACGCCGGATTCGAAGGTACGGCGCGCCACGGCGACCGCCGCATTGGCGTCGGCTTCGTCGGTGCTGGCGACGTTCGCCAGGAAACGACCGTCCACGGGGCTGATGCATTCGAACGTCGCGCCGCTGGCGGCTGCGCAGTACTGGCCGTCAATGAATGCGCGACCTTCGATGGTTAGGGACTGGAAGCGCTGCTCCCAATCGCTGCGAGTGTTTGTCATGGTTGTGACTCGACGCAGGGGAATAGATGAAGGACGAGCGAACGCCCATCCATCAAAACTTGGTAATCCGACCCCTGTAGGAGTGAGCCTGCTCGCGATAGCGGTGGATCAATCAGCATCACTATTGAATGTGATGACGCTATCGCGAGCAGGCTCACTCCTACAGGGATTTGAGTGGTTCTTTAGACCGTGTGCAAGTACCAGTTGTACTCAAGGTCCGAGATGGAGTTCTCGAACTCGGCCAGCTCGCTTTCCTTGCACGCCACAAACACGTCGATGTACAGCGGGTCGATGTACTTGGCCATGACTTCGCTGTCGTCCAGCTCGCGCAGTGCGTCGCGCAGGTTGTTCGGCAAGCTCTGCTCGTTCTGCTCGTAGCTGTTGCCTTCCACCGGGGCGCCCGGTTCGATCTGATTGGTCAGGCCGTGGTGCACGCCGGCCAACACCGAAGCCATCAACAGGTACGGGTTGGCGTCGGCACCGGCCACGCGGTGTTCGATGCGCACGGAGTCCGGCGAACCGGTCGGCACACGTACCGCTACGGTACGGTTGTCGATGCCCCAGCTCGGCGAGTTCGGCACGTAGAACTGCGCGCCGAAACGACGGTACGAGTTGACGTTCGGGCAAAGGAACGCCATCTGCGCCGGCAGGGTCTCGAGCACACCGCCGATCGCGTGTCGCAGCGCGGCGTTCTGCTCGGGATCCTCGCTGGCAAAGATGTTGTTGCCTTCTTTGTCGAGAATCGAGATGTGCACGTGCAGACCGTTGCCCGCCTGGCCCGGATACGGCTTGGCCATGAAGGTGGTGTCCATCTCGTGGTCGTAGGCGATGTTCTTCACCAGACGCTTGAGCAGGACCGCGTAGTCGCACGCCTTGATCGGGTCAGCCACGTGATGCAGGTTGACTTCGAATTGCGCCGGGGCGCTTTCCTTGACGATAGCGTCAGCCGGGATGCCCTGCTCTTTCGCGCCTTCGAGGATGTCCTGCAGGCAATCGACGTATTCGTCGAGGTCGTCGATCAGGTACACCTGGGTCGACATCGGACGCTTGCCGGATACCGGCGAACGTGGCGATTGCGGACGACCGTTCACGTTGTCCTGGTCGATCAGGTAGAACTCCAGCTCGAACGCCGCGCAGATGGTCAGGCCCATGTCGTCGAACTTGCGCACGACATTGGCCAGCACTTCACGCGGGTCGGCGAAGAATGGCTGGCCTTCGAGTTCGTGCATGGTCATCAACAGTTGCGCGGTTGGGCGCTTCTGCCAGGGTTCGATGCTCAGGGTGCCGGGGATCGGGTAGCAGATCCGGTCGGAGTCGCCGATGTCCAGACCCAGGCCGGTGCTTTCCACCGTGGAACCATTGATGTCCAGAGCAAACAGGGACGCCGGCAGGTTAATGCCTTTCTCGTAAACCTTATGAAGACTGGTGCGCTCGATGCGCTTGCCGCGCACCACACCGTTCATATCCGCAATCAGAAGGTCGACGTACAAAACCTCAGGATATTTCTTAAGGAATGCGTTTGCTTCGTTGAGTTGAACGGTACGCAGAGGGACCGACATGTTGCACCTATTTAGCTGTTAATTATTATGTTCACTGCCCTTTCACGAGCCCAGTCAATCCGAAAGGCAAAGTGAAGTCAATAGCGAACACCTGGCCGTTCAGCGTTTATTTTCGGGCCTTTCAGAAGGACGGGAGTGCCAGGTACGCCCTCAAACACGCGTAAACCCTGAAGATCGGACGTTCGGCGTTTAGAATTTTTTACATGAGAGTTGTTAATTAAAATCAACAAGGCTAAGCTCCAGAAAAGCTCGTTCAAGTGTGAAACTTCGAGGTGATAAAAATGGCATTCAAGCCATTGATCGGCGTTACTGCATGCGTCAAACAGATTGGCCTGCACCCCTACCACATCAGCGGTGACAAGTACTTGCGTGCTGTCAGCGTTGCCGCGCTAGGGCTGCCTGTCGTTATTCCTTCCTTAGGCGACCTGACCGAAATCGATGACCTGCTGCCGCAGCTCGACGGTCTGTTGCTGACCGGCTCGCCGTCGAACGTGGAACCCTTCCACTATCAAGGCCCCGACAGCGCCCCCGGTACGGATCATGATCCGGCACGGGATGCCACCACCCTTCCCCTGATCCGCGCCGCTATTGCAGCGGGCGTTCCAGTGCTCGGCATCTGCCGTGGCTTCCAGGAAATGAACGTGGCGTTCGGTGGCAGCCTGCATCAGAAGGTCCATGAACTGCCGGGCTTCCTCGACCATCGCGAGGCCGACCATCCGGACCTGGCCGTGCAATACGCTCCCGCCCACGGGGTGAACGTGCAGCCTGGTGGTGTGTTCGAAGCGCTGGACCTGCCTGCGGTGTTCCAGGTGAACTCGATTCACAGCCAGGGCATCGAGCGCCTCGCGCCCGGTCTGCGCGCCGAAGCCGTCGCGCCCGATGGCTTGATCGAGGCGATCTCGGTCGAGCACAGCAAGGCCTTCGCCCTCGGCGTGCAATGGCACCCGGAATGGCAAGTGCTGAACAACCCTCCTTATCTGAGTATTTTCCAGGCGTTCGGCGAAGCCTGCCGGCAACGGGCGGCACTGCGTCACTCGAGCTGACGAACTGATACCCACATTCAACGATTAACTGCCCAACGCGAGCGGGCAGGCGCTTTTGCGTGCCCCGCTCGCGAAAACAACACACTGCAATAACAACAAGTACGACCAGGCAGCCAGGATGGCGGCGCCGAATAAACCCGAGCGGTATGGGTGAGTTCGATCAGCAAACGCAAATCCCTGTGTTCTGACCGAAGTCCCCGATACGGGTTTGCAATCCACTATTAAGCCGGGCCGTGTTGGCCGGGCGACTGAAACCTGTTGGGAGTTTCACATGGCAAACGCCTCCAGCATCTACAGGAAGGCTCTTGAGGGTCACCAGGCACCGAAAAAGGTGTTGGTGAAAATCGATCGCGTCACCAAGAAATTCGACGAAACCACCGCTGTGGACGATGTATCCCTGGAAATCCACCAGGGTGAAATCTTCGCCCTGCTCGGTGGTTCCGGTTCCGGCAAATCGACCCTGCTGCGCATGCTCGCCGGTTTCGAGCGCCCGACCGAAGGCCGGATTCTGCTCGACGGCGTCGACATCACCGACATGCCGCCGTACGAACGACCGATCAACATGATGTTCCAGTCTTACGCGCTGTTCCCGCACATGACGGTGGCGCAGAACATCGCCTTCGGCCTCAAGCAGGACCGTTTGCCAGCGGCCGAAATCGACGCCCGGGTGCAGGAGATGCTGCGTCTGGTGCACATGACCCAGTACGCCAAGCGCAAGCCGCACCAACTGTCCGGTGGCCAGCGTCAGCGCGTGGCCCTGGCTCGCTCCCTGGCCAAGCGTCCGAAGCTGCTGTTGCTCGACGAACCGATGGGCGCACTGGATAAAAAGCTGCGCTCGCAGATGCAACTGGAGCTGGTGGAGATCATCGAGCGCGTCGGCGTGACCTGCGTGATGGTGACCCACGACCAGGAAGAGGCCATGACCATGGCCCAGCGCATCGCGATCATGCACCTGGGCTGGATCGCCCAGATCGGCAGCCCGGTGGACATTTATGAAGCACCGGTCAGCCGCATGGTCTGCGAATTCATCGGCAACGTGAACGCCTTCGACGGCACCGTGGTCGAGGACCTGGAAGGTCACGCGATCATCCACAGCCCGGACCTGGAGCAGAAGATCTACGTCGGTCACGGCGTCAGCACGTCGGTGCAGGACAAGTCGATCACCTACGCGATCCGCCCGGAAAAACTGCTGGTCAGCACCGTCAAGCCGGAGAACCGCTACAACTGGTCCGCCGGCAAGGTGCATGACATTGCCTACCTGGGTGGCCACTCGGTGTTCTACGTCGAGCTGCCTGGGGGCAAGATCGTCCAGTCGTTCATGGCCAACGCCGAACGCCGTGGTGCGCGTCCGACCTGGGACGATCAGGTCTACGTGTGGTGGGAAGACGACAGCGGCGTGGTACTGCGCGCATGAAAACCTTCAATCAGCAATTCCTGAGGTGGGTCCCCAGCGGGCGCAAGTTCGTCATCGGGATTCCGTTCATCTGGCTGTTCCTGTTCTTCATGCTGCCGTTCTTTTTGGTGATGAAGATCAGCTTCTCGGAAGCGGCCCTGGCCATTCCGCCCTACTCGGAGATCTACACCTTCGCCGAGCAGAAATTCCAGCTGATGCTCAACATCGGCAACTACTCCCTGTTGGGCCAGGATGAGCTGTACCTGTCCGCCTACCTGGGTTCGTTGAAGGTGGCGTTTTTCAGCACTGTGATGTGCCTGGTGATCGGTTTCCCGATGGCCTACGCCATCACCAAGGCCAGCAAGGAAGCGCAGAACGTCCTGATGCTGCTGATCATGATGCCGACCTGGACCGCGATCCTGATCCGCGTTTATGCGTGGATGGGCATCCTCAGCAACAACGGCCTGCTCAATGCGTTCCTGATGTGGACCGGGCTGACGTCGCAGCCGATCGAGATCCTCAACACCAACATCGCCGTCTACATCGGCGTGGTGTATGCGTATCTGCCGTTCATGGTGCTGCCGCTGTACGCCAACCTGGTCAAGCACGACCAGAGCCTGCTGGAGGCCGCATCGGACCTGGGTTCGAGCACCTTCAACAGCTTCTGGAAAATCACCGTGCCTTTGGCCAAGAACGGCATCATCGCCGGTTGCATGCTGGTGTTCATTCCGGTGGTCGGTGAGTTCGTGATTCCGGAACTGCTGGGCGGCCCGGAAACTCTGATGATCGGCCGTGTGTTGTGGCAAGAGTTCTTCAACAACCGCGACTGGCCGGTGGCGTCTGCCCTGGCGGTGGTGATGCTGTTGATCCTGATTGTGCCGATTCTGCTGTTCAACCGCAGCCAGGCCAAAGAGATGGAGGCACGGGGATGAAACGCTTCGAATTTTCAAAGTTCATGCTGATTTTCGGCCTGTCGTTTATCTACCTGCCGATGCTGATCCTGGTGATCTACTCGTTCAACGCCTCCAAGCTGGTGACGGTGTGGGGTGGCTGGTCGATCAAGTGGTACGCCGGTTTGCTCGACAACAGTCAGTTGATGGGTTCGGTTCTGCGCTCGCTGGAAATCGCCTGCTACACCGCCATCGCGGCAGTGGCACTGGGTACCCTGGCGGCGTTCGTGCTGACTCGCGTTACGCGCTTCAAGGGCCGCACGCTGTTCGGTGGCCTGGTCACCGCGCCGCTGGTGATGCCTGAAGTGATCACCGGCCTGTCGCTGTTGCTGCTGTTCGTGGCCATGGCGCAGTTGATCGGCTGGCCGGTGGAGCGTGGCATCGTCACCATCTGGATCGCCCACACCACGTTTTGTGCCGCTTATGTTGCGGTGGTAGTCTCCGCCCGCCTTCGCGAGCTGGACCTGTCCATCGAAGAAGCGGCCATGGACCTGGGTGCGAAGCCGTTCAAGGTGTTTTTCCTGATCACCATTCCGATGATCGCGCCGTCACTGGCGGCCGGCGGCATGATGTCGTTCGCCCTGTCGCTCGATGACCTGGTGCTGGCAAGCTTCGTGTCCGGCCCGGGTTCCACGACCTTGCCGATGGAAGTGTTCTCGGCGGTGCGCCTGGGCGTGAAGCCCGAGATCAACGCCGTGGCCAGCCTGATCCTGTTGGCAGTGTCGATCGTGACCTTCATGGTCTGGTACTTCAGCCGCCGTGCCGAAGCCACCCGCAAGCGCGCGATCCAGGAAGCCATGGACCAGACCGCCAGCGAATCCTGGCAGCAGCCTGAAAAGAAAATGCTGGAAGCCACGGCCTAGTCGTCGCTGCTCAGTTAACTGTGGCGAGGGGGCTTTTGTGGCGAGGGGGCTTGCCCCCGTTGGGTCGCGAAGCGGCCCCAAAACCGGAATCCGCGGTGTTTCAGTTACACCTAACGCACTGGTTTTACGGCTGCTGCGCAGCCGAACGGGGGCAAGCCCCCTCGCCACAAAAGCTCGCTCGTCACAGGTTTTGTGTTCACTGTTTTTGAATAAAAAGAAATGGAGTTGTACCGATGAAAATGTTTGGCAGGACTCTGCTGACACTGTCCTTATTGGGCGCAATCGCCACTGGCGCCCAGGCCAATGACAAGGTTCTGCGCGTCTACAACTGGTCGGATTACATTGGCCCGGATACCGTCAAGAAGTTCGAGGACGAGACTGGCATCCAGGTGACCTACGATGTCTTCGACAGCAACGAAACCCTTGAGGCACGCCTGCTGGCAGGCAAATCCGGCTACGACATCGTCGTGCCGTCCAACAGCTTCCTGGCCAAGCAGATCAAGGCCGGTGTCTATCAGGAACTGGACAAGTCGAAGCTGTCGAACTGGAAAAACCTCAACCCGGTGCTGCTGAAAAACGCCTCCGCGAGCGATCCCGATAACGCCCACGCCATCCCGTACATGTGGGGCTCGATCGGCATCGGCTTCAACCCGCAGAAGGTCAAGGAAGTGCTCGGCGCCAACGCCCCGACCAACTCCTGGGACCTGCTGTTCAAACCCGAAAACGCCGAGAAGCTCAAAGCCTGCGGCATCAGTTTCCTCGACTCGCCGACTGAAATGATCCCGACCGCCCTGCACTACCTGGGCTACCCGGTGAACGATCAGAACAAACAGCACATCGCCGAAGCCGAGGCGCTGTTCATGAAGATCCGCCCGAACGTGGCGTACTTCCATTCGTCGAAATACATCTCGGACCTGGCCAACGGCAACATCTGCGTGGCCGTCGGTTACTCCGGCGACGTGCTGCAGGCCAAGGCCCGCGCCCAGGAAGCCGGGGACAAGGTGAAGATCGACTACAGCATCCCGAAAGAAGGCGCCGCCAGTTTCTACGACATGCTCGCCATCCCCCGCGATGCCGCCAACGTCGAGAACGCGTACCTGTTCATGAACTTCCTGATGCGCCCCGATGTGATTGCCGACATCACCAACAGCATCGGCTACAGCAACGCCAACGCTGCGGCCACGCCACTGGTCGATGAAGCGATCCGCAACGATCCGGGCTCCTACCCGCCGGAAGCAGTGATGGCCACGCTCTATGCCGTGCCGGACCAGCCGATCGCCGTCCAGCGGGTCATGACCCGTGGCTGGACCAAGGTGAAGTTAGGCCAATAATCCAGAACCCCACACTTAATCGGTGGGGGTTCAACACTTTCCGTTCACGCAGCGCCTTACCACCGCTGCCTCTCCTGCAAGTAGAACGGTCTCACCTGGCTCCCTCGGCTCAGGTGAATTTTGGCGCCCTCGGGCGCTTTTTTTATGGGCGGTCAGAATCAAGCAGCGGCCATTCCGCCAGTGCCCGATAACGTCCCTTGTGGGATTCGAACAAGGTGAACCGGTCGGCACGCAGGAAGAATTCCGGCGCCGTTGCGGACTCCGGCACCGGCGCCCGATAGTCCCGCGCCAGGGTCAGGTGCGGACGGTATTCCCTTGGGGCTTGCTCCAGGCCGAACGGCAACATCGCCTGTTCCAGGGCATACACCAGGCGCAGCAATGCCGGGGGCGCCTGCTTCGGCGCGAGTACCAGCGCCCCGGCCCTGCGCCACACGTCCAGCCGGTCCAGCACCACCGTCAAGCGCTCGCCCGGTGTGCGGATCGACGCCGCAGCGGTGCAGATCTCGGCAACCTGCGCCACGCCCACCGCCCCCAAAAACTTCAGCGTCAGGTGAAAATTTTCCGCCGGCACCGGCCGTCCATTACGCAGTTGCAGCGCACTGCGCCACTGCGCTATCTCCCGACGCTGGGCCGGGGAGCAGTTCAGCGCAAAGAACAGCCGCTTGAACGGCTCGCGGGATTCGTCGTTCATGCAGGGCACCTCGTGGGAAGACTGCCTGAGTGTACTCAACACCTGCGTACCGGCCAGCGCATTTGTGGCGCCGTGGGACATGCGCGTTATAGTTCCAGGGGGTGTTCTCAATTAGTTTTCCCGTCGTGAAAACTAATTGAGAACGCCCCCTAGCATCCCGAAAAACCGGAGGGGGCCATGCGACAGATCATCAGCAAGGAACCATGGTGGGCCAGCCCGCCCGAGCCCGGCCAGGATGAACTCAAGCTGGAATGGGGCTGGCTGGTGCATTACAGCGAAGGCGAGCCGCGCTTCGAGTTCATCCGCGAGCGGCCGACGGACGACGAGATCCGCCAGCGCAAGAGTTGCAGGATCACCCCGACGCCGGAGTGACCCTGCGTGTGGCGTCAGGCCTGGAGGAGTACTTCGAACCCGCCGTAGACCATGCGCTGGCCGTCGAAGGGCATTGGATTGACGTCCGGCTTCATGCGCGGGTCCTGCATCATCCTGTCCATCCCGGCATTGCGGGTGGCCTTGTCCGGCCAGATGATCCAGCCAAAGGCCACGGTTTCGCCGTCCTTGAGCTTCACCGACATTGGAAACGAGGTGACCTTGCCTTCCGGGACATCCTCGCCCCAGCATTCGACCACGCTCAAGGCACCGTTTTCCTTGAAGACCGAGGCGGCGATTTTGGCGTGCTTGATGTATTGCTCACGGTTGGCGGTGGGTACGGCAGCGATAAAACCATCGACGTAAGACATGAGTGCTCTCCTTGGGTCATGGGGTGTGCTGCTGGATAGTCGGTTGCGCTGGCGTCCGATCGACAGTGCCGGTGCTCAAACCGACCGGCGGTGCAGTACGGTCCGCCAGGCTGCCTTCGATCTGCGCCGCCATGTAAAGCGTGCAGGCCATGACGCCGCTGGTCGGGCTCTGCACCAGTTTGGTCCAGGCCTTGTCGAAGGTATTGCCCAGGCTACGGCGAATCAGCGCCTCGCTATCGGGCCGGTCAAAGGCCTGGATGAATGCGCGAATGCCAGCCACCCCTAGCGTGATCAAGCCACCGGCCAGTTTCCCGGTCGCTGCGGCCACGGCGCTGGCGGCCCCGCGCGGGGCCATCTCGGCTTCCATCCGCCGGCTGGCGCGCCTGGCCACCGGCGCCATCGCGGTGTCGGTCGAGCCCACCCCCTTGTCGCCACCGGCCTTATGGACTTTGTCTATCAGCGCGGCGAAGGCCGGCAAGGAGTTCAGCGGTTCGGTGTGCACGACCTGGTACAACGAAGCGTCCCTCGTCGGCGGAGGCCCGAGGGCGATGGCCGGGACTTTCTGGATGCGCCCGTTGAGTTGGGCCATCGGCACGCCGTGGCGGTTGGAGATTTTCTGCAGCTCTTCCTTGAGGATGTCGACATAGAACGCCGCTGCCAGGCCGAGAATCGCATCGGGATCGACTTCCACGGCTACCGGCGCCAGGACCTTCTCCTGATAGGCTTCGAGCAGGTACGCCGCCAGGCGTTTTTCCACGGAGTCCTGCTCACCCTTGGCGCTGACGGTGTACCAGCTGACCTTCATCGACAGCCATTCCTGGGTCCAGTAACTGCTGAACCACGGAATGAAATTCTGTTCGGTCAATTCATAGACCCGTGTGCGCCAGTATTCCATGGCGCCGCGGGCGTAGATTTTGGTCTCCTCGGTGGCCGCCTGCGACGCTGCGACGATCTCCCGGTCCACTTGTTGCCAGGTGCTGGCAGGAACGATGACCGGTGCCACTTCCACCGGCGCGCGCACAGGCGTGGCACACCCCGCCAACACCACCAGCACGGCAATGATCAGCGAACGCAGGTTCAAGATAGCGGCTTCCAGCTGTTGGCACCAGGCGAAATGCCCGACACGCGAAACTTTCGGTTTAAGTATAGGTGGCAGTCTCCCGGAGCCCGCGAAAGGGCCCGCATCAACAGCGAAAAAACCACCATCACTTGCGTTGATAATCACCATCGCCGCGATTGCCTTCCGCTTGATGGCCGTCAGCGTAGGATCGATCCCAAGCCAACACGAAACCCCGAATCGGAGGGGAACTTCATGCTGATCCATCTGCTGACCTGCCTGGCCCTGACGGCGTTCACATTGGGTGTGTTTGCCTGGTACGTCCTGAGCGAGGAGCTAACATCATGATTCACACTGTCACCCTCGCCGTACGTTTTCCGGTGTTCGGCAACAATTTCTACGCGCAGGAATTCGAGTCACGTAAAGAGTTGACTCTGCTGTTCGACGAGAAGTTCGAGGCGTTGCTGATCCCGGCAGCCGATCATCACTTCAGCAACGAAGTGGTCGGGCTCAATGATCAGTTCCGGTTTTTGAATGACGTGCTGGTCGGGCATCTGCTGGATGTCGAACTGGCAAAAGGCTCGGCCCGTTCGTTCGGGTTCTGACAGCGACCGCCGGTCGCCCGGGCACGGACGGCACCGCTCACAACGTTCGCTGACTGTTGCCGATCCCCTTGGCAATATCGATCCCCCAATCCATCGCCGCTTCCATGTCCAGCATGTGCGGCCGTGGATCGTGGTTTTCATCGATGGTCGAGCCGTCCGGCCGATAGACACCGATGAACATGCCCAACGAACCATCCTTCAATATCTCGGCCTTGACCTTGATGTTGCATCCGTTCGATAGCGTTTCCTTGTGCTCCATATGGCGCTCGGTCATGACTGCATTGCTCCCCTGACTGAATTCAAACCCTACTGGCCATGCTAGCTCAGCCCCCGGAACTGCGCCGACCCGCTGGACCGGAGGGCCTGCCCTGACAGCGGCGCAATGCCACCTATACTGAAGACCACCTCCCCCCAGGGGATCTGCACGTCCAACAATAAAATGCAGAGGTGGAACATGGTCTGGCAGCAAGTCTACGATCCGTTCGGTAACCCGGTGCTTTCAACGCTCATGGCGGCTGTGCCGGTGGTGGTGATGCTGGCGTCCCTCGCGTTTTTCCATGTCAAGGCGCACCTGGCGGCGTTGCTCGCCCTGGCCTCGGCCTTGCTGATCGCGATATTCGCCTTCGGCATGCCGGCGAACATGGCAGGTTCGGCGGCGCTGTTCGGTGCGGCCAACGGTCTGCTGCCGATTGGCTGGATCGTGTTGAACATCATCTTCCTGCATCGCCTGACCACCGAGAACGGCTCGTTCAAGGTGTTGCAAGACTCCCTGGCGCGCATCACCGATGACCGGCGCCTGCAATTGCTGCTGATCGCCTTCTGCTTCGGTGCGTTTTTCGAAGGCGCGGCCGGTTTCGGTACGCCGGTGGCGGTGACCGGGGCGATTCTGATCGGGCTGGGCTTCTCGCCGCTCGCCGCTTCAGGGCTGGCGCTGATCGCCAACACCGCCCCCGTGGCGTTCGGCGCCCTCGGCACGCCGATCATCACCTTGGCCAAGGTCACCGGGCTGGATGAAATGGAGCTGTCGATGATGGTCGGCCGGCAGTTGCCCTTCTTCTCGGTGCTGGTGCCGTTCTGGTTGATCTGGGCCTTTGCCGGCTGGCGCAAGATGCTGGAAATCTGGCCGGCGATCCTGGTGGCCGGGGTCAGTTTTGCCGTGCCGCAATTCCTGGTGTCCAACTTTCACGGGCCGATGCTGGTGGACGTGATCGCCGCACTGATTTCCATGGCCTGCCTGACCGGTTTCCTCAAGGTGTGGAAGCCGGCCACTGTGCACACTTCCGCCGCCCTGTCCGGGCGGGTCGACGACTCGAAGATCGACGTCGAGCACGACGAAAAGCCTGTCCCCACTGCAACCTTTGCCAATGAGGCAAAACCGGCAGTGATGCGGGCGTGGATGCCGTGGATCATCCTCACGGTCTTCGTGTTCATCTGGGGCACCCAGAGCTTCAAGAACACCTTCGACACCCGCCCGGCGATTGACCCGCAAACCAGCTCAGCCAAACTCGATCCGCAGGGCAAGCCGATGCGCGAGGCGAACCCGCTGTTTGCGCCGGTCGTGACCTTCACCACCCTGCATTTGCAGGTTGAGAAAGTCCCGCCCGTGGTGGCCGCGCCGAAAACCGAAGAGGCGGTGTACAAGTTCACCTGGTTCACCGCCACCGGCAGCGGCATTCTGCTGTCGGCGATCATCGGCGGCTTGCTGATGGGTTACTCGATCCCGCAACTGATTCACCAGTACCTGCGCACCCTGTGGGTGGTGCGTTACTCGCTGATCACCATTGCGGCGATGCTCGCGCTGGGCTTCCTCACGCGTTACTCGGGGCTGGATGCGACCATGGGCCTGGCCTTCGCCGCGACGGGCATTTTCTACCCGATGTTCGGCACCCTGCTCGGCTGGCTCGGCGTGGCGTTGACCGGCTCGGACACCGCGTCCAACGTTCTGTTCGGCGGCTTGCAACGGGTGACGTCCGAGCAGTTGGGCATCAGCCCGGTGTTGATGGCCGCCGCCAACAGTTCCGGCGGGGTCATGGGCAAGATGGTCGACGCCCAGTCGATCGTGGTCGCCTCCACGGCCACCCGCTGGTACGGCCATGAAGGGGAAATCCTGCGCTACGTGTTCTTCCACTCGATTGTGCTGGCGATCCTGGTCGGCGGCCTGGTGTCGTTGCAGGCCTACGTCGCGCCGTTCAGCCATATGGTGGTGGGCGGGCATTGAGTCTGCGCACCCTGCTCCCAACGCTTGCAACGCCCGGGTTCCTTCACCCGGGCGTTGGCATTTTCTGCGCAAACTCATTGAATGAATGCTCGCTTCAGGCTGACAAACATCCCATGGACAGTCGGCCGTTGCGGGCCAATGATGTACATCAGTGGCCTCCAGCGGGAGTCATGAACCGATGAACATTCTCTACGATGAACGCGTTGACGGCGCCCTGCCCGACGTCGACAAACAGGCGCTGTTGCAGGCCCTGCAAACCCGCTTGCCGAACCTGGAAGTCCTGCATCAGCGCGAGGAACTCAAGCCCTACGAATGCGACGGATTGTCGGCCTATCGCACCATGCCGATGCTCGTGGTGCTGCCCCGATACATCGACGAAGTCCAGGGGGTGCTTCAGGTCTGCCATGAGCTGCACGTCCCCGTCGTGGCCCGTGGCGCCGGCACCGGCTTGTCCGGCGGTGCGCTGCCCCTGGAGAAAGGCGTACTCCTGGTGATGGCGCGCTTCAACAACATCCTGCACATCGATCCCGCCGCCCGCACTGCGCGGGTTCAGCCCGGCGTACGCAATCTGGCGATCTCCCAGGCGGCGGCACCCTTCGGCCTGTATTACGCGCCGGATCCGTCCTCGCAAATCGCCTGTTCAATCGGCGGCAACGTCGCGGAAAACGCCGGTGGCGTGCACTGCCTGAAGTACGGCCTGACCGTGCACAACGTGCTCAAGGTCGACATCCTCACCGTCGATGGCGAGCACCTGAGCCTGGGCTCCAACGCCCTCGACTCCCCCGGTTTCGACCTGCTGGCGCTGTTCACCGGGTCCGAAGGCCTGCTCGGAGTGATCACCGAGGTCACGGTCAAGCTGCTGCCCAAACCCCAGACCGCCAAAGTGCTGCTGGCGGCGTTCGATTCCGTGGAAAAAGCCGGGCGCGCGGTCGGCGACATCATTGCCGCCGGCATCATCCCCGGCGGCCTGGAAATGATGGACAACCTGGTCATCCGCGCCGCCGAGGACTTCATCCACGCCGGTTATCCGGTGGATGCCCAGGCCATTCTGCTGTGCGAACTCGATGGCGTTGAAGCCGATGTCTCAGATGACTGCGAGCGGGTGCGCCAGGTGCTGCAACAGGCCGGCGCCATCGAATTGCGCCAGGCCAGGGACGAAGCCGAGCGCGTGCGTTTCTGGGCCGGGCGCAAAAATGCCTTCCCGGCGGTGGGCCGCCTCTCGCCGGATTACTACTGCATGGACGGCACCATCCCCCGTCGCGAACTGCCCGGCGTGCTGCACGCCATCGCCGAGCTCTCGAACGAATACGGCCTGCGGGTGGCCAACGTGTTCCATGCCGGCGACGGCAACATGCATCCGCTGATCCTGTTCGACGCCAATCAACCGGGTGAACTTGATCGCGCCGAAGCCCTGGGCGGCAAGATTCTGGAGTTGTGCGTGAAAGTCGGCGGCAGCATCACCGGTGAACACGGCGTGGGCCGCGAGAAGATCAACCAGATGTGCGCGCAGTTCAACAGCGATGAGCTGACCCTGTTCCATGCCATCAAGGCCGCCTTCGACCCGAGCGGCCTGCTCAACCCCGGCAAGAACATTCCGACCCTGCACCGCTGCGCCGAATTCGGTGCCATGCACATACACGGCGGTCAATTGCCCTTCCCCGAGCTGGAGCGTTTCTGATGCGCAGCCCTGAAGATTTCGATGACAGCCAGTGCCTCCTGGAGCAGGTCAATCAGGCGCTGGAAAACGCCACGCCGTTGCGCATCCAGGGTTCCAACAGCAAAGCCTTTCTCGGCCGCACCACCGCCGGGGAAATTCTCGACACCCGCTCGCACCGGGGCATCGTCAGCTACGACTCGACTGAACTGGTGATCACCGCCCGTTGCGGCACACCGTTGTCGCAGCTGGCGCAGGTGCTGGACGCCGCGCAACAGATGCTGCCCTGCGAGCCACCCTCCTTCGGCGACGGCGCCACCGTCGGCGGCATGATCGCCTGCGGGCTATCCGGACCTCGGCGCCCGTGGGTCGGTTCGGTGCGGGATTTCATTCTTGGCACGCGGGTCATCACCGGCCAGGGCAAGCTATTGCGCTTCGGTGGCGAGGTGATGAAAAACGTCGCCGGCTACGACCTGTCGCGCCTGATGGCCGGCAGTTACGGCAGCCTCGGGCTGATCACCGAAGTTTCCCTCAAAGTGCTGCCAAAACCCCGGCAAGCCTTAAGCATCAGCCTGGAAATGGACGCCGAGCGGGCCTTGTTGCGCCTGGCGGAATGGGGCCAGCAGCCGTTGCCGATCAGCGCGGCCTGTCACGACGGTTCACGCCTGCACCTGCGGCTTGAGGGCGGTCAAGGTTCGGTGGCGGCGGCCCATGAGCGCCTCGGGGGTGAACGGCTGGAGGCTTGCTGGTGGGACGATCTCAACGAACAGCGCTTGAGTTTCTTCGATCAAGACCAGCCGCTTTGGCGCCTGTCACTGCCACACAACACACCGCTTCTGTCGCTGCCGGGGCACCAGTTGATCGACTGGGGGGGCGCCCAGCGCTGGCTGAAATCCGATGCCGATGCAGCGTACATCCGCCAGGTCGTCGACGAGGTCGGCGGCCATGTCACCTGCTTCAGCCACGGCCTGAGCGACAGCCCCTTCCATCCGCTACCCCCGGCGCTGATGCGTTATCACCGCAACCTGAAACAACAACTCGATCCACGGGGCATTTTCAACCCCGGACGCCTGTACGCGGAGCTTTGAACCATGCAGACGACCTTGAGTGAACGCGCCAGCCATCTGCCCCGCGCCGCGGAAGCCGAAAGCATCCTGCGCACCTGCGTGCACTGCGGCTTCTGCAATGCCACGTGCCCGACCTATCAATTGCTCGGCGATGAACTGGACGGACCACGGGGCCGTATCTACCTGATCAAGCAAGTGCTGGAAGGCAACGACGTCACGCAAAAGACTCAACAGCACCTGGACCGCTGCCTGTCGTGCCGCAACTGCGAAACCACCTGCCCGTCGGGCGTCGACTACCACAACCTGTTGGACATCGGCCGCGCGGTGGTCGATGCGGCGGTGCCGCGCCCCCTTGGTCAGCGCCTGTTGCGCGAGGGGTTGCGGCAGACCGTGCCGCATCCAGAGCTGTTCAAGACCCTGGTCAATAGCGGTCAGGTGTTCCGCGCGCTGCTGCCCGGCACCCTGCAAAGCAAGTTGCCACGCAATGTCTACCCAGCCAAGCCGCGGCCCATGACCCTGCGTGAGCGTCAGGTGCTGATGCTCGAAGGTTGCGTGCAGCCCAGCCTGTCTCCCAACACCAATGCCGCGGCGGCGCGGGTGCTGGACCGGTTGGGGATCAGCGTCATCGCGAGCCGCGAAGCCGGTTGCTGCGGCGCCGTGGACTACCACCTGGACGCCCAGGCCGCCGGCCTCGACCGCGCCCGACGCAACATCGACGCCTGGTGGCCGGGCATCGAAAAAGGCGCCGAGGCGATTGTGCAGACGGCCAGCGGTTGCGGCGCCTTCATCAAGGATTACGGCCACCTGCTCGCCAGCGACCCGGCCTATGCCGACAAGGCGAAAAAGGTCAGCGAGCTGGCCCGGGACCTGGTGGAGGTGTTGCGCGGCGAACCGCTGGAAAAGCTCGGCATCCACGCCTCGCAACGCCTGGCCTTCCATTGCCCCTGCACCTTGCAGCACGGGCAGAAACTCGGCGGTGCCGTGGAAGCGCTGCTGACCGGACTCGGTTTCAACCTGACCTCCGTCCCCGACGGACACCTGTGCTGCGGTTCGGCGGGCACCTATTCGCTGACCCAGCCCGAACTGTCGCGGCAACTGCGCGACAACAAGCTCAACGCCCTGGAGAGCGGCCATCCCGAGGTCATTGTCACGGCCAACATTGGCTGCCAGTCGCACCTCGACGGCGCGGGCCGAACCCCGGTGCGGCACTGGATCGAACTGGTCGAAGCCGCCCTGCCTTAACCGAATCCTGGAGATGCCCATGAACAGCAAAGCCGTCCTGAGCCAGACCGAAGTCCAGCAGATCCTCGCCGCTGCCCGCGCCGAAGCACAGGCCAATCAATGGGCCGTGACCATAGTGGTGGTCGATGACGGCGGCCACCCGCTGGCCCTCGAACGCCTCGACGGCTGTGCGCCGGGCAGTGCCTACATCGCCACCGAAAAGGCGCGCACCTCGGCCCTAGGTCGGCGCGAATCGAAAAGCTATGAGGACATGGTCAACGCCGGGCGCTACGCTTTCCTGTCAGCCCCCTTGCTGACTTCGCTTGAGGGTGGCGTACCGATTGTTTTCGAAGGGCAGGTGATTGGTGCTGTCGGGGTGTCGGGTGTCAAGCCCGGGCAGGATGCGCAAGTCGCGAAGGCCGGGGCGCAGTGCCTGAAATGAACAGAATGCATACCAAACATCCACCATAGATCCCACAGGGTCCGTGTTAAACCAGCCGAGAGGAGTTGAAACAATGACCCGTCTGACTGCCAAAGACTTCGCCCCTGAACTGCTGGAACTCTACGACTACTACGCCCACGGCAAGATCAACCGCCGGGAGTTTCTCGACCGCGCCGCGCTGTTTACCTTCGGCGGTCTGACCGCGGGTGCCCCGAATCAAGGCCCCGGTGATGCTGCACTACGGCGGCGTGGGAGCGGACGTTGGGGTGGTTTAAAAGTATCTGGTTTGAATAAAAGTCTTAGGCCAGCAAGACTGGCCCCATCGCGGGCAAGCCCGCTTCCACAGGGTCCGGGTCGAAACACCTGTCTGTGAACGACTCAGGAACCTGTAGGAGCGAGCCTGCTCGCGATGGCGGTATCACTGCAGGTGACTACTTCGGCTGAGCCACCGTCCGCAGATACGGCTTCAGGGTCTTGAAGCCATCCGGGTATTTCTTCTTCGCGTCTTCATCAGACACCGAGGTCGGGATGATCACGTCTTCACCCGGCCGCCAGTTAACCGGAGTGGCAACGGTGTGCTTGGCATTCAATTGCAGGGAATCGAGCAGGCGCAGCACTTCATCGAAGTTGCGCCCGGCGCTCATCGGGTAGATCAGCATGGCCTTGACCTTCTTGTCCGGGCCGACGATGAACACCGAACGCACCGTGGCGTTGTCCACCGCCGTGCGCGCGCCGCCGCTGGCATTGGGGTGGATCATGTCGTAGAGCTTGGCCACCACCAGGTTTTCATCGCCGATCAGCGGATAGTTGACCGCCGCGCCCTGGGTCTCGGCGATGTCGCCGACCCAACGGTTGTGGTCGCTGACCGGGTCGACGCTGAGGCCCAGGACCTTGGTGTTGCGCTTGTCGAATTCCGGCTTGAGTTTGGCCAGGTAACCCAGTTCGGTGGTGCATACCGGGGTGAAATCCTTGGGATGGGAAAACAGGATGGCCCAACCATCGCCGATCCATTGGTGAAAATTGAGGGTGCCTTCGGTGGTTTCGGCGGTGAAATCCGGTGCTTCGTCGCCAATGCGGATAGCCATGTTCGATCTCCTTGCAGTGATGGACAGGGACGCCGTCAGGGCAACGATTGCGCTTTAAACGGCATGGACGCGAGACAGTATAGGAGAGGTTCGACGACTCGCCGCAACGCTTGGAGCTAGTCGTTAGCCCACCAGCGCAATCAGTTGCTGACGCTGGGCATCGGTCAGCATCGGGCCGAAACCGGCCCGGGCATTTTCCGCCATGTAGCGCGGGTTGCCGGTGCCCGGAATCACGCAGGTCACCGCCGAATGCGACAGCAGGAACTTCAGCGCCAGTTGCGGCCAGCTCTTGACCCCGACTTGCGCCGCCCAGCCTGGCAGCGGCTTATCCTTGAGTTTGGCCAGCAAGCCGCCACCGCCAAACGGTCGGTTGCAGATCACCGCCACCCCCCGCTCGCGGCACAACGGCAGCAGGCGTTTCTCGACGCCGCGATCATCCAGGGCATAGTTGATCTGCAAGAAATCCAGGGGCTCGGCCTTGAGTACCGCTTCCACTTCTTCATAGGCCGACGCCGTGTAATGGGTGATGCCGATGTAGCGGATACGCCCTGCTTCCTTCCAGTGGCGCAGGGTCGGCAGGTGCGTCTGCCAGTCCAGCAGGTTGTGGATCTGCATCAGGTCGATCCGGTCGGTTTGCAACAGGGCGAAGGATTGTTCCATCTGCGCGATGCCTTCTTCGCGGCCCCGGGTCCACACCTTGGTGGCCAGGAAGGCCGGCGAGCGCGGCTCATGGATCGACAGCAGCTCGCCGATGGTCTGTTCGGCGCGACCGTACATCGGCGAGCTGTCGATCAGCTTGCCACCCTTGTCGAACAAGGCATCCAGCACCGCGGGCAAGTCCTTGTAGGCCGGTTGCGAAGGCTCGACATCGAATCCGCGGTAAGTGCCCAACCCTACGATCGGCAAGGACTCGTTGCTGGAGGGAATGGCGCGGGTCTGCATGGTCTTGCCTCCTGTTCCCGTCGACGGCTCGGGTTGTGCACCCACCGGACCGAACGTGAAGACCGCCGAAGCACCGGCAGCCAGCGTGAGTACTTCTCTACGGGTGTAACCCTCAGGATGGCTCATAAAACGCTTCTCACCAGTCGCTCGGGTCCGGCCTGTTGCGCCGACACCCCGGATAACCCGCGCCAAGGGTCGATTGACTACACTCAGGAAGCCTTGCGCTAGCCACTTTCAAACCCCGAGCAGTCATGCCGCCCACTAACGTTAGTCGAATGTCACGCACCCTGGTGTTACTCGTTGTCATCGTCGCCGCGCTGTACCTGGCGCTGTGCGTCGCGCTGTTCGTGTTTCAACGGGCGCTGATCTATTACCCGCAACCGCGCGCCGTCGGGACAGCCGCAACGCTGCTCACCCTGCCGGTCGCCGACGCACAGGTGCTGGTCTCCGTCCGACCGCACGAGGGCCCCAACGCGCTGATCTATTTTGGTGGCAATGCCGAAGACGTCTCGCGCAACCTGCCCGAGTTCACCCAAGCGTTCCCTGACTACGCGCTGTACCTGCTGCATTACCGGGGTTATGGCGGGAGTTCCGGCTCGCCTTCCGAAGAGGCCATTGCCCGCGACGCCATCACCTTGTTCGACCAGGTGTATGCCAGCCATCCGCATGTGGCAGTGGTCGGACGCAGCCTGGGTTCCGGGGTTGCCGTGCGCCTTGCCAGCGAACGCCCGGCCGCGCGACTGGTGCTGATCACGCCCTACAACAGCCTCGAAGGGCTGGCCGCCCGTCAGTTCCGCTGGTTTCCGGTGCGCTGGTTATTGAAGGACAAATACCCGTCATGGCGCTACGCCGCCCGCATCACCGTGCCGACATTGTTGATCGCGGCCGAGCATGACGAAGTGATTCCGCGCCCGAGCACAGAACGTTTGTATACACACTTCGCCAAAGGTGTGGCGTCGCTGCAGGTGATACCGGGGACGGGGCATAACTCGATTGGCGAAAGCCCTGAATACCTCAAGGCGCTGGGGGATGGGTTGTAAGGGAACAACAATCTTTGTGGCGAGGGGGCTTGCCCCCGTTGGACTACGAAGTAGTCCCGAATCCAGACGATACGGTATGTCAGGTAATCAGCATGTCACTGTTTTGCGACCGCTTCGCGGTCGAACGGGGGCAAGCCCCCTCGCCACAAACAGCCAAGTCGCTTCCCGCGGCAGGCTATGGCCGTTCATCCGAGAATTCGCCAACGCCCAATAAAAACATATTTTTATGCCTATATTGATATTGTCGAACATTCCCACTCTCAGAGGGTGCCGTCATGAATATCAAAACCCTGGCTTTGCTCCTGCTGGCTTTCTGTGCGCAACCGGTCTGGAGCCAGACGCCTGCCGCCTCACCCGCCGCTGCCGACAGCCCCGCGCTGACCACGCGCCTGGCCGAGCGTGACCTTTGGGTCGAACACATTTTCTGGATCAGAAACTACGCGCTGGCCAATCAATCCGCCGACAAAAAGCAAGCCAAAGTCGCGGCGGACCAGGTGGTCGACAACGCCACCAAAATCGCCAACAGCATCGCCCCGCTCTACGGCCAACCAGCGGCGGATCAACTCCTCAAGCTGCTTGCCGGTCACTGGGGCGCGGTGAAACACTACAGCGATGCCACCGTCGTCAAAGACGCCAAGGGCAAACAGGCCGCCGTCACCGAGTTGACCAGCAATGCCAAGGCGATTGCGGTGTTTCTGGCCACCGCCAACCCCAATCTGCCTGAAGCCACACTGGTCAACATGTTGTCGGCCCATGGCGGTCACCACGTAGCCCAGATCGATGAGTTTGCCGCGCACGATTACGCCGGCGAAGCCCGCACCTGGGCGATGATGCGCACGCACATCCTGGCCCTGGCCGACGCGTTGACCGGCGCGCTGGTCAAGCAATTCCCGGACAAGTTCTGATATCGCGCGAGGGCACATCATGCTGGAAGGACTGGGCCGAACACAGCAGGACTTGCTCAATGCACTGCTGCACCATGGGGGCGGCATGAGCATTGACGAGCTGGCTGAACACCTGGCCGTCACGCGCACGGCGATCCGCCAACACCTGGCGGCGCTGGAGCGTGACGGTCTGGTGTTGCGCGGCGACACCCGGCCGACGGGGCGTCGTCCGGAGCAGCTGTATCGGCTCACCGACCACGCGCGGGAGCAGTTCCCTCGCCACTATCAGCTACTGGCCAGCGTTTTGATTGATGAAGTGGCTGGCATCATCGGTCCAGAAGCCCTGACTTCACTGATGCGCAGCATGGGCCGCAAGCTGGCTTCTGATCGTGAACAGCAGGTCGTGGATGAAGCCAGGATCGTCCAGCACATGAACCAGGCGGGCTACGAAGCCGAAGTGTTTTTTCGCTCGGGCGACACCCCGGAAATCGTCGCGCATAACTGCGTGTTCCATCGCCTCGCCGCCGAGCACCCGGTGGTCTGCGAACTGGACCTGGCCTTGATCGGCGCATTGGGCGGCGGCGAAGTCGAGCACAGCGAGTGCATGGTACGCGGCGGGCATGTCTGTCGCTTCAGGTTGCGGCCGAGCGAAACCCCGGACGTCGCGACAGAGGCTGCTCCAGCCAAAACCGATCAGCCAGCCTAACGCTTGCGTGTCAGCCTTTGCTGCCAGTTTCCGGCGTTATCCCGCTGGCAGGCTTCTTCAGAGTCGAACAGCACATGGGCCGCCACCGGACTGAGCTGAACCTGCGCCTCACCCAGGGCCATGGCGGTGAATTCGACCATGCGTTCGCCCTGCCCCTTGGCCAGCGCCTGCTCCCGGTTGGCCTGGGTATCGAAGACCCAAACCACCTTGAGGCTGGCCGGAAACCGGGCGTAGTCGACGATATGGGTCAACCACTGGAACCCGACGATTTCCGCTTTGGCCGTCTCGCACGCCTCGGTCAGGGTGGCGACCAGGCGCCGTTCGATATGCGCCTGATCGCGTTTGCTCAAACCCATGGGTTGATCCTTGTCTGGGGCGAAAAAGTCCCATCATACAGACCTGCCGACACCCTTCGTCGGACTCATGGCTTCGCCCGAAAATAGACAGCTGCCCGCCGTGAACCTTGTTTCAAGGCACCAGTCATAGCCCAGCGCTTTTCCCCACTTTCTTCGTTGTCATCTCATCAGAGTTGTCCATCCATGCGCCAAACTGTCGTTGCCTTGCGCTTTTCTTCGCTGTGCCTGTTTTCCCTGCTCCCCGTTTTTGCAAGCCCCGCCCACGCCGATGGGCAACGGCAACTGGTAGACGCCATCAACGACTATCGTGCCCATCCGCAACGCTGCGACCGGCGACCCACACAACGCTTATCACCCCTGACGCTCAAGTCGAACCTGGCCCTGCCCGTTGGCTATGGCGGTGGGTTGCGGGACCGGTTAAAGGCTTCCGGCTATCAGGCCACCATGGTGAGGTCGATCCGTGTGGTGGGTGCACGGGATGCCGAAGAAGCCTTCGATATGTTCCAGGACGAGCACTGCGCCGCACTGCTCGACAACCAATACGCCGACATCGGCGTCAGCCGCGCCGGGAGTGAATGGCAAGTGGTGCTCGCCAAGCCGGTACTCGACGGGCAAACCGGCGATCCACGGAGCGCCGCACAGGCGTTGCTGGCGCAGGTCAACGCAGCCCGGGCCAAACCTCGCTTGTGCGGTCGCCAGCGTTTCGCCGCCGCACGGCCGCTGTCCTGGAGTGCAGCCTTGGGCTCCGCAGCACAAAGCCACAGCAAGGATATGGCCTACGGCAACTATTTCGCCCACCAGGACCCCGACGGTGACATGCCCTATGACCGTGCCAAGGCCGCCGGTTACCGTGGCCGGCAAATCGGTGAAAACATCGCCGCCGGGCAAGGTTCCCCCAGCAAGGCCATGGCCGGCTGGCTCGCCAGCCCCGGGCACTGCGCCAACCTGATGAATCCGATGTTCACCCAGGTCGGTGCTGCGTACGCCGCCAACGCGCGCAGCGACAACGGCGTTTATTGGACGATGCTGTTTGGCGCGCCCTGAGCCGCTGACCGGACCCACCTTGCGGGCATTAAAAAGCCCGCACTGAGCGGGCTTCGTGGGTGAATGTAACAAGTAGGTGGCCGGCGCTGGTCTCCGGCTTACAAGGTTTATCAGGCCTCCCACAAAAGAGTCGTGAAACTGTAATGGAACTCTTCTGCTTCACACGGCATAAGGGCTGGATCCCAGCGCGGGGATCTTTCTAACCGTGTACCCTTCGGAACGCGCCCCACGTCTCCTCGCTATCCTTTTGCGCATCAGTCTGCGTCTTCACCTACAGGTTTGAGGATAGCAAAACAGGAGCGATTTCCAACCGGGCTTTTAGACCGATTTCGACCAGCAGAAAACATGGCAGGACGGAAAAATACTATCGGTGCGCAGATGTCTGTATATGGATGAATTTCGCCAAGGCAGTTGCCTTTGTGGGAGCGGGCTTGCTCGCGATGAGGCCAGCACATTCAACATTGATATTGGCTGACCCACCGCTATCGCGAGCAGGCTCACTCCCACAAAGGTTGTACCTGGTGACCTGGCTGCAGCACCTCACGAAGGCCGGCGCACCACCCTCACCTTGCCGCTATCGCCGCCACCGCAGAACAACCGCTCGCCGCCATCGGACTCCAGCCCCGACACGCCGACGCCTTCCGGCATCTTGAGGCTTTCCAGCACTTCACCGGTTTGCGAGTCGATGCGCCGCAGTTCACTTTCGTCGCCCTCCCAGGTGCCATGCCACAGCGCACCGTCCACCCAGGTCACGCCGGTGACGAAACGGTTGGATTCGATGGTGCGCAGGATCTTGCCGGTCTCGGGGTCGATCTGGTGAATCTTGCGCTCGCGGTACTGGCCTACCCACAACGTCCCTTCGGCCCAGGTCAGCCCCGAATCGGTGCCTGCGCCGGGGGCAGGAATGGTCGAGAGGATACGGCCGCTGCGGGGGTCGATCTTGTGGATTCGGTCTTCGGCGATCTGGAACAGGTGTTCTCCATCAAACGCGGTGCCGGCATGGGCAGCGACATCGATCGAGCTCAGTACCTTGCCGCTTTCCGGGTCCAGGGCGTTGATTTTGCTGTTGCTTGCGAACCAGACCTTTTCGCCGTCCCAGGTGACACCGCACACGTGGTCGACATCGGCAAACGGGCCGTATTCACGAATGATTTCAGCAGTTGCGTGTTTCATCTGACATTCCTCGATGGGGGTTGGTGGCGTTCATCCTAGCCACCGGGCAGCGGCGCCGGGAGTAACAAGGTCGTCGCGAATCCCGGCACGGGCGGCGTCATCCAGCGCCGTGCGCGACCACGGCCAAACCACTGCACCTTGCCCTGCTCCGCCAGTGTATCGAGCGCCCGTTGCACCGTGCGCTGGCTGGTACCCAGCGCCAGTGCCAGGGCGGAACTCGACCACGACTCGCCATCGGCGAGGCAGGCGAATACCGCGGCAAATTTTTCCTCGACCGGTTGCGCCAGAGTCACCACCTCCGTACACACCGGTGATTGCAGGGCATAACCGCGGGCCGTCGCGATGACGTCGGCCAACGGCTTGAGTGCTTTACGCAGCCTGCCGATTTCCACGCGAAGCCGGGCGCGATGGGATTCATCCGAGAGCTTCAGACGGAACGCCCGGGCGATCAGCGTTTCCCGCGCAACGTCGGCGGGCCAGGCCTCGGCCAATGCACGGGCGAGCACGAACAGGATCGGCCGCGTCGCCAGCGACACCGACATGCCACAACCGCGCACAACGTACCGGCAGGCATCCACCACCAGTGACGTTGAACAGAACAACGCTTCAACATCATCGAGCAACAGCGGCCGTGTTTCACCCTGGGCAATCAGGCGTGCGGCGGGGGCATCCAGCAGATACGCAGCGTGTTGGACCTCAGCGATCAGCGCGGCAATCCCGGTTTGACCGGCAGCCTGTCCGGCCCTGTTCAACGCCTCCCGCGCCGCGTGCGATTGCACGCGCCGAATGGCGATCCCCGCCAGCACCAGTTCATGGGTTGCGCGCAAGGCTGGCGGCAATGGGTCGGGGTCGAGTTCGGCCAATAACTGCTGTGCCTCATCGAGCTGACCGATCAACAGCAAACGGCGGATTTGCAGATAGCGCGCATGGGCGGCATTGACCCGGTCACCGTAATGTTCAAGGGTGACCCGCGCCGTTTCGAGCGCCTTGACCGGCCACCCGAGCTCCCGCGAAGCCAGGGCAATTTCCGCCTCGGCCACCACACAGCGCGCTCGGGCCAGCACTTCCCTTGGCGCAAAGGCCCGTTGCGCACGCTTGACCAGCGCCCTGGCCCGCACCAGATCGCCCAGTTGCGCCATGGCGATACCACGCAGGGCCAGCGCCGGCGCATCGTCGCGCAAGGCCACACGGTCCAGTGCGCCCAGCGGATTGCCCGCCGCCAGCGCCTGTGCGGCTGCCGCGATCATCGAGTCCATGGAAATCCCGCCACGCTTGTCACTCCCATCATTTGACACCCGGGTTTAGTCTAAATCACGACCTTTCACCAGGAGCGTAGAACGATGAACACCCACAAAACCGCGTCCCGGGACCAATGGCTGGCGGCACGCCTGCAACTGCTCGAAGCGGAAAAGGCCCTGACCCGACGCAGCGATGAAGTGGCCAGGCAACGCCAGGCATTGCCTTGGGTTCGCCTCGACAAGACGTACCGCTTCGATACCGACAACGGCAGCGCCACCCTGGCCGAACTCTTTCAAGGGCGCTCACAACTGCTGGTCTACCACTTCATGTTCGGCCCCGACTACACCGCCGGCTGCCCGTCCTGCTCTGCCATCGCCGATGGCTTCGACCCCGTCGTCGTCCACCTGGCGAACCACGACGTAACCCTGATGGCCATATCCCGCGCGCCGTTGGCGAAACTGCAGGCCTACAAGCGCCGAATGGGCTGGACCTTCCCTTGGGCCTCGGCCGCCGACAGCGACTTCACCGCCGACTTCAATGTCTACTTCACCGAAGCGCAGCAGCGCGAAGGCTTGGTCGAGTACAACTATCAGCGCGGCGGCCATGCCATGGACGCCAGTGAAATACCGGAACCGGTGAAACAGTTCGCCGCCACCTGTGGCACCGATGCGCCGACCTATACCCGCGACCGGCCAGGGTTGAGCACGTTCGTGTTGGAGGACGGCGAGATCTATCACACCTACTCCACCTACGCACGGGGCCTGGACGGATTGTGGGGCATGTACCAATGGCTCGACCGCGCGCCCAAGGGACGCAATGAAACGGGGCCCTGGTGGCGCCGGCATGATGAGTACCGGTGAGCGCCAGCGGTATCACTGACTGCCGATGAAGAGGTCCGCCCGCTTGTCCATCAGCGCCGGTTGGGTCTGGGAGACTATGTTTTGCAAGATCACGCAAGGTTTGCAGGAAGGCGCACCTTATCTATCGTGCAAATGCTTTTTCAAGAATGACCGGGTTCGCTCGTGGACGGGGTTTTGCAGGATCTCTTGCGGCGCCCCTTCCTCTACTACAACCCCCCCGTCCATAAAGACAATCCGGTCTGCCACTTCGCCTGCAAAGCGCATTTCATGGGTGACGATCAACATTGTCATGTGCTCCGCAGCGAGTTGTTTCATGACCTGGTTGACCTCTTCGACAAGCTCAGGGTCCAGTGCCGATGTAGCCTCATCGAACAGCATGACTTTTGGCTGCATCGCCAGGGCCCTGGCTATGGCCACGCGCTGTTTCTGCCCACCCGACAGGCGAGAAGGATACTCATCGAACTTGCTGGCCAGGCCAACTTTTGACAAGTATTCCATTGCCAATTCACGAGACGCTTTTTTGCTGAGCCCCTTGAGCTTTACCGGGCCAAGGGCAATGTTTTCATACACGGTCAGGTGCGGAAAAAGATTGAAGTGCTGGAATACCATGCCCATCTGCTGACGCACGGCATTGATATGCTGTTCGAACGCACGACCTTTCAATGGCCGGTTGACTTGCTCGCCCTCTAGCCAGATCTCGCCATCGTCGAGCACTTCCAGGTGATTGATTGAGCGCAGGAGCGTGCTTTTGCCAGAACCACTCGGGCCGATGATGGCGATGATTTGTCCGCGAGAGATGGAAAGATCGATGCCCTTGAGTACTTCAAGTGCTCCGTAAGCCTTGCGAGCGCCTTTCACCTCAACCATGAATTGCTTGCTGATCATCGTGACATCTCTACCTTGTTTTCGAGGAGATGCAGGCCGCCTTCCAGAACAAGATTGGCTGCATAGTAAATAACCGCAACAGTCAGATAAAACTCAAACGGGCTATAGGTCTCGCTCACGGCAAGTTGCGCGCTGTACACCAACTCGGCAATACCGATTATGGAAACCAGAGAGGTGTCCTTCAACAGGACAATCAGGTTGTTTCCCAGCGGCGCAATAGTCCTGCGCAGCGCCTGCGGTACGATGATGTAACGCTGGGTCTGTCCACGGCTGAGGCCAATGGAACGGGCACCTTCAATCTGCCCCGGGTCTACCGACACCACGCCGGCACGAATAACGTCGGCGTTGTAGACGGCAAAGTGCAAACTCAGGCCTATGATGCCAGCCACCAGTGCAGGAATATCGATTCCCACTTGCACAAGACCATAATAAATCACGTACAACTGCAGAAGCAGTGGAGTGCCCATCAGCAACCAGGTAATAAAACGCACGGGCAGCGCCAACACCTTGGGCGCATAAAGAACGATGAGTGCAATGGCTATCCCGGCCATCAAACTCAGTACGCTGGAACTTACAAACATCACGACCGTCCACCAAAGACCGGTCGCAAGCAGCTCGGAATAAGGTGTAACTATACTAAGATCCAGGCTTTGCATATGAATGCTCTCACCTTGCCGCGAAGCGATTATCGAGATAGTCAACAATAAATCTGACCGAGTAGACCATCACGATGTAAAGCAGTGCAGACACCATGAAAATCTCAAAAGGTTTATATGTTGAACTGATAAAGCGTTGCGCTGTATATGAAAGTTCAACTACAGAGATCGTCGACACCAATGCAGAACCTTTGATAAGAGCAACAGCGTTCACTCCCAGCGGTCTTATCATCAGTTTTGCAGCTTGTGGCAGCGTGATGAACCATAAGGTTTGACCCCGCCCGAAACCAATTGAACGTGCTGCTTCTTCCTGGCCAGGGTCAACGTTGATGATAGCGCCACGAATGGACTCGGCCATGTAGGCGGCGATGTTCAGGCCCAGGCCGATTACGCCTGCCGCAAACGGCTCCAGCTCAAGACCGATCTGCGGCCCGCCAAAGTAAATGATGAACAGCTGGACCAGGCAGGGAGTGCCGCGAAAAACGCTTATGTAGAGTCTTGCAAGGCATCGAAAGGTAAGAACAGTGGACAACCGGGCAGCCACCAGCACGATTGCGACCAGAAAACCAAGCAGAAGAGCAAGTACAGAGATCTGCACCGTAATCCAGGCCGCCTCCAGGAAAAACGGGAATGTGCGTTGTATGAGAGTCAGATCCATGAGCACGCTCGGAAAAGTCTGATTGGCTGGCTCGACGGTAAGTCGAGCCACGCTAAATACGAATTAGCGGATATCGTTGCCAATCCACTTCATCGAGATCTTTTCGTAGGTGCCATCAGCGAGCATGCCTTCAAGTGCCTTCTGCATCGTCGCCTTGAGTTCAGGGTTATTTTTGCGCAACGCAATACCCATTCCCTCAAGAGCACCATCGCTATCCGGTGGAGTAATGATGCGCACTTTCTGCCCTGTTTCCTTGACTGCGACCAACACCGGAACACTGTCCATCACTATCGCGTCGATACGTCCGGCCTCAAGATCGACCAGCATTTCGGGAAGACCCTTGTAGGTTCTGACCTTCAGGTTGCCGCGGGCCCTGGCCCATTTATCGTGGGCATCGCCGAGGGTCACGCCGACAATCACCTCCTTAAGATCATCAAGGCTTTTGATCGAAGAATCGTCCTTCACTACGATCGTGCGGCCGGCATGGTAATAGGGCCCCACGAAATCCACTGCCTTCTGCCGCTCCGGGGTAATGGTCATTGAAGCGATAATGGCGTCATACTTTTTCGCGAGTAGACCTGCAATTATCCCGTCGAATGGCGTGGTAATGATCTTCACTTTTACCCCCATCCGCTCAGCTAATGCCTCGCTGATGGAAGCGTCGAATCCAACAATCTGGTTCTGCTCGTTGGCAAAGCTGAAGGGAGAGTATTGACCGCTCATAGCGATGCGGATTTCTTGGGAATCCTGAATCGACTTCAAATCATCAGCGTGAACAGCCGAGGTGGAAAGTAGCGCCGCTGCCGCCACGGTAGTAGCGACAATCAAACCCTTGAGCTTTTTGGTTAGCATTGGATGGCACCTTGGAAGAATTGTTTTTTATTTTCTTGGGGTTATTCAGCCGGCTTTCATGAAAAGTCTTGCATAGGCACTTCTGGAAAGCACCCGGCAAGGTGTCAGCCCGCCTGACACATTGCCGGAGTTGGCCGACACTATGTCGGGCAGTCACATCGTCCAACCTGGTTACCGGAGTGCTGCCTTGAAACTTTCGTCCAGGACCTCAAGCAGAAAGTCAGCGTTTGCCTGACTGAATATCATCGATGGGCGCATTTTCAGGACATTGTCATGTGGCCCTTCAGTACCGATCAAAACACCTCGTTCCCTGGCACCATCGGCTACTTTCCTGGCCAACTGCGTGGCTGGAACTTTCGTTTTGCGATCCGTGACAAGTTCTATCCCGAGAAACAGACCCTGCCCGCGCACATCGCCGATTGCATCGTAGCGCTGCTGCAACTTGCGAAAGCCGTCGAGCAAATAGTTGCCAATGGTCAGTGCGTTGAGTTTCAAGTTATCGCGCTCGATCACATCGAGTACCGAGAGCCCTACAGCACATGAAACCGGACTACCGGCGAAGGTATTGAAGTACTCCATGCCATTGTTGAAGCTGTCTGCAATTTCTCGCGTGGTCACCACTGCCGACATGGGATGGCCATTGCCAATAGGTTTGCCCATGGACACTGCATCGGGAACCACACCCTGGGTTTCAAAAGCCCACCAGTGGCTGCCTACACGACCAAAGCCGACCTGGACTTCGTCAGCCAGGCAAAGACCGCCCTCGGCACGGACCATCGCATAGACTTCTTTCAAGTAGTTTTCCGGGAAGAACAGTTGCCCGGCGACACTTGGAATGGACTCCGCCAGGAAGAACGCCGGCGCTCTGCCCTGCTTGCGCATGAGCTCGATCTGATCCGCCACACTCTCGGCGTAACGCTTGCCAAGTTCCTCGAACGACCAGTGATCAATACCGCGATAGGCATCCGGGACGGCCGCCTCAAACACATGGTCTGCGCGCCCTTTACCGGCTTTTCGCTTGTATTTGTAGGGGCTGAGGTCGATCAGTTCCTGTGTAGTGCCGTGGTAAGCCCAATCCAGCACGATCGCATCGTTACGCCCTGTGTGATTGCGCGCCATACGCAGCATGAGGCTGTTTGCTTCACTTCCCGAACACCCGAAGGAAGCCACCGCCAGACCTTCAGGTAAAGTGGAGGTGAGCCGCTCTGCATACTCGACGATATTGTCGTGCAGGTAGCGCGTGTTGGTGTTCAGGCGTGCAGACTGCCGCGAAAGCGCTTGCACCACATCCGGATGAGAGTGGCCGAGATGGCAGACGTTATTGAAGCAGTCCAGATACGCCCGGCCAAAGTTGTCGATCAACCAGACCCCGTCACCGCGAACGAACTTGATCGGGTCCGAATAAGAGATCGACAGGTTTGGCAGCAACAGCTCCTTGCGCTTGGCCACAAGCTCGGCCTTGGTGCGTCCATCCTGGCTGTAGGTTTCCGCAGGAATCCCCGCGAGCGTCGATGCATCGGGGAACAGGTCCGCCCATACCTCAAGATAAGCCCGCTCACCCACGCCGATGAACTCGCCCGCTTTCAGCCCGGTGTCGGTGGACATCTGAAAATGCACATGGGGGATCCACCCGCCATTTTCCGTATCCGCCCCCATGTATCCCACCAGCGCGCCAGCCTCCAGGCGGTCACCGGGCTTGAGCCGCGCCAGGGCTTCATGGGCCATGTGCCCCCACAGCGTGAGGAATGGCGGGCAACCCTCAGGCGAGTGCTTGAGCATGATCAAGCCGCCATAACCCAGCGGCTCATGCTCGACCTCGACGCTCTGCACCACACCGGCAACCGGCGTATAGAGCGGCGTCCCGGCGGGCATGATCAAGTCGACACCGACGTGAATGATCCGACGCTGCCCTTCGATGAATCGCGACTCAAACGCCGTGTCGGTGTAGATGGTCCGTTCCTCGCCCCATGGCCCGATGCCGAGCGGCACCTTGTGCTCGGCAGAAAAATCACTCCACCACTTCGTTGCCTGCGCTGGACGCTGCTCGGCTGAAGCAATGGTCATCACATGCGAAGCGTCGCCGAACGGGGCAATGGCCTTGTTCATGGTCGCAGCCGATGGACGCACGATATCGGCGAAGGACTTGCTGTTCGCAGCCACCCAGCGGCGCACCGCACCCGCGCCTTCGATCGCGTCAAAACCACAGGCCTTGCGCAGGATCGCCGTCGCCAGTCGGGGATTCATGCGATCCATCCTTTCCAGCAGGCGCCAGGCCGGCGCTTCGCTGATGCCAAGGTAGGGATTGTCTTGCGTGCGGTCGCATCGCGATGCCGACAAGGTGACGCTGGTGACCAGGCGCATCGCAATGAGATTGAAGAGGACGTCAAGCTCCTCCGGCTGCAGAGGGTACTTGTCATGGAAACCGGCAGTGAGGGCGGCGGCGGCGCCGATCGGGTCTTCCATGTCGAGAATGGAATAGGCGCAGGTAATGGCTACTTCGGCAATCAGGATCGTATGGACCGCATCGCCAAAATCGATGACGCCCGAGACGTTCTGATGATTGTGGGAATCGACGAGGATGTTCCAGTCATTGCCGTCATTGTGAATGACTTGCGCACGCAGACGCGAAAGCTTCGGTTGGACGCTTTGTTCGAAGTTTTCAATGAAGCGTTCCAGGATGGCCCTTCTGCCAGGATCTGTGACGAAGTGCAGGCGTGAGCGCGAACGTGCGGCGTGACGCAAATCCCAGTCAAGATCACGCACCGCGCCCGGATGAATGAAGCCTTGCAGTGCACGATCTATCTGACCGAACGACTGGCCCAGGCTGCGCATCAATTCGAACGTACGCTCGACCTCGGCAAGCGGCGTACCGTGCAACCAGCTCACCAGACGGACCGCATGGGTTTCACCCGAGGGCGCTACCGCAGTGGCGAGGTATTCACCGGCAAGGCTTTTCTTGAGAAAAGGCACGGTAAGCTCGGGGTTGTGAGTGGCGAGATGACTGAGAATGGCCGTCTGAAACTCGCTTTCAACGCGCGGCTCGGTCGAATTGACGACCTTCAGAATCCATCCCGCATCGGTTCCGGTATTCAACCGGTAGTTGCGGTCGCGCTCGCCATCCAGAGGCGTGGCTGTACCAATAACGTTGAAAAGCTGCTCACTCAGTTTTTCGGCATCCCCGGTCGAGAACTGGGGGGCAGGATGGGAAAGATTTGTCATGGTAATTGTTTTCCAAGCCATTTTTTTCAGATAGCTTGGCACGCAACGCCCGGGACGGCAGTAGGTATACGGTCGGCTTGCGCCTGCATATTGCCGGAATCGACCGGCACAATTTCGGCAGCAAAATTAGGGAGTTCTGATGCGCGACCTGGACACGAAAGATCGCGAAATACTCGAAATTCTTTCCAAAGAGGCTCGAATTGCCCTGAAGGCCCTGGCAGCGAGAATCGGGCTTTCAAGAAGTGCTACCAGCGAGCGAGTCATCAACCTTGAACGCAATGGTGTGATCAGAGGCTACCGAGCTGATATCGGCGAAATCGATGCCAACGTGATTCGCGCAATCCTTCTTGTATGCCTGAAACGCACACCAGCCATCAGCTTGCTGGACCTGCTTGCCCAAAACTCACAGGTACGACGAGTCTCCTCGGTCAGTGGCCAGCTCGATCTGGTCATTGAGGTCGAATCGCGAACCATTGATGACCTGAATCGAGTCAGAGATGCAGTAGCCAGTCACGAATCCGTTGAAGACATCACCACCGCTGTCGTTCTGCGCCGCGATATTGATCGGCAGAGTTCCTGATTTGCCTGGGGGAGAAATTGCACGCCACTTGATCAGGCGTTTGCATTCGACCTGAGCAGTCATTTGCATTCGTTCTGAGCATCCATTGCGTCGGATTTGAGCCGGTTGCTTCGTGGGCATGACGGGCAGAGAACGGCCAAAAGCAGCCGGTCGTAGGCGGCAAGGATGAATGAGGTTTGCATGTAGACAGCCTGCTGGCGAAATAGTAGCGTTCGAGTTTGCCCACACCGCGTATGTCATCAAGCGGAGGGTATTGTTCGCGTCCCTATGGAATCGGTAAACGTCAGGTCTCACTAGAGGTTCATGAGTGGCAGTCAAATCCAAACGAGTCGCAGCCATCGAGCCGGAAGACGCCGTACGCGTTGGGAGCGTACGGACTTTTCTGGATGCACTTGAAAAGCTCGAAAAGCCTAGTGGCACGACCTTCTTCTATCGTGGGCATCCGAGCTTCACTTATCTACTTCAGCCCAGCGTCTATCGTGAAGCTAGATGGGTCAAGAACGAAGACATCATGTTCAAGGAACTCATCCTCAGATGCCCGAACGAGTTCACCTCACTCGCGTCCACTTTTCAAACTCTTGTGAAGATGCAGCACTACGGGCTTCCAACAAGATTGCTTGACTTAACAGCGAACCCACTTATTGCGCTCTATTTTGCATGCGATCCAGCTGATCCGCCAAGTGAGAGCGGGGAGGTACTCGCTTTTGGGGTGCCTACTGGTGAGATGAAGTACTATGACAGCGATACGGCAAGCGTAATTGCGAATATTGCTCGTAGACCTATTTCCTTTGAGGTACCTCCGGAGAGTTTGACCAAGGCTGAGTTCAATGAAGATTCAACCATTCGCTATCTTTTGCACGAGATCAAGCAAGAGAAGCCATACTTTGAACCGGGGATCGTGCGTGAGCACCTTGAGTCGGTTGTCTGCGTTAGACCTAAGCTTGAGAACCCTCGCATCATTAGACAGGATGGAGCATTCTTTCTATTTGGCGTGGCTGGGTCAAAATCTAATGCCGCGTCGGTCCCGAAGCGTTACATCGCGACCTCGTCGTCAAAACGAATACTGATCATCGGTTCTGAAAAGCGGCGTATACGCAGCCAGTTGGAGTCGTTGGGTATCTCCCAAGGTACTGTGTATCCGGAAATTGATCGCGTAGCTGAGTTCCTCAAACATCACTACGCGCCTGCAAGCGAAACCTAGCAATGCACTCAATATCGCCCGCTTAGCTCACTGGATTCGCGAAAGCTACCGGGTACAAGTACTGCGCTTATGTTTCCCTGTTAGTTTGATTATTAGGTCCCATAAATATGAATCAGTCAGTGGCGACATGGCAGTTATTTGAAGATCTAGTTCGCAGTATCTTGGAGGTGAATAACTTTAATGTCATACGCAATAGTCTCAGAGGAGATCAAGGATTTGACCTGCTGGCCGACTTTGGGAATGAGAGTTGGGCAATTGAGGTTAAATACTACCGCACGGTACGCGCTCAGCCTGCTCTTATCGATGCTGCTGCTGCCCGCATAGAAATTAATGGAACCACAGCGCAGGCTAAAAAAGGAATGCTGGTAGTTTCCTGCTTTCTCCCAGGAAAACTACGAGAGGCGCTTGAGCAGAAATATAGTATTACATTTGTAGATCAAGTTGACCTGAGAAACTGGTGTGCAGCGCGCCCCGATCTCGCGGAGAAATTGGATGCGCTATTAGAAGCTAACCCAAGCGAGCCTCAGGCAACACATCCAACACGTGACGACCCTACACGAGGTAGTAAGCTCCTCAAAGGTGTGCCCCCCCAACCTCGCGACACAAGGGGAACTGAGCTATGTAACGAGCTCAAAAGTATTAAAAAGGGCAAAGCGGCTTGGGCAAAGTACGAGAAGGTGTGCGAAAAAATTCTGAAGTACCTTTTCCCGAACGATCTTCATGGCTGGCATTCTCAAATGCGAACTGATGACGGGCTCAATCGTTTTGACTATGTTTGCCGTGTGAGGCCAACTACCGAGTTCTGGAAGTTTGTCATCGACCATCTTGATAGCCGCTACGTACTTTTTGAGTTCAAGAACTACACGCAGGAAATCAAACAAGGGCAGATTCTTACGACTGAGAAGTACCTCTTGGAACGAGGTCTCCGGCGCATGGCAATCATCATGACCAGAGTAGGCGCAGACGAACATGCGGTTGCAATGACGCAGGGGTCCATGCGCGAACAGGGCAAGTTGATGCTCATCGTAGACGACGAAAAGGTATGCAAGATGCTCCACATGAAGGAGCGCGGTGAAGATCCCACAGACTGCCTTTTTGAAATTGCCGACAATTTCTTGCTGACACTACCTAGATAAGTTCTCACAAATCAATCCAGCGGAACGCCTTCGGTGTCCGCTGAATTCAAACGCTAGCGTCTGCTTTGGGTCGTGAGCAGACGAAGTCGAAGGCCCACTATTGGCCGTTTTTAACTATCGCCGCCGGAAGAAATGGAAGCAGCTAGCCAACAGATAGTAGGGAGTCACAATGGCTGAATACCGTTACACGAATGCGGACAGATTGAGTCAGCTTAAGAAACTAGAGTCAGCACTGCCCGAACTGATACGGGTCGCTAGTTCCACTCCCGCGATGACTTACGTTGAAGATTATCGTCTGGCGCTGGCGAAGGCCGTTGAGCTTCAAAAAGTGGGCTTTACCCAAAATGAACTATCAGCCCTAGCGCGAGCCATCCCGGATGTTTTCAATCGACACAAAGATTGGATGCCACCCATGCACCAGATAGAGACTGGTGAATGGGTTGAGCACGAGTGGTGGACGTTGTTTGATGAAAAATTACAACCTGTCCTGAATCTTGCCAGAACGTTGCAAACGCTTGGGTACTACTAGTTACCTTCGGCATCGAAGTTGATTTATTCGCTTCCGATTTTGATGGCTTTCGTTTTTACACACTCTGGGCCAAATGCAGCCATTGGCGGAAGGCCTAGTCCGACGAGGGCGCTCGCTCATATAGCTTCACTAAGAGGCCCGGAAGCGTCTACGCAACTAGGGGCGGTTCAATCCAAGGAGGAAACCTCACAGGATTTCGACCTCGCTCTCCTGAAGCCAGCCAGCAGCAACAACGTTTCGCTTGGCCAGTGTCGGCTGGGGTGTGTATACGACTATCGCTAGGCTCTTTTCAGCCCGACTACACGTCACGTAAAGCAGTCTACGAGTACGTGCTAGTGCGTTGTCCTTGCCGTCACGCTCGTTGTCCCGGTCTGTTTTTGTTGGTTCTTTTACACCAAGCAATTTGTCGTAGCTGAATAAGAAACCGCCTGCCTCCTCGTCGTTGATGACAACCATGACCCTTGGAAATTCCAGTCCCTTTACGCCTTGATGTGTGCCGTAGGGTGAAAGGCCATCCGCATAACTCGCAAAGGCTGCCAGCTCCGAAAATGGACGTTCAAGGAATAGCTGGTAGGCGTAGTTGGTCATCGCGTTCGTATCTTCAGGATCTGGGGCCTCACCAGGAGCTCCCAACACCATTGCTCCAATCAGATTGTCAGGAACGTCAAGCAGTTGGGTTTGCAACAGAAGCGTTGCGACTTCACACAGTGTTGGATCGCTTCTTTCGAAAAGAGAGAGCAGGGCATGCGTCGCGTCCTTTACACGCTGCATGTGGGCCAATTGGTCCCCTGTTGATTGCAAAACGTCCTTGCTGAACAAGGGAGAGCGAGAGCGTACGGCTTCAAGCAGCAGGAAGTGATCGTTCTTTGCGGTAAGGATGGGAAGAACGCCTTCGCTGAAAATGCGAAGTGCGGGCAGGGTCCCATCCAGCAAGCCTGTTTGAAGGTGCTCAACCGCATATAGGGGCGTGAACAGCTTCTCAAACCCCATCCGCCGTCCAGCCATCTTATGTTCAAGGATCAAAGTCTTTCTGCCTTCAGGGCCGATAGCCCATTCGCCGTCGTCGGTGATTGCAGCCATCGAATGAGCGATGCGTTCCTCAAGATTTGGTGCCTGTTCTTGGCTTTGACTAATGCAGTACATGCGCACTACACCTTCAATGGCATCAGGCTTAGGGGTCTGCTGATGAGTGTCTGCAGTACTTCGAATCACATTGATAAGATCTACCACCCTACGAGGGCAGCGGCGATTAACGACCTTTTCAGGTTTCTGCCAGTCACCCGGTATCGCTTTATCAAGGCGCGTAACTCCATGGCCGTAAATCTGTTGCATGGTGTCACCCAGTAGTCCCAGGCAGAAACGTGTCTGCGCCGATTGCTGGACTTTCAGAAAAGCCTCCATTACTGGAGCGTGGGTGTCCTGGCTTTCATCGATCAATACAACTGGGTAACGGTCTACTAAAACATCCAGCAAAGGGCGTTCAGGAGCGAACGCTGCAGTTAACTTGATGACCTCATCGTGATTGAGTGCTTGCCGCTCTCGGTTGTCACCTGTGGGGCTGTAGATGAACTTCGTAATCTCGTCGAGAGTGTCAAGTCTGCGTGTTTTGCTTTGTAGCTTCCGTCTGTTTGCTCGAGAGGTTTTATTGTCGCCTTTCGAGCGTGCGAGCTCGCCCTCGATCTTCTCAATGTCCTGGGCAAGTTTGATCCTTAGCCACTCTCTGATCTCGTTGTCGAATCCTTGGATTAGGCGCCAGGCAAACGCGTGAATGGTCGAGACCTCCACGAGTGGATCAAACTCTAGCCTCCGAAGAATCTCGTCGCAGGCTGCGTTTGTATAGGTGATCACCGCAATGCGCCGGCCCTCGAACGTCAGGCGTTCTCGCTCGCGACTTTTGAGTTCGCGGATAGCCTCGACGAGTGAGTGGGTTTTTCCTGAGCCAGCACCTGCGTAAAGAAAAAAACTCTTTGGGTCTGCCAGATTCAGGCAGGCCTGCATAATGGTGTCGGCATCTGCGACAGCTGCTTCGCTCATGGCGTCACCTCCGCGCCCTCGGGCGGAATTACCAGCAGCTCTTTTTGTTTGCTTCGCAATTTGGACTCAAGCCAGTTGAGGCCTTCACTGATGTATACAGGGATTTCGAGGTTGGAAAAGTTTTTATCCCCCAAAACAAGCAGCACAAATTCTGCTTTCTTTCCTTCGCGTAATTCGTTGAAAAAACCTTCCCCGACGGCTTCAGATGATTGCGATTCATTTAAAACTTTGACGAAAGCCTTCATCAGACCAGTGCTCCCTGCCTTTTCCGCAAAGTGACCAGCGTTGCTAAGCACAAAGCTGTCTTCAAAGGTATTTGGAAGAGCTTGTATTGCTTCACCAGTAGCGGGTAGGTGGGTGGAAATAGGAGTTTGATAGGCGATGCGTACCGAGTACAGGTCGTCGATCTGGTGCTCTTTTTGATCCGCTGGCAGCTCAAGCAGCTCATCCACTGTGCTGCCCAGCTGCATCAGTTTCATCCAGCTCCGCAATGTCGGATTGTTCGTAATCTGATCTGCGTTTCTTTGCACGGGTTTTGCGGCTTTATTAAGCCCTGCATCGAGATCTGTAATAACCAGGGTGAGGATGCCAAGGGCGTCAATTAAAGGCCTTAGTCGGTGTGCGTGACTGCCACCGATATCGAGGGTTGTGATGTAGCAGCGGTCAAGGAATGGAAATTTATTCCGCAAAAAGTGCGGCAGCATCATTCGCTCTGCTGAGCCCTCTACCAAGATGACGGCGTCGGCGAAGAATATGTCTGCGTGCTGTGCCCGCAGATACCTGGTAACGAACTCCTTCGTCTTGGTTCCCTCGCCGAACACGTTAGAGAGGTTAGAGACCGTCGACACCGGTACACCAATGCCATACATCCCAGCTGGGAGTCGTCTGAAATACCTAAGGTTCTGGTACTCCACTTCATGAGTTACATGACTGGAGTGTGTGCTCACCAGAAGCTGAGTCTTCAGATTTGGGTAGCGTTCAAGCAAAGCATCCCGGCATAGAACTTGGTAGGCGTGCCGTACGAAAACTTGTTGCACTTGAACATGAAGGTGGGCTTCAGGCTCCTCAATGAGCACGAGGTGGATGGGCTCGACGCGGTCTATTACTTCCGTGTTGGCGGCCCTGGTTTTTCTCAGCCACTCGTCCCTGAAACCCATCAGCCGGAAAATCATAGATATCAGGTTTTGATATCCCAACCCGTTAGCGGTCTCTGGTAAATGAAGAGGAGGGGCTCCTGGGGCGCCTTGGATTGAGTCCAATTCAAAAAGGACAGCCGCTTCATGGTTCATGCCGTCAGTTGTTGCCAGGCGACTTGCGACTTTGATACGTGGGTCATTGCGGCCGGGGTAGCCCAATCCCTCGACCTCTCTAATAGCAGGTTCGAAGCTGCTACCTAGCTTCGTATCGAATGCCGACTGAGCTGCTTCTATCGCCCGCAACGCTTCGAGATCTGAGATATCTGGGCTGTCACCTGGATCAAGGTGTCGGGAGTAATAGGATCTGAGTTGTTCCGAGAGTTTTCTAGCGCCGCTAGGTCTAGTGTTATCGCCTTGATTGTCGTCCGAATGGTCGCCGAATCCCCGCTGCGCATTGATTTCATGTACTCGAATTAATCCGCTGAGGGGATTGCTTTCCAAGGGCAGGGCAGTAAGGCTCAATTGCTGCCTTTGCGCCATTCGAGTCGACTTGTCAGGCTTCCTAAGTTGTTGTGGATCTAGGCGGTACCAACGAACCTTGAATTTATCTCCCAGCCGACGGTTCAAGTAATCATGAAGGCTCTGCGGCCATAGAGTCAGCGGGCTACCAGGCGGGTCTTCCCTCCCTAAAGCATCCTCAAGCTCTGCAACCCTCGCGCGCTCCTTGCGATAGTCCGTGTACAGCGTATTCATATCATCTGGTTCAAGCAGGAAGCGCATTCCCACAAGCCCCCCGCGCCACGCAAAGCTGGGTATGAGATCGCGGATGAAGTGGAATTCTCCTTGATCTGCTGACACCCAGATATCCAGACTAGGGAGCCAGTCGGCCCAGTCTTTGGCTGTAGGAATTTCAAAGTTTGCTGGTGGGTTCTCCCACTCCTTACCAATCTCGTCCAGCTTGGCGAGATGACAAAGAGTCAGATCCTGGAGCCGAAAAGCAGAAGCTTTCGAAACCAAAAATCTCCGGAGTGCCAGCATGGCGGAGGATTTTCCGCTGTTATTTGCACCTACAAGCAGCGTGGTCTCATTAGCGAAGTCAATTCGCACAGAAAGCAGTTTTCGGAAGTTAGATATCTCTACGTGCTGGATGCGCATGGGTCGTCCTTGAAAGCCTGAGGAGTATCAGTTTGCTATCAATGTAGCTAGCTGCCTATAACAATCAAATAGAGAAAAATGGAGACAGATTTATTTTTGTAGCTCTAAACGACTGCTATTGGCCGTTTCCTACCCGTCGCCACAGGCCGCTATCGGGTCGTTCCCTACTGGGTATAGCCATGAAGCATGCTGGTCAAATCCGATGCAATTGACTGGTCAAGTCCAATGCA
Source organism: Pseudomonas fluorescens (assembly GCF_000967965.1). GTDB lineage: Bacteria > Pseudomonadota > Gammaproteobacteria > Pseudomonadales > Pseudomonadaceae > Aquipseudomonas > Aquipseudomonas grandcourensis. The sequence goes on from NZ_LACC01000026.1 coordinate 75,505, forward strand.
AATGGGTAGGCAAGTCTGTGAAATCACCTACCTGGAGGGAGAAAACTCAAGACCGCCCCCCCACCAAAGCCCCCCTCGATTCATGATCAATCCGGCAACAGTGTTTATCCCGCCAACCGATTTTTACACCCCCGCCAAACACCTAACATTGGCTCTACCCAAGTGAGTAAAGCCAAACAGGCGCTATCCACTCACGCGGGAGAAATCGTTCAAGGGATAACGCTCTGACCACGAGGTGAAGATCATGAAACTGCTGAAAATCGCACTCTTGCTTGCGCTTGGCACCACCGGCACCCAGGCCTTTGCAGACGACAGTCACTCGACTGCCGCCACCAGCCAACCACAGGTTGAAACCTACACATACGGCACCAGGCTGGATATCAAACGCGTCATCGATGTATCAGAAATCGCCAACGAATGCGGCCCCGTCCCGGCGCACATGACCTACGAAGACTCCCAGGGTCAACGCCGCACCATCGAGTATCAAGTCATGGGCAGCGGGTGCTCGAACGGTTGAACACTGTATGGACGATGGAGGGTCGACACTCCATGCGTACAGCGCCAGCCACATCGCTACACAGTTGTACCGACAATTTTTTTCATCAGCGACGAGCAACCCCGGAATGGAATGCTTCAGAAATTCCACCCAGGTTTTTATTTTTGCATCCACGAACTTGCGTGACGGGTAGATCGCAAACAGGTTCAGCTCCTCCAGCCGATACCCCGGCAATACCCGCACCAAGGTCCCCGCCCGCAGGCCCTCGACGGCCGAAGCAATCGGTTGAATGCCAATCCCCATCCCGTTCTTGATCGCGAAGGTCATGGCGTCGGCCGTGTTGACGTGGAAGGGCGACGCCGGCGTGCTGAACGTTTCTATCCCTTGGGGACCTTCGAATACCCAGTTCTCGGCCGGCATGACCGTGTTGACGATTCGCAGGCAATCATGGCCGCCAAGCTCACTCGGCGACTCGGGAGTCCCGCGTTTGCTCAGGTAGGCTGGCGAGGCGCAGAGAATGCTGTAGGTGATACCCAGCCGCTGGGCGACGAATCCGGAATCGGGCAGGTCCCGCGCCAGCACAATCGACATGTCATAGCCTTCCTCGAGCAAATCCGGCAGCCGATTGGTCACGGTCAGGTCAAACAGAACCGATGGATAGGTTTCTCTGTAGCGGGCGATGGCGCCGATCACGTAATGGTTGCCGATGGCCGACATCGCGTGGATTTTCAGCCGGCCTGCGGGCATGACCTGAGCGGTGCCCGCCTCTTCGTCGGCCTCGCGCATGTCCTGCAGGATCCGCTCGCAGCGCTGCAAATAGCGCACACCGGCTTCGGTCAGTGCCAGGCGCCGGGTGGTGCGGTTGATGAGCCGCGTTTGCAGCCGGGCCTCCAGGCTGGAAACGGCTTTTGAAACGTTGGTCGTGGTGGTGTCCAACATCGCGGCCGCCGCGGTGAAGCTGCCGCTTTGGGCCACCGCCGCGAAACAGCGCAGGGTCTGGAAAACATCCATCGTTTCACCTCAAGGGATAGGCAAGCAGGACGGCCCCGTGACGGACCGCCCTGGCGTCGGCAACTACTGCTTGCGCGGGATGAATCCGGGGACGCCGGTTTCAACCACCGAGTTGAAGCGTATACGGGTTGTGATGTCTTGTTGAATCTCCACCATGGCCCTGTGCGGCAAGGTCGAGATATCGATGTTTTCCCGGATATGGCTGGGCGTAGCCGAGGTGGTCAGGAACGCCACCCCGCGTTGTACCGACCAGGCCAGTGCCACCTGGGCCGGGGTTTTCTGCACGCGCCGGGCGATGCCGGCAAGCACCGGGTCTGCCAGCACGTTCGGTTCCATGCCATGCCCCAGTGGCGCAAACGCCAGCACGATGATCCCGTGCTCCTTGCAGAACTCAAGCAACTCCCACTCCGGCAAATAAGGGTGGGCCTCGACCTGCACCACCGCAGGTTTTATCCGGGCGACAGCAACCAGCGCCTTCAACGCCTGCAGCGTGATATCGGACACACCGATGGACCTCGCCCGTCCCTTATCCACCAGCCGCTCAAGCGCCCGCCACGTCTCGATCAGCGTCACGCCGTCGTCGTAGATGACATTACCCTGCTCGTCCCGCGGGTCCTGGTTGTCGCCGGGTTGAAAGGCAAACGGCGTGTGGATCAGGTAGCAGTCGATGTAGTCCACTTGCAGGCGTTGGCAACTGGCTTCGAACGCAGGCTCGACGCGCTCTGGACGATGGTTGGTGTTCCACAGTTTGGTGGTGATGAACAGCTCCTCGCGGCGGACTTTACCGGCCTCCAGCACTTCCTTCAGTGCAACACCCACCTGCGCTTCGTTGCGATAACGCTCGGCACAATCGAAATGGCGGAAACCGGCGGCCAGCGCTTCCTTCACTGCTTGGGTCGTGGTGGCGAGATCGCGGAACAAGGTACCGAACCCAACCGCCGGCATCTCGACCGCCCCATGGTTGAGCAGGAATCCGGTATCGCGCAGTCCGTCGTGAAAGGCTTCATAAGTCATGTCATTACTCCAGGCCGCAGCCGTTATTGATACGAAGGTTTCTGCCCGTCGCCAGACGCCACGCGTTGCTCGAAGGCACCGACGGCGTTGCCGCCCAACGCAATGAACAGCTGCACGGTGTCGAGGTACTGCGCGGTATTCACGCGGATCTGTCCCAGCAGCGCCTGCTCGTAGGCACGCTCCGCTTCCAGGACCTGGAGGATGCTGTTCTCGCCTTGCGCAAAGGCTTGCTGGTTCAACTGCAAACTGGATTCGGCCGCGCGCAAGGCATCGGTTTGGGCCTGGTGTTCCTCGGCGTCATGGTTGATCGCCTGCAAGGTGTCGGCGACCTGCCCGAACGAGGTGATGACCGTTTGCTGATAACCGGCGAGCGTCGCCTTGTAACCGTCGACGGCAGCCTGTTGTTCAGCCTTGAGCGTGCCCCCATCGAAGATCGGCCCGGCCAACCCCGCAGCGAAACCCCAGAGTGCCGCGCCGCCATTGCCGGAAGCCGCCTGCGCCAGGGACGCCGACAGCGTGACGTGGGGATAGAGGTTCGCCGTCGCCACGCCCACCGCCGCGCTGGCCATGTGCAGTTGCGCCTCGGCTTGCAGCACATCCGGCCGGTCGTGGGCCATCTCCGAAGGCAGGGTCACCGGCATGTTCGACGGCAGTGCAAACTCGCTCAAGTCGAAGTCGGGAGCGACCCAGTCCGCCGGCCCCTTCCCCGTCAGGATCGACAGTGCGTGGCGTGCCGCATCGCGCTGTTGAGCGAGGGGTGGCAACAAGGTGCGGTCCTGGGCGAGACGGGTCTCGGCCAGTGATACATCGATCTGCGTGGTGGAGCCGTTGAGATGGGCCATGCGCACCAGTTCAAGGTTTTTCGCGTCATCGGCCAGCAGCTTTTCCACGGCCTGTATCTGCGCGTTGGCGGAGGCCACCAGCAAGGCCTGGCTGGCGACGTTGCCGGTCAGGGTCAGGTACGCCGCTTCGTAGCGGTGCCTTTGCAGGTCGGTAAACGCCTGCTGTTGTTCAACCAGCCGCTTGTTGCCGCCGAACACATCAAGGTCGAACCCCACCCGCGGTCCTATCGCGTAGAAATTGGCGATGGCGGGTTCCCTGGCGTTGTGCAGCCGTTGACGACCGGCCACCGCAGCGAAATCGACCTGCGGATACAGGACACCCTGCGCCGCCGCAACAGAAGAAGCGGCTTGCCGGATCGTCGCATCAGCGGCCACCAGATCCAGGTTGCCGTCGATGGCACGCCGCACCACGCGGTCGAGTTTCGGCGAACCAAAGGCCGACCACCAATCGCCATTGACCTTGTTGCCGAGGTCGATGCGGGGGTTGCCACCCTGGGCCAGACGCTGCTCGGCCTGTGGGTCATAGTGCTGCGACGCACTCGCCGCCGGTGCTTGATAGTCGGGGCCAACGGTGCAGGCAGTCAGGAAGGCAAGCAGCGACAACCCCGCGAACTTCGTTTGCAGCAGACAGCGGTTGAGGACCAGCGCATAAGCATTCATTAGGCAAACTCCACGAAAACTAATTGGCCGCAACGGGCTTGCGAAGAAACAACACCAGCGGGCTCACCACCAGCATCACCACCATCAGGATCTTGAACTGGTCGACCACGGCGATGAACGCGGCCTGGCCGGTGATCATTTCGTTGAGCCCGTCGAGCACCTGCAACGGCGCCGAGGTCAGCGAATGCGCAGCCGCGCGGTATGGCGTCAGGTTGCTGGCCAGCGCCATGTGCATGGCCTGGGTGTTGTTGAAGAAGAACAACTGCACGATCGCCACGCCCAGCGTGCTGCCGTAGACCCGGGCCAGGTTGAACAGGCCAGTGCCTTCGGGGCGCAGCGTGGGGTCGAGCGTACTGAACGCGACCTTGGTCACCGCCGGCATCAGGATGCCCAGGCCCGCGCCCTGGATCGCACCGGCGACGGCCACGGGCCACTCGTCCATCAGCGGCGAATAGCCGAGCATCAGCCAGTTGGCATAAACTACCACCGCCACGCCTGCCGCCACGAAGGGACGACGGTCGAAACGCTCGGGCAGCCGCCCCATCAACAGAAAAGCGCCAACCAGGCCCATGCCACGGGGAATCGTCAAGGCGCCGGTGGTGTCAGGCGGGTAGCCGAGAATCTCGTCCAGCATCGGCGACGTCAGGGCCATGGTCGACAACAGCACGAAACCGAGGGCGAAAAAGATCACCGTCGACAACACGAAGTTGCGGTCCTTGAACAGGCGTTTGTTGAGGAAATGCACCTTCGAGGTCAGCACATGCACCACGAACAGGTAGATCCCCAGCGCAGACGCCACGGTTTCCAGGCAGATCTCGGGCGAGGCGAACCAGTCCAGGCGCTCCCCTCGGTCGAGCAGCATTTGCAGGCTGATCATGCCGAGGGTGAAGGTGCCGAAACCGAAGAAATCGAACGCCGGCGGTTTCTCGGCCTTCTTCTCGGTCAGCAACAGCGCCGCCACCAGGAAGATAAACGCCGACAGTGGCACGCTGAGGTAAAACATCGGCCGCCAGCCAAAATGCTCGGCGATCCAGCCACCGATACTCGGGCCGCTGACGATGCCGAACAGCACGATGGCGGTCCAGCTCGCGCCGAACTTCGCACGCTTGTCCAGCGGCAAGGTTTCCATGGCAATCGCCATCGACAACGGTGCCAGCACGCCACTGGCGATGCCTTGAACAATGCGCGCGCCGACGAATTCCAGCGGCGTCGTCGCCGCCGTGGCGAGCAGCAAGCCAAGGACAAACAACGCCAGCGCCGCCTGATACACCCACTTCAAGCCAAAGCGCCCGGCCAGCCAATTCGCGAGCGGCATGCTGATCGCACTCGCGGCCAGGTACGAGGTGAAAATCCAGCCCGCTTGGTCGTCGCTCATCGACAGGCTGCCCTGAATCAACCTGAGCGCCGCGTTCGGCAACGGCAGGTTCGCCGACTGCATGTAGGTCGCCAGCAAGGCGGCGAACCTGAGCGAACGCGCGCCCTCCTCACCGGGGCTTACCATCGATTGGCTATTCATCAGGAGTTACCTGCGCTCAGCAACGCCTTGAGCGGGTGCCACCAGGGGCTTTGAAAACGGGTGTCGATCCGTACCGTGGCGCTGGTCCCGGAGAACAGCGGCAGCGTCGGGTCCACTTCGTCGAGCTCAAGCCGTACCGGCACCCGTTGCGTCACCTTGACCCAGTTACCGGTGGCATTCTCCGGCGGCAGCAGCGCGAAATCGGACCCGGCCCCCGGGCTCATGCTGGTGACATGGGCCTTGAACACGCGATCCGGGTAGGTATCGATGCGAATGGTGGCTTCCTGGCCCGGGCGCATGTGGGTCACATCGGTCTCGCGGAAGTTGGCCTCGACCCAGATCTCGTGACCGGACAACAAGGCAAAGGCCGGCGCGCCGCTGTTCACATGGTTGCCCACCTGCAGATCGTCGACCTTGGCCACGATGCCATCTTGCGGCGCATACACCGTGGTGTACGAGAGGTACAACTGCGCCTCGTCGAGCTGCGCCCTGGCCTCGCGCACCGTCGGGTGACTGTCGGCATCGATGTCCGGATTACCGTTCAACGCAACTACGGTGCTGGCGATCTGTTGCTCGATGGAGGCGATCCGCTGCCGCGCCACTTTCACATCGGTATCGGCGCGTTCGTAGATGGACTTCGACACGAACGCCGAGGCGATCAGGGCCTTCTTGCGGGCAAAATCCTTTTGGTCGAAGTCAGCCGACTCTTTTGCCGATTGCAGTTCCGCCTGTTGCTGGCGATAGCTGGCCTTGAGCCCGTCGATACGCAGCCGCGCCACGCTCAGTTGTGCCTGCGCGCGGTCGACGGCGATCTGGAAGGGTTTCGGGTCGATCCGGAACAGCACCTGACCCTTGCGGACCTGCTGATTGTCCTCGACGGCGATCTCTGCCACTTGCCCGGAGATCCGCGCATTGATCGATGCCTTCGCCACCCGGGCGTAAGCGTTATCGGTCGAAACATAAGCCTGCCCCGACACATGGTGGGCATAGCCCAGGGCCGCGAAGAGGATGGGAACACCCACCATCAGCCAGGGACGCAACCTCTGTTTCAATGGTTTGTTGATACGCGAGTCAGCCGGGTTTGGGCCAGGGTGCTCGAAGGTCTGTGAAGCCGGGATATCGAACGGTTTGGTCATGATCGAGTTCACCTTTAGCCGGGTAATCGGGCCGACGTCGGCAAGCATCGCCAGCGGCCCGCAGGTCAATAAATGCTGTAAGGAAGCAAGCCCGTGCGCGGCCGGGAGGATCGCTCCCGGCGCGTCGGTTTCGTCGCCGCAACACTCAGTTCGCGCTCGGCTACAACAAACCCTGGAGCAAGGAATTTCTGATTCCTTAATTTTGTGCGATGGTGTAAGAATATCCCTCGACCCACCCTCCCACAAGGATTTTGTACGACATGGCACAAAATAAATCGACAGAGGGCAAAGGCCGTGGCCGCCCTCGAGCCTACGACCCGCAGACAGCGTTGCAGCAGGCACTCGGTGTGTTCTGGAACACCGGCTATTCCGGCGCGTCCCTGGACAGCATCGCCACCGCCGCCGGCATGAATCGCCCCAGCCTCTATGCGGCATTCGGTGACAAGCACGCGCTCTACATCAAAGCGCTGGAGCAATATTGGGAGTTTGCCGCGGCGTCCATGGGCGAGGCGCTGACGGACCTTGACCTGCCGTTGACCGAGGCCTTGCAGCGTTTCTACGAGGGGCAGTTATCGATTTACTTCTCGGGCGACGGCCAGCCCCGCGGTTGCTTCGCCATCGGCACGGCCACCACCGAGGCGGTCGAGGACCCGGAAATTCGCGAGGTGCTGAGCGACCGGTTGAGTCGGCTGGATGCCGATCTGGAAATCCGATTGCAAGCGGCGAAAGAGGCTGGCGAGTTGAAAGACAATGCAGACCCGGCTGCCCTGGCCGTGCTCGCCTCGTCTCTGCTGCACAGCATTTCGATACGTGCTCGGGCCGGTAAATCCCGAGCCGAGCTGACGGAACTGGCACGCAATGCGATCAGAGTGATCTGCGGTGAGTGAAAAGCTCGAAGATATCCTCGCCGGGCAATTGGCCGTGATCTTTTGCGGCATCAACCCCGGCATGACGGCCGCCGCCCAGGGGCACCATTTTGCCGGGCGCGGCAATCGTTTCTGGCGCACGCTGCATCTCGCCGGGTTTACCCCGCAGCTTGTGCAACCGGAAAACGATCGGACGATCTTGCAGTACCACTGCGGGTTAACGGCGGTGGTGGAACGGCCGACGGCCAGTGCGGATCAGCTATCCTTGCACGAGTTCACCGCCGCCGCTGCCGACTTCGAACAGAAAATCGCACGCCATGCGCCGCGTTTCGTGGCGTTTCTGGGCAAGGCGGCGTATGCCGCGCTGTCCGGTCAGCGGGACATCGCCTGGGGCCTGCAAACCAAAACCTTCGGCCATGCCACGGTCTGGGTCCTGCCCAACCCCAGCGGGAGAAATCGTGGGTTCAGCCTCGAGCAACTGGTCACGGCGTACCGTGAACTGCGCCTGGCCGTCGACGAACAGCGGCGGGTGTAATCACGTCGGCGGAATCGTCGCCAGCACACCGATCAGGATGGTCAACAGCAGAAAACCGCCGAGAAAAATCGTCATCTTGGCCATGGGGCCTCCCACACTATGAATTGGCGGTACAGGGGCAGCCTGCGCTGCCCGAACGGCGTACCGAAGACTTATTGTGGGCTGGCGGCTGTATCCGTTACAGAGGCAGATTGCGCTGAAAAATACGGATCAGATCCGCTTTCAGGCCGTGCTTTCGAGGGTTTTACAGGCAAGAATTTGCGGGCGATGTCCACAAAAGGCGTGACGATCAACCCTTGCAGCGTCAGGTAACGCTCGTGATCCTGCTCACCCGTGCCAAATTGGATGGACTCGGGTGTGGACCGGGTGACGTAGAGCGTGCCGAACATCCAGTCCCACAGCGACAGATTGATGCCGAAGTTCTTGTTGAAGTGCCGCCGCGCATCGCTGTGATGAATCTGGTGTTGCGCCGGACTGCTCAGCACCCGCTCCAGCACCGGCCCGAAGGACAACCAGACGTGGCTGTGACGCAGGTTGGCCGCCAGGGCATTGAAGATGAACACGATGTAGGTCACGCCAAACAAGGTATAGCGGCTGATCTCCCCGCCACAGACGTACCAGAAGACACCGGCAAACGCGCCGACGCAGATGATGTCCGTGAGCTTTTCGACCACTTCTTCCAGAAAGTGCACGCGGCTGGCCGTTGCCGGCACCAGCACGGGCGCCGAATGATGGACCTTGTGGAAGGCCCACAGGTACCGCGAATGGAAAGCGCGATGGCCCCAGTAATGGCTGAAGTCCTTGACCAGAAATACACCCAGCCCATAAAGCAGGGTCAGCCCCAGGTGTTCCTCCACTTGCGTACGCGCGCCCCACAGGTTGGTGAAGAACGCGATGTAGTCCGCTGAACGCAAGACGTACGGATCCACCAGGCCGACGATGGGCAGCACCAGGGCAACCTTGAGGATGGCGAGTACGAAGTAGTAGCGGTAGTCGAGCAACGCCGAGCGATGCAGGTACACCCGACGGCCGCCGATGAACTGCCCGAACGAACGCGCGTCGGTCAGGCCCCGGGATTTTCGGTAGCGGAACAGGCAGTAGGCGACGCCGTAAGACATGCAGAGAAAGGCTAGACCGAGTCTGCCGTTGAAGTCGAAAATGCCCAGGAACTGCCGGGTGACCGGCTCGATCACCCACTGGGATAAATAAAGATGGATTGCGGCAAGAACATCCATACCGGGCTGCCCAACGTAAATGGAAGGGCAATTGTAAATGAGAATGAGTCTTTAGTGTGTTGAATTATGCCCGGCTGTCAGCCGCCCAGCGCAATGATCGCAAGGATCAATACGGCCCCCGTGGCGGCCAGGATCACCCCACCCTGCCATTGCGTGGCGCCAGCGTATCTGGCGAGCAGCCAGCCTGCGATGAACAGCACCACGAGCCCGATCAGGTTGGACAGTCGAATGGCGAGCGCCGTCTGATCGAGCAGTATGAACGGCACCACCAGCGGAAATGTCGAGCACACGACCAACAGGAAAACACCGAGAGCACCCTTGAAGTCGTTCCAACCAAGGCCGGCACTGATCGGCAAGGGGGGCTGCTCAAGCAGCCGACGGCGCAACAACTCCAGCCCCTCGCTGCCGGCCGCCGTCGCGAACTGCAATGGCAACACTTGCGCAACGAGTGCCTGACCGGCCGCGGCGTCCGTTCCATTGCGCAAGGCCAGGTACAGCTTGATCCTGCGCGTGCGCTCGACCAGTGCGCGCAACAGGTACATGACCGCATCGGCCAGTCCCCAGGCGAGATTGCAGCCGAGCGCGGCAATCATCATCGTGCGTTCGGCTGCCTGGTCTGCCGTGGCCACGCTGATGGTGCCGGTGAACGTCATGGCCATCAGCAGGCCGAAGATCACCTCGGTAATGCGCTCGACAGGGTCAAGTACAGGCGCCCTCTCGAATTGACCATTGGCTGGCATGAATTCACCTCGTCGGAGTGTGCTTGCACGATATCGGTCGACGCTTCGGCCAGGCACCGGTTGTCCCTGCTGGATATCCGCATCCCCGTCAAGTGTAGTTTGAACGACTACACTCATGCGCACACGTTATCTGCTTCAAGAGGAGTGGTTCATGCTTGATTACTTCGCCCTGGGCCTGCTGATCTTTGTCGGGCTCATCTTGTTCTACGGGGTCATTCTGCTCCACGACATCCCCTATGAAATTGCCGTCCACCGCAACCACCCTCACCAGGATGCGATCCACGCCACCGGCTGGGTCAGCCTCTTCACCCTGCATGCGCTCTGGCCGTTCCTGTGGATCTGGGCGATGGCCTATCGAGAGGACCGGGGCTGGGGTTTCAGTGACGGACACTCACCCAAAAGTCATGTGGTTCACCTCGAACAACAGGTCGCCGAGCTGCAAGGCCGGATCGAGCGCCTGGAGGCAGCGACGGGCACGGCACAGAACCGGGTGCCAACGGACAATCTCGGCGAGGGCATTTGAGCCATGGATCTCTTACTCATTCTGACGTATGCCGCTCTGTGCGTAGCCATCTTCAAGATCTTCCGCATCCCCCTGAACAAATGGACGGTGCCCACGGCGGTGCTGGGCGGGATCGTGATCATCGGCGCGCTGATTTTCACGATGAACTACAACCACCCCTACTCCGAGGTGGCACGTTCCTATTTCGTATCGGTCCCGGTGATTCCCGTGGTCAGCGGCCAGGTGATCGATGTACCGGTAAAAACCAACCAGCCCCTGGAAAAAGGCGATGTGCTGTTTCGCATCGACCCCGCGCCGTTCGAATACCGGCTCAAATCCCTCAAGGCACAGCTGATTGCCGCCCAGGCCGATCGCGCCCGGATCACCGAGCTGATCAAGCGTAATTTCAGTACCCAACGGGAACTGGACATGGTGGTCGCGCGCAGTGATGACCTGAAGGCGCAACTGGACAACGCGCAGTACGAACTCGACAACACCACGGTCCGTGCGCCGAGCAAAGGCTTCGTCACCCATGTTTCGCTACGTCCGGGCATGATGGCGACCAAGTTGCCGCTGCGCCCTTCGATGGTCTTCATTCCCGCGGAAGGGCATTACTTCTCCGCTTGGATGCGCCAGAACAGCCTGTTGCGCCTGACCGAGGGCGACGAGGCCGAGGTCGCTTTCGATGGCATTCCAGGCAAGGTGTTCGAAGGCAGGGTCAAGACTGTCGTTTCGGTCATCGCCGAAGGCCAGATCCAACCGTCAGGCACCCTGATCGGCTTCACCGGCTCTCCACCGGCCGGCCGGGTCCCGGTGATCATTGAGATCACCGACCCCGACTATGCCCAGTATGCCGGCCAGATGCCGGGCGGCGCCTACGGCCAGGCGGCGCTGTACAGCCAGCATTTCCATCACATCGCGATGATGCGCAAAATCCTTCTGCGCATGGCCGCCTGGATGAACTACATCTTTCCGTTCCACTAACCGGGCAGCATCGGCAACTGGCTCAATCATTGGATTGGGTCGGTTGCCGGTTCGGCGAACCGGACTGATTTCGCAGACTGAGGGTCGGAGGAAAAAGGCCAGACAGCGGGTCGCACCATTGTGGTGCTGGAAGAATCGACAGGAAGGAGCGAGGCAGCGAGGGTCGGCGCTAAATAATCCAGTACAGCAGCAGGCAAGAAGCAATCCAGTGAGATGCCTGGATCACCCCCCATGCCAGCAGGACACACATCAACAAGTAGCCCGCAAGGAACCTGAACATCGCGTCCCTTTCCATGCAACCCTCCCGACTTTGCAGCCATACAGGGCGCTCAATGCCAACGCGTAACCATTACGACGTCCATCTCGCCCATATAGGCTTCGATTGCCAGAATGGTTTGCAGTTCCACAGGCGTACAATTCGGGAAAAATGACCTGCCCCCTGTCCGCAGGCAGGCCGCTCTGGCGCTCACATCACTTCAGATACCACCCCCAGGGCTCTCCGTTGTAGCGGGTGATCTGCTTGGTTTCCAGGTAGCTGTTGTAGCCCCACTCACCCAGTTCGCGACCAATGCCGCTTTGCTTGTAGCCGCCCCAGGGTGCCTCGACGAAAGTCGGTTGCGAGCAGTTGACCCACACGATGCCCGCGCGAAAGCCGCGAGCGACCCGTTCGCAGCGCGGGATATCCCGGGACATGACGGCCGCCGCCAACCCGAACGGCGAGTCATTGGCCAGGCGGATCGCTTCGGCTTCCGTGTCGAAGGCGCGCAGGCACACCACCGGGCCGAAAATTTCCTCGCACCACACGGTGCTGTCCTCGGGGACATCGGCGAAAATCGCCGGCGTCAGGTAATAACCCTTTTCCAGATGACCCGGCCGCACACCACCCGAAACCAGCCGCGCCCCCTCTTGCTGACCGGCTGCAATCGCCGCCAGCACCTTGTCCAGTTGCCCCTGACTGACCAGCGGCCCGAGCTTCACCCCTTCCTCGAAGCCCTGGCCAATCTGAATCTGCTCGGTAGCGGCAATCAGGCGCTCCAGCAGCGCCGGGTACAACCCGCGTTCCACCAGCACCCGCGAAGTGGCTGAACAGACCTGGCCCTGGTTCCAGAAGATCCCGAACAGAATCCACTCCACCGCCGCCTCAATATCACTGTCGGCGAAGATCACGAAAGGCGATTTGCCACCCAGTTCCAGGCTGATGTTTTTGATCTCGCTGGCAGCGGCCTGCATGATCTTGCGTCCGGTCGGCACGCTGCCGGTGAAGGCGATCTTGTCGACCTGCGAGTGTTCGGCCAACGGCGCGCCCGCCTCGCGTCCCCAGCCTGTGACCACATTCAGCACCCCGGCCGGCAACCCGGCCTGGTCGGCGATGCCGGCCAGTTCGAGGGCGGTCAGCGGTGTCAGTTCGGAAGGCTTGAGCACCAGGGTGCAACCCGCCGCGAGTGCCGGGGCGACTTTCCACGCAGCCATCAGCATCGGGAAATTCCACGGGATGATCGCCGCGACCACACCCACCGGTTCCTTGATCACCGACGAGGTGAAGCGCGCATCCGGCAACTCGATCGACTGCTCATTGTGCTGGTCCGACTGCTCGGCAAGCCCCGCATAGAAGTCGAAGCACCCGGCGGTGTCGGCGATGTCCCACAACGCTTCCGGTAGCGGTTTACCGTTATCGCGCACTTCGATGGCCGCCAGTTCGTCCTGGCGAGCGCGGATGCCATCGGCGATGCTCCTCAGCACTTGCGCCCGTCGTGCGCCGGACCAGCGCGGCCAGTCTCCCTCGTCAAACGCCCTGCGCGCCGCCGCCACGGCCAGATCGATGTCCTCGGCGGTCGCCGAGGCAACCTGCGCCAGAACCGACTCGTCACTCGGATCGAGCGTGTCGAAAACACCGCGTTGAACCGGGGTGACCCACTCACCGCCGATGTACAACCGTTGATAGTCACCCATGGGACACTCCTTGATCCTGCGGTGCCGACGCTGCTGGTACAGCTGTTCGGCGACCTGCAATTGCTCGCGGTCATTGACCCCGAGCACGTCGATTTCATCCACCTCCACGGCCGTCACCGTCAGCCCCGCCTCGTTGGCCACCGCCACCGCGTCAGTGAGGTAGTACTCGCCCTGGGCGTTGCGGTTGCCGATACGTTCCAGCAGCCACAGGCAGGTGTCGGCGCGCAGGCCCATGACGCCGCCGTTGCAGAAGTTGATGTCCAGTTCCTGCGGGCTGGCGTCTTTGGCTTCGCGAATGGCCCGCAAACGCCCCTGCTCCACCAGCAGCCGCCCGTAAGGCCCGGGCTGTTGGGTGTGGAAACCCGCCACCGCCACCGCTGCGCCGTCTATCAGCGCCCGACGCAAACGGTTCAAGGTCTGCGGGGTGATCAACGGCGAATCGCCAAACAGCACCAACACACAACCCTGCTTGTGAGCCTCCAGTGCAGGCCGGGCCGCAAGCACTGCGTGGGCCGTGCCCAGTTGTTCGTGCTGGGTAAACACCTGCGCCGTCGGTGCCGCCTGTCGCAGGTACTCGGTCACCTGCCCGCCACTGGCGCCCACCACCACCGCCCGTTGCTCGATGCCCGCCGCCGTCACCGCCGCCAGCACATGGCCGAGCAGCGGCTGGTTGCCCACCGGGTGCAAGACCTTGGGCAGCGGCGAACGCATGCGCGTGCCCTGCCCGGCCGCGAGAATCACCGCCAGGGTCGGCCAGCCAATGTTGTCGCTCATCGCGATCCTCCTGTGTGCATCCCGGCTTCAGGCAGGATCGCGATAGAACACGTCGTCGGCGTAGGGATACCACCAGTCCTGGATTTTCGGCTGGTGGTCGATGATGACCATTTTCGATCGGCGGAACGCTTCCAGCCCCTGACGCCCGAGCTCGCGCCCAAGACCCGACATTTTCCAGCCGCCGAACGGAAGCGCATCGTTGTCGATCAGCGGATTGTTGACCCAGACCATCCCCGCTTCCAGACGCTCGGCGGCTTCCATGGCTTCGGCCAGATCCGTGGAAAACAGCGAGGCGCCAAGGCCGAACGGCGAGTCGTTGGCCAAGCGCACCGCCTCATCGAAATCGCCGACCCGGCAGATCGCCGCCACCGGGCCGAAGCACTCTTCCTGCAGAATCGCCATGTCGCCGGTCACCCCGGTGAGGATGGTCGGCTCATAGAACCAGCCGACGGTTTGCTCGGGTGGAATCCGCCCGCCACACACCACTTTCGCGCCTTTGGCTACGGCGTCATCGACCAGTCGCATGACTTTGTTTCGCGCTGCCTCGCTGACCATCGGCCCGATCTCCGAGCGCTCCAGGCCATGGCCAATGCGCAAGGCGCGGGTGCGTTCGGCGAATTTCGCGACAAACTCGTCATGGATTTCATCGACGACGTAGAAGCGTTCCGCCGAGGTGCAGATCTGCCCGCTGAGGTGAAACGCCGCCGTCACCGCCCCCGCCGCTGCCACTTCCAACGGTGCATGCCTGGAGATGATCAGCGGATCGCTGCCACCGGCCTCGATCACGCAAGGTTTCATCCGTTCGGCGCAGGCCACGGCCACCGCTTTGCCTGCCGCCACGCTGCCGGTGAAGGCCACCGCGTGGGTCTGCGCCGACTGCACCAACAACTGCGCGGTGAGCGCATCACCCGGCACACAAGACACCAGCCCAGGCAGCAACGCGGTGAAGTGCTCCATAAACTTGAGGGTGCACAGGGTCGTGGCTTCCGCCGGTTTGATGATGCAGGCATTGCCCGCCGCCAAAGACGCGGCGACGGTCCAGCACATCAGCAGGATCGGAAAGTTGAACGGCATGATGTGCACGCTGACGCCATACGGCTCGTAACGCACATGCTGGAACGAGCCGATTTGCGTGGTGCCGGCGACCTTGCCGGCATCGTCCCGGGCCATCTCCGCGTAGTAGCGAAAGATCGGCGCGCAGTTGGCCAGCTCGCCCATGGCCTCGGGAAACGGCTTGCCCATCTCCAGGGTCATCAAGCGTGCGACTTCACGGTTGCAAGCGATGTTCTGTTCGATGGCGTTGGCCAGTTGATGCAGGCGCGCGGCGCGGCTTTTGGCATCCACTACGCGCCATTGTTTTTGCGCGGCGGTGGCGGCATCCGTGGCGGCTTGCACATCGGCTTCGCCACACACGCCGACTTGCCCGACCGGTTGCAGGGTCGCCGGGTCGAGCACTTCGCGCACACGGCCTGCGGTCAGCGGCAGGAATTCAGAATTGATGAAACGCAATGCGGTGTCAGTGTTGAACGTGGCCATGGGATGATCCTTGAACCAATCGATAAGGGGTTTCACGCAACGTCGCCAGGGTCTCGGCGGGCAGCTCTTCACGCCAGCCAGGCACGTGCCGGTCGAGCCATTGGCGCAGCGGCGCAAAGGCCTCGGCGTCCAGGGCGCGGACGAACAAACCCAAGGTGCGCGGCAAGTGCGCCAGGTAACCGTGCTTGCCGTCACGACCGGCCAGGCGCACGAAAATCCCCAGCACCTTGGCGTGACGCTGGGCGGCCAGGCGCCGGTAATCTTCGAGAAAACCCGGTGCATCCAGCTCCGGGCGCTGCAACAGGTAACGGCTGACCAGTGCCGCCCGCAGCGCTTCGGGCACATCGCGCCGGGCGTCTTCGAGCAGCGACATCAGGTCATAGGCCGCCGCCCCGACCAGGGCGTCCTGGAAATCCAGCAAGCCGCAGGCCGCCACGCCTTCACGGCCTTGCAGCAGCATCAGGTTGTCGACATGAAAGTCGCGCAGCACCAGGGCTTCGCGGCGTTTTGCGACATCGCGGCAGGCATCGGCGAACAACGCCAGATACTCCTCGCGCAGGTCTTGCGCCGCGTCCTTGCCGATCAGCAGCGGCACATACCAGTCGATAAACAGCGCGTACTCGTCCGCCAGTCGCTGACCGTCGTAAGGCGCCAGTTCCGTGGCTGGCGCTGCGCGATGCAAGGCCACCAGCGTATCGACCGCCAGGTGATACAGCTGCGATTCCGAATGCCCGGCCAGCAGCAGTCGGGTGTAGGTGTCGTGACCGAAATCCTCGATCAACGCCAGCCCCGCCGCTTCGTCCACTTCCAGCAAGGCTGGCGCAGACAGACCCAGCCCGTGCAACTGCCGGGCGATGCGCACGAACGGGCCGATGGGCTCACTGTCGGGGGGCGAATCCATCAGCAACAGGCCCGCGCCGTCCAGGCGAAAATAACGCCGGCTCGAGGCATCCGCCGGCAAGGCGACCAGCAAGCCACCGGCGTAACCGGCGCGGGCCAGAAAGGCGGCGCGCTGGTCCTCACGGGTTGGCAATGACGCCAGTGCATCTGTCATGGCAGTCACCGGATCATGTAGACCTTTTTGATGGTCTCGTGGACGGTGCACACACCCTTCCAGTCCTTGCCGAAGAAGGCGGCGGTGTCCGGCTTGATCTCGATCACTTCGCCGGACTCGTGGACGTATGTGCAGCGACCTTCGAGAAAGTGGCAGAACTCGTCGCTGGTGACATGGCAGAACCACTTGCCCGGGGTGCAGATCCAGATGCCGCATTCGGACTGGCCTTCGGGGCCTTTGTGCAGCACCACGCCGCAGACACGGGATTCACCTTCAAGCATGGTCGGGATCACGCCCCAATCCTTGACGTCGGTGATGCTCAGCGGGTCGTACAGAAACGGGGTCTTCATCTGTTGCTCTCCAGAAAAATCAGTTCAAAAGGTTCATCGCATAACCTGTGGCGAGGGAACTTGCTCCCGCTGGACTGCGCAGCAGGCCCAATTGTTGGGGCAGCTTCGCTGCCCAGCGGGAGCAAGCTCCCTCGCCACAGGTCCAGTGTCAGGTTCAGGTTCAGGTTCAAGTGCGGTGTCAGGTTCAAGCCAGCATGTAAACGTTGCGCAGGGTTTCCCGGACGTGGCATTCGCCCGTCCAGCCGGCAGGGAACAGCACCAGGGTGTTGGGGCGCACTTCGATCACTTCGCCGTTGTCGTTACGGTAAGTGGCGTGCCCCGCGATGAAATGGCACAACTCGTCCCGGGGAATCGACAGCCGCCAGCGACCGGGGGTGCACACCCACAATCCGGTTTCCGGGCTGTTGTTCGGGCCCTTGAACAGCAAGCGGCCGCTGGAATGCGAAACGCCTTCGACGGCGTCGCTCTGCACGCCCCAGTCCACCAGGTCGGTGCGGCTGCTGACGGCTTCGAGGTACGGCGTGATACCCGCCGTGGTGGATGAATCAGGCATCGTTGAGCACCTTGTCGAGAATCGCGGCCGCGTCTTGCGGCCCCTTGCGGGATTGCATCTGCGCGCTGGTGCGCTGCAGGCGTTGGCGCATCGCCTCGTCGTTGAGGCACGCATGGAGTTTTTCCGCGAGCTGCTCTTCGCTCCACTCATAGCGGTCGAGCTTGAAGCCGTGACCGCTTTCTTCGGCGCGCATGGCGTTGTCGTGGCCGTCCCAAACGTAGGACATGACAATCGCCGGTTTGCCGAAGAACAGGCACTCGGTGAAGCTGTTGTTGCCGCCGTGGTGGATCACCGCGTCGACCTGGGCAATCACCGACGGCTGCGGGAACCAGTTGGAGATCTGCACGTTGTCCGGCAGGTCCGGGTATTCGTCGAGGTGCTCGCCGACGTTGAACAGTGCGCGGTAAGGCAGCTTGCCCACTGCCTCGATCAGGCGCTTGAGCAACTCGACATCGCCGGAACCGAGGCTGCCGAAACTGGCGTACAGCAATGGCTTGTCGTTGTGGGCGCGGAACGGCGGAATCTCGTAGGGCGTATCGTCGCGCACGCAACCCTGCAGGTAATGGAAGCGCTCGGCCGGCAGCGGATGGCGGCGGTCGAACTTGACCGCATCGGGGTACAACAACAGGTTCATGAACGGCGAGGCTTCAAAGAAGGTGCCCAGCGGATACGGCTGCTCGCCATGGGCCTGGAGGAACTGGTTGAAGTCGTCGTGGATCGGCCCGACCACTTCCTCGAAACGCTGGCGGAATTGCGCGTGGCCGGCCTTGTCGTCGATGCTCATGCCCGACAGGTGCGGCGGGATATCCGGGTCTTCGATCTCGTTTTCCGAGCAGGAAATGATCCGCACCCACGGCTTGCCGTATTGCTTGATCGCCGGAAACAGGATCACGTTGTCGACGCAGATCAGGTCGGGCTTGACCTTGTCCAGCACCGCCGGCAGGTCCTTTTGCGCCCACTTGGCGGTTTCGACGATGGCCGCCCAGCATTCCTTGACGTAGTTGTCGATCTGGTCGAGCGGCGACTTGCGGAAGTTCGGAATATGGCCGTTGATGAAATCCACCCAGTAGCGGGCCATCTCTTCGGCCGGCATCGGCGCCGACATGTTGACCATGTGCTCTTCAAAACCATAACCGGCGTAGACACCGCTCATGCCCGGGTCGGTGAGGAACACCGCTTTATGCCCCAGGGCTTCACACGCCTGGGCGATACCCACTGAGTTCAGGGCCGGGCCGTAGGCGGCTTCGGGGAAGAATGCGATCACTTTCTGTTTCATCGAGTGCTGCTCCTGCCTGGTCTTTTTATTGTTCAGCGCGTCAATACGCGGGCATGCCGGGCCTGCCAGCCCAGCCGGATGGTCGTGTCGATTGCAAAATGGGCGAATTCGAACTGTGAGGACGGCACGCGCACGATCAGCGGCTTATCGCTGAGGAGGGTCTGCACGTGCAGGTTGGTGTCGAGGCCGTGGTAAGCGACTTCGACGATCTTGCCGCTGACCTGATTGGCGCAATCGCCGCCCTGCTCCGTCAGCACTTGCAGGCGTTCGGGGCGCACCACCACGGCGACGGATTGGCCGGTCACCAGCGGCGCGTCGGTTTCGACGCTCAGCTCCTGGCCATTGACCCGCACCGAGTGCTGGCCCGAGCGCACGCCTTCGAGCAGGTTGCTGACGCCGATGAAGTTGGCGACAAAACGGCTGTTGGGGTTTTCGTAGAGTTCGGTCGGGCTGCCGCACTGGCACACCTTGCCGCCATCGAGCACCGCCATGCGGTCGGACATCACCAGGGCTTCTTCCTGATCGTGGGTGACGATGATGAACGTGATGCCGCTCTCGTGTTGCAGACGCTTGAGTTCCAGCTGCATCTTTTCCCGTAGCTTCTTGTCGAGGGCGCCCAAGGGTTCGTCAAGCAGCAACACCCGAGGACGCTTGACCAATGCCCGGGCCAATGCCACCCGCTGGCGCTGGCCACCGGAAAGCTGATCGGGCTTGCGCTCGGCCAGCTCACCCAATTGCGCGGTGCTCAGCACCTCATCGACCCGGCGACGGATTTCGCTTTCCGGCAGGCGTTCCATTTCCAGGCCGTAGGCAATGTTCTTGCGCACGGTCATGTTGGGAAACAGCGCGTAGGACTGGAACATCAGGTTCAGCGGACGCTTGTTGGCCGGCAGCGGCGAGATGTCATTGCCGTCCAGGTAGATGCAGCCACCGCTGGGGGTCTCGAAGCCGGCGAGCATGCGCAACAGCGTGGTCTTGCCGCA
Source organism: Pseudomonas fluorescens (assembly GCF_000967965.1). Lineage (GTDB taxonomy): Bacteria > Pseudomonadota > Gammaproteobacteria > Pseudomonadales > Pseudomonadaceae > Aquipseudomonas > Aquipseudomonas grandcourensis. The sequence continues at coordinate 95,518 of NZ_LACC01000026.1, forward strand.
GCCCGACGGCCCGAGCAGCGCGAAAAACTCGTTCTCGCGGATGCTCAGCGACACCTCGTTGACCGCCAGACCGTTGCCATAAGACTTGCTGACCTTGTCCAGGATCAGTACCGCGGATGAATTATTCATGGGTGCGAGGAGCCTTGTTGAGACGCTGCGAAGCCAGCAGCGCGGTGATGCTGACCAGCATCACCAACGTCGCCAGAGCGTTGATTTCCGGGGTGACGCCGAAGCGGATCATGGCGTAGATCTGCATGGGCAACGTGGTCGAGGCCTGGCCGGAGCCGGAGTTGAAAAAGGCGATGATGAATTCGTCCACCGACAGGGTGAACGAGAGCAAACCGCCCGCCAGCACACCGGGGAAAATCACCGGCAACAGCACCCGGCGAAAGGTGGTGAACCAGCTCGCCCCCAGATCGATCGAGGCTTCGAGGATCGAATAGTCGAAGTGCTTGAGCCGCGTGCGCACCACCGCGCAGACGAAGGCGATGTTGAACACCGCGTGGCTGATGATGATCGAGTGCAGCCCCAGGCCGACCTTCAGCAGGTTGAAGAAGCTGAGCAGCGCAATCGCCAGCACGATGTCAGGAATAATCATCGGCGCCATCAGCAAGGTGTCGACCACCTGGCCTTTGTGGTTGTCCTTGCGGCGCAACTCGATGCCCAGCGCCAGGAACGTGCCGAGCACGCAGGCAATGAAGGTCGCCGACAAGGCAACGATCAGGGTGTTGAGCGCTGCCGACAGAATTGCCGTGTTGTGCGCCAATGCCGCGTACCACTTCAGCGATACGCCGCCCCAGGCGGTGGGCAAGCCGGACTTGTTGAACGACAGCAGGATCAACACCAGGATCGGTATATAAAGGAAGGCGTACACCAGCCCCAGGTGCGAACCCAGCACGGTGCCGCTGACAGAACGAGACTGACTCATGAGCGCGCCCCTTCTGCACGACGGGCCACCAGTGCCTGGATGAACAACAGGATCAACATGATCGCGATCAGGAAGAAGCTCAGCGCCGCACCGAACGGCCAGTCCCGCGCCGTGAGGAATTGCGAATAGATCAGGTTGCCGACCATCTGCACCTGCTTGCCGCCCAGCAAGTCGGCGGTGATGAAGTTGCCGATGCTCAGCACAAAGACAAACACCGCGCCCGCCGCGATACCCGGTACGCTCAGCGGCAGGATGATCCGGCGAAAGGTCATCCAGCCCGACGCGCCGAGGTCTTTCGAGGCGTCCCACAGTTCGTTGTTGATCCGCGACAGCGACGAGAAAATCGCCAGGATCACAAAGGGGATGTAGTTGTAGACCAGCCCCAACACCACGGACGATTCGGTGTACAGCAGGCTGATGGGTTCACCGCTGTAGCCGAACAATTGCAGCAGGCGGTTGATCAGACCTTCGCGATTGAGCAGGACGATCCAGGCGTAGGTGCGGATCAGGTAGTTGCTCCAGAACGGCAGCATCACCAGAAACAGATACACCGCCTGACGCCGCCGTGGCGCCCGGGCAATCGCATAGGCTGCCGGGTAGCCGATCAACACCGCGAACACCGTGGCCAACCCGGCGATCTTCGCCGACTTGAGCAGGATGCCCAGGTACAGCGGATCGAACGCGCGCTGATAGTTTTCCCAGGTGAACAACCAGTCGATGCCGCCGTAGGCACCGCGTTCGACGAAGCTGTAGACCAGCACCAGCAGGCACGGAATCACCAGGAACATCAGCAGCCAGCCGAAGCCGGGCGCAAGAAGCCAGGCCGACAGACGCCTGTCAGCATGCAAAGCACTCATTAACCCTATCCTCCCGCCTCAGGACAGAGGCGGCTTGCGAGCGTGGCGAGGCATGCCGGGCATGCCTCGGATCGACGTGGCGTTAGTTCTGCGCTGCCATGATTTCGGTGACGGCGCGGGTGTAGGCCTTTTGCGTGGTGCCGCCCAGGTCGCGCAACTGCTCCATTTTCAGCAGTTCGGCGGGGGCGATGGTCAGGTTGGGGTATTGCTTGAGCAAGTCAGCGGACAACCCGGCCATGGCCGCCTGGTTGGGGACTTTGTAGAGGATGTTTTCAGCGACCCAGGCGTGGTTTTCCTTGGCCAGCATGAAGTTGATGAACTTGAAGGCGTCGTCCTGGTGCTTCGAGCTCTTGAGCACCACCATGGTGTCCACCCACAGGTCGGAACCTTCCTTGGGCACCACGAACTTGATCGCCGCGTTGGCCTGGGTGCCGTAGTTGCACCAGCCGTCCCAGGCGTGGGCCATCAACGATTCGCCGGAGGCCAGCTTGGAATAGAAGGTGGTGTCGTCGAAGGAGAGAATGCGTTTTTTGGTGGCGATCAGTTGATCGCGAACGGCGGCGATTTGCGCGGGGTCGCTGTCGTTGACCGACCAGCCCTTGGCGAGGAAACCGGCGCCGAGCATCCAGCGGTCGGTGGCGAGCATCGTCACCTTGCCCTTGAGGGCATCGCTCGGATTGAGCAGCTCGTTCCAGCTCTGTGGCGCCGGCGTCACCTTGTCGGAGCGGTAGCAGATGCCGGTTGTGCCCCAGGTGTAAGGCACGGAGAACCGGTTGCCCTGGTCATATTCCAGGTGCGTGGCTTCGGGGTAGAGGTTTTTCAGGTTGGGGACCTTGACCGGATCGATGTCCGCCAGCAGCCCCTGTTTGTGCAGGACTTCGGCGAAGGGCGAGGAGACGAACACCACGTCGTACCCCTCACCACCGGACGCCATCAGCTTGCCCATGATTTCTTCGTTGGTGGCGTGCAGCGCCTTGTCGACGTCCACACCGCTGGCAGCCTTGAACTTGTCCAGCGCATCCGGGGCCATGTAGCCGTCCCAGATGGAAATCACCATGTCTTTCGCACTTGCAGCCTGTGAAGCGATCGCCAGGGAAACGGCCAATCCCACGCACAGAAGATCATTCAGCTTGCTCATAAATACTCACCCGACGATTGTTTATTGTTGTGTTCGAAGGCAGTACGGCAAAACGAGAAACGATTGCTGGTGTTTTTTTTTAGAAATTAGGACCAGTATCAAAAGATGTCAACGCATTTCTTCCAGCCTGACGCTTCGCCGGCGCATGACATAAGATGGGCAACTGAGTCCGACAGCGGATCACAACGAGAAAAGACGCTTGAGCACGACAGCCGAAAAAAAACCGCGCACCAATCACCTGGAACTGGCCCGGCGCATCCTCGAGCACACCCAGGAAAGCGGCCTGGTGGCCGGCGACCCGGTGGCCGAACAGGCCCTGGCCCGGACCTTCCAGGTCTCGCGCACGCTGATTCGCGGCGCGCTGAAAGTGCTACTGGAAGAAAACCTGCTGAGTCACGAAGCCGGCAAGGGCTACCGGTTGCTGGCCTCGCCGACGGGCCAAGCCTTCAACGCCGCGCTGCCCCAGGCCGAGGAAGAAGAACTGGCCGCCTCGGTGCTGCGCGACCGCATGGCCGGGCGCCTGGGCGACAGCATCAGCATCAGTGAGCTGATGCGCCGCTACGACATCGGCCGGCCGGCGGCACAAAAGGCCCTGCAGCAATTGAGCGAAAACCAGGCCATCGAGCGCGGCCCCGGCCAGTCCTGGCTGTTTCGTCCGTCACTGAACAGCCTGGCCGCCCTCGAAGAAAGCCTGAAATTCCGCCTGATTCTCGAACCCGAAGCCTTGCTCAACCCGAGCTTCAACGCCGACCCACAACGCCTTGCGTTGCTGCGCAGCGCCACGCAAAGCCTGCTCGCCCGCCCCGTGGAAGACTTCGACATCCAACAGTTTCGCGAACTGGACATCAGTTTCCACGAACTGCTGGCCCAGAGCTGCGGCAACCGCTTCATCAGCGACGCCCTGCTCAAGCATCAAGGCCTGCGCCGCTTGCCGAACCTGCTGCCATCGGTGAGTGTGCACCGCCTGCAGGAAGCCCTGCGCGAACACCTGCAGATCATCGCGCAGATCGAACGCGGGCAGATGGAGATTGCCGCCGACCTGCTGCGCCTGCACCTGCGCCTGAGCGCCGCGCAACGCCCGCAAACCGCCAACCGTGGCATCCCGCAAAGTCATCTGCTCGGGCGTCGCTAACCGCCTCGCAAAAACATGATGATTTTTTTTTGAAAATAAGACAGCATCAAAAACACCTTCAGGAGCGGCGGGTCTGACCCGCCATGGACAGTCCCTCGCCATGCAAAAACAAAAACTGATCGCCCTGTTTCCGGAAGCCAGTTTCGGCGCGGCCTTGAACTGCATTGGTATCGCTCAGTCGCTGCGCGAGATGGGCGCCAAACCGGTGTTCATCTGCCATGAGCATTTCCAGGGGTTGTTCGCCGAATACGGTTTCGACGAGTACCCGATTCCGCAAGCGAGCCCATTGTCGGCAGCGGAACACCAGCACTACTGGGAGCGCTTCATCGAGCGCAGCATTCCCTACTTCGACCAGACCCCGCTGGCACAGATCGACAGCTACGTTGCGCCCGCTTGGGAAGCCATCATCGACACCGCCATCGAAGCGGAAAAACCCTTGCAGCAGTTGCTCGGCCGCCTCAAGCCCGATGTGATCGTGCTCGATAACGTGGTGATGTTCCCGGCCATCGCCAACGCCGGTTGCCCCTGGGTGCGAGTGGTGTCGTGCGCCGAAACCGAACTGCCGGATGCGGCTGTTCCGCCGTACCTGTCCGGATGCCTGGCCAGCGACACCCAGGCCTGCGAGCGCTACACCGAGCAGTACCTCAAGGCCGTCGCGCCGGCCCATGAACGCTTTTCGCAATTCCTCCTCGGCAACAGCACCGCGCCGTGCCCAGCGGGGCAGTTCCTCACTGACTCGCCATGGCTGAACCTGCTGCTGTCACCGACGCCAGTGCGCTATGAGCGCCAGCAACCGCTGGACCCGCAACGCTACGTGTACCTCGACGGTTGCGTGCGCCGCGAAGCGCCGTACATCGTCCCGGACTTTCCACGGCACAACGACGCGCCGCTGATCTACCTCAGCTTCGGCAGCCTCGGTGCCGCCGATACCGGGATGATGAAGCGCCTGATCAGTACAATCGAAACCTTGCCGTACCGCTTCCTGGTCAACGTCGGCGCCTACCGCGACATGTACACCACCGTGCCGGACAACGTGTACCTCGACAGCTGGTTTGCCCAGCCGGCGGTGCTCAAGGAATGCCAGTTGTTCATCCACCACGGTGGCAACAACAGCTTCTGTGAAGCGCTGTATTTCGGCCTGCCGTCGCTGATCATTCCGTACTGCTGGGACGGCCACGACAACGCTGCCCGCGCCGAGGAAGTCGGCGTCGGTCGCTACCTGCCGCGCTTTGCCGATCCCCTGGCCGCCCTGCCCGCCGCCCTCGAACAGCTGCTGGCCGACCAAGCGATGAAAAAACGCCTCAAATCGTTCAGTGAGCCCATGCAGGCGACCCGCGGCACCGACATTGCCGCGCGCGCGATCCTGGCGCTTCCAGACCTCTAGCCAAAACAACAAAAACCGTCGGGCAACCGAACGCAATCGTCGCTGCCCGACACACCGCCGGAGTTTCAGCATGAATGCCCCACCGCGTCTCGATTCCCTCGACCACGTCCTGCCCCATCCCTTCTGGCAGGACACCGTCACCCCGCCACCCGCCGCACCTTCCGTCGCCGGCACGGTGCAGTGCGACCTGGCGGTGGTCGGCGGTGGCTTTACCGGATTGTGGACGGCGCTACTGGCGCGCCAGCGCAACCCCGGGTTGAGCATCGCGATCATCGAGGCGCGACGCTGCGGCGGTGAGGCCAGTGGACGCAATGGCGGCTTCTGCGCACCAAGCATTTCCCACGGAGTGTCCAACGCACTCAAGCGCTGGCCGGATGAAGCAGAGCAACTGATCCGCCTGGGCCGGCAGAACCTCGATGAACTGGCCGCCGACCTGCAACGCTTCGGCATGCACGTCGAGTTCGAACGCCAGGGCAAACTCAACGTCGCCAGCCAGCCGTGGCAGGTCGACGGGCTGCGCTCAATGCAGCGCAACTATGCGCGATTCGGTATCGACTGCCAGTGGCTGGAAGGCAGCGAGCTGGCACAGAAGCTTGATTCACCGACGTATGCAGCCGGCCTGTTCGAACCCAATTACGCCCTGCTCAACCCGGCAAAAATGGCCGCTGAACTGCGCCGCGTGTGCCTTGAGCAAGGCATTCAGCTGTTCGAAAACAGCCCGGTGCTGCAACTGAATGCGGACAAAGACAATTTGCACCTGCGCACAGAAAGCGGCGAAGTGACCGCTGGAAAAGTCGCCCTCGCCACCAACATCGCCCCGCCGCTGCTCGGCCATCTGGCATCGAGCGTGATCCCGGTGTACGACTACAGCCTGGTCAGCGAACCCTTGAGCGATGCGCAACTGCAAGCCATCGGCTGGACCGGACGCTACGGCATCGCCGACGCCGGCAACCAGTTCCACTACCTGCGCAAGACCGCCGACAACCGCATTCTCTGGGCCGGCTTTGATGCCATCTACCATTTCGGCGGTCGCCGCGACGAAGCCCTGACCCAGCGCCCGCAAAGCTTCCAGCGCCTGGCCGAACAGTTTCACCAGACTTTCCCGGCCCTGGGCGACGTGCGTTTCAGCCATGCCTGGGGCGGCATCATCGACACCTCCGCGCGCACCACGATGTTCACCGGTTGCGAGCACCAGGGCCGCGTCGCCTATGCCTTGGGCTTCACCGGGCAAGGGGTGTCCGCCAGCCGCTTCGCCGCGCTGAACATGCTCGACCTGCTGGCCGGCGAGCGCACCGAACGCACCGAACTGCTGATGACCTCCAAGGCTCCGTTCCGCTTTCCGCCCGAACCCTTGCGTTATGTTGGCGTGAAACTGGCCCAGCGTTCACTGGCGCGCGAAGACCGCGACGGTCACCGCGACCTGCTGCTCAAGACCTTCGATGCCTTTGGCATCGGTTTCGATTCCTGATCCGGAGACCACCATGTCCACAGCCCTGCCCCGGCACGTCATCGACTTCGCCAGCGACCTTGCCCCCCGTGAAACCGAAATCAACGACCCGGCCGTGGTCGACGCGACTTGTCGCAGCAAGAGTTGGCGGCACTTTGTACAGCCCGGGAAAAACGCCGTGGCCGGCATCTGGGAGGCAGGACCGCACCGGGAGCGTTGCCAGTGCGATTACGACGAGCTGTGTCACATTCTGGAAGGCAGCGTGCGCCTGACCGATGCCGAGGGCGTCGCGCGCACGTTCGGCCCCGGTGATTCGTTCGTGGTGGCCAGCGGCTTCACCGGCACCTGGGAAAACCTTACGCAGGTGCGCAAGGTCTACTTCATCCTCGGCTAAATGGCGGATGGAATGAGCAACAAACAACCTGTGGCGAGGGAGCTTGCTCCCGTTCGGCTGCGCAGCAGTCGCAAACCCTGTTTGCTCGGTGCTACCTGATTGATCAGGTTTTGGGGCCGCTGCGCAGCCCAGCGGGAGCAAGCTCCCTCGCCACAGGTGCTGGGGGTTCGTCCTTTAAGTGGTTACTGCCGTACCTGATTGCGTCCGTTGCGCTTGGCCTGGTACAGCGCGTCGTCGGCGCGGGTCAACAGGCTTTCCGGTGTGTCGCCAGTTTGCGCATGGGCCACGCCGAACGACGCGGTGATGGTGTCCAGCACCGTGTCGGTGCCCCGGGCCTTGACCCGCAGCGACTGGATTTTCAAGCGCAGGCGCTCGGCAAAAGCGCCCGCGGCGGCCAGGTCCGGGCAATCCTTGAGCACCACGCAGAACTCCTCACCGCCATAACGCGCCGCGAACGCTTCTTCGGGCAGAGAATCGCGTAACACCCGGGCGACATGCTGAAGCACGCGGTCGCCCAAGGGATGGCCGTACTGGTCGTTGAATTGCTTGAAGTGGTCGATATCCAGCATCACCAGCGCCACGCCCGTCGCCATGTTGCCCATGGCCTGTTCAAGCTGGCGGTTGAAGGTGGTGCGGTTGAGCAATTCGGTCAGGCCATCGAGGGTCGCGGCCAATTGGGCGCGTTCCAGCTTGTCCCGCAGGCTTTTGATTTCATGCTGCGCCGACTGCAACTGGGCGAGGAAATGCTCCTGCTGCCCCTGCATCAGCCGGGTGCTCTGTTGCAGCTGGATCAGGATGCTCGGCAAGCGCTCGTTGGCGGGTTCTTCGAGCATTTGCAGGTATTGGCCGAGGCTGGCCTGGAAGTTCTGGTTGCCTTTCACGCTGCGCGAAACATCGCGCTCCATGTCGTCGACCAGGTTGATTGCATCCTGCTGCCCGGAGCGGGCGTCCGCCAGTTCATCGCGGATGATGTACTCGCGAAACAGTTTGGTGGCCGACTCCGGCGGAAAATAGTCGAAGTCGTTGACCACCCGGTCCAGGTGCCGGTTGAGCTCCGGCTCCTGACCCTTGCTGTAGGTGTACCAGAGCGCGTAGTGCACCGGGTTGGGCGGAATGTTGTGACGAACCATCAGCGGCACTGCCTGCTTGAGCAATGCCGCGGCCTCGCGGGAGTCTTCCGGATACTGCGCTAGAACAGTCGCACGCGTGTCTGATTGGCTCATGGTTTCACTGTGATTGTTATCATTGGCGTTTGGCAAACTCGCTGAGCATAGCGATACGCCCGGCAAACGACCATCCCGAATTACACAATCATTTCAACCCGGTACGCCTGTGCCACGGGCCCGATCAACTGTTGGTCGGCATCAGACCGGCCGCGTTCAGGCGCCGGCGATAGGCCGTATCGCGGTTGGCCAGCCAGTAGTACAGCGGTGTGGTGACGATCAGGCCGATTAACTGACTACCATCACCACTGCGCGCAGGCGGCAAAGCTTGAACCCGAGGTTTTTCACCAGGCTTTTTTGTGGGAGCGGGCTTGCTCGCGAAGACGGCGGCACATCCAACATCGATGTGACTGACATACCGCTTTCGCGAGCAAGCCCGCTCCCACAGAGGTTATGCGGTGCCTGTATCAGCGCGCAGCCCAGGCATTGAAGCGCTGTTCAAGCTCCTCGCCATGGTCGACCCAGAACTCCGCGTCCACGGCCCGGGCGCCGGCCAGGTTGGCCTCGGCGGTTGGCAGTTGCTCCTGCACGTCCTTGGGCAGCAATGGCAGGGTCTGGCGATGCACCGGCCCGTAGGGGATGGTTTCAGAGAAGACTTTTTGCGTCTGTGGCTGGCTGGCAAATGCGATGAAGTTTTCCGCCAATGCCTTGTTCGGCGTGCCTTTGACCACCGCCCAGTATTCCGGGTCGTACAGGCTCTGCGGCCAGACGATGCTCAGCTTCATGCCTTCCTTCTGCGCCGAAGCGATCCGGCCGTTGTAGGCGGCGCTCATCACCACGTCCCCGGCCACCAGCCATTGCGCCGGTTGCGCGCCCGCCTCCCACCACTGGATGTTCGGCTTGATCTGGTCGAGCTTGGCAAAGGCCCGCGTCACGCCTTGCGGGGTGTTCAGGACCTTGTACACGTCGTCCGCCTTGACGCCGTCGGCCAGCAAGGCGATTTCCAGGGTGTACTTGGCGCTCTTGCGCAGGCCGCGCTTGCCCGGGAAGTCGGCGACGTTCCAGAAGTCCGCCCAGGACTGCGGCGCCTTGGCCTGCTTGCTCTGGTCGTAGGCCATGACCATCGACCAGACGTAAGTGGCCACCCCGCACTCGGTCAGCGCACCCGGCACAAAGTTCGCCGAGTCACCGAAACGTCCTTGATCGAGCTTCTCGAACAGCCCCTCCTCGCAGCCGCGCAGCAGCTCGGGGCTTTCGACTTCTACCACGTCCCAACTGGTGTGACCGGCGGAGACCATGGCCTTGATCTTCGACAGCTCGCCGTTGTACTCACCGGCGATGATGTTGCCCGCGCCACTGGCGTTGAAGGGCTGAAAATAGGCCTTATCCTGGGCCTGTTTGGTAGCACCACCGAAGGAAATCACGGTGAGGTCCTGGGGGGCCGCCCACACACTGGCACTCAGCAACGCCAGGGCAAACGGAACACTGCAACGCAAGGATCTGGACATGGATCGCTTCCTCGGGGCTTGTCGGCCCGTTGTTGTTATGGGTGTTCGGATTCACTCAAGTACGCCGCCAGGCGATCCATCAAGCGGTCACAGGCCGCCATCTGGACAACGCTGACAAATTCATCGGGCTTGTGCCCCTGGTCCATGCTGCCGGGACCGCAGACCACCGAAGGAATGCCGGCCTGATCGAACAGCCCGCCTTCGGTGCCAAAGGCCACGGTGCTGAACTCGTCGCTGCCGCACAGTTGGGCAATCAGCCGGGCCGCCGCGCTGTCGACGGGTGTCGCAAGGCCGGGGTAGGCGGAAATTTTTTCAAAGCGGATAGCGGTATCGGTGTCCACGGCCTGCATGGCCGGCAGCAGCGTCTGCTCGGCGTAGTCCTGCAGTTCGTCGACGACCACTTGCGGGGCGAAGTCGGGCAAGGCGCGGATCTCGAAATCGAAACGGCAGTCCGCTGGCACGATGTTCAGCGCCGTACCGCCCTGGATCACCCCGACCTGCACGGTCGAGAACGCCGGATCGAAGCGCTTGTCATGCAGTTGTGGCCGGGCCAGGGTGGCGCCGATGTCGCCCAACCGACCGATCAGGCGCGCGGCCTGCTCGATGGCATTGACCCCGTAAGGCGCGTAGGCCGAATGGCAAGCGGCACCGCGCACGTGGCAACGCATCGCGAGCTTGCCTTTGTGGCCGAGCACCGGCTTGAGTTCGGTCGGCTCGCCAATCAGGCACAAGGCCGGAGCCGGGATGCGCTGGGGCAGCACTTCCAGCAAACCGCGCACACCAAGGCAGCCGACCTCTTCGTCATAGGAAAACGCCAAATGCACCGGGCGCTTCAAAGGGCTGGAGAGAAACATCGGCACCGCCGCCAGCACCGAAGCCAGATAGCCCTTCATGTCCGCGGTGCCACGGCCGTAAAGCTTGCCATTCGCCTCGCTCAGGCTGAATGGCTCGACCGTCCAGGCCTGGCCGTCCACCGGCACCACGTCGGTGTGCCCGGACAGCACGATGCCGCCGGCCACACGCGGGCCGACCGTGGCCAACAGATTGGCCTTGGTTCGCTCGGCGTTGTAGATCAGTTCGCAATCCACGCCCAGTTCGTGCAGATAGTCACGCACGAACTCGATCAGCTCCAGGTTCGAATCGCGGCTGACCGTGGCGAACCCGATCAATCGCGCGAGCATGGCGCGGCTGCGCAACTCACTCATCGCCGGGCACTCCATAGGCGGGGGCCAGGGTCGGATTGAGGGCACGGGTCAGATAATCCTGAAGTTGCGGCTCGTAGGCCGTCCACAGTTTGCCCAGCTCGCCGATCGGGTTTTCATCGGCCCAATCCACCCGCAGGTCGACCATCGGCCAGGTCAGGTCACCCACCACCGACAGCGCCGCCGAGTGCACCGCGCCGGCTTCGCCACCGGCATCCTGCCCGGCCTGCAACGCGTTCATCAGCCGGGTGGCGAGGCAGCCTTCGCTGTTTTCGAACTCTGCGACCATGGCCTCGATCACCCCACTGTTGGCCAGCAGGTTACCGGCCGCCACGCATTGGTCACCGGCCACCGCATTATTGATGCCCAGGGCATGGTTGCCGCTGAACACCGCCGTGCGCCCATGGGCATCGACCACCGCCACCTGCCGATACTGGCTGTAGCCGTTGCGGGTCAATGAGTGGTCCAGCGCCTGGGGCGGCGCCGAGCCGCCTGCCAGTTCATCGAGGATCTGCGGACCGAGGGCCGGCAGCGTGATGTTCTGGCTCGACACCGCACCGACACCGGCACGCAGCCACGGGCAGCGCGCGCCGACGGCAATGCTCGAAGAGCTGATGGCAATGCCCAGCTGGCCGGTCTCGGCGCAGCGACCCACGATGGAAAAAGTCATGGCGAATTCCTTATTCAGGGATGACAGCGATCACGTCGATTTCCATCAGCCACTGCGGCTGGCCGAGGGCACTGACCACCAGGCCGGTGGAAATCGGGAACACACCCTTGAGCCACTTGCCGACTTCCTGGTAGACCGGCTCGCGGTAGCGCGGGTCGATCAAGTAGGTGGTGGTCTTGACGATATGGCTCATGTCGCTGCCCGCCTCTTCCAGCAATTGCTTGACGTTGCGCATGGCCTGCTCGGCCTGGGCACGCGGATCGCCGAGGCCCACCAGTTGGCCGTTGAAATCGGTGCCGACCTGACCACGCACATACACGGTGTTGCCGGCGCGCACGGCCTGGCACAAATCGTTGTCCAGCGTCTGGTTCGGGTAGGTGTCTTTGGTGTTGAACATGCGGATGCGGGTATGAGTAGGCATTAACGAACTCCCATGAGGCTGGCTTTCTGAATAGGTGCACGGGCGGCTTCGGCTTGACGCTGGGTCGCATCCCGATAGTTGAGATAGGTGTGCTGTTTAACGATGTGATCGGCGATGTGCTTGGCGTCGTGCCAAACGCCCCAGATAAACGCGGAGCCGCGGCGGGACTGCCAAGGCAACCCGACGAAATACACCCCCGGCTCGGCCGACACGCCGCGTTGGTGCTGTGGCTTGCCGTTTTCCTTGAAGGCATCGACCTTCAGCCAGCTGTAATCGGTGGAGTAACCGGTGGCCCAGATGATCGTGGTGACGCCGGCCTCGACCAGGTCCAGTTCCAGGATTGGATGGGTCACGCAGTCGGGGTCCGCCAGCATGGCCCGGGCTTCGGGTTCCAGCGGCAGGTCCAGGCCGTTGCGTTCGATGTAGGCGTCGGCCTTGTCGAGCAGCGCCAGGTAGTTTTCATCGCCACGTTTAATGTTGTCGGCGAGGTTGTTTTCGAAGCTCACCACAGCGCCGTTGAACGTCTGGGTCAGGCCGACCAGGGTCATGCCCTGGTGAGCCAGCCGGCGGAAGTCCACGGTGTGGCCGCCACGGGCACCGCTCACGGCGATGGTCACGTGTTCCTTGCCCGGTTGCATGGCTTCGGCATCCCACTCGCCGAGCACCCCCAGCCACCAACAGAAATCACGGTTGCGATAGGCACGCGGCGGACGATCGTGGGCGCCCACCGACAGGTAGACCTGCTTGCCGGAACGTTGCAGTTCATCGGCGATCTGCACGCCCGAGGAACCTGCGCCCACCACCAGCACCGCACCTTCGGCCAGTTGCTGCGGGTTGTAGTATTGGGCGGAGTGAATCTGGGTGATGCCGGCGATTTCGGGAGCAATCGGCGGAATGGCCGGACGCTGGAACGGGCCGGTGGCGACCACCACATGCCGGGCCTCGATCACGCCATCAGAGGTTTCAACGGTGAAACCGGGACGGTCGATGTTACGTTCGACTTTCTTCACGTCCACGCCGGTACGGATCGGCGCGTTGAACTTCTTGGCATAGGCTTCGAAGTACTGAGCCACCTGCTCTTTCCCGGCGAAGGCATCCGGGTCCAGACCGTCGAATTCCAGCCCCGGGAAACGGTCGTGCCAGGCCGGGCCGTTGGCTACCAGCGAATCCCAGCGACCGGTGCGCCAGGCTTCGGCGATACGATTGCGCTCCACAACGAGGTGAGGCACACCGAGCTTGCTCAGGTGTTCACTCATGGCCACGCCGGCCTGGCCGGCGCCAACAACAAGCGTATCAATTGCGGTTTTATCAACTGTCATGGCTGTGCACTTCTGAAAGGTGGTTTGATTCAGGTCGGTCATGGCTGCCGCCTCGATTCTGATCACTGTTGTTCTTCTGCTGCGGCTATCGGTGTCAGGGTGTTGGCCGCATTCTGTTCGGAGCCGGGAAATAGCGAAATTATGTTTTTTGTGGTTGCTGGCGAGGAAAAAGCGTCGAGCCGACCGGTCGGCTGTGGAAGGTTGCGGGAGGCCCGATCCCGGCCTATGGTCCTAGCGATGCAATGTCGGCGATTGACGCCTGATGGCACAGCGCCGGCCGATGTCCACCCAGTGCGAATAGCGCAAGAAAGTGACGACATGCCTGACAACTCTCGCCCCGCCGTGCTCGAACTGATCGGCAACACGCCTTTGGTGCGCGTCAGCCGATTCGATACCGGTCCGTGTACGCTGTTTCTCAAACTCGAATCCCAGAACCCCGGCGGTTCGATCAAGGACCGTATCGGTCTGGCGATGATCGACACTGCCGAACGCGATGGTCGCCTCAGGCCCGGCGGCACCATCGTCGAAGCTACCGCTGGCAATACCGGCCTCGGCCTGGCCCTGGTCGGCCGCGCCAAGGGCTACCGCGTGGTGCTGGTGGTGCCGGACAAGATGTCCACCGAGAAGGTCCTGCACCTCAAGGCCATGGGCGCCGAGGTGCACATCACCCGCTCCGACGTCGGCAAGGGCCATCCCGAGTACTACCAGGACGTCGCCGCGCGGCTGGCGGCGGAAATTCCCGACGCGTTCTTCGCCGACCAGTTCAACAACCCCGCCAACCCGCTGGCCCACGAATGCAGCACCGCGCCGGAGATCTGGGCGCAAACCCAGCATGATGTGGACGCCATCGTCGTCGGCGTCGGTTCGGCCGGCACCCTCACCGGGCTGACCCGTTTCTTCAAACGGGTGCAGCCGGACCTGGAAATGGTCCTGGCCGACCCGGTCGGTTCGGTAATGGCCGAGTACAGCCGCGGCGGCACCCTCCCCACCCCCGGTTCCTGGGCGGTGGAAGGCATTGGCGAAGACTTCATTCCGTCGATTGCCGACCTGTCCAGCGTGCGCCACGCCTATTCGATCAGCGACGAAGAAAGCTTTGATCACGCCCGCCAACTGCTGCGCGCCGAAGGCATTCTCGGCGGCTCATCCACCGGCACCTTGCTGGCGGCGGCGTTGCGTTACTGCCGCGAACAGACCCAGCCGAAACGGGTGGTGAGCTTCGTCTGCGACACCGGTACGCGTTACCTGTCGAAGGTCTACAACGACCAGTGGATGAACGATCAGGGCCTGCTGCAACGCAAGCACTACGGCGACCTGCGCGACCTGATCGCGCGGCGTTTCGAGGATGGCCGGGTGATCAGCGTCGGCCCGGATGACACGCTACTGACGGCGTTTCAGCGCATGCGCCTGGCGGATGTCTCGCAGCTACCGGTGCTGGTGAACGGCAAACAACTGGTCGGCGTCATCGATGAATCCGACATCCTGCTGGGCGTGCATGAAGACGTTGCGCACTTTCGCAAGGCTGTATCCAGCGCCATGACCGACAAACTGCAAACCCTGTCCCCCGGCGCCTCTCTGGCGGATCTGGAGGCAGAGCTGGGCCGTGGACTGGTGGCGATCATCCAGGATGCCTCGGGCTTCCACGGCCTGATTACCCGAACCGACATGCTCAACCATTTGCGGAGATCCCTGCCATGAGTCAACAGGACAAAAACGCCCCGCCACAGGGCTTCGCCACCCGGGTGATCCACGCCGGGCAAGTGCCGGACCCATCCACCGGGGCGCTGATGCCGCCGATCTACGCCAACTCCACCTACCTGCAACAGAGCCCTGGGGTGCACAAGGGCCTGGACTACGGGCGTTCGCACAACCCGACGCGCTGGGCGCTGGAGCGCTGCGTGGCCGACCTCGAAGGCGGCACTCGGGGCTTTGCCTTCGCCTCGGGGTTGGCGACCATTTCCACGGTACTGGAACTGCTCGACGCCGGCTCGCACATCGTCTCTGGCAACGATCTGTACGGCGGCACCTTCCGCCTGTTCGACAAGGTGCGCCAGCGCAGCGCCGGGCACCGTTTCAGCTTCGTCGACCTGACCGACCTGGCGGCGTTCGAGGCCTCCCTGCAAGACGACACACGCATGGTCATGGTCGAGACCCCGAGCAATCCGCTGCTGCGCCTCACCGACCTTGCCGCCATCGCCCGCACCTGCCGCGCGCGCGGCATCATCTGCGTGGCCGACAACACCTTCGCCAGCCCGTGGATCCAGCGCCCGCTGGAGCTGGGTTTCGACATCGTGCTGCACTCGACCACCAAGTACCTCAACGGTCACTCCGACGTGATCGGCGGCATCGCCGTGGTCGGGCAGAACGCCGAACTGGCCGAACGCCTGGGCTTCCTGCAAAACGCCGTCGGCGCCATCGCCGGCCCGTTCGATGCCTTCCTCACCCTGCGCGGGGTGAAGACCCTGGCCCTGCGCATGGAACGGCATTGCAGTAACGCACTGGACCTGGCGCAGTGGCTGGAGCGCCAACCGCAAGTCGCACGGGTCTACTACCCCGGCCTGCCGTCGCACCCGCAACATGAACTGGCCAAACGGCAAATGCGCGGTTTCGGCGGGATGATTTCCCTTGACCTCAACAGCGACCTGGCCGGCACCAAACGCTTCCTCGAGAACGTGCAGATCTTCGCCCTGGCCGAGAGCCTCGGCGGTGTGGAAAGCCTGATCGAACACCCGGCGATCATGACCCACGCCACCATTCCACCCGATACCCGCGCAGAACTGGGGATCGGCGACGGGTTGGTGCGGTTGTCGGTGGGGGTCGAGGATGTGGAGGATTTGCGGGCGGATCTGGCGCAGGCGTTGGCGCGGATGTAAGCAAGCTCGCTCCCACACTTTTGAATTTCTGTCATACACAAATTTTGTGTTCACCAGAAATCCACTGTAGGAGCGAGCCTGCTCGCGATGGCGGCGGATCAGTCGATATTGATGCTGGCTGACACTCCGCAATCGCGAGCAGGCTCGCTCCTACAGTTCCGTTTTGGCCCTCTCCCCTGCTTCAACGCTGGTCAAGCCCGCAAGAGTCCCTATAATCGCGGCGTTTTCGTCTACCCTCACGAAGCGTCGTGCAGCAATCAGCTTGTGCGGGGCGCATCGACATTTTTCCGCTATTGAACCGGAGAACTTCCATGCTCAAACGTACCCTGGCATTGGCCGTCGGCCTGACCCTATCCTTTTCCACCCTGCTGGCACAGGCTGCCGAGACCCTCAAGGTCAGCGCCATCCCCGACGAAGCCCCCACCGAATTGCAGCGCAAGTTCAAGCCCCTGGGCGAATATCTGGAGAAGCAACTGGGCATGAAGGTCGAGTTCGTGCCGGTGTCCGACTACCCGGCAGTGGTCGAGGCCCTGGCCACTGACCGCATCGATATGGCCTGGCTGGGCGGCTTCACGTTCGTGCAGGCGCGGCTGAAAACCGGCAATGCCATTCCATTGGTACAGCGTGAGCAGGATGCGCAGTTCACCAGCAAATTCATCACCGCCGACCCGGCCGTCAAGTCGCTGGCCGACCTCAAGGGCAAGTCCTTTGCCTTCGGTTCGGTGTCTTCCACGTCCGGCAGCTTGATGCCGCGTTACTTCATGCTCAAGGACGGCATCAAGCCTGAAACCTATTTCAGCCGTGTCGGTTACTCCGGCGCCCACGACGCCACCGTCGCCTGGGTTCAGGCCGGCAAGGTCGACGCCGGCGTACTCAATGCCAGCGTCTGGGAAAAACTGGTCAAGGCCGGCAAGGTCGATACCGACAAGGTCAAGGTCTTTGCCACCACGCCGGCCTACTTCGACTACAACTGGACCGTGCGCGGCACCCTCGACCCGGCCCTGGCTGACAAAATCAAGGCGGCCTTCCTCGCGCTCGACCCGGCCAACCCGGAGCAAAAGGCGATTCTGGACCTGCAAGCCGCCAGTCGCTTCATCGAGACCAAGCCTGAGAACTACAAGGGCATCGAGGAAGCCGCACGCGCTGCCGACCTGCTGAAATGACACTGCATCTGAACCGGGTCAGCCTGACTCACGGCAACGGCGTGCGTGCGCTGCATGAGGTCGACCTGCACATCGCTGCCGGTGAGCAGGTCGCAATCATCGGCCCGTCCGGTGCCGGCAAGTCGAGCCTGCTCAACGTGCTGGCCACCGCCCTGCGCCCGGACGACGGTGCGGTCGAGGTACTCGGCGAGCACGCCTGGCAGCTTGGCGCCCATCGGCGTCAGCAGCTGCGGGCGCGCATCGGCCTGGTTCACCAGGCGCCACCCCTGCCACCGCGGCAACGGGTGGTCACGGCGGTGCTGGCCGGAAAGCTGGGGCAATGGAGTTTTGCCAAAAGCCTGCTGAGCCTGCTGCATCCGGTGGATGTTCCGGGGGCGCGGGCGGCACTGGTCAAGCTGGACCTGGGTGACAAGCTATTTGCCCAGTGCCAGCAATTGTCCGGCGGCCAACTGCAGCGCGTGGGCATTGCCCGGGTGCTGTACCAGGCGCCCGAAGTGCTGCTGGCCGATGAGCCGGTGTCGGCAATGGACCCGGTACTGGCCGGGCACACCCTGTCGATCCTCTGCCGCCACGCCCGGGAGCACAACGTGACGCTGGTCGCCAGCCTGCATGCGGTGGAACTGGCCCTGACACACTTTTCACGCATCATCGGTTTGCGTGAAGGGCAGGTCCTGTTCGACCTTCCCGCCGGCGATGTCGACCACGATTTGCTCGACAAGCTCTACGCCAACGAGCAACTGCTATCGCCGCCCGTTCCGGTGGCGCCCTTGAGCCTGCAGATTCCACGATGCTGACGCGCGATACACGAGACCCGGCCACCCTGCCCCGCCTGCTGCTCAGTCTGTTGGCACTTGCTCTGCTGTGGCCGGGTATTCATTTCAGCGAATTGGACCTGGGTGTACTGCTCAAGGCCGACAGCCAGAGTGAGATGGGCCGGTTTGTCTCGGCCTTCTGGCCACCGGCCCATGGCGAAGAGTTCATCCAGTTGCTGTGGCAAGCCACGCTGCAAACCCTGGCCATCGCCACCGCCGGCATGGCCCTGGCCTTGCTGTTGGCCGTGCCTGCCAGCTTGTTGGCCAGTCGAGCGCTGTCGTTGTCGGCAGCTTCGCGCAGCGGTCGCCCGAGCGCCTTGGGCCGACTGTTGCGCTGGCCGGTGCGCGGGCTGCTGATCTTCCTGCGCAGTGTGCCGGAAATCGTCTGGGCCTTGCTGTTCGTGCGCGCCGTCGGCCTTGGCCCTACGGCCGGGGTGCTGGCCATTGCCATCACCTACAGCGGCATGTTGGGCAAGGTCTACGCGGAAATCTTCGAGTCGGTCGACCAGCGTCCCGCCCACTCACTGTTGCAAGCCGGCAGCGGCCGGTTGGCGGCGTTCTGCTACGGCATCCTGCCCAATGTCGCGGCGGAGTTGCTGTCGTACACGGTGTACCGCTGGGAATGCGCGATCCGCGCGTCGGTGGTGATGGGCTTCGTCGGCGCCGGCGGGCTGGGCCAGCAGATCGACTTGTCGTTGCGCATGTTCGCCGGTGGTGAAGTGGCGAGCATGTTGCTGACCTTTTTCATCCTGGTGCTGTTCGCCGACCAGATCAGCCGCCTGTTGCGCTGGAGGTTCGCATGAATCGCCTGATCAACCTGCTGCTGATCCTGTGCATTGGCGTAGCGGTCATCGCTTCGTTCCGCTATCTGGGCATCGACCTCGGCGAACTGACCGGCAGCGGTAACCTGAAGCAGATGGGCGCCTACGTGCTGCGTTTTCTCAGCCCGGACCTGAGCACCGGCCATCTGCAAGCCATCGGCCGTGGCGCCGTGGAAACCATGGCCATGTCGGCCCTCGGCACCCTGCTCGCGGCGGTATTGGGCCTGGTGCTGGCACTGCCGGCGGCCGGGCGTTTCGGTTGGCCTCTGCAGAGTGCGTCGCGACTGGTGCTTAACGCCCTGCGCGCCATTCCGGAACTGGTGTGGGCCGCGCTGATGGTGCTGGCAGCCGGACTCGGCCCCAACGCCGGGACCCTGGCACTGGCCATGCACACCACCGGGGTGCTGGGTCGATTGTTCGCCGAAGCACTGGAAAACACCCCGCCGCAACCGGCCGAAGCCATCCGCTTGCAGGGCGGCAACGTCGTCTGGGCCTTCTGCTACGGCACCCTGCCCAACCTGTTTCCGCAGCTGTTGGCGTACATCCTGTACCGCTGGGAAAACAACATCCGCATGGCCAGCGTGCTGGGATTTGTCGGAGCCGGCGGTTTGGGGCAAATGCTCTATGTCAGCCTCAGCCTGTTCCAGGAAGCCCAGGCCAGCACGGTGATCCTCGCCATGCTGCTGCTGGTGTTTGCCGTCGACGGGCTGAGCAGCTGGAGCCGCCAGCGTTGGGTCAAGGCGTGATGGGGAACTGCATAGACTTGCTCACCTGATTGCATTCAGCTTCCCTCCGCCCTCGGTTCCCGACTGGGAGCGCGGCGCCTACAAAGTTGCCATTATCATTTGTCGTCCATCTTTGTTGACGATTGTGGCCGGCGCTCAGTGCTCTCTTCGGCGTTGGGCGCTTCTGGAAAACTCCCTGGCGTGAACACATGGGTCTGCAAGTCGCTGGCATCGACTTCGGCGACACCATGCACCGAACGGGCCAGACCAATGGCCTGTTCACACTGTCTATGAGTGTTGACGCGGCCGCTTAACCCCACTATGCCCGCATGGGTTTTGACATTGATATGCAGGCTAAGGGTCGGATCGGAAAATGCCAGGGCCGACTTCACCCTGGCGGTAATCCATGCATCGTGAACGGCCATTTCCAGACCATGAGAGTAATGCTGGAAGGAGTGAATTTTCATGGCTGAACCCTCTCTCGCGTAATCAGACGTACTGTCCATCCCATTTGCTGTGCCGCCCTCCGCCTGTCAGGTGAACGCTATGGATACCTGATTCGTTTTGGAGCGCTCGCCACGCAAACATTGACAGAAATTAATTATAGTACGGCCGTTGCCTGCGGTCAGAACGCTGTCCCCGTGAATGTCCGCCTTGGTCGCTCAGTGCCAGGCGCAACACCTACAGAGCACTCCAAACAGTCCTTATTGCGATCAGCCCTGATCAACCCATAGCTGCCGATCTCGACCGGCAGAAAACGGCCGATTCTGTTGAAAAACAGGGCGGATAACGCGCCAGCGCTATCCGCCGTGGAGGGGCCGGCGTATTACCTGTTCCGGGTTATGCGCCCTACGGTACTAGCGATGGTTACGATAGCGTTCGGTCAAGGACTGCACGAGGGTGACGTAGGATTGCGTCTCGGCGTAGGGAGGCACCCCGTTGTACTCGACCACGGACGCTTCGCCGGCGTTGTAACCTGCCAACGCCAGCACCTGGTTGCCGTTGAAGCGCTTGAGCAGCCAGGCCAGGTAGCGCACGCCGCCACGAATGTTCTGTTGGGCATCGAACGGATCGTCCACGGCGAAGCGCTCGGCGGTGGCAGGCATCAACTGCATCAGCCCCTGGGCGCCGGCTTCGGAAATGACGTTGGGGCGAAACGCCGATTCGGCATGTATCACTGCGCGGACCAGCGCCCTGTCGACACCATAATGACCCGAAGCGGCTTCGATCTCCCGTCGATAGGACTGGGTGTCCAGGCGCAGTGAGGCGACCTTGAAATCCTTCGTCGCCATGCACAGATAACAGCCCTTGATGTAATAGAGCTCAAGGACATCGACCCGCGCGGAGATCCCGATAGGGCGCCGGCTCACATATTGACGAATACCCTTGTGGATGAAGGTGAACACCCGAATACGCACCGCGTCTGGGTCGTCGTCCCGCACAAGCCGTGGCAGGGCCATTGCCTTGGCACCGACACCGGCGCCCGCCATGCCATTGAGGCGAGTGCAGCGGGCGCTGGCGATGGCTTGGCTGGTGTAGCTGATGGCGCCGTCCCTGGCTTGGCACTTGAACATGGCGCTGGCGCACAGAGGAGCGACCAGCAAGGCCAGTTCGATGCAGCCAAGAAGGCTCTTGCGAGCCCATCGCCATGCTCTGGATCTCATCACATCGCTCCGCGCCGCAGGCGCCGATCAGGCCTGGGGCGCCTGGCCTGGGCGCTGCCTTTGGAGGGCCTATTCTGGGTGGCCCGACTTTTGTTCTGATAGTTATACCCCTTGTAACCGGCCTTGGAACTTGCGTTGACATACGGACTGCCGGCGTTCCCAGGCGAGGCGCAGGCGTGATGTTTTCCCAGGCCAGCACTGCCCACGCAAAAAAACCTTCCTGCGTTTCAACACAGGAAGGTTTTTTTGTTTGCGGCCGATCAGTCTTTAGCCTGGCTCAACTTGGTGAACAGCTCGGTCGGTACTTTCTTGCCGTTGGAAATGAACTGGTTGGTGCGGAACTTGTACACCTCACCCTCGGACAGGAAACCATCGCTGTTGGTGTCCATCGCCTTGAATTCCTCAGTGCCCTTGGGTGCTACCGCCAGCAGTTCCTTGAGCGACACGCGGCCGTCATGATCGGCGTCGGTGCGTGCGAAAGATGCATCGCCGCACTTGCCTTCACCGCACTTGCCCTCGGCCTGGGTCTTTTGCGCGCTGGCTTCGGCTCCGCACTTGCCTTCGCCACACTTGCCTTCGCTGGTCTTCTCCGCGGAAGCCAGCTGATAGCCCTGAGGCAAGGCTTCGGCCGAAAACGCGGTGGACGCGAAGTTGATACCGCCGACCAGTGCAACAGCGATCAGGCCAATACGGGTTTTGTTCGACTGGATACGAGACATGTTGATACTCCGGAGCATGTGCGCGGCTGGACCACCATTGGTCGTACCGCAAGGGTTGATAAACCTGGTTGCGAGCTGCGTTGTGCATCTCGCTTTGGCAGGTCTATTTGGCCCCAGTGGTGTATCCGGGCTGTATCCGTGGAGAGCTGGTTTTGTATGGCTGTACGAAGATGTGGTGCCTTGATACACGGCGATACAACAAAAGCCTCAAGCTACTACCCTTCATTGACGACCTAGACCTTACAACTCAAGGAGCGTCAGACATGAACGGTAAACGTATAGCAGCGGGATTGAGTCTTTTGTTCGCATTCAGTGGTGCGTGCCTGGCGGCGCCGGGCACCATCAGGTTTCAAGGCAGCATTGTCGAGCCGGGCTGTCAGTCACGCGTGGGGACGGATGGCACATTCGATCTTTACCAATGCTCTGCCCAGAGTCGCGCGATGGGGGTTGAGGCAAACACCCTCGCGCCAACCGCCAGTGTGAGCGCTGTCGGTCAATCCCGTACCCACGTCAAACTGCTCGCTGACAGTGGTCAAGAAGGTCGCTATTTCGATCAGCAGTATGTGTTGGTGGATGATGCAGGCTCGCCGGTCCGCTCCGGAAACTACTTGATTACCCTGAGCATGCCTTGATCACGGGGCGCGCGCAGGACGTCTTCGTCCGACCGAAAGCACCTGTTTAAAGAGGTTGTAGGTTATTTCCTAAGGGCTACAGGACCTTGCGTCGTTGCCTACGGTTACGCCAGAATCCGCCGGCTTGTGCGTCCGGGAGCTGCTCAGTAACTTGGTTCGCGTCACTGCCCATCAGTGATCGGGTTTAGTCGCCCGTGGTTTTCTAGTGAAGTGCACAAGCTCTGTCAGTCAGGCATTCCCATGCTTGCACTTGATGGTAGCTGTGCGCAGGGCGCCTTCGGGCGCGCCGGTTTGCTAGATCCCCGGTCGACTAACCTGCGTACAGCTGCCTCCCCTTTCGTTTAGTCGCAAGAGGGGTGGCGCTCCATACAAGGATCTAGCTTATGTTCAAGGTCACCCCCAACCCGCCGGACACCGATCCGACTTCCCCATACGAACCCGATTCAAACAAGCTCAACGAGGCCGCCGAACGCGCGCTCGCCTTCCACTTCCCCTCGACTGCCGACATCAAAGCCACACCGCGCAGACCCAGCCACCTGTTTACCGTTGACCCCGAAGCCACGACCGAAACCCTGGTCGTTTATCTGGTCGAAACGCTAGCCTCGGTCGATGTGATGGTGCATCAGTTGGTGGATCATCTGGATGGAGGCTCGCGCAATGCCCTGCTGGGGATTTCCAACAGTGTGATGTTGGCGGAGATCACGGCGAATCGGGTGCTGGACCAAATCGACCCGCGCGAATAAACACTGAATCTATGACTAACACTGCCCCCGTGGCGAGGGAGCTTGCTCCCGCTGGACTGCGCAGCAGGCCCTGCTTTTCAGGTGAAGAGCTGGGGCCGCTACGCGACCCAGCGGGAGCAAGCTCCCTCGCCACAGGTTTTGTGTGTTTGATGTTGGCTGGGCTATCACTAGTTCGGATCCAGCAACCCACCACTCCAGTTACGCGACACCCGGCTGCCGGTGAATTTCGCCACCCCCATGCCCTGGGGTATCAGACGATCGCGATAGCGCGTCACCAGGCGCCCCGCTTGTTCGGCGTGCAACACCACTTCGGAGGATGGATCACCCGGCCGCCCAAGAATCCGTGCAAAGCGTTGGCCTTCCTCGACGAAATCCCCCAGCTCTTTTTCGAAGATCAGCACGCCGGGTTGCGGGGCGATGATGGTTTCCATGTGGCCCATTTCCACGGCTTCGACGGGCCAGTCCGTGGGCGCCACTGACTCATCGATGACGCCGCAACCGCACAGCCAGTTGTACAGCCCTTCGGCATCGGACTCGGCAAAACGGTCGCTGACATCGCCCTGCCCGCGCAGCTCCAGGGTCGCGGCCATGCGCCCTGCAGTGACTCCGTCGCGTATCCACGGGGCAATGATGGTTTCCTCGAAGGAGCCATCGCCGCCGTCGTCCCAGATGATCGCCACGTCCATCTTCATCGCCACCGCCAGTTCGCGACCGCGCGGCCAGAAACTGCGGTGCACATACAGGTACGGCAAGGCCTCGTCATCGGTGTGCAGGTCGAGCATCACATCGGCCGGGGCTGCCAGTTGTACCAGTTTTTTTTGCCACTCCTGAACGCAGGTCGAAGGTCGTTCCATGGCCGCCGACTGATCGAACGAGCGGTTGAAGTTATGCCCAGTGGCGTCGTGATAACGGCCGAGGATCCGCCCCTGGCGAAACTGCCCGATGCCCAGCGGATTGGCCTGCGGCACCACGGTGATGTTGCCCTTGAGCCGGCCTTGGGTTTCGGCGATTTGCAGTCGTTGCATCAGTAAATGCAGGACCAGCATCCCGGCGATTTCATCGGCGTGTACGCCGGCCTGCAGGTGTACGGTTGGCCCGCTGCCGTCGCCTGCATAGCGCCAGGCACCGACCCGCACGGCATCACCGTTGTTGTTGCGAACACTGAACGAAATATCCTGCGGCATTGGCTTTCCCTCCCGTCATGAACGTTGAAAAACGTTGTATCGCTGCTGCCGAGGCTGGTGATTGAACAGACGTTCAACTAAGCTCGGCATCGTGGAACCTCACCCAAGGACAGCCTTGTGACAACCGATGCCCCGAAAAACCGTCGCGCCGAACCCGATGACCGTCGCGAAATGCTGGTGGCCGCCACCCTGCGCTGCCTGGGTCGCGACGGTCACGCCGGGATTTCCGTGCGACGCATTGCTACCGAGGCCGGAGTCTCCGTGGGGTTGCTCAACCATCACTTCGGCAGCATCGAGGCACTGATCGCCGACACCTACCAGCGGCTTGCAAGTGAACTGACCACGGCCCTGCTCCAGGAAATCGAGCAGGCCCAGACACCTGCGAAAAAAATCGATGCTTTTCTCGAAGGCTCGTTCTCGCCCAGGGTCATGGACCCGAAACTGCTCGGCGTGTGGGTGGTGTTCTGGAGCCTGATCCGTCACTCCGAACACGTCAGCCAGTCCCATGAAAAAAGCTACCGCGCCTACCTCGATCTGATCCGCCAGTTGCTCGACGGGCTGGCCGCCAGCGAAGGCTTCGTGATTCACGACACGCGCCTGGCCGCCATCGGCTTATCGGCGATGCTCGACGGTCTCTGGCTCGAGTGGTGCCTGAACCCCGAGACCTTCAGCGCCGCCAACGGACTGCACATCTGCCGTTGCTGGATAAAGGGGCTGCGTCACGGAGCATTCAGCACCGACGACGTCCTGTGACGGATGCCGGCCGAAGATCATCGCCAGGGTGCCGCTGACGGCGATCAGCCCGGCGCCGATCATCAGCGACATGTCCATCAGCGTGCCCCAGACCAGGCTCGACAGCGCAAACGCCCAGATCAGCCCGGTATATTCGAACGGCGCGAGCAAGGTCGCGGTGGCGCGGCGGAAACTGGCGAACAACAGGAACTGGCCAATGCCGCCCACCAGGCCGGCGCCGAGCATGCCCAGCCAGGCGGGCGTCGGTGATGGCGTGTGGGTCCAGGGCAAGGCGACCGCCATGCAAATCACGAACACCACGTTGGTGATCAGCATCTGCTCCAGCACTGAGGTCTTCTCATCCACCTGACGCAGTTGGATGTAAGTGAACGCCCAGCACATCGCCGCCAGCAGGGTCAGGACGATCGGCAACGGATCGTTCATGTTGTCGGGGCGACAGGCAATGACCACCCCGACAAAACCGATGATCAGGCTGAACCACTGCCAGCCGCTGGCGCGCTCCTTGAGAATCACTGCCGCCAGCACCGTGACCATGATCGGCGCGGAAAAATACAGGGTGGTCATCTCGGCCAGGGTCAGGTCCCGGGCCGCCGTGTAGTACAGCACCCAGGCGACAATCGACAGCAAACCGCGCACCACCAGCAGGCGCCGGCTCGGCGAGCGCCAGGCCCGCTGGATCAGGCGCAGGCGCCCCGCCAGCAACACTGCCACGACCACCACGGCGGCGCGCCAGAACAGAATGGTGACCACCGAATAGTCGGCCACCAGCCACTTGATGACCGCATCCTGCAACGACAGGAATGCGTAACCCAACGTGCACAGGCCAATGCCCTGCAACGACCGGTCAACCCGTGGCGAACTCATCAGACCGACCTGCGTACCGGCGTCCCGCGCCGCTCGGCAAAGGCAAACAGCGCTTCGATCAGGAACGTCAGGCAGACGTAGACGCCGGCCACCAGCACCAAGGGTTCGTACACCTGCAGGGTCTGCGCGCGGACCACGTTGGCGGCGCCGAGCAGATCGATCACGGCGATGGTCGAGGCCAGCGCCGTGGACTTGAGCAGCATCACGGTTTCCCCGGCCAGGGTCGGCAGCAACAGGCGCATCGCCCGGGGCAAGCGTACCCGCAGCAAGGACTGGCGCGCGGTCATGCCGAAGGCCGAGGCCGCTTCCATTTCACCCTTGGGCACGGCCAGCAGGCCACCGCGAATCACTTCGCCGACATAGGCCCCCACCGACACCACCAGGGCGAACACGATGTACCAGTAACCGTCGCGCAGGTACGGCCAGAGGAAACTGCCGCGAATCAGCGGAAACTGGGCAAACAGGCTGCCCAGGCCGTAGTAGAAAATGTAGATCTGGATCAGCAACGGCGTACCGCGGGTGACGCTGGTGTAGAACAGGCTGACCTTGGCGATCACCTTGTTTTTCGAGATCCGCGCCAACGCCACCAACACCGCCAGGCCAAAACCCAACACACTGGCGATCAACAGGATTGCGAGGGTGGTTTGCAGCCCCCGGCCCAACAGTGCCGCGTATTCAACTATCCACGCTGGAATCATTTCATTCTCTCTGCCGGTTCAGTCAACAAGAGGCATCCAGCGACGAATGCGTCGCTCCAACCGTCCCGAAAGGTAGTTGGACACCAGCGTCACCGCGTAATACAACGCGGCAGCCGTGAGGTAGAACAACAGATAGTGGCGCGTCGATCCCGCACCTTGCTTGGCGGTGTACAGCAGTTCATTGGTGCCAACCACGCTGATCAGCGCACTGTCCTTGATCAGGTTGATCCACAGGTTGGCCATCCCGGCCATGGCGTATGGCGCCATGATCGGCAGCGTGACCCGGCGAAACAGCCCGAAACCGTTGAGGCCGAACGCCTTTCCCGCTTCGATCTGGCCGAAGGGAATCGCCTGGATCGCCGCGCGGAAAATCTCCGAGGCGTAGGCGCCCTGCACCAGCCCCAGCACCACGATGGCCGCCAGCGGACCGCTGACATCGACCACGCCGTAGCCGAGTTGGGTCATCAGCGAATTGAGGAGCATGGAGCCGACGTAGTACAGCAACAGAATCAGCAGCAATTCCGGAACAGCCCGGAACAAGGTGGTGTAGCCGCGCATCAGCGCCGCAATCGGCTTTGGCGCGCCAAGCTTGAGGCACGCCACCACCAGCCCGATGGCCAGCCCGAGCACAAAGGCCCCGGCGGAAATCTGCAGGGTCATCCAGAGCCCCTTCAACAGCGCACTGCCCCATCCCTGCTCGGTGAAATTGATCAGATCGAACATTGCCGGCATATCAGTCTCCAGTTGGAGGACACGGTCCCCTGTAGGAGCGAGCCTGCTCGCGATAGCGGTGGTTCAGCCACCTGGTTGGTGACTGTCATGCCCTCATCGCGAGCAGGCTCGCTCCTACAGGTTTTTGCTTGTATGCCTGGGATCAGAACGCAGGCTTCACGCTGGTGCCGAAGTAGCTCTGGGACAGGTCGTCGTAGTCCTTGCTCGCCAGCAATTCCTGGATGGCCTTGTCGAGTTTGGCCTTGAGTTCGGTGTCGTCCTTGCGCAGGCCGGCGCCCACGCCTTTGCCGAAGATCGGGTCATAAGGCACGGTGCCGAGGTAGGCCAGGTCCTTGGCGTCCGGGGTCTTGATGAACGCGGCCATGGCGGTGCCGTCGGCCATCATCAGATCGATGCGCCCGGCAATCAGGTCGGCGTTGGCCGAGTCCTGGGTGTCGTAGTACTTAACGTCGGCGATTTTTTCGTAATAGGTCTTCAGGTAGCTGGCGCTCACGGTCGAGTTCTGCACGCCAATGATCTTGCCCTTGAGGTCATCCGGGTACTTCTTCACCGACGCCTCTTTCGGGCCGACGAGAGCGATCACCGAGTCGTAGTAGGCCTTGCTGAAGGCGATCTGTTTTTCCCGTTCTTCGGTCACCGACATCGAGGAAAATATCACGTCGATCTTCTTCGCCAACAGCGACGGAATGATGCCGTCCCACGCCACTTCCTTGATCTCGCAATCGGCTTTCATTTCGCTGCACAGCTTGTGGATCAGGTCGACTTCGAAGCCCTTCCACTCGCCATTGGCCTGTTTTTCGGTGTACGGCGGATAGGGTTCCGCTGCCACCGCGAACCTGATCGGCTGTGCTTGAGCTGCGCTCATGCCGGCCAGCATTACGCAGGCCGCACCGGTCAACCAGTTTGCAAAACGTCGATTTCCCATGTTGTTTTCCCGTCTTTTTATGATGAGTTAGCGAGTCTGATGAGCGTTGACGAATTGCCGGCAACGCTCGCTGCGTGGGTGTACGAACACTTCGTCCGGCGAACCGGTTTCCTCGATCAGCCCTTGATGCAAATAGGCGACTTTGGAAGAGACATCGCGTGCAAAAGCCATTTCATGAGTCACCAGGATCATGGTCCGGCCTTCTTCGGCGAGGGAGCGGATCACCCGCAGCACTTCCCCGACCAGTTCCGGGTCGAGTGCCGAGGTGGGTTCATCGAACAGCATGACCTTGGGCCGCATGGCCAGGGCCCGGGCGATGGCCACCCGTTGTTGCTGTCCCCCGGAGAGAAACGCCGGGTACTCGTTGCGCTTGGCCGCCAGCCCGACGCGTTCGAGCAGGGCTTCGGCCCGTTCAGTGGCCTCCGCACGGCTTTCACGCAGGACCTGGGTCGGCGCTTCGATGAGGTTTTCCAGCACCGTGCGATGGGGCCAGAGGTTGAAGTTCTGGAACACCATGCCCAGACTGGAACGGATGCGCACCAGCTGCTTGGCGTCCGACACCAGCGGTGCGCCGGGACGATTCTGGTTAAGGTGAATGCTTTCGCCATCGACCAGGATGCGTCCCTGATCCGGCACTTCGAGCATGTTGATGCAACGCAACAAGGTACTTTTGCCCGAGCCGCTGGCACCGATCAGGGAAATCACGTCGCCCTCGCGGGCGGTCAGGGAAACGCCCTTGAGCACTTCGATATTGCCGAAGCGTTTGTGCAGGCCATCGACCTCGATCATGGTCTTGGCCGCGACCGGTTGGACGGTCGCGGTGCTGGTCACCGTGCCGATCACCGGCCGCCGCGCCTCACCATTGAGTACCTGGACAAAGCCGCGAATGCGCTGACAAGCCTGTGCCAGTCGCTCGTCACTGAGGGTGAACGACAGCCGTACAAACCCCTGGGCCGGCTCACCGAATGCCGCCGCATCCAGCACCGAGACACCGGCTTCGCGCAGCAGGCGCCAGGCGAATTCCAGCGAGGTCAGGCCGGTGCCGCGCACGTCCACCAGCACGAACATGCCGGCATCGGGGTTGAGCACGCTGATGCCCGGGCAATCCGCCAGGCCGGACACCACCAGATCACGGCGACGACGATAGATCTCGCGCATGCCGTGGGTGACTTCAGCGTGGGATTGCACGGCCTTGAGCGCTGCTTCCATGACAAACCCGGGCAAGCCGTACAGCATGCTCAACACCAGGGTTTCGACATGGTTGACCAAGGCTTCATTGGCCACGACCCAGCCGATGCGCCAACCGGTCATGGCATGGGATTTGGACAGGCTGCCGATCACCACGCAGCGCTCGGCCATGCCCGGCAACGCCGCCAGGCTCAGGTGTTCACGCTCGTAGGCGAGGCTCTCGTAGACCTCGTCCACCACCACCCACAGGTCATGGGCGATGGCGAGGTCGGCGATGGCTTGCAGTTCTTCGCGATTGAGTACCACGCCGGTGGGGTTGTTCGGGTTGGAGAAGAATATCGCCCGGGTGCGCGGGGTAATGGCCTTGGCCAACACGGCGGCATCGAGGCGAAAACCCGAGTCCGCCGCACAGGGCACCCGCACCAGCGTGGCGCCGGACGCCTTGAGCGTGGCTTCGTAAGTGACGTACATCGGATCGAAGGCAATCACTTCGTCGCCGGCACCGAGCAGGCACATCGAGGTGGCGAACAAGGCGTTCTGCGCACCGGCCGTGAGAATCACGTTCGACGCCTGCAGTTCGCGGTCGATCAACTGGCTGTAGCGGTCGGCAATGGCCTCGCGCAGGGCCTGGCGGCCGGCGATCTCGGTGTAGTGGGTATCCCCTTCACGCAAGGCGTAGATGGCGGCATCGGTAATGAAATCGGGGGTGGGGAAATCCGGGTCGCCGACGCTGAGGATGATCACGTCCTCGCCTTTGCGTTGTGCTGCGCTGGCCGCGTAGTGGATATCCCAAGCGGCAACGCCTTGGCCACTGATCCGTTCAACAAAGGGTGAAAACCGCATGCCAGTGCCTCGTTCGAATTGAAGAAACGCAAGCCCGCAACCAGCCGGGGGAAGGTGGCCCCCAACATAGTCCAGACTGAACACTCGTTCAACAGAAAACTCGCGAGGCTTCGCGTTCAGCGCAAACAGGTCGTTTTCACGACAGTCGCGCCGTTTTTCAGCACGGCGCAATCAAGCGACGTGAAACGATTTTGCTAATTGCTCCCAGCACCAGAGCCACGAGAATCAGCCCCGCAGCCACCGCAAACGTCAACCGCATCCCCTGCGCGATGGCCTCGGGTTGTGCCTGTAAAATATCGTCGCTGGCCGTGCCGAAGGCGAACACAGCGCCCATGACCGAGGCGCCGGTGATCAACCCGAGATTGCGTGACAGGCCGAGCAAACCGGACATCACGCCACGTTGGTCCGACGCAATGTCCGCCATCACGGCGGTATTGTTCGCCGCCTGGAACAGCGCATAACCGGCGGTAATGACCGCCAGCGGCAGGATGTAGCCGGGCACACCGAACGCCATCGGCAAGGCCGGCATGATGCAAGCGCCGGTCAACATGCCGATCAACCCAATCGTGCTGGCTCGATACGTGCCCAAACGATCGACCCATCGGCCCGCCGGTACGCCTGCCAGCGCGGCCACCAGCGGACCCGTCGACATCGCCAACCCGACGCTCGCAGCATTCAACGCCAGTGCGCCAGAGAGGTAATACGGCCCTACCACCATGGTCGCCATGACCACGGTGGTCACCAGCATGCTCATGACGAATCCTGCGCTCATCTGCCAGTTACGGAACATCGTCAATCGGACCAGAGGCGACTTAGCCGTGTGCTCGACGAATACAAACACGCACAGCCCAAAAACCGTCACCAGCAACAGCGTCATGTTCAGCGCCCCCAGGCTGCCACGCCCAATGGTCATCGCCAGTGCATAAGCCAGCAGCATCAGAACCAGTACCAGCGTGCCGAGCACATCGAAGCCCGCTCGATCCACCCTCCTCTCACTGCGATCACGATCATTCGGCAAAAAGTAGAGCGAGAGCCCAATCGCCAAAACACCCACAGGAACATTGACCAGAAAAATTGCCCGCCACCCCAGATTGGCAATCAAAAAACCTCCAAGGGTCGGCCCCAGCGAAGTGCCAATCGCCGACATCGTGCCGAGCACGCCCATCGCGCTGCCCATTTTTTCCTTGGGCACCGCCCCGCTCACCAGCGCCATGGTCAGCGCCATCATGGTGGCCGCGCCGACGCCCTGTAAGGCCCGGGCGGCAATCAGCAACCACAGATTGGGCGCCAGGGCGCAGAGGAGCGAGGCGACGGTGAACAACGCAATGCCGATCAGCAGCAATCGCCGCCGCCCCATGAGGTCGCCGAGCCGGCCGACGCTGACGATCAGCGCGGTGATGCTCAGCAAGTAGGCGAGCACCACCCACTGCACGGCCTGGAACGACGCTGAAAACGCCTCGGCCAGTGTCGGTAAACCCACGTTGGCAATGCTGGTGCCCAGGGACGACAGCAGCATGGATAACGACAGGCTGGCCAAGGCGCCCCGGATCGATATGGACTTCATTTTCTCGCGACTCCTCAAATAGTTGTCCCGAGCCTAAGCCTGGCCATAAGATGGCGGAAGACGCAGCATTTGCACTTTATACGTGCATATAACGCCATCTCATCCACAAACCAGGGCTCGCTCCTACAGGAATTGATTCGATGCCCGATCTGAATCTGTTGATCACCCTGAACGTGTTGCTCGAAGAAGGCAGCGTGGCCCGCGCGGCAAAGCGTTTGCGCCTGAGCCCCTCAGCCATGAGCCGGGCGCTGGCGCGACTGCGCGAAACCACGGGCGATCCGCTGCTGGTTCGGGCCGGGCGCGGACTGGTTCCCACGCCCCGGGCGCTGGAGTTGCGTGAACGGGTCGGCGCGCTGGTGCAGGACGCCGAAGCCGTCCTGCGTCCCGCCGAGGCACTCGACCTCAGTCAACTGGTGCGCACCTTCACCCTGCGCACCAGCGATGGCTTCGTGGAAAATTTCGGACCGCCACTGATCGCCCGTATCCACCAAGAGGCGCCCGGTGTCCGCTTGAATTTCGTGCAGAAGCTGAACAAGGACAGCACCCTGCTGCGCGACGGTTCGGTGGATCTGGAAACCGGTGTGATCGGCGAGTCCACCAGCCCGGAAGTGCGCACCCGAATGCTGTTTCGCGACCGGTTCATTGGCGTCGTGCGCAAGGGCCATGCACTGGCTCGTGGCGAGATGACAGCGGTCCGTTATGCCGAGGCCCGGCACATCCTGGTCTCGCGCCGGGGCCACGAAAAAGGCGTCATGGACGACGCCTTGTATGAAATGGGACTGAAGCGGGACATCGCCACCATTGTTGCGGGTTTCTCTTCGGCGATTGCATTGGCACGGGCTTCAGACCTGGTCGCCAGCGTACCGCAGCGGCACGTCGGCAACCTGTGCCAGGGGATGCACTGCTTTGCCCTGCCGTTCCCTACGCCGACGATCACGGTTTCGATGCTGTGGCACCCGCGCATGGACGCCGACCCGGCGCATCGCTGGCTGCGCGGTTGTGTGTGGGAGGTTTGCAGTTCGCAATGATCCGGTGGCTCCCCGCCTACTCCTTCAGGATCAGCAGCGGCTCGCCTTTGTTCACGATGTAGGTCGCCAGCTCCGAGGCCTTGTCCTGGCCCACGTTCTTCGCCACATGGGCGACGCCTTCGGGGATGTACAACGAATCACCGGCCTTGAGCGTCACCGGTGCCCGCCCTTCCAGTTGATACTCGAAGGTGCCGCTGATCACATGCGCCACCTCTACACCCGGGTGAGCATGTTTGGGCGACGTCACGCCCGGATCGAAGTCCACGAGCACCTGAAGGACTTCGCGGTTGGCGGCGCCCAGGTCTTCGTGTACCAGGTCGGTGCGGTGCAGGCCCTGCTGCCAGCTTTTCATCGCCGGGGCCGGCTGGGTTTCCTGGGCTTGAGAGAGGCTCGCTACGGTCGCGAGCCCTGCGGCGGCCAGGACCAGACCAAGCTTGCCGAGGGTGTGACGGGTGTGGGTACGCAACATTGTCTTTCCTCCAGTTGAACCACGCCGGGTCGCGCCGAAAGTGGCGCGATGCCGGTGGTTCCATTTGAAGGCTGTCGTGTATCGCCCGGGTGTCGGGAAACGGCGGTTTTGTATGCTGGGGTAACGGCGGGCGTTGCGGATACCTGCGGATACAAAGCCGCAACTGCCGGCACGTCGTTGGTCTTATTCCCTCGCTGTTACCGGATCGGCCCCGCGACTGCCCTTGAACGCTTCGCGCCGGGCGCTGCGTTCGGCGACATAGGCGGCACTTGGCTCACTGATCAGGTCGGCGCGGCGCAATGGCTGCCCGCAATGGGCACACAGCGGACCGAGCCCGGCGGGCTCGCCGCAACTGCGGTGGGTATAGACCACCGCCAGGCCTTCCTCGGGCGACTTGCACCAGGTTTCACCCCAGGCCCGCAACGCCAGGACCACCGAGTAAAACGCGTCGCCTTTTTCCGTGAGGTGATATTCGTAGCGTTTTGGCCGTTCGCTGTAAGCGCGGCGCTCTACAAGCCCGTCGGCCCCCATGCTCTTCAAGCGCGCCGCGACCATTTGCGGCGTACCGCCGGTCTGCGCCTGGATGTCGTCAAAGCGATGGCTGCCCATGAACAGTTCGCGCAAGACCAGCACCGTCCAGCGGTCGCCCACGACGGCTTCGGCCCGGGAAATCGGACACAGGGTTTCAGAAACAGTTGTTTTCACCGACATGCGGTATTGCCTCCTTCCTAGTTACTATGGTTATCATATCAACGTAAATTTTGAGCAACTACACTTCACCATCCACGGATTATTTTGCGGAGAACCGTCATGTCCAATGCCACCTACCCTCTTGACCGGACTGCCTATCTGTTGGTCGACCCCTACAACGACTTTCTGTCGGATGGCGGAAAGATCTACCCCTTGATCGAGCCCATTGCCAAGCAAGTCGGCCTGCTCGACAACCTGCGTACGCTTGATCGCACCATTCGCGCGCTCAACATCCCGGTGGTCATCGTACCGCACCGCCGCTGGGAAAAAGGCGACTACGAAAACTGGGATCACCCAAGCCCCACCCAGTGCAAGGTCATGCATATGCACCACTTCGCACGGGGCGAATGGGGCGGTGAATGGCACCCCGACTTCGCGCCGAAGGACGGCGACATCGTCGTGCAGGAGCATTGGGGCTCCAGCGGTTTTGCCAATACCGACCTCGATTTCCGCCTCAAGCAGAAAGGTATCACCCACGTGATCATCGTCGGCCTGCTGGCCAATACCTGCATCGAGGCAACCGCCCGTTACGCTCAGGAACTCGGCTATCACGTCACCCTGGTACGGGATGCGACCGCCGCCTTCAAGCCGGAAATGATGCATTCGGCCCATGAGCTCAACGGCCCGACCTTCGCTCACGCCATCCTGACCACCGATGAACTGGTTGCCGCGCTGGCAAAGGCAGGTGCGTGATGCAGTTGACCGGCAAACTGCTGATCGGCGCCAGCGATGTCGCCGCCAGCGAAGGCACCCTGAAGGCGCTCAATCCCGCGATCAACCAGCCGATTGAACCGGCGTTCGCACTGGGTGGTGTGGCCGATGTCGACCGGGCTGCGACCCTGGCCGATGAAGC
Organism: Pseudomonas fluorescens; assembly: GCF_000967965.1. Lineage (GTDB taxonomy): Bacteria > Pseudomonadota > Gammaproteobacteria > Pseudomonadales > Pseudomonadaceae > Aquipseudomonas > Aquipseudomonas grandcourensis. Next base: position 131,081 of record NZ_LACC01000026.1, read on the forward strand.
ATTCGATGTCTACAGCCATACCACGCTTGCCGTGCGTGCGGCGTTTCTCGAACGCATCGCCGACAATCTCGATAGCGTTCGTGGAGCGCTGGCTGCACGGGCCGCCCTGGAAACCGGCGTACCCGAGGCACAACTGGAAGGCGAGGCAATCAAAGCGGCCACCCAGTTCCGCCAGTTCGCCGATGTGGTGCGCACCGGGCGCTTCCTGCAACTGGCCATTGATCCCGCACAACCGGAGCGCCAGCCACGCCCGCGCATGGACCATCGCCTGCAAAAAATCGCCATCGGCCCGGTGGCGATTTTCGGCGCGAGCAATTTCCCCATCGCCTACTCGGTGGCCGGCGGCGATACTGCGTCGGCGCTGGCGGCGGGTTCGACCGTCATTCTCAAGGCGCACAACGCGCATCCCGGCGCCTCGGAAATCCAGGCCCGCGCTATCCGCCAGGCGGTGCAAGACAGCGAATTGCCCGAAGGCGTGTTCTCCATGGTGCGCGGCTCCGGCAATGCCATCGGCGAAGCGCTGGTCGATCATCCGCTGATCAAGGCCGTGACCTTCACCGGTTCCGAACAAGGTGGCATGGCGCTGTATCGGCGTGCGCAGTTACGTCCCGATCCGATTCCGGTCTTCGCCGAAATGACCAGCGTCAACCCGACCTTCATCCTGCCCCAAGCTCTCGCCGAACGCGGCGCGCAGATCGGTGATGGCTTTGTTGAGCGCATGCTGGTCAACGTCGGGCAAGCCTGCCTCAAACCGGCCATTCTGGTTGCCGTCGAAGGTCCAGGATTTGCAGCGCTGCGCCACGCCATGAGCAAACGCGTGAGCGAAGCACCGGCACGCACGATGCTGACACCGGGCATCCATGGGGCGTACCTGAAAGGGCTGTGTACAATGGAAAGCGCCGGCGCCAGCCTCGTCGCCGTTGGCTCGACATCGACCGCAGAATTCGATGGCCGCTCGGCGCTGTTCGAGGTCGATGGCCAACGCTTTCTCGCCGAGACGTTGCTTTCGCAGGAGGTATTCGGCCCGTTCGCGCTGCTGGTGAAGGTCAGGGATGAAGATGAACTGTTGCGGGTCGCGCGCTCATTGAAGGGGCAACTCAGCGCGACCCTGCATCTTGAACAGGACGATTTGCCACTGGCCCGTCGCTTGCTGCCAACCCTGGAGCGACGCACCGGACGCATCGAGGTCAATGCCTTCGCCCATCCGCAGGAAGTGTGTTTCGCCACCGTGCATGGCGGGCCGTTTCCGGCGACCTCGGACAGTCGTTTTACTTCGGTGGGCATGACCGCCATCGAGCGTTTCCTGCGCCCGGTGGCCTACCAGGGCTTTCCCGATGCCCTGCTGCCGGAGGCTCTGCGCGAGGGTAATCCGTTGGGGCTGCCGCGAGTTGTGGATGGTCATTGACGAAAAAAAGACGAACATTCTTTCTGTGGTGAGGGAGCTTGCTCCCGCTGGGGCGCGAAGCGGCCCCAAAAATGGGACTGCTACGCAGTCCAACGGGAGCAAGCTCCCTCGCCACAGGTTCTTTATTGTTCGCTCTGTCTCTTGAATGAACGGAATTACGCTCCTGTCAGTTGTTTTTCGCCAGCCTGGTATCGCCGCTGTCCCAACCACCGCCCAAGGATTTGTAGATCGCCACAATGGCGCGGTACTGATCGGTCTCACCCAGTGCCTGGGCATCCTCGGCGTTCAGGCGCTCACGTTGCGCATCCAGCAACACCAGGTAGTCCACCACCCCTTCCTTGTATTGCGTCGCCGCCAGATCGGCCGCTGCGCGACTCGACTCGCTTTGCTTGATCAGCGACAGCAGGCGTTGCTGGCGTTTGCCGTAGTCGCTGAAGGCGTTTTCCGATTCCTCCAGTGCGAGCAGCACCTGTTGTTCATAGGTCGCCAATGCACCCTCGGCGTCGGCGTTGGCGCCACGAATGCGCGCCCGCACGCTGCCCAGGTCAAACGCGGCCCAGGTGATGCTCGGCCCCAGGCTCCAGGCACGGGCGGCACTGGAGCCAATCTGCGAACCGCGCCCCGCCGTGAACCCGAGGAACCCGCTCAAGCTCACCCGTGGAAACAGGTCGGCGGTGGCCACGCCGACATCAGCCGTTGACGCCGCCAACCGGCGCTCTGCCGCGAGCACATCAGGGCGCCGATGCAACAGTTCGCCGGGATCGCCAATCGGCAATGCCTTGGCGATGGCCGGCAAATCCTTTGGACTCAAGTCGATGCTCAGGGTGTCCGGGCGTTCGACCAGCAGAGTGGCGATGCGGTTTTTGTCGCGTACCTGTTCCGCCTGCAGTTGCGGCACGCTCGCTTCGACCGCCGCCAATCGGGCATCGGCGCGCACCACGTCGAGTTCGTTACCCACACCAGCGTCACGCAGGCTCACCGTCACGGCGCGCGATTCGCTTTGATTCTTCAGGTTGGCCAGGGCGATTTTTTCCCGCAATTGCGCACCGCGCAGCTGACCATAGGCGTCCACCAACTCGGCGATCATGGTCACCCGCAGTTGATACAGATCCGCCGCCGTGGCGTCTTCCCGGGCGTCGCTGGATTCCAGCTCACGCTGGATGCGCCCGAACAGATCGATCTCCCAGGCCATGTCCAGGCCCAGGTCGTAGCGTTCGGTATTGACCCGACTCTCAGTCAAGCCCGGCACCTGCGACTTGCCCTGCACGCTGCTGACCCGACTGGTGACCACCGGCAGATTGTCGTTGCTGACGTCATCGCGGATGGCCCGGGCGGCTTTCCAGCGGGCGAAGGCCACACGCAGATCGCGGTTGCCATTGAGCGCTTTGCCAACCAACTGGTTCAGCGTGGGGTCGTCGAATTGCTGCCACCACACCGTTTCAAAACGCGATTGATCGTAGTGGGCCCCTTGTGCCGAGACGACATGGGCAGGCGCTGTGTCCGGGGTTTTGTAATCCGGCCCTACGGTGCAGGCGGCCAATGCCGTCACCAGGAGGCCGGGAAGGAAGAGCTTGAAAGTGTTCATCAGTGTGCCTCCGAATCAATAACGTTGAGTGCTTGAACCCGGGCCGCCTTGCGCGCGGTTTTACGTTCGATGTAGCGACGAATCAGGACGAAGAACACCGGCGTCAGCAGCAACCCGAAGAAGGTCACCCCGAGCATTCCGGAGAACACTGCGACACCCATGGCGCGACGCATTTCCGAACCGGCTCCGGTGGAAGTCACCAACGGAATCACCCCCATGATGAAAGCGATCGAAGTCATCAGGATCGGCCGCAAACGCATGCGACAGGCGTCCAGCACGGCATCCAGCGGCGACAAGCCCTGGTCCTGCCGGTCCTTGGCGAACTCGACGATCAGGATCGCGTTCTTGCACGCCAGGCCCACCAGCACGATCAAGCCGATCTGGGTGAAGATGTTGTTGTCGCCCTTGGAAATGATCACCCCGGCAATCGCCGACAGCAGCGTCATCGGTACGATCAGGATCACCGCCAGCGGCAGGCTCCAGCTTTCATACAGTGCAGCCAACACCAGGAACGCCAACAGGACGCAGAGCGGGAACACCAGCAACGCGGTGTCGCCGGACAAGATCTGCTGGTAGGTCAGGTCGGTCCACTCGTAGGTCATGCCGTTGGGCAGTTCTTCCTTGAGCAGTTTCTCGATGGCTTTCTGGGCCTGGCCGGAGCTGAAGCCGGGAGCCGCCGCACCGTTGATTTCCGCACTGATGAAGCCGTTGTAGTGCATGACCCGATCAGGCCCCGACGTCGGGCTGACCTTGATGAAGGTGGCGAGCGGGATCATTTCCCCATGGTCGTTGCGCACCTTCAACTGGCCGATCTGCTCCGGTTCCAGGCGGAATTGCTGGTCTGCCTGAACGTTGACCTGGTAGGTGCGGCCGAAACGGTTGAAGTCGTTGGCATACAGCGAGCCCAGGTACACCTGCAACGTGTCGAAGATATCGCTGACGGCCACGCCATGGGTCTTGGCTTTTTCCCGGTCGATCGCGGCATCGACCTGCGGCACGTTCACCGTGAAGCTGGTGAACAGATTGGCCAGTTCCGGAACGCTGCGGCTCTTGGCGATGACGTTCATGGTCTCTTTGTACAGGGCTTCATAGCCCAGGTTGCCGCGGTCTTCGATCTGCAGTTTGAAGCCACCGATGGTGCCCAGGCCTTGAACGGGCGGTGGCGGGAACACGGCGATGTAGGCGTCCTGAATGCTGCCGAACTTGGCGTTCAGTGAAGCGGAAATCGCCTTTGCCGACAGGCTCGGGTCTTTGCGTTCATCGAAGGGCCGCAAGCCGATGAAGGCGATACCGGCGTTCGGGCTGTTGGTGAAGCCGTTGATCGACAGCCCCGGGAACGCCACGGCGCTGTCGAAGCCCGGCTCGTTCATGGCGATGCTGCTCATGCGACGGATCACCGATTCCGAACGATCAAGGCTGGCGGCGTCCGGCAGTTGCGCGAAGGTCACCAGGTACTTTTTATCCTGGGTCGGCACGAAACCGGTCGGCGTGGTGCTGAAGCCCATGTAGGTCATGGCGATCAGCCCGGCATACACCAGCAAGGCCACGCTGCTGCCACGAATGACCTTGGCGACGGCAACCACATAGCCATGGCTGGCCTTTTCGAATACGCGGTTGAAGGGTTTGAACAGCCAGCCACCGAACAATCGATCCAGCACTTTGGAGAAACGGTCTTTCGGCGCGCCGTGGGCCTTGAGCAATACCGCGGCCAATGCCGGCGACAAGGTCAAGGAGTTGAACGCCGAGATCACCGTCGAGATGGCAATGGTCAGTGCGAATTGCTTGTAGAACTGGCCCGTCAAACCGGAGATAAAGGCAGCAGGGACGAACACCGCGCACAATACCAACGCCGTGGCGATGATCGGCCCGGTCACCTCGCCCATGGCTTTCTTGGTTGCCTCGATCGGCTCGAGGCCCAACTCGATGTTGCGCTCGACGTTCTCCACCACCACGATCGCATCATCGACCACGATCCCGATGGCCAGCACCAGACCGAACAGCGACAGGGCATTGAGCGAGAAGCCGAACAGGTGCATCACGGCAAAGGTGCCGATCAACGACACCGGTACCGCCACCAATGGAATGATCGAAGCGCGCCAGGTTTGCAGGAACAGAATCACCACCAGCACCACCAGAATCAGCGCTTCGAACAGCGTGTGAACCACCGCTTCTATCGAACTGCGCACGAAGATGGTCGGGTCGTAGACGATCTCGTAGTCCATGCCTTCCGGGAAGTTCTTCTTCAGCTCGGCCATCTTCGCCCGCACCTGATCGGAGACGTCGATCGCATTGGAACCCGGGCGCTGGAAGATCGGCATCGCCACCGCTTCCTGGTTATTGAGCAAGGCACGCAGGGCGTACTGGTTGGAGCCGAGTTCAATCCGCGCAATGTCCTTGAGGCGAGTGATTTCGCCGTCCGGACCACTGCGGATAATCACGTTCTCGAACTCCTCCTCGGTGACCAGCCGCCCTTGGGAGTTGATCGACATCTGGAAGCTGGTGGCGTTGGGCGCAGGCGGTGCGCCCAGTTGGCCGGCAGCGACCTGACGGTTCTGTTCGCGGACCGCATTGACCACGTCAGTCGCGGTCAGGTTGCGTGAAGCGGTCTTGTTCGGATCGAGCCAGATACGCAGCGAGTAGTCGCCGATACCGAACATCTTCACGTCACCGATACCGTTCAGGCGCGACAGCTCATCCTTGACGTTGAGGATCGCGTAGTTGGACAGGTACAGCATGTCGTAGCGCTTGTCCGGCGAGGTCAGGTGCACCACCATCGTCAGCTCGGGCGACGCTTTGTCCACGGTGATACCAATGCGCGTCACTTCTTCGGGTAGCTTTGGCTCGGTCCGGGTCACGCGGTTCTGCACCTGCACCTGGGCGTTGTCCAGGTCAGTGCCGAGGGCGAAGGTCACCGTGAGGGTAAGCCGGCCATCGGCCGTGGACTGCGAATACATGTACAGCATGTTCTCGACGCCGGTGATCGCTTGTTCGAGAGGTGCAGCTACGGTTTCGCCAATCACCTTGGGGTTGGCACCCGGGTAGTTGGCATGGATGACCACGGTCGGTGGCACTACCTCGGGGTATTCGCTGATCGGCAACTGAAACAGCGCGATGGCGCCGGCGATCAGGATCAGCAGCGACAACACCGCAGCGAAGATCGGCCGCGTGATAAAGAATTGTGAGAACTTCATGACGGTGTTCCTTTATCCACGAGGCGAAACGGTTGTATCCGTTTTCACCAGTGCCGGGGACGGAGCGACGGGCTGATTACCCGCCTCGATGGCCTGGCGTTGACGAGCCAGGGTGGCGACGGTTTCTGCGTCGGCCATCGGCGCGTCCTGCGGCGCGACCACCGCGCCGGGACGAACCCGTTGCAGGCCGTTGATGACGATGCGGTCTTCTTTCTGCAAACCGCTGCGCACGATGCGCAAGCCTTCGAGCTTCGGTCCCAGATCGACGCTGCGGTACACGGCCTTGTTGTCCTGGTCGATCACCAGCACGAACCTCTTGCCCAGGTCGGTGCCCACCGCTTCGTCTTTGATCAGCAAGCCGGCGTAGGCTGCGCTGCCCACCAGCTTCAATCGGGCATACAGCCCCGGGGTGTATTGGCCGTCGGTGTTGTCGAACACCGCGCGGCCACGGATGGTGCCGGTCTTGGGATTGACCTGGTTGTCGACGAAGTTCATCTGCCCCAGGTGGCTATTGCCCTCTTCGTTCGACAAGCCCATGTACACCGGTGTCGACTGGCTGCGCCGGCCTTGGCGGGAGAGTTGGCCGTACTTGAGGAACAGGCGCTCGTCGGCGTCGAAATAGGCGTAGACCTTGTCGGTGGAGACCACGCTAGTGAGCGCCGAGGTGTCGGCGGTGACGATGTTGCCGGCGGTGATTTCAGCACGACTGACCCGGCCGCTGATCGGCGCGGTGACGCGGGTGAAGCTCAGGTTCAGGCGTGCCAGATCGAGTTGCGCCTGCACGGCATCGACGGCGGCACGGGCTTCCTGAGCGGTGGTATTGCGCGTGTCGGCCAGTTCCGCCGAAATGGCATTGCTGCTCAGCAGGCGCTGGCCCCGTTGCGCTTCATTGCCAGTTCGAACCAGCGTGGCGCGAGCCTGTTGCAATTGCGCCTCTAAACGATGCACTTCGTGTTCGAACGGCCGTGGATCGATCTGGAACAGCAAATCCCCTTTCTTCACCGACTCGCCATCCGTGAAGGCGACTCGATCGATCTGCCCCGACACCCGCGGGCGAACCACGACGGTTTCCGGTGCTTCCAGGCGGGCGGTGACTTCATCCCATTCGGTGATGGGTTGCTCGAGCACTTTGGCGACCGTGACAGGCGGCGCACCCGGAGCCTTGGCGGCATCGGGTGCGTGGCCGCAAGCAGTGAGGGTCGCCAACGCCAATGCAGCAAGGGGATAACGCAAAGGTTTGAGTGACTGTTGCATGGGTAGTGTCCGCCTGACGGTTTAGGGGTTGGAGAATTCTCGGCCGCACAGGGGGCAGCGACGAATTGAACGGAGTGAACTTGGTTATCATCATTAATGATGACTATCATGTTTAAGGGCAAAAAAAATGAATGCTCAGATCAAGCCTCTGAATCAACTGGGTTTTTATTGGAAGCCGTCAGACTGACGACAGCGCAGATACAGTCCAATGCGGGCCCAAGGGTTTGCGCCACCTGCAAGGCCCGGGTGGTCGGTTCCATTTTGTGGCCAATGCGTTTAAACAGAGGGTCGTTGAACAGCGTACGCAATCGACCCAACGCGCCGCTGACCGCCGGCTGGCCCAGGGAAAGTCTTTCCGCGGCCCGCGTGACATTGCGTTCCTGAATGAGCGCCTCGAAAATCACCAGCAGATTGAGGTCGATACTGCGCAGATCATGACGTTTCATGGGGTGGCACCCTGTGAGGTGTTCTGACTTGAGCCACGGGCTCGTCGGCCTGCAAAGCCATTGCCGCGAATTTATATTATGATCATCATCAATGCCAGCCCCTCAGCAAAAATTTGCCAGGGCGCTCATCGGATGACAGGACCCCACTCATGAAAGTGACGAAAGACAAGGCAGCAGCCAACAAGGAAGCGATCCTCGGCGCAGCCTCGAAGATGTACCGGGAAAAAGGAATCGACGGCATCGGTATCGGCGAACTGTCCCGCTCGGTGGGCCTGACCCATGGCGGCTTTTACGGACAGTTCCCCGGCGGCAAGGAGCAGTTGGCGTCAGAGGCGGTCAGCCGCACGTTCGAAACCAACATCGAAGACTGGCGAGCAGCCAAATCCATCCCCGAACTGCTCAAGGGGTACCTGACCCAAAGCCACTTGAGCAACTGGACCGAAGGCTGCCCGATCCCTGCCCTGGGGGCCGATGTCGCGCGCAACGGCGGTGCCGTCAGCCACTCGTTCACCCAAGGCGTGCAGACCCTGATCGAAACGCTGCTGCCTTTGGTCGACGGCCAAACCGATGATGAAAAACACCAGGAGGCCTTGCGCATCCTGTCATCGATCACCGGGGCCATACTGATCGCCAGGGCCCTGGACAACCCTCGGTTGTCGGAGCAGTTCCTGCAATCGGTGATCGATGCCTGGTAAATGAGGAGTCGCCATCAGCGCTCCAGGCAGCTTCAACAAGTCTGAACTAGCTTTACCTGCAAGTTTCGAGTGCCTGGAGTTCTTCCTGCTAGCGATCCACTGCCTGCCGGCAAGGAGTTGTGATGCGCGCCACAGCGTTTTCAGTCGGTGGACCTGCCCCTTGGTTCCATTGCCGCACTCAACAAAGAGAGCGCTTTTGTTTCGACACTATTGCCGGTCGGTATGTAGTGCTTACTTTTTTTGGTTCTGCGGCTGATCCCACATCAATTAAAGTTCTGGAAGCTGTTCAGGCCCATCGCCAGCGGTTCAATGACGATCACGTCTGCTTCTTCGGTGTGTCCGTAGATCCAGATGATGAAAAGCTGAAGCGGGTAGAAAGTTCGATACCTGGCATGCGCTTCATCTGGGACTTCGATCGGTCAGTCAGTAAGCTCTACGGTACATTGCAGATAGACGGCAGCATCAGGCAAATGACCTATGTGCTGGATCCTGCGTTACGTATCCTGGCCATCGTCCCGATCGAGACGCCGGTTGATAACCATGTCCCCTCTTTAATGCGCTTTCTGGATAGATTACCCGCACTGGCACCGCCACATGCCGCCACTCCACACGCACCAGTCCTGGTGATTCCCCGTATATTTGAGCCCAAGCTGTGTAAAGCACTAATAAGTCACTACGACGAACGTGGCGGAGAGGAGTCCGGGTTTATGGTGGAGCAGTCGGGTAAAACCGTCCACGTCACCGACCGTGGCCACAAGCAACGTCGTGACTGCATTATTGAAGACGAGGCTCTATCCAAAGCATGTTCGTTGCGTATAGCCAACCGTCTGCTTCCAGAGCTACATAAAGCGTTCCAGTTCAATGCCACTCGAATGGAGCGCTATATGGTGGCCTGCTACAACGGCGATGAAGGCGGGCATTTCCGGCCCCATAGGGATAACACCACGAAGGGTACAGCGCATCGCCGTTTTGCCGTTTCCCTGTTTCTTAATACGGGAGAGTACGAAGGCGGTTTTCTGCATTTTCCAGAGTTTGGAAAAATGCATTACAGCGCTCCAACAGGAGGAGCTGTGGTGTTTTCGTGTTCACTTTTGCACGAAGCCACTCCGGTAACCAAAGGTCGCCGTTATATGTTTCTCCCGTTTCTATACGATGATGCTGCTCGCGTCGTTCGAAAAGAGAATCTCCCATTTCTTGACGGCTGACTCGTGCTCAACACAATTGAGCTGTCATTACAGATGGCCTTGAATACCGGCGAACTGATAGTGCTGAAAGCCTTCAGCTGTGATTGGAGCCGGCAGTCGTGCCGGCTCCAAATTTACGACAACCTCTCCTATTTCAGATCGAAGCGATCCAGGTTCATCACTTTTGTCCACGCAGCGACGAAGTCCTTGACGAACTTCTGCTGCGCATCGGCGGTGGCATAGAACTCGGCCAACGCACGCAACTGCGCATTGGAACCAAAGACCAGGTCAACCCGCGTCCCTGTCCACTTCACTGCACCGGTCTTGCGATCACGCCCTTCAAACTCCTGTTGGGCATCCGACACGGGCTTCCACTCCACCCCCATATCGAGCAGGTTGGTGAAGAAGTCATTGGTCAAGGCTTCCGGCCGTGAGGTGAAGACACCGTGTTTGCTCTGGCCGACATTGGCGTTCAACACCCGTAGCCCACCCAGCAATACCGTCATTTCCGGCGCGCTGAGCGTCAGCAGTTGCGCCTTGTCGATCAGCAATTTTTCGGCCGGCACACGGTACTGTTGCTTCAGGTAATTACGGAAACCGTCGGCAATCGGTTCAAGGAAACCGAAGGATTCGACATCGGTCTGTTCCTGGCTGGCGTCCATGCGTCCCGGCGTGAAAGGCACCGTCACACTTTGGCCGGCATTTTTCGCGGCCTGTTCCACGCCCACGCCACCGGCGAGCACGATCAGGTCGGCCAGGGAGATTTTCTTGCCGCCACTGTTGAACTCGTTCTGGATGCTTTCGAGTTTTGCCAGCACGCGGGCCAGTTGTTCTGGCTGGTTGGCCTCCCAAGACTTCTGTGGCGCCAGGCGCAGGCGACCGCCATTGGCACCGCCGCGTTTATCGGAGCCACGGAAAGACGAAGCGGCCGCCCAAGCTGTAGATACAAGCTGCGAGACTGACAGCCCCGAGGCCGCAATTTTGCCCTTGAGCGCGGCCACATCGCTGTCATTGACCAGCGGATGATCGACAGCAGGGATCGGGTCTTGCCACAGCAGTTCTTCGTTCGGCATTTCCGGGCCGAGGTAGCGTGAAAGCGGCCCCATGTCACGGTGAATCAGCTTGTACCAGGCACGGGCGAAGGCGTCGGCCAACTGGTCTGGATTGGCCAGGAAGCGCCGGGAAATCGGCTCGTAGATCGGGTCGAAGCGTAGCGACAAGTCCGTGGTCAGCATGGTCGGATCACGCCGTTTGGACGTATCAAAGGCATCTGGAATGGTGCCGGCGCCAGCGCCGTTTTTCGGCTTCCACTGGTTTGCCCCCGCCGGGCTCTTGGTCAGTTCCCATTCGTAACCGAACAGGTTTTCCAGGTAGTTGTTGCTCCACCGGGTTGGCGTGGTCGTCCAGGTCACTTCCAGACCACTGGAGATGGCGTCGGCACCGCTACCGGTACCGAACGTGCTCTTCCAGCCCAGGCCCTGCAGTTCGAGGCCGGCGCCTTCGGGCTCAGGCCCGACATGGTCGACAGGACCGGCACCGTGGGTTTTGCCGAAGGCATGACCGCCAGCGATCAACGCGACGGTTTCCTCGTCGTTCATGGCCATGCGCGCAAAGGTTTCACGGATGTCCTTCCCGGCGGCGACCGGATCAGAGTTGCCTTCAGGGCCTTCGGGGTTTACGTAGATCAGGCCCATCTGCACGGCGGCGAGTGGGTTTTCCAGATTGCGCTCTACGGGAGCTTGCCCGGCATCTTTGCCATAACGCACGTCGCCCCCCAGCCACTTGCTTTCAGAACCCCAGTAGACGTCTTCGTCCGGTTCCCAGACATCCGGGCGGCCGCCGGAAAAACCAAAGGTCTTGAAGCCCATGGATTCCAGTGCAACGTTGCCGGTGAGGACGATCAGGTCGGCCCAGGAGACTTTGTTGCCGTACTTTTGCTTGATCGGCCAGAGCAGCCGACGGGCCTTGTCGAGGCTGACGTTGTCCGGCCAGCTGTTGAGCGGTGCAAAGCGTTGCTGGCCGGAACCGGCGCCACCCCGGCCATCACCGGTGCGATAGGTGCCTGCGGCGTGCCAGGACATGCGAATAAAAAAAGGCCCATAGTGACCGAAGTCCGCCGGCCACCAGTCCTGGGAATCGGTCATCAGCGCATTCAGGTCTTTTTTCAGCGCCTGGAAGTCCAGGCTCTTGAAGGCTTCGGCGTAGTTGAAGTCGCCCCCCAGCGGGTCAGACTTTGGCGAGTGTTGACTCAGGATCTTCAGGTTCAGTTGGTTCGGCCACCAGTCGCGGTTCGTCGTGCCACCGCCAGCGGCGTGATTGAACGGGCATTTCGATTCAGTTGACATGGCATCTCCTCTTGATTTTGTTTTCAGCTAACCACCCTTGAGCGTGGATCCGGATCACCGATTGATGAAATAGCTTTTCGGTATGGGATCCATAGCATTAAGGCTATGACAACCCCTTGATCAGTCGCTCCAGACCATCCATTAAAGTACCGGTCGGGGAAACTGTCGCTTCATCTGGGGAGATAGCTGAAAAACAGCGCAAATCAGCAAGAAAGTGCAAGTTCATGAACTCCTGCCACAATGGATTAATACTATTTGCTACAAGGATGTTGGCGATCGGAAGGATTGTTTGACGCGAGAGGTTTCGCCATGCTCCTAAACGCCATTGTCATCTGGTCATTACTGTCGATCATCATCGTTGCCGTGCTCTGCCGCCTGGTGCATAACGCCAAGGTCGCCGACCGGGCACTCAAGATCGCCAAACGGGATCATCAGCCTCAGGGACGAATGCCTGACAATGTTTCCATGACCCGGGACAACGGTGGCGACGACGATTCGCATCGCCCCGGCGCCTGAACCCATCAGGGGGTTCCTGCACTCATAGAAAAATGCTCCGTATCGAAAGATATGGAGCATTTTTCTTTATGGCTTACATCTTGAATGTGACCGGGGGCAGGAACGTTAGAGGGGTTGGACTGAAGCGCACTTCACATGGCCTGTGTTCCTTCCGTGTAGGAAATGGTTTGTTAGTTATTGCGAAATTTCCTATTTGTACATTTGGCTATGCCATTGGATTGCTTTCAGCAAGCGTCCCACCGTCTTATTCGTCGTCGCCCAATATCCTCTCTGCTCAGCGCTTTTGCCGAGATGAGAAGGGATGGCAATTCAAATCGATGACGATAAGGAAGTTGTAAATGAATGCACCTCCCCTTCCCTTGTATACCAACGAAGTCTCTCCTGAGTTTCTCTGCCGCCTGGACGACTCTCCCTTCACCGAAGAGCAACTTGCGGGATTTGACAATGAAGTCATGGCGATCATCCATCTGCAGCAGGCTTACACTGAAGAACACCGCCCTTACGCCATCTACCGTGTGGCTACCGAGGGCAGTCAAACCCGTTATGGCGGAGTGATCCAACAGGCCGCAGCGCCGCTGGTGTTCACATTGGATAACGGTCAGAAAGTCACTGCGGCACAGAAAGGCGATTATGTCGTGTATGCCGATGGGGGTACGGCGCAGATCATCACGGGCGCGGGAGAAGGAGATAATGATTTGGCGCTGGTCGGCAGCCGACTTTGCAATGGCGACGAAATCATCAACACGTTGCAAGGCAGTTACCTGCTCGTTGCACGTGAAGGTGTATCGATGGCAGAGGATTTTCTGCCCTCTATCGAGGGAGCAGAAACCAATGAGTAAGGGATATTTCATTGGCCTGGACGACAAGACCACCTGTGGCGGCAAGGTCCTGGATGGCGATACCCGGATCATGATGTACGGTATCGCTCATGCCCGCGACGGTGACCGAGTCACCTGTGGCAAGGATGGCGAGACTTACAAAATTATCGGTGGCATTTCGCACATGATCAGTCATGGCAAGGCCATGGCCGGCACGCTGGATAGCCATAGTGGTTGCCCCTGTAAGGCCCAACTGATCCCCTCGGTAACTACGGCCAGCTACCGCAACGAAAGCTCGGCACCGACCGGTGTCAGGCGAGCCGCTCCACCGGTAGAGTCGTCGGTAAGCAGTCGCCCGGTGGCGCCTGCTCAATCCGGTTTCGTTTCGGCTAACCATCCAGCGCCTCCGGCATTCAGCAGCGCCCTGGCTGAGGAACCCGGCTTCTATATCGTGCCCAAAAGCATGACGCGGGAGGCGCTGGAAGCCAGTCTTTTTGGCTGGAGTGATCAGGCGGTGATGAGGAAGTTTCAAGCGCTGAATCCAGGTCTCGGAGACGTCAAAGCGGGTTCGATGATCGTGCTGGGCGATCCGAACAACACCTCCTGCACCTATCAGGAAGCCCTACTGATGCAGGCCGCTCAACAGGTCAAGTTGGCCCTCGATCCCCTGACGCCGGAAGAAGCCGAATTCATGTTCCGCCACGCGGCTGAAATCGCCAGTTTTACCGGCGAGACTTCGACCTGGCTCGGCGTCAGCGCGGTGGTGATGGAAAAACACCTGACACGATTGGGTGAAACCCTGCAAGCCATGGAGCGCCTGCATCAGGAAAGCTATCGTCAGCATGGCCACCTCAAATCGCCACAGTTCTTTGCCGAGCGCCAGCGGCTGCTCGCCCAACTGGACGCCCACCTGTTGAACTCCACTCGCCTGCGTGGCCAGACCACCTTGGGCGATCACCCAAAGTTGAAGACGGCGCTTGGCATTTCCAGCCGTAGTCTGGTGCACCACTGGGACAAGGCGGGGGCGCCGGGGCAGATACCGGGGTATTCCACTCATGTGAATGCAATCAGTCGGGCTGCCAAGTACATGAGCACCGGTGGTTACATCGGAATTGGCATTGGCGGGGTTTCGTCGTTGCTGGCTATTCAGGAGGTTTGTGTTGGTGACTCTGGAACTGCGTGCGAGAAGGTCAGGTTTACTGAAGGTGGGAAATTTGCTGGGTCTACTGTTGGTGGAATTATCGGTGGTGAGATTGGCAAATATACAAGTGGACCTGTCTGCTTGGCGCTTGGATTCTCTACAGGCGTGGGAGGAGTTATCTGTGTGGCAACAGTAATTGGTGTTGGCGCATGGGTGGGTACGACCAGAGGTGCTCAACGGGGAGAGGTCATCGGCGAGACACTGTATGAGGCTGCTCAGCCTTGATCAGCAATTGGCCTGTCTGGGCGATTCTCGTTTTCAATGGCGGGCCACTGCTATTGGGAGTTGCGGGTATCGCGTACTCCCTTTATTTGGGCCGTCATCTGGACGCCATGATGGAAGCGTTGAAGAACAGTCGTTATATCTACATCTGGGGACCGGGTCTGCGAAATCAGGGTTGGCTTGCGCGCATCATGCTGATAGCAAAAATCGCCGGGATGGTGATGATGCCCAAAGCATCAATCCGGATTGGTGAGCTGGACCCCGTGGATATTAAAAACTTCCCTCCGCACCTTAAGCGTCTTCTGAAAATCAAAGCAGTGATGTTGGTTGGTAGCGGTGTTTGGCTGTTGGTTGCATCTCTGCTAGTGGAATTCAGATTATAGGATGGACGAATACTCCAAGCTAAAGACGGCCCTCGGCATTTCCAGTCGAAGCCTGGTGCACCACTGATAAAAGGCCGGTGCACCAGGAGAGATAAGAAACTGGACTGCGGTATGCAAACAGCGCCGGAGCAGACAGCGTGAAAACGCGGCCTGCCAATTTCAAAAACAAATGCCCCGATTTTGTCGGGGCATTTGTTAGGTTGGCCTTAAGTGCATTTTCACACAACCTTTTCAGCCGGTTTTTTATTCACTCAACAGCACTTCGGTCCGGCTTTACTGCCGTAACGGGCTTCCTGGCGCTCGCGGAAGAACGCCTCGTAGTCCATCACCGGTTTGTCCGGGTGCTTGTTCTGCATATGCTCGACGTAGTTGTCGTAGTCGGGCATGCCGACCATCAGGCGCGCGGCCTGACCGAGGTATTTACCGAGACGACTCAGGTCATTGAACATGATCAGGCATCCGGCAGCGCGTGGAATGGCGCTTCCTTGTCCGTACGCTCCTTGGTGCCCCAGGCAGCGATGCCGACCTTGAGCGCGAAGAACAGGATGCTGAACACCACGAACAGGAACAGCGCAGTCAGCGTTGCGTTGGTGTAGGCGTTGAAGATCACGTGCTGCATCTGGTCGATGCTCTTGGCCGGGGCCAGCACCTGACCGTTAGCCAAGGCATCGCTGTACTTCTTCGCCAGTGCGAGGAAGCCGATCGCCGGGTTGGCGTCGAACAGCTTGATGAAGCCCGCTGTCGTGGTGCAGATCAGCAGCCACACGGCCGGCAGCAAGGTCACCCAGACATAACGCTGGCGCTTCATCTTGATCAGCACGACGGTGCCGAGCATCAGGGCGATACCGGCCAGCATCTGGTTGGAGATACCGAACAGCGGCCACAAGGTGTTGATGCCACCCAGTGGATCGATCACGCCCTGGTACAGCAGATAACCCCACATAGCCACGCAACCGGCGGTTGCAAGCAGGTTGGCGGTCCAGGATTCGGTGCGTTTGAGCGCCGGGACGAAGGAGCCGAGCAAATCCTGGAGCATGAAACGCCCGGCACGGGTGCCGGCGTCGACTGCGGTCAGGATGAACAGCGCTTCGAACAGGATCGCGAAGTGGTACCAGAACGCCATGGTGTTCTCGCCCGGCAACACGTGGTGCAGGATCTGCGCGATACCGACCGCCAGGGTCGGTGCACCGCCGGCACGGGCCAGGATGGTGGTTTCACCGATGTCGTGGGCTACGGCTTGCAGGGCTTCCGGGGTAATGGCGAAGCCCCAGCTGCTGACGGTTTGTGCAACGGCCACCGCATCGGCACCGACTACAGCCGCCGGGCTGTTCATGGCGAAGTACACACCCGGATCGATCACGGAAGCCGCGACCATGGCCATGATCGCCACGAAGGACTCCATCAGCATGCCGCCGTAACCGATGTAACGGGCATGCCCCTCACTGGCGAGCAATTTCGGCGTGGTGCCGGAAGCGATCAGCGCATGGAAGCCCGACACCGCGCCACAGGCGATAGTGATGAACAGGAACGGGAACAGACCGCCCTTCCATACCGGGCCGGTGCCGTCGATGAACTGGGTCAGGGCCGGCATTTTCAGCTCGGGCATGGTCACCAGGATGCCGATGGCCAGGGCGACGATGGTGCCGATCTTCAGGAAGGTGGAGAGGTAATCACGGGGCGCCAGGATCAGCCACACCGGCAATACCGCCGCGACAAAACCGTAGCCGATCAGCATCCAGGTGATCTGAAGACCGGTAAAGGTAAAGGCCTTGGCCCACACCGGGTCAGCGGCAATCTGCCCGCCGAGCCAGATCGAACCCAACAGCAACAGCACACCGATGACCGAGATTTCGCCAATGCGACCCGGGCGGATGTAGCGCATGTAGATGCCCATGAACATCGCGATCGGGATGGTCGCCATCACCGTGAAAATGCCCCACGGGCTCTCGGCCAGGGCTTTCACGACGATCAGCGCCAGCACCGCGAGGATGATGATCATGATCAGGAAGCAGCCGAACAGCGCGATGGTGCCAGGGATGCGGCCCATTTCTTCGCGGACCATGTCGCCCAGGGAACGACCGTTGCGGCGGGTGGACATGAACAGGACCATGAAGTCCTGAACGGCACCGGCCAGCACCACGCCAGCGATCAGCCACAGCGTGCCGGGCAAGTAACCCATCTGCGCTGCCAATACCGGTCCGACCAAAGGCCCCGCGCCGGCAATGGCGGCGAAGTGGTGCCCGAACAGCACGTGTTTGTTGGTCGGCACGTAGTCCAGACCATCGTTATTGAGCACAGCCGGCGTGGCCCGATTGGGGTCGAGCTGCATCACTTTATTGGCGATGAACAGGCTGTAGTAGCGGTAGGCAACGAGGTAGATGGCGACGGCTGCGACTACGATCCACAGGGCGTTGATCGCTTCGCCGCGGCGCAGGGCCACGACACTCAGCGCAATCGCTCCCAGGACAGCCACGGCAAACCAGGCGAGGTGTTTAGCCAGACGGGGCATAGCGTGTCTCCTGCCGACAGCCAGTGACTGCGGCGGTAATTTTTATAATTGTGTCCGCAGTGCGGAGCTGGCCCAATATCTGCGCATGTCGTCCACAAATAAATCCGCGTTACTACGTACGTGGTGTCTACGTAGTTCTACGTAGACACCACCGCTCCTACAGGACGCCTCTTTGGCATATGATCCGAGCCTTCGCGTGGGCAGGAGTCAACATGCAGCTCAAACACAAGATCGTCGCCCTCGGGATACTGCCGCTGGTGCTGGCCATTGCCGTCATCTGTGCGCTGGTGATTTCCCTCAATCGCCAACTGGGCGATCAACAGGCGCAACTGATCGAAGACAGCATTCTGGCGAGCAAGCGCGCGGAACTGAAAAACTACGTGGAAATGGCCCAGAGCCTGATCGCGCCCCTGTACGACGACGGCCACGGCGATGCCCACGCCCAGCAACAAGTGCTGGAAGAACTGCGCAAGCTCAGCTTCGGCATCAACGGCTACTTCTTCGTCTACGACCACGAAGGCCGCAGCCTGATGCACGCACGCCAGTCGGAACTGGTGGGCCAATACCTGTGGGACATGAAAGACCCCCACGGCCTGCCGGTGATCCAGGCGCTGCTGAAAAGCGCACAGTCGGGCGAAGGCTTCCAACGCTATGCCTGGAACAAGCCCTCCTCCGGCCAGGTGACCGACAAGCTCGCCTATGTGGTGATGCTCGATCGCTGGGGCTGGATGCTCGGCACCGGCATCTACCTCGAAGACGTCGAACGCGCCACCCAGCAGGCCCGTGCCGAAGTGGCCATGGGCATTCGCAAGACCATGATGGCGATTGCCGTGGTCGCCCTGGTCGCGGTGCTGTTCGTGTTCGCCACCGGCATGACCCTCAACGTCAGCGAACATCGGCTGGCGGACAAGAAACTGCAGCGCCTGACCCAGCGCATCGTCAGCCTGCAGGAAGAGGAACGATCCCGGGTGTCCCGCGAGTTGCACGACGGCATCAGCCAGGTGCTAGTCTCGATCAAATTCCAGTTCGAACTGGCCAGCCACCTGCTGGAACGCGGACAAGCCCATGACAAGGGCTTGAGCACGCTAAAGGACGCCACCGAGCGCCTGGGCGATGCCATCGGCGAAGTCCGCAGCCTCTCCCACGGCCTGCGCTCATCCTTGCTCGACACCCTCGGCCTGCCGGCGGCCATCGGCCAACTGGCCGCAGAGTTCGAGCAGCGCAGCGGGCTGACCGTGACCTACGACGAAAATGAATTCGACTGCCAACTGGTGGACGGCGCGGCTGTGTCGCTGTTCCGCATCGTCCAGGAAGGCCTGACCAACATCGAACGCCACGCGCAGGCGCAGAACGTGTCCATTACACTGCGCGGCTGCGACGAGTCCGTGCGGCTGACGGTGGTCGATGACGGTATCGGTTTCAACGTCGCCCAGGTCGAACGTCGTCAGGCCGGCATTGGCTTGCGTAACATCCGCGAACGCGTCGAACATTTTGGCGGGCGCTTCGATCTGATCTCGATGCCGGGCAGAAGTGAGCTGGACGTACGGCTGCCGATGAAACCTGGCGCAAAACTACAAGAGTGAGACCTTGCATGAACCTGCCCTCCCCGATCCGCGTCGCCCTGGTCGACGATCACTCCCTGGTCCGCGACGGCATCAAGGCGCTGCTGGCCGTGATGTCGCCCCTGGAAATGGTCGGCGAAGCGGAAAACGGCGCCGAGGCCATCGAGATGGTCGGCCGCTGCCAGCCTGACCTGCTGCTGGTCGACATCAGCCTGCCGGACATGAACGGCCTGGAACTGACCCGTGTACTGCGCAGCCAGTACCCGTCGCTCAAGGTGCTGGTGCTGAGCATGTACGACAATTACGAATACGTCAGTGAATCGGTGCGCTCCGGCGCCAGCGGCTACGTGCTGAAGAACGCACCGTCACGGGAAATCATCGCCGCCATCGAGGCCATCAGCAGCGGCGGAACCTTCTACAGCGCGGAAATCGCCCAACGGCTGATCGCCGACAGGAACACCGACAACGAACTGACCCCGAGGGAAAGCCAGGTGCTGTCGAAGATGGCGCAAGGCTTGAACAACAAGGAAATGGCCCGGGAACTGGACATCAGCGTGCGCACGGTGGAGACACACCGCTTGAGCATCCGGCGCAAGCTCAACATCGACAAGCCGGCGGCGCTGGTCAAATACGCCCTTGATCATGGGCTCATCTCCCGCTAACACCTCACCCTCCTGTGGGAGCGAATCATCCATTGACTGCATCAATAGTCACCATCAACTCAATGAAGTTCTCTTAAAAAATCTCCGGCGTAACATCTGCTCCATACCACCCCATAAGCACCCCGGAGCACACGATCATGAAACGCCAGACCCTCCTCAGCATCGCTTTCTCGGTTTTCGCAGTTAACGCTTTCGCCGCAAACTCCGCTCAACCAGTGGTCGCTGAAGGCGGCTCGGATCGTCTGATTGAAAGCCGTGTGGCCGAGGGTGGTTCCGATCGCCTGATCGAAAACCGCGTCGCCGCCGATGGCTCCGACAAGTTGATGGAGAACCGCGTCGCTGAAGGTGGTTCTGACAAACTGCTGCAGAACCGCGTCGCTGAAGGCGGTTCTGACAAACTGCTGCAGAACCGCGTCGCCGAAGGTGGCTCTGACAAACTGCTGCAGAATCGCGTTGCCGAAGGTGGCTCGGATCGTCTGATCCAGAATCGCACCGCCTGAATAAATTGCTCTACCACCGCCCCAAAAAAAAACCGGCCTGATCAGCCGGTTTTTTTGTTGTTCAGCCTGAGGGTACCTTGAGAACTTCAGGCCAGGCTCTCGACAGTCTCGTCGCTGCTTGCTCGTTGAGCATCCAGCAGGACATCTCCAGGCACCACACAATAAAACACAAGAACCCATCGTATTTAATCAATGAAAAATATGATAGTTCATGACATCAATACAGATAGAGCATTTCTGATAACTCTGTTTTAGTGCCAAGGATGACTACATCCTTCATAAATAAAGCCAAACCAATGCCCATGAAACATCAATTATCCAACTGTCGATCTACTTCCTTATCGGCAGCATCCAATATACCGCCGACGAGTGCAGCATCAACCTCCCAAGTCTGGAGCTGCGAATTACCGGCATACTGCTCGCCAAAAGGAATTTCATAAAATTTCGCAACTAGATGCTCTTCATGAATAATTTTAAGGACTGAGCGTATAATCTTTGCTTTCTCTTGGTAATCTCCTTCAAAAATCTCCACCTCCACAATCGGACGTTCGTTCAACCACGAGTCCTTCAACGAATGCAGTGATACACCAAGCGTTTTGTGAAATTTCAGAAGACTTTGTGCCTGAGTTACTTCCCCTTCAAGAACTATTGCTATAACAGGCATAAAAAGCACTCCAAAAATCAACTTAATGACGCCGCCGTTCCATCCAAATCGAATATATCGACCTCTTGACCAGACAACAGTTTCTCGAAATCCAGCTTGGTGGTATGGCCCAGCACGTCGGTGACGGCGATCAGGTCCTGGCGCTCGTCGAACCGAAACGTGGTGTTTTACCCAAGGAACTCTGGAGGCGCTCGACCTATGCCAGGTGTTCCACCACGGGTATTTTGACTTGTGGCTGGCATCAATGAAGGTGCGGCAGGCCGTCATCACCGTTAAGGTGTTCGGTTGTGTGACCGAAGGCGTCGACTTCGGCGATGAGGTTGCTATTGGGGTGCGCCAGGCCCTGTTGTCGGGTTAACTCACCTAGGTGTCACACGCCAAGCTACTTGCTTCAGACGAATTTAAGCTTTGAAATTAGATTCTTCTATCAATATATCACTTCGCAATTGTGTGTCTTCCAGAAATATAGAGATCCACGTATCCATAACCTCAAAAACATCTATTCCCAATTCCGGCTCCATGGTTTGCTCATGCCACCAGATAACACCTTTATCTTCCGCCTGGTTATTTATATCCACGGCTAAATAATCTCCACCCCCATTAGAAAAAACTGTAATCCAACTCTCCGCAAAGCTCGTTTCTTCTTCATCAATTAAATGTGCTACACGTGATAAATCTTCTATTTTTTGAGGCCCCATTGATTGCGCGGGGAAAAAAGTGAACCCATTGTGTACATGCAAATAGAAATCCGACAACCTACCCGCAACCAGGTTAATCTTATCAGACTTCAATGGACAACTACTTAGTGGCAACCCACCCACATAGTAATAAAGACCATTGGCGTCATGAAAAACATATAACAATTCAATTTTTTCCCCACCCAAGACAAACGTGCCGATCAAGCAAGTATCTAGCAAGGACAACACCCAAGGCAATTTATCGGCAAAAGAATACCATGCAACGGAAAACTTGGGTTGCTCAGAAAAAACGGCACCAAACTCTTTCCACCCCGTCGGAACAACCACATCCGCGGGCAATTCATCCGGCGAAAAATACACATCACGATCGACAAAACAAGTTTTAACTTGTTCCACCACGTTTTCCAATATAATCATTTACGACACTCAAGCTCATCCTCCGCAATGGTGTCCCACAAAAGTTTTTTTAAAGGCAGAATCAGTTCGCCTGACGGCGAATTCCTAACCTCACCTATTAGTTGCTTAACTAACATTTCTGGTTTTTTGTTCATTCCCATCTCAGAGCTTTATAAACTGCCCAATCAGACTTGAAGTTCTGGACATCAAAAATTTTAAGCATTGAAAAAAGTAGTTGAACATAGCGGCGCAGCGAACTATACAACGCCGCATCCGACGCTGACAAAATGTCCTGATAGCCCTTTAGCTACCGCAAACACTAAATCCACCCAACGAAATTCTCAAAATCAGCATACTGCAACTGATGTTTTTCCAAAGCGCTTTTAGCCTTATCCGAAACTTCTGGCTCTAAATAATAAAACATTGAAAATCCCCACATTAGTTCCGCAACAAAAAAACAACATAAAAGCTCCAGACTAATAGAAATTCAAACCACCTGATTTATTGCACTCGACAAATACCACTCCCAAAATCTACGCCGCAACTCAGAATCGCCACTATCGTCCAATCCCCCGGCGAAAGCAGAAGCCATTAAAAAGCTAGGTTCGAATGCGTCAGGATCGAGGTCACGATCATCACGATCATCAGAAGGATCAAACACAAAATCAGCTGTTGCTGTAGCAATTGTATTGGCAGCAGCATGACCAACGAACATTGCTGGATACTCGTCAGGTTCGTATTCTTGATTTTCAACTACCTCAACATAGAAATCATCTCGAATACTCAGGGCCTTCACTTCAGAGAGCTTCCCCTCAACGGTATCAAGCGCTACAGTTAGAACCGTGATTAAATTCTGAGAACTTCCAAACTTATGTGACCAGATGGCTGCGCCATGATTTACACAAATATAATCCAGCTTGGTAAGAATCAGCCTTTTCACCTCGTCAGGCTCATCAACCGTAATGGTGTTCCACAAAAGCTTTCTTAAAGGTAAAATCAGCTCACCCGACGGCGAGTTTTTCACCTCAACCAACAATCTTTTAACTAACACTTCAGACTTTTTGTTCATTCCGACCTCAAAATTGTCTCAACTGTCCCATCAGGCTTGAAGATCCGAACCGCCTTTGGATCGGCAACAACCTGCTC
Organism: Pseudomonas fluorescens; assembly: GCF_000967965.1. Taxonomy (GTDB): domain Bacteria; phylum Pseudomonadota; class Gammaproteobacteria; order Pseudomonadales; family Pseudomonadaceae; genus Aquipseudomonas; species Aquipseudomonas grandcourensis. The sequence continues at coordinate 154,463 of NZ_LACC01000026.1, forward strand.
CGCATTCTTATACTGCGCTAATTTTGAAAAATAACCTTGGCAGTCATTACACATTGGTTTAGAAACGCCTATAGGATGATCCGGGCTGATTATAGACATTTGTTTTTCCGCATGAGACGAATAATATTGCCCTTTGTAGTCTCTATCATATGGGTGTGACTTCACTTCGTGCCCAATTTCTTCTGACTTCGCCTTTACATGCTCTGCTGATACTTTTTCGTACCCCTCGGGTTTCTTGTCACCCCATCCACTCAATGTTTTTTTGTCGTTCGATGATACGGTTTTTACTTTATATTCTTTGCTCGAAGGTAGTTCTGTTTTGGCATGATTCGCGCGACCTAATGCGGCTTCTGATTCCGCAATGCTCGCAACTTTTTCTGAACCTTTTGGGACAATCTTCACATTCGCAAGATTCGACCCAACCCCCTGAACCTTAATCTCATACCGCGCATCAAACCACTTCCCCCCTTTAGCCCCTAGCCCTCCTCCCAACAAAGCGCCACCGAAGGCCATCAGTTTCTGTCCATCGGACCCTTGACCAAACAACTCCCCGCCAGCCCAGTTTCCAGCCAATCCGCCTGCGACAGCGCCAACAAGCCCTGCAACCACGACCACCGGGCTTGCCAATACGAAGGCACTCGCCAAACCAACGACGAGAACTGCTCGCTCCAGCCACTCCGGGACTTCGGGATTTATCGGGTCGGTCGTATCGGTGCCTCCTCCGATGAATACATTGCCAGATCCGGAACTGATTTTCCCATCACACACGGTGCAATCACCGACCCGGGCCGCTGGTTGACCGTTGATATGAACGGTACTGCTCCCCTGCGCAACTATTTGCGGCGCAGAGCCGTGCTCGTCACATTTCGCCTTGTCCAGGTGCGCTCTGGCGGCGGGCTTGCCATTGGTATGAACGTTGCCAGACCCACTGACGATTTGGCCGGCTTCGTGACTGCAAAACGACAAACTTCCAACCAACTGACCTATGCCTGCTCCCGTCGCCGCAGCAGCGCCGACAATTGCGACCGCTGCCAATCCGCCGGTACCCACGATCAGAGCAGCGCCAATGGCACCAACGGCGAGTCCTGCAAGCAACCCCGTTAGTGATCCGGTGTGCTCAATCGGATCATCCAGGCGTGCAGCAGCGCTCATGCCTGCTCTACCGATTCACCGCCATCTTGGACGTGCCGCAGTTCAAGCGATTCGACTAACTCATAGAACGCGCTTCGCTCTTCAGACGTCATGCCTTTGGGATTGTTGCTTGTTCCTGTGATCTGCATCAGAAGCGGCTGCCGAAGTTCGTCGTGATGGAGAAAGATCAACTGGAGTTGGTGCACCGGTTGACCTTGTTGCCGCCATTTGAATTCGACACGTCTAGCTTCAACACCCGCAAGTTCGGCAGGGCTCAAAGGCTCAACCCACTCCAGATGTGATAGGGCTTTTTTCAGATCAGCAAGCAACTGCTGCGCCATTGATTCAAGATCACTGTCGCTTTCGATAGGTGTTCGACCAATTACCACGGATAAGGGGCTTGGCCCTATATCAGTTAGCGTAAATACATGAAATGTTTTGTCCTTGAAACCTGGCGGACGAACAAAGCTCAACTCATTGGTCTGAAAGCGTTCGGGAGGTGGAGGTGGTGCGTCGAGTGCCTCCTGCTCCAAGCGCTCTGTTTCGAGTCGCTGTTCCTCACGAATCCTTTGCTCGGAGATTCGGTCGTAAATACTGGTTCGCATGCGGCAGTCCCTTATCCGTCAGCTTATTTGTTCAGGTTGATGACGGTTTTACCTTCCACATCAACCACGATGCCGGACAGGGTAATCGTCCCGTCCTTATTCATGACTAGCTTGCTGGCGCCGACTTCCAGAGTGATGGATGTCGCAGCCTTGATCTTCACTTCGCCTTTATCGACGGTGACGTAATACGATCCCTCCTCTACGGCAATGCTGGTCTCCAGCTTGATTGTTTCCGAGTGCTTGCCTTCGACCTTGATCTGGCGACTTCCACCAACCTTAAGGGTTTCGTCAGCTTCGATTTCCGTATCCATATTGCGTTCGGCATGGACAATTATCTGCTCGGCACCCGCCTTGTCGTCGAAGCGGAAAAAATTCGCATTGCTGCCCTTCCCCTTCATCGACCGCGTCAAAAACCCGCTCTGGGTCTTGTTCGCCGGTAGCGACCACGGCGGCGTGTTCTGGCTGTTGTAGAGGCTGCCCATGACCAGCGGGCGGTCGGGGTTGCCGTCGAGGAACACCACCACGACCTCATCGCCCACACGGGGAATCTGGATGCTGCCGAAGCCGCCGCTGGCACCGGACTGGGCGACGCGGACCCAGCAGGAGCTCTTGTCGTTGTGCTCACCCTTGCGGTCCCAGTGAAACTGCACCTTCACGCGGCCGAGTTCGTCGGTGAAGATTTCCTCCCCCGGCGGACCGACGATGATCGCGGTTTGCGGGCCGGAGATGGTCGGGCGCGGGGTGGTGAGCTGAGGGCGGAAGACGATCTTTTTGCGCACGCAGGCGAAGGTGTTGTAGTAACTCGCCTGGTGCCCGCTGAGGTAGTTGTTGTGGCCTTCGCTTTCGACGCTCATCAGCAGGAACTGACGATCATCGGCGGGGCCTTGATCGTGATCGTAATGCTGCAGCAGTTCGAAGGTATAACCGGGTTTCATTGCGCGGCAGTTACTGGCGCCATGAAAGCTCTTGCCCTTGAGTTCAAGCGCTTCGACCCGCAACCGCAGCAGCGCTTCGCCTTCGTCGTAGGTGCCGTGGGTGTATTGGCCGGGGAAGTCATAGATTTCGAATTCGTCGACATCACCCTGCTTGTTCAGGCTCTTCATGGCGACCGGCAAGCGGTTGGACGGCTGGCGATAATCGAAGGTCTGGACCGCGATTTTCCCGGACTGCAACTGGCGGTTGCCGCTCCATTGGGTAATGGAGTCGGCGGTCTCGGTGACCGATGCCGTGTGGAAACGGATCTGCGGTTGTTCAGGCAACGGCACCAACGTGCTGGAGTCGTCGCAGATGATCATGGTGTGGCCTTCGGCGGTGTGCTCGAAGTAGTAGAGCATCCCCTCTTCTTCGAGCAGGCGCTGGACAAAGTTGAAGTCCGATTCACGGTACTGGGTGATGTAGGTGTAATGCTTGAGCGGCTTGCTCAGGCGGAACTCATGGCGGGAAAACGCGGTGCACAAGGCAAACACCTGGGTGACGACATCTTCCACCGTGCAACCCTGGAAAATGCGCGTGTCGAAGCGGTTTTTCAGCATCGAGAACCAGGGGTTCAGCGTCGCCGTATAACGCGCCATGCCGCCGTCACTGCCGATACTGGCAAACCGCGTGAGGTAGCCTGCCAGGTAACGAGGCGAGGCGTCTGCCAGCTCGATTTCCAGAACCACGTGCTGGCCCATCATCGACTTCAACTCGACGTCGGAGTCCTGGCACACCAGCAACAACTCGAAGTTGTACGCACGAGACAGACCTTCAGTCCCCTTGAAGGACTCAAGCAACAATTGCTGTTCGGGGTTGGCGAGGTTCTTGAATTTGAACAGGCGCCGATTTTGTGGGGAAAGCATTGCGGCAAGGTCCATCAACATGTGTATCTCCTTGAAAACAGTGGAAAGCTACCGCCCTCTCTCAACCACTGCGCATAACGAATCAGATAAGGGGGTTAAACCCTGTTTGCCGCAACATTGATTTGGGCGAACACTTTGCCACTCTATGTTTTCGGACTGCGGCATGAATCATTCTGTATGTTTTGTAAGACACAACCTACAGAACACTCTTCATTTTCATCGAATTCACTTAAACATCGAGCGAAACTGCTCACACGAAATGTCACGTCAGGAACTGCGACCACAAGACAGTATGAAAGTGCCATCACCCAGAAAAATATTTGAGAAATTTGTCACACTTTTGCAGGTATCACAGGTTCTGAACGCGGGAAGGAGACACCCATGTCATGCACTGTGTCAACCCACTCTCAGTGTATGCGGGTACTTCCACGCACTTCGAACTCAGTTCAGGACAATCCCTGAAAAATAATTATCGCCCCGCTGGCTGGCCAGAAACGCCGATATATCAAGGATGAACGGGAAGTCAGGTACCACTGATTGGCAACTAATGCCTTATTGCCATCATTGCCGAATGTAATGCGAATAACAAAAAATGGGATCCATGTTGAATTTTCCATCCCGCCGCGCAGTCTGAAGTGCGGCAGATAGCCATCACTTCGGCATTGATGATAAGTCGGATATTCGACAGCTCGACCGCAGCAACAAGGAAGCGCCTTTCCCCCAAGGACAGTGACGAGTAAATGGATCTTTTAGCCAACGTGCCCAGCTGGGCCGAAGTCGAACGCAACCTCGACCAGAAATTCAGCGAGCTGAACCAGGGCGTCAACGACGGCCTGCAGAGCGTTCACGACAACTGGAACGGCTTCACCCGGCGTGTCAGCAATGGCGCGAGCCAGGCCTATGGCTACATGGGCGGTCATCGCATCGATGCGGTGCATCAGGCGATGACCCTCTCCTACCCGATCATCCAGATGGACCTCAAGCGCAAGTGGGCCTCGATTGAAATCGAGCAGATCCTGCCGGTACTGCTGCAACTGGTCAAAGAAGTTTCGATGATTCTCGGCGGCAGCGTGGCGATCGGCACCGTGGCCGGCGGCACAGCGGGGGCCTTCGCATTTGGCGTCGGCGCGGCCCCCGGAGCCGCTGCCGGGGCCGGTATCGGCCTGCAGCTCGGCAACCTGATTCTCATGGGCCTGGGCCTGTCCGCCATCGCCGAATACTTTTACCAGGGCCTGCCCGCCTGCCTCTCGACCTTGCAGGAAGGCATCGCCACGGCCTGGCACGCCGAAGAAGGCGTCAAACCGTCCGGCCTGGACCCCAGCGGCGGCTCCGCCGCACTGGTACAGGAACGCGTCGAACGCGCGGCACGACAACTGGCCCGCGGACAGGAGCAGCTTGTACTGCTGTTGCTCACCGCCATCGTCACCTACCTGACCCGGGGCCAGATGAAAGCGGGTGTGATGAACAGCATGGAAAGCATCGCGACCCGCAGCGCGAAGCTTCAGGCAGAGATTTCGAACAAGCAGTTGGCGGGTTGGTTGGCAAGGAATGAGCAGAAGTTGCTGGCTCAGGCTGAGTTGCAGGTGAAGGAACCAGCGCCTTTGGTGAAGGCTGAGCCGGAACCGCAAACGCTAAGGGAGCAATATGCACGGCAAGATCCAGATTTTGTACCTTTGGCAGAACAGATTAAAGACGTCAAAACCTTAGAGACATTGGGCGTTAAAACCAGCAAAATCGAGGCCTACTTGATGACTCCCGAGGGCAGAATGTACCTCAATGAGGTTGCTACGGCAGACCCAGCCAAATCTGACTACATTCTTTATGCGAGGGCCGCAGGTCAGCTTGCATCCGGGAAGACCTTGCCAACTGCAAAGGTCGTAAATACACCTCTCGTCAAAATCGTGGTCCATGGAGGTGACAAGCCAGATCACTCACCTTACTTCACGACTTACGAAGAGTTAAATAAAGCAGCTAATTCGGGAAAAACACTAGCAGACTCGCTGGGTCTACCACTTGGTAGTGAGGCCCCAAAATACGACCTATATGAGATAGCTCCATTCTCGCCGAGCAAAGTATATGTGAGTGAAGTAGCTCCGACCCGCGAACTGGGAGGCGCGATTGTTCGATCCGGAGGTGCTTTACAATACGTTATCCCCAACCGGACAAATTGGTCAGAAGCCAAGCTAATTGGCAACATAGGAAATTAGCCATGAATATTAAAAACCTGGAAGCCTCAGCAATAGACCTAGAGCAACAACTCATCAGACACTCAACTCTGACGCCTGATGCCGCAGACTTGTACAGGGGCTTGAAACCCTTATTAGAATTAGTAAAAACCGGAAAAATCGTAACGCCCATTGAATGGGGCGAAATCCCAGGCCAATATTTTTTCACTGAAAAAGGCCTTCAAATTTTTGAAGAGCTTGAAGAGGCTTACGCAAAATTTTCAATTGAGATTACAGGTGGAGAATCTCCGGCACTGAAGCTCTTTCGTGAGCAACGCAGGCAGCAATAACGTAAACTCCAGACCGACTTTAGAACCCAACAGTGAGCTTGGTATCGGAAAGCGCATGACAAACTCACATCTGATCGAAGTGCTTATTTCGCTCACAGAGATTTTTCACGGTGAGAACTGCCGAAATTTTGATTCGGGAATAAACGCGATAATCCGCCTACTTTCCGATGACCCTTTGCCGAACAGCAATGAATGGGCACAAGCGACTTCAATTTATAGAACAATGGCAGGCAGTAAATCAGGTTTCTCAGACGTCTACATTGTTCGAGGTACCTCTGAGCAACGTGTCGCAGCTAACGCAAGACTGGATGCTATTCGACAGATGTTATGGGACGCATTTGAACGGGTCTGAAATCAGGCGATATGTCGTGACAGATCATTGCCTGGTGCCGAGATTTTTAAAAGTTCTTGTTGTTCTTGGGTTTTCAGATGGGGTTCACGATCAGCGATCGCAGTACTACAGCGTCGCGAGAGAATTAAATGGCAATTGAGAAAGGTGAGCGTTTCGCAAACGAAGACATTTTTATTGACTACCCATACGAAGAAGTTACCTATCGTTGGGATCATCATTCAAAGCAGATATTCGTACGTTTCTACGGCAACGAAGAGAGCACTCAACCAGTCCCTCATGACAACCGTTTATTCAATGAAGCGCTGCGCTTCGGTGAGGGAATCACCCGCCAAGATTACAATAGAGGTCGCTCTCGCCGATGATGGTACGTGATGTCACACTATCGACGGTTACACCTCCGTAATGTGGCAAATACCGCTTCACAAAAATTTCTGACCTTCACCGCACGATGAAAAAAAATGAACATTGAGCGACTGACAACAGCGACCCGCAAAAGAACTCGAAATGCTCGTCGCACACCATCAAAACTGAATCCAAAACGACTATTTACGGACAAAAAACCCTCACTTAAAAACAAAAAAAACAACGTCCGAGACAGGCAATGAATAAACCAACATTACTTGAACTAGAGAACCTGATCAAACAACATCCGGATATCGCCGCGTTTGGATCACCCGCTGACGCCGTGTCTGATGACTGGCTGGTAAAAGCCGAGAAAAAAATCCGCCATAAACTGCCTGCATCCTACAAATGGTTCCTTCTCAATTATGCAGGAGGAGAAGTCGGGACGGAGGAAATATATAGCATCTATGGAATGGACTTCGAAGACATCAATGGTGGAGATATAGTTTTCCAGCACCTCAATGGCCTCAAACATAAATCAACAACCGCTAAAAAAGTAGTCATCAGCGAAACCGACTTGGGCGAGGTTTTTTTCTTCGACTACGACACATACAACGGCGAAGAATGCCAGATTTTCATTAGAATCCCGTCGGGGCAGAACTTATTGTATGCGAACAATTTTTACGAATTTCTCGCCAAGAGAATTAAGGCGTTTTTGCCATAAGGGACGCTTTGTCGTGTCCCCGGTGTCAGGGTAGTTGTCGCCGCGGAGAGCTGGATGATCTGCTGATTGTGCAGCCGGGGACCAATAGAGGAACGGCTATCTAAGACAAACCGTCACTCCGGCCCTTTGGATCGCTGTCCTCAAAATCAAAATCCTTGAACGGATATCCCATGTCAAAACTACTGCATCGTTTGAAAACCCTTTTCGGGCAAAAGACCGCTCTTCCACCCGCCCCCACCGAGCAGGTTGTCGATGCAGCCCCCCACACCGAAGCGGACAAGCCACTTTCCCGAGTGGAAAGGAACCTGTCCTGGCTGCCGATCAATCGTGAGCCAGATGTTTTTGTGCCGCTGATGCCTCCCGCCTGCCCGGACCTGAAGCTTGTGGATGCCCTCCTGTTGCAGCGCTATCGGGTTTTCGTCATCGCGAATGATCCGGCCGACCGGACTTCAGAGACCACGATAAACCGCGATTACGCCAGCCAATTGGCGAGTGACTTGTACGGCAAAGCGACAGATCTTGGTTATTGTCGAGGCACTGAATCCTCGTTCGAAATCTATTGGCTCACGCAATGTGCGGCGATTGTTTCGCTGCTGTCTCACGGACCAGAATCAGAACAATTCCTGACCTATAGAAAACACGTTGGTTATGATCGAGACTGTGCCCGGACCGGTGTGCAGATTCGAATGTTTGATGAGTACGTAGCGTCGCGCAGCTATCAAACCGCTGGAGCCGGGAAGGACCGCCTTCTGAAAACGCCGATAACGGCCCTCGACTACATCGACAATGCGATAGCCATCACCGCCCTGAGATACAACGGCTGTCCAGAGTTCCAGATTTACTCAAGCTCGTTGATCCAATTGCAATTCATCAAGAACGTGTTGCTGGGCGTTGAAAAAGATAAAGCCCGGTTGCACCAATTGACTATCGGCGTGTGGGCCGGCAAAGAGTTTGAAGCCGACGATCCTGAACTTGCCAGCGCACTGGGGGATGCCTTCTACATAGGCATTCAGATTGCACGCGGCCTGAAGATTCAGCTGCCGAATGGATTGCCGCCGGAAAGTCTTCCACGCACATAGCATTGCTGCGACTTCATCGATAACACTAAAGGTAACGTTATGACCGAAACGTGGTACCGCGTTGACAACGGAATCCTATGGATAGCGAATCAACCCATTCACCTGCCTCACCCGGTCAACGTCGCCTTGCCGCATGACGACAGGCTAGCGATCCTGATCGAGCCCCCACCAAATGTCATTTCCAACAAAAACATCCTTGCCCTATCGCGGCATGGAACAGTGCTTTGGTACATCCAGGAAAGTCCCCACGGTACACAAGCCGATAAACCCTACATGAGCCTTCACTGCGACAAAAACGCGGCGCTGATCGCTGGTAACTGGAATGGCGTCAGCTACTCGGTCGATTGGCACAATGGCGCCGTCAGCGTTGTGAGCGTTGATAAGTGACCCACCGAAAACACAACGGCTCAGGGCTGTCACCATGAAAGACATCCGCAAGATCTCCACGACCCTTGCCCGAACAGCAGAACTGCTGAGGACATTCGGCCACCCGCAATGGGTAGACAGACTTGAGGAGTGCAGCTTAGCGCTGCCCCAGGATACGGCGTACGCGTTTTCTCGACTGATGTCGCTGTACGGCGGCATGGGCTCAATCAACGACGTTGTTCTGTATGAAAACGCAAAACCCTTGCTGGACGAAAACAACGAACTGCAAGGGCTGCTATCAGTTCTTCATCAGCTTTGCGCAGGGAGCCATTGAACCCGGCGTCCCACGCTTGCCAATGCTGAAAGCATTCAGGCCTGCTCAAATCGCTGCTGCAGCAGATGTCGCGCAGTGCCTGCATTGAGGTAGGTTCCGATCAGTTCCGCCAATTGCTCATTCTTGAGCTTTTTGTCGTCCCGGCAGAACTGAATCAACTGTAACTGGACCCAGCGCTTTTTCTTGTCGAGCTTCGCATCAGGCGAAAAGAACGAGCGCGAGGCCAACTCAGGCATCGGAGCATCGTCTTCCAGCAGCAGATTCAAGTGCAGCCCCTGGCCCATTTGCAGTCCAAAATCAGCGATGTGCCGGATCGGCAATGGCGCCTTGAAGTTAGCGAAAACGAAGTGCTCGGGCGTCAGCAACAACGCGGTCTTGTTCGCCCGCTTGAGCATGCGCAACGAGAACGGCAGCAGGCATGCCATCAATACGACGAGCACCCCACCAGCGACCAGTATCATCGATTTGTTACTCCCTGAAGCTTGCGGCAACAGCCACGGCAAGACCAGCAGGCCCAAGCCCAACAGCAAAAAGAGCGAGAAGCAACCCAGGGTAATCCACCCGCGCAATCGTGCGCCTTCATGCAGCCGGACTTCCTCCGTGGCATTGCTGGCATAGCTAAGCAACTCCTGCACAACCGCCGCATCCTGCTCCACGTAGTGGCCGAGAAAGTCCTCGGTAATGCGGGCACGCAATGCCTGGGGATCGGCGAAATAGTGATCCATCGCGGCGCAGGCTTGTGCCGCGATAATCGGGCGGGTGCCGCGGCTGACGGCCTCTTCGACCGTGACTTGCAGGGACGCTAGCCGCTCGCGATTGGAGGGATGAGTGTCCGACGGATGAGGCAGGCTGGTTGCCATTTCCTCTTCGGGCAGGGTCAGCGGCTGCGCGGCCAGCTCCTGCACCAGGCTGCCTGGCAAGTCGCCGGTCAGCACGTATTCAGCACTGGGGTTGGTCACGCGGGCAACATGGGTCGATACACCCTGCTGCAACAAGGGGTCGATGGCAGAGATGCGCACCAAGGCCGAAGCGATGGCGATATTCCCCGTCAGCTTCGCGCCCGCCGCGTCCGCCGCCAGCTCCCGCACGCGGCTCCAATGGTTCACCGCGTGATCGAAACGCTCCATGAAATACTCACCGAGCATGAACGCCGGCCACAGCGTCGTGCGTTGCAGCAAATCGCTTTGCAGCATGGTTTCGGCAATCACGCCGAGGCTGCGACCGATACCCTGATAGATCGGTACGAAACGCAGGCTGAACTCGGTATCGGCACCGGCGAAGTGCGCCAGTTCGTGACCGATGACCGCGCCGGTTTCTGCCGAATCGAGCAAGCCCAGGTACATCATCGGCACGTGCAGGGTGCGGCCTTTGAGCGCGGTGCCTGCCGGGAGCAGGGTGACGTCGCTGGAGGTGACGTAAAAGCCTTCGGTCATGCCCAGCACGATGTGCTCGGGTGCCAGCGCGCCGAGCTGGTCCGCCAGCTCGCGAACATAGGCCCACAGCGCCAGCGCCTGTTGCGGTGTGACCACCTGGCCCAGAACGTTCATCGGCGTGGACTGGAACATGCGCAGCATGACCGGCAGCTGCTTGCCCATCTGCCAGATCGAATACAGGAAGCCGAGCATCAGCATCAACACGATGAGCATCAGCTTGAATTCACCGGTGGCCATTTTCCCCATGTGCCACAGCCCCAGGCCTTCGAAACCGAGGATGGCCGCCACCGCCGCGCCCATGGCGACGATGTGCCCCACCAGCAGGTACGGCAACAGGCGGCTCACCCGGCTGAAGGTGTGCAGCAATCGTTCACGGGAATGACTCGCGCGGGCACCTGCCCATCGCAACCCCGACAGCCCCAGTACGCCGACCAGCGAGGCCAGCAGGCCGAGGACGATGACGCCTTTGGCCAGGTTGCTCATCACGGCACTTACCGGTTGCAGGATGGTCAGGTCGTGCTCGGCGTCAGTAATACGCGATAGAGCCATGGCAACACTCATGCGCTTGCCATTGATATCGACCATTGCCGAGCTCGATCCCGGCTTTGCAGCCATCGCTTGGAGTTCAACACGCATCTCGCTCAGTTCGGCGTTGATATCCGCGAACTCCGTGATGCTCTCGGTACTGCGTTGTAACTCCCAGACACCAAACAAACCCAGGCAAAGTGGCAGGAGAATAAGTACGGCAATGAGTTTCAACGTTCTCATGAGACAGGGCCTCAATAGTCGCGTCGCCTTACATCCGTGGCGAGCATAAATTCCATTTAACGAAGGCCGAAAGCCCTCACGCTATTGCACGGCCCGACATGAAAGTTACGGGGCGCACTCGTACCCGGCGCGTTATACAGAAATATCGACGATATGTAACGCCATATTGCCCGAACACTCGTTCAGCAATGGAAAGGATGCGTTGTATATCCCGCCCCCCTGAGATGCCATCACTTCCTTGCCGGTTATATGACACTTATCCTTCAACCTTTTCCTCAGCGGAACATCAAGCGGGCTTTGGGTGAACCGGTTCACCTTTTTTCAATTTTTTTCAATTAAAAATTGGATCCATTATCGACCTGAAACCATTGAATTAATTGGGTTTCAGACACTTCCGGCATTCAGTTCGAGCAAGTGATGGCAACAAGACATCATTGCGACATGTATCAAAAAAAAGAAAAAATCCGCGCCGTGTAGGAACTTTCCTACACATCCTGTTGCCATACACGACGTTACTGGCAACTCGATATCCATATGCCAGCATCGCACTCCCAATGATTCCTGGCAGTGTGATTTTTTGATGTCAAACATCAGCGATCACAACTCGTGAACAGGTGTTCAATCGAGAAATTAGTCGCTGCGCACGCACTCCCGTGTATATCCGGGTAGTCGTCGCGTAGTGTTCAAGGACGATGTACCGATGACTCAGACGTTTTTTGATGTTGAAGCATTGATCAAGCTGCGAAGCCAGACCCGGGCCATTTCCGATGCGCTCAAGGCGCAGGCTTCGGACTATCTGGCGACCCTGGCTTTGCTGATCCGTCCGCAAGCGTTTTTCGGTGAGTACCTGCAGGGTGCGCAACGCAGCAGCGGGCGCGAGACCCAGCACCATTTCAAGGAACTCAAGGAGCTCTACGACCGCATCGGCTCGGGCGCTCCGTTCCAGCTGGTCAACGAACTCGAAGTGCCCCTCAACCTGCTCAGCACCACTCCGCAACTGTTTGCGCTGGAGTACGACAAGGTGCTGTCCCAAAGCGGCCAATCCATTCGCATCACCAGCCCCGTACGCTGGGTGGTGGGCTTCAGTTCGTTCGACCTGGCCCGTTTTCGTACCGTCATCAAAGACCCCAATCGCAGCAGCGCCGAGCTGTACCGCTTCGTGGTGCATTACCTCGTGTTGTTCTACTGCCTGAGCAAGTCGCCCGGCATCAGCCGCCTGCTCGAAGGCCTGCGTTTTCCCGTCAGTTTCGAACGCTTGAAGGACTTCGGCGACCTGCCCTTCTGCGTCATCAGCTCGCCGGTTCGCTCGCAGTTGCCCGACGAGGCCGTGATCCGCAGCAGCACCCAGATTGCCGGCAACACCAGCTTCGAAGAGTTGGTGGGCTTTGAAAACATCATGGAAATGAACGATGAAATCCGTCAGCGCCTGCTGCTGACGATCGAAGGAATGTAACGCGCTCGGCCACCCATTGAACCGACACGCAAACGACTTGCAGCGAATTGTTCGCACAGGAGATCACGATGGCGAAGAAGGAAAGTACCCAGCACAAACTCGACCGCGTTCGCGCGCCTCGGGTCCACATCACCTACGACGTGGATATCGGTGACGCTCAGGAAAAGAAAGAGCTGCCCTTTGTCGTCGGTGTGCTGGGCGATTTCTCCGGCAACCCGCTGGAGCCGCTGCCGAAGCTCAAGGACCGCAAGTTCATTTTCATCGACCGCGACAACTTCAACGGCGTGCTCAAGGGCATCAAGCCGCGCCTGACCTACCGCGTCGACAACACCCTGGCCAAGAACGGCACGCAGCTGGGGGTCGAGCTCAACTTCAACGCCCTCGAAGACTTCGAACCGCAGAACGTGGTCAAGCAGGTCGAGCCGCTGCGCAAGCTGCTGGAAGTGCGCAACAAGCTGGCGGACCTGCGCAACAAGATGGGCGGCAACGACAAGCTCGAAGAGCTGCTGATGGACGTGTTGCAGAACACCGAGAAGTTGAAAACCCTGGGCAAGGAATTCGGCCGTGAAGCCGCCGTTCCAGCCACCGACGGCAAAGCGTAGGAGCCTGACGATGAACGACAAGCAAACCGTGACTCAACAGGACAGCACGCTGGTTGAAGTGGACAGCTTCACCGCGCAATCCTCGTTGCTCGACAGCATCATTTCGCAAAGCCGCGTGGCCCGTTCCGAGACCGAGCGCACCCGCACCCGCGACCTGATCGGTGAATTGGTCAACCAGATCCTGGAAGGCGAAATGACGCCGAGCAAGGACCTGATCGCCGTGCTCGATGCGCGCATCGCCGAGATCGACGCGATGCTCTCCGAGCAGATGAACGAGATCATGCACGCCAGTGAGTTCCAGCAGCTGGAAGCCTCCTGGCGCGGCCTGAAGTATCAGGTGGACCAGACCGAGACCAGCACCACGCTGAAGATCCACCTGCTCAATGCGTCGAAGAAAGACCTGGTGCGCGACCTCAAGGCCGCTTCCGAATTCGACCAGAGCGCGCTGTTCAAGAAGATCTACGAAGAAGAATACGGCACCTTCGGTGGTGCACCGTTCGGCATGCTGCTGGGTGACTACGAGTTCAACCGCAGTCCGGAAGACATGTACCTGCTCGAAGAGATTTCCCACGTCGCCGCGGCCGCCCACGCACCGCTCATCTCGGCGGCCTCGCCTGAGCTGTTCGGCTGGGATTCGTTCACCGACATGTCCGGCCCACGGGACCTGGCGAAGATTTTCGACACCGTCGAATACGCCAAGTGGAAGTCGTTCCGCGCTTCCGAAGACTCGCGTTATGTCGGCCTCACCCTGCCCCACGTGCTCGGTCGCCTGCCTTATGGCCCGGATACCACGCCGGTCGAGGAATTCAACTTCGTCGAAAGCGTCGATGGCCGTGACCACAACAAGTACCTGTGGATGAACGCCGCCTACGCGCTGGGCACCCGGGTCACCGATGCGTTTTCCCGTTACGGCTGGTGCGTGGCGATCCGTGGTGTCGAGGGTGGTGGCCTGGTGGAAGGTCTGCCGACCCACACGTTCAAGACCGATGACGGTGAAATCGCCCTCAAGTGCCCGACCGAAATCGCCATCACCGACCGCCGTGAAAAAGAGCTGTCGGACCTCGGTTTCATTCCGCTGGTGCACTGCAAAGGCACCGACTACGCCGCGTTCTTCGGCACCCAGTCGGCGCAGAAGCAGAAGCAGTACAACACCGACATCGCCAACGCCAACGCCCGGCTTTCCGCGCAGTTGCAGTACATCTTCGCCACCTCGCGCATCGCCCACTACATGAAGGCGATCATGCGCGACAAGATCGGCAGCTTTGCTTCGCGCAAGGACGTCGAGCTGTTCCTCAACAAGTGGCTGTCGAGCTACGTGCTGCTGGACGACACCGCGAGCCAGGAAGCCAAGGCCAAGTTCCCGCTGCGCGAAGCCCGCGCCGAGGTGTTCGAAGTACCGGGCAAGCCGGGGGTGTACAAGGCTGTGACCTACCTGCGCCCGCACTACCAACTGGACGAGCTGACCGCTTCATTGCGCCTGGTCGCTGAATTGCCGCAATCGACCCGCGGCTGATCGAGCACATTGCCAGGGAGGCACCATGACCAGTCAACACAAGCTGTTGCCATCACTGCTGGACCGATTGCTGGACGATCGTCCGCATCAGTCCATCGAAGCGTCATCGCAGCGCTTGTGTTCGCTGGCCGATTACAAGGCCAGCATCGTTCGCGACCTGGAAATCCTGGTCAACACCCGCCAGTCCCTGGTCGCCAACGAACTGGACGGTTTCGTCAACCTGAGCGGCAGCATCCTCGACTACGGCATGCCGGACTTCACCAGCCGCAGCGTGCTTGATCCGAAAGATCGCCTGCTGATCCAGCGGCAACTGGAGAAAGCGATCACGGTCGGCGACCGGCGCTTTCGCAGCGTCAAAGTGCAACTGCTCGCCCAACAGACCGGCCAACGCATGCTGACCTTTCGCGTGGACGCGGTCCTGCGCCTGCAAGACGTCACCCGTCAGATGTCCTTCGACGCGGTGCTGCAGGTCAACACCCAGGAATACAAAGTGCAGAACCTCAACTGATGCTCGACGATCTGCTGCCCTATTACGAAAAGGAACTGTCGCACCTGCGCTTTTTGGGCCAGGAGTTTGCGAGCCAGTATCCGAAAATCGCTTCGCGGTTGCTCATCGAGGGCGATAACTGCGAAGACCCGCATACCGAGCGCCTGATCGAAGCGTTCTCGTTCCTGTCGGCGCGGGTGCATAAAAAACTCGACGACGAGCTGCCGGAAATCGTCGAGTCGTTTCTCGAAGTGCTGTACCCGCATTACCTGCGCCCTACCCCGTCGATGTCGATCGTCGAGTTCAACCTGGGCAAGCAGGAAAAAGTCACCGAAGCCTTCCGCGTGCCCCGGCATACCGAGCTCAGTGCCAACCCGATCGATGGCGTGGTGTGTAAATTCCGCACCTGCTACCCGGTCGAGCTGTGGCCGGTGGCGGTGCAACAGGCATCGTTCATCGAGATGGAACGCTCGGCGTTCAACGGCCACAGCGCTGACCTGGTCGCACGCTTGCGCATCGGCCTGATGGCCACCTCCGACGTGATGTTCGGCAAGCTGGAACTGGACAGCCTGCGGTTCTTCCTCGACGGCGAAAGCACGTTGATGCTGCAACTGTACGAACTGCTGTTCAACAACCTGGCCAAGGCCACGCTGACCTTCGAAGATCAGGGGCGTACCCGCGAAGTCGTCTTGCCGGCCAACGCCTTGAAAGCCGTCGGTTACGGTCTGGACGAAGGTCTGGTGGACTACTCCGAGCGCTCGTTCCTCGGCTATCGCCTTCTGCACGAGTACTTCACCTTCCCCGACAAATTCATGTTCTTCGACCTGTCGGGCTTTGCACGGATTCTGGCGGGCAAGGATGTCGAGAAAGTCGAGGTCAATTTCTACTTTTCCGACTACGACCTGAGCGACCGCCTGGCGCGCCTGACGCAAAACATCGGGCGCAATAACTTCAAGCTCAATTGCACGCCGATCATCAACCTGTTCCGCCAGCAGGCCGAGCCGATCAAGTTGACCCACGCCCAGCACGAGTACGCGGTGACGCCGGATGTGCGCCTGCAAGGCTCGGCTGAAGTGGTGTCCATCGATCGCGTACGGCGCGTGCGCAAGGTCGGCGGTATTGATCAGGTCGGCACCTGCCATCCGTTTTTCGAACCCCGAGGCGATCAGGGCCCGGGCCAAAGCTTCTGGATTGCCCGGCGCCGTGCGGTACAGAGCGGCCAGCGCGACGGTTCGAACGTGTTCATCCGGGTGGTGGATCGCGAGTTGGGGCTGATGGAGTCCAACAACGATGCGTTGAGCATCCGCCTGACCTGCAGCAACCGTGACCTGCCCCTGATGTTGCCGTTCGGTGGCGAGCGTGGCGATTTCAATATTCCGGGCAACTCGGTGATCAAGGACATCCGCTGCCTGCGCAAGCCCACCGCCACCGCGCGCGTACCGCTGGGCAACGGCGTGATCTGGCGGCTGATTTCACACCTGTCGCTGAACCACATGTCGCTGGTGTCCCGTGGTCGCGAAGTGCTGCTGGAACTGTTGTCGCTCTACAACTATCGCAACGTGTCGGCGATCCGCAAACAGATCAACGGCATTGTCTCGGTGAACAGCGAGCCGGTTGTCGCACGCATCGGCCACCCGCGGCCAAACTTCGTGCGCGGCGTCGGCATCACCCTCAATTTCGATGAAAGCCAGTACACCGGCAGCGGTGTGTTTTTGTTCGGCATGGTGCTCGATCACTTCTTTGGTCAGTACTGCTCGATGAACAGTTTTACCCAATTAACCCTTCGCACCTTGCAGCGCGAAAAGAGAGTCGTCCAATGGCCACCGCGAACCGGCGATCAACCCCTGGTCTGATCGACCAGGCACGGGCTGAGCCGCACCGATTCGAGTTTTTCCAGTTGGTGCGCTTGCTTCGCCTGCATTACAGCAGAACCGGGCGTATGGACCTGGAAACCCGACCGCACGAAGACCCTTTGCGTTTTCGCTCGCAGCTGTCGCTCAACTTCCCGGCCAGTGAAGTCAGCGATCTGCAGTTCGAGCGTGAAGGCAAGGTCTCCGTGGCCGGCCTGCCGCTGTCCGAGATGCAAGTCACCTTCATGGGGCTGGTCGGGCCGTCGGGCGTGTTGCCGCGCCCGTACACCGAGCTGTTGATCGAGCGACACATCCAGTACCGGGACGACGCGGCCCACGCGTTCCTCGACATCTTTTCGCACCGCATGACCACGCTGTTCTACGAGGCCTGGCAAAAGTACAAGTTCTACATCGAGTACGAACGCAACGGCACCTCGGATTTCGACCGTTACCTGCTCAATCTGGTGGGTTTCGGCCCCGAGGCGCAGAAGCAGAAATTCGACCGGCAAGGCTCGCCCCTGCGCCGTGAATTGTTCAGCTATTTCTCCGGCCTGTTCGCCCAGAAGCCACGCAACGCGTTGAACCTGGAAGTGATGCTCAGCTTCTATTTTTCCCTGCCGTTCAAGGTCAAGCCGTTTGCCGGTCGCTGGCTGAAACTCGACGCCAGCCAATGTACGCAGCTAGGGCGCAAGAACGCCGTGCTCGGGCAAAGCGCCGTCGCCGGCAATCGGGTCTGGGACTACCAGTCATGCGTGCGCATCGAGATGGGCCCGCTGGAACTGGGCGACTATCAACGCTTCCAGCCTGGCACCGAGGACTACCAGAAGCTGGTGGAACTGGTGCGTTTCTATGTCGGCGCGGAACTCGACTTCCAGTTGGCGCCAAAGCTCAAACCGCAGTCCGTACCCGTCGCCCGCCTGGGTCGCCAGGGCAACCTTTCGCTGGGCCGGCTCGGCTGGCTCAAACGACCAGGCGTCGACGTGGAACCCTCCCGTTGCGCGCTCTTTCACATTCCTTTTGATGGGGTCTCCCTGTGAACCTGAAGTCCCTGTTCGCCAAGCTCAACGACACCAGCCGTACCGCCACCGAAAGCGCCGCGGCGCTGTGCCTGTCGGAACACCACTACGATGTCGAAATCGAGCACCTGCTGTTGCAGTTGCAGGGCGGCCACGACAACGACCTGCCGGCCATCCTGCGGCATTACGACGTGGTGCCTGAGCGCTTGCAGGCGCAACTGGTGACGGCACTGGGGACGTTCAAGAAGGGCAACACCCGCACCCCGGCACTGTCGCCGCACTTGACCCGCATGATCGAGCAGGCATGGGTGCTGGCGTCGATCGAGTTCGGCCAGGCGCAGATCCGCACCGGCCATCTGTTGCAAGCCTTGCTCGATGACGACGAACTGCGCCGAGTGGTGATCGCGGGTGCGGCCGAGCTGGAGAAGATCAACGCCGACGATTTGCGCCTGAACCTCAACGCCTTGGTGGAAGGCAGCGCCGAATCGGCCCTGGCCAAACCGCTGGGCACTGCGGACGTCGCCAGCACCAGCCCGATCAAAGGCAACGGCAAAACCCCGGCCCTCGACCAATACACCATCAACCTCACGCAAAGCGCTCGTGAAGGCCGGATCGACCCGGTGCTAGGTCGCGAGTTCGAGGTGCGGCAGATGGTCGACATCCTCACCCGCCGCCGCCAGAACAACCCGATCCTCACTGGTGAGGCCGGCGTCGGCAAAACCGCCGTGGTCGAAGGCCTGGCCCTGCGCATCATCCAGGGTGACGTGCCGTCGGTGCTCAAGGGCGTCGCCATCCACACCCTGGACCTGGGCCTGTTGCAGGCCGGAGCCGGGGTGAAAGGCGAATTCGAAAACCGCCTCAAGTCAGTCATCGAAGAAACCAAGCGCAGCCTGCACCCGATCATTCTGTTCATCGACGAAGCGCACACCCTGATCGGTTCGGGCGGCCAGGCCGGGCAGAACGATGCCGCCAACCTGCTCAAGCCGGCCTTGGCTCGCGGCGAACTGCGCACCATCGCGGCGACCACCTGGGCCGAGTACAAGAAGTACTTCGAAAAAGATGCCGCCCTCGCCCGCCGCTTCCAGGTGGTGAAGGTCGAAGAGCCGGACGAAGACAAGGCGATCCACATGCTGCGCGGCCTGCTGGCCAAGATGCAGGAGCATCACAAGGTCACGGTGATGGACGAAGCGCTGGTGCAGGCCGTGCGCCTGTCCAATCGCTACATCACCGGGCGCCAACTGCCGGACAAGGCCGTCAGCGTGCTGGACACCGCCTGCGCCCGGGTCGCCCTCGGGCAATCGGCGCAGCCGGGGCCGCTGGAAGACTGCAAACGCCAGATCGACAATTTGCAGGCGGAAATCTCGGTACTGCAGCAGGAAGCCGCCAAAGGCAGCGACCATGCCCGACGCCTGGCCACCCTCAACACCGAACTGCTGAGCGAACAGCAGACTCGCGATGCCCTCGAGCAACAGTGGCAACGCGAGCTGCAACTGGTGGAAAAACTCGGCGCCCTCAGCCACCCGGAAAACCAGGCACCGGATACCCAGGAGATTGCCGCGGTGCGCGCCGAACTGGCCAGCGTCCAGGGTGAGCAACCGCTGGTGCATGCCCTGGTGGATGGCGGCACCATCGGCGAAGTGATCTCCGGCTGGACCGGCATCCCGCTGGGCAAGATGCTGCGCGACGAAATCGAAACCGTGCAGCGCCTGCCGGCGTTGCTGGGCGAGCGTGTGCTCGGCCAGGACCACGCACTGCAGGAAATCGGCAAGCGCATCAAGATTTCCCGAGCTCGCATGGAAGACCCGAACAAACCGATCGGCGTGTTTCTGTTGCTCGGCCCGAGCGGCGTCGGCAAGACCGAAACCGCATTGGCGCTGGCCGACACCCTGTACGGCGGCGAGCGTAACGTCATCACTATCAACATGTCCGAGTACCAGGAAGCCCACACGGTTTCGAGCCTCAAGGGTTCGCCACCGGGTTATGTCGGCTATGGCGAGGGCGGCGTGCTGACCGAAGCCGTGCGACGCAAGCCCTACAGCGTGGTGCTGCTCGATGAAGTGGAAAAAGCCCACCCGGACGTGCTCGAACTGTTTTTCCAGGTGTTCGACAAAGGCGTGCTGGATGACGGCGAAGGTCGCGAGATCAACTTCCGCAACACCGTGATCATCCTCACTTCCAACACCGGGACCGACCGCATCATGCAGTGGTGCCTCAATGCGCAGCCACAACCGACGCCGGAAGACATCGTCGAAGGGCTGCGTGACGAGTTGAACCAAGTGTTCAAGCCGGCCTTCCTCGGCCGCCTGACCATCGTCCCCTACTACCCGGTCAAGGACGCGATCCTGGAGCGCATCGTCGCGCTCAAGCTTGCGCGCATTCGCCAGCGCTTCGAGCGCAATCATCAGGCCGTCCTGAGCTATGACGAGGCGCTGGTCAAGGCCATTGCCTCGCGCTGCACGGAAGTCGACAGCGGCGCCCGCAACATCGACAACATTTTGTCCAAGACCCTGATGCCAGAACTGGCCCAGCGGGTCCTGGAGCGCATGGCGCAGGACAAACCGATTCAGAGTTTGAACATCGAGTTGGGCAGCGACGGCGATTTCGCCTATCGCCTGAACTGATCGGGCATTTACAGGTAGTGGTCATGGACAAGAGATATCCAGGGAAGCGTCCCGAAAAGACGGCGTTGGCTAAATGCCTGACGGCGGTGGTGATGATGGCGGTACTGAGCGCCTGTGGCGTCACCGACCGGGTCGGCAAGCGGGTCGACGACACGTGGGCCGGCGACATGCTGTTCGACGACAACGAGAAAGTCATCCTGACGTCCGACGGCGGCAACCAGCTCAATCCCGACGCGTCCGGCAAGCCGCTTTCGGTGGTGCTGCGCGTGTACCAGCTGACATCGCTGGAGCGCTTTGCGTCGGTGGATGCCGACTCGCTGTGGGACGACCCGCAAAAGGCTCTCGGCAATACCCTGCTGGAAAACCGCGAAATCACCTTGTTGCCGGGCATGGGGCAAGTCGACAAGTGGCCCCTGAACAAAGCAGCCGGCTATGTCGGCGTCGCGGCTTTTTTCCGCACTGATGAGAACAGTCGCTGGAAGGTCGCGTTTGACGCCAACTCCCTGCGCAAGGACGGCATCTGGTTCTCCTCCGACGGCCTGCGGGTGCTGGTGGACAACAACACCGTGTCGGCCGTCAGCGGCGTCGACGTGCTGGACAAACCCAAGACCCAGGAACAACTGGCCAAAGCCGCTGAGCAACCGGCCGAACCCACGCTGACCGACCGTGTGCAGGACGCTGTGGTGCAGAAGGCCCAGGACCAGGCGAGTGCCTCCGCGCAAAAAGCCGTGGACTCGAAATTGAATTCATTATTGGAAGGCGCTCAATGAGTAAGCAAAGCCGGGTGATGTGGTCCGAAGGCATGTTCCTTTTGCCACAGCATTTCCAGTATCAGGATGAGTTCCACCAGCATCAGCTGGCGCAGGCGACCCTGCGCAACACGCCTTTTCACTGGGGCGTGCAGTTGCTGGAAGTGGACGAGGAAGCCCTCGCCACCGGTTCCCTGCAGCTCAAGCGGCTGAAACTGGTGTTTCCCGACGGCAGCCTGTTCGACGCACCGCAGCACGATCCGCTGCCTGCCGCCCGGGACTTGAAGGACCTGCTCAAGGGTAACGACCTGAAGGTCTACGCCGCGCTGAAACTGCCTGAGCCTTTCGGCCTGAACTACGTCGAAGACGGCCAGGAGCAAAAAACCGGGCGGCGCTTTCGCAAGCAGTTCGACACCTTGCCGGACCTCAACGAAGGCGACCTGGAAAACGAAATCACCAGCCTGCGCCTGAACGTGGTGATGCTGATCGACGGCGACAACCTCGATGGCTACACCTGGTGCCCGATTGCCCGGCTGTCGCGCAACAACATCGGCGGTTTCAACCTCGATGGGCATTTCGTGCACCCGACGCTGCACCTGGGCACCCACGACACCCTGATCGGACTGGGCAAGCGTTTGCTCGGTGCCTTGCAATCCAAGAGCAAGGCGCTGTCGGGCCGTCGCCGCGAGCGTGCGGATCAGATCGCCGAGTTCGGCTCCAGCGACGTGACCCTGTTCTGGCTGTTGAACACAGTGAACCGTGCCCACCCGGCCCTGGCGCACCTGCTTGCGCACCCGCGCTTGCACCCCGAGCGCTTGTATCTGTTCCTGGCCGAACTCGCCGGCGGATTGCTGACGTTCTCGCTGGACACCCAACTCAACGACATCCCCGAGTACGACCACCACGACCCGGCGGCCTCGCTGGTAAAGCTCGACGAAATGATTCGCGTGCTGCTCGACAACGTGGTGCCGAACCAGTGTGTGGTGATCAACCTGACCCAGACCAAACCCTCCTACTGGCAAGGGCAGTTGCACGACCCACGGTTGGCGGAGGCGGACTTCTACATCTCCGTGCACGCCGACATGCCGGGGGCGAGCCTGCTGGAACTGGTGCCTCGGGCGTTCAAGGTCGGCTCGCCGGAAGACATCGAAGTGGTGGTCAACAGCGCCATGCCTGGGGTCACCCTCAATCATTCGACCCGCCTGCCCAATGCGATTCCGGTGCGACTGGACAATCACTACTTCTCCATCGAGCCCCATGGTCGGGTCTACGAACGAATGATGAGTGCCCAGGCCATCTCTTTCTATGCGCCCAGCGCGTTCACCAACCTCAAGCTTGAACTGATGGCGGTACTCAAATGACCGAAGCCGTACTGCAAGGCGCCGTTGCGGCCGCCCGTGAAAAACCGACACTCAAAGACCTGGTGCAGGACTTCATCAGCATGGCGCTGATCGTGCGCAAGGGTCGCCAGGTGACTTCGGTCAGCGCCTTCGAGGCGAGCGTCGATACCTTCTTCAAGGCGCTGGAACGCGATGCCCGTGGCGCCAACTACAGCGTCGAACAGGTGAAGGACACCCAGTACGCCCTGTGTGCGTTCCTCGATGAAAGCGTGTTGCGCTCCGGAGACAACGAGTTGCGTCGGCACTTTGAATTGCAGCCGCTGCAGTTCCGCTATTTCGGCGTGCACCTGGCCGGCGAAGGCTTCTTCGAAAAAATCGATGCGCTGCGTGGCGACGTCAAACAGAACCTCGATGTGCTCGAGGTTTACCACCTGTGTCTGGCCCTGGGTTTCGAAGGCAAGTTCAGCCTCGGGCAAAAGGACCAGCTGCGCTACCTGGCCAATACCCTGGGCCAGGACATCGCGCGTTTTCGCAAGACGCCCAAGGCCCTCTCGCCTGACTGGGCGTTGCCCGACCAGGTCTCGCAGATGCTGCGCCATGAGGTTCCCCTGTGGCTCTACCTGGCGCTGATTGCGCTGGTCTGCGCGGGTGTCTACCTGACGCTGGACTGGTTGCTGGCCAAAGACCTGGCCGCATTGTCCGAACAAATCAGCCAGCTGTTCAGTGCCTGAAAACAGGTCAGGTAATCGAGTCAGGAAGACATGAAGACATTATTGCGTTCGTTGAAAAGTTTTTGGTTCCTCGTTCCCGTCCTGTGGCTGGCGAGCCTGGCGGTCTGCTGGTTCGTGGCCCCGCACGTGAGTTGGCTGCGCGGTTATGCGCTGGAAGCGATGGCGATCGTCAGTGCCTTCTATCTGCTGATCATTGTGCTGCGTCAGTACAAGCGCATCCGCGCCGAGCACAACCTTGAAAACCTGGTGCAGATCGAAGTCGATCGCTCGCTCAAATCCGCCGGTGAATTCCGCGATCAGCAAGTGCTGCGCGAACGCCTCAAGCACGCCATCGCGATGCTGCGCGCTGATCGTTCGGCCGGTGGCGGCGGCTCGTCGGCGCTTTATGATTTGCCGTGGTACCTGGTCATCGGCATGTCGGCAGCGGGCAAGACCTCGTTGCTGACCCGCTCCGGCCTGTCCGCGAGCATTGCCAGCAGCGCCAACGACACCGAGAGCGGCACCCAGCATTGCGATTGGTATTTCAGCCCCGAGGCCGTGATGATCGACACGGCCGGCCGTTACCTGCGGGACGACCCGTCGGCCAGCGAGTTCGCCGCCTTCCTGCGGATGCTGAAAAAGCAGCGCAGCAAAGCCGCGGTCAACGGCTTGGTGTTGGTGGTGAGCCTGCCGGAACTGCTGGCGTGCAGCGCCGCCGAGCGCAACGAACTGGCCGCACAACTGGTGTCGCGCATCGAGGAATACAACGAGTGCCTGGACGCCAGTCCGCCGATCTACCTGATGCTGAGCAAGACCGATCAACTGCCGGGCTTCAGCCAGGCGTTTGAAGGCCTGGACCTGAACGAGCGCCAGCAACCGCTGGGCATGACCTTCGGTTTGTCCGAGATCCGCAACCAGGGCCTGCGCCCGGTGCTGGATGCCAAGCTGGCCAACCTGCACGGCCATATTCGTCGTCACGTCGACGCCCAGATGATTGCCTTGGGTGCCGATGCCAACAGCGCCCTGCTGAACTTCCCGAACTATTTCGCCGAGCTGTCGGGGGTGCTGGAGCAGTTTCTCCAGCACTTCGCCGAGAGCGGTCGCAGCGGTGCGCCGCTGTTGCTGCGCGGGCTGTATTTCACCAGCGCCTTGCAGACCGACCAGCAGTTGAGCCAGGTGTATGAAGACGACCTGGCCGAGTCGTTTGCCTTGCAAGCGGAGCATGAGCAACTGGAGCAAAGCAGCGGCAAGAAAATCAGCGACCGCAGCTACTTCATCACCGATACGTTCCGTCGGGTGATCTTCCCGGACCGTGACCTGACCCTCTATCAGTCGCGCCTGGGCAAGAACACCTCCGCCAGCCCTGCCCTGCTGGGCCTGGCGGTGCTGGCCGGGGTTGCGTTCATTGGCTGGCAAGCCCTGTCGTTCCAGAACAACCGTCAGTGGCTGGCCACACTGCGCGAGCAACTGACCGAACTGCAACAGTCCCCGGACCGTGCCGGGCTGCTCGCCTCGGGCCAGGGCCTGGAACTGCTGCGCGATCAACTCTCGGCCATCGAGAAGTACCGTGCCAAAGGTGTGCCGCTGCAACTCGGCGCGGGCCTCTATCGTGGTGACGACATCTACCGCGTCGCGCAGACTGCCTACTTGCAGCAACTGCGCACCCAGGCGCTGGAACCGGTCACCTTGCAACTGCAATTGCAGATGCGCGCCTTCAATGAGTTCGCCAAGACCATGGACGCGCAGAACAGCTTTGCGCCTGCGCCAAACAAAGCCGACCCGGTCAAAGCCCGCGCGCAAGGCCAGAAACTGCCGGTGCGCTTGAACAACCTGCCGCGCAGTGGCGGTGATGTGGCCAGCCGCCTGACCGGTGCCGCCAAGGGTGCCGCCAACAAGGCACGGGGGGATGCGCTGACGGCACTGCGCAACCCAGCCACGGCGAGCGATGCCGCTGATTTGTCGGCGACCACCGGCGGGCTGTCGTTGTCCGAGGAAATGCTCGGCCGGCTGGATGAGCGCCAAGTCGCGTCCATCATCGAGTCCTACAACGCGCTGAAGCTCTACCTGATGCTCACGCAACCCGGCACCCATCCAGATCCGGAGTTCGTCGGCGCTGCATTGCCGGTGGCCTGGGCCAATACCGCCAGTGCCGACAATCCTGTCAGCACCGCGGTGATTCAGGACAACTCACCGGTCTACGTGCAATTGCTCAAGAATGGCCAGGCACCGACCTTGTCGCGTAACGAGCAGCTGATCAGCGAAACTCGCAACAGCCTCAAGTCCTTCATGATTTCCAGCTCGCTGGTGGACCGTGAATACCTGCGTCTGCAACTGGAATCCAGCCGTCAGTTCCCGGCCGTGGGCTTGAGCGACCTGGTGCCGATGCCAGGCCGTCAGTTGCTGTACGGCACCGAGGCGGTCCCGGCGATTTTCACCCGCCAGGGCTGGGAACATTTCGTCAAGCCCGAGCTGATCAAGCTGGTGTCGGGCAACCTGCAAAATGAATCGGACTGGGTGCTCGACGGCGAAGGCGGCGACAGCATCGTGCAGAAAGCCAACTTCATCCGTGAGTTCATGACGCGCTACAAGCGCGACTACACACAAGCCTGGTACACCTTCATCGACAGCGTCGGCGTTCGTCATTTCACCGACATGGCCAATGCGACCCAGCAACTGTCGCTGCTCAGCGACGTGCAGAACTCGCCGGTGAAAATCC
Organism: Pseudomonas fluorescens; assembly: GCF_000967965.1. Classification (GTDB taxonomy): domain Bacteria; phylum Pseudomonadota; class Gammaproteobacteria; order Pseudomonadales; family Pseudomonadaceae; genus Aquipseudomonas; species Aquipseudomonas grandcourensis. The sequence continues at coordinate 181,007 of NZ_LACC01000026.1, forward strand.
TCCTGGCGGCGATCAACGACAACACTCAATGGGACGTCCCTGCCCCCCGCGAAACCCTGCCAGCGGGCATCAAGCCCGATGACGGATTCTGGAGCAGCGTCACCGGGATCTTCGATGGAAAGAATTCATCGGCAAGTACGTTGATTTCGCCTTTACCGGCGGTCGACGACGGCAGCCTGGCCAAACGCTTCGAGCCAGTGTCGCGGGTGTTTGCGGTGCAGAACGCCGAAGGCGCCGACAGCACGATCATGGACCGCTACCTGGCGGCCTTGCGCAAACTCAAAGTGCGGATGAACAACATCCAGCGCTCCCAGGACGTTGGCAAGAGCAGCAAGCAGCTGATCAGCGAAACCCTCGAAGGGTTGCCAAGTGAAGTGACCAGCGTGCGCAACTATGTCGAGACCACCGTCGACACCAGCCAGGGCGGTCTGTCCGATTCGTTGCAGGGCCTGTTCAGCCTGCCGATCCAGTTTGCCTGGGAAACCCTGCGCGACCCGGCCGGCCAACAGATTGCCAAGGCCTGGGCGCAGCAGATTGCCAAGCCCTGGGAGCAGGTCATGGCGCACCGTTACCCGATTGCGCCCGGTAGCCGCAATGAAGCCTCGGTCAAGGATCTACAGCGTTTCGTCGACCCGGAGTCCGGGCTGCTGCCGAACTTCAAGCGCAACGAAATCGGCAATCTGTCCGGTGGCGAAGGCCTGGGGATGAGCAGCAACAGCAAGGCAACGCCGCTGGTCAACCCGAACATGGTCAACAGCATCGACAAGGCCAGTTCGTTGGGCCAGGTGATCGCCAGCCTGTCGGACCGCGACAACGGCTTCGAGATCATGCTCGAACCTTCCGCCAACCTGACCGACATCATCTTCACCCTCGATGGCCAGGTGCAGCACTACCGCAACGGCAAGACCAGCTGGAGCCGCTTCTCGTGGCCGGGCACGACCACCACGCCGGGCGCACGCCTGGATGTGGTCACCCTGACCGGCGAGCGCATCACGGTGTTCGACTACCCGGGCCGCTGGGGTCTGCTGCGCATGAACGACAGCGCGCGGGTCAGCGATCTTGACGGCATCCAGCAGCGCTTCAGCTGGAACACCAGCAGTGGCCCGGTCAGCCTCGCCGTGCGCAACTACGGCGGCGTCAAGTTGACCGACCTTGCCAACGTCAAGGCATTGAGCGCGCTCAACAGCAAAGAAGGTCAAGCGCTGTGAGCCGCCGAGCCTTGAAGCAGGGTTGCGGCCAATGATCGGCTGCTTCGGCAAGGTGCCCGCGAGCCCGGACTTCGTCAGTCTGCAAGGTGCGGGTGACGACGTCTGCGAGTTCGATAGCTGGCTGCAAGGGGCGCTGGCCGCCCTGCAGCATCGCGACGACTGGCGCGAGCTGTTCGACGGGTTGCCGCTGTGCTTTTTCAGCTACCGCGCGCGCAGCGGCAACTGGTTACTGGGTGGGCTGATCAGCTCGAGGGATTCGAGTGGACGGCGCTATCCGTTCTTCATTTTCCAGACCCTCAAGGCCAGTGAAGCCGAGCCTCTGGTCAATCCGTTCACCCTGGGTGAATTGTTCAGCGGGCAGATCCGGCCGCTGCTGCACATGGCCGTTCAGGGTGAAAGCACCTCGGTGCTGTTCGAACGCATCAAGGCCCTGCGCCCGTTGCAAGGCCAGGACTTCGAGTTGTTCCGGCGCGTGCATGACAAGTTCCTGGTGAACTTCAACCTGCGCGATATCAGTACCGCCCTCGAAGGCGCCTACCCGGAGTTCGTCACCAATGCCGTGCTGACCCGTCTTCAGGCCCTGAGAAGGCACCTGGCTCACGCGACGCCAATCGGCATCGCCCTGCCCTTGCCGGCGGAAAGAGGCCTGAAGAATCCGACCGCCGATCTGTGGGTCACCTGGCTGACACAAATGACACCGGAACGCGCCGTGCCGCAGATCAGCCTGCTGGCGGACGACTTCATGCGTCCCCGGCTGATCTGTTTTGCATCGCGCCAGACCAGCGACGCCTACCGCGTGCTGACGGGCATCAGTGACCGTTCGCAGAGCTACGACGTGCTGGCGTCCTTCGATGCCTTTGACGAGCACCACCGCACACACGCCTTTCCCGAAATCGACCGCCCTCTGGGTGACGTTATCGACCGTTTTGTCGATGCCCTGGATTCGAAGCCTGTATGAACAAGATCAAGTACTACTTCTTGCGCTATCAACCCTACATCCTGGGGGTGTGCTTTTTCCTCACGATCTTCGTGGTGTGGGGCATCGGGCGTGCATTTGATTTCAGTTCGCTCAACAGCCTGCTGACCGGCATCGCTGTATTCCTGGTGCTGTCCGCCGGTTATGTGCTGCTGCTCTATCGGGGCGTGTCGCGGCATCACAACCTTGAAGGACTGCTGCGCGAGGATGCCGATCAGGCGGTGTTGAACGCGAGCCCGGCGGATCGCGAAGAAGTCAGCCTGTTGCGCGAGCGCCTGTTGCAGAGCATCGAGCGCTTGCACAGCAACAAGCCACGGGGCAGCAATCCCAAGGATGCGCTGTATGCCCTGCCCTGGTACCTGGTGGTCGGTCAGCCTGCGGCAGGCAAAAGCACCATGCTCTACCAGTCGGGCCTCAACTTCCCCTACGCCGAGCGCGAAGGTGTGCGCGTCGCTGGCCTGGGTGGCACCCGCAACTGCGACTGGTTCTTCAGCTCCGAAGCCGTGCTGCTGGACACCGCCGGGCGCTACATGAACAACCAGGAAGAGGCCGGCAAATGGCGCGCATTCCTGCAACTGCTGCGCCAGCATCGCCAGCGCCGGCCGCTCAATGGCCTGATCGTCACCGTCAGCATCCACGACATCCTGCAAGCCTCGCTCGAAGATCAGGAGCGCATCGCCAAGCGCCTGCGCGAACGCATCCAGGAAACCCATGCCCTGCTGGAAGTGCGGTTGCCGGTGTACCTGGTGTTCACCAAATGCGACCTGGTGCCGGGTTTTGCGCCCTTCTATCGCCAACTCGATGAAACCGCACGCGGCGAAGTCATGGGCAAGACTTTCTCCCACAAGGGCTATGAGCAAGCCGACTGGGGCCAGCGTTTCGGCATCGCGATGGACGAGCTGGTCAGCTATTGGCAACAGGTGGCGAGCCAGCAGCTGGTCACCCAGGACATTCAGATCACCCGGCAGGATTCGGCGGTGTATCGCTTCCCGCTGGAACTGGCGGCCCTCAAGCCACGACTCCAACTGTTCGTCGATGCCCTGTTGCGCGCCAACCCTTATCAAAGTGCGGAACTGCTGCGCGGCTTCTATTTCACCAGCGCGCTGGACGCAGACCAGCCGGAACTGGGTGGACACGCACGGCAGGTGACCGAGCGCTTTTCCCTGGAGGGTGATCGGGAGATCGCCAACGGTCACGCGCAACCGCGCCCCTTGTTCATCAACAGCCTGTTCCGCAAAGTCATCATTCCCGACCAGCACCTGGTGGCGCTGTACACCACCAACCACCGCGAACGTCGGCGCCGGGCGACCTGGATCGGCGGTGCCGGATTGGTTGCGGTGCTGCTGTGCAGCTTGTTGGGCTGGTCGTATGTGAACAACAGGAACACCTTGCAGAGTCTCTCGGCAGAACTGACTCAGGCTGGCGTCGACGACCGTTCAGTCCCTGCTCAGTACACCGATTGGCAAACCCTGGATCGCCTGCGCTTCTGGACCGCGCACTACTACGCGCAACACCACGACGAAGGCGTGCCGCTGCGCATGCGTCTGGGGCTCTATCAAGGGCACAAGGTAGAACCACTGGTGCGCAGCCGCTATTTCGATCGGCTGGAAAGCGTGATGCTCAAGCCCACGGCCGACAACCTGACCCGCTCGTTGTACTTGCTGACCACCCTCAAGGTCTATCAGCGCAACGCCAAAGAGCTGATGCCCGTGACCGGCGTGGACAGCGTCGAGCCCAAGGCCCTGCCCAACGACAATCGGGCGCAGTCCATTGCGCAGTTCGGCAAGGCGACGCTGGACACCTACGTCATGTTGTCCCGCGCACAACGGGAAAAGGCCGACCCTGGGTTCCTGAAAGCGAAAATCCCGGATTACTGGTACCCGGCGATTGCCCGTCAGGTCGGCAACGCCAGTGTCGCCGCCTCGGACTATGAATTCGCCAGCCGCCAGATCAATTTCTACAGCGACCAGATTCACGAGCCGGACGTGCCACGGATTCTCGACAACGCGTTCCTGATCTCCAGCTCGCGCAACTACATCAACAGCCTGCTGACCCAGTCGTTGCGCTCGATCGAAACCATCACGCTGGAGTCGGACACCCTGTTCGCTTTCGCCCGTGCGGACTTCCAAAGCCTGAAGACTGAAGGCCAAAGCCAGCTCAGCGCGATCGCCGGCAAGCTGCTCAGCACCCCCAACATCGGAAAAATCATCATCGCCGGGCACGCCGATCAACTCGGAGACCCGCAAGGCAACCTGCAGGTTTCCAAACAGCGGGCACAAACCATCAAGACCTACCTGGTGGGCAAAGGCGTACCCGGGGAGCTGGTCGAAGCCGTCGGCGAAGGCAGCAACAAGCCCTTGGTCAAGTGCGATATGCAGCAGCCAAGGGCCCAGCTGATCCGCTGCCTTGAGCCTAACCGGCGGGTAGAAATCGAAGTGCGGGCACTCAACTGAGCAGGCGCGCCTTGTGTAGAAATACCGGTATCCGGGTCATCTCGACGAGAGGCCCGGGCCGGCATAAGACACCTCTGTTGATCGATTCAAAGAGGTTAAAACGAAGGGTTGCGACCTGCTTGCAGGTGACATCCCTTTAAATGAAGGTAAGGAGAAAATAGAAATGGCATTTGACGCATACATCCAGATCGACGGCATTCCAGGTGAAGTTCTGGACGACAAACACAAGGATTGGATCGAAGTGCTGGGCTACGAGTACGGCGCAACCCAGGCGACTTCCGCGACGGCCAGCTCTTCGGGCGGTGCTTCGTCGGAGCGTGTTGCGTTGAGCGACTTCAGCATCCGCAAAGCCGTGGACAAGGCTTCTGCCAAGCTGTTCGAAGCCTGCTGCAAAGGCACGCACATCGCCAAGATCCAGTTGAACGTGAACCGTGCCGGTGGCGACAAGGTGACCTACCTGACCATCAACCTGGAAGAAGTCGTGGTGTCGTCCGTGAAAGCGGTCGCTGGCGGCAGCCAGAACGGTGAAGACAAAGCGGTTGGCGATCTGCCGATCGAAGAAATCAGCTTCAACTTCGCCCGCATCAAGACCACCTACACCCAGCAGAGCCGTGCAGATGGCCAGGGCGGCGGTAACGTCACCGGTGGCTGGGATCGCACCGCGAACAAGGTTTTCGCATAACACCGTAGTAATGACGGGCCGTACAAGCGGCTCGTTTTCGGCACCGTGCCTGCCCGGCGGGCGCGGTGTTCTTTTAGTCTGATCAGAGTTTCCCATGTCTGAATTTCTCAACGACCTTTCGCTGGCCGAACTGACCGCGCCCATCAATGAGGGGAGCGGCGAAGACCTGAGCTTTTCCACCTTGTTCGATCAGGTGAAAGAAGCACGGCGAGCAGACCCCGATTACCTGACCCAGGGTGACTGGCAAACCGATCTGAAGTCATCCGACTGGGATCTGACCCTCACCCTGGCTGCCCAGGGCCTGGCTCGCCAGAGCAAGGACCTGATGCTCGTCGCCTGGCTCAGCGAAGCCTTGGCGCACAAGTACCATTTCACCGGTATCACCTTTGGCCTGACCCTGGCCGAACGCCTGCTGGACAATTTCTGGACCGGCCTCTTCCCTTCCCTCGAGGACGGGGTCGATGAACGCGCTGCCCGCCTGGCGTGGATGAAAACCTCGCTGGCGGATGTGGTGGGCGGACTGCCCATCACCCAGGGTCAACAGTACGGCCTGCTGCGTTATGACGAATCCCGGCACGTCGAAAACCTGGCATTGCAGAACCCCCAGGCCATGCGCACGGCCCTCGACGAAGGCAAGATCAACGCCGAGGTATTCCAACGCTCGGTAGTGCTGACCGACTCCGATCACCTGCGCCAGAAGGCCAGCGAAATCGCCGCCAGCCTCAATGCCTGCCAGCAACTGCAGAGCACCGCCGACAGGCTATTCGGCAATGACGCGCCGAGTTTTGCCGGGCTCCACGACGTGTTGTCCCGCGCCGGGCAACTGGCCGAGAAGCTGCTCAAGGATCGCGGCATCGAACTGAACCCGGCCCCTGTCGCGCCCACCCCGACCGTCGCCGAAAACGCTGGCGCACAACCTGCAGGTGCCGCAATGACCCAGACCCAGCAAGACATCCCCGTCACACCGCTGCGCACCACCCCGCAAACTCGCGACGAGGCATTCACCCTGCTGGCGGGCATCGCGCAGTTCTTCAAGCAGACCGAACCCCAGAGCCCCGTCCCCTACCTGATCGAACGGGCGATCAAATGGGGCAACATGCCGCTCGAGGGTTGGCTCAACGATGTGATCAAGGACAGCAGCGTGGTGGACAACATCCGGGATGTGCTGGGGACGAAGGAAGCGAAGTCCTGATTGTTCAAACGCCGAGAAACCTGTGGCGAGGGAGCTTGCTCCCGCTGGGCTGCGCAGCAGCCCCCCAAAAAAAGACACCACCGCACATCACAGTGAGCACCCACTCATTCAAACGAACTGCACCTACGCAGGCGGATCAATCTGATCCAGCACCCGGTTCGCCGTAATCTCCGCCAACATCACACTGTTGGAAATCCCCAGCAGCGCATTGCGCGATCCACCGTCCAAGTGATCCACCAACTGGTGAACCATCACATCCACCGAGGCCAGCGTCTCAACCAGATAAACCACCAAGGTTTCGGTATCAACCTGCGGGTCGACGGTAAACAAGGTACTGACCGTACGCGGCGTGGCTTTGATATCGGCGGACGAGGGGAAGTGGAAATCGAGGGCGCGCTTGGCGGCTTCGTTGAGTTTGTTTGAATCGGGTTCGTACGGGGATACCGGATCGGTGTCCGGCGGGTTGGGCGTTACTTTGAACATATGCTGAGTTTCCTGTTGGTGTGCCACCCCTCTTGCGACTAAACGAAAGGGAGGCAACTGTACGCAGGTTAGTCGACCGGGAAACTCAGCAATCCGGCGCGCCCGAGGGCGCCCTGCGTACAGTCACCATCAATTACAGGTAATGAAAGACCTGCAAGACAGATGCATGCACAACTGAGTTAACGCGAGCGACTAAACCCGACCACTGATGGGCAGTGGCAGGGAAACGATAGAGGCCAGCCCCAAGACGCACAAGCCGGCGGATTCTGGCGTAACCGTAGGCAACGGCGCAAGGTCTTGTAGCTTTCATCGAGTAAGCCTGACAACATTTAAACACCCGCGTTCCTGAAGTTTTTCAATGCGAAAAAATTACAACGTGGGTGCTTGAGTAAGCCAACCAAGGTACCGGTAGCGCACATGGTCCTCGGAGATCTGACCAACGTCACTCTGCGTGACCAGATCCGGGAAGTGCCCAAGGCTGTTGAAGTCAAGCACAAGGAACCGGCCACCAAACAACTGATCTAGTACACCATTGTCAATGATGTAACGGTTGCTGTGCCCAGCAGTGCCAGTAAGGCCACGACCAGCGGCGACCGAAAAACGAGCGCCTGTACCGCCATGGGCCGACTCAACTTGGTCAGAGGAAGCATCGTGACGCTGGCAGCGGCTGGCAACCGTGCGGCCGGGGTGATGACGCTAGATTGCGTGGAGCGTTGCTTGTGAAGTGCAGCCGGAGTATCACGTTTGAAGCCGGTGAACCGGTGATGGTGAAAGAACCTTCAGCGACTCTGGATATCCCGCAGGTCACTCTATACGGCAACCTGTAGGTGAATGGCGACGTCAACGCAACAGGGACTGTCTTGGATGTCGGTGGAAACTCGAACCATCACAGTCACTAGACCTGCTGAGCGGGGACTACGGTTTTTTTAGGGTCCGTTGTTGTACCGAATAGATATCCTGCAATCGCCCCCAATATGCCTAACGCGACACTGAAATCGCTAATGCTCGCCAACGCTAACAACGAGCTGAAAATTGCAATCAAGACGATGCCTATGGCTCGAAGGTTCATTGGTCCGCCCCCCCTTGCATTCTCCAAAAGATCCCTAACAAGGTGACAAAGCCTATAACGGCAATGATCCAGGTGATTTGCTGTTCCATAGTAAGCGTATGGCTGATTCACCTTGCGTGACTAAGCCAGATACCAGAGATGTGGTATCAGTTCCGCAATTTCACTCGCCCGCTACGCCAGCAGGGCCGACTAAATCAAACTCATAATCGCGGCTACGCGCTTGCCGCTGCGCAGCAACCTGCGGAGAGCTAGTTCTTAACCTCGAGCGCCCACGGCGTTATCTGGTACGGCTGGCGCCTTTGTGTCAGGGAACATTTTGGTGAGACAAAGTGTCATAACCATTCATCAGATTTCAACCCGACCATTACCAAGGAGAGGTAAGCATGGCTTTCGACGCCTTCATACAAATCGACGAAATCCCTGGCGAAGCGCTGGATGAGCAGTACCCCAACTGGATCGAGATCACGAGCTACAACTTCGGCGTCAATCAAAGCACCTCTGCCACCGCGAGCTCTTCTGGCGGTGCAACCTCAGGGCGTACGACCCTGACCAATTTTACCTTCACCAAGTTTCTCGACATCGCCAGTTGCAAGCTGCTGGAAGCAAGCTGTGCGGGTCAACATTTTAAGGAAGTGAAGCTCGTGCTTTGTCGGGCGGGCACGGACAAGCTTAAGTACTACGAAATTGTCTTGGAAGAGGTGATCATTGCCGACTACTCACAGAACGCCAGTTCGGGCGTTCCCATCGAAGTCATTCAGTTGAACTACGGGCGTATCAAAACCATCTACACCCGGCAGAAACGTTCCGATGGTAGTGGTGGCGGTAATGTGGCGGGGGGTTGGGATCGGATCAACAACAAGAAGTACGCGTGAGGTAAGGCAATGTCTGAAGCACGCAGTTTCATCAACCCAAGAACCCAGTCGTACCAGTCGTTGAAAGCTAGTACACCGGTGTCGGGGTACGCCAAAGGCAAGTTCGATGTCTTGAATGTGCATATTGCCAACAGCGTGGTCATGGCCGGGGAGTTGGTTATTGTGGGCGACTCCGATACGCCATCTTGCACCAGCCACGAAGCGTTCCTGATGGCCAAGGCGGCTCAGGTGCACACGGGGCTGCTGACTAGCGGGGTGGAGGCGGACGATTTTTTTCTGGAACACTTCGACTTGCTGCAGAGCGTGCTGGCCAACGCTTCAATGGGAGCTGGTGCCGCCAGCGAGGGATGGAGCAAGCATCTGGAAAATATCAAGGCCACACTTGAGGAGATCGAGAAACTACACCGCGATTACCTCGGCTCTGGCACCCTCAGTGCCCGCGACGCGTTTTACGCCAAGCGCACCACTTTGTTCATGAAGCTCGAAAAACAGTTGGGGAACATTGCCGCGTACGGCTCAGGGTTACGTAACCTGGGAAAGATCAAGCAGGCATTGGGCATTTCGACCCATAGCTACCTCCATACAGGCGAGATCGCCGGCTATGCCGACAAAGTGTCTGGCGTTGCCAAAGCGTCGAATCTGGTCAAGAAAGGCACGTATATCGGTACTGCGCTGGATGTGGCATCCACAGGTTTGTCGATTCATAAAGCCTGCACGATGGGCCGAGAGGACCAATGCCGCCGCGCCAGATATGTCGAAAGCTCGACATTGATGGGTAGCCTGGCGGGCGGCAGCGCCGGCGGGTATCTGGGCGGTATGGCAGGGACTGCTGTTTGTGCAGTCGTTCTGGGGGTTAGTACAGGCGGCCCAGGAGCACTGGCTTGTGCTGTGGTAGGCGGTGCGGTGGGCGGTAAGATCGGCGGTGACATCGGTAGCGACAGAGGCGAGGTGCTGGGTGACTTTTTGTATCGTGAGGTATCGGAGTGAATGAAGTCGACCCTGGACTGGTTGCGCTGCTGATCATCGTCCCTATGGTGTTGGCCATCGTCGTGCAGTGTTACGTTGCGCATAAGTACACCGAGCGCTTTGAGTCATTGCTGACGAACTGCACCTTCGTGACCGGCAATAAAAATGCATTCCAGCATGCAGGTTTGCTGGGCAAGGTCATGCGCACTGGGTTGATCTCTATGGTGTTGGCCATACCGAAAGTCTTCGTGCGCAGGGGGTTGATTGACTTCAATGAAGTGAAACGCTTCCCGTCGCGGATGAGGCGGTTACTGGTGAGCCTGTTGGGCATTCACATCGTGTTGTTCGCCGCGCTGGTCATTTCCCATTATGCATAGCCCCTGAACCTTATAAGTCAGGTCGGCATCCACCGATGCGGCAACAGTTGTCCAATCTCGCTCGCCCGATATGTCGGTAGCCGAATCAGCACATCTTTGAGATAGGCATTCATGCCCATTCATACGTGCCGCCCCCTTGATCCCTAGGCTGCATAGCGCTGCCCATTCAGCACTGACGCACCCGAACCAAAGCAACCAACTGAATACCTGAAAGCAGCTGCATTAAGCGGGCTTTCAATGTGAGTTATGGTCGGGCCGCTCTGCTGCGGGGATGAGTGCTGATCTACGACAATCCAGGGAGATGCAAAAAAATCGAAGGCAACTGATATTCAGTTTGGAGCTACAGGCCGAACACGTCGGCCTGTTTTGATATTCTGTTGCAACTGGCGCAAAAGAACGTGAAGCTATTTATCTCACATCATGTATATCGCGGATTTTTCGCGCACGGCATCAGCTTGACGCAGCTTCACCGCTGATCCCCTTCCTTACCCTTCTCTTCTCCCCCATGCCGGGCCTGCGCCCGGCATAAACCCGTGCCTGCCGTTTGTCCGCTGCTGCCCGTGGCGCACATTTTTGCATGCCATCCAGCCAGAAACTCCATTCGGGGACTTGTGCTTCCGGTATTATGGTATACCATCAGACGCACAGACACCCAAAACCTCTACGGAGCAGCTCATGAGTTTCGAAATCCGCAAGATCGTCAGCTATGTCGAAGAAACCTTTATTGAAGGCGGCAAAGCCACCGATAAGCCCGTGACCATGGTCGGTCTGGCCGTGGTGATGAAGAACCCCTGGCTGGGCAACGGTTTCGTCGAAGACCTGAAACCGCAGATCCGCGCCAACTGCTCCGACCTCGGTGCGCTGATGGTCGAGCGCCTCGTGGGCATCATTGGCGGTGCCGAGAAAATCGAGGCTTACGGCAAGGCTGCGGTGGTCGGCGCCGACGGCGAGATCGAGCACGCTTCGGCGGTGATCCACACCCTGCGCTTCGGCAACCATTACCGCGAAGCGGTCAAGGCCAAGAGCTACCTGAGCTTCACAAACAAGCGCGGTGGCCCGGGTACTTCGATCCAGATCCCGATGATGCACAAGGACGACGAAGGCCTGCGTTCGCACTACATCACCCTGGAAATGCAGATCGAAGACGCACCGCGTGCCGACGAAATCGTCGTGGTCCTGGGTTGCGCCGACGGTGGCCGCCTGCACCCGCGCATCGGCAACCGCTACATCGACCTGGAAGAACTGGCTGCCGAAAAAGCCCAGTAACCGGCCAGCAAAACGACAACAAAAAAGGCTGTAGGAGTGCTCCATGATTCGGCTCACCGCTGAACTCACCCCGGCTGGCACCAGTTACCTGGCGACCGGCCAAGGCCAGCCCGTGGTCTTGATCCACGGCGTGGGCCTGAACAAAGAAATGTGGGGCGGCCAGATCGTTGGCCTGGCCACGAAGTACCGCGTCGTCGCCTACGACATGCTCGGCCATGGCGCTAGCCCGCGCCCTTCGATCGGCACGCCGCTGCTCGGCTATGCCGACCAGTTGCTGGAGCTGCTCGACCACCTGCAATTGCCCAAGGCAACGGTGATCGGTTTTTCCATGGGCGGGCTGGTGGCGCGGGCGTTTGCCTTGCACTACCCGCAACGCCTGGAGGGCCTGGTGGTGCTCAACAGCGTGTTCAACCGCAGCGCCGAACAGCGTGCCGGGGTCATCGCCCGCACCAGCCAGGCTGCCGAACACGGGCCGGACGTCAATGCCGAAGCGGCGCTGTCGCGCTGGTTCAGCCGCGAATACCAGGCCGCGAACCCGGCGCAGATCGCCGCGATTCGCCAGACCCTGGCCGGCAATGACCCGCAGGGTTACCTGACCACTTATGAACTGTTCGCCACCCAGGACATGTACCGCGCCGACGACCTGGCCAGTATCCAGGTGCCGACGCTGATCGCCACCGGCGAGCTGGACCCCGGTTCGACCCCGGAAATGGCCAAGCAACTGGCCGAACGCATTCCCGGTGCGACCGTTGCCGTGCTCGCCGAGCAACGGCATATGATGCCCGTAGAGTCGCCGCGCCTGGTCAACCAGCTGTTGCTGGAGTTTCTGCAGACCGCGCACTCCCAACAAAACCAGATCAAGGGGATCGTTGCATGACACTCGCACGCTTCCAGATGTGCATCGGCGGTGAATGGGTCGATGCCCTGTCCGGCAAGACCTTCGAAAGCCTCAATCCGGCGCTGGCCGAGCCTTGGGCCGAACTGCCCGATGCCGACGAAGCCGATGTCGAGCGCGCGGTACAAGCCGCGCAAACCGCTTTCGACAGCCCGGCATGGCGCGGTTTGACCGCCACCGCTCGCGGCAAATTGCTGCGACGCCTGGGCGACCTGATCGCCGAGAACAAAGAACAACTGGCGCAGCTGGAAAGCCGCGACAACGGCAAGCTGATCCGCGAAACCCGTGGCCAGGTCGGCTATCTGCCGGAGTTCTTCCACTACACCGCAGGCCTGGCGGACAAGCTCGAAGGCGGCACCCTGCCGCTGGACAAGCCGGACCTGTTTGCCTACACCGTGCACGAAGCCATGGGCGTGGTTGCCGCGATCATTCCATGGAACAGCCCGCTGTACCTGACCGCGATCAAACTCGCCCCGGCCCTCGCGGCGGGCAACACCATCGTGATCAAGCCGTCGGAACACGCTTCGGCGACCATTCTTGAACTGGCACGCCTGGCGCTGGAAGCCGGGATTCCGCCGGGGGTGGTCAACGTCGTCACCGGTTACGGCCCGAGCACCGGCGCCGCCCTCACCCGCCATCCGCTGATCCGCAAGATCGCCTTCACCGGCGGCGCGGCCACGGCGCGGCATGTGGTGCGCAGCAGCGCGGAGAACTTCGCCAAACTGTCGCTGGAACTGGGGGGTAAATCGCCGAACATCATCTTCGCCGACGCCGACCTCGACAGCGCGATCAACGGCGCCATCGCCGGGATCTACGCCGCCTCCGGGCAGAGCTGCGTCTCCGGTTCGCGCTTGCTGGTGCAGGACGAGATCTACGACGAATTCGTCGGCCGTCTGGTGGAACGCGCCCAGCGCATCCGCATCGGCAACCCCCAGGACGACAGCAGCGAAATGGGCCCGATGGCCACCGCGCAGCAACTGGCCGTGGTCGAAGGTCTGGTGGCCGATGCCATTGCCGAAGGTGCGCGCCTGCGCTTGGGCGGCAAGCGCCCAGAGAATCTGGGTGAAGGCTGGTTCTACGAACCAACGCTGTTCGAGTGCGACCGCAACTCGATGAAGATCATGCAGGAAGAAGTCTTTGGTCCGGTGGCTTCGGTCATCCGTTTCAAGGACGAAGCCGAAGCCCTGGCGATCGCCAACGACTCGCAGTTCGGCCTCGCCGCCGGCATCTGGACCCGAGATTTGGGCCGTGCCCATCGCCTGGCCCGGGACGTGCGTTCGGGGATCATCTGGGTCAACACCTACCGCGCCGTCTCGGCCATGGCGCCGATCGGCGGCTTCAAGAACAGTGGCTATGGACGCGAAAGCGGCATCGATTCGGTGCTGGCCTACACCGAGCTGAAAACGGTGTGGATCAACCTGTCCCAGGCGCCGATGCCTGATCCCTTCGTGATGCGCTAGGAGTCCTGGAAAATGATCGAACCCGGCATTTACAAAGACGTCATGAGTTCGTTCCCGTCCGGGGTCACGGTGGTCACCACCCTGGACCCGGACGGCGGCATCGTCGGCATCACCGCCAGCGCCTTCAGTGCGCTGTCGATTGACCCGGCACTGGTGCTGTTCTGCCCCAACTACGGCTCCGACACCTACCCGGTGCTGCGCGACAGCAAGCAGTTCGCGATTCATTTGCTGTCCGCCGAGCAGACCGCTGAGGCCTATGCCTTCGCCGGTAAAGGCAAGGACAAGGCCAAAGGCATCGAGTGGCACCTGAGCGAACTGGGTAACCCGATCCTGGCCAAGGCGACGGCGATCATCGAGTGCGAACTGTGGCGCGAATACGACGGCGGTGATCACGCGATCATCGTCGGCGCGGTGAAGAACCTGATCCTGCCCGCGCAACCGGTCACGCCGATGATCTACCACAAAGGCAAGCTGGGGCCGTTGCCCACTTTGGCCTGATGGTTGAACACAATCCCACAGGGTCCACCACTTTACTCAGGAGCCGGCATGAGCCCAGCAGCCTCGTTACTGTTCCGCCAGCAGGCCTACATCAATGGCCAATGGCTGGACGCGCCGGATGGCGCCTGTCAGGACATCTTCAACCCGGCCACCGGTGAACTCATCGGCCGGGTACCGAACCTCGGCGCCGAACACGCACGCCTGGCTATCGAGGCCGCCAACAAGGCCTGGCCGGCCTGGCGCGCACTGACCGCCAAGGAACGCAGCAATACGCTCAAGCGCTGGCATGCCTTGATGCTGGAAAACGCCGACGCCCTGGCAAACATCCTCACCCTCGAACAAGGCAAGCCACTGGCTGAAGCCAAGGGCGAAATCCTCTATGCCGCGAGCTTCATCGAGTGGTTCGCCGAAGAGGCCAAGCGCATCTACGGCGACACCATTCCCAGCCACAAGGGCGACGCGCGCATCGTCGTCAGCAAGGAGCCGATTGGTGTCGTCGCGGCCATCACGCCGTGGAACTTCCCGGCGGCGATGATCACCCGCAAGGCCGGCCCCGCGCTGGCGGCCGGTTGCCCGTGCATCGTCAAACCGGCCCCGGAAACGCCGTTCTCGGCACTGGCCATGGCCGCACTGGCGGAACAGGCTGGCATTCCAGCGGGCATTTTCAACGTGATCACTGGCGATGCCATTGCCATCGGTGGTGAGCTGACTTCAAGCCCACTCGTGCGCAAACTGTCGTTCACCGGCTCCACCGGGATCGGAAAATTGCTGATGGCCCAGTGCGCGCCGACCCTGAAAAAAGTCTCGCTGGAACTGGGCGGCAACGCGCCGTTCATTGTCTTCGACGATGCCGATCTGGAGCGCGCGGTAGACGGCGCGCTGATCGCAAAATTCCGCAACGCCGGGCAGACCTGCGTCTGCGTCAATCGCTTCCTGGTGCAGGACGGCATCCACGACGCCTTTGTCGCACGCCTGGCCGAGCGGGTTTCGCAACTCAAGGTCGGCAGCGGTTTCGATGATGGCGTCACCCAAGGGCCGCTGATCAACGAGCGTGCCGTGGCCAAGGTGGAAGACCATGTGCAAGATGCCCTGGCAAACGGCGCACAATTGCTGTGCGGCGGCGAACGCCATGCATTGGGCAACGGCTTCTTCCAGCCAACCGTTTTGGCGGGCGTTACCACGCAAATGAAAGTCGCCCAAGAAGAAACCTTCGGCCCGCTGGCAGCGGTGTTCCGTTTCGACACCGAGGCCCAGGCCGTCGAGATGGCCAACGACACCGAATTCGGCCTGGCCGCCTACTGCTACACCCGCGACCTGGGCCGCGCCTGGCGCATGAGCGAGGCACTGGAATACGGCATGGTCGGGATCAACGAAGGGCTGATTTCCACCGAAGTCGCGCCGTTTGGCGGTATCAAATCCTCGGGGCTGGGCCGTGAAGGGTCGAAGTACGGCATCGAGGACTACCTGGAACTCAAATACACCTTGATGGGCGGCCTCTGAGCCCACGGGAGCTACGCAAATGAACAACGAAAAATACGAAAAAGGCCTGAAGATCCGCACCCAGGTGCTGGGCGAGGCCTACGTCAACCGTTCCATCGAAAACGCCGACGACTTCACCCGACCCTTGCAGGAAATGGTCACCGAATATTGTTGGGGTCATGTCTGGGGTCGTGAGGGTTTATCGCTCAAGGAGCGCAGCATGATCAACCTGGCGATGATCTCGGCCCTCAACCGGCCCCATGAACTCAAGCTGCATGTGCGCGGCGCCTTGCGTAACGGCCTGAGTCGTGAGCAAATACGCGAAATATTGCTTCAGGTCGGCATTTATTGCGGTGTCCCCGCTGCCGTAGACAGTTTCCGGCTCGCCCGTGAAGCCTTCGCCGAAGCCGATGCCGAGGCCTCCAGTTAACCCTTGGCTGTTTGATCCGACCGAGCACATGGATTCCCGTAATCGAAGTGTTCTTTTTGCATGGACAGCCACAATCAGAGCGGACCCCATGAAACGCCTGCCACTCGACGACAGCTTCAAGGTCAATCGCAACCCCGTTACCCTGCGCGAAATCGTGCTGGATAAACTGCGAAGCGCCATCATGAACTTCCAGCTCCTGCCGGGAGACCGTCTGGTCGAACGCGATCTGTGCGATCGCCTGGGCGTCAGCCGTACCTCCGTGCGCGAAGCCTTGCGTCACCTCGAATCCGAAGGCCTGGTGGAATTCGCCGACGCCAAGGGCCCGCGTGTCGCGATCATCACCCTGGCCGATGCCGTGGACATCTACGAGCTGCGCTGCGTACTCGAAGGGCTGATCGTGCAACTGTTCACCCTGCGCGCCAAGGCCAAGGACATCAAGGCCCTGGAAAAAGCCCTCGAAGAAAACCGCAAGGCGCTGAAAGACGGCGAGCTGCAACAGGTCATCGACTCGGTGCAGGGTTTCTACGACGTGCTGCTCGAAGGCTCGGGCAACCATGTCGCGGCCACTCAGCTGCGCCAGCTGCAGGCACGCATCAGCTACCTGCGCGCGACCTCGGTGTCCCAGGAAAACCGTCGCGGCGCGAGCAACCAGGAAATGGAGCGCATGGTCGAGGCGATCAAGGGCGGCGATCCGCTGGCCGCCCACCAGGCTTGCGTCGACCACGTGCGTGCGGCCGCTGCCGTGGCCCTGGACTACCTCAAGCGCAAGCAGGAAGAAACCGGCGACATCCCGGCGATCACCCAGCCCATCGCGCTGAAAGAACCGCGCATAGGTCGCTGAAATGTTCAGCCCGAGCTTTTGCCCCAAGTGCGGTAGCGCTGATCTCGGTCAGCAGGTGCCGCCGGGCGATACGCACGAGCGCCTGATGTGCCGCGGTTGCGGCTACATCCACTACATCAATCCGAAGATCATTGCCGGCTGCATCATCGAGCAGGACGGCAAGTACCTGCTGTGCCAACGCGCGATTCCGCCGCGTCCGGGCACCTGGACCCTGCCGGCGGGCTTCATGGAAAGCGGCGAGACCACCGAGCAGGCGGCCTTGCGCGAGGTCTGGGAAGAAAGCGGCGTGCGTGCGGAAATCGTCTCGCCCTATTCGATCTTCAGCGTGCCGCAGATCAGCGAGGTGTACATCATCTTCCGCGCCATCGCGCTGGAGATCACCGGGCAGTACGGGCCGGAGACCCTCGACTACAAGTTCTTCGCGCCTGAGGATATTCCCTGGGACAGCATCTACTACCCGGCGATCCGGCAGATTCTTGAGCGCTATATCGAGGAGCGTCAGGCCGGGGTGTATGGCATTTACATGGGCAATGATGACAGCGGGAAGATTCACTTTATTCGCTAGCTGTTTTGGAGAATCCCCTTCTTCGGCTGTTTTCTGGTCGGTGTACATATCCATTGCTGCGGTAACGGCCACTTAGGGTTCCGCCCTTACGGCGGGTCACTTGGAAGAGCCCCAAGTAACCAAGGGCTCTTGCCCCTGACATTCGGTGCCTCGCTGTGGCTCGGCATGCCCTCGCT